>NZ_BAAAQT010000006.1:453462-479505 GCF_039531815.1 Agrococcus versicolor | reverse complement strand
GCGGGCATCGTCGCCGCGGCGACGCTCGCGATCGTCGTGCTCGCGTGGGCGCTGCAGCCGCGCATCGAGCCGTGGGAGCAGACGGCGACCGTGACGGGCGACGTGCCCGGCGCCGTCGCGGGCTGGGATCGCGAGCAGCTCGTCAACGCCGCCATCGTGCTGCAGGCCGGCGAGGACCTCGGGCTCTCGGACCGCGACCGCACGATCGCCGTCATGACCGCGATGGGCGAGTCGAGCCTCGTCGTCGTCGACTTCGGCGACGCCGCCGGGCCCGACTCGCGAGGCCTCTTCCAGCAGCGCACGAGCTGGGGGCCGTACGAGGTCCGCATGGACGCCTACGGCTCCGCCGTGCTCTTCTACCAGGCGCTCGACGACGTCGCGCAGCGCGACGCCATGGCGCCGACGCTCGTCGCGCACGCCGTGCAGGTCAACCAGGATCCGCTGCACTACGAGCCCTACTGGGACGACGCCGTCGCCGTCGTCGCCGCGCTCGAGGCCGCGCGGATCGACGTCGAGGTCACGCAGGTCGGCGCCTGACGCCCGCGGCGGTCAGCGCCGCCGCACCCCGCACACCTCGTCGGCGAGCGCCCGCGCCCAGCGCTCGGCGTCGAGGACGCCCTCGAGCGTCGCCGGCTGCGGCTCGTGGCGCTCGAGGACGCGCTCGACCGACGCGAGGATGTCGAGGAAGCCGATCTCGCCGTCGAGGAAGGCGTGCACGGCCTGCTCGTTCGCGGCGTTGAGCACCGCGGGGTACGTCGCGCCGAGGGCGGCCGCCTCGCGCGCGATGCGGATGCCGGCGAGCGGTCCGTCCTCGTCGACGGGCTCGAACGTCCACGTCGACGCCGTCGACCAGTCGAGCGGCGGCACCGCGCCCGGCACGCGCGTCGGCCAGTCGAGCGCGAGGGCGATCGCCAGGCGCATGTCCGGCGGCGAGCACTGCGCGATCGTCGAGCCGTCGACGAACTCCACCATCGAGTGCACGATCGACTGGCGATGCACGGTCACGGCCACGTCGTCGAGCGGGACGCCGAAGAGCACGTGCGCCTCGATGACCTCGAGGCCCTTGTTGACGAGGGTCGCCGAGTTCGTCGAGATCACCCGCCCCATCGACCAGGTCGGATGCGCGAGGGCGTCGGCGGGCGAGACGTCGGCGAGCCGCTCGCGTCCCCAGCCGTGGAACGGCCCGCCGCTCGCCGTGAGCACGAGCCTGCGCACGTCCTCGGCGCGGCCCGCTGCGAGGCACTGCGCGATCGCCGAGTGCTCGGAGTCGACCGGCACGATCTGGCCGGGCGCCGCGGCCGCCGTCACGAGCCCGCCGCCGGCGACGAGGCTCTCCTTGTTCGCGAGCGCGAGCGTGCACCCGGCTGCGAGCGCCGCGAGCGTCGGCGCGAGGCCCGCGGAGCCCGTGATGCCGTTCACGACGACGTCGCACTCGACGTCCTCGACGAGCCGCACGGCATCCGCGCCGCCGAGCGCCGTCGCGCGCACGCCGAGCGCGTCCGCCTGCGCCGCGAGCGCGTCGGCGTCCGTGCCGGCCGCGAGCCCGACGAGCTCGAAGCGGCCCGGATGCGCGCGCACGAGGTCGATCGTCTGCGTGCCGATCGATCCCGTCGACCCGAGCAGCAGGATGCGCCTCATGCTCGCGGATCCTCCCCCGCCACGAGCACGCCGTCGTGCCAGATCGTCGGCGCGTGCTCGACGGGGAACGCGACCGACGCGGCGATGAAGCAGTCGCGCGACGCCTGGGCGTGCGCCTCGAGCGCGACGGCCGCCATGCCCGGCTCGCGGACCGTGACGCGGGGTCGCAGCACGACGCGATCGAAGCGGCCGCCCGTGCCCTGGGTGGTCATGACGCCCTCGGCGACGTCGTCGTAGGCCGTGACGACGACGCCGCGCGTGACGGCCTGGTGCAGGTACGACAGCATGTGGCACTGCGCGAGCGCCGCGACGAGCAGCTGCTCGGGGTTGTGCCGCGTGCGGTCGCCACGGAACGTCGGATCGGCCGAGCCGAGGATGTCGGGCAGCCCGTCGACGCGGATCACGTGGTCGCGCACGTAGGAGCGGTAGCCCTCGGTGCCGACGCCGCCGGCACCAGTCCACTCCACCCCGACCCGATACTCATGGCGCATGCCACCCAGGCTAGCCAGGCCCGTGGTCGTCGCCCTCGCGCGAGCGTACGATCGTCGTATGACCGACGTGCTCGCACCCCAGTCCCGCTCCGTCACGACCCCCATCCCGGGTCCGCGCAGCCAGGAGCTGCTCGCACGCAAGGCGAAGGTCGTGCCGCAGGGCGTGCCGAACCAGCTGCCCGTGTTCATCGCCGAGGCGCACGACGCGATCATCACCGACGTCGACGGCAACCGCTTCATCGACCTCGGCTGCGGCATCGGCGTCACAACCGTCGGCCACACGAACGACGCGGTCGTCGCCGCCGTGCAGGAGCAGGTCGCTCGGCTGACGCACTCGCTCTTCGGCACCACGCCCTACGAGTCGTACGTGCGGGTGGCCGAGCTGCTCGCCGAGCTCACCCCCGGCGACTTCGAGAAGCGCTCGTTCTTCGTCAACTCGGGCTCGGAAGCCGTCGAGAACGGCGTCAAGATCGCCCGTCGCTTCACGCGTCGCCGCGCCGTCGCCGTGCTCGAGCACGGCTACCACGGCCGCACGAACCTCACGATGACGATGAACTTCAAGCCGGCGCCCTACGCCTCGGGCATGGGGCCGCTCGCGTCGGACATCTTCCACGCACCCGGCTCCTACCCGCTGCGCGACGGCCTCGACGGCGCCGCGGCGGCCAAGCGCACGATCTGGTACCTCGAGAAGCACGTGGGCGTCGAGGACCTCGCCTGCCTCGTGGTCGAGCCCATCCAGGGCGAGGGCGGCTTCATCGTCCCGGCCGACGGCTACCTGCCCGCGATGCAGGAGTGGTGCACCGCCAACGGCGTCGTCATGATCGCCGACGAGGTGCAGTCGGGCGTGTGCCGCACGGGCCGAACCTTCGCGTCGGAGCACTTCGGCTGGGTGCCGGACCTCGTGCTGTCGGCGAAGGGCATCGCGGGCGGCCTGCCGCTCGCGGGCGTCACGGGCCGCGCCGACATCATGGACGCCGTGCACACCGGCGGCATCGGCGGCACCTTCGGCGGCAACCCCGTCTCGTGCGCCGCGGCCGTCGCGGTCCTCGAGCAGGTCGCGTCGTCGGACCTCAACGGCAAGGCGCAGCGCATCGAGACCGTGCTGCGACCGCTCCTCGAGGAGCTCGCCGCGAAGCACGACGTCATCGCCGAGGTGCGCGGCCACGGTGCGATGCTCGCCATCGAGCTCGTCGACCCGGCGACGGGCGACCCGGTGCCGACGGCCCCGATCTCCCGCGCGGCGGGCGAGCAGGGCGTCCTCGTCCTCACGGCGGGCACCGACTACAACGTGCTGCGCTTCCTGCCGAGCCTCGCCATCACCGACGAGCAGCTGCGCGACGCCGTCGGCGTCATCGACGAGGCCTTCGCGGCCCTGTGATGCGCGTCGCCGTCGTCGGCCTCGGGGCATGGGGCGCGATGACGGCATGGCGGCTCGCGGCCGCGGGCGCCGACGTCGTGGGGTTCGAGGCCGGCACCATCGGTCACGATCGCGGCTCGTCGCACGGCTCGACGCGGCTGTACCGTCGCCTGTGCGTCGAGCACGCGGGGCTCGTGCCGCTCGCGGCGCGCTCCGCCGTGCTGTGGCGCGAGCTCGAGCGGGTCTCCGGCGAGACGCTCCTCACCGTCACGGGCGGCGTGTCGATCGGGCCGGCCGACTCCGCGCTCGTGCGCGAGTCGCTCGCGGTCGCCGCGGCGACCGGCGTCGACCACGCGCTGCTCGACGCGGATGCCGTGCGCCGACGGCTGCCGATGCTGCGCATCCCCGACGACGCGGTCGGCATCCTCGACCCCGAGGCGGGCGTCCTCGCGGCCGAGCCCTCCGTCCTCGCGGCCGCGGCTGCGGCGCGTGCGCTCGGGGCCGTGCTGCACGAGGGCGCGCGCGTCGACGTCGCGGAGGCGGCGGACGGCATCGTGCGCGTCGACGGACGCGCCGAGCGCTTCGACCACATCGTCGTGTGCGCCGGGGCATGGACGGGCGAGCTCGTGCCCGACCTGCACGTGACGCCCGTGCGCACCCTCGTGACGTGGTTCGCCCCGCGCCCCGGCGAGGAGGCGGCGCACGCGCTCGACGCGCTCGGCGTCGTGGTCGTCGCGGTCGGCGACGCATGGATCTGGGGGCACGGCGCGCTCGAGGGCGGCCTCGTGAAGCTCGGCCCCGCCGACGACCCCGCCTACGCCCCCATCCGCCCGGACGCCCTCGTCGGCAGCACCCACCCCCTCGACGGCGCGCTCGTCTCGCGCCTCGCGGCCGCCGCGCTGCCGGGCATCGCGCCGACGCCGACGTCGATGCGCCCGTGCATGTACGGCCGCACCGCCGACCACCAGTTCGTCGTCGGCCGCGTGGGCGAGCGGCTGAGCGTCGGCGGCGGCTGCAACGGGCACGGCTTCAAGCACGCGGCCGCGATCGGCGAGCACCTCGCGGAGGTCGCGCTCGGCCTCGAGCCCACCGTGCCGATGCCGTTCGCGGATCCCGCGCGGCACGCGAGCGCCATCGCCTAGGCGAGCCTGCTGGCGACGCCGCGCTCGAGCATCCACCGCGGCGCGCCGCGCAGCACGGGCGACAGCGGCGCACCGCGCAGCACCTGGCGCACGGCGCGGTCGTCGACGCCGAGCACGACGACCGGCCGATCCTGCCGCAGGCGGTCGAGCACGCCCCACGCGGCCTCCCACTCGGCGACGGTGCCGATCGTCACGTCGGCGGGCGCTGCAGGCGTGCCCGTGACGCCCGGGATGCTCGGAGCGTCGTGCGGCGAGGCGACGACGATCGCGACGGGCCCCGCGGGCAGCGCCGCCCGCGCGGGCGTGCGGGGAGCGACGGGATGGTCGTCGATCGCGAGCTGCACGCGCTCGCCGGCGACCCACGCGCCGCCCGGTGCGAGCGCCGCGTCGTAGCGGTCGTTCGTGCCTCCGGCGAGCACGTGCTCCTGCCGCGACGCGAGCCGCAGCAGCACGCGCGTGTCGGCGAGCGGCGCGAGCTGCGCCATCGACGCCGCCGCGCGGCGTGCCGTGAGCGCGACGGCATGCCCTGCCCCCGGCCCCTCGCGCATGCGCCTCGCGAGCAGCGCCGCGACCTCGTGCGCGTGCTCGTCGTCCAGGCGACCGAGCAGGGCGTCGACGTCGTCGACGACGAGGATGCCCGGCGCGATGGGCTCGTGCACGGCGTCCCACAGCGACTCCTCGTCGCGCACGAGGTCGGCGCCCGCGTGCGCGAGCAGCGCGGCGAGCGTCGACTTGCCGCTCGCCGCCGCGCCGAGCACGAGCAGCGGGCCGTCGGACGCCGGATGCCACACGAGCGGGTCGATGCGCTGCGCGGCAGGACGGTCGACGAGGCCGAGCACGACGGCGGTGCCCGTGCCGCCGGCGACGTGCGCCGGCAGGTCCGCGGGGCGCACGCGCGCGGGCAGCGGATCGCACCACGGCCTGCGCGGGGCGGCGTGCGCGTGCGAGTCGGCGACGACGCGCTCGAGCAGCGCCGCGTCGGCGAGGGCGGACTGCGCGTGCAGCGTCGCCTGGCCCGCGATGCGCACGACGCAGCGACCGCGCTCGTCGAGCCGCAGGCGGGCGGCGTCCGGCACGCCCGTGACGGCGATGCTGTCGGCGTCGTCGGGCACGCGCAGCGAGATGCGGATGCCGCAGTTCGCGAGCACGCCGTCGCGCA
Organism: Agrococcus versicolor; assembly: GCF_039531815.1. Lineage (NCBI taxonomy): Bacteria > Bacillati > Actinomycetota > Actinomycetes > Micrococcales > Microbacteriaceae > Agrococcus > Agrococcus versicolor. The sequence goes on along the minus strand of NZ_BAAAQT010000006.1, from coordinate 473,718 downwards.
CGGCCTCGGCCGGGCGCTGCGTGCACAGGACGAGGTGCATGCCGAGGCTGCGTCCGCGCGCCGCGACGTCCGTGAAGAGCCGCAGGAGGTCCGGCAGCTCGTGGAGCATCGCCGCGAACTCGTCGACGACGATCACGAGCCGCCCGAGGCCCGACGCCTCCTCGATCGATCGTGCGCCCTGCGCCTGCAGCGCGCGCTCCCGGTGGCGGATCTCGGCACGCAGGCTCTCGATCGCCCTCGCGGCACCGTGCTCGTCGAGGTCGGTGACGACGCCCACGCAGTGGCGCAGGCCGCGCAGCGCCGCGAACGACGCGCCGCCCTTGAAGTCGACGAGGAGCACGGCGAGCTCGCTCGGGTCGTGCCGGCGGGCGAGCGCCGCGATCCACGCCAGGAGCAGCTCGCTCTTGCCGGACCCCGTCGTGCCGCCGACGACGGCATGCGGCCCGTCGACGGCGAGGTCGATCGCGATCGGCAGCGGCCCGGCGAGGAAGGTCGCGGGCAGGACGCCCGGCGCGTCCTGCGCGAGGTCCGCGAGCCGCACGAGCGTCGGCAGCGCCGCCTGGCCGCCGAGCCCCGCCTCGTCGGCGGCCGTGGCGAGGCGCGATGCCGCGCGCGCGGCCTCGCGCACCGAGACGAGCGACGGCGTCGCCGATCGCTCCCCCAGTCGCACGACGTCGAGCGCGGCGTCGACGACGACGCGGCAGTCGCGCGGCAGCGCCTCCGCCGTGGGCGCGGCGGCGAGCGTCACCTCGGCGCCGTCGGCGAGCACGCGCACGAGCGTGCGCCGAGCGTCGAGGCTGCGATCGACGCGATGCGGCACGGCGTCGATCCACGCCCAGGACGCGTCGGCCTCGACGACGACGCGCGCGGCGTGCGGCGGCAGGCGCGCGAGGACCTGCAGCGCGAGGCTGCGCACGTGCGCGTCGCCGACGCCCGGACCTGCGACGAGGCCGACGCCGAGGCGCGCGTCGACGACGAGCGGTGCGTCGACGTGCCCGGCGTGGGCGCGCAGCGCGTCGATCCTCGCCTGCACGGCGGGCGGCTGCGGCTGCGCGTTCCCCTCGAGCGCCGCCGCGGACGGCACGGCGCCCACGCCGAGCGCGACCGGCACGGGATCGCCCTCCTCGTGCCGCCACCGGTGCGGGTCGTTGACGGGGGCGACGGCGCACGCGCGGGCGTCGGGATGCGCGAGCGCGAGCGCCCGGGCCTCGTCGGCATGCGCCGCGACGATGCGCTCGTCGAGGGCGTCGCACTCGCGGGCGAAGCGGGCTGCCTCGCGCCGCAGGGCTCGCCGACGCTGCAGTCGGCCGTCTCCGAGGCTCGCGAGCGCGATGACCGGCCCGAGCAGGGCGAGCAGCAGCATCGTCGACAGCTGCGTCACGAGCCACAGCGCGCCGGCGCCCACGATCGGCGCGAGGCTCGCGAGCACCGGGAACGACGGGGCGGGCGGCTCGGCGGGTGGCAGGGGGAGCTGGAGTCGATCGCGCACCGTCCCACCCTCGCGCCGCGGTCGCCGTGGGCGGCCGGACGGCGCACGCCGTGTGGACGCGACGGGGCTGTGCGGGACTCAGCGCCGCAGCAGCGACCGCAGCGAGAGGCGCGCGCGGACGCGCTCGATGCGCGACCGGTCGCGGTCGAGCCCGGCCACGAGATCCGCGCCCTGCGCCCACGCGGCGTCCACGGCGGCGTCGTCGGGCGCGGCACGGCCGAACATCGCGGCGTCGATCGTGCGCGCGAACCCCGTCTCGCCGTCGTCGCGCGCGTACTCGAGCCTCGTCGCGCCCGCCTGGCCGCGTCTGCCGCGATCCACCGCGGCGTCGACGAACTCCCTCCATGCGCCGTCCACGCGGTCGGCGCTCGATGGCGCGAGGCGACGTCGGCGGCGACGCACGAGCTTCGCGCCGAGGATGCCGAGCACGGGCGAGGCGAGCAGGAGCATCCCACCGAGCGTGAGCGCGAGGATGCCGAGGACGGTCGCGAGCGTGCGGTCCTCCATGTCCTGCGCCGGCGGCTGCACGGGGTCGGCGGGCTGCTCGCCGCGATCCTGGCCGCCCTCGGGCAGCACGGGGCCGGCGGGCGGCTGCGGCTGCGTCGAGGGCCTCGGGGCCGTCGCCTCCTCCTCGGGGATCGGCCGCGCGTCGGGCGTGACCGGCACCGTGACCCATCCGGCCTCCTGCGTCGACACCTCGATCCAGGCGTCGAGGTCGCCCGCGACGACGGAGGTCGGTGCGCCGTCGACGACGTCGGGCACGTACCCGACGACGATGCGCGCGGGGAAGCCGAGCTGCTCGGCGAGCAGCGCCGCCGTCACGGCGTACTGCTCGCCGTCCCCGACCATGACGCCGTCGAAGAGCTCCGCGACGCGCGCGAGCGAGTGGCCGGCGCGGCTCGCGGGCTCGCCCTCGGTGCCATGGCTGAGGTAGCCGTCGCTCGCGAGGCCCGCCACGAGCCCCGCGAGGCGCTCCCCCGGCGTCGACGCGTCCTCCGTCCACCCCGACAGCCAGGTGACGGCGTCGGCCGGCGGCACGACGTCGAGGCGCGGTGCGCCGGCGGGCGTGAGCGCGGCGAGGTCCTCGACGGGGGCGTCGCGCGCGAAGGCCACCTCGTAGGCGTCGCCCTCCTCGAGGCCCGCGGTCGCGAGCAGGTCGCCCGTGTCCGCGTCGACGTGCAGGGTGGCCTGCAGCTGCGGTGCCCGCGCACCGACGAAGCCGACGTTCTCGGGCGTCCCGACGTGCGGCACCCAGGTGCCGTCGAGGTCCTGCACCGTGACGCCGAGCACGTCCTCGCCCGCGGGCGGCACGGCGGGCATGCGCACGAACGCCGCGTCGCCGATGCCCGCGACGACGCCGTCGTAGGCGTCGAGGACCGCGACGACGAGCCGATCGCCCGACCGCATGCCCGTCGCGACGACGACCGTCTCGTCGCGACGCTCGGGCGCGTGCGACGCTCGGAAGGCCGACAGCGGGCTCGCGAGGTCGCTCGTGTCGAGCGCGACGGGCTCGGAGCGCAGGACGACGCGATCGCCGAGCGACACGGCGCCGCCGACGACGCCGCACGCGATCGCGGCCGCCGCGACGGTGAGCGAGGCGACCGTGCGACGCCACAGCGTCGAGAGGGTCCTCGGCGCCGCGCGCCGACGTCGGGCCTGCCGCACGATCGACACGAGCGCGACGACGAGCGACATGACGAGCACGGCGTGGAGCACGGGCTCCCACGGCTTCGCAGGACCGAAGAGGATCGTCCACGCCGCGATCGCGACCGGCACGATGCCCGCGAGCTCGGCGCGGTGGACGCGCAGCACGACGGATCCCGAGATCGCGCTGCCGACCAGCACGAGCAGGAGCGGCGCGACGAGCACGCCGCTGCCGACGCCCACGGGCGGCGCGATCGTGAGGATGTCGCGCCACGACTGCCAGATGGCGGGCACCACGATGCCGTACGCGTCGAAGGTCGGCAGGATGCCCGCGAGCGCCTCCGGCGCGGCGAGCGGTGGGGCGACGACGAGGAACGCGGCGATGCCGACGAGGATGAGCCAGAGCGCCGGCCACCGCCGCCACCAGCCCAGCAGCGCGATGCCCGTGCCGACGAGCAGCGCCGTCGCGACGACCGGCACGATGCGCGTCGACCCGAAGAGCGCCCCCATGGGCAGGCATGCGGCGAGGATGGCGAGGACGCTCGTCGTGAGCGCCGCGAGCCGCCACTGCGTCACGTCGGCACCCCCGTCATGCGAGCGACTCCGATCGCAGGCCGCGGGCGAGGTCCTCGAGCAGCCCGATCGTCAGCACGGGCACGCGCGCGAGCCTGCCGACCGACGGCGGCGCGAGCGCGTCGGCGCGCAGCACGATGGGGGCGACGTCGGGCGGCAGGAGGCCCGCGGCCTCCCGGATCCTCCTCGGCGGCGCTGCGCTGCCCACGACGATCCAGGCGACCGACGCCTGCGGCGACAGCGCGACCGAGCGCACGACGTCGACGATGCCGAGGCGTCGATCCGTCGAGAGGTCCGTGAGGCCGTCGAGCAGGCGGTCGCGCGTGCGAGCGTCGACGGGTGCGGGGTCGAGCCTGCCCGTCGTCGGGCTCTCGACGACGCGCACGCGGCGCCGCTCGGCGATGGCCCCCGTCGCGATGGTCGCGACGACCTCGAGCGCGAGCTCGAAGTCGTCCGCGCCGTAGTCGTCGTCGCACGTCGAGACGCACACGAGGGTGTCGCTGCGCTTCGACGGCTCGAACTGGCGCACGAGCAGCTGCCCCGTGCGCGCCGTCGAGCGCCAGTGCACGTGCCGCGGCTCGTCGCCCGGGTGGTAGTCGCGCAGGCTGTGGAAGGCGACGTCGTCGGCCGTGAGCTCGGCCGACGCCTCCCCCTCGAGGTCGCGCACGAGGCCGGCGGCGACGGCCGGGATGCGCGCGAGGCGCGGATGCACGACGAGCTCGGCCGCGAGCGTCAGGACGTGGGTGCGCTCGAGGATGCCGAACGGATCGGTGCGCAGCACGGTCGCGGGGCCGACGACGACGCGGCCGCGCCTGCGCGTGTCGAGCACGATGCGCTGCGTCGTCTCGTCGCCCGTGCCCAGGCGCGGCAGGTCGAGGCGGTACGTGACGTCGCCGACGAGCACGTCGACCGCGCGCGGCGCGAAGACGCGCCCCGGCCTGCGGACGACGAGGGTCGCGTGCGCGCTCTGCCCGACGGGCACGCGCTCGGCCGAGAGCGCCAGGCGCACGTCGACGTCGCGCTGCCCGACGATCCACGGCACGGCCGCGAGCACGAGCACGAGCGCGGCCGACGCGGCGACGACGAGCTCGGCCCAGCCGAGCACGACGCCGAGCACGCCGCCCACGACGGCGACGCCCACGAGCGTCCAGCCCCAGCCGGTGACGACCCGCGAGGCGCGTCGCAGCCGCTCGATCACGAGCCGCCGCGCCCTCTCGGCGGCGACGTCGAGAGCATGAGCTGCTGCAGGATCGTCTCCTGCGTGATGCCGTCGAGCTCGGCCTCGGGCTCGAGCACGATGCGGTGGCCCAGCACCGGGATCACGAGCGCCTTGATGTCGTCGGGCGTGACGTAGTCGCGGCCGTCGAGCGCCGCGTACGCGCGGGCCGTGCGCACGAGCGAGAGCGCGCCGCGCACGCTGACGCCCAGGCGCACCTCCCCCGACTGCCTCGTCGCCTCGACGATGCGCGCGACGTAGTCGGCGACCGCGGCGTCCACGTGCACGCGCGTGACGGCGGCGATGTGCCGCTGCAGCGTCGCGGTGTCGACGACGGGCGCGAGCGACGACGGGTCGACGGGATCGGCCGAGCCCTCGAGGATGCGCAGCGTCGAGGCGTGGTCGGGGTAGCCGACGGAGGTGCGCAGCGCGAAGCGGTCGAGCTGCGCCTCGGGCAGGCGGTACGTGCCGGACTGCTCGATGGGGTTCTGCGTCGCGACGACCATGAACGGCGTCGGCACGGCGTTGGGCTTGCCGTCGACCGTGACGCGGCCCTCCTGCATGACCTCGAGCATCGCCGACTGCGTCTTGGGGCTCGCGCGGTTGATCTCGTCGGCGAGCACGATGTTCGCGAAGACGGGTCCCTCGTGGAAGGTGAAGGTGCCGGTCGACTGGTCCCAGATGCTCACGCCCGTGATGTCGCCGGGCAGGAGGTCGGGCGTGAACTGGATGCGCGAGGCCGAGCCCGAGATGCAGGCGGCGAGGGCGCGCGCGAGGGAGGTCTTGCCGGTGCCCGGGTTGTCCTCGACGAGCAGGTGGCCGCCGGAGAGCATGGCCGCGAGCGCGAGCCGCACGACGTGCGACTTGCCGACGAGCACGGGCTCGATCGCCTCGGCCATGCGGTCGCCGAGCTCGCGGATGGCGGTCACGCCGTCGTCGGTCATGGACGCTCCTAGATCTGGCATGCGGCGATGGTGGGGGTGGCGTGCTCGACGGTCTCGCCGCTGAGTCCTGACGAGGCTACCTGCCCCGTCACCTCGACCTGGGTCGTGCCGAAGGGCACGGGCGTCTCGCCGGGGACGTACGGCTGGGCGTCGGACCACGGGCCGTTGGGGCTCGAGCGGAAGCGCACGGAGGCCGACGACGTCCAGCCGCCCGTGTTGGACGGCAGCGCGACGACGAGCGGCTGCTGCGCCGTGCTGCAGCGCTGCACGGTCGCCGCGAGCGCGAGCGGCGTGACCTCGCCGCCGACGGCCGTCGGCGCGCTGCAGGTGGGCTGCCCGCCGTTCGAGGCGCACTGCCGCACCTCCACGCGGTACGACTGCCCGTACGACACCGGCAGCGGCTGCGGCGTGAGGAATGCGGGCGCGGAGGTCGACGGCGACGCGGCGACGTCGACCCAGCCGCTCGTGGTGCCGCCGCTCACGAGGCGCGCCTGCAGCCGCAGCCCCGCGCCGAGGTCGGCGCGCGTGATCGCGACGTCGAGCGCGCCGCGGCCGCCCGCCTGGGTCGTGCCGACGGCGACGGCCGAGGCGTCGACGCGCGCGGGCACGCCGTAGACGACCTGGCTCACCGACGAGGAGCAGAACCAGCCGTTGTCGGCGATGACGACGACCTGCAGGCGCTGGCCCGAGCGCACCGTCGCGGTGCCCGAGGTCTCGGCGCCACCGCCGCCTCCGGGCGCGCACGCGGCCGGCGTCTGGCCCTCGGGGACGGTCGCGATGCGGTAGCGCAGCGCGGCGCCGCCCGTCGAAGGTGCCGCCCACGTGACCGTCGCTCGGCTCTGCGACTCGTCGTAGCCCGTCAGCAGCACCGTCGTCTGGCCGGGAGGCCCGACGGCGGTGAAGTCGAGCGGCGTCGACCACCGCCACGCCTCGTCGGCGACGCCCGCGGCGTTCGTGGCGGCGACGTCGACGCGGTACGCCTGGCCCGGCTGCAGCCCGGCGACGATCGACTCCCGCGCTGCGGCGTCGAGCCGCTGCACGACGTCGACGCCGGGCCCCTGCACCCGCACGAGGTAGCCCGTGATGCCCGAGGCGCCCGCGGGGGTCGTCGCCGGCTGCCAGCGCACGATCGTCGCGCCCGCGGTCGACGTCGGCGTGGCCGAGACGCCCGTGACGGGCGCGGGGAGCCGGTCGGCGTGCATGGGCTCGGACGGCGACGACGGCTGGCTCGCGCCGACGGCGTTGCGCGCGACGACCTGGAGCCGCACGTCGACGCCGACCGGGAGGTCGGTGAGCGTGCACGTCGCCGCGGGCGCGCACTCGTGGCGGTACCCGCCGGGCCCGAGCAGCGTGTAGCCGAGGATGGGGCTGTTGCCGTCGCCGGGCGGCGTGATGCGCACGACGAGGCCGCCGTCGACGTGGACGTCGGCGGCCTGCGTCGGCGGTGCCGGCCGGTCGGGCACGTCGTGGACGACGATCGTGAGCGTGCTCCACACCGCGCGCCGCGGATCCAGGGTCTCGTCGAGCACCTGGTAGCGGATGGTCGTCGTGCCGACCTGCGCGAGATCCGAGGCCTGCACGGTCACGGCGCTCGAGCCGGGGTCGCGCTGCACCGAGACGCCGAGCGGCGCGGTGGCCTGGTCGACCGCGGCGAGCGCGAGGGGCGTGCCGGGGAACGGGTTCGTGGCCTCGTCGTTCGCGAGCAGGTCGACGCTCGCCGAGCCGCCGCGCCGCACCTCGACGCGGTCGGGCTGCGGCTGCGCGAGCGGGCGCGTCGACGAGATGGTCTGCAGGCGCAGCTCGCCGGGCACGCCCTCGCCGTTCGGGCCGGACACCCCGACCTCGAGGCTCCCGATCGTGCCCACGTCGACGCCGGGCGCCGCGCCGATCGTCAGCGTCGATCCGACGATCGCCGCCGTGAACCCCTCGGGGATGGCGCCGAGCGACCAGTCGAACCGCGCGACGAGCGCGGGATCGGGCGCCGTGGTGATGCGCGCGAGGTCGAGCTCGCGCGTGCCGCCCTGCTCGAGCTGCACCGTCGTGCCGAGGACGCGGCCCGGGAGCCCCTCGCCGGGCTCGACGACGATCGGCAGCACGATGGGCGCGACGCGCCCCTCGGGATCGCTCGGCGAGTCGCCGTCGGTGACCTCGAAGGCGATGCTCGCGAAGCCGAAGAAGCCCGGCGCCGACGTGAAGCGCAGCGTGCCGGAGTCGACGACGGGCTGGCCGTCGTCGGAGTGCTCGGCGCGCACGGTCGAGGCGTCGGTGAGCACGACGGGATCGCCGTCGACCGCGACGACGTGGTCGTCGATGTCGATCTCGATCGTCTCGCCCGAGGCCACGACGATGGGCGGCGCGTCGGGGCGCAGCTGCGGCAGCGCGTCCTGGGTGCCCGGCACGACGACGAGGGCCGATGCCGACGCCCCCGTGTCCTCGCGCGTCACCGTGTACGGCACGATGCGCGTCGCGGGGCGCACCTCGACCCGCAGCGAGCCGTCGGCGGCGAGCGACGCGCCGTCGACGTCGAGCGGCAGCGTCACCTCGAGCTGCTCGATCGCGCCGTCGGCGACCGTCACGGCATCCATCGGCTCGACGACGACCTCCGCCCGGTCGAGGATCGTCGTGACGGGCACGCGTACGTCCTGCGCGCGCGGCGCGGGCGGCTCGGCGTCCTCGTCGACGATGACGCGCAGCCAGCCGACGGCCTGCGCGCCGCGCGAGGACTCGATCGTCACGACGACGCCGAACTCGCCGACCTCGGTGCCGGCGGACACGAGCACCTCGCCGTCCTGCACCTCGGCGCGGATCGCGCCCTGCGCGACGGCCCCGACGACGTCGAGCGCGAGCCCGGCCGGGTCGAGGTCGTTCGCGAGCACGTCGACCGTCTGCGTCGTGCCCGGCTGCAGCTCGACGACGTCGGGCTCGGCGACCGGCGGGGCCGCCGCGACGTCGGGCGCGGCGACGCCGATGCGCACGACGCCGCTCGCCTGCGCGCCCAGGTCGTCGGCGACGACGTACGTGAGCGTCTCGGTGCCCGCCGAGTAGCCGCCCGCCTCGTACCGCAGCGTGCCGCCGTCGACGATCGTGACGCTGCCGAGGCTCGCCGGCGTCGACAGGCCCACGAGCGAGACGCCGTCGCCGTTCGGGTCGGCCGTCGTGAGGTCGATGGGGATGTCCACGGTCTCGCCGGCGACGACGCGCGCGTCGACCGTCGGGGGCGCGGGGGCGACGTTCGTCGCGGCGTCCGAGTCGGCGACGACGATCCGCACCGTCGCGAACGCGCTCTGCCCGTCGGGTCCGCGGACCTCGTAGGTCACCTCCACCTCGCCCGGCTCGCTCGGCGCGACGTAGCGGAGTCGGTCGCCGTCGACGAAGGCGAGGCCGACGGCCGCCGGCTCGACGAGCTCGCCCACGAGCTCGAGCGGCGCGCCGTCGGGATGCTCGTCGTTCGTCAGCACGGGCACGTCGACCGCGCCGCCCGGCTGGACTCGCACGGCGTCGTCGCGGGCGATGGGCGCCTGCATCGCGGCGTCGCGCTCGACGACCGCGATCGTGCCCTCGGCGCTCGAGACGCCGTTCGAGATGCCGTAGCGCACGGTGGCCGCACCCTCGAGCGGACCTGCGAGCTCGATGCGCACGCGCTCCTGGTCGACGACGTCGACGCGCACGACATCGTCGTCGGCCCGCGCGCCCGTCACGACGAGCACGCCGCCCGACGGGTCCGCGTCGAGGTCAGCGATCGGCACCTCGACCGCGCCGCCCGCGAGCACCCCGACGGCGTGCTGCGTCGGCCGCGGCGGCGTCGAGGCGTCGACGGCCGGCAGCACCTGCACGCGCACCTGCCCCGTCGCGATCGCCGAGCCGTCGCTCACGACGTACGTGAAGACGACGGTGCCGACGGCGTCCGGCGTCACCGTGATCGTGTCGTCGACGTAGCTCGCGGCGACGACGCCCGCAGGTCCCGTGACGTTGTGCAGCTCGATCGTGCTGCCGCCGCGCGCCGAGAGCAGCGGCTCGAGCACCGCGGTCTGGCCGACGCGCGTCGTGGCCGTCACGGTGCCGGCGACGAGCGGCGGCTCCTCGACGGGCACGAGGCCGATGCTGCCACGCACGACGGACGCGCCGTCGGAGACGGCGATGGCGAGGTCGCGCACCGTGCCCGCGCCGCCGTCGGTGACCTCGATGCGGCCGTCGGGCCGGAAGCGCACGACGTCGCCGGCGTCGCTCGAGGCGTCGACGAGCACGAGCGCGTCGCCGTCGGGATCGACCCAGTGCTCGAAGGCGTCGAGGACGACGGTCTCGCCGGGCGCGACGTCGACGGACGCGGAGCGCTGCGGCGCCGGCGGCTCGTCCTCGAGCGGCGTGCGCACCGCGACCGTCGCGGTCGCGACGTCCTCGCCGCCCGCGCCGTCCGAGATGCGGTACTGCAGCGAGAGCGTGCCGGAGGCGTCGGCGGGCAGCGCGAGGCGGATGCTGCGGCCGTCGCGCGCGATCGACGCGGCAGGATCGCCCTGCACGTCGACGACCGTGAGCACGTCGCCGTTCGGATCCGAGTCGTTCTCGAGCACGCGCAGGAGCACGACCTCGCCCGGACGCGCACCGAGCTCGTCGTCGACGGCGACGGGCGGCAGCTGCTCGGGATCGTCCGCGCCCGCGCCCGGGTCGTCGGGCTCCTCGCCACCGGGCGCCTCCTCGGGCGGCGCCGGCAGCGACCAGTCGTCGACGAGCGCGCCGTCGCGTCCGATCGTCCACGCGTCGCCCGTCGACGCGTCCGAGAGCACGACGGCGTCGCCGTGCGCGGCGAGCTCGAGCGTCGCACCCGTCTGCACGCCGTCGAGGTCGAGCGCGGCGCCCTCGCCGTCGCCGCATCCGCGCCATGCGGTGCCGGACGACCACGCCCCGAACACGCAGCCGTCGCGCACGAGCGGCCTCGAGGGCTGGCCCTCGACGCCCGCGACCTCGACCTCGACCGACTGCACGCCGAGCTCGTGGGCCTCGATGCCCTCCTGCGTCGCGACGAGCACGCGCCCCGACGCGGGACCGGGCAGCTGCAGCGTCGCCGACTCGGCGTCGAGGCGCACCTGCCAGCCGCCGCTCGAGAGCACGTTCGACGTCGTGTCGAGCAGCACCCATCGCGATCCGACGGCCGTGAGCTGCAGGCTCGGCTCGTCGGGCGACATCGGCGCATCCGACGTCGCGAGCGTCTCGCCCGACGCGACGTCGATCTCGAGCACGCGACCGAGCCCCGGCGAGGCCGCGAAGAGCACCGACGAGGTCAGCGCCGCGACCGTGCCGCGACCGAGCTGCACCACGGGCTCGCCGAGCTCCTCGCCGCGCTCGAGCGCCTCCACGTCCGTGACCCAGACGTCGCCGCTCGACGGCGCGACGATCGACACCGCGGCGCCCGACACCTGGACGTCGGACCCCGACGGCACGAGCACGGCGGGCCCGCGCTCGAGCGTCGCGGGGTCGATCGTGCGCAGCACGCTCGCCGCCCGGTCGACGACGACGACGCCGCCCGCGCCCTGCACGACCTCGCTCGCCGCCCCTCCTGGCGCGACGATCGACTCGAGCTCGTCGGTCTGCGTGTTCACGACCCCCACGAGGTCCGCCGAGGCGTTCGCGACCCACACGCTCGAGGCGTCGAGGTCGGGATCGAGCGCCGCGTTGCCCTGCCACAGGCTCGCCGCGGCCACGACGGCGACGGCGAGCGCGCCGCCGAGCGCGATGCCGCCGATGCGGGTCGCCCGGCTCACGGCACCTCCCCGCACGCCTCGGCGGCGTCGCCCGAGCGCCCGTCGCGGTTCACGGCGACCGTGATGCACAGCTCGTCGCCGGTCGCGCCGGACAGGCGGAAGGTCGAGCCGCGCTGGATGACGGCGTCGCCCGAGGCGGTCGTCACGAGGTAGGAGTCGGCGTCGACGAGCCCGGGGTCGTCCCACGTGAAGGCGACGCCGCCGTCGACGGGCTCGGCGACGACCTCGTCGACGACGGGCACGGTGCCCTGGATGGTCGTGACCGCCACGGCGACGACCGCGACCGCGCCCAGCACGACGGCCGTCGCGGCGCCCGCGAGCACCGAGACGAGGCCGCGCCGCGACGGCGGCGGCGCCGCCTGCGTCGACGACGAGATGTCGATCTGCTGGGCGCCGCGCATCGGCGCCCGCCTGCGAGCGGCGCGCGCCCGCAACGGCAGCTCCTCCTCGCGAGGCTCGTCGGCGGCCCCCTCGACGTCGCGCGACCAGGGACGCTCCTGGAGGTCGATCGGCGTGACGGGCACCCCCATCTCGAGCTGGACCGCCTGCAGGTCCTCGACCATCGGCAGGATGGCGTGGTACCGGTCGGCGGGATCCTTCGCGAGCGCCTTCCGCACGACGGCGCGCAGCGCCTCGGGGGCGTCGACGTCGAACGGCTGGATGTCGTGCGCGAGGATGCGGGCCGTGAGCTCGTCGGTGCCGTTGCGGCCGCCGCGGATCTCGGCGGGGCTGCGGCCGGCGACGAGCGAGTAGAGCGTGGCGCCGAACGACCACACCTCGCTCGCGACGGTGCCCGCCGTCTCGTCGCGCAGCACCTCGGGGGCCGACCACGGCACCGAGACGCCCTCGGCCTCGTGATCGCCCAGGTGCATGTTCGCCGCGATGCCGAAGTCCGACAGCACGGGATGCCCGAACGCGGTCGTGAGGATGTTGGCGGGCTTGACGTCGCGGTGGAGCGTCCCCGCCCGGTGCGCCGTCTCGAGCGCGCCGCCGATGCGGACGACGACCTCGAGCGCCTCGTCGAGCTCGAAGGGGCGCTCGCGGAACCGGTCGCCGATCTCCGTCGAGCAGAGCTCCATGACGAGGTACGGCCTGCCGTCGGCCGACACGCTCGCCGAGTGGACGGAGAGGATCGAGGGATGGGCGCTGAGCCTGCCCATGAGGTTGACCTCGGACCGGAACGCGCTGCGGACGCGATCGTCGACGAGGTCGGCGTGCATGACCTTCACGGCGACGGGGCGCCGCGGCAGGTTCTGCTCGTACAGGAAGACGTCGGCGAACCCGCCCTTGCCCAGGATGTGGACGTGCGTGAACCCAGGCAGCACCGGAGGCGACGACGGCAGCCTGGCGGCCATGTCAGTCCTCGCGGAGCGTCGCCCGGGGCACGGTGCGGTCGACGTCCTCGACCTCGGGCGCGCGGAGCACGTCGACGACGACGACCGTCACGTTGTCGCGGCCGCCCGCGTCGAGCGCGGCGTCGACGAGCGCCTCGCACGCGGCGTGGGGCTCCTCGTGCTCGCCGAGGATGCGCTCGATCTCGACGTCCGTGATCTCCTTCGTGAGCCCGTCGGAGCACACGAGGAGGCGCAGCCTCGGCATGATCGGCAGCAGGAAGTAGTCCGGCACGGGATCGGCGTTGAAGCCGACGGCCCGCGTGACGACGTTCGCCTCCGGGTGCGACTCGGCCTCGTCCTCCGCGAGGAGGCCGGCGTCGACGAGCTCCTGCACGACCGAGTGGTCGACGGTGATGCGCGTGAGCCGCTCGCCGAGCATCGCGTAGGTGCGCGAGTCGCCGACGTTGAAGATCGCGAAGTACGGCTCGCCGTCGTGCTCGGCGAAGGCGCAGCCCGTCACGGTCGTGCCGGTGCCCGCGTCGGCGTCGCCCGCCTGGCGCGCGATGTCGGCCGTCGCCTCGCGCAGCGCCTCGACGACGTCCGCGGGCTCGACGCGCTCGCGTCCGCCGAGCTCGCCGAGACGCTCGACGACGACGCGGCTCGCGATGTCGCCGTGCGAGTGGCCGCCCATGCCGTCGGCGATGGCGAACACGGGGGGCTGGGTCACGAGGCTGTCCTCGTTGTGCGCCCGGCGCAGGCCGACGTCGGTCGTGCCGGCCCAGCGGACCTGGAACGTCTGGCTCGCCGGCCCCTGGCCCGTGTGCTCGCCGACAGGCGCTCCGATGTGCGTCACACGGACCAGTCTCCCAGATGCGGGGCGCGTGCGCGTGCGCGCTCCCCAGGGCGGCGTCGGCGACGGAATCCGTGGATGCCGCCGCATCCCGACGACGGAATCCCTTGCAGCATCGGCCTGGGTCGGCCAGGATCGTTGTCCATGGCCGATCGCAGGAATCCCGGGCTCGACGACGTGTCGAAGGCGATCATCGAGCGGCTCCAGCGCGACGGTCGCCGGTCGTACGCCGACATCGGTCGCGAGGTCGGCCTGAGCGAGGCCGCCGTGCGCCAGCGCGTGCAGCGCCTCACCGAGTCGGGCGTCATGCAGATCGTCGCCGTGACCGACCCGCTGCAGCTGGGCTTCCGCAGGCAGGCGATGGTGGGCCTGCGCGTCCACGGCGACACCGTCATGGTCGCCGAGACGCTCGCGGCACTCCCCCAGATCGACTACGTCGTGCTCACCGCAGGCTCGTTCGACGTGATCGCGGAGGTCGTCTGCGAGGACGACGACGCGCTCATCGAGCTGCTCAACACCCATGTCCGCACCATCGAGGGCGTCGCCGCCACCGAGACGTTCCTGTACATGCGCCTCGTCGAGCAGCGCTACGACTGGGGCACCCGCTAGGAGGATCATGCACGAGCTCACCGGGCTGCAGGCGAAGGCCGCCGACCACCTCTGGATGCACTTCGCGCGCCAGTCGGCGATCGAGGCGGGGCAGACGCCCATCATCGTCAAGGGCGAGGGCCACCACATCTTCGACGACGCCGGACGCCGCTACATCGACGGGCTCGCGGGCCTGTTCGTCGTCGCGGCGGGCCACGGGCGCGAGTCGCTCGCGGACGCCGCCGCGCGGCAGGCGAAGGAGCTCGCCTTCTTCCCGCTGTGGTCGTACGCGCATCCGCCGGCGATCGAGCTCGCCGACCGCCTCGCGTCGTACGCGCCCGGCAGCCTCGACCACGTCTTCTTCTCGTCGTCCGGCGGCGAGGCGGTCGAGACCGCCTTCAAGCTCGCGAAGCAGTTCTGGCGCATCCAGGGCAAGCCCATGAAGCACAAGGTCATCTCGCGCGCGGTGGCCTACCACGGCACGACGCAGGGCGCGCTCGCGATCACGGGCATCCCGTCGGCGAAGCAGATGTTCGAGCCGCTCGTGCCGGGCACCTTCCGCGTGCCGAACACGAACCGCTACCGCGCCGAGGAGTCGGGCTTCGCCGGCACCACCGACGAGGAGTTCGGCATCTGGGCCGCCGACCGCATCGAGGAGATGATCCAGTTCGAGGGCCCCGAGACCGTCGCGGCCGTCTTCCTCGAGCCCGTGCAGAACGCCGGCGGCTGCTTCCCGCCCCCGCCCGGGTACTTCCAGCGCGTGCGCGAGATCTGCGACCGGCACGACGTGCTGCTCGTGAGCGACGAGGTCATCTGCGCCTTCGGCCGCATCGGGCACATGTTCGCCTGCGACGCGTACGGCTTCGAGCCGGACATGATCACGTTCGCGAAGGCCGTGACGAGCGGCTACTCGCCGCTCGGCGGCACCATCGTCAGCGACCGCGTCTACGAGCCGTTCCGGCACGCCGACGCCATGTTCAGCCACGGCTACACGTTCGGCGGCCACCCGGTCTCGACCGCCGTCGCGAACGCCAACCTCGACCTGTTCGAGGACGAGGGGCTGCTCGAGCGGGTCCGCACCCTCTCCCCCGCCTTCCGCTCGTCGCTCGAGACGCTGCTCGACCTCGACATCGTGGGCGACGTGCGCGGCGAGGGCTACTTCTTCGGCATCGAGCTCGTGAAGGACAAGCAGACGAAGGAGTCGTTCGACGGCCCCGAGTCCGAGCGCCTGCTGCGCGGCTTCCTCTCGAAGGAGCTGTGGGAGGCGGGGCTGTACTGCCGCGCCGACGATCGCGGCGACCCCGTGATCCAGCTCGCGCCTCCCCTCACCATCGGCGAGCCCGAGTTCGGCGAGATCACCGAGATCCTCCGCGACGTCCTCACCCGCGCGCAGGGGCAGCTCTAGCGTGCGCACGAGGCCCGACCTCCACGGCACCTTCGGCGCCGTCGCCTCCACGCACTGGCTCGCCTCGAGCGCGGGCATGGCCGTGCTCGAGCGCGGGGGCAACGCCGCCGACGCGGCGGTCGCCGCGGGCTTCGTGCTGCACGTCGTCGAGCCGCACCTCAACGGCCCCGGCGGCGACCTGCCCGCGATCGTCCACGTGCCCGGCTCCGAGCCGCGCGTCCTGTGCGGGCAGGGCGTCACGCCCGCGGCGGCGACGATCGCGGCGCACCGCGACCTCGGCGTCGACCACGTGCCGGGCACGGGTCCGCTCGCGGCCGTCGTGCCGGGCGCCGTGCCCGCGTGGCTCACGCTGCTGCGCGACCTCGGCACGTGGACGCCGGCCGACGTGCTCGCGTTCGCGATCGACCTCGCCGACCGCGGTCACCACGTCCTGCCGCGCGTCGCCGCGACGATCGCGGCGAGCGCCGACCGCTTCGAGCGCGACTGGCCGACGTCGGCCGCGCAGTGGCTCGCCGACGGCGTGCCCGAGGCGTGGCAGCGCATCCGCATGCCGCAGCTCGCGGCGACGTACCGCACGCTCGTCGACGCGGGCGCCGGCCTCGGTCGCGAGGCCGCGTGCGACGCGGCGCTCGCCGCCTGGAGCGAGGGCTTCGTCGCCGAGGCGATCGACCGGCACTCGCGCATCGCCGTCGTCGATGCGACGGGCGACGCCCACCCCGGCCTGCTGCGGGGCGAGGACATGGCCGCCTGGCGGCCGACGTGGGAGGCGCCGCTCGCGCTCGACTGGCGCGGCCGCCGCGTCCTGAAGTGCGGCGCGTGGACGCAGGGCCCGGCGCTGCTCGCGCAGCTCGGCATCCTGGAGCCCCTCCTGCCGACGCGGGCGGACCGCTTCGACGCCGACCTCGTCCATCTCGCGACCGAGGCGGCGAAGCTCGCCTTCGCCGACCGCGACGCCTGGTTCGGCGACGGCGCCGACCTCTCGGGCCTGCTCGACGAGCCGTACCTCGCGGCGCGACGCGCGCTCATCGGCGACACGGCCTCCCTCGAGCTGCGCCCCGGCGCGCTGCGCGGCGAGCCTCGCATGCCGGTCGTCGAGGTCGAGGGCGCGTCGCGCGCCGCGGGCGCCGGCGAGCCCACGCGCGGCGACACGTGCCACCTCGACGTCGTCGACCGCGACGGCATGGTCGTCTCGGCGACCCCGAGCGGCGGCTGGCTGCAGTCGAGCCCCACGATCGACGGCCTCGGGTTCTGCCTCGGCACGCGGGCGCAGATGCTGTGGCTCGAGGAGGGCCTCACGACGTCGATGGCGCCCGGCATCCGACCCCGCACGACGCTCTCGCCGTCGATGGCGCTCCACGACGACGGCACGGTCGAGGCCTTCGGCACCCCCGGCGGGGACCAGCAGGACTCGTGGCAGCTGTCGATGCTGCTCGGCATGGGCGTGCTGGGCCTCGATCCGCAGGCCGCGATCGACGCTCCCGCATGGCACACGACCCACCTCGTCTCGTCGTTCGACCCGCGCGTGTGGGAGCCCGGCGGGCTCCACGTCGAGTCGCGCCTCGGCGCCGACGTCATCGACGACCTGCGCCGTCGCGGGCACCGCGTGACCGACACGGGCGACTGGAGCCTCGGTCGCCTGAGCCTCGCGAGCCGGGCGCCGGACGGCTCGGTGCGCGCGGCCGCCAACGCGCGCGGCGAGCAGGGCTACGCCGTCGTGCGCTGAGGGCGTCACGCGACCGACCGCTCGGCCGCGACCCACTCGGGCAGCAGGCCCGCGTGCAGCACGGTCGCGAGCAGCAGCGCCATGCCCTGCTCCGGGTCGTCCTGCAGGGCGGCCTCGACGCACGCCGCCGCCGTGCCGGAGCGCCCGAGCAGCCAGTGCAGCGTCGCGAGCATGACGAGCGGCGCGGCGCGCATGCCGTCGGGCGCGAGCGCCACGAGCCGCTCGAGGAGGCCGACGCCTCGCTCGACGCGCGCGCGATCCGGCGCGGGGCCGACGCCGAGCAGCCGCGCGGGCTCGGCGTCCGACGGCTCGCCCTGCTGCAGCGCATGCGCCTCGACGCCTGCGGCGAGCCCATCGAGCAGCTGGCACGTCGTCGCGTCGCGGATGGAGGGATCCTGCACGAGCGCGAGCACCGTCGCCGCACGATCGGGCGCGAGGACGGCGGCGTGCAGCGCGAGCTCGACCGGCACGACGGGATCGTGCAGCGCGGCGCACATGGCGCCCGAGGCCGCGACCTCCTCGAGCGCGTGCAGGACGGCGAGGCGCCGCGTCGGCGACGCGGGCTCGGGCACGCGCGGTGCGGGCACGGGGGCGAGGAACGGCAGGCCGTCGGTGACGTCGAGCTCGGCGAGCGGGCCGCGCGCACGCTCGGGCGTCGCGTAGTCCCCCCACGCGTCGGCCGCCTGGCACAGCCGCGCGCGCACGGGCAGCGCCGCACGGCGCGCGGCGGCGACGAGGGCACGGGCGACGGCGCGATGCGGCAGGGCGCCCGCACCGATCGCGGCGTCGCTCACGATCACGATGGCGACCGCGTCCGGCTCGACGTCGACGACGGCGCCGACCACCTGGTCGGCCCACTCGGGCAGGGCGGCGCGCGCGACGTGCGGGATGTCGCAGCGCAGCGCCATCCCCGTGCGGGTGCCGTGGAACGGCACGAGGACGACCGATCGCGCGATCGCGGCACCGGCGAGGTGCGGGAGCGCGAGGAGGAGCTGCTGGGGCGACGAGGCGTGGACGATCTGCATGCCCGAGACCCTGCCGTCGGGCGCCCACGCGATCCGCGCCCGGACGACGACCATGAGCCGCGGCGCCCCTGTGAGGGACGCGCGCGACCCGCGAGGGCGTCCGGCTAGGAGAAGAGGTCGGAGATCGCGGCGACGACGTCGGTGCCCATGCGCGCCTCGCCCGCCGCGACGTTCTGCGCGACCTGCTCGGGCTTCGTCGCCCCCGCGATCACCGAGACGACCGGCTCCTGCGCGAGGAGCCACGCGAACGTCGCCTCGAGCATCGTGAGCCCGGCGTCGCGCGCGACCCGGTCGTACTCCTCGAGCAGCGTCCAGTCGACGCCCTCGAGCAGCTGCGGCTTGATGCGCGTGAGCCTGCCGTCCTCCGGCTGGTCGGTGCGCGTGTACTTGCCGCTCAGCAGGCCGTTGGACAGCGGGAAGTACGGCAGGAAGCCGAGCCGCGCCTCGCGAGCCGCGGGCAGCACCTCTGCC
Source organism: Agrococcus versicolor (assembly GCF_039531815.1). Taxonomy (NCBI): domain Bacteria; kingdom Bacillati; phylum Actinomycetota; class Actinomycetes; order Micrococcales; family Microbacteriaceae; genus Agrococcus; species Agrococcus versicolor. The sequence continues at coordinate 454,700 of NZ_BAAAQT010000006.1, read as the reverse complement.
TCGACGCCGCGCGCGAGCAGGCTGTACTCGTCCTGCGCGGTCACGAAGCCGTTCGGCGTCTCGACCGCCGCCGCCTCGCGGATCTGCGCGCCCGACAGGTTCGAATGGCCGTAGGCGCGGATCTTGCCCGCCTCGACGAGCTCGTCGAGCGCGTCGATCGTCGTCGCGATCGGCGTCGACGGATCGGGCGTGTGCAGCTGGTACAGGTCGATCCAGTCGGTCTGCAGGCGCGTGAGCGAGGCGTCGACCGCGTTGCGGATGTATCGGCGCGCGCCCTTCGGACCCCAGTCCTCGGCACCCGGGACGTCGAAGGACTGGTGGCCCCACTTCGTCGCGAGCACGACCTGGTCGCGCTTGCCCTGCAGCGCGTTGCCGAGCAGCGTCTCGCTCGTCGTCGGCGGCACGCCGTACATGTCGGCGGTGTCGAGCAGCGTGATGCCGTGGTCGATCGCCGCATGGACGAGGCGGTCGGTGCCGGCCTGCTCCTCCGTGGCCGTGCCCGGGCGTCCCAGGTTGTTGAGCCCGAGGCCGACCTGGCTCACGACGATGTCACTGGTTCCGAGCGTGCGACGCATCGCTCCAGCCTAGCCGCGGCGCCGGAGCGCCGGTCGCGCTGTCAGCGGACGCCGCTCACAGCCCCGCGGCCGTCGCCGTGAGCTCGAGCCGGTCGTCGGCGACGAGCCTGAGGCGCACGCCCGCCTCGTCCGCCCATGCGGCGAGCTCGGCCGCCGACGTCGCCTCGACGCCGTCGCGTGCCATGCGTCGCACGAGCGCGCCCTTGCCGTGCTTGTTCCAGTGGTTGAGGGCCGCGCCGTCCTCGCCGACGACGTCGACCGCGATCGCGCCGGCGACGGGAGCGAGGTCGGCGTACGCCTTCGAGCGCAGGTCGACGACGGCCTGGCCCTGCAGCTGCGCACCCGCATCGCGCCACACGCCGCGCAGCGGCCCCGTGAGCTCCGACGACGAGCAGCGGTACGACGGGATGGCGTCGTCGGCGCGCACGAGACCCCAGAGCGCGGAGGCCACGACGACGTGCGCGTCCACCCATGCGCGCGCAGGCTCCGCGAGGTCGCGGGCGTCGAGCGCGTCGTAGAGCACGCCCTCGTACCGCTCGATCGCCGGCATGGTCGGTGACGCGCGCAGCGCACGGTCGTCGTCGATCCATCGCTGGCGCGCGGGCGTCGGCGCGGGCGCGGCGGCCATCGCCTTCGCGATCGTCGCCTCGAGGACGCGTTCGC
>NZ_BAAAQT010000006.1:244372-453347 GCF_039531815.1 Agrococcus versicolor | reverse complement strand
CCTGGCGACGATCTCGACCCGGTCGTGGTCGACCGACAGGAAGCCGTCCTCGGCGTCGACGGCGATGACCGAGCCGTCGACGGGGGTGACGCGCACCTGGCCGGCGCCGAGCACCGCGAGCACGGGCTCATGCCCCGAGAGGATGCCGATCTCGCCCTCGACGGTGCGGGCGATGACCTGGCTCGCCTCGCCGGACCACACCTCGGCCTCGGCGGAGACGATGCTGACGGCGAGTGCCATCAGCCGTTCTCCTTCTGGATCTGCGCCCACTTCTCCTCGACGTCCGTGATGGGGCCGACGTTGAAGAACGCCTGCTCCGACACGTGGTCGAACTCGCCCTTGGCGATGGCGTCGAAGGACTCGATCGTGTCCTTCAGCGGCACCGTGGAGCCCTCGACGCCCGTGAACTTCTTCGCCATGTACGTGTTCTGCGAGAGGAACTGCTCGATGCGACGTGCACGCGACACGACGATCTTGTCCTCCTCGGAGAGCTCGTCGACGCCGAGGATCGCGATGATCTCCTGCAGCTCCTTGTTCTTCTGCAGGATCTGCTTGACCGTCGTCGCCACGCGGTAGTGGTCGTCGCCGATGTAGCGCGGGTCGAGGATGCGGCTCGTCGACGTGAGCGGGTCGACGGCCGGGTACAGGCCCTTCGACGCGATCGCGCGGCTCAGCTCCGTCGTCGCGTCGAGGTGCGCGAACGTCGTGGCCGGGGCCGGGTCGGTGTAGTCGTCGGCCGGCACGTAGATCGCCTGCAGCGAGGTGATCGAGTGGCCGCGCGTCGAGGTGATGCGCTCCTGGAGGAGACCCATCTCGTCGGCGAGGTTCGGCTGGTAGCCCACGGCGGAGGGCATGCGGCCCAGCAGCGTGGACACCTCGGAGCCGGCCTGCGTGAAGCGGAAGATGTTGTCGATGAAGAGCAGCACGTCCTGCTTCTGCACGTCGCGGAAGTACTCCGCCATCGTCAGCGCCGAGAGGGCCACGCGCAGACGCGTCCCCGGGGGCTCGTCCATCTGGCCGAAGACGAGGGCGGTCTTGTCGAAGACGCCCGCCTCCTCCATCTCGTGGATGAGGTCGTTGCCCTCGCGCGTGCGCTCGCCGACGCCGGCGAACACGGACACGCCACCGTGGTCCTGCGCGACGCGCTGGATCATCTCCTGGATGAGGACGGTCTTGCCGACGCCCGCACCGCCGAACAGGCCGATCTTGCCGCCCTGCACGTAGGGGGTGAGGAGGTCGATGACCTTGATGCCGGTCTCGAACAGCTGCGTCTTCGACTCGAGCTGGTCGAACGCGGGGGCCTTGCGGTGGATGGGCCACCGCTCGCTGACCTCGAGCGTCTCGCCGTCGGGCAGGTTGAGCGCCTCGCCGATGACGTTGAAGACCTTGCCCTTGGTGATGTCGCCGACGGGCACCGTGATCGGCTCGCCGGTGTCGCGCACCTCCTGGCCGCGGACGAGGCCGTCCGTCGGCTTGAGGGCGATGGCGCGCACGAGGTCGTCGCCGAGGTGCTGCGCGACCTCGAGCGTGATGGTCGTCGTCTCGGTGCCCTCGCCGAACGAGACGTCGGTCTTGAGCGCGCTGTAGATGCCGGGGATGGCGTCGTGGGGGAACTCGATGTCGACGACCGGGCCCGTGACGCGGGCGATGCGGCCGACGGCTGCCTGCGTGGCTGCTTCCGTGATGGTCATGCTCTCAGTTGCCTTTCGTGGCTTACTTCGCCGAGCCGAGGGCGTCCGCGCCGCCCACGATCTCGGAGATCTGCTGCGTGATCTCGGCCTGACGCGCGTTGTTGCGGAGGCGCGTGTAGTCGGTGATGAGCGTGTCCGCGTTGTCGGACGCCGACTTCATCGCCTTCTGCGTCGCTGCCTGCTTCGAGGCGGCGGACTGCAGGAGGGCGTTGAAGATGCGGCTCTCGACGTAGACGGGCAGGAGCGCGTCGAGCACGCGGCCCGGCTCGGGCTCGAACTCGTAGAGCGGCAGGTGCTCGCCGTCCGTCGCGTCCTCGGCTGCGTCGACGATCTCGAGGGGCAGCAGACGGACGGTCTGCGGCTCCTGCGTCATCATGCTGACGAAGCGGTTGTAGACGACGTGGATCTCGTCGACGCCACCGTCTGCCGAGCCCGTGACGTAGGACGCGATGACGGCGTCCGCGATCTCCTTGGCGAGGCTCGCCGAGGGCACGTCGGTGTCGCCCGTCCAGTCGCGCACCGCTGCACGGCGACGGAACTGGAAGTACTGCACCGCCTTGCGCCCGACGAGGTAGTGGTCGACCTCCTTGCCCTGGCCCTCGAGCTGCGCACGCAGCTCGCCGGCCTCGCGGAGGATCTGCGAGTTGAACGCACCGGCGAGGCCGCGGTCGCTCGTGAGGACCACGATCGCGCTGCGGCGGATCTCGTCGCGCTCGAGCGTGAGGTCGTGGACCTCGTTCGAGTGCGTCGCGACCGCGCTCACGGCACGCGTGATCGCGCGTGCGTACGGCGAGGAGGACTCGACCCGCGCCAGCGCCTTCTGGATGCGCGACGCGGCGATGAGCTCCATCGCCTTCGTGATCTTCTTGGTCGTCTGCGCAGACTTGATCTTCTGCGTGTAGACCCTGAGCTGGGCTCCCATGAGGCTTAGCGCTTGCCCTTCACGATCTGCGCCTGGTTGACGTCGTCGAGCGGCATCTCCTCAGGCGAGTCCGCGACGATCGAGTCCGACTCGTCGGCGACGAAGCCGGCGGCGAACGCGTCGACCTCGCTCTCGAGGGTCTGCAGCGTCGCGTCGTCGAGGACGTTGGTGTCGCGCAGCGTGTCGAGCACGGTCGAGTTGCGACGCAGGTGGTCGAGCAGCTCGGACTCGAAGCGCAGCACCTCGCTGACGGGGACCGAGTCCATCTTGCCGTTCGTGCCCGCCCAGATCGAGACGACCTGCTCCTCGACCGGGTAGGGCGAGTACTGCGGCTGCTTCAGCAGCTCGGTGAGGCGAGCGCCTCGCGCGAGCTGACGACGCGACGCGGCGTCGAGGTCGGACGCGAACATCGCAAAGGCCTCGAGCGAGCGGTACTGCGCGAGCTCGAGCTTCAGCGTGCCGGAGACCTTCTTGATCGACTTCACCTGCGCGTCGCCACCGACGCGCGACACCGAGATGCCCACGTCGACCGCGGGACGCTGGTTGGCGTTGAAGAGGTCGGACTGCAGGAAGATCTGGCCGTCGGTGATCGAGATCACGTTGGTCGGGATGTACGCCGAGACGTCGTTGGCCTTCGTCTCGATGATGGGCAGGCCCGTCATCGAGCCGGCGCCGAGGGCGTCGGAGAGCTTGGCGCAACGCTCGAGCAGACGGGAGTGCAGGTAGAACACGTCGCCCGGGTAGGCCTCGCGACCCGGCGGGCGGCGCAGCAGCAGCGACACGGCGCGGTAGGCCTCCGCCTGCTTCGACAGGTCGTCGAAGATGATCAGGACGTGCTTGCCCTCGTACATCCAGTGCTGGCCGATGGCCGAGCCCGTGTACGGCGCGAGGTACTTGAAGCCTGCGGGGTCGGATGCCGGAGCGGCGACGATCGTCGTGTACTCCATGGCGCCGGCGTCCTCGAGGGCGCCCTTGACCGATGCGATCGTCGAGCCCTTCTGGCCGACGGCGACGTAGATGCAGCGGACCTGCTTCGAGACGTCGCCCGACTCCCAGTTGGCCTTCTGGTTGATGATCGTGTCGATCGCGATGGCCGTCTTGCCGGTCTGGCGGTCGCCGATGATGAGCTGACGCTGGCCGCGGCCGACGGGGATCATGGCGTCGATCGCCTTGATGCCGGTCTGCATGGGCTCGTGGACCGACTTGCGGTCCATGACGCCCGCCGCCTGCAGCTCGAGCGCACGACGACCGGTCGAGGCGATGTCGCCCAGGCCGTCGATCGGGGCGCCCAGCGGGTCGACGACGCGACCGAGGTAGCCGTCGCCGATGGGGACCGAGAGGACCTCGCCGGTGCGGGTGACCTCGAGGCCCTCGACGATGCCGCCGAACTCGCCGAGCACGACGACGCCGATCTCGGTCTCGTCGAGGTTCTGCGCGAGGCCCAGCGTGCCGTCCGCGAAGCGGACGAGCTCGTTGGCCATGACGCCCGGGAGGCCCTCGACGTGCGCGATGCCGTCGGCGGCGTCCGTGACGCGACCGACCTCGCTCGTCGACGAGGCCTTGGCCTCGTACGAGGCCACGAAGTCGCTCAGCGCACCCTTGATTGCTTCGGGGCTGATGGTGATCTCTGCCATTGCTTCTCCTCGTGTGACCTAGGCCAGCCGGAGCCGGAGGTCGGTGAACTTCGAGCGGATCGTGCCGTCGATGACGTCGTCCGCGACCGCGACCCGGAGGCCGCCGATGATCTGGGGGTCGATGACCTGCTGGACCTGCAGGCGTCGTCCGTAGCGCTGCGCGAGCCCTGCCTCGAGCCTGCGCAGCTGGGCCTCGGGGAGGGCGACGGCCGTCGTGACCGTCGCGATGCCGGAGCCGGCCGCGTCGGCCACGATGTCGGCGGCCTGTCGCAGCAGCGCGCCGATGCGTCGGCCGCGCGGGCTGCGCACGAGGTGGTCGAGGATCACGAGCGTCGCGTCCGAGACCTTGCCGGCGAGCAGTCGCTCGACGACGACGGCCTTGTCGCCCGACTCGCCCAGCAGGCCGCCGAGCGCGAGCTCGAGGCCCGCGTCGTGCTCGACGATCTCGCCGAAGCCGTGGATCTCGCTCGCGACGTCGGCATCGGTGGCGCCGGCGGCGATGCGGATGCCCGCCTCCTCGAGGCCTGCGAGCAGGTCGCGGCCCGACGACCAGCGCTGGCTCGCCGCGACGACGAGCAGGCGCTGCGCCTCCGGGCCGAGCTGCGCGAAGACGCTGCGCAGCAGCGTCGCGCGGTCGTCGCCCGAGCCGTTGGGGTCGACGAGCGCCGCGAGCAGCTGCGGCGAGCGCTCGATGGCGCGCGCCGCCTGCAGCAGCTCGCGGGCGTCGGAGACGCCGACGCCCGACGACGCCTGCGCGGCGGCCGTCAGGGCGCCGAGCGCCTCACGCGTGGCAGACCTCACCGTCGACCAGCCTCCTCGGCCTCGAGGTCCGCGAGGAAGCGGTCCACGATGCCGGCGGCGCGCTGCTCGTCGAGCGTCTCGCCGACGACCTTCTCCGAGAGGTCGAGCGCGAGCACGCCGACCTCCTGGCGCAGCGACTGCACGGCGGCCTGGCGCTCGGCCTCGATCTGCGCACGTGCGGTGACGCCCACGCGGTCCGCCTCGTCCTGCGCCGACGCCTTGAGCTCGGCGAGGATCTGCGCGCCCTCGGCGCGTGCCTTCTCGCGGATCTGCGACGCCTCGGCGCGAGCCTCGGCGAGGATCGCCGCGTTCTCCTCGACGGACGCCTTGGCCTTGGCCTCGGCGGCCTCGGCGCGCTCGAGCGCGCCTTCGATCGCATCGCGACGCGCATCGAGGGCCGCGTTCAGCTTCGGGACGAGCCAGAAGAAGAACGCCAGGACGATCGCGAAGACGACCGCGCTCCAGACGATGTCGTAGATCGCGGGGATCAGCGGGTTCGGCGGACTGGCCTCACCGTGTTCATCCGCCATCACGACGGGGAATGCGAGCTGCATCCCGACTCCTTTACTCGAGTACCGCTAGGCGGTGGGCGATCAGGCCGGGGCGACGAACGGGATGAAGCCCGTTGCGATGGCGATGAACGCCAGTGCCTCGGTGAAGGCGATGCCGAGGAACATGAGGCCCGTCAGGCGGCCCTGGAGCTCGGGCTGGCGGGCGACCGACTCGATCGTCTTGCCGACGATGATGCCCACGCCGATGGCCGAGCCGATCGAGGCGAGGCCGAATGCGATCGGGGCGAGGTAGCCGACGATGTTCACGGGTGATTCCTTTCGTGGGGGTGTGCTGTACGACCTGGGGAGGTCGGACGGATCAGTGCTCGTCCGCCAGCGCGAGCTGGATGTAGACGGCAGCGAGGTAGGTGAAGACGTACGCCTGCAGGACCGCGACCAGGATCTCGAACAGCGTGAACGCGAGGCCGAAGGCCAGCGTGCCGATGCCGAGGAGTCCGAGCAGGTCGCCGTAGGCGAGGAGGGAGAAGAAGAAGAAGTGCGTCGCCGCGAAGCACAGCACCAGCAGCAGGTGGCCGGCGACCATGTTCATGAGGAGTCGCAGGGCGAGCGTCACCGGGCGCAGGATGAACGTCGAGAGGAACTCGATCGGCGTCACGATGATGTAGATCGGGATCGGCACGCCCGGCGGGAAGAGCGAGTTCTTGAGGAACGCGCCCGGGTGCTTCTTGAGCCCCGCGTAGATGAAGAGCACGAACGCCACGAGCGCGAGCACGAGCGGCATGCCGATCACGGAGGTGCCCGCGATGTTCAACCCAGGGACGATGCCCGTGATGTTCATCGCGAGGATGCCGAAGAACATGGCCATGAGCACCGGCATGAACCGGCGGCCGTCCTTCTCGCCGAGGGTGTCGACGATGACGTTCTGGCGGACGAATCCGAGCAGGAACTCGGCACCGGCCTGGAACCGCGTCGGCACGACGCGCATGTTGCGCACCGCGAGCCAGAGGATGAGCATCATGACCGCGACCGCGAGGAAGCGGATGAGCATGATGCGGTTGAGGCCGAAGATCGGCTCCTCCGCGCCGGACAGCCCCACGGCCGTCGGGTCCGTCAGGAGGAAGACCTCCGGGAAGAACTCGGTCAGGCTCGGGGGATGGAACGGCTCAGGCTCCGGAGCGGCGGCGGAAAGGGCCAGCAGGGGAAGCGCGCTCAGCGGTGTCTCCGTCGGTCACGGCGCAACACGGCGCCAAGGTCGTCGTCGTATGATCCGATCCCTGACCGGTCCCTCTGCGCTTCGCGACCTCGCGGGCGCAGAGCATGGGGGATCAACCTGGGGGATCGCTTGAAGCCTAGCAGAGGGTGCGGCTCAGCGTCGCGCGGGGCGCCCCTGGGTCTCCTCCTCGGCGGGCTCGTCGACCGTCGGCTGCTTGGAGCGGCCGATGACGAGCACGTCGACGACGAGGGATCCGAGGACCGCCGCGAGCATCGTGCCGAAGACGACCCCGCCCGAGAGCCAGGTCTGGTCGCGCAGCACCATGATGAGCACGAAGAAGACGAGGAACTTCAGGAGCATGCCGCCCAGCAGCACGCCGAAGAAGCCCGGGTGCAGCAGCTCGCCCTTCGAGACGGCGAAGCCGACGATGACGCTCACCGCCGTGAGGGAGCAGAAGGCGATGGCGATCGCGCAGCCGACGAGGGCGCTCACGACGCCCGTCCAGCCGGCGACGGCGAACCCTACGATCCCGCCGACGAGCGCGACGCCGAGGGCCAGCAGCCCGCCGTACGCGAGCACGCGGCGCATGACGTCCTGGATGGTCATCGTCGCTCCTCTGCATCGGTCAACTCCGGGGCACTCCTGCGAGCACGGCGCTCCGCGGCGCGCAGCCCCGCGAGGCGACGCGCGGAGTGCCAGACCCGCCGGCTCACCGGCAGCGCGGTCAGGATCGCGCACACCAGGAAGCCGATCCCGATGATACCGGCCGCGACCCACTCGTCGAGGACGAGGAAGAGGAGGCAGCCGACCGAGACGACGATCGTCCACGAGTAGAAGATCAGGACCGCGCCGAGGTGGGTGTGCCCCATGTCGAGCAGGCGGTGGTGCAGGTGCTTGCGGTCGGCGGCGAACGGGCTCTGGCCGTTGAGCAGCCTGCGCACGACCGCGAGCACGAAGTCGAGCAGTGGGAGCGCGAGGATCGCGAACGGCAGGAGCACGGGGATGAAGGCGGGCAGCAGCTGCGAGCGGCCGCCGACGACCGTGAGGTCGATCTGGCCCGTGACCGAGATGGCCGCCGTCGCGGTGAGCAGGCCGATCATGAGGGCGCCGGCGTCGCCCATGAACATCTTCGCCGGGTGCCAGTTGAGCGGCAGGAAGCCCACGCAGGCGCCGACGACGATGGCCGTGAGGATGCTCGCGAGCGAGAAGTACGTGTCGAGCTGGCCGAGCGAGCGCGTCATGAACGCGATGTAGACGAAGAAGGCGGCCGATCCGATGATCGTCGTGCCGGCGACGAGCGCGTCGAGGCCGTCGATGAAGTTCACGGCGTTCATGACGAGCACGATCGTGATGACGGTGAGCACGACCGACATCTGCGACGACCCCACGGCGATGCCGCCGAACGGGTTCGGGGTGCTCGTGATGCGCACGACGAAGAAGGCGATGACGCCCGCGGCGACGAGCTGCGCGCCGAGCTTCACCATCCAGTCGAGGTCGAGCAGGTCGTCGAGCACGCCGACCACGACGATGAAGCCCGTGGCGCCCAGCAGCGCGACGATCTTGAGCGGCATGTCGTAGGCCGCCTGGAACTGCGGCACGAACGATCCGGCGATCACGGCCGCGAGCACGCCCGCGAACATCGCGACGCCGCCGAGGCGAGGCGTCGGCGTCGCGTGGACGTCGCGCTCGCGCACGGGTGGGTGGATGCCGTGGGCGAGCGCGAACCGCAGCGTCCCGAGGCTCACGAGCCACGTGACGACCGCCGCGAGCAGCGCGACCCCGACGAAGAGGATCATGGCGCGAGCGCCTCGCCCACGACCTCCGCGATGCGCTCGCGCGCCAGCACGCCCTGGCGGACGATGCGGATGCGCTCGCCCGTCGCGTCGACGATCGTCGAGCCGTTCTGCGCGCGATCGCCCTCGGCGTGGGGCGCGTAGCCCTCCCCCACCTCGCCGGCGTCGAGCACGACGGCGACGCTGTCGGCCAGCGCCGCCGCGGGGCCTGCCGCCGTGGTCGAGGCGGGCTCGCCGTGCAGGTTGGCGCTCGAGACCGCGAGGGGGCCGGTCTCGGCGAGCAGCCCGAGCGCGACGTCGTTCGCGGGCATGCGCAGCGCGACGGTGCCGCGCGTCTCGCCGAGATCCCACGAGAGGCTCGGACGGGCGCGGACGATGATCGTGAGCGGACCGGGCCAGAAGGCCTCCGCGAGCGCCGTCACGTCGCTCGAGACCTCCTCGGCGAGCGCGGTGAGCGTCGCGAGGTCGGGCACGAGCACGGGCGGCGGCGACTGGCGCCCGCGACCCTTCGCCGCGAGGAGCGCCGTGACGGCGTCCGCGCTGAAGGCGTCGGCCGCGATGCCGTAGACCGTGTCGGTCGGCATGATCACGAGCCCGCCGGTCTGCAGCGCCTGCCGCGCGGCGCGCACGCCCGCGAGGAGCGTCACGGGCACGCTGCAGTCGAAGGTCTCGGGCACGCGTCCATCGTACGGTCGAGGCGCCGCACGCGCGGTCGACGCGTCAGCGCAGCGCGGTGGTGACGCGGTCGCGGCCCGTGAGGTCCGGGTGCGTCGCCGCGTGCGACCAGCCGGCGTCGCCCAGGACGTCGCGCACCGCGGCGCCCTGCTCCTCGCCGTGCTCGAGCGCGATCGCCCCGCCCGCCCGCACCATCCGCAGCCCGACGACGGCGAGCGCGCGCACGACGTCGAGCCCGTCGTCGCCGGAGTACAGCGCGAGCGCCGGGTCGTGCAGCCGGACCTCGGCGTCGCGCGGCACGGCGGCCGCCGGCACGTACGGCGGGTTCGCCACGAGCACGTCGACGGTGCCGACGAGCTCGGGCAGCAGCGACGCGAGCGAGCCGACGTCGCCCTCCACGACGCGGATGCCCGGTGCGAGCGCGGCGACGTTGCGGCGCGTCCACGCGAGGGCGTCGGGCGAGAGCTCGACCGCGTGGACCTCGGCGGCGGGTCGCTCGGTCGCGATCGCGACGGCGACGGCGCCCGAGCCCGAGCAGGCGTCGACGACGACGGGCGCGCGGCCCGCGCCGAGCGCCGCGGCGTCGGCGAGGCGCAGGGCGTGGTCGACGAGCACCTCGGTCTCGGGTCGCGGCACGAAGACGCCCGGACCCACCGCGAGGGTCACGTGCCGGAAGTGCGCCTCGCCCGTGAGGTGCTGCAGCGGCTCGCGGGCGCCGCGGCGGGCGACGAGCGCGCCGAGCGCGCGCGCCGCATCGTCGGTGAGGACGTCGCCGCGCGCCGCGCGCATGCGGAGGTCGCCGAGCGACGTGCCGAGCACGTGCGCGGCGAGGAGCTCGGCGTCCGGGCCGACGACGTCGACGCGGGCGAGGGCGTCGCGGGCAGCGACGAGGGTCGCTCGCAGATCTGGCACCCCGGCACCGTACCCTGCAGGGGCGCCCATCCGATCTCGCGCTGGGGTGCGAACGGATAGCATCATCACGCCTGCTTCTCACCCGTGAAAGGTCCACCTATGGCTCGCATCTACGACGACGTCACCGGGACGATCGGCGGCACGCCGCTCGTCCGCCTCCAGCGCGTCGACGACACCCACGCGACGATCCTCGCCAAGCTCGAGTTCTTCAACCCGGGCGCGAGCGTCAAGGACCGCATCGGCAAGGCGATCGTCGACGCCGCCGAGGCATCGGGCGAGCTGCAGCCCGGCGGCACGATCGTCGAGGGCACGAGCGGCAACACCGGCATCGCGCTCGCGCTCGTCGGCGCCGCCCGCGGCTACCGCGTCATCCTGTCGATGCCCGAGACGATGTCGGTCGAGCGCCGCGCCGTGCTCAAGGGCCTCGGTGCCGAGCTCGTGCTCACCCCTGGCTCCGAGGGCATGCGCGGCGCCGTCGAGCGCGCCGCCCAGATCGTCGAGGAGACGCCCGGCGCCGTCCTTGCCCGCCAGTTCGACAACCCCGCGAACCCCCAGGTGCACCGCGACACGACGGCCGAGGAGATCTGGGCCGACACCGACGGCGAGGTCGACATCTTCGTCGCCGGCATCGGCACGGGCGGCACCATCACGGGCGCCGGCGGTCGGCTCAAGGAGCTGAAGCCCGGCGTGCAGGTCGTCGCCGTCGAGCCCATCGACTCCCCCCTCCTCACGCAGGGCACCGCGGGTCCGCACAAGATCCAGGGCATCGGCGCGAACTTCGTGCCCTCGATCCTCGACCGCGAGGTCTACGACGAGGTCGTCGACGTCGCGCTCGACGACGCCGTGCGCGTCGCGCGCGAGCTCTCGGCGAGGGAGGGCATCTTCTCGGGCATCTCCTCCGGCGCGATCATCTGGGCCGCGCTCGAGGTCGCCCGTCGCCCCGAGAACGCGGGCAAGACGATCGTCGCCATCATCTGCGACACGGGCGAGCGCTACCTCTCGAACCCGATCTACGCCGACCTCGTCTGACGCCTCGGTGCTGGGGATCCGCGAGGACGTCCGGAACGCGCGACTGCGCGATCCGGCGGCTCGCGGCGCCCTCGAGGTGGGGCTGACGTACTCGACGCTCCACGCCGTGTGGGCCCACCGGTGGCACCACTGGCTCTGGCGGCACGGGCTGCGACTCGCAGCCCGTGCCGGCAGCCAGTGGATGCGCTTCCTCACGGGCGTCGAGATCCATCCCGGCGCGACGATCGGCAGGCGGCTGCTCATCGACCACGGCATGGGCGTCGTCATCGGCGAGACGGCCGTCGTCGGCGACGACTGCCTCGTCTACCACCAGGTGACGCTCGGCGGCACGGGCCCGGGCGTCGGCCGCAGGCACCCGATGCTCGGCGACCGTGTCGTCGTGGGCGCGGGCGCCAAGGTCCTCGGACCCATCACGCTCGGCGACGACGTCAAGGTCGGCGCGAACGCCGTCGTCGTGCGCGACGCGCGCGACGGCGTGACGCTCGTGGGCGTGCCCGCCTCCGTCGCCCGATCCGGCTCGATCGAGTATCAGATCTGACGCGTCAGCCCGTCGCGACGATGCGCGCGCGCTCGTCGGGATGCGGCGGCTCGACCGTCGCGACGTACGCCTCGAGCGCCGCTCGGTCGAGCGTGAACGCGTTCGGATCCTCGAGCCCCTCGCGCGCCCTGACGCGCTCCCACAGCACGTCGACCGGGGCGGTGAGCACGACGAGCTCGACGCTCGCGCCCGCCGCCTCCGCGGCACGACGCCACGCGTCGCGCACCGCGCGCGTCGTGAGCGACATGTCGACGACGACCGGCCTGCCCACGGCGATCGCCTCGACCATCCGCGCCTGCAGCGCTCGCTCGAGCGCCGCGACGACCTCGACGGGCGGGAAGGCGCCGCGGTACCCCGCCTCCCACTGCGCCTCGTCCATCGACAGGCGCAGCGCCCCGGCCGCCTCGAGCGCGCGCGCCGTCGTCGTCTTGCCCACGGCGACCGGGCCGCTCAGGATCGTGACGACGGGCATGCGCGAAGCCTAGGCGGCACGCCATGCTGAGAGCATGCGCATCGTCCTCGACCTCATCCTCGACTGCGACGTCGAGCACGCCTGGTCCCTGCTGCACTCCCCCGCCGCCATGCGCTTCGCGATGTCGCCCGTGCTCGAGCCGACGCCCGTCGACGGTGCGTGGCCCGAGCGCTGGCCGGCCGCGACGCCCGTGGCGCTGTCGACGCGCATGGCCGGGGTGCCGTCGGGGCGCATGACCGTCGAGCTGCACGACGAGCTGCGCGGCGACGTGCGCATCGTCCACGACCGCGGCGGTCCCGTCTCCGGCCCGCTCGCCGCGCTCTCGTCGTGGCGGCACCGCATGGCCGTCTCGCCGCTGCCCGACGGCCGCACGCGCTTCCGCGACCGCCTCGACGTCCGCGGCGTCGCCGCACCCGCCGTCTGGCCGACGCTCTGGGCGCTCTGGCAGTGGCGCGGCCATCGCCTGCAGGTGCTCGCCCGGCGCGCCTAGCCGAGCCGGGGCGGGCGCGACGTCCGCGGCAGGCGCCGAGCGGTCAGAACGGCGGCCATGGCACCGCAGGCAGGCCCGCGGCCGGCTCGGGGAAGGTGCCGCGGGCGAGCAGCGCGTCGCAGCGCATCGCGAGCGCGTCGACCTCGCTCGGGTCGAGGAGCGCGTGCAGCACCGTCGCGAGGTCGCCATCGAGCGCGGCGCGGATGCGGGCGACGCCTGCGACCTCCTCGGCGTCGAGCCGCCGGCCCATCCATCCCCACAGCACCGTCCGCAGCTTGTGGTCGACGTGCATCGTGAGGCCGTGGTCGATGCCGTGGCGGTGGCCGTCGGCGCGCTCGAGCACGTGCCCGCCCTTGCGGTCGGCGTTGTTCGTCACGAGGTCGAGCACCGCGACGCGGCGCAGCGCGGCGGTGTCCTCGTGCACGAGCGACACCGGCAGGTCGTCGGCCCCGACGCCGTCGAGCACGTGCAGCATGTCGTCCGGCACGCGGTCCGCCGCGACGAGGGCGACGGCCTCCTGCTCGAGGTCCGTCTCGACCCAGCGCTGCAGCATCCCGACGCCGTACGGGCCGTCGACGAGCCGCGTGTGCGGCACGACGTCCCAGCCGCTCGCCTCCGACACCGCGTACGTCGCGACCTCGCGACTCGCGAGCGTGCCGTCCGGGAAGTCGCGCAGCGGACGCTCGCCGAGGACGGGCTTGTACACGACCTCGACGCCGTCGAGCTCGCCGACGAGCACGGCGTTCGACGCCGAGACGATGCGGCCGGTGAGGACGAGCCGATCGCCGACGGCCTCGGGATCGGCGATCACGGCAGGTCGTCGGGCAGCCCGCACACGTGCGGGCGGTCCGGGTGCGTCGGCTCGCCGCACAGCGGGCACAGCGGCCGACCGGCTGCGACGATGCCGCGCGTGCGGAGCGCGAACGCCCTCGCCGACCCGACCGGGATGCGGACGACGAGCAGCTCGTCGGGCTCGGTCGGCTCGTCGAGCGGGTCGTCCTCGTCGGCCTCCGTCGCGAGCGGGAGCGCCTCGATGACGATCTGCGCCGTCGAGGGATCCCAGCCGAGCGTCATCCTGCCCACGCGGAACCGCTCGACCACGGGCGCGTCGAGCGGATCGTCGTCGAGCAGCTCGTCCGGCGTGCCCTCGGGCACGTGGAACGGGTTGCCCGACTGCGTGCGCAGCTCGTCGAGGATGTGGTCGATCCCCGCCGCGAGCTGGGCCGACTGCTGCTTCTCGAGCGCGACGCTCACGACGTCGCCGCCGCTGCGCGCCTGCAGGTAGAACGTGCGAGCGCCGGGCTCGCCGACGGTGCCGACGACGAATCGGTCTGGCCAGTCGAATCCGTGGACCACCGGGGACATGCCCTCCATGCTACGAGCGCCCTCCGTGCGGTCCTGCACCGCCGCCGACGACGGCATCGCCTGAGCCGACGCCGTCCGCGTCCTCGGTGCGCGGGCGCAGCCACGCGAGGTCGCCTGCGAGCGTGTTGCAGCCGAGGACCTGGGGGCGGCTCGTGCCGTACCGCACGATCGAGACCGAGGCAGGGTCGACGTGGAGGCGCTGGAAGAGGTCGAGGTGCATGCCGAGCGCATCGGCGAGGATCGCCTTGAGCACGTCGCCGTGGCTCACCGCGGCCCAGACGGCGTCCGGTCCATGCTCGGCGAGCACGTCGGCGTCGATGCGGCGCACGGCCTCGACGGCGCGGGCGTGCATCGCGAGCATCGACTCCCCCGCGGGGAACGTCGCCGAGGAGGGCGTCGCCTGGACGACGCGCCACAGGTCCTCGCGCGCGAGCTCGGCGAGCGGGCGTCCCTGCCAGTCGCCGTAGTCGCACTCGCTGAGGCCGGGCTCGAGGGTCGCGGGCGGCGAGGCCTCCTGCCGGGCACGGATGGCGTCGGCCGTCTCGAGGCAGCGCTCGAGCGGGCTGCTGACGACGCGCGCGAGCGGGACGGCCGCGATGCGGGCTGCGGCGTCGGCGGCCTGCTGGAGGCCGACGTCGTCGAGGCGCACGCCCGGGGTGCGGCCGGCGAGGATGCCCGACGCGTTCGCGGTGGTGCGGCCGTGGCGGACGAGCAGCACGGTGGGCATGCGTCGAGCCTACGCTCCGACGCGCCGACGGCACCGCGGCCGCGCGTCGGGCGACCCGCGCGCGTCACGCGGGCGCGCGGCCCCCGAGCGACGCCGTGACGCCCTCCGCCGCCGCGACCACCGCATCCACCATCGCCGTGCACGCCTCGAGCGGCATGCGCAGCGTCGGCCCCATGACGGTGAGTGCCCCGACGACGCGCGCATGGGCGTCGAAGACGGGCGCGGAGACGCCGGAGGCCTCCTCCACCCGCTCGCCGATCGTGATGGCGTAGCCCTGCGCCCGCGTCTGCGCCGCGACCTCGCGCAGGGCGTCCGCGTCGGTGATCGTCGCATCCGTGAGCGCGGGCAGCGGCCCGGCCGCGACCGCGTCGAGCAGGGCGGCATCCCATGCGAGGAGCACGCGGCCCGCGCTGCCGACGTGGAGGGGCTGGATGCGGCCCACGTACATCGCGCGGCGCAGGCCGTGGTGCGTCTCGGCGACGCCGACGCACACGCGCGCCCCCTGCTCGGCGCGGAAGCAGCACGCCGTCTCCCCCGTCGCGTCGCGCAGCGCCTCGAGCTGCGGCGCCAGGAGGTCGACGAGGTCGCGCGCTCGCGTCGCCGGCCCCGCCCAGTACGCCATGCGCGCGCCGATGCGGAACGCCTCGCCCTCGCGGTCGAGGAAGCCGTGCTCGACGAGGTTGGCGAGCAGCCGGTGGGCGGTCGAGGACGGCAGCCCCGTCGCCTGACGGATCTGCGCCGCGGTGCGCACGGGCGCGACGAGCGTGAACGCGTCGAGGATGCTGCGGATCTTCTCGAGCACGAGGAGCGGCTGCTCTGCCATGGTCGCGAGCGTAGCCGCCGACACGCCGATCTCGCTCCGCTGGGCGGGAATGGTCCTACGATGTGGGAATCGCTGCGCGCTCGACGACGAGCCGCGACCCTCGACGAGGAGGACCGACGTGCCCGACTGGTACACGCTGACGGTGGTCGGCATCGTGATCCTGGCGGTGGTCGTCGTGATCGTCCGCTTCCGCATCAACCCCGTGATCGCGCTCGCGCTCGGCGCCGCCGCGATCGGCCTCCTCACGGGCCTCGGGCCCGTCGACACCGTCACGACCATGACGCGCGGCTTCGGCGACGTGATGATGGAGGCGGGCCTCCTCATCGCCTGGGGCGTGCTCATCGGCGCGATGCTCAACGAGATGGGCGCCATCACGCGCCTCGTCGAGTCGCTGCTGCGCGTGTTCGGCAGGCGCGGCGTGCCGTACGCCCTCGGCCTGTCGTTCGCGACGTACCTGCAGACGATCTTCGTCGACGCCATGATCGTCATCGCCGCACCGCTCGCCCGTCGCATCGCACCGCGCCTGGGCAAGGCCGGCACGGGCATCATGGCCGCGACCTTCGCCATCAGCCTCGAGGTCGGCATCGTCATGATGGTGCCGGGCTTCGCAGCCGTCGCGCTCGCGGGCCTCCTCGGCGTGCCGCTCGGCATCATGCTGCTCGGCGGGCTCGCGGTCGTCGTGCCCACGGTCATCCTCTCGATCCTCGTCGTGAGCACCGTCTTCCGCCTGGGCTTCTGGAAGCCCGAGAGCGACGAGCAGCGGCTCATCAGCGACGGCGGCGAGGAGGGCGCCGCGCAGGAGGCCGCCCAGGGCGTCGGCAGCGCACGCTCCGTCGGCGGCGACCATGGCGATCGGTCGACGACGTCGGTCGCGACGGTCGCCGGCGCGACGACGCCGCAGGGCACGCGCGACCCCGCGACGGTGCCGCTCATCGTGCTCTTCGGGCCCATGCTCGCCGCGCTCGCGCTCATCGCGGCGCAGGCCGTGCTGACGGTGCTCGAGGTCGAGGTGCCCGCGATGCAGTTCCTCGGCAACCCCGTCATCGCGCTGCTGCTCGCGGTCATCGCGACGGGCCTCGTCGGTCGTGCCACGATCGGCACGCCGCGCGTCGAGCGCTCGCTCGTGCGCGGCTTCCAGGACGGCGGGCAGATCTTCGTGCTCACGGGCGTCGGCGGTGCGCTCGCCGCCGTGATCGCCGAGGGCGACCTCGGCACGATCCTGCAGGGGTACTTCCAGGCGACCACCGTCGCGCCGCTGCTCGTCGTGTGGGTCATGGCGGCCGTGCTGCACATCGCCGTCGGCTCGGTGACCCTGTCGGCGATCACGGCAGCCGGCATCCTCGGCCCCGTCGCCGCCACGATCGGGCTCGACCCGCTGCTCATCGCCCTCGCCGCCGGCGCTGGAGCGCTGTTCTGCATCCACGTGACGTCGAACACGTTCTGGCTGCTGCAGTCGTTCCTCGGGCAGTCGGTGCGCGGCGCGCTGAAGTCGGTGACGTTCGGCGTCTCGGTCGCGTCGGTCATCGCGCTCGGCATGACCCTCGTCCTGTCGCTCTTCGTCGGATGATCGAGGTGGATGCGGCCTCGGGTCCGCTCGCGGGCGTGCGGGTCGTCGAGCTCGGCAACTACATCGCGGCCCCGACGACCGGCAGGCTCCTGGCGGACTTCGGCGCGGACGTCGTGAAGGTCGAGCGCCCGCGCACGGGCGACGAGCTGCGGCGCTGGCGCCTGCGCTCCGGCACGACCTCGATGCTGCACCGCACGATCAACCGCTCGAAGCGCTCGATCGTCGCCGACCTGCGCACCGACGAGGGCCGCGACGTCGTGCTGGACCTCGTCCGCCGCAGCGACGTGCTGCTCGAGAACTTCCGACCGGGCACGCTCGAGCGCTGGGGCCTCGACGCCGCAGCGCTCGAGGCCGCGAACCCGGACCTCGTCGTCGTGCGCATCTCGGCCTTCGGGCAGACGGGCCCGCTCGCGCCGCGCCCCGGGTTCGCGGCGGTCGCGGAGGCCGCGGGCGGGTTCCGCGAGCTCGTCGGCGAGCCGGGGCGGGCGCCGAGCCGCACGGGCGTGTCGATCGGCGACACCATCGCGGGCCTCTACGGCGCGTTCGGCGCCGTCATGGCGCTGCTCGAGCGCGAGACCACGCGGGCGGCGCGCGGCGAGCGGCACCTGGCGATCGACCGGCGCACGATCGACGTCGCGCTCAACGAGGCCATGCTCTCGGTGACCGAGTCCCTCGTGCCCGAGTGGTCGGCGTACGGCGTGCGTCGGGAGCGCACCGGCGGTCGCATGGAGGGCATCGCGCCGTCGAACGCGTACCTGTGCGCCGACGGTCGCAGCATCGTGGTCGCGGGCAACGGCGACGGCATCTACCAGCGCTACATGCGTGCCATCGGCCGCCCCGACCTCGCGGACGACCCCGCGCTGCAGACGAACGACGGCCGCTGGGCCGCTCGCGACGCGCTCGACGACGCCATCGGCGCGTGGACCCGCGCGCGCTCGAGCGAGGACGCGCTCGCGGCGCTCGACGACGCCGGCGTGCCCTCCGGGCCCATCGCGACGGCCGAGGACCTGTGCGCCGACGAGCAGCTCGCCGCGCGCGGCATGATCCAGCGGCTCGACGTCACCGACGGCGAGCGCGACCTGCCCGCGACGGCCTTCCCGGGCGTCGTGCCCGTGCTCGGCGGGCGCTCGCTGCCCATCCGGCACGTCGGCCCCGACCTCGGTGCGCACACGGCCGAGGTGCTCGCCGAGCTGGGCTGGAGCGACGCGCGCGTCGCCGACTACGAGGAGCGGATGCGATGACCGCCCAGGCGATGGAGGAGGGACGACCATGACCGTGCAGATCCGCGACGTCACGTTGCGCGACGGGCTGCAGCTCGTCGGACGACCGCTGCCGACCGAGCGCAAGGTGCGCCTCGTGCGCGAGCTGCTCGCCCTCGGCGTCGAGCACGTCGAGGTCGGCTCGATGGCACGGCCGGACCTCGTGCCGACGCTCGCCGACACCCTCGACGTCGTCGCCGCGCTCACCGACGAGGAGCGCGATCGCGCGTGGGTGTGGGTCGCGACGCCGCGGCACGTCGAGCGGGCGGCCGCCGCGGGCGTGCGCCGCTTCCAGTACTGCCTCTCGGCATCCGACGCCCACAACCGGGCGAACGTGGGCCGTGACGCCGAGGCGTCGGTCGCGGCGTTCCCCGACGCGCTCGCCGCAGCGCGAGCGGTGGGCGGCACGGTGCAGCTGTGCATCGCGACGGCGTTCACGTGCCCGTTCGACGGCGAGGTGCCGCTCGAGCGCGTGCTGTCGATCGCGAGCGACCCCCGCACCGACGGCGCCGTCGACGTCGTCGTCGCGGACACGCTCGGCCAGGCGCACCCCGGCGAGGTGCGCCGGCGGATGGAGGAGGTCGCCCGCGTGCGCCCGGGCGTGGGGCTCGTCTTCCACGGCCACGACACGTGGGGCAACGGCGTCGCGAACGCGCTCGCCGCCGTCGACGGCGGCGCGACCGTCGTCGACGGCGCGCTCGGCGGGCTCGGCGGCTGCCCGTTCGCGCCCGGCGCCTCGGGCAACACCGCGACGGAGGACCTCGTCTTCGGGCTGCGCCCGTCGTGGGCGAGCCCCGCGTCGTTCGGCGAGCTCGTGCGCCTGGGCGAGGAGGTCACGACGACGCTCGCCGAGCCCGACCGCGCCCGCTCGCAGGCCGGCGCCCGATCGGGTGCCGAGGCGTTCGGGTGGGTGGTGGGCTGAGCACGGGCGGCGTCGCGACGCGGCCCTGACCGGTCGCCTCCTGCGCTCGATCGGTCGCCTCCTGCGCCGATCGGTCACGTCCAGCGCCGACCGGTCACGATCTGCGCCGACCGGTCACGATCTGCGCCGACCGGTCACGTCCTGCGGTCGAGCGGTCCAGATCTGGACCAGTCGCCCGTCGAACGGTCCAGATCTGGACCAGTCGAGGTGCGAGGCCTCAGGGGGGTCACGTCTTGCGGTCGAACGGTCCAGATCTGGACCAGTCGACGCGCGGGAACCCACGGGAGGTCACGTCCTGCGGTCGAACGGTCCAGATCTGGACCAGTCGCCCGTCGAACGGTCCAGATCGGGACCGGTCACGCCCCGTCAGGACGAGCGAGACCCACCCGCCGGACGCACGATGCCCGCCGCCGCGAGCCTGCGCACGACCTCGTCCGGCTCGACGCGCTCTCCGACGGCCGCGTGCTCGCCGACGGGCGCGACCGCGCTGACGATCGTCGAGGGCAGCACGTGCACGATGCCGAGCGCCTGCTCGCCGTCCTGCCCCCGCGTGCCGCCGCCGCGGGCGAGGAGGTCCTGCGTGTAGGCGAGGCCGCTCGCGGCGTGCACGGGGATGCCGGCGAACGTCGACGACACGGCGTGGTGCACGTGCCCGCCGAGGATCGCCCGCACGTCGCTGCCCGCGAGCACCGCCGCCAGCCGGTCCTGCCCGCGCAGCTCGACCGTGAGGGCGAGGTCGAGCAGCGTCGGCGTCGGCGGGTGATGCAGCACGAGGATCGTGCCGAGCGGCGCGGACGTCCGCAGCTCGTCGGCGAGCCAGGCGAGCTGCTCGTCGTCGACGGCGCCCCAGTGCGCTCCGGGCACGCTCGAGTCGAGCACGACGATGCGGAGGTCGCCGATGCGATGCACGGCGGTGACGGGGCGGTCGGCGGGCTCGGACGCGTCGCCCAGCAGATGGCGGCGCAGCGCGGCGCGGTCGTCGTGGTTGCCGGTCGCGATCACGAGCCGCGCGCCCATCCGCTCGGCGGCGGGCTCGACGAGCGCTCGGATGCGGTCGTACGCGCCCGGCTCGCCGCGATCGGCGAGGTCGCCGGAGAGGACGAGGGCGTCGGGCGCGACGTCCGAGGCCTCGAGGCGCTCGAGGGCGCGCGCGAGGGACGCCGTCGAGTCGACGATGCCGTAGAGCGGCGCGCCCTCGCCCGTGACGTGCAGGTCCGTGAGGTGCGCGAGGACGACGCTCGGTGCGGGGTGCTCGGTCGTGGTCATGCGTGCTCCACGGGTCTCAGGGTGCGGCCGGGCAGCAGCTCGCCGCGCCAGCGTCGATGGATGGGGAGGTCGACGTCGCCGTCCAGCAGCGCGGCGAGCCGCTCGACCGCGGCGTCGGCAGCGGACTCGACCGGCACGCGCACCGTCGAGAGGCCGAGGAGGTCGAGCCCGGGCAGGATGCCGTCCCAGCCGGACGTCGAGCAGTCGACGCCGCGCTCGGCGAGGGCGCGCAGCACCGCGAGCTGGCGGGTGTCGGAGGCGCACAGCACCGCGGTCGCCCCGGCGTCGACGGCCGCGAGGGCGTCGCGCACGCCGTCGTCGGGGGCCGCGCCCGTCGCGACGCGGTCGACGCGCGTCGCACCGAGGCTCGCGACGAGGGCCTCCGCGCGCTCGTGCTCGCCGAACGACGTCGCCGCCTCCGCGCCCAGCACGACGACGCGTGCATGGCCGAGCTCGTGCGCGCGCGCCGCGAGCAGCCCGCCGTGCCACGCCTCGTCGTAGGACTCGGCATGGATGGCCGCGCTCGGCTCGTCGCGGCCGACGCGCACGATCGGCACCTCGCTCGCGAACGGCTCGAGACGGTGCGAGTCGACGCCGCCCGTCGCCACGAGCAGGCCCGCGACGCGCATCCCCAGCAGCCTGCCGAGCGCCTGCACCTGCTGCTCGCCGCCGGGGTCCGCGCCGATCGTGACGGTCACGAGCTCGAGGCCCGCGTCGCGCGCGGCGACCTCGATGCGCGAGAAGAGCGCGCCGTAGACGGGGTTCGCCGCGTCGCGGAGCATGAGGCCCACGACGCCCGTGCCGCCGGCGGCGAGGTCGCTCGCGGCGAGGTTCGGCACGTAGCCGAGCCTGCCCGCGACCGACTCGACGCGCGTGCGCGTCGCCTCGGCGATGCGTCCGTGCCCGCGCAGCGCACGCGTGGCCGTCGACCGGGAGACGCCGGCCTCGCGTGCGACGTCCTCGACCGTGACCTGCAGCGGTCGATCAGCCACGGCGCCTGCGCAGCCCGCGCCCGTACACGAGCCAGAGCACGAAGCCCTGCACGATCATGAGCAGCACCGTGTACACGAAGGTCACCGACATGGCCTGCACGTTCGAGTCCCCCTCGGTCGCGCGGCGGATCGCGATGCCGAGCGGCTCCGCGAGCGGGTGGTACAGGAACACCGCCGCGTCGTAGTCGTCGACGAGGCTCGTGAAGTTGAGCGCGGCGACGGCCGCCATCGTGGGCGCGATGATCGGCACGACGACGCGCCGGATGGTCGTGAGCTGCCCCGCGCCGAGGATGCGCGCGGCGTCCTCGAGCTCGTCGGGCACCGCCGCGAACGCCGCCTTCAGCAGACGCAGCGTGAACGGGATCTTCACGATGACGTACGCGAGGCCGAGGATGATCACCGTGCCCTGCAGCACCTGGCCGCCCACGAGCCACTGCGGCCGGTCGAACGTGATGACGAGACCGAGCGCGATGAGGATCGTCGGCAGGATCCACGGGATGTGGAGCACGTACTCGATGACGCTCGACAGCCGCCCGCGCCACGTCGTGAGCGCGCGCGACACGAGGACGAGCGCCGCGACCACCGCGACCGACGCGAGCGCCGAGTACACGATGGAGACGATGAACGGCGACAGCGCGTCGGGCTGCGTCAGCACCGTCACCCAGTGCTCGATCGTCAGGTCGCCCAGCCCGATCGAGCCGCCCTGCACCGCACGGGAGTCGGCGAACGAGAAGAGCACGGCGCACAGCACCGGGAAGACGTACACGGCCCACAGCGCCCAGGCGAGGACGTGCATGACGATCGAGCCCCAGCGCGTGCGGAACGCCTGCGGCTCGAGGGGGGATGCGACCTTCGCGACGGCGAAGTAGGTGCCGCCGCGCTCGACGCGGTTGAGGATCGCGAGGAGCACGATCGTCGCGAGCCCGAGGAGGATCGCGAGCAGCGCCGCGACGTCGCGCGACGTCGTCGTCCGCGAGAACGACAGGATCATCGGCGCGACGGTCTGGAAGTCCTGGCCGCCGAGCACGAGCGGCGCCGTGAGCGCTCCGAGGCCCGTGAGGAACACGAGCACCGTCACCGCGAAGATCATGGGCCGCAGCGTCGGCAGCACGATGCGCCGCAGGATGGTCCAGTTCGACGCGCCCATGAGGCGCGCGGCCTCGATCGACTGGTGGTCGATCTTCGCGAGCGCCGACGACAGGAAGAGCATGTGGTTCGTCGTGGTCGCGAACGTCATGACGAGCACGACGGCCATGAAGCCCGAGAACCAGTCGCGATCCATCTCCGGCCAGACGTTCGCGATGGCGTTCGTGAGGAAGCCGTAGCGGCCGTAGATGAAGGCGTAGCCGGTGGCGAGCACGATGCCGCCGTAGATGAACGTCGTCGCGTACCCGAGCCACAGCACGCGACGCGCGCGCATCTTGAACCAGCCGGTCACGAGGACGATGAAGATGCCGACGACGTTGACCGTCACCGCGAGGGTCGCCGCGAGCAGGACGCTGTTGCCGAGCGAGCGCAGCGCCCGCTCGCTCGAGAGGAGCCGCTCGAACGCCGAGAGCGAGAGCTCGCCGTCGGGCGCGAACGTCGCCTGCAGCAGCGTGACGTTCGGCATGACGAGGAACGCGACCGAGAACCAGAGCGTGCCGATGACGACGCCGATGCCGAGCGGCGAGCGCAGCATGCGCGCCGTCGCGCCGCGAGGCTTGCGCGTCGGCGGCTGCGGCGTGACGCCGGCCTCGTCGGGGGTGCGCGGCTCGGCGGCGCGCTGCGCGGTGCTCATGCCGCGACCGGGAAGCGGTGCACGCGCTCGGCGTCGAGCTCGACGCGCACGACGTCGCCGAGCGACACCTGGGCAGCGGCGCCGCTCGTCGACTCGACCCGCAGGACGTCGCCTGCGAGCTCGAGCTCGAGCAGCGTCGCGGCGCCGCGGTACGCGTGCTCGCGCACGATGCCCTCGACGCCGCCCGTCTCGACGAGGGCGACGTGCTCGGGTCGCACCCAGGCGTCGAGGTCGCCCGCGAGCGTCCCGGGCGCGAGCGCCTCGCGCTGCGCGGCCGTGAGCCGCGTCGCCTCGCCGACGAAGTCGCACACGAACGCGCTCGCGGGCTGCTCGTAGATCTCGCGCGGCGTGCCGAGCTGCTCGAGCCGCCCCTCCGACAGCACGGCGATCCGGTCGGACAGCGCGAGCGCCTCCTCCTGGTCGTGCGTGACGTAGACGGTCGTGATGCCGACCTCGCGCTGCAGGCGCTGCAGCTCGCCGCGCAGCTGCACGCGCAGCTTGGCGTCGAGGTTCGACAGCGGCTCGTCGAGCAGCAGGATGCTGGGCTCGAGCACGAGCGCTCGCGCGATGGCGACGCGCTGCTGCTGCCCGCCCGAGAGCTCGGAGACGCCGCGGCCGAGCTGCTCGGGCCTCAGCCCCACCTGCTCGGCGGCACGGTCGACGCGCTCGCGCTGCTCGGCCTTCGCGACGCGTTGCACCGAGAGGCCGAACGCGATGTTGTCGCGGACGGTCATGCTCGGGAAGAGCGCGTAGCTCTGGAACACCATCCCGACGCCGCGCTGCTCGCTCGGCACGCGCGTGACGTCGCGGCCGGCGACGTGCACGCTGCCGGACGTCGGCTCGACGAATCCGGCGAGCGCGCGCAGCGCGGTGGTCTTGCCGCAGCCGGACGGCCCCAGCAGGGTGCAGAACTCCCCCTCCGCGATCTCGAGGTCGAGACCGTGGAGCGCGACGTGGTCGCCGAACGCGACCCTGACGCCTTCGAAGCGGATCATGTGGTGCTCCTCATGGCCGGCGGTGCCGACCGTCGCCGCGCAGCCCGCGCACCCGACCGGCGCCCGCGAGGGCTGGCGGTCGGATGCGCGAGGCCCGGGTCCTCGGTGTCAGGGAAGGTACTCGAGCTCGATGCGCTCGACCCACTCGCCGATGTGCTCGCGCACGAGGGCGTAGTCGATGTCCGCGCGCTCGACGGAGGCGATGAGCTCGACGATCTCGGGGTTCGCCTGCTCGAGCGCGACCTCGTTGACGGGCACGGCGTTGAACTCCTGCGCGAAGGCGCCCTGCACCTCGGCGCTGCCGAACCAGTCGATGAAGTCCTGCGCCTGCTGCTCGCGCTGCGTGCCGGCGATGACGCCGATCTGCTCGGTCACGAACGGCACGCCGTCCTCGTTCGGCACGATGGCCGTCTCGGTGCCGTACTCGGCGTCGCGGGCGACGATGCCGCCGGAGGGCAGCACGCCGTACGAGACGTCGCCCTGCTCGAAGCGGGCGTAGAGGTCGGTGCCCTCGACGGCCGGGCTGCCGTTCGAGAAGTACGCGTCGATGGCCTCCCAGCCCTCGTCGGAGACCTCGCCGTCCTCGTCGGCGTAGGGCGCGAGGATGCCGGCCACGACGAGCTGCGGGGTCGCCTCGCCGAGCGCGGTGTTGACCTCGTACTCGCCCTCGAAGTCCGAGCTCCAGAGCTCGCTCGTGTCGGCGGGCGGGTCGCTGACGGCGCTCGCGTCGTAGACGGTGACGATGGCCTGGTCGACGAGCGGCCAGTACGCGCCGTCCACGGGGTCGCCGGCGTCCTCGGGCACCTCGTCGGACCACGACGGCTCGTAGGCCGTGATGACCTCCTCGGCCTTCAGCGTCTCGAAGAACATCGTGTTGAGGCCGAACACCACGTCGCCGACGGGGTTGTTCGCCTCGGCGACGATGCGGTTCGTGAGGTCGGCGCCGCCGAGGCCCACGATCTCGATCTCGAAGCCGTTCTCGGCCGCCTGCTCCGTCAGCCACTCGCCGCGGCCGTCGCCGTTGGAGTTCGTGTAGACGATGAGCGGTCCGCCCTCGTCGCCCGACCCGCCGTCGCCGCCGCTCGCGCATCCTGCGAGCGCGACGCCCGCCAGTGCCAGTCCTGCCGTCGCGCGCAGTGCGCGCCTGCTCGTTGCCTGCATTGGTCTCTCCTCGTCGAACGACCTCTCACGTGGAGAGTATCTACAACAGAACGCGAAATCCATGGGTGCGGTCGCGCGTCCGCACATACGGTATGGGGCGCGCATGAACGGCAGCCGAGGCCGAGGTGAACGCGTGGGGGCAGGGCGGTGCGCCCGAGGGCGATCGCGACGGCCGCCCGCGAGCGGGCAGCGCGCCGCGGATCCCCGGCGTCAGCTCGCGCCGGATGCCTCGTTCGCGTCCTTCCCGGCGGTGACCTTGAGCCCGATGACGCTGCCGACGATGCCGACGACGAAGAGCACGGTCCACCACGAGAACGCCTGCGACCCCGTGGCGATGGCCCAGCCGACGGTCAGCGCGGCGCCGAGGCCGACCCACACCGCGTAGGCGGTCGCGATCGGGATGGAGCGCGAGGCGCGCTCGAGGCCGATCATCGACAGGATGCAGCCGACGACGAAGACCGTCGCCTCCGCGGGGCGCGTGAGGCCCTCGGAGGCGCCGAGCGCCGTGGCCCACACGGCCTCGAGGACGGCGGAGACGACGAGCAGGATCCACGCCATGGCTACGCCACCACCTTGAGGCCGACGACGCAGCCGACGAGCACCGCGAGCAGCACGACGCGCGTCACGGTCGCCCGCTCGGCGCGCGTGACCATCGCCCAGCCGGCGGTCGTCACCGCGCCGATGCCCACCCACACCGCGTACGCGGTGCCCGTGGGGATCGTGAGCATGGCGACCGCGAGGCCGAGCATGCTGCCGAGGATGGCGACGCCGAAGACGACGGTCGGTCGCCAGCGCGTGAAGCCCTTCGTGCGCGAGAGCGCCGTGGCCCAGACGGCCTCCAGCAGCCCCGAGACGACGAGGATGACCCAGTCCATGACGGACCTCCGATGTGGTCAGTCTTGTCGCTGTGCGGGTACTGCGCCCTCGTCCGCACGCCTGCGTCGGCGTTGGCACCAGGATAGCAAGTCGCCGCGATCCTGGCAGAGGGCCGTGCGCGCCCGACGGCGCATGCGGCGAGCGGCGTCAGGCAGGCGGCCGGCCCCAGCGCACGGCGTCGCGCACGACGGCAGGTGCGTCCTCGGCGAGCCGCAGGTCGGGCGCGGCGCCCAGGGCGTCGTTCACGGCGGAGAACGCCTGCCTCAGCGCGACGTAGACGGTCGCGGCGAGGATCTGGCGATCGTCGAGCCCGACGGTGCGCAGCGCGGCCACGTCGTCGGCGGTCGTCGCGCTCGGGTCGCGGACGACGCGACGCGCCCATGCCGCGAGCGCGCGATCGCGATCGTCGAGGGCCCCCTCGTCGCCCTCGAGGACCGCGACGGCGACGTCGTCGCCCGCCGCCGAGGCGAGCCGCGCACCCCACGCGAGCGCGCAGTACGCGTCGCCCATCTCGCTCGCGGTCGCCGACACGAGCACGCCCTTGTCGCGGAGGTCGAGCCCGCCGGCCGAGGACGCGGCCGCGACGGCGTCGAACCAGCGCGCGTGCAGCTCGGGCGCGTGCGCCCAGACGCGCGTCAGCCGCATGACGTAGCCGAGGTCGTCGACGTCCTCCGCGACGAGCGCCGCCGCGGCCTCCGAGTCCGGGGCCGCACCGAGGTGACCCGCATCCTGC
Organism: Agrococcus versicolor; assembly: GCF_039531815.1. Taxonomy (NCBI): domain Bacteria; kingdom Bacillati; phylum Actinomycetota; class Actinomycetes; order Micrococcales; family Microbacteriaceae; genus Agrococcus; species Agrococcus versicolor. The sequence goes on along the minus strand of NZ_BAAAQT010000006.1, from coordinate 426,199 downwards.
TCGTGCATGCCGACTCCTTCGCCGTCGCCAGGATGGCAGCGGGCGCCGCGAAGCGGAAGCGCGTCGTCAGGACTCGTCGGCGAGCGCCGCGAGCCTGGCCTCCTCGTCGGCCGTGATGCACGAGTCGATGACGGCCTGCAGGGCGCCGTCCATCACGGTGTCGAGGTTGTACGCCTTGAAGCCCGTGCGGTGGTCGGCGATGCGGTTCTCGGGGAAGTTGTACGTGCGGATGCGCTCGGAGCGATCCATGCCGCGGATCTGCGAGCGACGCGCGTCGGAGGCGGCGGCGTCGATCTCCTCCTGCTGCTTCGCGAGGATGCGCGCACGCAGCACGCGCATGCCCGCCTCGCGGTTCTGCAGCTGCGACTTCTCGTTCTGCATCGACACGACGATGCCGGTCGGCAAGTGCGTGATGCGCACGGCGGAGTCGGTGGTGTTGACCGACTGGCCGCCGGGGCCCGACGAGCGGAAGACGTCGATCTTCAGATCGTTCGGGTCGATCTGGACCTCCTCGGGCTCGTCGACCTCGGGGAAGACGAGCACGCCGGTCGTCGACGTGTGGATGCGTCCCTGCGACTCGGTCGCCGGCACGCGCTGCACGCGGTGCACGCCGCCCTCGTACTTCAGCGACGCCCACACGCCCTGCGCGGGATCGTTCGACGACCCCTTGATCGCGACCTGGACGTCCTTGAAGCCGCCCATGTCGCTCGCGGTCGACTCGAGCATCTCGGTCTTCCAGCCGCGCGCGGCCGCGTAGTGCTCGTACATGCGCAGGAGGTCGGCGGCGAACAGCGCCGACTCCTCGCCGCCCTCGCCACCCTTGATCTCCATGATGACGTCGCGACCGTCGTCGGGGTCGCGCGGGATGAGGAGGCGGCGCAGCCGCTCCTCCGCCTCGTAGGCGACCTGCTCGAGCGCGGGCACCTCGTCGGCGAACGCCTCGTCCTCGCGCGCGAGCTCGCGGGCGGCGGCGAGGTCGTCCTTCGCCGCCGTCCACCGCTCGTGCACGGACTTGACCTGGCTGAGCTCCGCATAGCGGCGGTTCACGCGCTTGGCGCGACCGGCATCCGCATGCAGCGCGGGATCCGCGAGCTGGTGCTCGAGGTCCGCATGCTCGGCCAGCAGCGATGCGACCGACTCGAACACGGGGTCAGACCTGCTCGCCGCCCGGCGTCGACTTCGAGACCTTCATGAGGAACTCGACGTTCGACTGGGTGTCCTTGAGGTTCTTGAGCACGAGCTCCGTGGCCTGCTGCGGGTCGAGGCCCGCGAGCGCCCGACGCAGCTTCCACATGACCTTCGTCTCCTCGGTGCCGAGCAGCATCTCCTCGCGGCGCGTGCCGGAGGCGTTGACGTCGACCGCGGGGAAGATGCGCTTGTCGGCGAGCTGGCGCGAGAGGCGCAGCTCCATGTTGCCGGTGCCCTTGAACTCCTCGAAGATCACCTCGTCCATCTTCGAGCCCGTCTCGACGAGGGCCGTGGCGAGGATCGTGAGGGAGCCGCCGTGCTCGATGTTGCGCGCGGCGCCGAAGAAGCGCTTCGGCGGGTAGAGCGCGCTCGAGTCGACGCCGCCGGAGAGGATGCGGCCCGACGCGGGCGTCGAGAGGTTGTACGCACGGCCGAGGCGCGTGATGCCGTCGAGCAGCACCACGACGTCCTTGCCGAGCTCGACGAGGCGCTTCGCGCGCTCGATCGCGAGCTCCGCGAGGGTCGTGTGGTCCTCGGCGGGACGGTCGAACGTCGAGGCGATGACCTCGCCCTTGACGGTGCGCTGGAAGTCGGTGACCTCCTCGGGACGCTCGTCGACGAGGACGATCATGAGGTGGACCTCGGGATTGTTCTCCGCGATCGCGTTCGCGATGGCCTGCATCACGAGCGTCTTGCCGGCCTTGGGCGGCGAGACGATGAGGCCGCGCTGGCCCTTGCCGATCGGCGACACGAGGTCGATGACGCGCGTGGAGAGCTTGCCGGGCACCGTCTCGAGGCGCAGGCGGTCCTGCGCGTAGAGCGGCGTGAGCTTCGAGAACTCGGCGCGGTTCGCCGCCTCCTCGACCGGGCGGCCGTTGATCGAGTCGACGCGCACGAGCGCGTTGAACTTCTGGCGGTTCTGCGCCGTGGGCTGCTCGCCCTCGCGCGGCTGCTTGATCGCGCCGACGACGGCGTCGCCCTTGCGCAGGTTGTGCTTGCGCACCTGGCCGAGCGAGACGTAGACGTCGGTCGGCCCCGGGAGGTAGCCCGAGGTGCGCACGAACGCGTAGTTCTCGAGCACGTCGAGGATGCCCGCGACGGGGAGGAGGACGTCGTCCTCGAGGATCTCGGGCTCGAGGTCGTCGCGACCCGGGCCTGCGCCGGTGCCGCGGCGGCGGTCGCGCGAGCGGCTGCGACGCGACTCGGTCTCGACGTCGGCGGCGCCGCGGCCGCCCTGACGGCCGTTGCCGTTCGCGGAGCCGGCGTCGCCGTTGCCATTGCCGTTGCCGTTGGCGCCACGACCGCGACGGCGGCCGCCGCCCTCGGTCTCGTCGTCGTCGGACTGCTGCTGCTGTCGTCCACCCTGCGGGGCGTCCTTCTGCTGCTGCTGCTGCTGCGACTCCTGGCGAGCGTCCTGGCGGCCGTTCTGCCGACCGTCCTGCTGCCCGCCCTGCTGCTCGTCCTGGCGATCGGTCGACTTGCCACGGCCGCGGCGACGTCGGCTCGGGCGCTGCTCGGACTGCTCGGCGTCGTCCGACGACTCCGTCGACTCCGACGCGTCCGCCTGCTCCGCGGCAGCGGGCGCCTCGGCCTGCTCGGGCTGCTCGGCAGCCTCGGCGGCGGGCTCCTCGGCCTGCGCGGGCTCGGCGGGAGCCTCGGGCTCCTCGGCGACCACGGGCTCGGCCGGCGTCTCCTCGGGGGCGGCCTCGACGGGCGCCTCCTCCTTCTTCTTGCGCGGGGCGCGCTTGCGCTTGGGCGCCTCGACCGGAGCGTCCTCGCTCGCGGCAGGCGCCTCGGCGGCGGGCGCCTCGGCAGCGGGCGCCTCGGCAGCAGGTGCCTCGGCGGCAGGCGCCTCCGTCGGCAGCGGCTCCGGCGCGGCGGCGGCGCTCTGCGCACGGCGCGAGCGGCGGGCGCGCGGCGGGGCGGCCTCGGCTGCTGCGTCGGGCTGGGCGGGCGTCGTCGCGGCTGCGGCGGCAGCGTCGGCGTCGATGGTCTCGTTGGTCATCGGTCTCCCTTTCCGGGGGAAAGGCCGTGCAGACACGGCCTGGGGATGCGCGGCACCATCGCGCGGCGTTCGAGAGGACATCGCCGAAGGATGGGCGGTGCTGCGACTGGAGTCTCGGATCCTCCCGCGCGCTGCCACAGAACGTGGACGCTAGGAGCGGGAGTCGGGCTCCACTGTACCACCCTTGATGTCGACGGCGAGCAGCATGGGCTCCCAGCCGTCGGGCTGCCGCTGCACGATCTCGGCCGCCGCGAGCCGCTGCTCGGGGTCGCTCGAGAGCACGAGCACGCTCGGACCGGCGCCCGAGACGACGGCGGCGTGGCCGGCCTCGCGGAGCGCCTCGACGAGCCTGCTCGTCGAGGGCATCGCCGAGGCGCGGTAGCGCTGGTGCAGCCGATCCTCGGTCGCCGCGAGCAGCAGGCCGGGGGTCTGCGTGAGCGCCGCGATGAGCAGCGCGGCACGCGAGAGGTTGAAGACCGCGTCGCCGTGCGGCACGTCGGTGGGCTGCAGGCTGCGGGCGAGCGACGTCGACATGCGCTCCTGCGGCACCGCCACGAGCAGCGAGACGCCGCGGTGCACCGCGAGCTCGGTGTGATGGGGGCCGTCGTCGTCGACCCACGCGATCGTGAGGCCGCCGAAGATCGCGGGCGCGACGTTGTCGGGGTGGCCCTCGAGCTCGGTCGCGAGGCGCAGCACCTCGGCGTCGTCGACGTCGACCACGCCCTCGAGGAGCCCGACGGCCGCGAGGACGCCCGAGACGATCGCGGCACCCGACGACCCCATGCCCCGCGAGTGCGGGATGGCGTTGCGGGCGTGGATGCGCAGGCCCGGGGCGTCGACGCCGAGGCGCTCGAACGTGTGCAGGGCGGCGCGCGCCACGAGGTGCGTGGCGTCGGTGGGCACCTCGCCGGCGCCCACGCCCTCGACGTCGATCTCGACGCCGGCGTCCGTCGCCTCGACCACGAGCTCGTCGTGGACGTTGAGGGCGAGGCCGAGCGTGTCGAAGCCCGGCCCGAGGTTGGCGCTCGTCGCGGGCACGCGGACGCGCACGCGACGACCGACGAGGCTCACGCGAGCCCCAGCAGGCTCGCGACCTCGCTCGTCTCGGCGCGCACGACCTGCGGCGAGGCATCGGAGCCGTCGTCGAGCCTCAGGCCCCACTGCGCGTCCTTGAGGCCGTGGCCCGTGACGGTGAGCACGACGGTGCAGCCCTTGGGGATCTCGCCGGCCGCGTGGCGCTCGAGGAGCCCGGCGAGGCTGATGGCCGAGGCGGGCTCGACGAAGATGCCCTCCTCGCGGGCCAGCAGCCGCTGCGCCGCGAGGATGCGCTCGTCGTCGATCGCCCAGAAGCCGCCGCGCGACTCGTCGCGCACGGCGAGCGCCTGCTCCCACGAGGCCGGGTTGCCGATGCGGATCGCCGTGGCGACCGTGTCGGGCTCGCGCACGACCTCGCCGCGCACGATGGGGGCGGCGCCGAGCGCCTGGAAGCCGAGCATGCGCGGCGTGCGCGTCGTGTCGCCGTGCCGCGCCGCCTCGGTGTAGCCGCGCCAGTACGCCGTGATGTTGCCGGCGTTGCCCACGGGGATGCAGTGGATGTCCGGGGCGTCGCCGAGCACGTCGACGATCTCGAAGGCGGCGGTCTTCTGCCCCTCGATGCGGTCGTCGTTCACGGAGTTCACGAGGTGCACGGGGTAGTGCTCCGAGAGCTCCTTCGTGATCTCGAGGCAGTCGTCGAAGTTGCCCTGCACCTGCAGCAGGCGCGCGCCGTGCACGACCGACTGGGCGAGCTTGCCCATCGCGATCTTGCCGTCGGGCACGAGCACGGCGGCCGTGATGCCCGCGTGCGCCGCGTAGGCGGCCGCCGAGGCGGACGTGTTGCCGGTCGAGGCGCACGCGATGGCCTTCGCGCCCTGCTCGACGGCCTTCGTCACCGCCATCGTCATGCCGCGGTCCTTGAAGGAGCCCGTGGGGTTCATGCCCTCGAACTTCACGAGGACGCGCGCGTCGATGCGCGCCGACAGGTGCGTCGCCTCGACGAGGGGCGTCCCGCCCTCGCCGAGGGTCACGATCGGCGTCGTCTCCGTGACGTCGAGTCGGTGTGCGTACTCGCGGATGACTCCGCGCCACTGCTGTGCCATGCGTCCCTCTCCCCCGCTCAGGCCTGCGCCTCGATGCGGATGACGTGCTCGACGTCGACGACGTCCTCGTGCGTTCGCAGCGCGTCCACCACCTGCCGCAGCCTGCCTTCGAGGGCGGCGTGCGTGCCGACGACCAGGCTAGCGGTCGCACCCTGCGCGACCTGCTGCTCGATCGACTCGATCGACACCTCGTGCGTGCCGAGGATCGTGGCGACCGCGGCGAGGACGCCGGGACGGTCGGCGACCGACAGCCGCAGCTGGTAGCGCGTCAGGACCTCGTCGAACGAGGCGATCGGCAGGTTGGCGTGGCTCGAGACCGCGACGCCCGGGCCGCCGATGACGTGCCTGCGCGCGATCGAGATGAGGTCGCCGAGCACGGCGCTCGCCGTCTCGGGGCCGCCGGCGCCCGCACCGTAGAACATGAGGTCGCCCGCGGCCTCGGCCGTGACGAAGATGGCGTTCTTCGCCTCGTGCACGGCGGCGAGCGGGTGGTCGCCCGGGATGAGCGCCGGGTGCACGCGTGCGGAGACGCGGTCGCCGTCGGGGCCCGAGATGCGCTCGCAGATCGCGAGGAGCTTCACGACGCGGCCGTCGCGCTCGGCCTGCTGCACGACGGCGTCCGTGATGCCCGTGATGCCCTCGCGGTGCACCTGGTCGACGGGGACGACCGTGTGGAAGGCGAGCGACGCGAGGATCGTCGCCTTCGAGGCGGCGTCGAACCCCTCGACGTCGGCGGTGGGGTCGGCCTCGGCGTAGCCGAGCCGCGTCGCCTCGGCGAGCGCCGACTCCATCGTCGCGCCCTCGCGGTGCATGAGGTCGAGGATGTAGTTCGTCGTGCCGTTGACGATGCCCATGACGCGCGTGATGCGGTCGCCGGCGAGGCTCGCCTCGAGCGGGCGGATGATGGGGATCGCTCCGCCGACCGCGGCCTCGAACGCGAGCTGGCCGCCGACGCGCTCCGCGGCGTCGAAGAGCTCGGGTCCGTGGGCGGCGACGAGCGCCTTGTTGGCGGTGACGACGTCCGCGCCCGCGTTCAGCGCGTCGAGCACGAGCGTGCGGGCGGGCTCGATGCCGCCGAGCAGCTCGACGACGACGTCGGCGGAGGCCGCGAGCCTCGCGAGGTCGGTCGTGAGGAGCTCGCGCGGCAGGGGCACGTCGCGCGGCGCGTCGAGGTCGCGGACCCCGATGCCCACGAGCTCGATGCCCGCGCCGGCGCGGGCGGCGAGCTCGTCGCCGTGCTCGAGCAGCAGGCGCGCGACCTGCGAGCCGACGCTGCCGGCTCCGAGCAGCGCGACCTTGAGGCTGCGGTAGGCGGTCATGGGGTCCCTCCCAGGCCCGCGTCTCGCGCGAGCAGGTCGTCGATGGTCTCTCGGCGCACGAGCACGCGCGATGCGCCGTCGAGGACGGCGACGATCGGCGGGCGGGGCGTCATGTTGTAGGTGCTCGCGAGGCTCGCGCAGTACGCGCCGGTCGCGGGCACGGCGAGCAGGTCGCCGGGGGCGACGTCGCCGGGCAGCGCGACCTCGTCGACGACGATGTCGCCCGACTCGCAGTGCAGCCCGACGACGCGCGAGCGCACGCCGGGCACGTCGGAGGAGCGGCTCGCGATGCGCGCCGTGTAGCGCGCGCCGTAGAGCACGTGGCGCGGGTTGTCGCTCATGCCGCCGTCGATCGAGACGTAGACGCGCTCGCCGTCGGCGAGCTCCATGCGCTTGACGGTGCCGACGCGGTAGACCGTGACCCCGGCGGGGCCCGCGATCCAGCGTCCCGGCTCGATCGCGATGCGCGGCACGGCGATGCCTGCGCGCTCGCATGCGGCATGCAGCGACGCGGCGAAGGCCGCCGCGATGCCCTCGATCGGCTGCGGGTCGTCGGCCTCGGTGTAGGCGATGCCGAAGCCACCGCCGACGTTGAGCTCGGGCAGCGGGCCGCCGGCGAGGAGCGACGCGTGCAGCGCGACCATCCGGTCGATGGCCGCGGCGAAGCCGTCGCCGTCGAAGATCTGGGAGCCGATGTGGGTGTGGAGCCCGCGCAGCTCGAGCACGTCGTCGGCGCGGACGCGTGCGACGAGCGCGGCGGCGTCGACGATGGGCACGCCGAACTTCTGGTCCTCGTGGCTCGTCGCGAGGAACTCGTGCGTCGAGGCGTGGACGCCGACGTTGATGCGCATGCGGATGCCCTGCCGCACGCCGGCCTCGGCCGCGATGCGCGTGAGGCGGTCGAGCTCGAGCGCGGAGTCGACCACGATCGTGCCGACGCCCGCGGCGACGGCGGTGCGGAGGTCGTGCTCGGACTTGTTGTTGCCGTGATACCCGACGAGCGAGAGGTCGAGGCCCGCGGCGCGCACGAGCGCGAGCTCGCCGCCCGAGCAGACGTCGACGCCGAGGCCCTCCTGCACGACCCAGCGCGCGACGTCGCCCGTGAGCAGCGCCTTGCTGGCGTAGTAGACGATCGGATCGTCGAGCACGGCGTGGAAGGCCGCGCGGATGCGCGCGGCCCGGCCGCGCAGCTCGGCCTCGTCGAGGAGCATGAGGGGCGTGCCGTGCTCGGCGGCGAGCGCGTCGAGTCTCGCGCCGCCGATGGCGACGGTGCCGTCGACGCGCGTCGCGCTCGCCGGCCAGATGGCGGGCTGGAGCGCGTCTGCGCTGGGTGCGTCGATCATGTGAGGGTCCGTGGGGGTCGAATCATCGCCTGCGGCGCCTGCACGCGCATCGCGTGCCTGCCTCTGCAGGCGAGCGGACCTGGATTGGCCCCTGAAGCCTGACGCGGCAAGCCTAGCGGGCGCGGGATGGACCACGTCGCCGCGCACGTCGCCGCGCGACTCGGTACGTCAGCCCGTGCAGCTGCCGTGCGGCGCCTGCAGCTGGAGCACGGACCGCTGCTCGATGCCGAACACGAGCAGCACGGCGCCGCCGGAGACGCGCACGTCGGTGACCGCCATCGACGAGGGCACGGAGTCGGCGATGCAGAAGCCGGTCTGGTCGAAGAGCGTCGTCGTCGCGATGCCGTAGCGCTGCTCGAACTCCGCCGGGGCGAGCTCGGCCTGCCCCACCTCGACCCGCTGGGGCACGAGCACGATGCGCGGACCGCGGGTCACGGGCTCGACGACGACCGTCACCGGCACGGCGAGCCCGTGCACGTCGGCGTCGAGCGAGACGCGCAGGCTCGGCGGCTGCAGCACGACGTCCGTCACGACGCCGTCGACGAACTCGTCCGTGAGACGCGCGACCGCGTCGTGGTCGATCGAGATGTACGAGTAGACGCGCGGGATCGGCTGCACCGGGTTCGTCGGCAGGTCGTAGATCTCGGCGTGGAAGGTGCCGGTCGCGACGCCGACGTCGAGGTCGGGCACCGTGATCGCGACGTGGTCGACCGATCCGAGCAGCAGCTGCAGGATGGCGCTGCCGCCCGTGACCTCCGCGTCGACCCGCTCGGGGTCGTCGAGCTGCAGCGCGACGGCGATCTCCTCGCGGGCGACGCCCTCCATGCCGCCGCGGACGAGCATGTCGGCGACGACGGTCGCGCCGAGGAGCGCCGCGATGCCCGCGAGGCCGAGCCCCACGCGTCGCAGCCGCCGCGGCACGCCGGTCACATCCGTTCGGGCGCGCTCACGCCGAGGTGGCCGAGCGCCGTGCGCAGCACCTGCCCCGTCGCGTCGTTGAGCCACAGGCGCGAGCGGTTGCGGTCGCCGATGGCGTCGTCGCCGACGGGCACGACGCGGCACGCGTCGTACCAGCGGTGGTAGAGGCCCGCGAGCTCCTCGGCGAAGCGCGCGATGCGGTGCGGCTCGCGCAGCTGCGCGGCCTGAGCGAGCACGCGCGGGAAGTCGGCGAGGGCGCCGAGCAGCGCCGCCTCGGTGGGGTGGTCGAGCGTCGCGGCGTCGAACGCCGAGCGGTCGACGCCCGCGGCGGCGGCGTTGCGCGCCACGGCGCTCGTGCGCGCGTGGGCGTACTGCACGTAGAAGACGGGGTTGTCGTTCGAGCGCTTCTGCAGCAGCGCGAGGTCGATGTCGAGCGGCGAGTCGACGCTCGAGCGCGCGAGCGCGTACCTCGCGGCGTCGACGCCGACGGCCTCGACGAGGTCCTCCATCGTCACGATGGTGCCGGCGCGCTTCGACATCCGCACGGGCTTGCCGTCGCGCACGAGGTTGACGAGCTGCCCGATGAGCACCTGCAGGTTGACGCCCGGCTCGTCGCCGAAGGCCTCGCACATCGCCATGAGGCGGCCGACGTAGCCGTGGTGGTCGGCGCCGAGCAGGATGAGGCACTGGTCGAAGCCGCGGTCGCGCTTGTTGAGGTAGTAGGCGAGGTCGCCCGAGAAGTACGCGGGCTCGCCGTTCGAGCGCACGACGACGCGGTCGCGGTCGTCGCCGAAGTCGGTGGTGCGCAGCCAGATCGCACCCTCCTGCTCGAAGACGTGGCCGCGCTCGCGCAGCCGCTCGATCGCCCGCTCGACGTCGCCGTTGGCCTGCACGTCGTGCTCGTGGAAGTAGACGTCGAAGACGACGCCGAAGTCGGCGAGCTCCTGCTTGATCTCGCCGAACATCATCTGCACGCCCGCGGCGCGGAAGTGCTCCTGCAGGGCGTCGTCGTCGAGGTCGAGCATGTCGATCTCGCTCTCGGCCTCGACGCGCCGGGCGATGTCGGCGATGTACGCCCCGCCGTAGCCGTCCTCGGGCGTCGGCTGCCCGCGCCAGGCGGCGACGAGGCTGCGCGCGAAGCGGTCGATCTGGGCGCCGTGGTCGTTGAAGTAGTACTCCCGCGTGACGCGGGCGCCCTGCGACTCGAGGATGCGCGCGAGCGAGTCGCCCACGGCGGCCCAGCGCGCGCCGCCCAGGTGCATGGGGCCGGTGGGGTTCGCCGAGACGAACTCGAGGTTCATCGCGACGCCCTGCAGCGCGTCGCCACGGCCGTACGCGCCGCCGGCCTCGACCACGGTGCGGGCGAGCTCGCCCGCGGCCGCGGCGTCGAGCCGCAGGTTCAGGAAGCCGGGGCCCGCGACCTCGACGCCGGACACGCCGGGGATCGTCGCGATGCGCTCCTGCAGCTGCGCCGCGAGGTCGCGGGGTGCGACGCCGACGCGCTTCGCGAGTCGCATGGCGGCGTTCGTCGTCCAGTCGCCGTGCTCGCGGCTGCGCGGTCGCTCGAGCACGATGTCGGCCGCCGAGACCTCCGCGCGCTCGCCCACGACGTCCTGGACGCAGGTGAGCAGGGCGTCGGCGAGCGCGGCAGGATGCATCCCTCGATCCTATGCTGGCCGCATGCCCCGCCCCCGCGCCCTCCTCGCCGCCCTCGCCCTCGTGGGCGCGCTCGCGTTGGCCGCGTGCGCCCCCGGCTCCCTCGACCCGACGCCGACGTCCGACGCGACGCCGACGCAGGCGCCGCCGCCCTCCGACGCCCCCGAGGACCCGAACCCCTCGGCCTTCGAGCCCGCTCCGTCGGTCGCCCCGAGCGTCGGCCCGGCCGCCGGGGACCTCGACCTCGCGTGCGACGCGCTGCTCACGCCGCAGCAGGTCTACGACTTCAACCCGCAGATGCTCGCGACGGCCTCCCCCACGAGCGCGCTGCCCGAGGCCTTCGCGGCCATCGTCGACGCCGGGGGCGTCGTGTGCGCCTGGGAGCACGTCACGAGCGCCGACGTGCTGCTCGTCGGCGTCGCGCCTGCCGACGGGCCGTCGGTCGACGGGAGCGGCTGCGCGCCGCTCACGTGCATCGACGACGCGGCGGACGACCTGCTCGTCCGCGTCGGATCGCGCTACTTCGAGGGTGCGGAGGACCAGGGCGCCGACGTCGCCGCGCTCGTCGTCGCCAACCTCGCCTGAGCGATCCGGAGCGCCCGCGCTCGGGCGCACCGGCGCTCGGACGCACCGGCGCTCAGGCGCGCCGACCGCTCAGGAGAGTCGGACCCGCGCCCTGCGATCGTCGACGGCGTCCGCGTCGAGCACGTCGTCGCTCGCCGAGACCTCGAGCTGCTCGAGCGTCGCCCAGCCGGTGTTCGTCGCCCACGCCGTCTCCTCGGCGTCGATGCCCGTCGCGATGCGCACCATGCTGGCGCGCGGTGCGAGGTGCGTCGCGTCGACGACCCACCACGCGCCGTCGAGGTGCACCTCGGCGACGGCATGGAAGTCCGGCGGCTGCAGCGCGGGCGCGTAGACCGACGCGTAGCGCGCGGGGATGCCGAGCGCTCGGCACAGCCCGATGACGACGTGCGCGTAGTCGCGGCACATGCCGCCGCCCTTGCGCAGCGTCGCGACGGCGCCGTCGTCGAGCTCCGAGCGGTACATGTCGTACTCGAGGCTGCGGCCGACGTGACGCACGACGGCGTCGACGGCGTCCCACCCGGTCGCGCGGCCGAAGCGCTCGGACGCGAAGTCGCGCAGCGCGTCGACCTCGGCGTAGCGCGAGGCCGGGAGGTAGCGCGAGGGATCGTCGTCGACGACCGTCGGCGCGTGGCCGGCGATGCGGGCGTCGAGCGAGCACGTCAGGCGCCCGGGGCCGGCCGTGAGGTGCAGCTCGCGCGTGCCGTGCCTGCCCGCGACCTCCGTCCAGGCCACGGGCTCGCCGTCGAGCTCGACCACGAGCTCCTCGCCCGCGTCGTGGCCGGTGGACGGCAGCACGAGCAGCACGAACTCGGCCTCGGCGTCGAGGACCATCGCGAACGATGCGTGCACGGTGCGCATGGGCGGCTCCAGGCGTTCGGGTGGGTGGCGGGTGGACGACGGATGCCGGGCCGGATGCTAGCCTCGACTCGCCCCTGCCCTCGTAGCTCAGGGGATAGAGCGTCTGCCTCCGGAGCAGAAGGTCGTAGGTTCGAATCCTATCGAGGGCACCACCTCCCGCGGACCACGCGCCGCTGCATCGCCCGAGCGCCGAGCCGGCGCGCGACGGGCGTCAGGCCGCAGCCCGCTCCCCCAGCAGGGTCGGCTGCTGCGCGGGCCGGAAGGCCGGATGCGCGAAGGCCACGACCGACGCGGCCGCGAGCACCGCGGCGCAGGCGACGAACGGCGCGGCCGACGAGATGCCGAGCAGCAGCGTGCCGGCCGGCGGGCCGACGACGACGCCCACGACGGTCGCGACGCTCACGAGCAGCTGCGCGGGCGCGCGTCCGCCGGCGGCCGTCGCCGCGCTCCCGGCGACGCCGGACATCGCGAGGCCGACGCCCGCGCCCGCGACGACGATCGCGCCGAGCACGGCCATGAGGCTCGCGGCGGGCACGAGCGCGGCGACGCCCGCGGTGGCGAGCACGACGCCCACGCGCGCGACGACCGCGGGGCGGCGCACCGCCCGTGCGACGCGGGTCTGCGTCACGACGGCGGCGAGCCCGCCGACGAAGAGGGCCGAGCCCGTGGCGAAGCCCGTCGTCGCGGCGTCGAGGCCGAGGCGCTCGCGGAGCACGAAGCCCAGCACGACCTGCACGCAGGCGACGCTCGCGAGCACGCCGAGCGCGACGGCCGCGAACGGCCACGTGGCGGCGTCGACGAGCCGACGCCGGGGCGGCTCGACCCCGGCCGCCGGGGCGACCGCCTGCGAGGGCGGGCCGCTCGCGACGCCGACGAGCACGGCGACGGCCGCGGCCGCGAGCAGCGCGGGGGCGACGACGAGCGGCACGAGCGCGCCGAAGGACGAGGCCGCGCCGCCGAGGGCGACGCCCATGACGACCGCCGCACCCTGCACCGTCGCGATGGCCGCGATGCAGCGCACTCGCAGCGCGTCGTCGTCGATCGCCGAGATGACGAGCCGCGCGGCGGGGACGACGGCCGCGAGGGAGGCGCCGAGCGCGAGCCCGCGCAGCGCGACGATCGCGACGACGAGCGCGCCCGGGTCGACGAGGCCGCGCGCGCCGAGCATCGCGAGCGCCGCGAAGGCCGCGAGCGCGACGGTGGCGAGCAGCAGGGCCCCGGCGAGCGGACCGCGTGGGCCGTGACGCGCGACGAGCCGCATCCAGGGCCGCACGGCCAGCAGCATCATCGCCGCCGACGCCGCGATCGAGACGCCCACGTGCCACGGCTCGAGGCCGAGCTCGAGCGCGAGCGGCGCCGAGGTCGGCTGCAGCGTCATCTGCGCGAAGGCCGCGAGCAGCACGGCCGCGAGGGCGACGACGCTCTGCGTCCGGGCTCGCACGGCACTCTCGGCGGTCATGGAGCCTGCGTCTCTCGAATGGTGCTAGAACGTCGTTCGATTCTACGGTAGCCGACGTCGGCGCCGGCGCGCGAGGCGCGATCGGCCGCGCTCGGATGGGTCAGACTGAGGGCGAGAGACGGAGGACCATGCCCGACGACGCCCCGTTCCACGTCGGCCTCACGCCCGAGCGCGTCGTCGAGGAGGCCGCCGCGATGACGCGCGAGACGCACCTGCTCGGCTGGACGGTGCGCGACCTCGCGCGCAGGCTCGACGTCGCCGCCTCCGTGCTCTACCACCACGTCGGGGGCAAGGACGCGATCGTGCGACGCGTCGTCGAGCGCGTGCTCGACGCGATCCCGGTGCCCGACGCCGCCCTGCCGTGGCAGGACTGGTTCCGGGCGATCATCCTCCCCTCGCGCGAGATCATCGGCGCGCACCCCGGCGTCGCGAAGTGGCTGCTCATGCACGGCCCGACGCTCACGCTCCTCGTGCCCACCGTCGAGCACGGCGTCGCGACGCTGCAGCGCGCGGGCTTCGGCGATCGCGCGGCGCTCGCCTACGCGGCGCTGCTCAACAACACGCTCGCAGCCGTCGCGATGGGCGACGATCGCCGCCTCGTCGAGGACGACGGACCGCGCGACCACGCGGCGATGCTCGCGCAGCTCGACGAGAGCGACAGCCCGGCGATCACGCTCATCGCCGCGACGCTCGTGCAGCCGTTCGTCGGCGAGACCGAGCAGGTGCGCGCCGCCGACGCGGCCTACTTCTCCTTCATCCTCGAGACGACGATCGCCGGCCTCGAGGCGCTGCTGGCCTCCCTGCCCGCCGAGGCCGTGCCCGCCGAGCGCTGAGCATGCGCGTCCCCGACCGCGCGTGGCTCGCGCGCGACCCCGTCGTCGTCGCACCGCTGCTGCTCGGCGCCACGCTCGCGCACGACGGCGAGGACGGCCGCGTCGCCATCCGCATCACCGAGGTCGAGGCCTATCGCGGCGCCGACGATCCCGGCGCGCACTCGTTCCGCGGGCGCACGGCACGCAACGCGACGATGTTCGGCGAGGCCGGCCACCTGTACGCGTACTTCACCTACGGCATGCACCATGCGATCAACGTCGTCGCTGGCGCCGTCGGCGACGGCCACGGCATCCTCGTGCGCGCAGGCGCCGTCGTCGAGGGCGAGCCGATCGCCCGTGCGCGGCGGGAGGCGCGGCCGCGTCGCTCCGCGATCGTCGAGCTCGCGCGCGGGCCGGGCAACCTCGCGCAGGCCCTCGGGGCGACGCTCGCCGACGACGGCGCCGACCTGCTGGGCGACGGCCCGTGGCGGCTGCTGCTGGACGACGCGCATCCCGACGGCGGGCTGCCGCATCGCACGGGCCCGCGCGTGGGGGTCTCGGGCGACGGCGGCGACGGCGCGCGCTTCCCGTGGCGCTGCTGGCTGCCCGGCGAGCCGAGCGTCTCGGCCTATCGCGCCGCCGCACCCAGGCGCCGTCAGGCCACGTAGACCTTCGTGAGGTCCTCGTGGACGGTCCACTCGGTCCGCTCCCCCGCGCGCAGCGTCACGAGGTCGCCCGCCGAGACGTCGATCGACTCGTCGTCGCCGAGCCGGATGGTCGCGCGGCCGGCGAGCACGACGAACGCCTCGTCGACCTCGACGTCGCGCGCGACGCCCACGGTCATGCGCCACACGCCGACCTCCGCCTCGCCGACGGTCGCGAGCGCGACCGAGCCCGCCGCCGGGGCGCCGCGGACCACGTCCGCCGTCGGCAGCGGCGCCACGGGCACCTCCACGTCGGCGAGGCGCACCACCCGCGTCATGAGTCGAAGCCCAGGCCGAGCGCGTCGAGCGTCTGCAGCAGCGCGTTGCGACGACCGCGGCTGTGGTCGGCGCGGTCGAGCGACCAGCGCGTCGCCTGGATGCCGGCGGACGCGAACGGCTCGGGCGGGAACGGCAGCGCGGGCTGTCGCACCATCTGCAGCTGCGTGCGCTCGGTGTCGAGGCCGGTGAGACGGTCGAGGCTCACGTCGGCCGCGAAGCGCGTCGCGGCGACCCCGAGGCCCGTGAACCCGTTCGCGTACGCGACCTTGCCGCCGCGCGCGAGGCCGTACTGGGCGCAGAAGCGCGTCGACGTGTCGATGACGCCCGCCCAGCGGTAGGCGAAGCGCACGTCCTCGAGCTGCGGGAACGTCGTGAGGAAGTGCGCCGCGAGCCTGTCGAACGACGCCTGCCGCCGCTCGTGCTCCGGGCGGATGCGGCCGCCGTAGAAGTACACGGCGTCGTAGCCGCCCCACACGATGCGATCGTCGGCGGTGAGCCGGTAGTAGTGGAACTGGTTGGCGGCGTCGGAGATGCCGCGCCGTCCGCCCCAGCCGATCGCGGCCTTCTGCTCGGCGGTGAGCGGCTCGGTCGTCAGCACGTAGTCGTAGACCGGCACGGTCGAGAGCCGGTCGCGGCGCAGCAGGCTCGGGAAGGCGTTGGTCGCGAGCATCGCGCGCGGCGCCCGCACGCTGCCGGCGCTCGTGTGCACCGTGACGCCCTCGTCGTCGGAGTCGATCGCGGTCGCCTTCGAGCGCTCGAAGATCTCGACGCCGCGCTCGAGGCAGGCGCGCGCGAGCTCCTGCACGAGCCTGCCGGGGTGCACGAGCGCCGTGCCGTCCCGGTCGAGGTAGCCGGCGAGGAAGGTGGGCGAGTCGAGCTCGGCGCGCGTCTGCTCGGCCGAGAGGAAGACGCCGCGATCCTCGATCGCCTCGGTGCGCAGCCAGTCGACCTGATGCGGCTCGGTCGCGACCGTGAGCGATCCCGTGCGCTCCCACTCCACGGCGAGGCCCAGGCGCTCGACGTCCGCGCCCATGCCGTCGAGGTTGTCCATGCCGAGCCGCTCGAGCTCGTCCATCTCGTCGGGCCAGCGGGCCTCGCCGTTCGCGCGACCATGCGTGAGCGACGCGTCGCAGAACCCGCCGTTGCGACCCGACGCCGCCCAGCCGAGCCGATGCGCCTCGACGAGCACGACCTTCGTGCCCGGCTCGCGCTCGACGGCCTTGAGTGCCGTCCAGAGCCCGAGGTAGCCGCCGCCGACGACGACGAGGTCGGCGCGCAGGTGCGCGGTGAGGCGGGCGTGGCGCGGCGCGGGCATGTCGAGCCACACCGATCCCTCGCGGGCGGGCTCGAGCGCGCGAGCGACGAGCGCGGGGTCGACGGATGCGTCGAACGTGGTCTCCATGTGCGGAGCCTAGGACAGCGGCGGCGGTCGCCGCTGCGGGCGTCAGCCGAGGAGCCGGCCGCGCGGCGCCGGCCGCAGCGGGATGCGCGCGAGCAGCAGCGCCGCGACGGTGCCCACGACGCCGAGCACCGCGAGCAGGAGGTCGAGCCCGAGCACCATGACGAGGAACGGCGGAGCGATGAACAGGACGATCGCGACGATCGTGCGCCACGCGGGCGGCGCCTCCGCGAGCGGCGGGACGCGCTCGAAGCGCACGAGCTGCAGCGACATCGCGAAGACGATCGCGAGCACGACGAGGAAGAGGGGGATGCGCTCGAGCCACCACTGCCCCGTGCCCGGCATGGACAGCGGGATGGGCAGGACGAGCTGCACGCCGATGAGCAGCATGATGACGGGCAGGTGCCACAGGTAGACCGTCATGAGGCGCGAGCCGAGCAGCAGCACGACGGCCTGGGCGGGCCGCAGCGCCATGAGCGCCGAGAGCGGCCGGTGCAGCAGCTGCAGGAGGCACGCCTGCGCGACGCCGAGCAGCAGCAGCGGCACCGTGGGCGGGAACTGGTTCGCGAGCATGTTCGAGGAGTAGTCGCCGACGCGCACGACGACGAGCAGGATCGCGTAGACGGCCACGACGACGAGCGTCAGCTGCCACCACCTGCGGGCGCGGAACCAGCCGTCGTGCATCCAGAAGCCCAGCTGCTGCACCGCGAGCCACACGAACGCGACGTTCGGCAGGCCGACGAGCATCTCGCCGCTCGCGATGCGCGCGACGTCGGTGATGCACGCGAGCGCGACGAGCACCGCGAGGGTCGCGACGGGCCTGCGCTCGTGGCAGTCGATGAGGAAGGGCGCGAGCGCCTGCACGAGCATGTAGGACGCGAGGAACCACAGCGGCGACCCGACGCCCACGGCGACGCCGTCGACGAAGCCGGGGTCGACGGGCAGCAGGGCCGCGACGCCGAGCACGAGGGCGAGGAACGCGAAGACGGGCAGCGAGGGCCGTGCGAGGCGTGCCAGGCGCACGCGCGCGAAGTCCTCGGGATCGTCGCCGCGGCGGCGGGCGCTGCCGTAGCCGGCTGCGCTCGCGAACCCGCCCACGACGAAGAACAGCGGCATGATGAGGCCGAACCACGTCGCGGCGGGGAACCAGGGCTGCACCTCGAGGGTGCGCTCGAGCGTGATGCCGTCGTCGCCGACGACGACGCCGGCGAACAGCAGGTGGACGACGATGACGAGCAGCACGCACACGACGCGCGCGAGGTCGAGCGTCAGGTCGCGCTTCGCGAGCAGGCGCTCGGCCGCGGCGCGTTCGTCGGTGGTCACGCGGTCACTCTAGGACTCCTCGCGTGTCGCGCCCGGGAGGACGCCGCGCCCGGACGTCGTCGACCCTGGCCGTCGGATACCCCCTTGGGGTATGGTGGAGGCATGGAGCAGCAGACCCACGGATACGCCGACGACAAGCAGGCGATCCTGCGCAGGCTCAAGCGCGCCGAGGGCCAGGTGCGCGGCATCGCGCGCATGGTCGACGACGACGAGTACTGCATCGACATCCTCACGCAGGTCTCGGCAGCCACGAAGGCGCTCGAGACCGTCGCGCTGCAGCTGCTCGACGACCACCTGGCGCACTGCGTCGCCGAGGCCGCGAGGTCCGGTGGCGCGGTCGCCGACGAGAAGATCCGCGAGGCGAGCCAGGCCATCGGCCGGCTCGTCCGCTCATGACGACAGGGAGCACCACCATGCAGCAGGACGTCGAGATCACCCAGGCCCCCCGCGACGCGGTCGCGTCGGGCGGATGCTGCGGCGGCGGATGCTGCGGTGGCGACGCCGCCGCGTCGGCCGCACCCGCGCAGACGCAGGACTTCGCCGTGGCCGGCATGACGTGCGGGCACTGCGTCTCCGCCGTCTCCGAGGAGCTCGGCCGCATCCCCGGCGTGCGCGGCGTCGACGTCGCCCTCGTCGCCGGCGGCGCCTCCACCGTGCGCGTCGACGCCGACCGCCCCCTCGACCTCGCCGCCGTGCGCGCGGCGATCGACGAGGCCGGCTACACGCTCGCCGACTGATGCCCACCGAGGTCGTCGACCTCGAGATCCAGGGCATGACGTGCGCGTCGTGCGCCGCTCGCATCGAGCGGCGCCTCGCACGCATGCCCGGGGTCGAGGCGACCGTGAACTACGCGACCGAGGTCGCCCACGTGACGCTGCCCGCGGGCACGACCGTCGCCGACGCCATCGCGACCGTCGAGGCCACCGGCTACGCCGCATCCCTGCCCGAGCCCGATCGCGTGCGCTCCGACGCCGGCCTCGCATGGCGGCTCGTCGTCGCCGCGACGCTCGGCACGCCCGTCGTCGCCATGGGCATGGTGCCCGCGCTGCAGGTCGACGGCTGGCAGTGGCTCTCGCTCGTGCTCGCGACGCCGATCGCCGCCTGGTCGGCCTGGCCGTTCCACCGCGCGGCCGTCGCCGCGATCCGCCACGGCGCCACCACGATGGACACCCTCGTCTCGATGGGCGTCACCGCCGCGTACGCGTGGTCGGTGTGGGCGCTCGTGTGGGGCGGAGCCGGTGCGCCCGGCATGCACATGGGCGGGCTGCTCGACGCCGGCGGCACCGCGGGCCTCTACCTCGAGGTCGTCGCCGCCGTCACGACCTTCCTGCTCGCCGGCAGGCTCATCGAGCACCGCGCCCGCCGCGGCAGCGTCGACGCGCTGCGATCCGTCGCGAGGCTCGGGGCGCGCGAGGCGACGCGCGTCGTCGGCGACGCCGAGGAGCGCGTGCCCGTCGACGCCCTCGTCGTGGGCGACCGCATCCGCGTCGTGCCGGGCGAGAAGATCGCCGCCGACGGCGTCGTCGTCGAGGGCGTCTCGACGGTCGACGCGTCGCTCGTGACCGGCGAGTCGATGCCCGTCGAGGTGACCGGGGGCTCGACGGTCGTCGGCGCGACGATCAACGGCCCCGGCGTCCTGCTCGTCGAGGCGACCGCCGTCGGCGGCGACACCGAGCTCGCGCGCATCGCACGGCTGCTCGAGCAGGCGCAGGAGGGCAAGACGGCGGTGCAGCGCATCGCCGACCGCATCTCGTCGGTCTTCGTGCCCATCGTCGTCGTGCTCGCCGTGCTGACGCTCGTCGGCTGGATCGTCGCGACCGGCGACGTGCAGCGCGCCTTCACCGCCGCGATCGCGACGCTCATCATCGCCTGCCCGTGCGCGCTCGGGCTCGCGACGCCGACCGCGCTGCTCGCCGGCACGACCACGGGCGCACGCCTCGGCATCCTCATCCGCGACGCCCGCGTGCTCGAGGCCGCGCGCCGCGTGCGCGTGCTGCTCGCCGACAAGACCGGCACGATCACCGCCGGCCGCATGCGCCTCGAGTCGACGGTGGTCGCCGACGGCGTCGACGTCGACGAGGTCGTGCGGATCTCCGCCGCCCTCGAGCGCGGCAGCGAGCACCCCATCGCCCGCGCCATCGTCGCCGCGGCGCCCGACGCCCCGCGCGCGTCGTCGGTGCAGGCCGCCGCCGGCCACGGCATCCACGGCATCGTCGCCGGCCGTGCGGCGCAGGCGGGCTCCGCCGAGTGGATCGCGCAGGCATGGTCGGCACCGGTGGCGGCTCCGCTCGCGGCGGCGATCGACGAGGCGCAGTCGCGCGGTGCGACGACCGTCGTCGTCGCGTGGGATGGCGTCGCGCGCGGCGTCCTCGCCGTGCGCGACGAGGTGCGACCCACGAGCGCCGCGGCCGTCGCGCGCCTGGACCGCATGGGCGTGCGCGTCGCGATGGTGTCGGGCGACAACGCCCGCGCCGCCCGCGCCGTCGCGACCGAGGTCGGCATCGACGACGTGATCGCCGGCGCGACGCCCGCCGACAAGGTCGCCGCCGTGCGCGCCGCGCAGGCGCACGGCAGCGTCGCGATGGTCGGCGACGGCGTCAACGACGCCGCCGCGCTCGCGGCCGCCGACCTCGGCATCGCGATGGGCACGGGCACGGATGCGGCGCAGCACGCCGCCGACGTCACGCTCGTGGGCGGCGACCTCGAGACCGCGGCGGATGCGATCGCGCTGTCGCGCCGCACCCTCGCGACCATCCGCGTCAACCTGGTGTGGGCGTTCGCCTACAACGTCGTCGCGATCCCCGTCGCGATGGCCGGGCTGCTGACGCCCATGCTCGCCGGCCTCGCGATGGCGCTCTCGAGCGTGCTCGTGGTCGGGTCGTCGCTCACGCTGCGGCTCTACCGGCCCCGCCGCTGACCCTTCGAGGGCCGCTGCGCTCCCACCCCAGGGACAGTGACCCCCCACCCGCTCCCCGAGGTGCGAGCGCACCTCAGGAACCATCACCCCCCACCCGCTCCCCGAGGTGCGAGCGCACCTCAGAGACCGTCACCCCCTACCCGCTCCCTGAGGTGCGAGCGCAGCGAGCCTCGAAGGGCTACCGCAGCGTCGCCAGCTCCACCTCAGGGACCGTCACCCCCACCCGCTCCCTGAGGTGCGAGCGCAGCGAGCCTCGAAGGGCTACCGCAGCGTCGCCAGCAGCGCGTCGACCCGCGTGGCGATGCGGTCGCGCAGCGCGCGCACGGCGCCCGAGGCGAGGCCCGCGGGATCCTCGAGGTCCCACGCCTCGGTCCGCTGCCCGTCGTGCAGCGGCGGCGCGTCGCACAGCATCGTCACGACGAGGTCGGCGCGCGAGAGCACCTCGGGCGTGAGGGGCTTCGGGAAGCCGTCGTCCGCGACGCCCGCCTCCGCGAGCGCGTCCGAGACCGAGCGCAGCACCGACGCGACCGGCCGCACGCCCGCCGACGTCGCGAGCACCCGTCTGCCCGACGCCTGCACGAGCGCCTCGGCGATGATCGACATCCCGTCGTTGCGCGTCGACAGGAACAGCACACGCGGCACCCCGGGCGCGACGCTCGCGTCGAGCGCGTCGAGCCGTGCCGCCGCGAGGTCGATCGCCCGCTGGTCGAGGCCCTCCACCGCGGGGTCGATGCTCGCGAGCAGGTCGCGCGAGTGGTGCACGAGCGTCTGGACCGTGCCGGGATCGATCGCGGCGTGCGCCTGCGCGAGCGACGCGACGGCGGCGTCGAGCGACACGGGCTCGTCGCCCGACCTGCCGCGCCTGCCCAGCACGGCTCAGCCCTGCCGCTCGGGCTCGGCCACGGGCACGTGGCGTTCGAGGAAGTCGTAGAGCTCGGCGTCGTCGACGCCGGGGAAGGTGCCCGACGGCAGCGGGGCGAGCGTGTGCTGGTGCATGCGCGCCGACGCCCACGACTTCGTGCGCCAGCGCTCGGCGATGTCGGGCTCCGGCTGCGAGCAGCACGTCTTGTCGGGGCAGCGCGACTGCTCTCGCACGGGCGTCGCCGAGCCGCGGAACCACTTCGCGGTGTCGAAGGGCACGCCGACCGTGATCGAGAACTCGCCGTCGGTGCCCGCGCCCGTCTGCGACGAGCACCAGAAGGTGCCGGCGGGCGTGTCGGTGTACTGGTAGAACTCCGTCGTCCTGCTGGCCCGGTCGAACGCGGTGCGCGCCGCCATGTGCCGGCAGACGACCTGCCCCTCGATGGCGCCCGAGGCGTCCATCGGCAGCGGCAGCCCGTCGTTCTCGTACGCGCGCATGAGCGCGCCGTCGTCGCCGACCCGCAGGAAGTGGCACTCGAGCCCGAGGTCGACGGTCGCGAGGTTCGTGAAGCGCATGGCCGCCGACTCGTGCGTGACGCCGAACGCGTCGCGGAAGTCCTCGACGGCGATGTTCCGCTCCTTCTTCGCGCGCATGAGGTAGTCGACGGACTCGCTCCTCGGCATGAGCGTCGCGGCGGCGAAGTAGTTGATCTCGAGGCGCTGCTGCAGGAACTCGCGGTACGACGTGGGCTCGGAGTGGTCGAGCAGGCGGTGCGCGATGGCCTGGAGCGCCATCGACCGCAGGCCGTGGCCTCCGGGGATCGAGGCGGGCGGCAGGTAGATCCGGCCGTGCTCGAGGTCGGTCACCGAGCGCGCCGAGTGCGGCATGTCGGTGACGTAGACGAGCTCGAACCCGATGCGCTGCGCCATGTCGGCCACGGCGCGGTGCGTCAGGGCGCCGCGCTCGTGCCCGACGGCGGCGAGCTGCTCCTCCGCGAGGGCGTCGAGCTCGGGCATCGCGTTGTCGCGCTCCTGCATCTGCCTGCGGATCGCCGTCGAGTCGCGCCGTGCCTGCTCGGGCGTCGCGATCGCCTCGCGCGAGCGCCGATCGAGCTCGCGCTGCAGGCCGACGAGCGAGCGCAGCACGTCGTCGGGCATCGTCTTCGACGCGCGCACGTGCGGCAGCCCGAGCCGGGAGTACACGGCGCCCTCCTG
Organism: Agrococcus versicolor; assembly: GCF_039531815.1. Lineage (NCBI taxonomy): Bacteria > Bacillati > Actinomycetota > Actinomycetes > Micrococcales > Microbacteriaceae > Agrococcus > Agrococcus versicolor. Next base: position 403,220 of record NZ_BAAAQT010000006.1, on the reverse strand, counting down.
GAGGCGGTGCAGCTCGAGCTCGAGCCGCGAGCGCTCGGTGGGCGGCTCGTCGGAGAGCAGCTCGGTCGTCGTGACGTCGAGCGCGGTCGCGATGGCCTGCAGCTGCGAGAGGCGCGGCTCGCGCTTGCCGTTCTCCATGAGCGACAGCTGGCTGCCCGCGAGCCCCACGATGTCGCCCAGGCCGTCGAGCGTGAGGCCCGCGCGGCCGCGGTAGTGCCGGATGCGGTGGCCGAGGACTGCAAGATCGCTCACACCGAGATGGTAGCGAAAGAACGGCCGAAGATTCACCCCGAATGCCGTCGCATGGGCGCGAAACCCGGCGCAGAGTGGAAGACATGACGATCCTTCCCCCGCCCCCGTCGCCCAGCGCCTCGGCCGCGAAGGCTGCGCGCCGCCTCGTCGACGCCCCCGACGGCACCGACCCGGCTGTCGTCGAGTGGGTCGCGAGCGTCGCCCGCCTCACCGAGCCCGCCCAGGTGCGCTGGTGCGACGGATCCGACGCCGAGTTCGCGTCGCTCGTCGAGACCATGCTCGAGGCCGGCACGATCGTGCCCGTGCCGAAGCGCCCCGGCAGCTACCTCGCGCGCAGCAACCCCGACGACGTCGCACGCGTCGAGGACCGCACGTTCATCTGCTCGGTCGACGACGAGGACGCGGGCCCCACGAACCACTGGCGCGACCCGGCCACGATGCGCGAGATCCTCGGCGGGCTCTTCCACGGCGCCATGGCGGGTCGCACGATGTACGTCATCCCCTTCTCGATGGGCCCCGTCGGCGGCCCCATCTCGAAGCTCGGCATCGAGCTCACCGACTCCCCCTACGTCGTCGCGAGCATGCACGCCATGACGCGCGTCGGCGGCGGCGTGCTCGAGGCGATCGCCGCGGGCGAGGAGTGGGTGCCCGCCGTGCACTCCGTCGGCGCGCCGCTCGTGGCCGGCCAGGCCGACTCCGCGTGGCCCTGCAACACGACGAAGTACATCTCGCACTTCCCCGAGACGCGCGAGATCTGGTCGTTCGGCTCCGCCTACGGCGGCAACGCGCTGCTGGCGAAGAAGTGCTTCGCCCTGCGCATCGCGTCGGTGCAGGCGCGCGACGAGGGCTGGCTCGCCGAGCACATGCTCATCGTCCGCATGACGCACGACGACGGCCGCCGCGTCCACATCGCCGCCGCCTTCCCCTCCGCATGCGGCAAGACGAACCTCGCGATGCTGCGTCCGTCGATCCCCGGCTGGAGCGTCGAGACCATCGGCGACGACATCGCCTGGATGCGCGCGGGCGCCGACGGCAGGCTGCACGCCATCAACCCCGAGAACGGGTTCTTCGGCGTCGCTCCCGGCACCTCCGAGTCGACGAACGCCACGGCGATGGCGATGCTCGACCGCGACACGATCTTCACGAACGTCGCCCTCACGGACGACGGCGACGTGTGGTGGGAGGGCATGACGAAGGAGGCCCCCGCCTCGCTGACCGACTGGCGCGGCCAGCCGTGGACGCCCGAGTCCGGCACGCCCGCGGCGCACCCGAACGCGCGCTTCACCGTGCGCGCGACGCAGTGCCCGTCGCTCGCCGCCGACTGGGACGCCCCCGAGGGCGTGCCGATCGACGCGATCGTCTTCGGCGGTCGCCGCCCCACGCAGGTGCCGCTCGTCATGCAGGCGCGCGACTGGGAGCACGGCGTGTACGTCGGCGCGACCATCTCGAGCCAGCAGACCGCCGCCGCCGAGGGGCCCGTCGGCGCCATCCGTCGCGATCCGTTCGCGATGCTCCCGTTCTGCGGGTACGACATGGGCGACTACTTCCAGCACTGGCTCGACGTCGGCCAGCGCCTGGGCCGCGATGCGCCGGCGATCTTCAGCGTCAACTGGTTCCGCCGCGACGCCGACGGCGGCTTCCTGTGGCCGGGCTTCAGCGAGAACGCGCGCGTCCTCGACTGGATCGCCGGTCGCGTCGCGGGCACGGCAGCGGGCGTCGAGACCGCGATCGGCGTGCTGCCGGCCGAGGGCGCGCTCGACGTGTCGGGGCTCGACCTCCCCGACAGCGTGCTCGACGAGCTGCTCGCGGTCGACGCGCCGGCGTGGCTCGGCGAGCTCGTCGACGTCGACGCGTTCTTCGGCCAGTTCGAGCGCCTGCCCTTCGGTCTGCGCCGCCAGCTGAACCACGTGCGGTGGCGCCTCGAGCAGCAGACGGCGCTCGTCGCGGCCTGACGCGCCCTGCCTCCTGCAGGGCGCCCTTCGAGACGGCTCCTCGCTGCGCTCGGGGCCTGCTCAGGGAGCGGGTGGGCGACGGTACGACCCAGCCGCCCCCGCCCGCTCCCCGCACCCACCCCACCTGCGCGGGCGACCACCCCACCCGCTCCTGAGCCCGCGCCGCCTGCGCGGGCGACCACCCGCCCGCTCCCTGAGGTGCGAGCGCAGCGAGCCTCGAAGGGCCCGTGCGGCGCCCTTCGAGACGGCTCCTCGCTGCGCTCGGGGCCTCCTCAGGGAGCGGGTGGGCGACGGCACGACCCAGCCGGCGACCCACCACCCGCTCCCCGAGCCCGCCCCACCACCCGCTCCCTGAGGTGCGAGCGCAGCGAGCCTCGAAGGGTGCGACCACCCGGTGGCGCGGCGGGCTTCGAGGCTCGCTCCGCTCGCACCTCAGCCACCGGGATGGGGCGATTCGCCGAGACGGCAGCGAGCCACCTCATCCACCGGGGGCGGGGTGGCTCGCCGAGACGCCAGCGAGCCTCGAAGGGCGGGTGCGAGGATCGACCCGTGCAGCCGAATCCCCAGTACCGCGTCGACGACGCCGCGTTCGTCCGTCGGCTCGTCGAGACGCATCCGTGGGTCACGCTCGTGAGCCACCTGCCGGATGGTCCCGTGGCCTCCCACACGCCCCTCCTGCTCGACGACGCCCCCGGCGCGAACGCGGGCGACGACCTGACGTTCGTGACGCACCTCGGGCGAGCCGACGCTCGGCTCCACGGCCTCGTGGGCGGCGACGCCCCCGGCCGCGGCACGATGCTCCTCGTCGTGCAGGGCGACCACGACTACGTCTCCCCCTCCTGGTACCTCGGTGCCGACGCCGGCAACGTGCCGACGTGGAACTTCGAGGCCGTCCACGCCGTGTGCGACGTCGAGGTCGTCTCGCACGCCGAGAACGTCGCGACCCTCGAGCGGCTCGTCGCGCACTTCGAGGGCGACCGTCCCGGCGCCCGGCGGCTCGACGTGACCGACGAGGTCGAGATGGGTCTCGCGATGGGCACGAGCGGCCTGCGGCTGCGCGTGCGGTCGTGGACGGCGAAGTCGAAGCTGTCGCAGAACAAGTCGGTCGAGACCCGTCGGAGCGTCGTCGCGCACCTGCGCGAGATCCACCCGGGGCTCGCCGCCCGCATGCAGGACGTGCTCGAGGCCGATCTCGCCACCACCCCAACCGAACCGCCCACCTCTGCGTCGTAGGGGGTAGGGATGGCTGCGCACTGGGAGCACGTCGTGACACGACTGGTCGCGGAGCGCGGGCCTGCCCTCACGAGGTACGCCGCCCTGCTGTGCGGCGACGACGAGGAGGCGAGGGACCTGGTGCAGGATGCGCTCGCGGCGACGTTCGGTCGCCTGCGGAACGGGTTCGAGGTCGAGCAGGCCGAGGCCTACGTGCGCCGCGCCATCGCCAACCGCTTCCTCGACCGTGCGCGGCGCAGGCAGCGCTGGCAGCGCATCCGCCCCCTCGTCGTCCCGCACGAGCGACTCGACTCCGGGTCGACGCGCACGGGCGCGCACCTCGACATGGCCGCACGGCTCGAGCGGCTCAGCCCGCGCGAGCGGGCGTGCATCGTGCTGCGCTACTACGAGGACCGATCGGTCGACGAGACCGCGAGGGAGCTCGGCATCGCGCCCGGCTCGGTGAAGCGGTACGTGAGCGACGCGATGGGCAAGCTGCGCACGCAGCTCGCCGACGAGGAGTCGGGCTCCGGCGGCGGCCCGCACCGTCGCGACGCGAGCGGGAGGGAGGCACGATGAGGGACGACGAGCTGCGCGATCGCCTGCACGCGATGCCCGAGCCGACGGCGAGGATCGACGTCGACGCCGTGGTCGCCGACGCCCGCCGGCGTCGCCGGCCCAAGGTCGTGGGCGTCGCGGTGGCATCGGTCGCGGGCTGCCTCGCGCTGCTGTCGCCCGTCGTGCTGCCGTCGATCCTCGGCTCCGGGGCGTCGACGGCGACGATGCAGGAGGCGGGCGTCGCGGAGCAGGGGGCGCCGGATGCTCCTGCCGCCCCGGGCAGCGACGCGGCCACCGCCGAGGAGCCGGGCATCCTGGGCGAGCCCGCTCCGTCCGGCCCGCCGGTCGCCGCGTGCGCGGCGGTGCCGATCTCGAGCGTCGCCGCGGGCCTGCTCGTCGTCGTCCGCGACGACGACGGCGACGGCGTGGGCACCGTGGACGTGCAGAACGTCGGCGACGCCCCCGTCGACGTCGCGATCGGCGAGGCAGGACTCGGGCAGCGCGCCGGCGACGTGCTCGTCGTCGCGCCGGACGTCGATGCCGCCTCCGTCGCGCAGGTCGCGCCGACGACGCTGCAGCCCCTCGCATCGGCGTCGTTCGACGCGACCGTCCTCCCGGCGACGTCGTCCTGCGGTGCGACGGCGGGGACGGCCGAGGGCGACGAGGCGGTCGCGGTCGCGGTCGGCGTCGTGGCGCTCGCCGTCGACGGCATCGTCGTCGCGCAGCCCGTCGTCGTCGACTGATCGACGTTCGCTGTCAGCATCCGTCTCCCCCGGCATCCCACGGCTCCGTCCAAGACCCGGCCGGTAGGCTCGCGCCGAAGGTGACGCCTCGAGGGGGGATGGATGCGCAGCAGCATCGTCAAGGGATTCGTGGCGGCCGGCATCGCCGGCGCGGCCATGCTGTCGCTGAGCGCGGGCGCGCTCGCGACGGAGGATCCGGTCGACCTGGGCGGCGACGTGTTCGTCGACGAGTCCGGGCAGCTCTCGGGAGACGCGGGCGAGATCGAGCAGGCGCTCGCGGCGGCGAACGCGTCGTCCGACGTGCAGGTCTCCGCCGTCGTCGTGTCGTCGTTCGACGGGCTGAGCCCCGAGGAGTGGTCGAACGAGTCGGCCGTGACGTCGGGCCTGTCCGACTCGTCGGTGCTGCTGTCGATCGCCATCGACGATGGGCAGTACGCGTACTCGATCGGCTCGGGCGTCGATCGGAGCGAGGAGCAGCTCGCCGATGCCGAGGACGACGCCCTCGTGCCCGCGCTGAACTCCGGCGACGTCGCCGGCGGCATCGTCGCCTATGCCGAGCGCATCGCCGAGGACGCGGCGCCGCCCAGCCAGGTCGCGCTCGGCACCGGTGCCGCGGTCGTCGGCGGCCTCGCGGTCGTCGGCGCCGGCGTCTTCGTCGGCACCCGCATCGCGAAGCGCCGCAAGGGACGGCGGGAGCAGCAGCAGGAGCTCGAGCAGCAGCAGCTGAGCCTCGACCAGCTGCGCCAGCGCGCCGACATCGCGCTCGTGCAGCTCGACGACACCGTGCAGCAGTCCGAGCAGGAGCTGCAGTTCGCCATCGCGCAGTTCGGCGCCGAGCCCGTCGCGCAGTACCAGCAGGCGCTCGAGCGCGCGAAGGGCGGCCTCCAGGAGGCCTTCACCCTGCAGCAGCAGCTCGACGACGCCTTCCCCGACACCGACCAGGAGCGGCACGACTGGTCGAGCCGCATCCTGCAGATCGCCGAGGGCGCCACGGCCGAGCTCGCGAGCCACGCCAAGGGGTTCGAGGAGCTGCGCGACCTCGAGCACACCGCGCCGCAGGCGCTCGAGGCGGTCGCGACCGCCCGCACCCGCCTCGACGCCCGCATCGCCGACGCCCGGCGCATCCTCGACCGCCTCGACGACCGCTACACGGGTGCCTCCATCGCCCCCGTGCAGCAGAACATCGACGGCGCCGAGCGCCTGCTGCCGGCGATCGACGAGGCCGTCGCGCAGGGCCGGGCGGCGGGAGGCGGCCAGGCGGCCGTCGCCGTGCACGCCGCCGAGGCCGCGCTCGCGCAGGCCCAGTCGCTCCTCGCAGGGGTCGAGCGCGCCGGCGACGACCTCGCCGCGAGCGAGCAGCAGCTGCGCGCCCTCGTCGACGACACCGTGAACGACGTCGCCGTCGCGCGATCGCTGCCGAGGGGCCGCACCGATCTCGCGCCCATCATCCAGCTCGCCGAGCAGGCGGTCGCGGATGCGCGGCGCACGCCCGTCGACGTCGCCGAGGTGCTCCCCCGCCTGCAGCGCGCGAACGACACGCTCGAGCAGGCCACGGGGCAGTCGCGCGACGAGTCGCAGCGGCAGGGCCGTGCGACGTCGTCGCTGCAGGGATGGCTCGCGTCGGCCAGGCAGAACATCGACGCCGCCGAGCAGTACCTCTCGACGCGGCGCATCGCCGTCGGCTCGCAGCCTCGCAGGCTCCTCGCCCTCGCCCAGGAGGACCTCGCGCAGGCGCTGCGCATGCAGCAGTCCGACGTGGTCGCGGCGACCGATGCCGCTCGGCGCGCCTCGGAGCGGGCCGAGGAGGCGCTGCGCGCCGCCGACGACGACATCTCCGGCTACGGCGGCGGCTCCCGCAACCCGTACTACCGCGGAGGCGGTGGTCGCGGGCGACGCGACCGCGACGGCTTCGACGCCGGCGACGCGATCGGCGGCATCGGCGGAGGCATGGGCAACGTCGGCGGCGCCGTCATGGGCGGCGTGCTCGGCTCGGTGCTCGGCAACATCCTCATGGGTGGCTCGCACCACGGCGGCGGCGGCGACTGGGGTGCCTCGGCATCCGGCGGCGACGGCGGCTTCTTCGGCGGGGGCGGCGACGGCGGCGGGTTCAGCGGCGGCGGCGGCGACTTCGGCGGCTTCTTCGGCGGCGGTGGCGGCTTCGGCGGCTTCGACGGCGGCGGCGGCGACTTCTAGCCCACCGGGTCCGGCGGGCCCGTCCTCACATCCATCCACGGCATCCAGACCACACGGCACTCGAAAGGGAGACCATGTCCAAGCAGTCCATCCTCGGTCGCATCGCCCAGCTCGCGCGAGCGAACGTCAACGCACTCCTCGACCAGGCCGAGGACCCGCAGAAGATGCTCGACCAGCTCGTGCGCGACTACACGAACTCGATCGCCGAGGCCGAGCAGGCCATCGCGCAGACGATCGGCAACCTGCGCATGCAGGAGCAGGACTACCAGGAGGACGTCCGCGCCTCGCAGGACTGGGGTCGCAAGGCGCTCGCCGCGAGCCAGAAGGCCGACCAGCTGCGCAGCGAGGGCTCGTCCGACGCCGACAAGTTCGACAACCTCGCGAAGGTCGCGCTCTCGAAGCAGATGCAGGCCGAGTCGGAGGCCCGCGCGGCCGAGCCGTCCATCCAGTCGCAGACGCAGGTCGTCGACAAGCTGAAGTCCGGCCTCGACACGATGAAGCAGAAGCTCGACGAGCTGAAGTCGAAGCGCTCCGAGCTCATCGCCCGCCAGAAGACCGCGCAGGCGCAGTCGCAGGTGCACGACGCCATCAAGTCGATCGACATCATGGACCCGACGAGCGAGATCGGCCGCTTCGAGGAGAAGATCCGTCGCGAGGAGGCGAAGGTGCTCGGCCAGCAGGAGCTGTCGGCGTCGAGCCTCGACGCGCAGTTCGAGGCGCTCGAGAACCACGACCGCGACACCGAGATCGAGGCGCGCCTCGCCGAGCTGAAGCGCGGCCAGCAGCAGGCCGTCACCTCGGGCTCGCAGCAGTCGGCGCTGACCGACGGCTCCGTCGACGCCGAGGTCGTCGACCGCTGACGATCGACGCATGAGCGAGGGGGCGAGCCTGCGGGCTCGCCCCCGTCGTCGTCCGCACGTGCCGCCTGGTCCCCGCGAGGCGCCTGGACGTTCCGAGGTACGCATCCCGTCACGAGGTGCCGAGATCGCAGCACCCGGCGTCGAGATGCGTACCTCGCGACGGGTGCGGGGCGCGCTGCACGTGCCCGCTGCGACGCGGACGAGCGGGCGGCGCAGGTCAGTCGGGGTCGGCGCCCAGTGCGCGGTAGACCTGGTCGAGGCGTTCGGCGGATGCCTGCCACGTGCGTCGCTCGACCTCGATGCGTGCGCTCGCCGAGAGCTCGGACAGGCGCACGGGGTCGTCGATGAGCCGGCGGCACGCCGCCGCCCACGCCACGGGATCGCGGCCTGCCACGAGCACGCCCGTCGTGCCGTCGACGACCGACTCGGGCAGCCCGCCCACGTCGGCGGCGACGACGGGGGTGCCGCACGCGGCCGCCTCGAGCGCGACGATGCCGAACGTCTCGGCACGGCTCGGCACGACGACGAGGCTCGCCGCCCCCATGAGCCGTGCGAGCTCCGGCCGGTCGAGCGAGCCGATCCGGCGCACGCGATCCTCGACGCCCAGCTCGATGGCCGTCGCCATGAGCTCGTCGACGAACGCCTCGTCGCCGGGCGGCGCCTCGCCGGCGATCGCGAGCACCGCGTCGTCGAGGTGCTCGAGCATCCGCACCGCGAGGTCCTGCCCCTTCGTCGGCTGCACGCGTCCTGCGACGACGACGAGCGCCTCGTGGTCGCGCACCCCGAGCCGCGCGCGCACGTCGTCGCGCACGTCGAACCCCGGAGGCGTGAAGGCGTCGGCGTCGACGCCCGGCCGCACGAGCCAGATGCGGGACGCGTCGACGTGCAGCCCGTCGATGACGACGTCGGCCTCGGCGTTCGACACGGCGACGACGGCGTCGGACTCGAGCGCGAGGTAGCGCTCGGTGAGCCTGCGACGTTCGGGCTCGGAGGCGCCGCCGGCCTCCTTCTGCAGCGCGAGCGTGTGGAAGGTCTGCACGAGCGGGATGCCGAGCGCGAGGCACACCGGCAGCGATGCGAGCCCCGAGAGCCAGTAGTGGGCATGGATGACGTCGTACGGCTCGGCGGCGTCGATCGCGACGCGCTGCAGCTCCTCGCCGAACTCGTCCGCGAGGTTCGGCAGGTCGTGCTTGCGCACAGCGCCGCCGCCCGTCTCGAGCGCGTAGAGGGTGACGCCGGGTGCGAGACGCTTCGTCCAGCGCGTGCCCGGCGCGCGCGTGAAGAGGTCGACCTGATGGCCGCGCGCGGCGAGCGCTCGTGCCGTCTCGAGCACGTAGACGTTCATGCCACCCGCGTCACCCGCGCCGGGCCTGTCGGCAGGCGAGGTGTGCATCGACACCATCGCGATCCGCATGGGGCGAGCGTAGTCGGAGGCGTCGCCGCCGGTCGAGGCTCCCCTGCGCACCCGAGGTGCAGGCGGCGGCGCGCGGCGGTAGCGTCTGGCGCATGGGACTGCGCTCGATCGGCCACGCCACGGGTCGGGCCGCGCACGCGGCGCTCGAGCCCGCGCGGCGGGCGCTGCTGTCGGATCGGATGACCGAGCCCGGATACCGGCTCGCGACGCGCGCGGCGCTCGCGTGGGGGCGGCTGCTCGGCGGCGACGTGCGCACCGCGGGCGAGCTGCACGTCGTCTCGGGCCTGCCCGCATGGGCGTTCGGCCGGGGTGGCACGACCGTCGGCGCGACCTTCCTGACGAGCACGAACGTGTCGCCCGGCATCCTCGCCCACGAGGAGGTGCACCGGCAGCAGTGGCGCCGCTACGGCCTCGCCTTCATCCCGCTGTACTACGCGGCCGGCATCGAGGCCACGACGAACCGCTTCGAGGTCGAGGCCGGGCTCGAGCTGGGCGGCTACGCCCCGAGGCAGCGCGAGCGGCGCACGCGGCGCACCCCGAAGGCGTCGTAGCCGGAGGCTGCCCGGATCGTCGGCGACCAGGCAGGCGTGCCGTGCGATCGGGCCCGCTGTCGTCGAACGGTCGCGTCTTGCGCCGACCGGTCACGTCCTGCGCCGACCGGTCACGTCCTGCGCCGACCGGTCTTCTCCTGCGCCGACTGGTCACGTCCTGCGCCGAGTGGTCACCTCTTGCGCAGACTGGTCACCGTTGCACCTCGACTGGTCACCACTGCACCTCGAGACTCCTGCAACAGGTGCAACGGCGACCAGTCGACGTGCGACGGTGACCAGTCGAGGTCCGACAGTGACCAGTCGAGGTGCAATCGTGACCAGTCAGGGTGCGACGGTGACCAGTCCGGCAGCCGGGCCCGTCAGGCGAAGCGCGCGAGGGTTCGCTGCTCCCAGGGGATGCGCCGCTCGAGCTGACGGCCGATCGCGAGGAGCGTCGCCTCCTCGCCCGGGCGGCCGATGAGCTGCGCACCCATCGGCAGGCCCTCGGCCGTCACGTGCACGGGCAGCGTGATGGCCGGCAATCCCGCGACGTTCACGAACGACGTCTGCGGCGTGTGCCGCACCTGCTGCTGGAACGACCCCTCGGGGTCGTCGCCGTACCAGTCGAGGGGGCGCGGCGGCAGCGCAGCCGTCGGCGTGAGGACGGCGTCGAACGGGGCGAAGGCTCCCACGATCGTGCGCTCGAACGCCGTGGCCTGCGAGACGGCACGGCCGACGTCGACGGCGGTGAGTCGACGTCCCTCCTCCACGAGCCAGCGCGTCAGCGGCTCGACGAGCGACAGCTGCCGGTCGTCGAACGGCACGCTCGCCGCCCCGAACTGCCAGATGCGGGCGAAGACCTCGGCGTACCCGGGCAGCGGCGGCATCGCGAGCTCCTCGAGGGCGTGGCCCGCGCGATCGAGCTCGCGCACCGCGACCGCGATGGCGTCGCGCGCCTCCTGCGCGATGACGACGTCGACGGCGTCGTCCCACGGCGTGCCCTCGAGCACCGCGATGCGGTAGCGGCCCTCGCCGCGCATCGCCGCGGCGAGCAGCGAGCCCTGGTCGTGCTCGGGCGAGCGCAGCGTCGTGCGGTGCGGCACGACGCCGTTCACGCGACCGAGCATCGCCTCCATCAGCAGGGCGGCGTCGATGACGGTGCGCGCGATGGGGCCCGCGACCGACAGGCCGCCGATCTGCCCGACGCCCGAGTGCGCCGGCACGCGGCCGCGCGACGGCTTGAGCCCGACGAGTCCGCAGACGGCGGCGGGGATGCGGACCGAGCCTCCGCCGTCGCTCCCGGGTGCGAAGGGCAGCAGTCCCGCCGCGACCGCCGCAGCCGCACCGCCCGAGGAGCCGCCGGCACCCAGGTCGGGACGCCCCGGCAGGGTCGTGTGCCCGGTGAGGGCGCTCGAGGTGTGCCCGGCGAAGCCGAGCTCGGGCGTCGCCGTCTTGCCGAGGCTCACGCCGCCGGCCTCGTCGAGCACGACGGCCATCGGATCCGAGACCGTCGGCACGAAGCCCTCCCGCGCACGCGAGCCGAACTGGGTGCGCACGCCCGCGCGCTGCACGAGGTCCTTGTCGGCGAACGGCAGGCCGAGGATGACGGGTGTGCGGTCGTCGGCGGCGTCGATGGCGTCGGCGCGGGCGAGCGCCGCCTCCGGCGTCACGGTGACGAACGCGTTCGACGCGTCGGCGTCGATGCGTGCGAGGAAGTGCTCGGCCACCTCGCGGGCCGACACGCGCCGGCGATGCAGGGCATCCCACAGGTCGATGGCCGAGAGCTCATGCAGCGCCGTCACGTGGTCGAGCCTAGGGGCGCCCTTCGAGGCTCGCTTCGCTCGCACCTCAGGGAGCGGGGCGGGGGCTCGCACCTCAGGGAGCGGGGTGGGGGCTCGGGGCGCCCTTCGAGGCTCGCTCCGCTCGCACCTCAGGGAGCGGGGCGGGGCTCGCACCTCAGGGAGCGGGGTGGGGGCTCGGGGCGCCCTTCGAGGCTCGCTTCGCTCGCACCTCAGGGAGCGGGGCGGGGGTCGCACCTCAGGGAGCGGGGCGGGGGTCGCACCTCAGGGAGCGGGGTGGGGCTCAGGGAGCGGGGCGGGGAGCGGGGCGGGCAGGCTAGGAGTAGCGGCTGCCGCGCCGCCGCTGCCGCGCGCGCTCGGTGCGCTCGCGCATCTGGTCGCGGGAGACGTAGTTCGTGAGCTCGCGGAACGGATCGCGCCCGTGGTACCTCGGCACCTCGGCCAGGAGCGCCGCGACGGCCTTGCCGAGCTCCCAGTACTCGCCGATGCGGGTGCCTCGGCCCGGGTCGACGTGGCGGAGCCGCGCCTGGAAGCGCAGCTCGCCTCGCACGTCGATCTGCGTGACGAAGCCGCGCGTGACCCCGGCGACCGACACCATCCACAGCCCGGGTCCGATGCTCGTGACGACGGCCTGGAGGCTCGAGGCGGCGGCGGCCGCCTGCAGGTCGGCGGAGACGCGCGCCGCCTTCCACTCGTCGTAGGTCGTCATGGTCGCGAGCATCGCACCGGGCACCGACATCGGGCACCGACTCGGGCACCGACTCTCTCGCCGCGCAGGCCCGGCGGGCACCCTGGTCGCGCCCGCCGTCGGCCCTGGGTACCACGGCATCCACCGCAGGCTCAGCCGCTCGGCCGATGTGCCGCGACGGCCACGCGGCCAGGCTGGATGCATGATCACCGCAGAGCACCTCACCAAGCGCTACGGCGCGAAGACCGCCGTCGACGACGTCGGCTTCGTCGTCCGCCCCGGCCTCGTCACCGGCTTCCTCGGGCCCAACGGCGCAGGCAAGTCCACGACGATGCGCATGATCGTCGGCCTCGACCGCCCCGACTCCGGATCCGTCACGATCGGCGGCTCCGCCTACCGCGACCTCCGTTCGCCGCTGACCGAGATCGGCGCGCTGCTCGACGCGAAGGCGTGGCACCCCGGCCGCACCGCCGAACGGCACCTGCTCGGCATGGCCGCGACGCACGGCATCGGCAAGGCCCGCGTCCGCGAGGTGCTCGAGGTCACGGGCCTGGAGTCCGTCGCCCGCAAGCGCGTCGGCGGCTTCTCGCTCGGCATGGGCCAGCGGCTCGGCATCGCCGCGGCGCTGCTCGGCGACCCCCACACGCTCATCCTCGACGAGCCCGTCAACGGCCTCGACCCCGAGGGCGTCGCCTGGGTGCGCCGCCTGCTGCGCTCGCTCGCGGCCGAGGGTCGCGCGGTCCTGCTCTCGTCGCACCTCATGAGCGAGATGGCGCAGGTCGCCGACCGCGTCGTCGTGCTGGGGCGAGGGCGCGTGCTCGCCGACCAGTCGATCGACGAGATGCTCGGCGGCCAGGGCGGCCCGGTCGTGCTCGTGCGCGGCGCCGGCGTCGACCGGCTGCCGCATCTGCTCGCCGCCGACGACGTCACCGTGACGCAGGTCGCCCCCGACGCCGTCGAGGTGTCGGGCGTCGCCGCGCCGCGCATCGCCGAGGTCGCCGTGGGCGCAGGCATCGGCATCGAGGAGCTCGCTCCCCGCAAGGCGACGCTCGAGGAGCGCTACATGGCGCTCACGAGCGACGCCGTCGAGTACAGGACGGAAGGCACCCGATGACCGCCACCACCCCCACCGCCGACGCACCCGAGGCGCGTCGCGCGACCTTCCGCGAGTCGCCGCACCGCGTCACCTTCGGCGGCGTCGTGCGCGCCGAGTGGATCAAGCTCACGAGCGTCCGCTCCGTCGGCTGGGCCATCGCGATCGCCGTCGTCATCACGGCGGGCTTCGGTGCGCTCGCCGCGTTCGCGACCTTCGCGACCGCTCCCGAGGGTGCGATCGAGCAGGGGCTGCTGTCGGACATCCCCGTCGCGGCGCTCGGCACCGCCGGCATCCTCGTGTCGCAGCTCGTGTTCGCGATCGTCGGCGTCATCGTCATCACCGGCGAGTACGGCTCCGGGCAGATCCGCTCGACGCTCACCGCCGTGCCGACGCGCCTGCCCGTGCTCGGCGCGAAGGCGCTCGTCGTCGGCATCGTGACGTTCGTCGCGAGCGCCATCTCGCTCGCGGTCGGCATCGGCTCGACGATCGCGATCGCGGCCGGCTACGGCATCCCCGTCGACGACATGGGCCTCGACGTCTCCGTCCTGTACACGGTGCTCGGCGGTGCGGTGTACCTGGCGCTGCTGACCGTGTTCGCGCTCGCCGTCGGCACGCTCGTGCGCTCCGGCGCCGGTGCGATCGCCATCGCGCTCGGCGTGCTGCTCGTGCTGCCGACCGTCGTGGGCCTCGTGCCCTTCGAGTGGGTGCAGGAGGCGTCGCCGTACCTGCTGCCGAACTCGGGCCTCGTGATCTCGATGCCGAACGCCGAGATGGACGGCGACTTCTGGCGCGCCCTCGTCGTCACGATCGCCTGGCCGGCCGTCGCCCTCGCGGGCGCCGCGGCCGCGCTCGTGAGGCGCGACGCGTAGGGTCGACCTCGATGACGACCGCGCACGGTGCCCCCGACGGCGACGTCGGGGGCACCGTCGCGCTCCCCCGCCCGCCGGGCGTGCTGCGCCGCTTCACCGCTCGGCATCCGCGACTCGTCGACTGGACGCTCGTCGTCGGCTCGCAGCTGCCGATCCTCGCGGTGGGCTTCGTGCTCGCCGCCTTCGAGCCGGCGCAGCGCATCGAGGGCGTCCTCATGCTCGCCGCGTCGATCGTCGCGGGCGCAGCGCTGCTGTGGCGCAGGCGGTTCCCGCTCGTCGTCACGATCGTCGTCGCGGCGATGCTCGCCATGCCGTCGTCGGCGGCCGCGGGCGCGTTCATCGCCGTGTACGTCGCGCTGTACTCGCTCGGCGCCTACGCGCGCACGGCGCACGTGTGGATCGGGGTCGGCGCCGCCTCCGCGGGCTCGCTGCTGTCGACGCTCGTCGTGCCGTCCGCCGACCGCCTCGACATCGGCCCCGTCGTGTCGATCAACCTCGTCGGGATCGCCTCGTTCGTCGTCGCGGTGCTGCTCGGCACCTCGGTGCGGGCCCGTCGCGCGTACGTGGCGGCGCTCATCGGGCGTGCCGACGACATCGCGCGCGATCGCGACCAGCAGGCGCAGCTCGCCGTCGCGGCCGAGCGGGCGCGCATCGCCCGCGAGATGCACGACGTCGTGAGCCACGGCCTCACGGTGATGGTGACGCTCGCCGAGGGCTCGGCGGCGCAGGCCTCGCGCGACCCCGATCGCGCCGCCGACACGATGCGTCGCGTCGCCGACACGGGCCGCGACTCGCTCGCCGAGATGCGCAGGCTGCTCGGCGTGCTGCGCGAGCCCGGCGTCGAGGATGCGCAGCGCGCACCGCAGCCGGCCGCAGGCGACCTGCAGGCCCTCGTCGCGTCGTTCCGCGACGCCGGGATGCCGGTGCGGCTCACGACGTCGGGTGCGGCGATCGCCGACCAGGCGCTCGCGCTCACGGTGCACCGCATCGTGCAGGAGTCGCTGACCAACGTCATGCGCCACGCGTCCGACGCCGCCCGCGTCGAGGTCGCCGTGCGCCACGACGGCAGCGTCGTCGACGTCGAGGTCGTCGACGACGGCACGGGCGCGCCCGCGACGACGACGGGTGCGGGGCGCGGGATCGTCGGCATCCGCGAGCGCGTCGCGATGTTCGACGGCGCCGTCGACGCCGGCCGTCGCGAGCCGACGGGGTGGCGCGTCGCTGCGAGGCTGCACGAGGCCGGCCGCATCGCAGCCGTGCCGGAGGCGCCGCTCGCGCTGCAGGCCACGGCGCCGCACGCCGCCGACGCGTCCGCCGCGGACGCGGCCGCACCCGAGACCATCGTCCCCGACCACCGCATGGAGCAGCCATGACCATCCGCATCGCCCTCGTCGACGACCAGGAGCTCGTGCGCCTCGGCTTCCGCATGGTGCTCGAGGCCGAGCCCGACGTCGAGGTCGTCGGCGAGGCGAGCGACGGCGCTGCCGCCATCGCCCTCGCGGCGCGCGGCGGCGTCGACGTCGTGCTCATGGACGTGCGCATGCCCGGCGTCGACGGCATCGCCGCGACCGAGCGCATCACGGCGGCCGGCGCGCTGCCGAAGGTGCTCGTGCTCACGACGTTCGACCTCGACGAGTACGCCTACGCAGCGCTGCGCGCCGGTGCGAGCGGCTTCCTGCTGAAGGATGCGCGCCCCGCCGAGCTCGTGGCCGCCATCCGCGCCGTGCACGCAGGCGACGCCGCGCTCGCCCCGACGGTGACGCGTCGCATGCTCGAGCACTTCGCGTCGTCGGGCCCGAGCTCGGCCGACGCCTCGGCGCTCGACGTCCTCACGCCGCGCGAGCGGGAGTTCCTCGTCGCGATCGCCGAGGGCCTCACGAACGACGAGCTCGCTCGGCGCTTCGTGCTGTCCGAGTCGACCGTCAAGACCCACGTCGGCCGACTCCTGCGCAAGCTCGACGCCCGCGACCGCGTGCAGCTCGTCATCCTCGCCTACGACCAGGGGCTCGTGCGCCGCTGACCCGTCCGGCCGACGCCAGGGTCGAGCCTCAGCGCCGCCGCTTCAGCGGCTTGACCATCGTGATCGTGCCGAGCCAGCGGCCGAACTTGCGGCCGACCTTGCCCATGCGGCCCGTCTCGCGGAAGCCGAGGCGCTCGTGCAGGCGCACCGAGGCATCCGCCTTCTCGTCGGCGATGACGGCGATCATCTCCTTGCATCCCGTCGCGGTGGCGGCGTCGATGAGCGCGACGAGCAGCGCCTTGCCGAGCCCCCTGCCGGTCGAGGCGGGCGACAGGAAGATCGAGTGCTCGACGATCTTGCGGTAGGCGCTCCGAGGCTTCCACGGCTCCGCGAGCGCGTAGCCGATGATCGTGTGCGTCCCCGACTCGGCGACGAGGAACGGCAGCCGCAGGCGCTCGAGGACGTCGAACGTGCGCCGCCACTCGGCGATGGTCTTCGGGCGATCCTCGAGCGTCACCGACGAGTTCAGCACGTAGTGCGAGTGGATCGAACGGATGGCGGGGATGTCGCGGATCGTCGCCGGGCGGATCGTGAAGGAGAACTCCGGCTCGGCGCGCACGGTGCGCAGATGCCTCGGCAGCACGCGCCGGCGGTCGTACTCCTCGGGCAGCATCACTACTCCAGTCGCCAGTCGATCGGGTCGGCGCCCTGCTCGCGCAGGAGCTCGTCGACGCGGGAGAACGGCTTGGAGCCGAAGAAGCCGCGCGACGCCGACAGCGGGGACGGATGCGGGCTCGACACGATGGGGGTGCTGCCGAGCATCGGGGCGAGCGCCTGCGCCTTCGCACCCCACAGCACGGCGACGAGCGGGCCGCCGCGGTGCGCGAGGGCCGAGATCGCCTGCTCGGTGACGGCCTCCCACCCCCAGCCTCGATGCGCGTCGCTCGCGCCCTCGCTCGTCGTGAGCACGCGGTTGAGCAGGAGCACGCCCTGGTCGGCCCACCGGGTGAGGTCGCCGTGCGACGCGGGCGGGATGCCGAGGTCGTCCTCCAGCTCCCGGTAGATGTTCTGCAGGGATCGCGGCACGGGCCGCACGTCGGCGTCGACCGAGAACGACAGGCCGACGGCATGCCCGGGCGTCGGGTACGGATCCTGCCCGACGACGAGCACGCGCACGTCGGCGAGCGGACGCTCGAAGGCGCGCAGGACCCGCGCGCCGTCCGGCAGGTACCGGCGGCCCGCCGCGGTCTCGGCGCGCAGCCGCTCGCCGAGCTGCCGGATCTGCGGCTCGACGGGGGCGAGCGCCTCGGCCCAGCCCGCGTCGACGAGCTCGGCCAGCGGCGCGATCATCGGCCTCCCAGCACCGCGACCTGCACGTGCGGGCCGCTCTTCGAGCACACGAACACGTTGCCCTCGCCGGCGGCGACGAGCGCGGAGGCGCCTGCGACGAGCGACGTGCGCTCGTCGATCGCGACGGCGCGGTCGGCGAGCTCGGCGTCGACGATCGCGACCGCTCGGCCGAGCGTGCCGTGCTGCGACGCGTGCACGTCGACGACGACGTCGACGAGCCCGAGGCCCTCGGCGAGCGTCACCTCGTCGAGCCCCTCGCCCGCGTGCTCCTGCGTCACCTCGACGCCGCCGATGCGCCAGCCGCCCAGCAGCGCGACGTCGCCGGCGATCATCGCGCCGGCCGAGAAGCCCGCGTACGGGGTGCCGTCGGCGACGAGCTCGCGGATGGCCTGCGCCGCCGGCATGATCGCGGCGTGGTAGCCGGGCGTCAGCCCGCCGCCGACGAAGATGCCGTCGGCGCCCGCGAGGTCCGACGCCTCGAGGGCGCGGTCGGCCGCGAGCTGCACGAACCGCACGTCGCAGTCGTGCGTGCCGAGGTCGTCCCGGTAGTCGGCGTGCCACGCCTCGCCCTCGGCGGCCGTCTCGGCCCACAGCACGACCGCGATCGTCGGCCGGCCGTCGGCGCGGTCGCGCGCCTCGGCGACGAAGCGGCCCGTCCAGGCCGTCTCGTCCTCGGCCCAGCCGCCACCGATGAGGTGCACGCTCATGCTGCGGCCCCGCCCGCGACCTCGGCGAACGCCTCGTCGTAGATCTCGAGCGCGCGGTGCGCCTCGTCGTCGGTGACGACGCACGGCGGCACGACGTGGATGCGGTTGTCGGCGGCGAACGGCAGCAGGCCGCGCCGCAGCAGCGCACCCTTCAGCGCCCCGATGACGTCGGCGCCGACCGGCGTGCGCGTCTTGGCGTCCGACACGAGGTCGAGCGCCCAGAACACGCCGACGCCACGCGCCTCGCCGATCATCGCGTGCCGCTCGGCGAGCGCTGCGAGGCCCGGGCCGAGCACGTCCTGGCCGATGCGACGCGCGTTGTCGACGATGCCCTCGCTCGCCATGGCGTCGAGCGTCGCGACGATCGACGCCGCCGCGAGCGGGTGGCCGGAGTAGGTGAGCCCGCCGGGGAAGACGCGGCTCGAGAAGGTCTCGTGGATCTCGGGGCTCACGACGACGCCGCCCACGGGCACGTAGCCCGAGTTGACGCCCTTCGCGAAGGCGATGAGGTCGGGGCGCACGTCGTGCGCGTCGTGCGCGAACCACTCGCCCGTCCGCCCGAAGCCC
This sequence comes from Agrococcus versicolor, assembly GCF_039531815.1. Lineage (NCBI taxonomy): Bacteria > Bacillati > Actinomycetota > Actinomycetes > Micrococcales > Microbacteriaceae > Agrococcus > Agrococcus versicolor. Next base: position 384,470 of record NZ_BAAAQT010000006.1, on the reverse strand, counting down.
GACATCACCTCGTCCATGATCAGCATCGCACCGAAGCGGTCGGCGAGCTCGCGCAGGCCCGCGAGGTACCCGGGAGGCGGCACGATGACGCCCGCGGTGCCGGGGATGGCCTCGACGAGGATCGCGGCGACCGACTCGGGGCCCTCGGCCTCGATGACGCGGCGCATGTGGTGCAGGGCGCGCTCGCACTCCTGCTCGACCGACGCCGACCAGAACTCGCTGCGGTAGAGGAACGGCCCGAAGGCGTGCACGTGGCCGCGCGCGTACTCGTTGGGCACGCGCCGCCAGTCGCCCGTCGCGACGACGGCCGCGCCGGTGTTGCCGTGGTACGAGCGGTACAGCGACACGACCTTGTCGCGACCCGTGTGGAGGCGCGCCATGCGGATGGCGTTCTCGATCGCGTCGGCGCCGCCGTTCGTGAAGAAGACGCTCTGGAAGCCGGGCGCGTGCGCGAGCACCGCCGCGGCGGCCTCGCCGCGCACGAGGTTCGTCGTCGCGGGTGCGACGGTCGTGAGCACGTCGGCCTGGGCCTTGATCGCCGCGACGACCTTGGGATGCTGATGGCCGATGTTCGCGTTGACGAGCTGGCTCGAGAAGTCGAGGTACTCGCGTCCGTCGTGATCCCACACCCGCGTGCCGAGGCCGCCGGCGATCGCGAAGGGGTTCGTCTGCCCCTGCACGGACCACGAGTGGAACACGTGGGCGTCGAGCGCGCGTGCGCGGTCGCCCGCCGCCGGGTCGGACGCGATGGCGTCGTTCAGGACCGTGTCGGTCATGGATGCTCCTTCGAACCATGCTGGCGGGTGCGCCGGGAGGGGCGGGGTCTCCCCCGCCCTCCCACGCTAGGTCATGCGCGGGCTCGCGGGGCCTACTGGCCGCCCTCCGCGAGCTCGACCTCGAGGGGCGCGTAGCCCTCGCCCGTGACGTCGACGCCGTCCTCCTCGAGGTTCGCGAGCGCCGCCTCGACGTACGTCGTGTCGTAGGCGGTGTCCGGCGGGTCGGTCGTGATGACGGTCGAGCCGTCCTGGTTGGGCGTGCTCATCGAGATGTCGACGGTCTGCGCCCACGCGTCCTCGTCGATCGAGCCGATGCCGGACGTCGAGGGCCAGATGAGGCCGTTGACCTCGTTGACCATCCACAGCTGGTGCGAGGCGCCGAGCTGGCTGCCGGCGTCGACGACGATCTGCGCCGCCTCCTCCGGGTTGTCGCGCGCGTAGATCCAGCCGAGGATCGACGCCTGGATGAAGGCGGTCGTCGTGTCCTGGAAGGACTCGTCCTCGAGCTGCTCCGTGTTCGCCCAGATGGCGTCCTGCAGCATCGCGGTGCCGACCTCGTTCCAGTCGAGCACGGTGAAGTCGTCCTCGGTGTAGAGCTCGCCCGTGGCGGGATCCACCGTCTCGAGCAGCTGGGCGTACTCGTTGTAGACCATCGCCTGCGCGGCGTCGATGTCGCCCGAGAGCAGGCCCGACATGTCGAACGCCTGCTGCACGAGCGTGACGTCGGACATGGGGTCGAGGCCGCCCTCGCCGAGGCCCGCGAACAGCTCGAACTCGTTGCCGAAGCCCCACGAGCCCACGTTCGCGCCCTCGAGGTCCTCGACCGAGTCGATGCCGGCATCCGCGAACGACACCTGCAGCGTGCCCGAGCGCTCGAAGATCTGGGCGACGTTCGTGATGCCGGCGCCCGCCTCGATGCTCGCGAGCGCCTTGGGCACCCACGCGATCGCGAAGTCGGCCTGGCCGTCGGCGAGCACGGTCTGCGGCACGATGTCCGCGCCGCCCTCGACGATCGTCACGTCGAGGCCGAGGTCCTCGTAGAAGCCCTGGTCGACGGCGGCGTAGTAGCCGGCGAACTGGCCCTGCGCGAACCACTGCAGCTGGAGGGTGACGGGCGTGAGCCCGTCCTCCCCCTCCTGCGGCACGTCGCCGCCCCCGCCTGCCGAGCAGGCGCCGAGGACGAGGGCGGTGGCGGTGGCGGCGGCCGCGAGGCCGATCCTTCTGGGTGTGCGGTGCATGGTGTTCCCCTCTCAGGTGCTGGCTGCTCGGCGGCGGGATCGCTCGAGCAGCAGGGTGGCGACGTAGAAGAGCAGGCCGAGGACGACGGCGGCGAGCACGTAGCTCCACGCGCGGGCGTAGCCGGATTGGGCGGCGGCGGAGGCGATGCGCGATCCGAGCCCGTTCTGGAGGCCGCCGAAGTACTCGGCGACGACGGCGGAGATCACCGCGAGGGACGACGCGACGTTGAGGCCCGTGAAGACGTACGGCAGCGCGCCCGGCAGCGTGAGGTGCCACGTGATCTGCCAGCCGGAGGCGCCGTTCGCACGCAGGAGGTCGCGGTGCACGGGGTCGGAGCGGCGCAGGCCGCGCAGCGTGTTGACGAAGATCGGCACGAACGCGGCGATGCCGACGACGACCTGCCTCGGCGTCTCGCTCGCGGCGCCGAGCATCGTGCCGAGCACGGGCGCGAGCGCCACGATGGGCACGACGGCGATCGCCGCGACGAGCGGCTCGACGATCGACTGCAGCCAGCGGATGCGCGACGCGAGCGCCGCCATCGCGATGGCGAGCACCGCGCCGCCCACGAGGCCGACGAACGCGTTCGTGCCGGTCGCGAGCCCGGCCGCGACGAGGCCGGGCAGGATGATCGCGACCTGCGCGCCGATCGCCGAGGGCGCGGGCAGCAGGTACGGCGGGATGTCGAGCAGCGCGACGGCGCCCTCCCACACGGCGAGCAGCACGAGCCCCAGCGCGATCGGCGCCAGCACCCGCACCGTCGTCGTCATCGCGTCTCGACCCCTCGCGCGCCCGGCGCGGCGCCCTCGCGGCCGTGCAGCGCCTCGCGCACGGCTGTGACGGACGCGAAGAACGCGTCGGCCTCGCGGATGTCGTCCGCGCCGTCCATCGCCCGACGCTCCACGTCGACGACGTCGGTGATGCGCCCGGGCCTCGGGCTCATGACGACGACGCGGTCCGACAGGTAGACGGCCTCGGGGATCGAGTGGGTCACGAACACGACGGCGGCGCCGGTCTCGCCCACGATGCGGCGCAGCTCGCCCTGGAGGCGCTCGCGCGTCATCTCGTCGAGGGCGCCGAACGGCTCGTCCATGAGCAGCAGCCGCGGATGCTCGGCGAGGGCGCGCGCGATGGCGACGCGCTGCTGCATGCCGCCGGAGAGCTGGTCCGGGTGCTGCTCGGCGAACTCGGCGAGGCCGACGAGGTCGAGCAGCTCGGTCGATCGCGCTCGCCGAGCCGCGGCGGCCGTGCCGTGCAGCTGCAGCGGCAGCTCGACGTTCTGCCGGACGGTGCGCCACGGCAGCAGCCCCGACTGCTGGAAGGCGATGCCGTACGCGTGCTCGAGCCGTGCCTTCCGTGCCGCCATGCCGAACACGTCGACCTCGCCAGCCGTCGGCGCATCGAGGTCGGCGATGAGCCGCAGCAGCGTCGACTTGCCGCATCCGGACGGGCCGATGAGCGAGACGAACTCGCCGTCGGCGACCGTGAGGTCGACGGCGTCGAGCGCCCGCACCTCGGCCCTGCGCGTCGAGAAGACCTTCGTCGCCCCTCGCACCTCCACGGCGTTCATGCGGCCTCCAGCCGTCGATAGCGCGAGAGCGCGAGCCCCGCGAGGGTCACGAGGCCCGCGACGGCGAGTCCCATGAGCACGGCGCCGAAGATGGGCGCCCAGCCGCGTGCCGGATCCGACGAGCCCGCCTGCGCGTACTCGACGATGAGCCTGCCGATGCCGCCGCGCGAGCCCGTCGAGACCTCGGCGACGACGGCGCCGACGATCGCGGCCGCCGCGGCGAGCCGCAGCGCGCTCAGCAGGTAGGGCACGGCCGACGGCAGCCGCAGGTGCCGCAGCGTCGCCCACCACGAGGCGCCCTGCGAGCGCAGCAGGTCGACCTGCGCCGCCGTGGGCGACTGCAGGCCGCGCAGCGCGCCGACGGCGACGGGGAAGAACGCGAGGTAGGAGGCGATGACGGCGACGCTCATCCATCGCTCCCACCCGTCGATGCGACCGCCCCACGACACCACGATGGGTGCGAGCGCGATGAGCGGCACCGTCTGGCTGAGGATGAGCCACGGCAGCATCGCCGCCTGCGCGATCGGCAGCGCCTGCATGACGAGCGCGAGGCCGAACCCGACGATCGCGCCGACGAGGAGGCCGACGATCGCGGTCGCCGCCGACGTGAGGCACGCGGCGAGCACCGCCTGCAGGACGAGCTCGTCGGAGCCGTTCCGCACGGGCGCGAACGCACGGCCGAGCATGTCCCACACGTGCGGCATCGCGAGGTCGGTCGTGCGCGGCAGCACCGAGACGTCGCCGACGCTCCAGCCCTCCGCCGGCCCGATCGCCTTGTACGCCTCCCACAGCACCGCGAGCGCCAGCACGCCGACGAGACCGAGGAGCAGCGGTCGCAGCGACGCGAGGCGCGGGCGCGTCACGACTTCGCCGCGACGTGCTCGGCGAGCGCCGGGATGACGTGCTCGCCGTACTGCCGGAGGGTCTCCTCCTTGTCGTCGTGCATGACGTAGGCGGCGAACTGGTCGACGCCGAGGTCGGCGAGCTCGCGCAGCTTCGCGACGTGCGCCTCGACGGGCCCCAGCAGGCAGAAGCGGTCGACGATCTCGTCGGGCACGAAGTCGACGTGGTCGTTGCCCGCCTTGCCGTGGCTGTTGTAGTCGTAGCCCGTGCGCCCGGCGATGTAGTCGGTGAGCACCTGCGGCACGGCGCCCGAGTCGCCGTAGCGGGCGACGATGTCGGCCACGTGGTTGCCGACCATGCCGCCGAACCAGCGCGACTGCTCCCGTTGGTGCTGCAGGTCGTCGCCGACGTACGCGGGGGCGGCGACGCAGATCGTCACGTCGTCGGGGTCGCGGCCCACGTTCGCCGCCGCATCCCGCACGGTCTCGATCATCCAGCGGGCGACGTCGACGTCGGCGAGCTGCAGGATGAAGCCGTCGGCGACCTCGCCGGCGAGCTGCAGCGCCTTCGGCCCGTACGCCGCGACCCACACCTCGAGCTCCGAGCCGCGCGACCACGGGAACCGCAGCGTGGCGCCCCTGTGCTCGACCGAGCGCGACGATCCGAGCTCGCGGATGACGTGCACGGCCTCGCGCAGCGTCGCGAGCGTCGTGGGTGCGCCGTTCGTGACGCGCACCGCCGAGTCGCCGCGGCCGATGCCGCAGACCGTGCGGTTGCCGTACATCTCGTTGAGCGTCGCGAAGACGCTCGCCGTCACGGTCCAGTCGCGCGTCGCGGGGTTCGTGACGAAGGGCCCGACGGTGATCCTGCGGGTCGCACCGAGGATCGCCGAGTGGAGCACGTACGGCTCCTGCCACAGCAGGTGGCTGTCGAAGGTCCACACGTGGCTGAAGCCGTGGGCCTCCGCGAGCTGCGAGAGCTGCACGACCCGCGCCGAGGGCGGGTTGGTCTGGAAGACTGCGCCGAAGTCCATGGATCAGGCCAGGTACTGCGACAGGCCGCGCTTGACGAAGCGCCCGTCGCCCTTGGCGCCGAGGTAGGCGCCGTCGTCGACGATGACCTTGCCGCGTGCCATGACGGTGTCGACGTGGCCGTCGATCTCGTAGCCCTCCCACGCCGAGTGGTCCATGTTCATGTGGTGGGTCTTCTCCAGGCCGATCGAGGTGTGGCCGTTCGGGTCGTAGAGCACGATGTCGGCGTCGGCGCCGGGCTGGATGACGCCCTTGCGGCCGTGCATGCCGAACATGCGCGCCGGCGTGGTCGACGTGAGCTCGACCCAGCGCTCGAGCGTGATCCTGCCGGTCACGACGCCCTGGTACATGAGGTCCATGCGGTGCTCGATCGAGCCGATCCCGTTGGGGATCGCGCGGAAGTCGCCGCGTCCGAGCTCCTTCTGGTCCTTCATGCAGAACGGGCAGTGGTCGGTGGAGACCATCTGGATGTCGTTCGTGCGCAGCGCCTGCCACATGTGGTCCTGATGCCCCTCCTCGCGGCTGCGCAGCGGCGTCGAGCACACCCACTTCGCGCCCTCGAGCTCGCCCCACTCGGCGCTCGTGGCACCGAGCTGCTCCTCGAGCGACAGGTACAGGTACTGCGGGCACGTCTCGCCGAAGACCTGCTGGCCCTGGTCGCGCGCCCACGCGAGCTGCTGCACGGCCTGCTTCGCGCTCACGTGCACGACGTAGAGGGGCGCGCCGGCGTAGTTGGCGAGCATGATCGCGCGGTGCGTCGCCTCCTCCTCCATCTGCCAGGCGCGGGCGATGCCGTGGAAGTACGGTCCCTGCCTCCCCTGCGCGACGAGCTGCTCGGCGATGACGTCGATCGCCGGGCCGTTCTCGGCGTGCATCATCGTCATGAGGCCGGTCTCGGCCGACACCTGCATGGCCTTGAGGATCTGCGCGTCGTCCGAGTAGAAGACGCCCGGGTAGGCCATGAAGAGCTTGAAGCTCGAGATGCCCTCGTCGACGAGGCCCCGCATGGCCCTCAGGGAGTCGTCGTCGACGCCGCCGACGATCTGGTGGAAGCCGTAGTCGACGGCGCACTCGCCGGCGGCGAGCTCGTGCCAGGCGGCGAGCCCGTCCTGCAGGCGCTCGCCCGTCTTCTGCACCGCGAAGTCGACGATCGTCGTCGTGCCGCCCCAGGCCGCCGCGCGCGTGCCGGTCTCGAACGTGTCGGACGCGAACGTGCCGCCGAAGGGCAGCTGCATGTGGGTGTGGGCGTCGATGCCGCCGGGGATGACGTAGCGCCCGGTCGCATCGATCACGCGATCGACGGAGCCCGTCAGGTCGTGGCCGAGCAGGGTCGAGCCCGGCTCGAGCACGGCGCGGATGGTCTCGCCGTCGACGAGCACGTCGGCGAGGACGCGCCCCGTGGAGGAGACGACGGTGCCGCCGGTGATGAGGGTGGTGCTCATGCGCTCCCCCTCACGGCTTCGCGATCGCAGCGTACGAGTCGGGCCGACGGTCGCGGTAGAACTGCCAGTCGTCGCGCATCTGCTGCACGAGGTCGAGGTCGAGGTCGCGCACGAGCAGCTCCTCGTGCTCGCTCGAGCCCTTCTCGCCGACGAAGTTCCCCCGCGGGTCGATGACCTGGCTCGTGCCGTAGAAGTCGACGGCGAGGTCGCCGTACTCGTTGTCCTCGCGGCCGACGCGGTTGGGCTGCAGCACGAAGTAGCCGTTGGCGACGGCGGCGGCGGGCCCCTCGACCTCCCACAGGCGGTTCGACAGGCCGGGCTTCGTCGCGTTGGGGTTGAAGACCATGTGGGCGCCGTTCAGGCCCAGCTCGCGCCACCCCTCGGGGAAGTGGCGGTCGTAGCAGATGTACGTGCCGACCTTGCCGACGGCGGTGTCGAAGACGGGGTAGCCCTGGTTGCCGGGCCGGAAGTAGAACTTCTCCCAGAACCGGTCGAGGTGCGGCAGGTGGTGCTTGCGGTACGTGCCGAGGATCGAGCCGTCGGCGTCGACGACGACGGTCGTGTTGTAGTAGACGCCCGTCTGCTCCTCCTCGTAGATCGGCAGGATCGACACCATGCCGAGCTCCTTCGCGAGCGCGGCGAAGCGCTGCACGATCGGTCCGTCGACGGGCTCGGCGTAGCGGTAGTACCTCTTGTCCTGCGTGATGCCGAAGTACGGCCCGTAGAAGAGCTCCTGGAAGCAGATGACCTGGGCGCCCTGCGCGGCCGCCTCCCGTTGGAACGCCTCGTGGCGATCCAGCATGGACTCCTTGTCGCCCGTCCACGTGGTCTGGGTGATCGCTGCCGTGACGATGGTCATCCTGGGCTCCGCTCCGTTGCGTGAACTCTGATCCTCCGACGTTTCCCCGGTGTTACGCCAGGGTGACGGACCCGATCGTGATCTTCGGATGCGCGTCGCGCGTTCTCCACAGGCCCGACCGCGTTCGAACGTACGTTCGAATGCGCGGTATCGTCGTGGCATGCGAGCGGAGCAGGAGACGACCGAGACGGCGGTCGTCGACGCGCTCGTCGACGACTCGCTGGCGACGTCGTCGCTGCTCGATGCGGAGATGCTCGCGGCCCTCGACGAGCTCGCCGCCCGGCGGCGCTCGATCGATGCGGCGATCGTCGAGGTCGTCGGCGAGGCCGCGGCGCGCTGCGAGCGCGTGCCCGTCGCCGAGTCCCTCGTGCGTGCAGGCGGGCACCGATCGCTCGTCGAGGCGGTCGAGCACCGGCTCGGGATGCGCCGCGGCGAGGCGCGGTCGATCTGCGAGGTCGCGGAGGCGACCCGCGCCCGCGCGTCGCTGACGGGCGCATCGATCCCGGTGGCGCGGCCGCACGTCGCCGCGGCGCTCGGCGCCGCGACCATCACGGTCTCGCAGGCCGAGCAGATCGTCGCAGGGCTCGCAGCGACGGGCGGCAGGGTCGCGGCCTGCGACCTCGAGCGCGCCGAGTCCGAGCTCGTCGCCGCGGCCACCGGTGCCGGCGGCGAGACGCCGGTCCCGCCGGCGCTGCTGCGCTGCCAGGTCGCCACGTGGGTCGACTTCCTCGATCCCGACGGCGCCGAGCCGAGCGAGGAGCGGCAGCGCGAGCTGCGCTCGCTCTCCTTCTCGTCTCGACGCGACGGCATGCTCGTGGCTCGCATGCTGTGCACGCCCGAGCAGGGCGAGGTGCTGCAGACCGCCCTCGACGCCCATGTCGCGCCCCGCCGGGTGCGCGTCGACTGCGCAGACGATGGCAGCGAGCCCGATGGAGACGAGGCCGCGTGCGACGGCCGATCCATCGAGCAGCGCCGCATCGACGCCCTCGTCTCGATCGTGGCCTCCCACGCCGCGACCACCGCGCCGCGCACCGGCGGCGGTGCGCCCACGCTCGTCGTGACGACGACCCTCGCCGATCTCGAGGGCCGCGCCGTGCGCCCTGCCGATCGTGCGCACGTGCAGCGCTCCGGCGCACCGGCGACCGCCGCCCTCGTCGCGCGCATCGTGTGCGACGGCCTCGTGCACCCCGTGCTCGTCGGAGACGACGACGGCGAGCCCCTCCGCCTCGGCCGTGCGCGAAGGCTGTTCTCGCCCGCGCAGCGCCGCGCGATCGCCGCTCGCGACCGCGGCTGCCGAGCACCGGGATGCAGCGCGCCACCTGGATGGTGCGAGGCGCACCACGTCACGCCGTGGAGCCTCGATGGCCCGACCGACGTCGACAACGGGATGCTGCTGTGCGCGTTCCATCACCACGAGGTGCACCGCGAGGCGCTCGTGATCGAACGCGCTCCTGCAGGCAGCGGGCGGCGCTGGCACGTTGGGGCGACGTCGCCCCATCGCGCTCGCGATGGGCGACGACGCTCGTCGCCGCAGCGACGGCGGCCTGCACCGCTGTCGACGGCGTGATCCCGGGCTGGGCGGTGCGCGGCGCGCGTCCAGCAGCGCGGTGCATGCTCGTCGGCATGCGCCAGCGCACCCGCATCCTCGTCGCCGTCGGCGCCGTGCTCGCGCTCGTGCTCGCCGGCGTCGGCGTCGGCTGGTGGGCGACGCGACCGGCGACGGGGATCGGCGCGATCGCGGATGCGCCGCCCTTCGTCGCGTGCGCCGAGCGCGAGGGCGTCGACGTGGCGGATGCCGCGTCGTGGACGCCCGACCGTCAGCGTGCACTGCTGTCGACGTGGGCGGGTGCCGCGTGCGTGCTCGAGGCGACCGACGACGCCCGGCTCGAGCACGTCGTCGCCGAGGCGCTGCCCCCCATCGGCGCCGGCGACGCCGCCGACGACGTGCGCGAGCTGCGGGCGGGCGTGCTCATGGCGCTCGTCGCCGACGCCGAGGCATCCGTCGCATCCGCCGAGCTCGTCGATGCCGTCGGCCGCATCCTCGGGGCTGCGCGGTCGAACGACGACGCCTGGTGGCTCGACGACGACGAGCGGCTCGACCAGGCGTCGCTGGCGACCGGCATCCAGCTCGCGGCGGCGTTCGAGATCGTCGCCCGCGACGGCGACGTGCTCGGCGGGTACGAGTCGTTCCTGGCCGAGCAGGGGCTCGCCGACGACGCTAGCGGCCGCATCCTCTTCCTGCAGGGCGAGCGCGAGGACGGCACGCCGCTGTGGGAGCGGGTCCGCGACGTCGAGCAGGGCATCGACGACCGCGTCGACGACCTGATCGGCTGATCCGCCGACCGCCGCGGCGCGTGGTGCAGGGCGCCGCCGTGCGCGGCTAGGCTGACGGATGCGCCGGGCACCATCTCCGCGCGCGAACCCGTTCCTCCAGTTCGCGCCAGCATGCCCGGAAGGTCTCCCGATGCGCCGCTCCATCCCCGCCGTCGCCCTCGTCGCCGCCCTCGCCCTCGCCGGGTGCTCCTCCAGCGACGCCCCCGCAGCCCCGTCGTCCGACGCGCCCCCGGCCTCCGCCGACGCCGCGACCTCCGTGACGAACTGCGGCGTCGACGCCGCGTTCGAGACGCCGCCCGAGCGCGTCGTCACGATCAAGTCCTCCACGACCGAGGCGCTCATCGCCCTCGGGCTCGCCGACCGCATCGTCGGCACCGCCTTCCAGGACGGCCCGCTGCCCGACGGCCTCGACGTCGACGAGCCGCTGCCCGTCATCGACGAGCGCATGCCCGGCGCGGAGTCGGTGCTCGCGCTCGAGCCCGACCTCATCTTCTCCGGCTGGGAGTCGGCGTTCGCCGCCGACGCCGTCGGCACGCGCGCCGAGCTCGCCGAGCTCGGCGTCGCCACCTACGTGTGGCCCACCGCCTGCATGAGCGCCGACGCCCCCACCGAGGTCACGTTCGACGACATCGCCGCCGAGGTCGAGCAGATCGCCGACATCTTCGACGTCGACGCCTCGGGCGTCCTCGCCGACCAGGAGGAGATGCTCGCGGACATCGCGCCCGACGACCGCGACCTCACGGCGCTGTGGTGGTCGTCCGGCACCGAGACGCCCTACGTCGGCGCCGGCCAGGGTGCGCCCGAGCTCATCATGGACACCGCGGGGCTCACGAACATCGCCGACGACCTCGAGGGCGGCTGGTCGCCCTACGGCTGGGAGTCGGTGCTCGCCGCCGACCCCGACGTGCTCGTGATCGTCGACAGCGACTGGAACACCGCCGCGAACAAGATCGCGTACCTCGAGGCCGACCCCACGCTGTCGCAGCTCACCGCCGTGCAGGAGCGCCGCTACGTCATCGTGCCGTTCGCGGCGTCGGAGGCGGGCGTCCGCACGGCCGAGGCCGCGGCGTCGGTCGCGCTGCAGGTCTCCGAGATCGCCCTCTGACGAGGCGGCGACGCGCATGATGGCGGCGAGGCGACGACGGATCGCGATCGGCGCGATCGCGCTCGCCGTCGCGACCCCGCTGCTCGCGACCCTCGCCGTCGTGCTGGGCGCCGCCGACCTCTCGTTCGGCGACGTCTGGGCGACGATCGGCGCGCACCTCGGCATCGGGCAGCCCGTGCTGACCCCCATCGAGGACGGCATCGTGTGGCAGCGCCGCGTGCCGCGCGTGCTCACGGCGATCGCCGTCGGCGCGGGGCTCGCCGTGTGCGGGGCCGTCATGCAGTCGGTCACCCGCAACCCGCTCGCCGACCCCTACCTCCTCGGGCTGTCGAGCGGCGCGTCGCTCGGCGCCGTGTGCGCCCTGCTGCTCGGCGTCGCCATCCCGCTCCCCATCGCGGCCTTCGGCGGCGCAGCGCTCGCGCTCGCGCTCACCGTCGGGCTCGCGACCGGCATCGGCCAGGTGACCCCGACGCGCACGGTGCTCGCAGGCCTTGCGGTGTCGTCGATGCTCGGCGCGATCACGAGCCTCATCATCTTCTGGACCGTCACGGGCGACTCGTATCGCGAGATCCTCGGCTGGCTGCTCGGCACGCTCGCCGCCGCCAGGTGGGAGGCCGTCGCGCTCACGTGGATCGGCCTCGTCGCGATCGTCGTGCCCATCGTGCTCGTCGCCCGCAGGCTCGACGCGTTCGCGTTCGGCGACCGGCACGCGGCGTCGCTCGGCATCCACCCCGGCCGCACGCGACTGCTGCTGCTCGCGGCGACGGCGCTGCTCACGGGCATCCTCGTGTCGGTGTCCGGCGCCATCGGCTTCGTCGGGCTCATCGTGCCGCATGCCGTGCGGCTGCTCACCGGGCCCGGGCACCGGGCGCTGCTGCCCCTGTCGGCGCTCGCCGGCGGCATCGTCCTGCTGGTGGCCGACACGATCGCGCGCACGGCCTTCGAGCCGCGCGAGCTGCCGGTCGGCATCGTGACGGCGCTCGTGGGGGCGCCGGCGTTCGCGGCGATCCTGCTGCGCAGGCGGGTCGAGACGTGACGCTCGAGGCGCGCGGCATCGTCGTCGACGTCGACGGCAGCACCCGCATCCTCCACGGCATCGACGTCGTCGTGCCCGGCACGGGGCTCACGGCGCTCGTCGGGCCGAACGGCTCGGGCAAGTCGACGCTGCTGCGCCAGCTCTCGGGCGTCGAGCGCCCCACGCACGGCACGGTCCTGCTCGACGGCGCCGACCTGCACGCGCTGGGCCGCCGCGAGCGCGCTCGGCGGATCGCGGTCGTCGAGCAGGAGGCGGCGAGCGAGCTCGCGCTCACGTGCCTCGAGGTCGCGATGCTCGGTCGCATGCCGCATCAGGGCCTCCTGGGTGCGACGAGCCGCGAGGACCGGGTCGTCGCGACGGAAGCGCTGCGTCGCGCCGGCGCCGACGCCTGGGCGGAGCGGTCGTTCGCGTCGCTGTCGGGCGGCGAGCGGCAGCGCGTGCGGCTCGCGGCGGCGCTCGCGCAGCAGCCGCGCATCCTCGTGCTCGACGAGCCGACGAACCACCTCGACGTGCGAGCGTCGCTCGAGACGATCGCCCTGCTGCGGACGCTCGCCGACGACGGCGTCACGGTCGTCGCCGCGCTGCACGACCTCACCCTCGCCGGCTGGGCCGACCACGTCGCGCTGCTGGCCGACGGCAGGCTCGCCGCGTCCGGGCCCGTGGCCGAGGTGCTGACGGCCGAGCGTATCGCCAGCGTCTACGACGTGCGCGCCCACGTGGGGCCCGATCCGCTCACGGGTCGACTCGCCGTGACGGTCGCGCTGCCCTGACCCGGCTGGCGCATCCACCGCTCGCACGGGTGACGCATGAGGTCGCCTGGCACGCTGGCACGATGCCCACTCCCCAGCGCCTGCTCACCGCCTCCGCCTCCGTCGCCGCCTCCGGCGCCATCACGCTCGTGCCGATCGGGCGCATGTCGCAGGGTGCGCAGCGCGGCCTGGGCGCCGCGCTGACGGTCGTGCCGACGGCGATCATGGCCGGCGTCGCGCGGCGCAGGCTCGGCGAGCGGCCGGATGCGCGACGCATGGCGATCGCCGCCGGCGCGGTCGCCGGCGTCGCCGCGACGTCGCTCGCGCTGTGGGAGGCGAGCGTGGCGCTCGACCAGGCGATCGAGCGCGGCCTCGTGCGCCGCGGCGTGCGTCGTCCGCGCGTCGCGATGGCCGTCGGCGTGGCAGCGCTGTCCGCCGCCGGCGAGGTCGTCGACGCCCTCGGATCGCGCCGAGCCCGCTGAGCCGCGCGCACCCCGACGCGCGGCGTCAGCGCAGGGCGTCGACGCCCTCGTCGTGGTGCTGCGGCTGCCACACGCGCACGAGGCTCGGCGGCACCAGCAGGCGCAGGGTGCGCTGTCGGCGCGGGATCGAGCGCCGGATGCCGGCGAGCACCGCTCGCGCGTCCGCGGCGTGCGACGTGGACGCCTCGCCGGCGAAGCGCTCGCGCTCGGCCGCGTCGCGCAGCCGGTCGAGCGCCCGTCGCTCGCGCTCCCGCAGCGGCAGCGCGCCGACGGCAGCCGCGATCTCGCCGGGCGTGTGCGACGTCTGCAGGCGCCTGCCCGCGTCGGCGAGCGACGCCTGCACCTCCCAGAGCGCACCGCCGGCGCCCTCGGCGAGCCTCCGCCGCCGCAGCAGCGCGCGCACGAGCGCCGGGGCGAGCACGACGAGCACGAGCGCGAGCCCCGCGAGCACGGGCGGCAGCACGCGATCCCAGCGCACGCCCTCCCCCGCGCCGGGCGCGCCCGACGCCGTCGGGGCCGCGCCGGGCTCGGTCGACGGCGACGCGCTCGGCGTCGCCGACGCGTCCGGGCTCGCGGAGGGCGCCGCGGCCGTCGGCGAGGGCAGCGTGGGCTGCTCGGTGGCGCCGGCCTCGTCCCCGTCGTCGGCGGAGGCGACCGTGCCGCCGGTCGCGATCGCCGGCGTCGTGTCGAACGGCACCCACCCGTAGCCGTCGAACCACAGCTCGGCCCATGCGTGCATGTCGTTCGTCGTCACGGTGAACGTGCCGTCTGCCTCCGGATCCGTGCCCGGCAGGAAGCCGATCGACACGCGCGCGGGGATGCCGGCGGCGCGCGCGAGGATCGCCATCGACGATGCGTAGTGCACGCAGTAGCCCGACCTCGCGCCCATGAACGACTCGAGCGCCGACCACTGGCCGCCCTCGGTCGTGCCGAAGCCGTCGAGCGGCACGCGCTCGGAGTACTCCCACGAGTCGTCGGTGAGGTAGCCCTCGAGCTGCCGCGCGCGGTCGATCGGTGCGGCGTCCTCGTCGACGATCTCCGCGGCGAGGTCGGCGAAGAAGGCGGCGTCCTCCGGCACCTCGACCGCGTCCTGCGCTCCGGTCGCGCTCGGCGAGACCCCCGGCTCGATGGGCGTCGGCCGCAGGCTCGCGACCCTGTACGCCTGGTCGTTGAGCGACACGATGCGGTCGGGATCGGTGAAGCCGATCGACTGCGACGCCGGATCCCAGCGCCACGTGCCCGAGAAGTCGCCCGTCGACGTCGCCTGCACGGGGATCGGCACGTTGCCGATGAAGGCGCGGCCGAGCGTGACCTGGGTCGTGATCGGCGTGCCCGGTCCGACGGCGCCGAGGTCGGCGAACGACGTCGTGAGCTCGCCCCGCTCCTCCACGAAGCCCTGCGGGCCGATGCCCTGCAGCGCCGTCAGCCGCATGCGCGTGGGCAGGCCGTCGCTCGGCGCGTAGTCGAAGATGCGCACGGGCGCGCCGCGCTGCAGGTCGGCGGCGAGGTCGATGCCCGTCGAGAGCATCGGCGGTCCCGACGCGGCGCCGACGCCCGTCGTCGCGCCCTCGAGCCAGCCGGGCCATGCGATGTCCGCGTCGCGCGGGCTCGGCAGCACCGCGGGTGCCGCGACCGCCGCGATCGCGACGAGCACGCCGGCCATGACGGCGCGTCCGCGCACGCGCCCGGCCTGCCCGAGCACGAGCACCGCGACCATCGCGGCCGCGATCGGCGCGAGCGAGACGGGGTCGACCTCGAGCCGGAAGGCCATGGGCACGACCACCGGGAGGAGCAGGGGTGCCGCGGCGAGCGCGGGCGCGCCGAGCGCGAGCATGCCGTCGACGAGCAGCACGAGCAGCAGCACGGCGAGGAGCACGATCGCCACGACCTCGAAGGTCGCGGCGAAGGGCACCTCGGGCGCGTAGAGGATCTGCGTGACGCCGTCGAGGAGGGCGGCGCCGGACGCGGCGAGCGACTCGCGCGTCGGCACGACGCCGAGCCACGCCTCGGCGGGAGCCGTCGCGACCGTGAGCCACGGCACCGCCAGGACGACGGCGGGCAGCCAGGCGAACCAGCGCGCCCCGAGCAGGCGGGCGAGCACGAGCACGGTCGCGAGCACGACGGCGAACGCGACGGCGACCGTCTGCCACCCGCCGTCGAGCACCGTGAGCAGGGGTGCGAGCGACAGCGGCACGCCACCGGCGACGAGCGCGCCGTGCAGCCAGATCCGACCGACGCCCGCGCGCCGCGCGCGCGGCGGCGGGTCGACGTGCGGGTCGATCGGGGGCGCCATCGCCGGTGCGGACGTCATCGCGACCTCCGGACCTCGTGCGGATGCCCGCCCGACCACCGCATGTGCCGCACGAGGCGCGGCACGGAGCGCTCGTCGTCCGTCACGCTCCAGACCGTCGACCCCGGGGCGAGGCCCGCGACGACGCGTCGCAGCACGCCGCTGCCGCGGCCCGCGACGACGAGCGCGGGCCCGTCGATGCGCGGCTCGCCCGCCAGGTGGCGCGTCTCGAGGCGCGCGCATGCGTCGAGCAGGCCGACGCGACCGCGCAGGCTCGTCTCGTCGAGCTGCGCCGCCCCCGTCTCGAGCACGTCGATCTGCAGGCCCTGACCGGCGACCGCGAGGCACAGCGACGCGAAGGCGCGCACGCCCTCGTCGAACTCGTCGTCGTCGCGCCATCCGTCCGCGAGCGTGTCGAGCACCACGACGACCCGCGGCGTGGCAGGCGGCTGCTCCTGGCGCACCATGAGGTCGCCGTGCCGCGCCGTCTGGCGCCAGTGGATGCGGCGCACGGGATCGCCGGGCCGGTAGCCGCGCACGATCTGGTCGACGAGGTCGCCCTGCCCGACGCGGCTCGTCGCGGCATCGATGCCGTGGCCGAGCACGGCCGTCGCGGCGAGCGGCACGACGCGCGGGCCGACGACGAGCTCGCCCGGCGACGCGAGCCTGCGCGTCGACAGCCAGGCGCCGAGCGGATCGCGACGGCGCACGCGCACGGGCCCGAGCCGGTGGACGCCGCGGTGCGGCGCGTGGACGCGCAGCACCGTCTCGGCGCCGTCGAGGCGATCCCATGCGAACGAGACGGGGTCGAGCGAGGTCTGCGCGCGCCACCATCCCTGTCCGTACGCCTCGGGCAGCCGCACGGGCACGTCGAGGTCGACGCCCTCGACGGCGATCGACGGCGGATGCCACGCGACGTCGCGGCCCGGGGGCGCGACGAGCAGGAGCACGAGCCCTGCGACGACGACGCCGCCCGCGAGCACGGCCGGCACGAGCAGCGCGCCCTGCAGCGTCCAGTAGGCGGCGACGCCGAGGCCCGCCGCGGCGCACGCGAGCGCGAGGCCGCGCACGGTGGGCCGCAGCCGCATCAGCGCGCCCTGGGCGCCGGCGTCGTGTCGAGCACGCGGTCGACGACGCGGAGGGCGTCGTCGATCGTGGCCGCCTGGTCGTGCAGCAGGATGCGGTGCGGCAGCACGCGGCGAGCGAGCAGCTTCACGTCGTCGGGCGAGAGCCAGTCGCGACCCTCGAGGTACGCGCGCGCCTTCGCGGCGCGCAGCAGCTGCAGCGTCGCGCGCGGGCTCGCCCCGACGCGCACGACCTGCTGCTCGCGCGTCGCCCGCACGAGCCGCACGGCGTACTGCTCGACGAGCTCGTGCGCGCGCACGGCGTGCGCGGCGTCGACCTCGTGCAGGAACGCGTCGCTCGAGACGACGGTGTCGAGGTCCGCGAGGGGCGTGTGCGTCTTGCGGGCCTGCACCATGCGCAGCTCGGCGGACTCGTCGGGGTAGCCGAGCTGGAGCCGCACCATGAACCGGTCGCGCTGCGCCTCGGGCAGCGCGTACGTGCCATCCATGTCGATGGGGTTCTGCGTCGCGATGACCATGAACGGCCTGGGCAGCTCGTGCGTCACGCCGTCGACGGTGACCTGCCCCTCCTCCATGCACTCGAGCAGCGCCGACTGCGTCTTCGGGCTCGCACGGTTGATCTCGTCGGCGATGACGACGTTCGAGAAGACGGGACCGGGCGTGAACTCGAAGCGGCCGGCGCGCTGGTCGTAGATCGACACGCCCGTGATGTCGCTCGGCAGCAGGTCGGGCGTGAACTGGATGCGGTGGACGCTGCCGCCGATCGCCGCGGCGAACGCGCGCGCGAGCTGCGTCTTGCCGACGCCGGGGACGTCCTCGAGGAGGATGTGGCCCTCGGCGAGCAGCACCGTCAGCACGGTGCGGATCTCCTCGGGCTTGCCGTCGATCACGGTGCCGACGGCACCCTCGACGGCGTCTGCGAAGTCGGTCATCACACCCCCTGGGCGGCCGAGTCTGCCACGGGCCCCTGTGGGGATTCGGTGCCGGGCGCCGTGCGGATCGCGCCGTCGGCCGTCGACTCGGCGCGCCCCGCCGCGAGCCCTGCCGCGAACCCCTCCGCGTGCGCCTCCGCCGACCCGAGCCGGAACATGTCGCTCTCGGCGTCGCGCACGAGTCGTCGCGCCCCCGGCTCGTCGAGGCCGCGCACGTGCCGGGCGAGGCCGCGCACGATCGTGACGGGGCGTCCGCTCGTCTTGCCCGCGACGAGCTCGGCGGTCGACGCGATCTCGTCGGCGATCGCCGCGGCGCTCACGACGAGCGGGCGACCGTGCGTGTCGACGCTGCCGGCGAGCGGCTCGATGACCCGGATGCCGGCGGCGCCGATGGCGACGTCCGTCTGCCCGGCGCGCCACGGTCGTCCGAACGTGTCGGTGACGACGACGCCGAGCGCGACGCCGAAGCGCGCGCGCAGCGCCGTCGCGATCGCGAGCGCCGAGGCGTCGGCGTCGACCGGCAGCAGCAGGATCGTGCCGTCGGGGGTGTTCGAGGCGTCGACGCCCGCGGCGGCCATGACGAAGCCGTTGCGATCCTGCACGATGCGCGTGACGCCGCCCGGGTGGGTGCGGCTCGCGACG
Source organism: Agrococcus versicolor (assembly GCF_039531815.1). NCBI lineage: Bacteria > Bacillati > Actinomycetota > Actinomycetes > Micrococcales > Microbacteriaceae > Agrococcus > Agrococcus versicolor. The sequence continues at coordinate 366,058 of NZ_BAAAQT010000006.1, read as the reverse complement.
ACGCGCACCGTCTCGTCGGTGATGGCCTGCTCGCGATCGGCGGCGAGCCGCATGCGCCCCTCGGCCTTCGACACGACCTTGCTCGTCACGACGACGACGTCGCCGTCCGAGGGATCGTGCGGTGCGATGGCGTCGCCCACGATGGCCGCGAGGTCGTCGCCCGCGGCGATCTCGCCGATGCCGTCGACCGACCAGGCCTCGAGGCGCGTCACCCTGCTGCCGGCGTCACGCGCGCTGCAGGAACGTCGCCACCGCCCGCGGCACGTACGGGCTGACGTCGCCGCCGAGCTCGGCCACCTGGCGGACGAGGCTCGAGGACACGTGCGCGTTCTCGGGGTTCGGCAGCAGGAAGACCGTGTCGACGCCCGCGAGGTCGCGGTTCACGATCGACATGGGCGTCTCGTACGCGAGGTCGATCTGCGAGCGGATGCCCTTGACGAGCACCTCCGCGCCGACCTGCTGGCAGTAGTCCACGAGGAGCCCCATCGACCACGTCGCGACCGTGATGTCGCCCTCGACGCGCGCCTCCTGCAGCGAGCGCTCGATGAGCAGCTGCCGATCCGGGGCGGGGAGGAAGGCATCCTTGTCGGGATTGTGCACCACGAGCACGTGCACCTCGTCGAAGATGCGCGCGGCGCGCGAGATGACATCCAGGTGACCGAGGGTCACGGGGTCGTAGGAGCCGGGCACGACGGCGATGCGGGGCATGGGACGAGCCTATCGGAGCCGATGTGTCGAGCATGTTGCGGGCGCGCCGCGGGTGGCCGCGGCCTACGCCGAGGTGAGCGCGGCGCGCGCCTCGGGGTCGAGGCGGCGATGCACCGCGAGGCGCAGCGCCGCGTGCCGCTCGAGCCGCGGATCGTCGGCGAGCACGCCGAGGGCCGACTCGCGCGCCGCCTCGATGACGGCCCGGTCGCGCGTGACGCGCAGCAGCCGCAGGCTCGAGCGCCCGCCCGACTGGGCCGTGCCGAGGACGTCGCCCTCGCGTCGGTGCTCGAGGTCGACCTCCGCGAGCGCGAAGCCGTCGAGCGTCGCGGCGACCGCCTCGACGCGCTCGCGTGCGAGCGTGCCCTCCTCGGCCGTCGTGCGCAGCAGGCAGAGCCCCGCGTGCGCGCCCCGACCGACGCGGCCGCGCAGCTGGTGCAGCTGCGACACCCCGAAGCGATCGGCGTCGAGCACGACCATCGTCGTCGCGTTCGGCACGTCGACGCCCACCTCGATGACCGTCGTCGCCACCACGACCCCGACGTCGCCGGCGACGACGGCGCGCATGACGGCGTCCTTCTCGTCGGATGCCATCGCGCCCGTCAGCGACTCGACGCGCGCATCCTGCAGGCCGGGATGCGTGCGCAGCAGCCGCGTCCACGTCTCGACGTCGGCGAGCACGGCGGGGCCGCCCTCCTCGTCCTCGCTCGGCATGCCGCGCTCGACGTCGCCCGGGGCGATGGCGGGGCACACGACGAACGCCTGCCTGCCCTTCGCCACCTCCTCGGCCACGCGGTGCCAGATGCGCTGCTCGACGGCGCGCGACGCCTCGGGGCCCACGACGTGGGTCTGGATCGGCGAGCGGCCGGGCGGGAGGGTGCGGATGGTCGAGACGTCGAGGTCGCCGAACGCCGTCATCGCGATCGTGCGCGGGATGGGCGTCGCGGTGAGCACGAGCGTGTGCGGCGCGACGCCCTTCTGCCGGAGCGTCTCGCGCTGCTCGACGCCGAAGCGATGCTGCTCGTCGATGACGACGAGGCCGAGGTCGGCGAACTGCACGCGGTCGGCGAGCAGCGCGTGCGTGCCGACGACGATGCGCGACTGCCCCGCGACGATCGCGAGCAGCGCCCGACGCTGCTCGGCGGCCGGCATCTGCCCCGTGAGCAGCACGGGATGCAGCTCGGCGGCGAGGTCGGGGCCGAGCGTCGCGACGATCGAGCGCAGGTGCTGGCTCGCGAGCACCTCCGTCGGGGCGAGCATCGCCGACTGCCCGCCGGACTCCGCGACCGCGAGCATCGCCCGGATCGCCACGAGCGTCTTGCCCGATCCGACCTCGCCCTGCACGAGGCGGTGCATCGACGTGCCGCGAGCGAGGTCGGCCTGCACCTCGTCGCCGACCGTGCGCTGGTCGGGGGTGAGCTCGTATGGCAGCGAGGCGTCGAGGGCTTCGAGCAGCCGCCCGGCGACGCGCTCGGTCGACGGCAGCGACTGCATCCAGGCGCGGGTGGCGAGCAGGTAGGTCTCGAGCAGGAACGCCTCGTGCCACCGCAGCGTGTGCTGCGCCGCATGCCCCGCGGCCTCCGTGTCGGGGCGATGCGTGCGCTCGAGCGCCGTCGCGAGCGGCAGGAGCCGGTGCGCGCGGCGCACGTCGTCGGGCACGGGGTCGGCGACGGTGCCGAGGTCGTCGAGCACCTGGCCGATGAGCGCGCGGATGTCCTTCGACGGCAGCGTCGACGTGGCGGGGTAGACGGGGATGACCTCGTTCGCCCACGCCGTCGGGTCGGCGCCCGCCTCCTCCTCGAAGGGCTCGAACTCCGGATGCGTCAGCTGCCGCTGGTCGCGGAAGACGCCGACGGTGCCCGAGAACATCGCGGTGACGCCGCGGCGCAGCTGCCCCTCGATCCAGCGCTGGTTGAAGAACGTCAGCTGCAGCACGTCGGTGCCGTCGGAGATGTCGACCGTCGTGACGACGAGCGGCCTGCCGCGGCGATCGCGCCTGCCCGTCTCGCGCGTGCCGACCGAGCGCACCTCGGCGACGACCGTGACGTGATCCCCCACCTCGAGCGCCGAGAGGTCGGTGAGCTGGCCGCGCGTGACGTAGCGGCGCGGCACGTGGAGGAGGAGGTCGCCGACGCGCTCGTGCCGGAAGGCGCGCTTGAGCCGATCTGCGGTCTTCTGCCCGACGGCGATGCGCAGCGATCGCTCGAGGCCGTCGGGCACGGCGCCGTCGGCGCTCGGCTCGGCGGCGGGTCGTGCGGTCACGCAGGCCAGCGTAGGCGACGCGTGCGACGGCGACGGCGGCGCCGTCCGGATGGCTGCGACCGGACGATGCGGGAGGATGGAGGGGTGACGCGCATCATCGCCGGGATCGCAGGCTCGCTGACGCTCAGGGTGCCCGACGCCGGCACGCGCCCCACCTCGGACCGCGTGCGCGAGGCGATCTTCTCGGCGCTCGACGCGCGCGACCGCTGCGACGACGCCCACGTGCTCGACCTCTTCGCGGGCTCCGGCGCGCTCGGCCTCGAGGCCGCGAGCCGCGGCGCTGCGTCCGTCGTGCTCGTCGACTCGGCCAGGCAGGCCGCGACGATCGCGAGCCGCAACGCCGAGGCGGTCGCGAGGGCGGGCGCGGCGCGCGCGCAGGTCGTGCAGCAGACCGCCGCCGCCTACCTCGCGCAGACGAGCCGCACCTTCGACCTCGTGCTCGTCGACCCGCCCTACGACCTCCCGCCCGGGCAGCTCTCCGCGGTGCTCGAGGCGCTCGTGCCCGTCCTCGCCGACGACGCCCTCGTCGTGCTCGAGCAGGCCAGGCGCACGGGTGCTCCCGAGCTGCCGGGCGACCTCGAGCTCGCCCGCACGCGCACGCACGGCGACACCGCGATCCACTGGCTCGTCCGCCGCGAGGCGTAGCCGCGCCCTCCGGGATCAGGTGGCGAAGGGATCCCAGCCGCGGTCCGGCAGCGGCTCGCCGTCGAGCGTGACGCCCGCGCCGTCCTCCACGACGCCGATGACGAGGACGCCCTCGGGCAGCTCGGCGTCCTCGGGCAGGGTCGCGAGCAGCGCGTGGTCCTCGCCGCCGTGCAGCACGTGCTCGAGCGGAGCGGCGAAGCCTCGCAGCGGCGCCGATCGCAGGGCGATGCGCACGCCCGACGCCGCCGCGATCCTCGACGCGTCGAGCGCGAGCGCGTCGGAGACGTCGAGCATGGCCGTCGCGCCCGCGTCGGCGAGCACGGTGCCGAGGCCGATGGGCGGCACGGGCGCCAGCTGGGCCTCGAGCGCCCGGGGGTGCTCGCGACGCAGCGCGCGGGCCGACTCTGCATCCTCGACGCCGTCGACGATCGCGTGCGCGAAGAGCAGCGCGATGCCCTCCCCCGCCGAGCCGAGATCGCCGGCGACGACGACGACGTCGCCCGCCTGGGCGCCCGAGCGCAGCACGGGACGGCGGCCGTCGAGCGAGCCGAACGCCGTGACGGCGATGACGGCGCGCTCGGAGGTCGTGAGGTCGCCGCCGACGACGCCGCAGCCCGGCGCGAGCACCTGCACGGCCTCGGCGAGGCCGTCGGCGAACGACTCGAGGTCGGCGACGGGCGTCGCGCCCGGGACCGCGAGCGCGACGACGAGCGCCGTGGGTCGCGCGCCCATCGCGGCGACGTCGGCGAGGTTCGTCGCGACGGCCTTCGCGCCGAGGTCGCGCCACGTCGACCATGCCGCGCGGAAGTCGGGGCCCTCGAGCATCGTGTCGGTCGTCACGACGAACGCGCCGTCGGCGCGCACGACCGCCGCGTCGTCGCCGGGGCCGACGATCGTGCTCGCGCCGACGGGCAGCCTGGGGAGGATGCGGGCGAGCGCGCCGCGCTCGCCGACCTGCGCGACGGTGGCGTCGGCGGGCGCAGCGAGGGTGGAGACGTCGGTCGCGGGCACGCCTCGACGATAGCCTGAGGACGATGCGCCGCACCTCGATCGCCCTCGCCCTCGCAGGCCTCGCGGCGGCGACGCTCTCCGCGTGCACCTCCACGGTGTCGCTCCAGGTCGCCGACGACGCGACGGACCCGCTCTGCGCATCCGTCATCGTGTCGCTGCCGGAGACGATCGGCGCGAGCGAGCCCGGCGGCCCGTTCGACGAGCGGCCGACGGACGCGCAGGCGACGGCCGCCTGGGGCGATCCCGCGGCCGTGACCCTGCGCTGCGGCGTGCCCGTGCCGGATCCCTCGACCGCGACGTGCGCGACGGTCGGCGGCGTCGACTGGATCGACGTGACGGCGGAGGGCTCCGAGGTGCGCACGCTCGTGACGTACGGTCGCGAGCCGGCGGTCGAGCTCGTCATCGACCCCGAGCGGCTGTCGGCGTCTACCGCCCTCGGCGACGTCTCGAGCGCCGTCGATCGCACCGACGAGGTCGGCGCGTGCATCTCGCCCGCCGACGCTCCGTGACCCGTCGCCGCCCGGTGGCCCGCCGCCGCTGTCGGCGGTCCGTGCGAGGCTGACGGCATGGCGATCGACTTCACCGCGATCGACTTCGAGACCGCGAACGGCTCGCCGGCGTCCGCCTGCTCCGTCGGGCTCGTCAAGGTGCGCGACGGCCGCATCGTCGATCGCGCCTCCTGGCTCATCCGTCCGCCGCACGGGCACGACGAGTTCCTGCACTGGAACGTGCGCATCCACGGCATCCGCGCGCACGACGTCGCGGGCGAGCCGCGCTGGGTCGACCAGCACGACCGCCTGCTCGCGTTCGCCGGCGACGACGTGCTCGTCGCGCACAACGTCGGCTTCGACAAGGGCGTGCTCAAGGCCGCGTCCATCGCGAGCGGGCTCGCGGTCCCCGAGACGCGCTGGGCGTGCTCGCTGCGCATCGCGCGCAAGACCTACCACCTCGAGTCGTACCGCCTGCCCGTCGCGGCGATGGCCGCGGGCTTCGAGGACTTCCAGCACCACGACGCCGCGGCCGACGCCGAGGCGTGCGCCACGATCGTGACGCACGCGGCGACGCGGCACGGCGCCACCGACCTCGAGCACCTCGCGCGCATCTGCACGACGCGCATCGAGCGCCTGGGGCCCGTCGCCGAGCGGCAGACGATCGAGCGCGAGCCCGCCGAGGCCTGGTGGAGGCCGTGACGGGCTGATCGCTCGGCGCGTCGCGCGCCGATCCGGCGCGGCGGGGCGCGGCAGCCCTCCCGTGTCTGCGGTCCTCGCCACACTGGACCCATGGACCTCGGCATCGCCCTCGCACTGCTCGTCGCCCTCCTCGTCGGAGGGGCGGCCGGCTGGCTCGTCGCCACGCTCGCGACGCGGTCGCGCGCATCCGAGGCGGCGGTCGCCGAGCAGCGCGAGCAGCTCGTGCGGCAGCAGGAGGCGCACGAGCGCGACCGCGTCGACGCCGAGCTCGCCGCGCTGCGCTCGTCGCACGAGGCGCTCGCCGCCCAGCACCGCGACGCCGTCGACGCCCGCGACGCCGCGCAGCGCGAGCGCGCCGGCCTGTCCGCGACCGTCGACGCGCTGCGCGAGCGGCTCGAGGTCGCCCGCGCCGCCGCCGACGAGTCGACGCAGCGCGAGCGTCGCGAGTCGCGCGTCGCCGAGCAGATCGCCCCCATGAAGGACGCGGTGACGCGCCTGCAGACGCAGCTCGTCGAGCTCGAGCGCCAGCGCAGCGAGCAGCACGGCACCATCGCGCAGCAGCTGCACCAGTCGCTGCAGTCCGAGGAGCGCCTGCGCCAGACGGCCGAGTCGCTCGCGAGCGCGCTGTCGTCGAACTCCACGCGCGGCGTGTGGGGCGAGACGCAGCTGCGCCGGGTCGTCGAGTCGGCCGGCCTCCTCGAGCGCGTCGACTTCGACACCCAGTCGTCGTTCACGGCCGACGAGCGCCGCCTCCGCCCCGACATGGTCGTGCACCTGCCCGGCGGCAAGCACCTCGCCCTCGACGCCAAGGTGCCGTTCCGCGCCTACCTCGAGGCGTCGCGCATCCCGCTCACGGCGTCCGACGAGGAGCTCGCGCGTCGCGCGTCGCTCATGCAGGAGCACGTGAAGGCCATCCGCAGCCACGTCGACCAGCTCTCGAGCAAGCAGTACTGGGCGGGCATCGGGCCGAGCCCCGAGTTCGTGGTCGCGTTCATCCCGTCGGAGTCGCTCGTCTCGGCGGCGCTCGAGGCCGACCCGTCGATCATGGAGTACGCGTTCGGCAAGCGCGTGGCGCTCGCGAGCCCCGTGTCGCTGTGGTCGCTGCTGAAGTCGGTCGCCATCACGTGGAGCCAGGCGGCCGTCGCCGAGGATGCCGCACGCGTCCACGAGCTCAGCCAGGAGCTCTACGACCGCATCGCCACGATGGCCGGTCACGTCGAGAAGGTGCGCTCGTCGCTCGAGTCGTCGGTGAAGCACTTCAACGCGTTCTCGTCGTCGCTCGAGTCGCGCGTGCTCGTCTCGGCGCGCAAGATCGCGCGCCTCGACGCCCCGAAGCAGATCGCCGAGCCCACCGAGATCGAGCACACCCCGAAGACCCTGACGGCCGCCGAGTTCACCGACATGGCGATCGAGCCGCAGCAGGAGCAGCACCCGACGCACGCCGACCTGGCGATCGACGAGCTGCTGCGCGACGAGTCGACCCGCGCCGCAGCGCCCGCCGCCGCCGACGACGACGAGGCGACGCGCGCGAGCTGACGCGTCCCCGCGGACGCGCTCCCGCGGGCGCGCTCCACGCCCTCCGCCCGCCGCCCTCGACTCTGCAGCGCCGACCCGCCCCGCGCCGCACCTCGCGAACGCACCGCGTTCCGAGGTACGCACCTCGACACCAGGTGCCGATATCTCCGTACCTACCGTCGAGGTGCGTACCTGGCGATCGAGCGGCGAGGGGGACGCAGTCGACCTCGGCGAGGTGCGGCTGCTGCACCCGGGTGCGGTTGCAGCCGCACCTCGGCGCAGCAGGCGCACCTGGCGGTGCGGCGGGGGCCGGGGGTCAGGCGAGGATGTCGGGCTCCGTCGCCGCACGCACCTCGTCGAGGGTCACGCCGGGGGCGAGCTCGACGAGCCGCAGACCCTCGTCGGTGACGTCGAGCACGGCGAGGTCGGTGATGATGCGGTCGACGACGCCGCGACCGGTGAGCGGCAGCGAGCACTCGGACACGATCTTCGGCGTCCCATCCTTCGCGACGTGCTCCATGAGCACGATGACGCGCTTGGCGCCGTGGACGAGGTCCATCGCGCCCCCGGGGCCCTTCACCATCTTGCCGGGGATCATCCAGTTCGCGAGGTCGCCCGTGGCCGACACCTGCATGGCACCGAGGATGGCGGCGTCGATCTTGCCGCCGCGGATCATGCCGAACGACGTCGCCGAGTCGAAGAACGACGTGCCCGGCAGGGTCGTGACGGTCTCCTTGCCGGCGTTGATGAGGTCGGGGTCGAGCGCATCCTCGGTCGGGTACGGGCCGACGCCCAGGATGCCGTTCTCGCTCTGCAGCACGACGGTGCGGCCGGCGGGCACGTGGTTGGGCACGAGCGTGGGCAGGCCGATGCCGAGGTTCACGTACGCGCCGTCCTCGAGCTCCTGGGCTGCGCGCGCTGCCATCTCGGTGCGGGTGAGCGCCATGGTCATGCCTCCTGGACGGTGCGTCGCTCGACGCGCTTCTCGATGTCGGGACCGACCTCGACGACCCGGTGCACGAACACGCCGGGCAGGTGGATCCGGTCGGGGTCGAGCTCGCCGGGCTCGACGAGCCGCTCGACCTGGGCGATGCAGACCCGGCCTGCCATGGCCGCCAGCGGCGAGAAGTTGCGCGCGGACTTGTTGAAGATGAGGTTGCCGTGCCGGTCGCCCACGGCTGCGTGCACGAGCGCGAAGTCGGTGCGGATGGCCTCCTCGAGCACGAAGTCGCGCAGCACGCCGTCGACCTCGAACTGCTGGACCTGCTTGGGCTTCGACGCGACGGCGACCGAGCCGTCGGCGGCGTAGACCTGCGGCAGCCCGCCGTCGGCGACCTGCGTGCCGACGCCCGTCTGCGTGAAGAACGCGGCGATGCCGCTGCCACCGGCACGGAGGCGCTCGGCGAGCGTGCCCTGCGGCGTCAGCTCGAGCTCGAGCTCGCCCGAGAGGTAGCGACGCGCGAACTCCTTGTTCTCGCCCACGTACGACGACGTCATCTTGTCGATCTGCCCGTTGGCGAGCAGCAGCCCGAGGCCCCAGTCGTCGACGCCGCAGTTGTTCGACGCGACCTTGAGTCCCGTGACGCCGCGCTCGACGAGCGCCTCGATGAGTCCCATGGGATTGCCGCACAGCCCGAATCCGCCGACGGCGAGCGTCGCGCCGTCGCCGACGTCGGCCACCGCCTCCGCCGCCGTCGCGACCGTCTTGTCGAAGCTCATGGCCTCTTCCCTCCTGCGGCCTCGTGGGCCGCGTGCTCGCTGCCCCGGACGTCGGCGTCGGTGCCGGCGTCGAGCAGGATCGTGCAGCGCGTCATCGCGCGCTGCCTCCGCGACCCATCGTGCCCGATGCGAGCGTCACCGTGCCAGCGCGCGACGTCTCCGGCGACCCGCGGCCCGCCTCACGTGAGCGCTCAGGGATTCCAGGAGCACGCTGCGGTGAGGCCCGCCAGGTAGACCGTGGCCGTCCCTTGCAGCACGGGCGACGACCACCCGCCCAGCTCGCGGGTGAGCCGGAGGGTGTAGGTCGCGCCCGTCACCGAGCCGAGGAGGGTGGTGACCGGGATCTGCGTCGCGCCAGACCCCGCCGTGTACGTCGTCACGGCGTTCGTCGCGACGTTCGTCGCAGTGAGGACGTAGCCTGCGGCGACGCCGCCGGCGGGCTGGGTCCAGCGCACCGTGAAGCTGCCGAGGCCGGTCGGGCAGTCACGCTTGACCGGGCCGACGAGGTTCGTCGATGACAGTCCGGCGACGCTCCCGTGCTCGCTGTCGTTCCACGCAGCCTCGGTCGCTTCGACGGCCGTGAACGCCGGGAGGAGGAGCATCGTCGCGATCGCGAGCAGTGCCAGTCGGACACGAGCGAACGCGGTCACGTGAGCGCCCGCTCTCGAGCGCGACGGGCGACCGCAGCCACGACGATGCCGGTCGCGATGGCGACGATCGCGAGACCGAACGCAGCGACGACGCCCGAATCCTGCCCCGTCGTCGGCAGGGATGCCTCTCCCCCGCTCTCGACCGTCTCACCGGCCCCGCTCGCACGGAAGTCGATCGCCGCGGTCGCTCCCCCGATGCGCTGGATCAGCTCGACGTCGATCCTGTACCAGCGCGTCTCCGCAGCGGACTGAGCGCCGAGCTCGATGGCACCATCGACGAGGGTCGCCTCGACGACCGGCGTCGCGCCCGCGGCGCATCCCGTCTCCGACCATGGCGCCGAGCACCACCGGACGGTCGCCGCATAGGCGTTCGGAGTCGCCGCGACCGCGAGCGACAGTTCGATCGTGCCATCCGAGCGCGCGGCGGTGACGCCGACGTCCCACGCGACCGGTCGACCGAGATCCATCGTCGCCATGGCCGCGGCGTCCTGCACGGACTCCAGCCGGATCACCTCGCCCTGGATCACCTCCGTCGACGGCGCGGCGTTCGCAGGCGCCGCCGCGACGAGCGCGAGGCCCGCCGACAGCACGAGGAGGCCGACCGCACGCATCACGTCGAGCCGAGGAAGGGGAACAGGACGGTCATGCCCGACGCGTTCTGCGAGTCGTTCGTCGACCCGATGCTCGGCAGGGTCAGCCGTACGCAGTAGTGCTGGATGGTGGGCGACGGCGTCTGCACGAGGGTCTGCGACACGGTCGCCGCTGTGGTGAGGGGCTGGTCCTCGACGACCGAGACGAAGCCCGTCGCACCCTGTGCGAAGACCGACGAGCACGTCGGCGTCGCAGGCGCCGCGACCGTCCCGGACACGACGCGCACCGAGTAGCGCAGCTGCGCCGCGAGCGCCGTGTTGGCCGCACTCACCGTGCCACCCACGACCGGGGCCTGCAACGTCACCGTGCCCGGCACCGAGCCGGTGGCGAGACGGATGCTGTAGCGGCTGATGCCGGACTGCCCCGGCGCGAGGGCCGTTCCGGCCGTGTAGGCGAGCGTCATGGCGCCCGGCGTTGCCAGGGGATGATCGGTGAAGGCGTTCGCCGCCGCCGGATCGCCGGGTGCGCCCACGATGCCGAACGAGCCCGAGGTCACCGATGTCGTCGCGTACTCCGAGTCGTTCCACGCCGCGAGCGTCGCGGTGGTGCCGACGCCGAGCACGAGGCCTCCCGCGAGCACAGCGCGCAGCCGCACGAGCCATTGGCTCGTGCGGCTGCGCCGCTGTGCTGCGTGCCTGCCCATGTCGCTCGTCGTGCTCCCGTGCCGACTACGGCGCGGTGGACGTGGCGACGAACTGCCAGGTCGCCGTCGTGGTCGTCGTCTGGTTGAGCGTGGCGCCCGACGTGACGACGAAGCACAGCTGCACCGCGGTGCCGGCCGCCGTCACCGGCGTGCCGATCGTGAGCGGCACGGTGCCGCCCGCCACGGAGGCGTTGGACGCGAGCGTCGTGCCCGTGCCGAGGAGGGTGCCGGTCGTGGCGGTCGCGTCGCAGGCAGCGGCGGGTGCGATGGCGTAGACCGAGTAGCCGAGGTTCGCCGCGTTCGCGGTGCCACCGGCCTCGGTCGTCGCAAGCGTGGTGAGGTCGAGCGTCGCGGGGCTCGTCGTGTTCGCTGCGAGGCGCACCCAGAACGGCGCGTACACCGTGCTGTTCGGCGACAGGTTGCCGGCGAGCGGCGTCGTGAACGTGAGGGGCGCAGCGGTCGCGGACGTCGGGTGGTCGGTGAAGCCGGCCGTCGCGCTCGTCGTCGAGCCCTGCAGGTTGAACGTGCCGGCGGTGAAGGTGCCGGTGGCGAACTCGCTGTCGCTCCACACGGCGAGCGTCACGGCGGCGCCGATGCCGAGCACGAGGCCACCGGCGAGGATGGCGCGGATCTTGCGACCGCGGCGACCGCGCTCGGGTGCGACCGCGGGCTCCGCGGCGGTGTCGTGGGCGTGCATGAGCGGCTCCGATTTCGGAAGAGAGACATGAGGACACTTCAAGTGTCGGTGCTTGTCCCCCAAAGGTCAAGGTCGTCGCGTGCATGAGGCGTGCGTCATGGCTCGAACGACGCGCGATGCGTGCGCGGAGGCAGCGCACGACCGCATGCCTCGTGCGAGCAGGGGGACGCGTCAGTCGGCGTGCTGCGCGTCGGCGACCGTGGCGGCACGCTGCTCGCGCGGCCAGAACGCCCACGTGACGAGCGCGGTCGCACCGATCGTGATGCCACCGAGGACGAAGGGGTTCTGGAACCAGACGATGACGTTCGCGAGCCCGGGGATCGACCACAGCACGAGCCGCACGCTCGACTCGGCGTACGGCTCGGGGTCGGGCTGCTCGTTGTCGTCGCCCTGCATGCGGAAGACGACGGCGTCGCCGGACGCATCCACGATCTCGATGACGCGGTGCGTCACCGGCAGCAGCTGCTCCTCGGAGCGGTCGACGGTGACGACGTCGCCGACGGCGATCTCGGATGCCGGGATCTCGCGGACGAACGCGATGGAGCCTGCGGGGATGGTCGGGGACATCGATCCGGTGGCGAACATGACGATCGACACCTTGAGGAGGAATGACGCGGCGACGAGCAGGATGCAGGCGAGCCCGCCGAGGGCCAGCACGTCGAGCACGATGCGCCCGACGAGGCCGCGCGCGCGGCGACCGATGCCGCGGCCACGATCGCGCGGCACGTACGGCGGCGACGCCGTGTCGACGATGCGGTCGACGGGGCTGACCTCGCCTGGGCCGTCGGCGTCCGAGGCGCCGACCTCCCTCGAGGAGGGCGACGAGGGCGACGCGTGATCGGGCTCCTCAGCCGCGGCCGGCGCCGTCGCGACCGATCGCGTCCACGCCGAGGAGGGCCGTGCGCCCGTCGCAGCGGCGGCACGCACCGGCGATCCCGGCGTCGCCGCGTCGCCGTCTCCGCCGGTCCGGGCACGCATGTCGACCGCGGCATCGCCGTCGGCCGCAGCATCGTCGACCTCGTGCGCGAGCTCCCAGTGCGAGCGACCGACCGGCGCGGCATGCCGACGCCGACCGGATGCATGCTGCGGCGCAGCGCCCTCGTCGATCACGACCAGCGCTCCGCGCACTCCGGCGGCTCCGTGCGCAGCGACGTCCGCCGCCACCGCACTCGAGCCTCCCGCATGCCGCCACACGCTACCGGTCGCATCCGGACGATCGCCTGCGCACTGCCACCCCGCACGCGCAGCGACCCCGCAGCGCACGGCGCTGCGGGGTCGCGAGGCGATCGGGTCAGCCCGCGCGCTCGGCGTCGCGGTCGAGCCACTTCGACGCGAGGTGCTCGGCGATGACGCGGCGCGCCGTGCCCGTCTTCGAGCGCAGCACGAGCGACTCGGTGCGGATGAGCGGCCCCTTGCGACGCACGCCGTCGAGCAGGCCGCCGTCGGTGACGCCCGTCGCGACGAAGTACGTGTTGTCGCTCGTCACGAGGTCGTGGACCGACAGGATGCGGTCGAGGTCGTGCCCGGCGGCGACGACCTTCGCGTGCTCGTCGGCGGACTGCGGGTTGAGGCGACCCTCGATGAAGCCGTCGAGCGCCTTGATGGCGCACGCGGTGATGACGCCCTCGGGCGTGCCGCCGACGCCGACGCACATGTCGATGCGCGACTCCCAGCGGGCGGCGTTGATGCCGCCGGCGACGTCGCCGTCGAGCATGAGGCGCGTGCCGGCGCCCGCCGAGCGGATCTCGTCGATGAGGCCCGCGTGGCGCGGTCGGTCGAGCACGGCGACGACCATGTCGGCGACGTCCTTGCCCTTGGCGCGCGCGAGCTCGCGGAGGTTGTCGCCCATCGACTGCGCGAGCGACACGACGCCCTTGCCCTCGGGGCCGCACACGAGCTTGTCCATGTAGAAGGCGTCGACGGGGTCGTACATGGTGCCGCGATCGGCGACGGCGATGACGCTGAGCGCGTTCTGGCGACCCGCGGCGGTGAGCGACGTGCCGTCGATGGGGTCGACGGCGATGTCGCACGACGGGCCGCGGCCGTTGCCGACATGCTCGCCGTTGAACAGCATGGGCGCCTCGTCCTTCTCGCCCTCGCCGATCACGACGACGCCGTCGAAGGCGACGGTGCCGAGGAACGTGCGCATCGCGTCGACCGCAGCCTTGTCGGCGGCGTTCTTGTCGCCGCGGCCGATGAACGGCACGGCGCGGATGGCGGCAGCCTCCGTCGCGCGCACGAGCTCCATGGCGAGGTTGCGATCGGGATGCTGGAAGACGGTGTCGGCCATGTGGCTCCTTCGGCGAGGGTGGCAGGGGCCAGCTGCACCCAGGCTAGTGCCGAGGGCGCCTCGCGCGGCGGGCGCATGCACCGGCCCCCGCATCCGGGTGGACGCGGGGGCCGGCGAGGCGATGCCGTCAGGCGGCGGCGAGCGCCTCGTCGAGCACGCGGCCGAAGCCCGCCGGGTCGTGCGCGAACCGGCCGAGGAACATGCCGTCGACGTCGGGAGCGATGCGCGGCAGCAGCCCGGGCCCCGCCGAGCCGCCGTAGATGACCTGCGCACCCGGGAGCAGTGCGTCGCCGCCGAGGTGGTCGCGCAGCACGCTCGTGACGCCGCGGATGTGCGCCTCCCCCGCGGGCTCGGGCGCGCCGATGGCCCACACGGGCTCGTACGCGACGACGAGCCGCCCGCCGATGCCGCGCTCGCGTGCGAGCCGCAGCGACGCCTCGAGCTGCTGCACGCACGCGGCGGCCGCGGCGGACGCGTCGCCCTGCGCGACCTCGCCGATGCACAGGACGGGCGCGAGCCCGGCCTCGAGCGATGCGGCGACCTTCCGCGCGACGGTCTCGTCGGTCTCGCCGAACATCGCACGGCGCTCGGCGTGGCCGATCTCGACCATCCGCACGCCGTGCTCGACGAGCTCGGGCGCGCCGACCTCGCCCGTGAAGGCGCCCGAGGGCTCCCAGTGCACGTCCTGCGCGCCGACCGTCATGCCCGCGGGCACGGCGATGTCGACGACGGCCGGGATCGACGGGAACGTCGGGATGACGAACGGCTCGACGACGCCCGACGCGACGGCCTCATGCACCCGGCACAGGGCGGCGACGTCGCGCGTCCAGCGCTCCGTCGCCGCCTTGCCGAAGTACATCTTGAGGCTCGAGCCGATCACGAACCTCGCAGGCATCAGTCGCCTTCGTAGGCGCAGATGTCGTCGACGTTCGCCTTCGAGTGGCTCGAGGGGTCGAACGTGTACGTCAGCCACTCCTTCGCGAGCCTGCGCGCGAGCTCGATGCCCACGACCCGCTGCCCCATGCAGAGCACCTGGGCGTCGTTCGAGAGCACGGCGCGCTCGACCGAGTACGAGTCGTGCGCCGTCACGGCGCGGATGCCCTTGACCTTGTTCGCCGAGATCGCGACGCCGAGCCCGGTGCCGCAGATGAGCAGCGCCCGGTCGGCCTCGCCGGCGGCGATGCGCTGCGCGGCGTCGATCGCGACGTTCGGGTAGCTCCTGCCGTCGTCGCCGTCGGGGACGCCGACGTCGACGACGCTGGCGACGAGGTCGTTCGCCTCCAGGTCCGCCTTCAGGATCTCCTTGTAGTCGAAGCCGGCCTTGTCGGATCCGATGATGAGCCGAAGCGTCACTTGTCCTCCTCGAGATGCTGTGCCAGCACGTCCGAGACGGTCGTGCCGATGAGCGCGAACGAGACCGCGCCCGGGTCGGGCGATCCGACCGACTTGTCGCCGTGCGACTTCGCGCGACCGAGCGTGGCCTTGAGCGCCGCGGTCTCCTGCGCCGCCTCCTCCGCCACGCCTGCCGCGTGCGACCAGGCGTCGACGAGCGAGTCGCCCGCCGCGACGCGCTCGCTGAGCTCGTCGGCGAACGGCGTCATGGCGTCGACCATGGTCTTCTGCCCGATCTTGGCCTTGCCGAACTCGACGACGGCGTCGCGTGCCGCCGAGACCGCCGCTGCGACCTCGGTGCGCGTCACGTCCGACGTGTCGCCGAGCTGCTCGGCCATCGAACGCAGGATGCGAGCCCAGATGACGCCGGACGTGCCGCCTGCCCGGTCGCCCCAGGCGTCCGCCGCGCGCAGCAGGGTCGTCTGTGCGCCCGCACCGGCGTCGGCCGCGGCACGGGCCGCGTCGCGACCTGCGTGCGCGCCGCGGCGCATGCCGATGCCGTGGTCGCCGTCGCCGGCGACGGCGTCGAGGCGGCCGAGCTCGTCGGCGGCGCCGTCGATCGCGGTGGCGATCTCGTCGAACGCGGCGCTGATCGTCTGCGCGGCGGCACGGGATGCGTCGGAGGCCTCGGGGATCTCCTGCTCCTCGACCGCGGCGACGACGACGTCCGCGTGCTCCTGCGGGGCGACCGAGCCCTTGCGGTAGCCGGGGGTGTCGGCGGGTGCCTTCCACAGCTCCTCGAGCTCGTCGTCGAGCCACAGCAGCGACAGCGAGCAGCCGGCCATGTCGAACGACGTGCACAGCTCGCCCACGTCGGGCTCGACGACCGTGAGCCCGGCCTCCTCGAGCAGGCGGTGGACGGCGCGGTAGACGACGAAGAGCTCCTCGTACTTCACCGAGCCGAGGCCGTTCAGCAGCGGCACGACGCGCGCGCCCTCGCGGTCGACGCCCGGGGGCACCTCCTCGAGCAGCTTCGAGACGAAGAACTCGGCGAGGCCGTCGGCGGTGGGCACGTCGACCTCGTCGATGCCGGGCTCGCCGTGGATGCCGAGGCCGACCGCCATCTTGCCCTCGGGCACCGTGAAGAGCGGGCCGTCGGCACCGGGCAGCGTGCAGCCGGAGAAGGCGACGCCGAAGGTGCGCGTGCGGTCGCGCGTGAGCTTCGCGATGCGCTCGACGTCGTCGAGGGATGCACCCGACGCGGCGGCCGCGCCCGCGATCTTGAACAGGGCGAGGAGGCCCGCGATGCCGCGACGCTCCTCGGGGCGGTCGGCGGGAGCGCTCCAGATGTCGTCGGTGCCGAGCACGGTGCGCACGTCGTGGCCCTCGGCCTTCAGACGCTCCTGCGCCTCGGTGAAGTTGAGGACGTCGCCCGCGTAGTTGCCGTACGACAGCAGGACGCCCTTGCCCTGGTCGGCGGTCTTCGCGATCGTGTACACCTGCTGCGACGAGGGCGACGCGAAGAGGTTGCCCATGGCTGCTCCGTGCGCGATGCCGGGGCCCACGAGGCCACCGAACGCGGGGTAGTGGCCGCTGCCACCGCCGATCACGAGCGCCACCGTGTCCTCGGAGGACCTGGTGGAGCGGACGACGCCTCCGGGCACCGCGGTGACCCACCGTGCCGATGCGGCTGCGAAGCCCTCGATCATCTCGTCGGCGAAGGCCGACGGCTCATTGAACAGACGCGTCATCGCGTGCTCCCTCGGTTGGAATGCCTCCATCGAACTGCATAGGACATGTCCGTGCAACCTCTTCCCACGCCGGAGGCGACCGCGCTCGTAGACTCGACGCAGCCGCGATCCGCTCGAAGGAGAAGCAATGCCCGTCGCAACGCCCGAACAGTACGCAGAGATGCTCGACAAGGCGAAGTCGAACGCCTTCGCCTACCCCGCGATCAACGTGTCGTCGTCCTCGACGATCAACGCCGTCCTCCAGGGGCTCTCCGAGGCGGGATCGGACGGCATCATCCAGGTCACGACCGGCGGTGCGGACTTCTTCGCGGGCCAGAGCGTCAAGAACCGCGCCGGCGGCGCCATCGCGTTCTCGCGGTTCGTCACCGAGGTCGCGAAGGCGTACCCCGTCACGGTCGCGCTCCACACGGACCACTGCCCGAAGAACGCCCTCGACGACTTCCTGCTGCCGCTCGTCGCGGCCAGCGAGGAGGAGGTCGCCGCCGGGCGCCCCGCGCTCTTCCAGTCGCACATGTGGGACGGCTCGGCCGTGCCGCTCGCCGAGAACCTCGAGATCGCGAAGGAGCTGCTCCCCCGCCTGAAGGCGCTCGACATCATCCTCGAGGTCGAGATCGGCGTCGTGGGCGGCGAGGAGGACGGCGTGAGCCACGAGGGCAGCAACGAGGCGCTCTACACGACCCTCGGCGACGTCGAGCAGGCCGTCGACGCCCTCGGGCTCGGCGAGCAGGGCCGCTACATCGCCGCCCTCACGTTCGGCAACGTCCACGGCGTCTACAAGCCGGGCAACGTCAAGCTGCGCCCCGAGCTGCTCGGCGAGATCCAGGCGGGCATCCAGGCGAGGCACGGCACGGGCGAGAAGCCGCTCGACCTCGTGTTCCACGGCGGCTCGGGCTCGACCGACGCCGAGATCTCGGAGGCCGTGCGCAACGGCGTCATCAAGATGAACATCGACACCGACACGCAGTACGCGTACTCGCGCTCGGTCGCCGGCTCGGTGCTGTCGAGCTACGACGGCTTCCTGAAGATCGACGGCGAGGTCGGGAACAAGAAGGTCTACGACCCGCGCGCGTGGGGCAAGGCGGCCGAGAAGGCCATGGCAGCGCGCGTCGTCGAGGCGACGCAGCAGCTCGGCTCGGCCGGCTGGTCGGGTCGCTGACCCGACGGCGCACGACGAGGCCCCCTGCCGCACGGCAGGGGGCCTTCGTCATGCGGGCTGCGCCGTCGCGCGCGCCCGTCGCTCGAGCGCGAGCTCGCGCAGGCCGAGGAACAGCGGGAACGCGAAGGCGACGGCGATCAGCAGGCTCAGCGGCACGAAGATCCACGCCCAGCGCCGCCAGCCGAGCCTGGCGCCCTCGACGAGCATGAGGATGCCGGCGGCGGTGGCGACGACGAGCAGGTCGACCGTCGCCGACGACGATGCGGCGTTCGCGAACCAGCCCTCGAGGTAGCCGAGGTCGCCCGGGTCGAGGAAGAACGCGACGTTGAACGCCCACGTGCCGACGAGCCCGATCGCGCTGAGCACGAAGAGCGCGATGGCGAGGGCACGGTGCCGCCCGGGGGCGGACGGCGGAGCGGGATGGACCATGGCGACTCCCGTCGTAGATTGACATCGAGACTATCGATAGTCATGATACCGACATGCGCATCGCCGAGCTCAGCCGCCGCACCGGCGTGACGAGCGCCTCCATCAAGCACTACGTGCGCGAGGGGCTGCTGCCCGCCGGCGAGCGCGTCGGCTACAACCAGACCGCCTACGGCGACGAGCACGCGAGCAGGCTCCACCTCATCCGCGCCCTGCTCGACACCGGCGGGCTCTCGGTCGCGGCGACGCGCTCGGTGCTCGCCGCGATCGACGATCCGGCCCTGCCCGTCTCGCACGTGCTGTCCACGGCGCAGGAGGCCGTCTCGCGCACCGACGCCGATCCCTCGACGGATGCGGTCGAGCGCGTGCGCGCGCTCGTGCACGACCGCGGCTGGACGGTGTGCGACGACAACCCCGGCATCGCGCAGTGCGCCGAGGTGCTCGACGGCTTCGCGGGCATCGACCGCGACGACCTCGGCGACATGCTCGAGCGGTACGCCGAGCCCGTCCTCGAGATCGCCCGGGGCGACGTCGCCGCCGTCGCCGCCCATCGGGGCGACCGCGATCGCATGGCCGAGACGGTCGCCGTCGGCACCGCGCTCGGCGACGCCATGCTCGCGGGCCTGCGCCGCATCGCGCAGGAGCACGTGTCCCGCACCTGGGGCCCCGGCGCCGATCCGCAGCCATGACCACCCGCCATCGCATCGCCATCGTCGCGCCGCGCGACGTCGAGGAGCACGCATGACCATCGCACCCGCACCGTCGCCCGTCCGCGCGGCTCCGCTCGGCCTCCCGGCCCCCGACCGCTGGCATCGCGGCCTCGTCGTGCTCGCCGCGGCGATGGGGATGCTCGCCGTCGTCGCCGCCGTGCTCGCCGTCGTCGACCAGCGCGAGATCCTCGGCCAGGGCGCGTGGCTCAAGCCGCTGAAGTTCGCGATCTCGCTCGGCCTCTACGCCGTGACCCTCGCATGGATGCTCGGGCAGCTGCGGCGGTGGCGACGCATCGCCGACGTCGCCGGCACGATCACGGTCGTCGCGATCGTCGCCGAGATCGTCATCATCGTCGGCGCGGCGGCGGCTGGCACGACGAGCCACTTCAACGTCTCGACGCCGCTCGCCGCGGCGCTGTGGGCGGTGATGGGCACCTCGATCGCCGTGCTGTGGATCGCGGGCCTCGTCGTCGCCGTCGCCCTCGCCCTGAACCCCATGCCCGACGCCGCGCGCACGCTCGCGGTGCGCGCCGGCGTCGTGCTCGGCCTCGTCGGCATGGCGCTCGCATTCCTCATGACGGGCCCGACGGCCGCGCAGCTCGACGACTTCCAGGGCATCGCGGGCGCGCACGCCGTCGGCGTCGCGGACGGCGGCGCCGGGCTGCCGCTGCTCGGCTGGAGCACGGTCGCCGGCGACCTGCGCGTGCCGCACTTCGTCGGCATGCACGCGCTGCAGCTGCTGCCGCTCGCCGCGCTCGGCCTCGAGCTCGCAGCGCTGCGCGTGCCGCTGCTGCACGACGGTCGCACCCGCCTCGAGCTCGTCGCGGTCGCGGCCGTCGCCGTCGCGCTGTCGCTCGCGGTGCTCACGGCGCAGGCGCTCTCGGGGCAGTCGGTCGTCGCGCCCGCGGGCGGCATCCTCGTGGCGGGGATCGCGCTGGCCATCGCGACGGCCGGAGGCGCCGCGGCCGTGCTCGTGCGGGGTGCGCGCCGCGCGGCGCGGACGGCCAGCGCCGCCTGATCGGTCGTCCGCGCACGACCGCGCGGCGAGCGGCACGCGCGGCGAGCGACGCGCCGCGTCAGGGCTGGATGCGGTCCGACGCGTTCGGCGGCGGCGGCTGCTGCTGGCCGCCAAGCGGCTGCACCGGGTTCTGCGGCGGCTGCTGCTGCGGCTGCTGCTGCGGCTGCTGCGGCTGCTGCGGCTGCCACGGCTGCGGCTGCTGCCAGCCCTGCTGCTGCGGCTGCTGCCACGCCTGCTGCTGCGGCTGCTGCTGCTGCGCCCTGCCCGCCCGCGAGGTCACGACGTGCGCGACGAGCAGGGCGATGCCGAGCAGGCCGAAGACGAGCGGGCCCCAGACGAAGAAGACGAAGATCGGCGACGTGCCACCCGTGTCGCCCTCGGTCGAGAGGAAGACGGGCAGGAACGTCGTGCCGGGGTACTCCTGCAGCGTCGAGAAGGTCGAGAGCAGGTTCCGCACCAGCGCGAACGCGCCGATGACGAGGCTCGCGATCGCGAGCCGCAGCAGGAGAGGAGATCGTCGCATGCGGCAATCCTGCGCCCTCGATGCTGGACGCGGGCTCGGACGCGGGCTCGGACATCCCGTCCGAGCCCGCGCGAGCGCCTAGAGGCTCGTTCCCAGGCCTGTGCCCGTGCCGTAGCCGTGACGGTTGCGCGTCTGGATCTCGGCGTTCGCCTGCAGGCCCGGGTTCGCCGAGTCCTGCTGGCCGGGCAGCGGGTCGTCGCCGTGCGTCTGCACGCCGGAGCCGGTGAGGGACTGCCAGAATCGGCGCAGTCGGTCGCGGATGCTCATGATGCCTCCTCGCTCGAGCCCGGCGAGGGCGGCGCCCGTCGCCGTCCCCCGACGGTAGCCGTGCACCCTGGACGACGCCAGGGATCCGCTCACTCCCAGTCGCTGCTCTCGTCGACGATCGAGTCGGTGCCCTCGGGCAGCACGGTGTCGTCGACGCCGTCGTCGTCGGTGTCGAGCGAGTGCTGCGCTCCGCCGTGCTCGTCGGGCACGTCGGCCGGGTCGTCGTCGGCGATGTCCTCGTCGCGGTCCTCGTAGCCGTCGGGCACGTCCTGGGCCGAGATGGCCTCGGAGTCGTCGACGCCCGAGGGCGCGGGCTCCTCGGCGGCATCGCCGAGCGTCTCGTCGTAGTCGACGCCCTCGGCGACCTGGTCGCTCCAGTCCCCGGCGTCCTGCACGGTCTCGTCGGTCATGGGATCCTCCGTCCTGCACGCCGCCGGTCGGCGGGCGTCGCATCCAGGATGCCCCCGCGACCGCTCCGCGCGCAGCGCATGTCGCCCGGCGAGGTCGAGGGGATAGGGTCCGGCGCCGCGCGTCAGCGACGCGAGGGGCGAAGCTCCTTCGGCAGCGAGAAGACGAGGTCCTCCTCGGCGGTGCGGACCTCCTCCACGAGCGTCCAGCCCGCATCCGACAGCTCGGCGAGCACCTCGTCGACGAGCACCTCGGGCACGCTCGCGCCGCTCGAGACGCCGATGGTCGCGACGCCCTCGAGCCACTCCTGCCGGATCTCCCGCGACGCGTCGACGCGGTAGGCGGCGCGCGCGCCGTGCTCGAGCGCGACCTCGACGAGTCGCACGGTGTTCGAGGAGTTCGCGCTGCCGACGACGATGACGAGATCGCATCCGGGCGACACCTTCTTCATCGCCACCTGGCGGTTCTGCGTCGCGTAGCAGATGTCGTCGCTCGGCGGATCCTCGAGGTGCGGGAAGCGCTCGCGCAGCCTCCGCACGGTCTCCATGGTCTCGTCGACCGAGAGCGTCGTCTGGCTGAGCCACACGAGCCTCCCGTCCGGCACCTCGACGACGTCGGCCTCCTGCGGCGACTGCACGAGCGTCATGCGATCCGGCGCCTCGCCCATCGTGCCCTCGACCTCCTCGTGGCCGGCGTGGCCGATGAGGAGCATGTGGGCGTGGTCGCGCGCGAAGCGCTGCGCCTCGCGGTGCACCTTCGTCACGAGCGGGCACGTCGCGTCGATGGCCTCGAGCCCGCGCTCCGCGGCGGCCGAGACGACCGCGGGGCTCACGCCGTGCGCGCTGAAGACGACGAGCGCGCCGGGCGGCACCTCGTCGACCTCCTCGACGAAGACGGCGCCGCGTCGCTCCAGCTCGGCGACGACGTGCCGGTTGTGCACGATCTGCTTGCGCACGTAGACGGGTGCACCGTGCTGGGCGAGCGCCTGCTCGACCGTGACGACCGCGCGGTCCACGCCGGCGCAGTAGCCGCGCGGGCTCGCGATGCGGATGCGCCGCGGCCCTGCGTCGCCGGGGTCGACTAGCCTGTTCCGGACGATCGGAGCGCGCGGCGCGGCCAGCGGGATCCGGCCGTTCGTGATCGTCACGACTCGAATCCTACGTTCGGAGGCCGCATGGGCGATCGCGTCACGGGCTCCCCCGAGGAGCCGTGGGCCGTCGGGCGCCTCGCGACCGAGCTGCAGTCGTACGTCGCCCGCCTCGGCGCCGTGTGGGTCGAGGGCGAGCTCACGCAGTGGAACGTGCGTCGCGGCATGGTCTTCGGCAAGGTGAAGGACGTCGACGACGACTTCACGATCGACGCGAAGGCCTTCACCTCGACGCTGCGCGAGCCCTTCTCGCAGGGCGACCGCGTCGTGGCGCTCGTGCAGCCGGAGTACTGGGCGAAGGGCGGCACGCTGTCGATGCAGGTGCGCGCCATGCGCCACGTCGGCCTCGGCGAGCTGCTCGCGCGCCTCGAGGAGCTGCGGCAGCGCCTCGCCGCCGAGGGGCTCTTCGATCCCGCGCGGAAGCGCCGGCTGCCGTTCCTCCCCCACTGCGTCGGGCTCGTCACCGGTCGCGACTCCGACGCGGAGCAGGACGTGCTGCGCAACGCGCGCCTGCGCTGGCCCGGCGTGCGCTTCGAGGTCGTGCACGCGGCCGTGCAGGGCGACGCGGCGCCGCGCGAGGTCGTGCGGGCGATCGAGACGCTCGACGCGCATCCCGACGTCGACGTCATCGTCGTCGCGCGCGGCGGCGGCGACTTCCAGTCGCTCCTGGCCTTCAGCGACGAGCGCGTGCTGCGTGCCGCCGCGGCGGCGACGACCCCGATCGTCTCGGCGATCGGCCACGAGGCCGACCGGCCGCTGCTCGACCTCGTCGCCGACCTGCGCGCCTCCACCCCCACCGATGCCGCGAAGCGCGTCGTGCCCGACGTCGCCGAGCAGCTCGACATGGTCTCGCAGGCGCGCGCCCGCATGCGCTCGCGCATCACGCAGCGCGTCGCGAACGAGGTCGACCGGCTGGCGGCCGTGCGCTCGCGCCCGTCCCTCGCACGCCCCGAGGCCCTCGTCGACGCGCACACGAGCGAGGTGCGGCAGCTCGCGGTGCGCGCCGACGACCTCGCCTCGCGCGCCGTCGAGCGCGCCGAGCACGGCATCCACCGGCTCGCCGACGGCCTGCGCGCCCTGAGCCCGCAGGCGACGCTCGACCGCGGCTACGCCGTCGTCCAGACCGCCTCGGGCGGCGTGCTGCGCGACGCTGCGGACGCCGCGCGCGGCGACGCCCTGCTCGTCACCCTCGCCTCCGGCACGATCGCGGCCGAGGTCGCCGAGGCGCATCCGGCCGACTGACCCTCGCGCGACGGACGCGCCGCGGACGCCGATGGGGGCGGCACGGCCGAGGCCGCGCGCCCCCATCGGCGTCGCAGGTCAGCGCTGGCCGAACCTCCGGCGCACGAAGAAGAGCCCGACGAGCGACAGCACCGCGATGGCCATGTAGTACAGGCTCGGCGCCTGCAGCAGGCCCGTGACGCGCAGCAGCTCGGTGAGCACGAGCGGCGCGATGCCGCCCAGCAGCGTCACGCCGACGTTGTAGGTCACCGACAGCGCCGTGCCGCGGATCTCCGCCGGGAACATCGACGACAGCAGGCCCGGCAGCGGGGCGAAGTAGAAGGCCATGATGAGGCCGAGCAGCGCGATCGACACGATGAGCGCCGGCACGCTGCGCAGCACGACGATGACCTGGAAGATCGGGAACGCGAGCACGAGCGCCGCGATCGCCGCCCACGTCATGACCCGTGCGGGGCCGACGCGGTCGGCGAGCCGACCGACGAAGGGCGAGCCGACGAGCGCGATGGCGCCCGCGACGATGCCGCCGAGGTACGCCGCGGTCGGCGGGATGTCGAGGTTCGTCACGGCGAACGTCGGCATGTACAGGATCATGTAGACCGAGATCGTGGCGACGCCGATGACGGCCGAGCCCGCGAGCAGACGGCCCCAGTGCTCGCGCACGAGCGTGCCGAGCGGCGAGCGCGTGCGCTCGGAGGCGCCGAGCTCGGTGGGCTCGGCGAGACGGGCGCGGATGTAGAGGCCGACCGGGCCGATGAGCAGGCCGACGAAGAACGGCACGCGCCAGCCCCACGAGTCGAGCTGCTCCGTCGTCAGGTACGTGTTGAGCGCGAAGCCGAAGGCCGACGCGAGCAGCATCGAGGCGCCCTGCGCCGCGATCTGCCACGACGCGTAGAACATCTTGCGGTGCGGCGCGGTCTCGATGAGGAACGTCGTGGCCGTGCCGAACTCGCCGCCGGCCGAGAAGCCCTGGATGAGGCGCGACAGCAGGATGACGACGCCGCCCCACACGCCGACGGCGGCATAGCTCGGCGCGACGGCCATGAGCAGCGTGCCGACCATCATGAGCATGAGGGTGATCGTGAGGGCGTTCTTGCGGCCCTTCCGGTCGGCGAACGAGCCGAGGATCATGCCGCCGAGCGGGCGGATGAGGTAGGTCGTCGCGAACGTCGCGAACGTGAGGAGGAGGCCGTACTCGCCCGCGTCGGGGAAGAAGACGCGCGTGATGACGACGGCGAACGAGGCGTAGACGATGATGTCGAACCACTCGAGGGCGGCGCCGATCGACGACGAGATGACCGCCTTGCGGGCGGCGGCGAGCCGTTCGGGCGAGACCTGCGTGGCGGTCTCGGGGGTGCTGGTGCTCATGGATGCTCCGTGGGATGGGATGGGTCGAAGGGGGCGTCAGGCGCGCAGGTCGGCGACGAGGCGGTCGACGAACGCCTCGCACGCGGCGATCTGCGCGAGCTCGACGAACTCGTCGGGCGCGTGGGCCTGGGCGATGTCGCCCGGGCCGCAGACGACGGTGGGGATGCCGGCGTTCGCGAACAGGCCGGCCTCCGTGCCGTAGGTGACCTTGTCGTCGCTCGGCACGGCGCCCCACGCCGCGGCGAGCGCGACGATCTCGGCGTCGGCGGGGGTGTCGACGCCGGGCGCCGCCGCGGTCGTCACGAGCTCGACGGACGCCTGCGGGAACCGCGAGCGCATGTCGGCCTCGATGCGGGCGCACTCGGCGCGGAAGCGCTCGACGAGCGCCTCGTGGTCGACGGTCGTGAGGGCGCGGAACTCGAAGTGGATCGAGCACTCGGCCGGGATGGTGTTCACGGCGATGCCGCCGTCGATGCGGTTGACGCTCACCGACGTGTACGGCACGACGTAGCCCTCGTCGAACGGGCCCTGCTCGCGCATCTCGTCGGCGACGCCCTGCACGAAGCGCACGAGCTCGGCGGCGGCGACGATCGCGTTCTCGCCCTGCGGCGTGAGCGACGAGTGCGCCGCGACGCCGCGCACGTCGACGCGGAAGACGTTCATCGACTTGTGGCCGCGCACGATGCGCATGCTCGTGGGCTCGCCGACGACGCAGCCGCGCGGCAGGTCGCCGCGGCCCGCGAGCTCGGCGACGAGGTCGACGGCGCCGACGCATCCGACCTCCTCGTCGTACGAGAGCGCGAGGTGGATGGGCTCGGACAGCGGCGCCGCGACCATGTCGGCCGCCTTGACGAGCACGACGCCGAGGAACGACTTCATGTCGGCGCTGCCGCGCGCGTAGAGCCGGTCGCCGCGCACCTCGGGCGAGAAGGGGTCGCTCGACCACGTCTGGCCGTCGACGGGCACGACGTCGGTGTGCGCCGACAGCACGATGCCGCCGGTCGTCGAGCCGTCGGCCGCGGGGATCGTCGCGAGCAGGTTCGCCTTCGTGCCCTCGGCGTTCGGGATGCGCGTCGAGGCGACGCCGAGCGCCTCGAGCCGCGCCTCGACGTGCGCGACGAGCTCGAGGTTCGAGTCACGGCTCGTCGTGTCGAACGCGACGAGCGTGCGGATCTCGTCCAGGGTGCTCTCGGACGGCTGGTGCACGGCGGATCCTCTCGGTCTGGGCAGGGATCCCTCGATCCTTCCACCTGGACGGCGAGGTCCTTCCACCCCCGCTGCCGCGTCGGCGGTGCGGCGGTAGGATCGATGCTCGTGAGCGACACCGCTGCGGCATCCGGGCAGACGCCCGCCGACGAGCTCGGCTACGAGGCCGCGCGCGACGAGCTCGTGCGCGTCGTGCAGGCCCTCGAGTCCGGCGACAGCACGCTCGAGCAGTCGCTCGCGCTGTGGGAGCGCGGCAACGCGCTCGCCGAGCGCTGCGAGCACTGGCTCCAGGGCGCGCGCGCCCGACTCGACGCCGCTCGCGGCACCGAGGCGCAGGCATGAGCGCCAAGCCGCCGCGGGTCGTCGCCGAGCTCGGCCGCCCCGAGACGCCCGAGGAGATCGCCGACCGCAAGGCCGCGTCGCGTGCGCGGCACCGGGCGAACCAGACCCTCGTCAACCTCGTCCTGTCCCTGCTGGCATCGCTCGCGATCGTCGCCGTCATCGTCATCGTCGTCATGCGGCCGGGCCCGGCCGCGCCCGAGCCCGTCGACGTCGCCGGCCCCGCCGCCGACGCCTCCGCGTCGCTCGGGGTCGACGTCGTCGCACCCGACGTGCCCGAGGGCTGGGGCGCCAACGCGGCCGAGCTGCGCGACGGCCCCGCCGGCATCGCGCAGTGGTTCGTCGGCTACGTCACCGCCGACGACCAGTTCGCATCCGTGACGCAGGGGGTCGGCGCCGACGCCACCTGGCTCGCCGCGACGACGCGCGAGGCGACCGAGACCGGCACCCTCGACGTCGACGGCGTCGAGTGGACCGTGTCCGACCAGCGCGATCGCGAGTCGGCCGGCAACCTCGCGTGGGTCGCATGGACCGAGACCGACGACTCGACGCTCGTCGTCGCAGGCACCGCCGACGACGCCGAGATGCTCGCGCTCGTCGAGGCCGTCACGGCCGAGCTCGGCTGACGCCGAGCCCCCGAGGACCCCGTGCCGCCACGAGCGGCGGATCAGCACCGAGCAGAGAGGCGAAGAGCATGACCGAGTACCGGATCGAGCACGACACGATGGGCGAGGTGCGCGTCCCCGTCGACGCGCTGTACGCCGCGCAGACGCAGCGCGCCGTCGAGAACTTCCCCATCTCCGGCTCGGGGCTCGAGCCCGCGCAGATCGTCGCGCTCGCGCGCATCAAGCGCGCGGCCGCGATCGCCAACCGGAGCCTCGGCATCCTCGAGGCCGACGTCGCCGACGCGATCGTCGCCGCGGCCGACGAGATCGTGGGCGGCGCGCACCACGACCAGTTCCCCGTCGACACGTACCAGACCGGCTCGGGCACGTCGTCGAACATGAACATGAACGAGGTCCTCGCGACGCTCGCGACGCGCCACCGCGGCTCGGCCGTGCACCCCAACGACCACGTCAACGCCTCGCAGTCGTCGAACGACGTCTTCCCCACCTCCGTGCACGTCGCAGTCACGGGTGCGCTCATCGAGCAGGCCATCCCCGCGCTCGACCACCTCGCGACGGCCCTCGAGGCCAAGGCCGCGCTGTGGAAGGACGCCGTCAAGCCCGGCCGCACCCACCTCATGGACGCGACGCCCGTCACGCTCGGCCAGGAGTTCGGCGGCTACGCGGCGCAGGTGCGCTACGGCATCGAGCGCATCCAGGCGGCGCTCCCCCGCGTCGCCGAGGTGCCGCAGGGCGGCACGGCCGTCGGCACCGGCATCAACACGCCGCTCGGCTTCCCCGAGCAGGTCATCGCCGAGCTCGCCTCGTCGTCGGGCCTGCCCATCACCGAGGCGCGCGACCACTTCGAGGCGCAGGCGAACCGCGACGGCCTCGTCGAGGCGTCGGGCGCGCTGCGCACGATCGCGGTGTCGCTCACGAAGATCTGCAACGACCTGCGCTGGATGGGCTCCGGCCCGAACACGGGCCTCGGCGAGATCGCGATCCCGGACCTGCAGCCCGGATCGTCGATCATGCCCGGCAAGGTGAACCCCGTCGTGCCCGAGGCCGTGCTCATGGTCTGCGCGCGCGTCATCGGCAACGACGCGACCGTCGCATGGTCGGGCGCGTCGGGCTCGTTCGAGCTCAACGTGCAGATCCCCGTCATGGGCACCGCGCTGCTCGAGTCCATCCGCCTGCTGTCGAACGCGTCGCGCGTGCTCGCCGACAAGACCGTCGACGGCCTCGAGGCGAACGTCGAGCGCGCCGCCGCGCTCGCCGGCATGAGCCCGTCGATCGTCACGCCGCTCAACCGCCTCATCGGCTACGAGGCCGCCGCGAAGATCGCCAAGCACTCGGTCAAGGCCGGCATCACGGTGCGCGAGGCCGTCATCGACCTCGGCTACGTCGAGCGCGGCGAGCTCACCGAGGCCGACCTCGACAAGGCCCTCGACCTGCTGTCGATGACGCACCCGGGCGTCGCCCGCTAGCACCGCCCGCCGTGCCCGAGGCCCTCCGCCGCCCCTGCTCGCAGGCTCGGCAGAGGGCCTCGGCTCGTCTCTGACAGCATGGATGGCATGCGTGCATATCCGGCCGTGAGGCGCGACCAGACCGTCGACGAGCTGCACGGGAGGACGATCGCCGACCCGTACCGCTGGCTCGAGGATGCGGACTCGCCCGAGACCGCCGCGTTCGTCGCGGCGCAGAACGCGTTCGCCGAGCCCATCCTCGCCGCGCTGCCCGCGCGCGACGCGTTCCGCGAGCGCGTGACGGCGCTGCTCACGGCGCCCACGCGCGGCTGCCCGTTCGAGCGCGGTGGACGCGTCTTCGCGTGGCGCAACGACGGGCAGAACCAGGACGTGCTCGTCGTCGCCGACAGCGTCGACGAGCTCGAGGGCGGCCGCGTGCTGCTCGACGCCAACGCGCTCTCGGCCGACGGCACCGTGTCGGTGACGGCCGCATCCGTGAGCCCCGACGGCCAGCTGCTCGCCTACGGCGTCGCCGACGGCGGCTCCGACTGGCGCACCCTGCGCGTGCGCGACGTCGTCACGGGCGCCGACCTCGCCGACGAGATCCCGTGGACGAAGTGGAACTCGCCCGTGTGGCTGCCGGGCGAGCGGTCGTTCACGTACTGGGCCTACGACGCCCCGGCAGGCAACGGCCTCACCGACGAGATGGGCGCCGGCCGCCTCATGGCGCACGTCGTCGGCGAGCCGGTCGAGGACGACGCCGTCGTGTGGACGCGGCCGGAGGAGCCGCGCATGTTCGCGCGCCACTGGCCGCGCGACGAGCGCTGGTTCGTGCTCTCGACCGACACGGGCTCCTCGAGCGGCAACGACCTCGCCGTCGCCCGGCACGGCGGCGACGACCGGCTGCGCCTCGTCGACGGGCACGAGCACGAGTGGGATGCCGTCGGCATCCGCGACGACGTGCTCTTCGCGGTCACCGACGAGGGGGCGGCTCGCTACCGCCTCGCCGCGTTCGACCTCGCGACGGGCGCGCAGCGCACCGTCGTGCCCGAGCACGAGACCGACGTGCTGCTCGGCGCCTCCCTCACCGCCGGCGGGCTCGTGCTCGAGTACTCGCACGACGCCTCGCACCGCCTGCAGCTCGCGACCGACGACGGCGCGCTCGGGGACGCGGTGCCGATCGGCGAGGGCGTGAGCCTCACGGGCCTCTCCGCCCGGGCATCGTCGACGACGGTGCACGCGACGACGTCGTCGTTCGTCGACCGCGGCACGCGCCACGTCGTCGAGGTCGACGGCGCGCGGCTCGTGTCGCACCGCACGCTGCCGACGCCCGGCCCCGCCGCGCCCGAGGCGACGACGACGCGCATCCGCGCCACGAGCTCCGACGACGCCGAGGTGCCCGCGTTCGTCGTGCGCCCGGACGGCGACGACGGCACCGAGCCGCGCCCGACGCTCGTGTGGGCGTACGGCGGCTTCAACATCCCCATGAACCCCGGCTTCCGGGCCGTGCTCGCCGCCTGGGTCGACGCGGGCGGCGTGCTCGTGGTGCCGAACCTGCGCGGCGGCGGCGAGTTCGGCTCCGACTGGCACAAGCAGGGCACGAAGGAGCGCAAGCAGCAGGTGTTCGACGACCTGTACGCCGTCGCCGAGCACCTCGTCGCCACGGGGGTCACGACGCCCGAGCGCCTCGTGCTGCACGGCCGCTCGAACGGCGGCCTGCTGGCCGGTGCCGCGCTCACGCAGCGGCCCGAGCTGTGGGCGGCCGTGCTGCCGGGCGTCGGCGTGCTCGACATGCTGCGCTTCCACCGCTTCACGATCGGCTGGGCGTGGACGAGCGACTACGGCGACCCCGACGACGCCGAGGAGTTCGCGGCGCTCGCCGCCTACTCGCCGCTGCACGCGATCCGCGAGGGCGTCGCCTACCCGCCGACGCTCGTGACGACGGGCGACCACGACGACCGCGTCGTGCCCGCGCACTCGTTCAAGTTCGCCGCCGAGCTGCAGCGCGCGCAGGCGGCGAGCGGCGCCGAGGCCCCGATCGTGCTCTCGATCGACACGCGTGCGGGCCACGGCATGGGCAAGCCGAAGGATGCGGCCGCGCTCGAGTTCGCGGACCAGCTGGCCTTCGCCGCGCACCACGCGGGGCTCGAGGTGGCCGGATGAGCGACTGGCAGGAGCGCATCGACGCGTTCTGGGCCGAGCTCGACGAGGACGCCCCGCAGGCGATGATCCGTCGCATGCGGGCGCTCGTCGCCGAGCTCGCCGCCGACGACGCACGCGGACCGTTCGAGCTCGGCGGCGTCTTCGACGCGCTCGGCATGGAGGAGGTCGCTGCGGCGCACTACCGACGCGCGCTCGAGCTCGGGCTCGACGACGAGCGGGCGGCCCGTCTGGCGATCCAGCACGGCTCGACGCTGCGCAACCTCGGCAGGATCGACGAGGCGATCGACGTGCTCGCCCACGCGCCCGACCACGACGCCGTCGGCGACGCGCGCGCGATCTTCCTCGCCCTCGCGCTGCACGACGCGGGCCGCAGCGGCGAGGCCGTCCGCCTGCTCGTCGAGGCGCTCGAGCCGACGCTGCCGTCGTACCGGCGCTCGGTGCGCGCGTACGCCGAGGCGCTGCCCGAGCCGCCTCGTCACGGGGCGTAAGACGCCGTCGCGCGATGGTGCGCGCGTGCCAGCATGACGCATGCTCCGCCGCTCGCCATCCGCTCCCCCGCTGGGCTTCGCGACCAGACAGCTGCAGCCCATCGAGGTCGACGAGCCCATCCGCTCCCGCACCACGCCGCTGCATCTGAGCGCCGGCTTCCCGTTCGACGGGTTCGACGACGCCGCCGAGCACTTCCGCACCGGCGACGGCTACTCGTACACGCGCGTCGCCAACCCGACGATCACGGCGGTCGAGCGGCGCATCGCGGCGCTCGAGGGCGGTGCGGAGGCCGTGCTCGTCGGCAGCGGGCAGGCCGCGATCGCCGTCGCGCTGCTCGGCCTCGTCGGCGCCGGCGGCCACGTGCTCGCCGGCGCGAGCCTCTACGAGGGCACGCGCGGCCTCCTGCTCGACGACCTCGCGCGCCTCGGCGTCGCGACGGACTTCGTCGCCGGCAGCGACCCGGACGCCTGGCGCGCGGCCGTCCGCCCCGAGACGCGCGTCGTGCTCGTCGAGGCGATCCCCAACCCTCGCAACGACCTCGTCGACATCCGTGCGATCGCCGACGTCGCCCACGAGCACGGCATCGCGCTCGTCGTCGACGCCACGCTCGCGACCCCGTACCTGCTGCGCCCCATCGAGCACGGCGCCGACGTCGTCGTGCACTCCGCGAGCAAGTTCCTCGCAGGGCAGGGATCGGTGCTCGGCGGGGCGATCGTGGACGCCGGCACGTTCGACGCCGAGCGCTCCGGCCACCTGTACCCGCACCTCGTCGCGCCGAGCCGAGGCGGCGGGCCCAGCCGCGTCGAGCGCCACGGGCCGCTCGCGCGCATCGCCCACCTGCGCGACGGCGTCGCCGTGCGGCTCGGGCCCACGATCTCGCCCCTCAACGCCTTCCTCGTCGGCCAGGGCCTCGAGACCCTGTCGCTGCGGGTCGAGCGGCAGTCGGCGAACGCCCTCGCGATCGCCACGTTCCTCGACGCGCATCCCTCCGTGGCCTCCGTCGACTACTCGGGGCTGCCCTCGAGCCCGTACCGCGCGCTCGCCGACCGCTACCTCCCGCGCGGACAGGGCTCGGTCTTCGCCTGCACCCTCCACGGCGGGCAGGCCGCCGCCCGGCGGCTCATCGACGCCCTCGCGCTCTTCACGCCGATGACCCACCTCGGCGACGTGCGCTCGCTCATCCTGCATCCGCGCACCACGAGCCACACGCAGCGCACCGACGCCGAGCTGGCGGCCGCGGGCATCGGCCCGGGCACGCTGCGGCTGTCGATCGGCATCGAGGACGTCGACGACCTCGTGCGCGACCTCGAGCGCGGCCTCGCGGCGGCGACGGCATGACGCGCCAGCAGCACCTCGGGTGGTTCCTCGCCCGCGGGTTCGGACCGCACGGGTGGGGGCATCCGTACCTCGACTGGGACTACCGGTGGACGTCGCCGGCGCTCTACCAGCAGTCGGTGCGCGAGCTCGAGCAGGCGAGCGTCGAGCTGCTCGTCATCGAGGACTCGCCCTCGCTCGGCAGCCCCGAGACGCTCGACGTGCGCGTGCGTCACGCGTTCGGCGGTCCGAAGCTCGACCCGCTGCTGCTCGCCCCGTACCTGTTCGCCGCGACCCGGGCGATCGGCATCGCGCCGACGGTGAACCCCGCGTCGCTGCCGCCGTACACCGCCGCGCGGCAGCTCGCCTCGCTGCAGCATCTCTCGGGTCACCGGCTCGGCGTCAACGTCGTCACCGACACGGGCAGCGCTCGGCACTTCGGCGCGGAGCCGCCGCTCGGCCACGACGCCGCCTACGACCGGGCCGAGGAGTGGCTCACGGGCGTGCGGGCATTGTGGCGCTCGTGGCCGGAGGGGGCGCTCGTCGCCGACGTCGCGTCGGGCACGTACGTCGACGGCTCGCTGCTGGATCGCACGCGACATCGCGGCGAGCACTTCGCGTTCGAGGGGCCGCTCAACGCCGTGCCGTTCACCGACGGCGAGCCCGTCGTCGTCTCGCCGGGCGGCTCGGGCCGCGGCCTCGGGTTCGCGGGCGCCCACTCCGACGTGCAGCTCGCGCTCGCGCCGCTCGAGGCGAGCGCCCTGCGGGCGTACCGGGCACGCATCCACGCCGCCGCCGTCGCCGCGGGGAGGTCGGCCGACGACATCCGCGTGCTCTTCGCGATCCAGCCGACGATCGTCGCGAGCGTCGAGGAGGCCGACCGGCTCGTGCGCGCGTCGGCGAACCCCGACGACGCGACGATCGTGCAGCTCGCGCGTGGGCAGTCGAGCGACCTCGAGACCGACCTCGTCTCGCTCGACCTCGACGCTCCCATCCCGCCGGGCACGTTCGGCGACCACGTCTCGCACGGCTCGATCGCGCGGCTCGTCGGCGACCACGACGCCACGACGACGCCGCTGCGCGTCCTGCTCGCCGGGCTCGCCCGCCTGCGGCGCACCGGCGACGGCACGGGGCTCGTCGGCACGGCCGAGGAGCTCGCGGATCGGATCGAGCAGCTCGGCGAGGAGGTCGACAACGACGGCTTCCTGCTGTGGGGCGACCTGCACCCCGTGACGGTGCACCGCACGCTCGACGAGCTCGTGCCCATCCTGCGACGGCGCGGCATCCTGCGCCGGGAGCTCGACGACCGCGGGCTGCGCGCCAACCTGCTGGGCCGCTGACCGACCGCTGGACGTTCGCGGTCGCGTCGGCGGGCAGCCACCGCCAGGCCTCCGACACGACACCTGCCGTCCACCTGCGGAGGGTTCCGTGGTCGAAGCGCTCCCGTCGATCGACGGGCGGCGCTCGAGGAGGGGGCTCCCATGGTCGATGTCGAACGCCGTCGTCTGCTGCCGATGGCCGCGCACGTGCGCGGCAAGCGCAGCGCGGTCACGTGCCAGCTGAAGTGCGCGAACGCGTGCCTCGGAGACGTGTGCAACACGTCGCGCAACGGATACCTGCGCGACATCGTCGATGCCGAGCTCTCGCGCCGCGCGCTGCTGGGCGCAGGCGTCGCCGGCACGGTCGCGCTGCTCACGACGCAGCAGATCGCCGGCGCCTCCTCCGCGCTCGCCGCGCCGCCCGTGCCGGGCGCCGCCTTCGGCTTCGCGCCCATCGCGCCCGTGGCGGCGACGGTCGACGAGCTCACGGTGCCCGAGGGGTTCACGTACCAGCCCATCCTCCGCTGGGGCGACCCGCTCTTCGCCGACTCCCCCGCCTTCGACGCGCTCGACCAGACGGCGGCGAAGCAGCGCAGGCAGTTCGGCTACAACTGCGACTACACCGACATCCTCCGCATCGACGCGACGACGGCGCTGCTGTTCGTGAACCACGAGTACACGAACGAGACGATCATGTTCCCCGCCGTGCAGCTCGCGGGCGAGCAGGCGCGCGTCCGCGCCGTCGGTCGAGCCGCGCACGGCCTCAGCGTCGTCGAGCTCACGCGCACGGACGCCGCATCGGCATGGGAGCCCGTCGTGGGAGCCCGTCGCAACCGCCGCTTCCTCGACGACACCCCGTACGCCATCACGGGCCCGGCGGCCGGCTCGCCGCTGCTGCAGACGATCGCCGACCCGACGGGCACCGTCGCCCTCGGCACGCTCGGCAACTGCGCGGGCGGCACGACGCCGTGGGGCACGATCCTCTCGGGCGAGGAGAACTTCAACGGCTACTTCCGGTCCGCCGCCACGAGCGCCGCCGACCGCCGCTACGGGCTCGCCGACGCCGCGACCGCACGCGGCTGGGAGCTCGACGACCCGCGCTTCGACACCCGCACGCCCGGGTACGAGCACGAGGCGAACCGCTTCGGCTGGATCGTCGAGGTCGATCCGTTCGACCCCGACTCGACGCCTCGCAAGCACACGGCCATGGGTCGCATGAAGCACGAGGGCGCGAACGTCCACGTCGCGGCGAACGGCCGCGTCGCGGCGTACATGGGCGACGACGAGCGCTTCGACTACCTCTACAAGTTCGTCTCGGCCGGCACCTACGTCGAGGGCGCCCGCGCGGCGAACATGACGCTCCTCGAGACGGGCGACCTCTACGTCGCTCGGTTCGAGGGCACCTCGACGGCCGAGATCGACGGCTCGGGCACCGTGCCGAGCGACGGTGCGTTCGACGGCTCCGGCCGCTGGCTGCCGCTCGTCGTCGGCGGCGTCTCGCAGGTCGACGGCATGGCGGTCGACGAGGTGCTCGTGCACACCCGCCTCGCCGCCGACGCCGTGGGCGCGACGAAGATGGACCGCTGCGAGGACGTGGAGCCGAACCCGGCCACGGGGCTCATCTACGTGGCGTGCACGAACAACTCGAACCGCGGCGTGGGCACGAACGCCGTCGCCGACGAGCCGAACCCGCGCACCCAGAACCGCGACGGCCACGTCATCGAGATCGCCGAGGACGGCGGCGACCACACCGGCACGACGTTCCGCTGGAGCATCCTCATGCTGTGCGGCGACCCCGCGCAGGGCGACCAGACCTACTTCTCGGGCTTCCCCGTCGACCAGGTCTCGCCCATCTCCTGCCCCGACAACCTCGCCTTCGACTCCGAGGGCAACCTGTGGGTCTCGACCGACGGCGCCCCCGATGGCATCGGCTACAACGACGGCCTGTTCCGCGTGCGGCTCGAGGGCGCGCAGCGCGGGCTCGTCGAGCAGTTCCTCTCGGTGCCCGTCGAGTCGGAGACGTGCGGCCCCGTCATCCACGACGACGAGTGGCACGTCTTCGTCGCCGTGCAGCACCCGGGCGAGGACGGTGCGTTCGAGACGCCGTCGTCGGTGTGGCCCGACTACGCGCCCGCCGGTGCGACGGGCGTCGACGGCACCTTCCACGGGCCGCGTCCGACGGTCGTGCAGGTGCTGCCGATCGCGGTCGACCCGGGTCCCGGACCGTCGGAGCCCGGCCCGTCGCAGCCCGGGCCGTCGCAGCCCGGGCCGTCGACGTCGCCGTCCGGCTCGCCGAGCGCACCGCCGGTCGTGCCGTCGCCGAGCGACGGGGTGAGCCCGAGCGGCACCTCGGCGCCGGGTGCGTCCGGCGGCGCGGGCGGCGGCGCAGGCGGCGGCCTGCCGCAGACGGGCGCGGGCCTCGCGGCACCGCTCGTCGCGGGTGCGTCCGCCGCGGTCGCGATCGGCGCCGGCCTCCTCGCCCGCATGCGCGGCCGAGGCGACGGCGACGCGGCCGAGCAGTCGTGACGACCGAGCAGTCCTGACCACCGCGCCGTCCTGACCATCGCGCGTCGAGGGCCCGTCGGCATCGCCGACGGGCCCTCGTGCGTCAGCGACCCAGCGCTGCCGCGACCTCGCGATGCAGCTCGAGCAGCGGCACGGTGCGCTCGTGCGGCCCGCGTCCGAAGCCGCACTCGGTCGCGATGCCGAATGGCGGCACCGACCGCGCGGCGGCCCGTGCGCGGCGCAGGGCGCCGTCGACGCCTTCCTCGTGGTGCACGAGGCCGAGCACGGGCGTCGTGCCGCCCCAGTCGACGTCCGACAGCGGGGCGAAGTACGCGGCGTCGTCGCGCTCGATGGGCACGGGGAGGTGGATCCACGCGATCGGGCGCGTCGTCGTGGCCAGCAGCGCGCGCACGACGCTCGCGAGCGTGCCCGCGTCCTCCGGCTGCACGAAGTGCGCCTCCTCGACGTCGCCGTAGCAGAGGTGGTACCCGAGCTCGACGGCCGCGGGCACCCACGCGCCCACGTCGCGCAGGCGCTCGACGACGCCCGCGAGCGCATCCGCACCCCACCACGGCTCGACGACGAACGCGACGTCGCGCTGCCGCTCGAGGATCGCGAACTCGACGGCGGCGTCCCACTGGATCGCGAGGGCGTCGTGCGGGATGGCGGCGAGGATGCGGTCGAGCTCCGCGCGGAGCGCGGCCGCGTAGATCGGCTCGAACGCCGCGCGCGAGCCCGGCTCGAGGAACGCGCCCACGACGGCGATCGGCGTCGGCAGCGACACCTGGAATCGCGTCGCCGCGGGCACGACGCCCTCGTCCTGCAGCCCGCGGAAGACGGCGTACGAGTCGATCGCGGCGTCGGCGTAGCCGAGGTCCGGCAGCGCGACGTCGCCCACGACGCGGAAGGGCCGCACGTCGAACCGGTCGCGGATGCGGAAGCCGGGCTCGCCGACGCGCTCGAGGCCCGTGGCCTCGTCGAGCCTGTGGGTCTGGAACTGGATCCAGTAGAACCGCTCCCCGACCTCGCCGTCGGGGATGCGGGGCACGACGTCGAGGTGCTCGGCGACGGTGCGGAAGACGGATGCCGCGTCGGGCTGCGAGACGCTGCCGACGAGCACGGTGGGACAGGAGGCGCTCATGCGCCCATCCTGCGGCCGCGGCGGCGCGAGCGGCAGGGGCGGCCGCAACGCGGCGTCACGTGGCGCTGCGAGCGACCGCTCCTGCCTCGCCGTGCGGTCAGCGTCGCAGGATGCGCCGGGCGATCGCGTTGCCGAGCGCCTGCACGAGCTGCACGACGATGACGATGAGCACGAGGGCGCTCCACGTCACGACGGGATCGAACTGCCGGAAGCCGTAGGCGATGGCGTAGTTGCCGACGCCCTCGCCACCGACGATGCCCGCGACGGCCGACATGTCGATGATCGCGACGATCGCGAAGGTGTAGCCGAGCACGAGCGGCCCGAGCGCCTCGGGCAGGATCACCGTGCCGATGATGCGCCACGGCCCTGCACCCATGGCGCGGGCCGCCTCGACGACGCCCGGGTCGACCGAGACGAGGTTCTGCTCGACGATGCGCGCGATGCCGAACGTGGCCGCGATCGAGATCGCGAAGACCGCCATGGCGTTGCCGAGCCCCGTGCCGATCGTCGCGCGGGCGATGGGCTGCAGCGCGGCGAGCAGGATGATGAACGGCACCGGCCGGAACGTGTTCACGATCACGTTGAGCACCCAGTACACGACCGGCTGCTGCAGCACGCCGCCGCGGCGCGTGACGTAGACGGCCGTGCCGACGACGAGGCCCGCGACGCCGCCGATGGCGAGGGACGCGGCGACGAGCAGCAGCGTGATGCCCGTCTGCTCGAAGAGCGCCGGCAGCAGCGCCTGCACCTCGGCGAGGAGATCCTGCAGCGCGGTCATGCCGTCACCTCCGTCACGGTCACGCCCGCGCCGATGCCGGCGAGCGCGGCGCGGATCGCCGCGTCGTCGCCCTCGACCGCGATCGTGAGCAGGCCGTACACGCGACCCTGGATGTCGTCCACGCCGCCGTGCACGAGGTGGAAGTCGACGCCGGCGCGCGCGAGGGCGCCGAAGACGCGCGCCTCGCTCGCGCCCTCGTCGGTGAACGCGATCGTGAAGAGCCTGCCGGGCGTGCGCGCACGCAGCTCGGCGAGGGCGTCGCCGTCCGGCAGGGCGCGCACGACCGTGCGCACGAAGCGACGGGCGGTCTCGGTCGTCGGGTTCGTGAACACGTCGTAGGTCGCACCCGACTCGACGACGCGGCCCTGCTCCATGACGGCCACCTTCGTCGCGATGCGGGCGATGACGTCCATCTCGTGCGTGATGACGACGATCGTGACGCCGAGCTCGCGGTTGACGCGGGCGAGGAGGTCGAGCACCTCGTCGGTCGTCTCGGGGTCGAGGGCGCTCGTCGCCTCGTCGGCGAGCAGGATCGACGGGGAGGCCGCGAGCGCGCGGGCGATGCCGACGCGCTGCTGCTGCCCGCCCGAGAGCTGCTCGGGGTAGGCGTCGGCCTTGTCGGCGAGGCCGACGAAGCGCAGCAGCTCGTCGACGCGCGCGCGCCGCTCGGCGCGGGGCGTGCCCACGACCTCGAGCGGGTACGCGACGTTGGCGCGCACCGTGCGCGACCGCAGGAGGTTGAAGCGCTGGAAGATCATGCCGATGCCCTGGCGCACCTCCCGCAGGGCGGCGGGCGCGAGGGTCGTGACCTCGACGCCGTCGATCTCGATCGAGCCGCTCGACACCGGCTCGAGGCCGTTGACGAGGCGCACGAGCGTCGACTTGCCGGCGCCCGAGTAGCCGATGACGCCGAAGACGTCGCCGCGCTCGACGTCGAGGCTCACCGAGTCGACCGCGGTCACGGCCGCATCCCGGCGCCGTCGGCCCGGGTACGTCTTCGTCACGTCGCGGATGGCGATGTGCGGCATGCTGCTCCTCTCGTGGAGACGCGCGAACGCGGGCGCCGAGTGCTCGGCGCCCGCGATGCGTCGGTGCTACTGCTGGTCGCGGATCGACTGCTCGACGTCGGCGAGCGACGAGCGCAGCTCGTCGACCGGGGTGGTCGCGAGGACCGCGGTGCCGCCGGACTGCTCGACGACGCCATCGGTCACGTCCTGCGTCGTCTGGTAGATCTCGACGAGCTGCTGCAGCACGGGGTTCTCGACGTCGTCGGCGCGCACGGCGAAGATGTTGACGTACGGCAGGGCCGACGGGTCCGACGGGTCGTCGGCCGAGATCTCCTCG
This sequence comes from Agrococcus versicolor, assembly GCF_039531815.1. Classification (NCBI taxonomy): domain Bacteria; kingdom Bacillati; phylum Actinomycetota; class Actinomycetes; order Micrococcales; family Microbacteriaceae; genus Agrococcus; species Agrococcus versicolor. The sequence continues at coordinate 326,066 of NZ_BAAAQT010000006.1, read as the reverse complement.
TCGTCGCCGAGGCCGGCCTGGTCGAGGAAGTCGTTGTTGACGATCGCCGCGGCGACCTCGCCGAGGGAGCCTGCCGTGATGGCGGCATCGACGGCCTGCACCTCGACGCGCGAGCCGTCCTCGACGATGTCCTCGAGCGTCGAGAAGGGCGAGCCGCCGTCCTCGAGCTCGATGAGGCCGGCCGACTGCAGCACGAGCAGGCCGCGCGCCTGGTTCACGGTGTCGTTCGGCACGATGACCGTCTGGCCGTCGGGGATGTCCTCGGCGGAGTCGTACTGCGTCGAGTAGAGGCCCAGCGGGTAGATCGCCGTCGCACCGATCGGCTGCAGGTCGCTGTCGGAGGCGACGTTGTAGTCGGCGAGGTACTGGATGTGCTGGAACTGGTTGATGTCGAGGTCGCCCTCGGTCAGCGCGGGGTTCGGCTGCGTGTACTCGGTGAAGTCGACGACCTCGAGCTCGATGCCCTCGGCTGCGACGGCCTCCTCGTAGGTGGCCCAGTAGGGGTCGGAGGCGCCGACGACGCCGAGGCGCACGGGGTTGCCCTCGGTGCCGAGCTCGGCCTCGGCCTCGCCGCCGGCGGCACCGGCGCAGCCGGCGAGGAGGAGGGTGGATGCGGCGGCGGCCGCTGCGAGGGATCGCGCGAGGTTCGACATGGTGGAGCTCCTGGGCTGTGGTGCGGGGTGCTCCCCACGCTAGGAACCGGGGTGCGGCGCCGACGAATCGCGTCGTCACACGGCGCAACGCGCAGCCCGGCTCAGCCGGTCGCGAGCACGACGGCGACCCCTGCGCCGGCGAGCAGCCACGGCCCGAACGCGACGGATGCAGCGCCGCGCACGCGCGCGACGAGCCCCGCGACGCCGCCGAGCACGACGGCGGCGGCGAGCGTCGCGAGCGGCAGCCACCACGCGAGCGGGGCGACGGCGAGCGCGAGGCCCGCGCCGAGCTTGAGGTCGCCCGCGCCCATCCCGCCCGTCCACCACAGCACGCCGAGCACGAGCGCGACCACGACCGCGAGCACGGGGCCGTGCCACGCGCCGCGCGCACCGGCGATCACGGCGCACGCGGCGCCGATCGCGAGCAGCGGGAGCGTGAGCGCGTTGGGCAGCAGCCGCACCGCGACGTCGATGCGGGCGAGCGCCGGGGCGACGAGCGCTGCGGCGACGACGCCCACGGCCGCGACGCCCGGCGACGCATGCCAGCCCTCCCCCACGCCGAGCGCGACGACGCCGATCGCGAGCGCGACGCCCAGCACGACGTCGTGGGCGCGCACGCGGCGTGCGGCGGCGACGTCGGCCTCGGGCATGCGGGCACGGTAGCCGGGGCGTCGGCGCGCCCTCCGCAGCCGTCCACAGGGCGATGCGTCAGCTCCTGCCGGGCCCCGTGCTCTCGACGACCGTCGGCACGCGACCGATGCGCTCGGGGTGGATGCGCCTGCCCACGACGCTCGTGCGCGTGCGGGTCGCGAGCGCGTGCACCTCGCCGTCCACCGCGACGCGCGAGCGCGCGACGAGCCAGCGCACGCCCGTGGCGGCGGCGAGCGCCGGGCCCGCGAGCACCGCGACGGCGACGAGCACCGCGCGCCACCCCGCGCCCTCCACCTCTCCGCCCTCCGCCCCCATCTCCGCCGCACCCCGCGCGACGCCGACGACGAGCGCGACGACGTCGCCGGCGAGCGCCGTGACCGCGAGGCACGCCCAGCGCTCGAGCGCCCACCACTCGCTCGCCCGCCGCGTCGCGCCGTGCTCGGCGACGTCCATGCGCTGCTGCCGCACGACGACGTGCACCGCGAGCGCGACCATCGCCGCCTGCACCGCCACCGCGACAGCGAGGACGATGCCGAGCGACCCGGTCCACAGCCCCGCCTGCGCCGAGGCCGAGCGACCGGGCAGCACGACGAGCACGACGAGTCCCTGGCCCAGGGCGAGCGCGACGAGGAGGCCGCCGAGGCGCACGCGCGACGGCCGGGCGTCCGCGCCTCGATCCCGCCGTGCCATCCGCCGACGATGCTCCGCCGACCTGGGGATGCGGTGGACGCGCGACGGCCCGCACCCGGGCGGGTGCGGGCCGTCGCGGCGGGCGGCGCCTAGCTGTCGAGCAGGCTCGTCACGAGCGCGGCGATGCGGCTGCGCTCCGAGCGCATGAGCGTCACGTGCCCGAAGAGCGACTCGCCCTTGAGCGTCTCGATGACGCTCGCGACGCCGTCGTGGCGGCCGACGCGCAGGTTGTCGCGCTGCGCGACGTCGTGGGTGAGGACGACGCGGGAGTTCTGCCCGATGCGGCTCAGCACCGTCAGCAGCACGTTGCGCTCGAGCGACTGCGCCTCGTCGACGATCACGAACGCGTCGTGCAGCGACCGACCGCGGATGTGCGTGAGCGGCAGGATCTCGAGCATGCCGCGCGCGGCGACCTCCTCGAGCACGTTGTCGCTCACGAGCGCACCGAGGGTGTCGTAGATCGCCTGCCCCCAGGGGTTCATCTTCTCGTCCTTGTCGCCCGGCAGGTAGCCGAGCTCCTGGCCGCCGACGGCGTACAGGGGGCGGAAGACGATGACCTTCTTGTGGAGGCGACGCTCGAGCACGGCCTCGAGGCCCGCGGCGAGCGCGAGCGCCGACTTGCCCGTGCCCGCCGAGCCGCCGAGCGACACGATGCCGATCTCGTCGTCGAGGAGGAGGTCGATCGCGAGACGCTGCTCGGCCGATCGACCGTGGACGCCGAAGACGTCGCGGTCGCCGCGCACGAGGGTGAGGCTGCCGGGCGACGTCACGCGACCGAGGGCCGATCCGCGCTCGGACGTGATGACGAGGCCCGTGTTGAGCGGCAGGCCGTCGACGAGCGGCGTGACGAGGCGCTCCTGCTCGTAGAGCGTCGCCATCGCGTCGCCCGACAGGGAGATCTCGGCCGTGCCCGTCCAGCCCGACTCGACGGCCTGCTCCGCCAGGTACTCCTCCGCGGCGAGGCCGATCGACGCCGCCTTGACGCGCATGGGCATGTCCTTCGACACGACGCACACGTCGAGGCCGTCGCCGGCGAGGTTGCAGGCGACGGCGAGGATGCGCGAGTCGTTGTCGCCCAGCCGGAGGCCCGAGGGCAGCACGAGCTGGTTCGAGTGGTTGAGCTCGACGCGCAGCGAGCCGCCGCCCTCGGTGGGCACGGGGAAGTCGAGGCGCTCGTGCGTCACGCGCAGGTCGTCGAGGTTCCGCAGCGCCTGGCGGGCGAAGTAGCCGATCTCGGGATCGTGGCGCTTCTTCTCGAGCTCGGCGATGACGACGACGGGGATCACCACCGAGTGCTCGGCGAAGCGGTGCATGGCGCCGGGATCCGACAGCAGCACGGACGTGTCGAGCACGTAGGTGCGCTGCGCGGTCCGCAGTCGATCGTCGATCTCAGGGGCGTGGATGGCCTCGGGCACGTGGGGCTCCTCACCGACATCGTCGGACTCGGGCGGCCGCCTCCCTTCGCGGCTCGACGACCGCGTGGGCGCCGGGCAGATGCCCGACTGAGGCTGACGCTACGCCCGGCGATCGGCGCCGCTCGGAGCGACACGCCACGTGCTCGGCGCGTTCACGGGAACGTCACATTCGGCCCCCATGCCCACGCACCCGGCTCCCTGAGGTGCGAGCGCAGCGAGCCTCGAAGGGCTCAGCGCCCGTAGCGCCGCGACCGCTGGCCGTAGTCGCGCACGGCGCGGAGGAAGTCGACCTCGCGCATGTCGGGTCCGAGCGCCTCCATGAAGTACAGCTCGCTGCGCGCCGACTGCCACAGCATGAAGTCGCTGAGCCGCTGCTCGCCCGACGTGCGGATGACGAGGTCGGGATCCGGCTGCCCCGTCGTGTACAGGTGCTCGCCGATCAGCTCGGGGCTCAGGAGCTCCGCGAGCTCCTGCGTCGTGCCCTCGTGCGACTCGAGGATGCGACGGATCGCCTCGACGACCTCGTGCCTGCCGCCGTAGCCGACGGCGAGGTTCACCTGCATGCCCGGCGCCTCGCGCGAGCGGTCGACGGCGGCGCCGATCGCCGCCGAGAGCATGTCCGGCAGCGCCGCGGACGAGCCGACGTGGCGGATGCGCCAGCCGGTGCCCGTCGAGAGCGCGTCGGCGAGGTCGGCGATGATCGCGAAGAGGTCGTCGAGCTCGGCCGCGTCGCGGCCGGCGAGGTTGTCGTTCGACAGCAGGTAGAGCGTGACGACGCCCACCCCGAGCTCGTCGCACCACTCGAGGAACTCGTGCATCTTCGCCGCGCCCGCGCGATGGCCGTGGCTGACGGTCTCGAGCGCGTTGAGCCGCGCCCAGCGGCGGTTGCCGTCGATGATCATCGCGATGTGCGTCGGCACGGGGGCGTTCGCGAGCTCGCGGCGCAGCTGCCGCTCGTACGCGCGGTAGAGGATGCCCGTCCCGCCGCGTCTCGTCGCCATCCCTCCAATGTACGACGCTCGAACGACCCGAGCATCATGGATGCGGCATTGCGTACGTCGTACGCTGAAGCGATGCAGACCGATGCACCCCGTGGCGACCGCAGCGCCTCCGCGTCCGGCGACGCCGCGGCCGAGCCCCTGCCGCACCTGCCGTTCATCGAGGCCGCTGGCGACGCCGTCGCCGCCTCCGCACGCGAGGAGAAGCCGTCGTGGCGCGGGTGGATCCACCTCGTCACCGCGCCGCTCGCGCTCGTCGCCGGCATCGTGCTGCTCGTCCTCGCCGACACGACCGCCGGCAGGATCTCGTGCGCCGTCTTCATGGCCTCGAGCCTGCTGCTGTTCGGCGTCTCGGCGACGTACCACCGCTTCCACTGGAGCGACCGGGTGCGCATGACGCTCAAGCGCCTCGACCACTCGAACATCTTCCTGCTCATCGCAGGCACCTACACGCCGCTCGCGGTGCTCACGCTCTCGACGGAGCAGGCGACGATCCTGCTGTCGCTCGTGTGGGGCGGCGCCGTCGTCGGCATCCTGTTCCGCGTGCTCTGGGTGTCGGCGCCGCGCTGGCTCTACGTGCCGCTCTACATCGCGCTCGGCTGGGCCGCGGTCGCCTACCTGCCCGCGATCTTCCAGGCGAGCCCTGCGACCGCGATCCTCATCGCCGCGGGCGGCCTCGCCTACACGGTCGGCGCCGTCTTCTACGCGCTCAAGCGCCCGAACCCCGTGCCCGGCCACTTCGGCTTCCACGAGCTCTTCCACGCGTGCACCGTCATCGCGTTCCTGTGCCACTGGACCGCGATCCTCATCGTCGCCGTCTGAGGCGAGGGAGGCGCGAGCGGGTGACGTGCGCGCCGCGTCCAGCACGCGTGCGGCCGGCTCACCGGCACCCGGACGTACGATGCTCTCGTCCGTCTCGGATGGGAGTCCCATGGCCAACGCTCGTCGATCCCGCGCCGCCGCGGTCGCGATCCTCGCGGCCGTGACGCTCACGGGCTGCATCATCCTGCCGCCGCCGCTCGCGCCCGCTCCCCTGCCGACGCAGCCCGCGCCGCAGCCGCAGCCGACGCAGAGCGCCGAGCCGACCGAGACGCTCGACCCCTCGGACCGCGTCCAGCCGGACGAGCCCGTGTCGGAGACCGACCCGACCGCCGACGACGTCGGCGAGTACTACGCCGGCGAGGCGCCCATCACGAGCGACGGCTACTCGCCCGACGCCGCGACCGACGTCGTGCTGCAGCCCACGCGCGGCACGCCGCTGCTGCAGGCCCCCGCCGGCCTGCCCGACTCCGCCGCGGGCGACGAGTACCTGCCGGACGTCGCCCCCTCGCTCACGGGCGACCTCATCCACTCGACGGTCGGCCGCCTCGAGATGACCGACGACGAGGGCGGCGAGTACACGTGCTCGGGCACCGTCGTGAACTCGGGCACGCAGAACGTCGTCATCACCGCCGCGCACTGCGTGTTCAGCGACGACACCCGCAGCGAGATGGCGCGCATCACCTTCACGCCCGCCTACGACGACGGCGACGCGCCGTTCGGCGTGTGGGAGGCCGAGGACTGGTGGTATCCCGAGCAATACATCACCGCGAACGACCGCTGGCTCGACGGCGTCGACGACAACGGCTGGATGGGCTTCGACTTCGGCTACCTGCGGCTCGCGCCGAACGACCAGGGGCAGGAGATCGAAGACGTCGTGGGCGGTCAGGGCGTGAGCTTCATGGCCGAGACGAACGGCATCGTGCTCGCGGGGTACCCGGCGGATCCCGCGCCGTTCGACGGCGAGGTGCAGCGCCTCTGCTCGGACTCGACCGTGACGTACGGCGTCGGCGGCGACCCGAACCTCGGCGTCGACTGCACGATGGGCGGCGGCGCCTCCGGCAGCGGCTGGGTGTCGAACGTCGACCCCGCGACGGGCGCGGGCCTCATCGTGGCCGTCTACTCGAACGGCGGCACCGACGACGCGTACGGCCCGCCGCTCGGCATCACCGCGTACGACGGGCTGCTCGCGATCGAGGGCTAGGGCGCGCGGCGCCGACGGCGCGTCGGCGCGTCGGCGCGTCGGCGCGTCGGCGCGTCAGGCCATGATGCGGCGCGTGAAGGCGCCGAGCCGCTCGAGCATCGCCTCGCCCCGGGCCTGGATGCGGTCGGACGCCGCCATGTGCGGCGGCACGATGCGGATGGAGTGCGAGCACGACAGCGACTCGCAGATGTACGTGCCGAGCGAGTCGCCCGCCCTGCCCGCCTCGCCGGCGCGCGGCGCCGTGAAGAGCCGCACCTGCGTCGCGGGCTGCGTCGAGTGGCACAGCGTGCACATCGCGGCGATGCCGGGCCGCAGCGTCGCCGACGACGAGCGCACGACGATGCCGACGGGCTCGTCGCCGAGCCACTGCACGATGTAGCCGATGCGCGCGGAGTGCGGGCTCCGCCACCCCAGGTACTCGCGCTCCTCCCAGATCGTCTCGTGGAGGCCGGGCATCGTGAGCTGCGCCAGCTGCTGCTCGGTCGCGTTCACGAACGACGAGCGGATCTGCTGCTCGGTGAGCGGCCGCACGTCAGCGCTTCTTCGGCTGCGACCGTCGCTGCGCGCGGTTGCCGCCGGCAGCCGCCGGCTCCTGCTCGTCGGTCGGCTCGGCCTGCCCGAAGGCACCCTTCTGCGCCGGCTGCTGCGGCCGCGTCGGCGCGGCCTTCGCCGCCTGCCGGCGCTGCGGTCGCGACTGGCCCTGCGACTGCGCCGCCGCGGCAGCGGCCGGGTTGCCCGACTTCTGCTTCGCGAGGTTCGTCGCACCCTGCAGCGTCCGTCCGCGCTGGTCGAGCACCGCGACCTCGCCGTCCTCGTCGGGTGCCGAGTACGTGAGCTTCGCGGTGTCGTCCTCGGCCTCGTCGAGGCCGCCGCCCTCGACGGCCGCCGGCGTGCCGCCCGCGCCCTGCTGCACCGTGACGTCGAGGTTGAAGAGGAAGCCGACCGACTCCTCGCGGATCGCCGCCATCATCTGCTGGTAGAGCGTGAAGCCCTCGTTCTGGTACTCGATGACGGGATCGCGCTGCGCCATCGAGCGCAGGCCGATGCCCTCGCGCAGGTAGTCCATCTCGTACAGGTGGTCGCGCCACTTGCGGTCGATGACGCTCAGCACGACGCGGCGCTCGAGCATGCGCATGGCAGCCGGGGTCAGCTGCTCCTCGCGGCGCTCGTAGGCGAGCCGCGCGTCCGACAGGATCTCGTCGGCGATGAACTGCGACGTGAGCCGCGGCCCCGCCTCGGCGATGACCTCGTCGATCGTGATGCCGATCGGGTACATCGTGCGCACCTCGGTCCAGAGCGCCTCGAGGTCCCAGTCGTCGGAGTGGCCCGCGGCCGTGTGCTCCTCGACGAGGTCCTTGATCGACGCCTCGAGGAAGCCCTGCACGCGACCCTGGAGGTCGTCGCCGTCGAGGATGTGCCTGCGGTCGGCGTAGATCGACTCGCGCTGGCGGTTCATGACGTCGTCGTACTTGAGGACGTTCTTGCGCATCTCGGCGTTGCGCGCCTCGATCTGGCCCTGCGCGGAGCGGATGGCGCGCGAGAAGACCTTCGACTCGAGGGGCACGTCGTCGTCCTCGTCGGCGCCGATGGAGAGGAAGCGCTGCGCGACGGGGCCGCCGAACAGGCGCATGAGGTCGTCCTGCATCGACAGGTAGAAGCGGCTCTCGCCCGGGTCGCCCTGTCGGCCGGAGCGACCGCGCAGCTGGTTGTCGATGCGGCGCGACTCGTGCCGCTCGGTGCCGAGCACGTAGAGGCCGCCGACCTCGAGCACCTTCTCGGCCTCGGTGTGCACCTCGGCCTTGACCTGCTCGAACACCTCGTCCCACACGGTCTCGTACTCGTCGGGCGTCTCGACGGGGCTGAGGCCGCGCTCCTCCATCGCCTGCACGGCGAGGTGCTCGGCGTTGCCGCCGAGCATGATGTCGGTGCCTCGACCGGCCATGTTCGTCGCGACGGTCACGGCGCCGAGGCGACCGGCCTGCGCGACGATCGCGGCCTCGCGCGCGTGGTTCTTCGCGTTGAGGACCTCGTGCCGCACGCCGCGCTTGCGCAGCTGGGCCGAGAGGTACTCGCTCTTCTCGACGCTCGTCGTGCCCACGAGCACGGGCTGGCCGGCCTCGTGCCGCTCGACGATGTCCTCGACGACGTGCCGGAACTTGCCCTCGACCGTCGCGTACACGAGGTCGGAGTTGTCCTTGCGGAGCATGGGCTTGTTCGTCGGGATGGGGACGACGCCGAGCTTGTAGGTCGCCATGAACTCGGCGGCCTCGGTCTCGGCCGTTCCCGTCATGCCCGAGAGCTTGTCGTAGAGGCGGAAGTAGTTCTGCAGCGTGACCGTCGCGACCGTCTGGTTCTCGGCCTTGATCTGCACGCCCTCCTTGGCCTCGATCGCCTGGTGGATGCCCTCGTTGAAGCGGCGGCCCTGCATGATGCGGCCCGTGTGCTCGTCGACGATGAGCACCTCGCCGTTCAGCACGACGTAGTCGGTGTCCTTCTTGAACAGCGCCTTCGCCTTGAGGGCCGTGTTGAGGAACGAGATGAGCGGCGTGTTCGCCGACTCGTAGAGGCTGTCGATGCCGAGGGTGTCCTCGACCTTCTCGATGCCGGGCTCGAGCACGCCGACCGTGCGCTTCTTCTCGTCGACCTCGTAGTCCTCGCCGGGCTTGAGGCGCTTCACGAGACGCGCGAACTCGCCGAACCACTTGTTGGCCTCGCCCGCGGCGGGGCCCGAGATGATGAGCGGCGTGCGCGCCTCGTCGATGAGGATCGAGTCGACCTCGTCGACGATGACGAAGGCGTGGCCGCGCTGGACCATCGCCTCCTTCTGGTGCGCCATGTTGTCGCGCAGGTAGTCGAAGCCGAACTCGTTGTTCGTGCCGTACGTGACGTCGGCGGCGTACTGCTGGCGGCGCACCTCGGGGCTCTGGCCCGCGACGATGCAGCCGGTCGTCATGCCGAGGGCGCGCAGGACGCGGCCCATGAGCTCGGCCTGGTAGCTCGCGAGGTAGTCGTTCACCGTCACGACGTGGACGCCGGTGCCGGGGATGGCGTTGAGGTAGGCCGCGACGACGGCGACGAGCGTCTTGCCCTCGCCCGTCTTCATCTCGGCGATGTTGCCGAGGTGCAGCGCCGCGGCGCCCATGATCTGCACGTGGTAGGGCCGCATGCCGAGCGTGCGGCGCGCCGCCTCGCGCACCGCGGCGAAGGCCTCGGGCAGCATCGAGTCGAGCGACTCGCCCGCCTCGAAGCGCGCGCGGAACTCGACGGTCTCCTCGGCGAGCTCAGCGTCGCTGAGGTCCTCGAAGCCCGACTCGAGGGCGTCGACGTCACGCGCGAGTCGCGCGAGCCGTCGCAGGATCCTTCCCTCGCCAGCCCGGAGGACTCGCTCGAAGACGTTCGCCACGGATGTCTCTCCCGTTCGATCGATGTAACGGTTCGATAACCGAGGGTCCATGCTACCCCGGTCGGGCTGGACGCACCGGCGCCGACGTCCGCCTCTGGCGGAACGTCGGCGCCGGGAGTGCAGCCGCGAGGGTCTCAGTCGGAGCCCTCGCCCTCCTCGTCGAGCGTGATGACGCCGTACGACCAGCCCTTCCGTCGGTACACGACGGCGCACTGATCGGTCTCGGCGTCGACGAACAGGTAGAACGGGTGGCCGACGAGCTCCATCTGGTCGACGGCCTCGCGCGTCGTCATGCGCTTCGACGGGAAGTGCTTGCGACGGATGACGACGGGCGACCACTCCTGCTCCTCGTCGACGACCGGCACCTCCCCCGTCGCGACGGCGGTGAGCACGCCGACGTCGGCCGGCGTGACGTCGAGTCCCTGGAAGTCGCCCGTGGCGACCTCGCGCACCGAGGCGCGCTTCGTCGAGCGGTCGGTGCGCTTGTCGTGCATGCGACGCGCGCGCTCCATGAGCTTGTGGAAGGCGGCGTCGAACGCGATGTACTTGTCGGGGCCGTCCGACTCGGAGCGGATGACGCTGCCGGGCACGAGCACGGTGATCTCGACGCGGTCGCCTGCGGCGCCGTTCGGATCCGCGTGGCGCGAGACGCGCGTCGCGATCGAGGTGGCACGGGGCAGCAGCAACGCGATCTTGTCGAGCTTCTCCTCGGCATACGCCTCGAAGCGATCGGTGATGCGAGCCCCTCGGGCGGTGATCTCGACGTCCACGGTGACCTCCAACCAGATCGGGCGACCCGCCCTGTCTGTGGCGGGTGACGCCTGGGTGCGGGCCAGCCTAGCGGTCGTCCGCCATGCGATGTCCACACGCCGGCCGGGCATCAGCCATGACGCGGCACCCGCGCGACCACGACCGCGCCGACCACCTCGGCGCCCGCGAGCCTGGCCGCGCGCACCGCCTCCCGCAGCGTCGCGCCGGTCGTGGCGACGTCGTCGACCACGACGACGCGCGCGCCTCGGAGGCGGGCGGCGTCGCGCGAGCGGACCCGCAGCCCGGCGTGTCGCAGACGGTCGGCCCGGGCGCGCCGCTTCTGCTGCCGCTCCTCGACCTGCACGAGCTCGACCGCCGGGAGCCTCGCCCGACGGGCGAGGATGCGCACGGGGACGAAGCCGCGGCGACGCGTGCCCTCCCTGCTGGCGGGCACGAGCACCGCGAGCACGCCGTCGCCCGCTCCCGCGTCCGCAGCGGTGGCGGCGACGAGCCGGGCGAGCGCCGCCGCGAGCACGCGCAGCGCGGAGGGACGGCCCTCCTCCTTCGCCGCGAGGACGACGGCGCGGGCGGCGCCGTCGTACGTCGCGGCCCAGCGCACGGCCACGCCGTCGCGGTGCTCGACGTGCACGCCTGCGAAGGCGGCGGCGCATGCGGCGCACACGCCACGATCGGGCGCCCCGCATCCGGCGCACGCACGCGGCCAGAGCACCCCGAGGGCCTCGCGGACGGCGTCGTGCATGCCGAGAGCATCCCCGGCGCACGGCGTCGCTCGCGCGCGCAGGCGGGCGGCGGTGGACGGGGCGAGGCTGTGCGGGACGTCAGACCTGCACGGCGACGAGCCGCACGGCGTCGACCTGCGACACCGGCTGCCAGTCGCCCGCGCGCAGCACGAGCAGCTCGCCGACCGCGGACCGCGCGCGCAGCACCGCGGAGGCGCCGACGCCGCCGGCGATCTGCGTGAGGGCGTCCTGCGGCGTCGGCAGCTGCTGCGTCGCACCGCCGATCGTGAGCAGCACGAGCTGCTGGGCGCCGTCCTGCGTCGACGAGAGCACCGCGACGGCCGTGCCGTTCGCCCACGTCACGTCGATCGCCGTGCCGACGACCTGCGGCAGCCGCTGCGGCGGGGCGATCGACACGGGCGCGCCGTCCTCGCGGACGATGCCCGCGACCCACGCGGCCGTGCCGCCGCCCACGTCGGTCACGATCGCGATGCGCGCGCCGTCGCGCGACACCTCGACGTCGCGGATCGTGCCCTGGAGGTCGGGCAGCCCCAGCACGACCTCGCGCTGGCCGTCGGAGGAGACGATGACCTGCGTCGACGCGTCCGGCACCCACCACGCCCATCCGGACCGGTCGAGCGACGGCGCGACCGTCACGCCCGTGTCGAGCACGGCCGGGGCCGCGCCGGGCTGGAGGCGGAGCACCTGGCCCGAGGCGAGCGCGACGGCGAGCCCGTCGTCCTCTCGGATGGTGAGCGCGCTCGCCTCGGCGGCGTCGAGGTCGACGCCGAGGTCGACGTCGAGCGGCGCCCCCTGCCCGACGTACGTGAGCTCGCCGCCCACGAGCACGACGGGGCGTGCGTCGACGGACGGGGTCGCGACGGCCGGCGCGTCGCTCGACGACGCCGAGTAGCCGTCGACGCCCTCGATCGACACGACGACCTCGGTGACGCCCAGCCGCGACATCGACTGCTCGATCTGCAACGCGAGCGTGCTGAGCTCGACGCTCGACGACTCCTGCACCTGCTCGAACGACACCGTCACCTCGGCGAGCTCCTCCTCGAGCACGACGTCGCCGATGCGGACGGCGTCGGCGTCCGCCGCCGTCCACACCGCGGGCTCGAGCCACGCGACGGGGCCCGAGAGCACGGCGTCGACGATGACGGACGGCAGCCGCTCGCTCGCACGCTGGAACCAGCGCACGTCGGGCACGAACGTCGAGCGGTCCTCCGTGAGCCACGCGAGGGTCTGCGGGTCGAAGAGGCGCTCGAAGCTGTACCTGCTGAGCACGAGGCCGTCGGGCGCGGCCGCGATGCGCCACTCGCCGCGCTCCTCGATGAGCACGTACGCGCGTCGCGCCGTGTCGTCGGCGATGGTCGCGAACGCCCCGTGCTCGTCGACGGATCCGACGACGTCGATCGTCGCCTCGACCGTCGTGTCGTCGGTGGAGGTGAGCTGCGGCTGCCCCGAGCGGAGCGTGACGCCCGCGCCCGGATCCCAGTCAGCGCCGTCGGCGAGGTAGTCGCGTGCGATCGAGAAGTCGTCCGCGGGGCTGAGCGCCGCCTGCAGGAAACCCTGCACGATGTCCTCCTGCGAGGCGCCGGGCGACGGCCCCTCGGCGATGAACTCGACGTCGCCGAGGTCGGTGCCCTCGACGACCTCGCCCGCGGAGACGGGACCGGAGTCGGGCAGGCCGACGCAGCCCACGAGCGCGAGCGTCGCGAGCACCGCCGTCGTCGCCATGCGCAGCCTCATGCTCGGCCCTCCACGATGTCGATGGCGCCGGTGTCCTCGGGCGGCAGCGCGATGGGCGAGACGGCGTCGACCGCGCCGCCGCGCGGGATCGTCAGGCGGAAGGCCGTGCCCTCGCCGCGCTGCGACCACACGTCGAGCACGCCGCCGTGCAGGACCGCGTCCTCCTGGCTGATCGCGAGCCCGAGGCCCGTGCCGCCCGTCCTGCGCTGCCGCGACGGATCCGCGCGCCAGAACCGGTCGAACACGCGCCCCGTCTCGTCCTCGGTCATGCCGACGCCGAGGTCGCGCACGGCGATGGCGACCGCGTCGGCGTTCGAGTCGACCGTGACCGTGATGGGCCGGCCCTCGCCGTGGTCGATCGCGTTGCCGAGGAGGTTCTGCAGGATGCGACGGATGCGGCGGGGATCGACCTCGGCGTCGAAGTGGCCGCCGGGCGCGACGAGCCGCACCGCCGAGCCGCGCTCCTCGGCCAGCAGGCGCACCGACTCGATCTCGGTCTCCGCGAGGCGCACGACGTTCGTCGGCTCGATCTCGAGCGTCGCGGCGCCCGCGTCGAAGCGCGACATCTCGAGCAGGTCGATGAGCATGCCCTCGAAGCGGTCGATCTGCGTGTGCAGGAGCTCGGCGGTGCGGGCGGCGACGGGATCGAGGGTGTCGCGCCGGTCGTAGAGCACGTCGCCGGCGAGGCGGATGGTCGTGAGCGGCGTGCGCAGCTCGTGCGACACGTCGGAGACGAAGCGCTGCTGCAGGTTCGACAGCGCCGCGAGTCGCGTGATCTGCGACGAGATGGAGTCGGCCATGTCGTTGAACGACCGCCCGAGCCGGGCGAGCACGTCGTCGCCGCGCACCGCCATGCGCTCGTCGAGCCGACCGCTCGCGAGCTTCGCGCTCGTCGCCGCCGCCTGCTCGACCGGGGCGACGACCATGCGGACGACGACGAGCGTCACGAGCGCCACGAGCGCCAGCAGCGCCACGCCGCCGATGACCATCGTCGTCTGCATGCGCTGCAGCGTGACCTGCGCCTCCTCGAGGCTGTGCACGATGTAGAACTCGTAGCGGCCCGCGCTCGGCACCTCGAGCACCGTGCCGACGATGAGGCCCGGCACGGTGCCGTCGGCCGTCGCGAGGCGCACCGACTGGTAGAAGGGCGTGCCGTCGGATGCGGCGACGGCCGTGACGAGGTCCTCGGTGAGGAGCGTGTCGTCGAAGCCGCGCACGCGCGTGTCGCCGAGGTCGACGGCCGACTGCACCTGCTCGGTCGTGCGCAGCATGGCGTAGGCGGCGAGCGCGGGGTTCGAGATGAAGCCCGCCGCCGCCTGCAGCGCGCTCTCCTGCAGCTGCGCGAGCTCGCCGGTCGTCGACGATCCGGCGGCGTCGGTGAAGACCTGCTGCGCGGCCTCCGTCGCGCGCACCGACTCGAGCAGCGCCTCGTCGCGGCGCTGCTCGAAGATGCTCGCGCCGATCGAGATCGACATGTAGCCGCCGACGACCGCCATCGCCAGCAGCGACAGCAGCACGCTCGTGGCGACGATGCGCAGCTGCAGCGACCGCCGCCACGCTGCCGCGAGGCGCGCAGGCAGCGCTCGCACCCCCGCCTCCATCGGCCGCCGCCTAGGCTGCGACCGCGCCGGCGCGGTAGCCGACGCCGCGCACGGTCGTGACGACGCGGGGCTCGTCGGGGTCGAGCTCGACCTTCGAGCGCAGACGCTGCACGTGGACGTTCACGAGCCGCGTGTCGGCCTTGTACTGGTAGCCCCACACCTGCTCGAGCAGCATCTCGCGGCTGAAGACCTGCGCGGGCTTCGAGGCGAGGGTGACGAGCAGGTCGAACTCGAGGGGCGTGAGCTGGATGCGGCCGTCGCCGCGGCGCACCTCGTGGCCGGGCACGTCGATCGTGATGTCCGCCACCTGCAGCGTCGTCTGCTCGGGCTCGCGGCCCGGGCGCAGGCGCGTGCGGATGCGGGCGACGAGCTCCTTGGGGTTGAACGGCTTGACGATGTAGTCGTCGGCGCCGGACTCGAGGCCGCGGACGACGTCGTTCGCGTCGCCCTTCGCCGTCAGCATGATGATGGGCGTGCCGGACTCGGCACGGATGAGCTGGCAGATCTGGATGCCGTCCATGCCCGGCAGCATGAGGTCGAGCAGCACGAGGTCGGGCTGCACGGCGCGGAACCGCTCGAGCGCGTCGGTGCCGTCCGGGCAGAACTCGAGGTCGAACCCCTCGGCGCGCAGGACGATGCCGATCATCTCCGCCAGGGCGGTGTCGTCGTCGACGACCAGGATCGTGGGCATCGGGCTCCTCTCGCCGCCGCCACGATACCCGAGCGAGCCTCAGCGTCGGCTCAGACCTCCGCGACCATCTCCTCCGCGCCACGTGGACGGGTCGGCAGCGACCGCATCGTGCGCAGCGGGCTGAGGAGGAACGGCGGGATCGCGAGCGCGCCGATCGCGACGCCGACCCACATCGCCGGCACGGTGCCGATCGCGGTGCCGAGCCCGCCCGCGGCCAGCGCGCCGATCGGCATGACGCCCCAGACGACCGTGCGGATGGACGCGTTCATGCGGCCGAGCAGCGGCTTGGGGCACAGGCGCTGGCGAGCGGTGACCTGCACGATGTTGAACACGAGCACCGTGAAGCCGAAGATCGCCTCGCCCACGATGAGCAGCACGACCGCCGCGTCGGGCACGAGCACGGCGAGCGGCAGCAGGACGCCCGCGAGCACGAAGACGACGGTCGACCAGACGATGGCGGGCCCCTCGCCGATCCATCGTGCGATGCGCATGGCGAGCATCGATCCCGCGAGCCCGCCGACCGCGCCGATCGACAGGATGATGCCGTAGACCGCCGGATCGATGCCGAGGATGCGCAGGATCGCGATCGGCAGCAGCGTGAAGACGATCGTCGACCCGAGGTTCGAGAGCGCCACCGTGGCGACGATGCGCCGCAGCAGGTCGTTCGCGGCGACGAACCGCAGCCCCTCGCCGATCTCGACGAGGAGGTGCCGCCGCTCGCTGCGAGGGCGCACGACCTCGCCGTCGCGGATGCCCGAGAGCGCGACGACGCTCACGAGGAAGCCCGCGACGTTCGCGAGCAGCACGAGCGGGGCGGCGAGGAACGACAGCAGGACGCCGGCGAGCGCCGGGCCGCCGAGCCGCATCGTCTGCGCCGTCGCCTCGAGCACGCCGTTCGCGTCGCCGACGTGCTCGTCGGCGACGAGCACGGGGACGAACGACTGGTAGCCGACGTCGAAGAACACCGTCGCGACGCCCACGATCGCGCCGACGACGACGAGGTGCCAGAGCTCGAGGCGTCCGAGCACCGCGAGCAGCGGGACGACGGCGACGGCGAGGGCGCGCACGAGATCGGCCGCGATCATGACGTGCCGCTTGCGCATGCGGTCGAGCCAGGCGCCCGCGGGGAGGCCGACGACGAGGAACGCCGCGGTCTGGGCCGCGTTCAGGTAGCCCATCTCCGCATCCGTCGCCTGCAGCATCGTGACGGCGACGATGGGCATCGCGAGCCCTGCGAGCTGCGCGCCGAGCTGGCTCGTGCCCTCGCCCGCCCACAGCAGCGCGAACCCCGGCTGCCTCCACACGCTGCGTCCCATGCGTCGATGATGGCACACCGATTGGGTTCTCCCAATCGCTTGTGCGCGGATGCGACGATGGAGGCGTGAGCGAGCCGATCACCACGCCCGTCGACGCCGCAGCCGACGCGACCCTCGAGGCGCGCGCCAAGGCGCTCGGATCTCCCATCCGCTGGCGCATCCTGCGCCTGTGCCTGCACGAGCCGCGCACGAACCGCGAGCTCGCGGCCCTGCTCGACCGCAACCCCGCGTCGATGCTGCACCACGTGCGCACGCTCGTCGACGCCGGCTACCTCGCGCCGCAGGAGGCGAGGCGCGGCGCCCGCGGCGCCCGCGAGATCCCCTACCTCGCGACGCGCCTCACGTGGACCGAGGACGAGCAGACGTCGACGTCCGACGTGCTCGTGCGCACGTTCCTCGAGGAGATCGAGGGCCTCGCGCCCGACGACGTCGCCATCATGCGCGCCGGGCTGCGGCTCACGCAGGACGAGCTGCACGAGTACTGGCAGCGCGTCGGCGACGTCGTGCGCGACCTCATGGCCAGGCGCGAGGCCGCGCCGGACCTCGAGCGCGCGTCATGGTCGGTCTTCATGGCCGTGCACCCCGACCGCCAGCAGGACGAGCCCGCCCCACCCGCTCCCTGAGGAGGCCGCGAGCAGCCGTCCCCACCCGCTCCCTGACGAGGCCGCGAGCGCAGCGAGCAGCCGTCCCCACCCGCTCCCCGAGGAGGCCGCGAGCGCAGCGAGCAGCCGCCACACCCGCTCCCTGAGGAGGCCGCGAGCGCAGCGAGCAGCCCCCAACCGCTCCCTGAGGAGGCCGCGAGCGCAGCGAGCAGCCGTCTCGAAGGGCGCTACCCCTCCAGCCGGTCCGCAGCCTCGAGCCACGCCTCCTCGAGCTCCGCGAGACGCTCGTCGAGCTCGCCGAGCTCGCGCTGCATCGCGAGCAGGCGGTCGACGTCGCCCGGGTCGACGATCGCGAAGTCGGCGACGAGCGTCTCGCGCCGCTCGGACGTCTTCTGCACGCGCCGCTCGAGGCTGCGCACCTCGAGCTCGAGCTGCCGTCGCTCGGCCCCCGAGAGCCTCGCCGCCGTGGGTGCGGCACCCGTCGCGTCCATCGGCGTGGCCGTGCGCCCGCGCTGCGCCGCCGCATCCGCCTCGATCCGCAGGTACTCGTCGATCCCACCGGGCAGATGCTGCAGGCGTCCGTCGATGACCGCCCGCTGCTGGTCGGTGACGCGCTCGATGAGGTACCGGTCGTGGCTCACGACGATGAGGCAGCCCGCCCACGAGTCGAGCAGGTCCTCGAGCGCGGCGAGCATGTCGGTGTCGAGGTCGTTCGTCGGCTCGTCGAGGATGAGGACGTTCGGCTCGTCGAGCAGGATGAGCAGCAGCTGCAGGCGGCGCCGCTGGCCGCCCGAGAGGTCGCGGATGGGCGTCGAGAGCTCGTCGGACTGGAAGCCGAGCCGCTCGAGCAGCTGCCCGGGCGTCAGCTCGTCGCCGCCGCTCGCGTACGACGTGCGCAGCCTGCCGATGACGGTGCGCACGGGCTCGTGCTCGTGCTCGCGCAGCTCGGCGAGCTCCTGGCTCAGCTGCGCGACCTTGACCGTCTGGCCCTTCTTCACGCGGCCCGCCGTCGGCGCGAGGGTACCTGCGACGACCTGCAGCAGCGTCGACTTGCCCGCTCCGTTGCGGCCGAGGATGCCCGTGCGCTCGCCGGGCGCGATGAGCCACGTGACGTCGTCGAGCACCGTGCGCTCGCCGAACGACACCGTGACGTCGCGCAGGTCGACGACGTCCTTGCCCAGGCGCGTGGCCGCGAGCTGCGACAGCGCGATGCGGTCGCGCGGCTCGGGCACGTCCTCGATGAGCTGCGTCGCCGCCTCGATGCGGAACTTCGGCTTCGCCGTCCGTGCGGGAGCGCCGCGCCGCAGCCATGCGAGCTCCTTGCGCATGAGGCTCTGGCGCTTGACCTCGGTGACGCGCGAGATGCGGTCGCGCTCGACGCGCTGCAGGATGTAGGCCGCGTAGCCGCCCTCGAACGGCTCGACGATGCCGTCGTGCACCTCCCACGTCGCGGTGCACACCGCGTCGAGGAACCACCGGTCGTGGGTGACGACCGCGAGCGCCCCGCGTCCGGCGCCGAGCCTGCGCACGAGGTGGTCGGCGAGCCACGCGATGCCCTGCACGTCGAGGTGGTTCGTGGGCTCGTCGAGCAGCAGCACGTCCCAGTCGCCGGCGAGCAGGCGCGCGAGCGCGACGCGGCGGCGCTGGCCGCCCGAGAGCGACGCGATCGTCGCATCCCACGGCACGTCGCCCGCGAGGCCCTGCACGATCTCGCGGATGCGGGCGTCGCCAGCCCACTCGTGCTCCTCGCGGTCGCCGACGATCGTCGCCCCGACGGTGCCCTCGCCGTCGAGCACGTCGCGCTGGTCGAGCATGCCGACCTGGAGGCCGCCGCGGTGCGTCACACGCCCGTCGTCGGGGGCGAGCGTGCCGGCGAGGAGCCGCAGGAGGGTGGACTTGCCGTCGCCGTTGCGCCCGACGACGCCGATGCGGTCGCCGTCGTCGAGGCCGAGGGACACGGAGTCGAAGACGACGCGATTCGGATGCGCGAGCCGGAGTCGCTCGGCGCTGAGGAGATGTGCCATGTCCCTCCAGCGTAGGCGGAGGGCGGCCGCGGTCAGTCGATGAGGCGCGCGCCGCCGACCGGGCCCGTGACCTTCGAGGCCGGGATGCGCGCGGCCGAGAGGGCGATCTGCAGCTCGAGCGCCGCGTCGAGGTCGGCGCAGAGGAACGCGCACGTCGGACCCGACCCGGACACGATGCCCGCGAGCGCCCCGTTGCGCTCGCCGAGCTCGAGCGTGCCGGCGAGGCGCGGCGCGAGGTGGAGCGCCGCGGGCTGCAGGTCGTTCGAGAGCACGTCGGCGAGCATGTGCGCGTCGCCCAGGCGCAGCGCCTGCAGCACGCGGGCGTCGACCTCGGGCCTGCGCACGGCGGGCATGATGTCGGCGCGGTGCCGCTTGCGATGCTCGTCGAGCTCGGCGTAGACCTCGGGCGTCGAGAGGCCGTCGTCCGAGAACGCCAGCACCCAGTGCAGCTGCCCCTGCGCGAGCGCGGGGCTCAGCTCGTCGCCTCGACCGGTGCCGACGGCCGTGCCGCCCTGCAGCGCGAACGGCACGTCGGCGCCGAGGCGCGACGCGAGGCGGTGCAGCTCGTCGCGTCCGAGCCTGAGGCCCCACAGCTCGGCGCACGCGACGAGCGTCGCCGCCGCATCCGCCGACCCGCCGCCCATGCCGCCGGCGACGGGCACGTGCTTCTCGATGCGCAGCGCGACGCCGCGCGAGAGCCTCGCGTGCCGCGCGAGCAGCATCGCAGCGCGCACCGCGAGGTTGTCGGCGCCCGTCGAGAGGCCCGAGCAGTCGACGGGGCCTGTGAACTCGACCGAGAAGTCGTCCGCCTCGCGCGCCTCGACGAGCTCGAGCAGGCTCACGGCGTGGTACGCCGTCGCGATCTCGTGATAGCCGTCGTCCTGCAGCGATCCGACGCCGAGGTAGACGTTGATCTTCCCGGGCGCCTTCGCTCTGACGACGCTCGGCTGCACGGCGACGAGCCTACCGAGCCTGCGCGGCCCGATCCTGCACGCGCCCCCGGCGCCCGCCCTCGGCGTTCCGAGGCACGCATCCTGCAGCCAGGTGCCCATCCTGCGTTCCAAGGTGCGCATCTCGACGTCGGGTACCGCGATCGGCGTACCTCCCGTCGAGATGCGTACCTCGCCGCAGCGTGGATGGCCGCGCCCCTCGCCACGCGCAGGCTGCGCGCGTAGGGTGCCGCCATGTCGCATCCGCCGATCGTCGACCCGCGCGCGCCGCACGTCGAGCGCGTGCGACGCCTCGCCCTCGAGCTCCCGGGCGCCGACGAGAAGATCTCGCACGGGGCGCCGGCCTTCTTCACCACGAAGGTCTTCGCGTACGTCGCCGCCCACGAGCGCGTCGACGACGAGCTCGTGCTGCGCGAGCGAGCCCTCAGCGTGCTGCTCGAGGAGGACGAGCGGCGCGCGCTGCTCGCCGAGGGAGCCTTCACCCCCGCGTACACCGGCCCGTCGGGGTGGGTCGCGATCGACCTCGACGCCATCGACGACGCACGCCTCGCGGAGCTGCTCGACGCGTCGTTCCGCGTCACCGCCCCCGCGCGCCGCGTGCGCGAGCTCGACGCGCGCTGACCCGAGCCCCCGAGCGCCCCGAGGTGCGCCTGCTGCACTCAGGTGCGCCTAGAACAGCCCCCCGCCGCCGCAAGCGCACCTCGCAACGAGCGGGCAGCGAGCAGCGCGTCGGGTCAGCGGCACGCCCGTCAGGCCAGCAGCGCACCCGCGCGCACGAACGCGGCGAGGTCGAGCTGCTCGCCGCGCAGCGTCGGCTCGATGCCGACCGACTCGAGCGCCGCCGACGCCTCGGCCGACGAGCCGAAGGTGCTCGACAGCGCCTGCCGCAGCATCTTGCGACGCTGGCCGAACGCCGCGTCGATGACGCGGAAGGTGCCGGCACGCAGCGCCTCGTCGCCAGGGCGCTCGCCGCGGCGGAAGCCCACGAGCACGCTGTCGACGTTCGGCACGGGCCAGAACACCTGCCGCGACACCTCCGCCTCGAGCGCCCACGAGCCCCACCATGCGACCTTCGCGCTCGGCGAGCCGTACGTCTTCGACCCGGGCGGGGCGGCGAGACGGTGCCCCACCTCGGCCTGCACCATGACGAGGATGCGCTCGATCGACGGGAACGTCTCGAGCAGATGGATGAGCACGGGCACCGACACGTTGTACGGCAGGTTCGCGACGACCGCCTCGGGCGCCACGACGACGTCCTCGGGCGCGAGGCGCATCGCATCCTTCGTCACGACGGTGAGCGACGCCTCCGGCTGGTGCTCGGCGACCGTCCGCGGCAGGCGCTGCGCGAGGCGCTCGTCGATCTCGACGGCCGTCACGGCGCATCCGGCCTCCGTGAGCCCGAGCGTCAGCGAGCCGAGGCCCGGCCCGACCTCGAGCACCGAGCGGCCCGCGACGTCGGCGGTGCGCACGATGCGCCGCACCGTGTTGGCGTCGTGCACGAAGTTCTGCCCCCACCGCTTCGTCGGCATGAGGTCGAGGTCGGCCGCGAGGCGGCGGATCTCGGATGCACCCAGGAGGCTCATGCCCACGTCCCGTAGGCGCGGTAGGTGTTCTCGGTGAGCTGGGCGGCGAGCTCGTCGGCGTCGACCTCGCGGCGCTCGGCCATCGCCCGCACCGTCACGGGGATCAGGTAGGGGCTGTTGGGACGCCCGCGATGCGGCGTCGGGGTGAGGAAGGGCGCGTCGGTCTCGACGAGCAGCAGCGCGGGATCGGCGACCGCGACCGCACGGTGGAGGTTCCTCGCGTTGCCGAACGTCACCGTGCCCGCGAAGGACATGTACCAGCCGTGCTCGTTCGCGATGCGTGCGAGCTCCTCGTCGCCCGAGAAGCAGTGGAACACGGTGCGCTCGGGAGCGCCGACGCGCAGCAGCGTCTCGACGACGGCGTCGTGCGCGTCGCGATCGTGGATCTGCAGCGCGATGCCGTGGCGCTTCGCGATGTCGATGTGCGCCTCGAACGACTCGTGCTGCGCGCGCCGGCCGTCCTCGCCCGTGCGGAAGAAGTCGAGCCCCGTCTCGCCGACGGCGCGCACGCGCGGCTCGCCGGCGAGCTCGTCGATGCGGCCGAGGGCGTCGAAGAGCGTGTCGGCGTCGGCGTAGCCGGGCGCCTCGTTCGGATGCAGCGCCACCGCCGCGAGCACGCGCGGATCGGCGGCTGCGAGCGCGGCGGACCACTCCGACGACGGCACGTCGCCACCGACCTGGATGACGCCGGCGACGCCCGCCTCCTCGGCCGCATCGAGGGCCTCGCGGTAGCCGAACGCCTCGCCGTCCTTGATCTCGAGATGCGTGTGGTTGTCGTACACGGGGACGCCGAGCGGCTCGGGCAGCGGCGGCCGCGTGAGATCGCGGCCCGGGCTCGCGCCGCGCTCGCGGATGTGCTCGCCGCCGGGCAGCGAGTGGGGTCCGGGCTCATCGGGCAGCGGCATCCCTCCAGCCTAGGTCGTGGCGCTCGCCCGGCCCTTCGCTCCACCCACCGCATGGCTGTGGAGCGCCTGCCGGACGAACCACTCGCGCCCGCGGTTGTGTGGTGCCTCCCATCTCGCTGCGTCATGCTCGAGGCAGTCGAAGGAGGCCGACATGACCACCATCACGCGCACGACCCTCGCCCTGCTCGCCGCCGGAGCGCTCGCGCTCACCGCCGCGTGCTCGACGACGTCGAGCCCGGGCTCGAGCGACGAGCCGAGCCCCGAGCCGTCGTCGACGACGAGCCCGAGCCCGATCGACGCCGATCCGCCCGCAGCGGGCGACCCGACGCCGATCCCCGACGACGACCCGCGACTGTCGGACGCGATGGGCTCGCAGACCTTCCCGATCGTCGAGTGGGCCGAGGAGGGCACGACGCTCACCGTCATGATCGGCGGGTCGGGCTCGGCCGCATGCGTGCCGGCCCCCGTCGGCGCGACGGTCGAGAGCGAGAGCGCCATCACCGTCGAGTTCACGCCGCCGACGGGCGACCTCATGTGCACCGCCGACTTCCGCGTCTACGGGTGGGAGTTCCCGCTCGACGGCGAGGTGGATGCGACGCAGGGCATCGACGTCACCGTCGAGGGCATGCAGGAGCAGGGCGACCCGGTCGTCGTGCCGCTGGCGCCGTAGTGGTCGACGAGCGGCAGCCGCGCATCGTCGAGGGACGCGCGCTCGAGCGCGATGCGCGGCGGGGGCTCCCGGACGGCGTCGACCCCGCGGCGCTCGCGGACGGGCCCGTCGTCGTGCGCCGCGGGACGGAGCACGTGATCGTCGTCCTCCGTGCGCCGTCGGATGCCGCGCCGCTCGCCGTCACGACCCGGGCTCGCGACGGCGTCGTCGATGCCGTGTTCCAGCCGACGCTCCGTCGGGGGCCGCGCGCCGCTGCCACGACGTGGCACTACGTGCTGCGCCTGCCCGCCGCCGTCGAGCCGGATGCGGCGCTCACGGTGAGGATCGTCGGGCTCGGCGATGCGGTGGAGGTCGCGGTGCCCGCCGCCTGACGCCGTCGCGCCCGCCGCGATCACGGCTGAGCGGTCCCTCGGCCGGCATGCGCAGGCGGCGCACCGCTGAGGCGTGGATCCGGCGGCGCCTCGCCCCACGTGCGCCTCGGTCAGCGTCAGGCCAGCTCGGCCAGCAGCTCGTCGATGCGCTCGAAGTCCTCGTCCATCCCGCCGTCGAGAGCCGACTCGACCATGGCGTCGCACGCCTCCTTCGAGGAGTACGTCGACGTGACGACGAGGTCGGCGAGGCCGGGCGCGACCTCGACGAATTCGAGCACCTCGAGCGTCACCGCGTGCTCGCCCTCGAACTGCCACGTGTGCGTGATCCGCGTCGGCAGCACCTCGTGGTACGAGCCCCAGAACCGGTAGCGGCCGTCGCCGACCTCGACCGTGTAGTCGAAGGATCCGCCCGTGGTCGCGTCGAACCGGTCGAGCCGCACGCTGGAGCCGCGCGGCCCCATCCACCGCACGAAGAGGTCGGCGGTCGTGTGCACGCGGTGCAGCTCCTCGACGCTCGCACGGAAGGTGCGCCGGTGCACGATGCTCTGCTCGCCGACGCGCTCATGGGACGTGGACACGGTGCCTCCTCGACGCGGCGCGCCGATGCGGCCGTCGCCTGCGACGCTAGCCCGGTCGCCCCGGCTCGCGCGAGGGGTGCGCGCTCAGCCCGCGACGCCGTCGCGCGGCACGTACACCCAGGCCTGGCGGCCGGAGGCGAGCGTGACGAGCGTGCGCTCGTAGCCGACCGACTCGTAGCGGTCGGTCGCCGCGAGCGCGTCGTCGTCGAGCGTGAGCACGCCGCCGTCGACGCGATCGGCGACGTCGCCGGAGCGCTCGATGCCGGGATGCTCGTCGCTGCCCGACGCCGCGATCACCGCCGCGTCCGTGATCCGCACGGTCGTGAGCCGCCATCCGACGAGCGAGTCGGGCACCGTCGGCACCGTGCCGCCGAAGAGGGTCTGCTGCACGGACTCCTGCCGCAGCGTGCCGAACGAGAACACGTCGTGCGTCGCGGATGCCTCGGCGTCGCCGCCGACGCTCGCCTCCGCGTCGGTCGCGGGATCGGCCAGCATCGGCTCGTCGTGCGTGGGGCCGCCCGCGACGAACCCGTCGGTCGAGCTCACTGGGCCTCGACGCGCGGGAACAGCGGCGGGATGGTCTCGACCCTGCCAGTGCCGCGCCACGCGGCGGCCTCGCGGATCGGCTGGTCGCGCACGGCACCCTCGCCGCCGACGGCGGCCCACAGCGCCTGCGTCGACCGCGTCATCACCGGCGCGAGCAGGATCGCTGCCGTGCCGATGCCCTGCACGAGCGTCGCGAGCACGGCGTCGAGGTGCTCCTGCTGCGCATCGTCCTTCGCGAGCACCCACGGCGCCTGCTCGGTGACGAAGCCGTTGAGCCGGTCGACGATGCGCATGGCCTGCTCGATCGCCTCGTGGATCTGGAAGCGGTCGATCGCCGCGTCGGCCCGCTCGACGGAGGTCGCGAGCAGCGCGGCGACCTCGGGCACGGGCGCGACGTCCGGCACGACGCCGTCGCGGTACTTGTGCACCATGGCGATCGTGCGGCTCGCGAGGTTGCCGAGGCCGTTGGCGAGCTCGGCGTGGTACCTCGCGTCGAGGTCCTCCCACGAGAACGAGCCGTCGGAGCCGAACGCGATGGCGCGCATGAAGTAGTAGCGGAAGGCGTCGACGCCGAAGACGTCGGTGATCTGCCGCGGCTCGATGCCGGTCGCCTTCGCCTTCGACATCTTCTCGCCGCCGACGAGCAGCCAGCCGTGGCCGAAGACGTGGTCGGACACCTCGATGCCGGCGGCCATCTGCATCGCCGGCCAAATGACGGCGTGGAAGCGGGCGATGTCCTTGCCGACGATGTGGGTCGCTGGCCAGCGACGGGCGAACTGCTCCTCGTCGACGCCGTAGCCGATGGCCGAGACGTAGTTGAGCAACGCCTCGAACCAGACGTAGACGACGTGCGTCTCGTCCCACGGCACGGCGATGCCCCAGTCGAACGTCGAGCGGCTGATCGACAGGTCGGTGAGACCCTGCGCGACGAACTGGCGCACCTCGTTGCGCACGTGCTCGGGCTGCACGTAGTCGGGCCGCGCGTCGTACAGGTCGAGCAGCTGCTGCTGGAACTGCGAGAGCTTGAAGAAGTAGTTCGCCTCGCGCACGGTCTCGACGGGGCGGGAGTGGATGGCGCAGACAAGCTGCCCCTCGTACTCCCCCGTGCCGGGCACGAGGTCGCCGGGCGTCTTGTACTCCTCGCACCCGACGCAGTACTCGGCCTCGAACTCGCCGTGGTAGATCCAGCCGGCGTCGTAGAGGCGCTGCAGGAAGATGCGCACGCCCACCTTGTGGCGCTCGTCGGTCGTGCGGATGAAGTCGTCGTTCGCGATGTCGAGCAGCTCGAGCTGCGGCTTCCAGGCCGACTCGACGAGGCGATCCGTC
The DNA here is from genome assembly GCF_039531815.1 of Agrococcus versicolor. Taxonomy (NCBI): domain Bacteria; kingdom Bacillati; phylum Actinomycetota; class Actinomycetes; order Micrococcales; family Microbacteriaceae; genus Agrococcus; species Agrococcus versicolor. The sequence continues at coordinate 299,825 of NZ_BAAAQT010000006.1, read as the reverse complement.
CACTCCTGCGGCGTCGTCTCGTGCGCGACGGCGGTGCGGAGGATCTTCTGGCCGTGCTCGTCGGTGCCGGTGAGCATGAAGGTGTCGTCGCCGCGCATGCGGTGCCAGCGCGCGAGCACGTCGGTCGCGACCTCGTTGTATGCGTGCCCGATGTGCGGCACGTCGTTGACGTAGTAGATCGGCGTCGTGACCGTGAACCGTGCAGGCATGGGCTCCATCCTACGAAGGTCGGGGCGCACGTGACGCCGGACCACGTGCGGCGAGCGCCGCGTCGTAGAGCTCGCGGCGTCCGCGACCCGTCGTCTCCGCGACGGCGCCGGCCGCATCCTTCATGCGCTCGCCCGCCTCGACGCGTGCCAGCACGTCGGCGACGGCGTCCTCGAGCGACGAGGGTGCGGGCTCGGCGCCACCGATCACGAGCACGATCTCGCCCCGCACGCCCTCCTGCGCCCACGGCAGCAGCTCGGCGGCGGTGCCGCGGCGGACCTCCTCGAAGCGCTTCGTCAGCTCGCGCGCCACGGCGACGGGGCGATCGCCGAGCACGGCGTCCACGTCGGCCAGCGCATCCGCGATGCGATGCGGCGACTCGAACAGCACGACGGTGCGGCGCTCGTCGGCGAGCGCGCGCAGGGCCGCCTGCCGCTCGCCGCGCTTGCGGGGCAGGAAGCCGTCGAAGGCGAAGCGGTCGGTCGGCAGCCCGGAGAGGGCGAGGGCCGTGAGCACCGCGGACGGGCCCGGCAGCACCGTCACGGGCACGTCGGCGGCGATCGCGGCCTGCACGAGGCGGTAGCCGGGGTCGGAGACGGTCGGCATGCCGGCGTCGGTGAGCAGCAGCACGTCGTGCTCGCGCGCCTGCTCGGCGAGCTCGGGCGCGAGCGCGTCCTCCGTGTGCTCGTGCACGGCGACGAGGCGCGGTCGCTCCTCGCGCTCGATGCCGAGCCCCGCGAGCAGTCGCTGCGCGGAGCGGGTGTCCTCGGCGGCGATGGTCGGCGCGGTCGCGAGCGCCTCGCGCAGCCTCGTCGTCGCGTCGCCGAGGTTGCCGATGGGCGTGGCGGCGACGAGGAGCATGGCCCCATCCTCGCAGTCGCGGCGACGGCGTCCCCCGCAGCGGCGGCGTGGGAGGATCGGCGCGTGACGCTGACGGACGCAGCCCCCGAGCCGGCGTCGGCGCACCCTCGAGCCGATCGCGGTCCCGGCCCGCTCGCGCGACTGCAGACGCCCGCGGCGCGACGCGTCATCGACCTCGCCGCCCCCATCGGCGTCGTCGCGCTCGCCGCGGTCCTGCGGCTGACGAACCTCGGCTCGCCGCACGAGCTCGTCTTCGACGAGACGTACTACGTCAAGGACGCGTTCTCCCTGTGGCAGCAGGGGTACGAGGGGCAGTGGCCCGAGGGCGCGAACGAGGCGTTCGTCGCCGGCGAGTCGACGCTGCAGACCGCGGCCGCGTTCGTCGTGCATCCGCCGCTCGGCAAGTGGATCCTCGGCGTGGGCACGGGCATCGGCGGCATCGACGACCCGGCCGCCTGGCGCTGGCCCGCGGCGATCGTCGGCGTGCTCGTCGTCGTGCTGACGCTGCTCGTGGCGCGCGGCCTCACGCACTCGTGGACGTGGGGATCGCTCGCCGGCCTGCTGCTCGCGATCGACGGCCAGGCCATCGTCATGAGCCGCACGGTGCTGCTCGACCACACCCTCGGGCTCTTCGTGCTCGCCGGCGCGGGCGCGCTGCTGCTCGATCGGCGCGGCGCGGCCGCCCGCATCGTGCGCTGGCGGCACGAGCATCCGGGCTCCTGGCTGGGGCCGGCGCTGCTCGCACGACCATGGATCGTCGCGGCGGGCGTCGCGCTCGGCGCCGCGTGCGCCGTGAAGTGGTCGGGGCTGTACTTCGTCGCCGCGTTCGGCCTGTGGTCGGTCGCGCTCGACGCGCTCGACCGGCGTCGCGCGGGCATCCGCGGCTGGCACGTCGGCACGCTGCTGACGCAGGCGCCCGCGAGCCTCGTGCTGCTCATGGCGCCGGCGTGCGCCGTGTACCTCGCATCCTGGATCGGCTGGTTCGGCGGCGGCTACGGCTCGTCGTGGGCGCGCGAGAACCCGGGCGAGCTGCTGACCGGCGTCCTCGCGTGGGTGCCGCCAGGATTCCAGAGCCTGTGGCACTACCACGAGCAGATGTGGACGTTCCACGTCGGCCTCACGAACGACCACCCCTTCGAGAGCCCCGCGTGGCAGTGGCTGCTGCTGCTGCGCCCGACCGCCTTCCTGCTGCATCTCGACGGCGACCTCATGACGTTCATCACGGCGCTGCCGAACCCGGTCGTCTGGTACCCGGCCGTCGCAGCCCTCGCCGTGCTGCTCTATCGGATGGGCTCGCGCCTCGACCGCACCGCCGCGTTCCTCGTGCTCGCCGTCGCCGCCGGCTACGTGCCGTGGCTCGCCTTCCCCGACCGCACGATCTTCGCCTTCTACACGATCGTCTTCGAGCCGTTCCTCGTGATCGGCCTCGCCTACCTGCTGTGGCGGCTCGTGCACGGCCGGGTGCGGCCGCTCACCGCCAGGATCGGCCGCATCGTCGTCACGGTGCTCGTGGTCGCGGCGATCGCGGCCACGATCTTCTTCGCGCCCATCTGGTACGGCGTCTGGGAGCCCGAGGACCTGCTGCGCCTGCGGTACTGGCTGCCCGGCTGGCGCTGAGGCGCACGACGAGCCCGGTGCGCGGTGCGCCGATGCCGAGGGCTCGGAGCCGCGGCCGCGCCTCGCCCGCTCGTGCTCAGCCCGCGGCGCGCGTCACCCCGTCCGAGAGGGTCGCGCCGACCGCGAGGTAGGCCTCGAACGCGGGCCGCACCGCCTCGACGGGCACGTGCCCGGCGGCGACGAGCTGCGCGAGGCCGTGCGCCGCACCCCACGCGCCGACGACGGCGGCCTCGCGCTGCGCCGTCGACAGGTCCGGGGCGATCGCGGCGATCGCCTCGCCGATGAGGGCCTCGTTCGCGGCGATGAGCGCGGACATCTCCTGCCCCGTGCTTCCCGGCTCGCAGACCTCCGGGTCGAAGACCACCGCGAACCCGTGCGGGTGGTCGTGCGCGTAGCCGACGTAGGCGGCGCCCATGGCGACGAACGCGGACCGGGCGTCGGTCGCGCCGTCGCGGGCGGCGCGCTGCGCATCGAGCAGCCTGCCCATGTGGCGGATGCCGAGGCGGCGCAGCAGCGCGAGCCGATCGGGGAAGTGGTGGTACGGGGCGTTGTGGCTGACCCCTGCGCGACGCGCCACCTCGCGGAGGCTGAGCGACGCCGCGCCGCGCTCGGCGAGCAGGCCGTCGGCGGCGGTCTCGAGGGCGCCGGCGAGATCGCCGTGGTGGTACCGCGCCTCGGATCTTGACATGCGCAAGATCGTACCCGATGCTTGGCAGCGTCCAGATTGTGGACACTGTCAAGATCAACGACCGCATCGGAGCGACCATGCGCACCCTCGTCATCGACGGCCACCCGAACCCCGACTCCCTCACGGCGGCGCTCGCCGCCCGCTATGCCGCCGCGAGCGACGACGCACGGCTGCTCGCCGTGCGCGACCTCGACTTCGACCTGGTCCTGCACCGCGGCTACCGCGGCGACCAGCCGATCGAGCCCGACGTCGCGGACGCGCTGCGGGCCATCCGCGACGCCGAGCACGTCGTCGTCGTGACGCCCGTCTGGTGGGGCTCGGTCCCCGCGCTCCTCAAGGGCTTCCTCGACCGGGTGCTCGTCTCCGGCGAGGCCTTCCGCTACACCGAGCGGGGCATGCCCGTGGGCCTGCTGGCCGGCCGCACCGGCAGGCTCGTCGTCACGAGCGACTCCCCGCGCTGGTACCTGCCGCTCGTCGGCGACACGACCGTGCGGCAGCTGCGCACGACGACGCTGCGCTTCTGCGGCATCCGGCCCGTCCGCCTCACGCGTGCGACGGTCGTGCGCGCCTCGACGCCCGAACGCCGCGAGCGCTGGCTCGAGCGGATGGAGCGGGATGCGCGTCGGGACGGAGCGGCGACCGGCGGTCGTCGTCCGGCGACCGAGACGGTCGGGGCGGGTGCGCGCTGACGCGATGCCCGCTGCGCGCCCGGGCCTCTGTCACCAGATGTCGACGATCCGGCTCCCTCGTCGACGCGCGCCTCCCGATGCTGCATGACTGTCGGCTGGCGCCGCGCGCGCCGCCCGACATCGAGGAGGACCCATGATCCGGATCGAGCCCCGCGGACCCCGCTCCTTCGCGATCCTGGCCTTCGCCGGGCTCCTCGCGCTCGCCGGCTGCGCGTCGAGCGGCGACGGCGATGCCGCCCCGGCGGGCGACGTCACGTACGAGGACAGCCCGCTCGCGCAGTACCTGGGCGTCGAGGCCGACGCGTACGACGAGTACGCGGCGCAGGAGGCCGACGTGCAGGAGGCGATCGCCGCCTGCATGGCCGAGGAGGGCTTCGAGTACGTCCCCGTCGTGCTCGAGGCCGAGGACATGCAGGCCGACGTCGAGGCCATGGACGCCGAGGAGTGGGCCGCCCAGCACGGCTACGGCGTGGCCTCGGGCGGCGAGCCCATCGACGACGCGACGATGCAGGAGGACCCGAACGCGGCCTACGTCGAGAGCCTCTCGGTCGGCGAGCAGGAGGCGTGGTCCGAGACCCTCTACGGCCCCGTGCCGAGCGAGGACGAGCTCGCCGAGGACGGCGCGTACGCGTACGACTGGCAGGACGCGGGCTGCCAGGGCGCCGCCGACCACGAGATCCGCGGCGACATGCTCGGCGGTGGCGGCGAGGAGCACGAGCCGCTGCTCGAGGCGATGGCCGCGCTCTACGACGAGGCCGCATCCGACCCCGCGATGGTCGCGGTCGACGCCGAGTGGTCCGAGTGCATGGCGGACGCCGGGCACCAGGACCTCGCGAGCCCGCAGGCGGCCTACGAGCGTGCGATGGAGGCCGGCGACGCGCTCTGGGGCGACGGCACGACCGCGCCGTCGGACGACGCCGTCGCCGATGCACGCGACGACGAGGTCGAGCTCGCGCTCGCCGACCTCGGCTGCCAGGACGAGACCGACCACGAGCAGCGGCGGCTCGCGGTGCAGTTCGCGCTGGAGGACCAGTTCATCGAGGACCACCGCGAGGAGCTCGAGGCGTACCGGGCCTCCTTCGAGCAGGGGTCGTAGCCCGTGGCCGACGACGAGGAGCGGGCGCAGGACGAGGTCGAGCCGGAGGGCGTGCCGGACGCACCCCCGAGGCGCGCGCGTCCCCGTGGCTGGCGACGCATGCTGCGCAGCGACCGTGCGCTGTGGATCACGGCGCTCGTCGCCGTCCTGTCGCTCGTCGCCGGCCTCGCGCTCGGGCGCCTCGTCGTCTCCCCCGGCCAGGCCGCGGCGGACGCCGAGCCGCCGGATGCCGGCCCCATCACCGTGCCGGTCGAGGAGCGCGCGCTGTCGAACGACGTCGTGCTGCGCGGCGACGCCGTGTTCGCCGACGCCGTCGCGGTCCGCGTCGAGACCGCCGAGCTCGGCGGCCCGCCGGTCGTGACCGGCCAGGTGCCGAGCGTCGGGACGATGCTCGACGTCCGATCCGTCGCGCTCGAGGTCGCCGGTCGGCCGCTCATCGTGCTGCCGGGCGAGCTGCCCGCGTACCGGTCGCTGCGCGTGGGCCTCTCCGGCCCCGACGTGCAGCAGCTGCACGCGGCCCTCGCGTCGCTCGGACTCGGCGTCGACGCCACCGCCACCGTCTTCGACGCCTCGACGGCGAACGCCGTCCGCGCGCTCTACGAGCAGGTGGGCTACCCGCTGCCCGCACCGCCGGAGGGCGCGCCCGAGACCCTCGACGCCGCGGAGGCCGCCATGGCCGACGCGGAGTCGGCGGTCGCGCAGGCGCAGGCGGCGGTGCAGGCCGCGTCGTCGGGACCGTCCGCCGTCGAGCGCCGTGAGCAGGACAACCTCGTCGACGCCGCATCGCGTGCGCTGCAGCAGGCGCAGGCCGCACCCGAGCAGGATGCGCTCGAGGTCGCGGCGCTGCAGGACGCCCTCGACCTCGCCGTCCTGCAGCGCGACGCGGCCCTCGCTCCACGCGGCGCCGGCGCCGAGCGCCAGGCGCTCGACCAGGCCGTCGCCGCCCGCGAGCGCGCCCGCGACGACCTCGTCGAGGCGCAGGTGGCCGTGCAGCCGCAGCTGCCCGCGAGCGAGGTCGTCTTCCTGACGGATCTGCCCCGGCGGGTCGACGAGGTGTCCGTCGATCGCGGCGGACGCGTCGAGGGCGACGTCATGTCGGTCTCGGGCGCGACGCTCGAGATCGCGGCGACGGCGAGCGCCTCGGATGCGACGCTGCTGCAGGTCGGCGCCGTCGCGACCTTCGCGCTGCCGGACGGCACGGAGGCGACCGCGACCATCGCGGAGATCGGCGGTGCGACGCCGACGGACGACCCCGCGGCAGCCGGGACGGACGGCGAGGGCGGCGGCGCGTCCGCCGAGCCCGACCGCGTGCCGGTCTCCCTCGCGCCGCAGGCCCTCCCTCCGGAGGCCGCGATGCGGCTGCAGGGCACCAACGTGCGCGTGAGCATCCCGGTCGAGGCGACCGCGGGCACGGTCCTCGCCGTGCCGATCGCCGCGCTCACGGCCGGTCCGGGCGGCGAGTCGCGCGTCGAGGTCGTCCGCGACGACGAGACGGAGCTCGTGGAGGTCACGACCGGGCTCGCCGCCGAGGGCTACGTCGAGGTCGCGCCGGCGGCCGGGCTGCGGCTCGAGCCGGGCGACCTCGTCGTCGTGGGTCGATGAGCGTCGTCGTCGAGCTGCGGTCGGTGACGCGGTCGTTCCCGGGACCGCCCGAGGTGGTCGCGCTGCGCGACGCCCACCTCGCGGTGCGCGCAGGCGACTACGTGTCGATCGTCGGGCCGAGCGGCTCGGGCAAGTCGACGATGCTCGGCATCCTCGGCCTGCTCGATCGGCCGACCGTCGGAGCGTGCCTGGTCGACGGCGTCGACGCCGCGACGCTCGACGACGACGAGCGCGCCGCCCTGCGCGGGCGTGCGATCGGCTTCGTCTTCCAGGCGTTCCACCTCCTCCCGGCCCGGACCGTGCTCGACAACGTGCTGCTCGGGATGCTCTACAACGGCGTCCCGCGCGGCGAGCGGGAGGACCGCGCGCTGGCGTCCCTCGACCGCGTCGGCATGAGCCACCGCGTCGACGCGCTGCCGACGACGCTCTCGGGCGGCGAGCGGCAGCGCGTGGCGATCGCGCGTGCCATCGCGAGCGCGCCGCGGCTGCTCCTGGCCGACGAGCCCACGGGCAACCTCGACGAGCGCACCTCCGGCGAGGTCATGGACCTGTTCGAGCGACTGCGCTCCGACGGGCTGACGCTCGTCGTGATCACGCACGATCGCGCCGTCTCCGACCGCGCCGACCGCACGATCCGCATCGCCGACGGTCGTCTGGCCGAGGTGGAGCGGTGACGCGCGGGAGGCCGCGCGACCCCGACCGCCTCACCGCGCGGGACTTGCTGGCCGAGGCGAGCGCCGGGATCGGCGCACGGCCGGCGCGTCTCGCGATGACGATCGTCAGCACGGTGCTCGGCATCGCGTCCCTCGTCGTCACGATCGGCGTCGCGCAGACCGCTGCCGCGCAGATCGCGAGCCAGTTCGACGCCGTGGCCGCCACGCAGGTCGTGATCGCGCCCGGCACGCAGGACAGCGCAGTCGGCGAGGTCGCCGTCGTGCGCCTGCCGTGGGACGCGGCCGACCGCGTCGAGCGGCTCGCCGGCGTCGAGGATGCAGGGCTCGTCGCGAGCGTCGACCTCGCGGGTGCCGAGATCACGGCGGTGCCGGTGCACGACCCGGCCGCACCCGCCGTCGCGAGTCCCGAGCTCGTCGCCGCCTCGGCCGGGCTGCTCGACGCGGTCCGCGGCCACGTGGTCACGGGTCGATGGTTCGACGCCGGGCACGATGCGCGCGGCGACCGCGTCGCGGTGCTCGGCGAGCGCGCGGCCGAGCGCCTGGGCATCGATCGCGTCGACAGCCAGCCGTCGATCCTCGTGGGCGATGTGCCGTACACGGTGATCGGCATCGTCGCCGGGGTCGAGCGGCGGCAGGACATCCTCGACGCCGCGGTGATCCCGATGGGCACGGCGCGGTTCGAGCTCGACCTCGCGGCGGCGGAGGAGCTGCAGGTCCGCATCGCCGTCGGCGCCGGGCCCGTCGTCGGCCGTCAGGCGCCCATCGCGCTCGACCCGAACGCGCCCGAGCAGTTCGACGTCGCAGCGCCGAGGTCCGGGTCGCAGCTCCAGGAGGACGTCGCGGCGGACGTGAACCTCGTCTTCCTCGTGCTGGGTGCGCTCGCGCTCGTCGCGGGTGGCCTCGGCATCGCGAACCTCACGATGGCGTCGGTGACGGAGCGCACCGGCGAGATCGGCCTGCGCCGAGCCTTCGGCGCCTCACGCGGGCAGATCGGCGCGCAGTTCATGCTGGAGTCGGTCATCGTCGGCCTGCTCGGCGGGCTCATCGGCGCATCCGTCGGCACGGCGTCGATCGTCGGCATCGCCATCGCGCAGGGCTGGACACCGGTGCTCGACCCGCTGCTCGCCGTCGCGGCCGCATCGCTGGGGGCCGTCGTCGGCGCCGGGGCCGGCGTCCTCCCCGCGCGCCGGGCGACGCGCGTCGAGCCGGTCGACGCGCTGCGCGGCGGCCTCTGAGCGCACCGACGTGCCGTGGCCGCGCAGACGGACCGGGGTGCTGCGCGTGCAGGATGGTGGCGTGACCGACGCCGCCCTCGCCATCCCCCACGCCGATGCCGCCGACATCGAGGCCATCGCGACCGAGCCGGACGGCGACGCGTGGGCGACGGTCGTGCTCGCCCACGGCGCGGGCGCGGGGATGCGGCATGCGTTCATGGCGGGCATGGCCCAGGCGCTCGCCGAGGCGGGGCTCCGAGTCGTCCGCTTCGACTTCCCGTACGTCACGGCCGGCAGGCGCTTCCCCGATCGCGCCCCGGCCGCCATCGCGGCATGGCGCACCGTCGCCGACGCCGCGCGAGCGCTCGGCGACGTGCCGCTCGTCGCCGCGGGCAAGTCGTTCGGAGGCCGCATGGCCTCGATGGCCGTCGCCGAGGGCATGCCCGCCGACGCCCTCGCCTACCTCGGCTACCCGCTGCACGCCCCCGGCAAGCCCGAGCGCCTGCGCGACGAGCACCTGTACGGCATCGCCGTGCCCCAGCGCTTCGTGCAGGGCACGATGGACCCGTTCTCCTCCGGCGACCTGCTCGAGGGCGTCGTGGCGCGCATCGGCGCGACCGCCTCGCTCGACGTCGTCGAGGGCGGCGGGCATTCGTTCGAGGTGAAGGGGCGCAAGCGCGCGCCCGAGGTCATCGCGTCCGAGCTCGCCCCGCAGGTCGTCGACTGGATCCGCGCCACCGTCGGCTGACGATGGCTCGGGCACGGCGCCTGGTGCCCGGCGAGGGTCGACCCTGCCCTCGGTCAGCCCGACGGCCCCTGCTGCGCACGTCGCCGCATGGGAGGGATCCCGAAGCCGAGACCGACACGATCCATCACCGCGATGCCGATCGCTCCGGTGACGGGACCGACGACGAAGGCCGGAAGGCCGAGCACGGCGCCGATCGTGAAGGCGACGCATCCGCCGACGGCTGCGTAGATCGACAGGAACAGGACGGAACGCACGAGCGTCATCGGATGTTCGCCGCGAGACAACCACCGACACTGGCGCTCACGATCGTGACGGCCGAATTGCCGCTGAACCGGAACTGCCAAGCACCATCACCGCGCTGCTGCAGGACGGCAGGGACCGCTGTCGCACCGCCCGCGAACGCGAGGCCTTGGTAGCAGCGCCGAGCAGCGGTGCTCGTCAGCGTGCCGGAGACCGTCCGGATCACGGTCCGCGCTGCGATCGCAGCAGCGGCGCGAACCGCAGCAGCTCGAGTGGCAGCGTTGATCGCCACCTGGCCGATCACACGAGCTCCTGCGATGATGAGCGGCACGAACCACACAGGGTCGGCGGTGACCGGAAACGCATGAGACGCGGAGAACTGGACGGTCTGCACGATCTCGTCACCCTGGATCTCGTACCAGGACGGCACGACGATGCCTCGCGCATCGAGTGCCCAAGGAGGCGGGACGACGAGGACCAGCTCATCGCCGCGAGTACCACGTACGCTGCCATCGTCGGCGACCTCGAGTGCCGTGCCAGCGTCCAGGGTCACCGGATAGCGATACGTCCTCGGAGCAGTCGGATCCTGGATCTCGATCAAGGAGCGCACGCCTTCGCTGAGCACCGCCGCGTCCGGCGATTCGAGCACTTGCACGTGAGTGTCGAAGGGAGCGCCATCGTCGACGAAGGACACGGTGCCGCTACCCCCGACCACTGCCGTGGCGTCGCTGGAACCTGGCTGGTGGAATGCGACGCTGACCCCGTCCGCCTCCAGCGTCACCAGCTCGTCCGCCGCCGTCGGTACGGTGACATGCTCGGAGATCTGACCCGGGACGACCTCGACGAGGGACTCGGTCCCGGTGATCTCCTCGATCGCCGTCGCTGCCTCGGATGAGTCCTGCTCGGTCGACGTGCCGGATGGCGCGGTCGACGCTGCGGCGATGGCAGAGTGGATGATCGCCATCGTCATCGCAACGGCGATGCCTCGACGGGCTGCGGCCCTCCATCGGATCGTGCGTGACATCTGCCCATCCCTTCCTGGTGGCGGCGCTTCCGACCACGGCGATGCGGTCTCGTCCCCGAGTGAGGCGAGGGGATGCACGGCCGCACCTCAGGTCGGGCGCCACGGTCCCACATGCGCGGGGCCCGCCCCGACTGCAGCATCGCCGCCTGTGGACAAGTCGGGTTGGCGCAGCGCGACGCCCTACCGTCCGCGCACCTGCTCACGCCGGCTGGGCGGGTGGGTAGGCGTTCCTCCTGTCAGCGCGTCGACGACGCCCCAGCACGACCGACGGGCCGCATCCACGAGGGATGCGGCCCGTCGGCGATCGACGATCGCGGGGTCAGTTGACCTCGGCGGGGTCGGCCGACACGCGGCCCGAGACGCCCTGGTCGAGGCCGTCGATCGTCGCGACCTCGTCGGCGGTGAGCTCGAAGTCGAACACGTCGAGGTTCTCAGCCATGCGCGCGGCGCGGTTCGACTTGGGGAAGACGATGTTGCCGCGCTGCAGGTGCCAGCGCAGCAGCACCTGCGCCCACGACTTCTCGTGGGCCTCGGCGATCGCGGCGACCTGCGACTCGTAGTCGACCTTGCCCTGGCCGAGCGGGCCCCATGCCTCGAGCAGGATGTCGTGCTCGGCGGCGACGGCGGCGGTCTCGCGCTGCTGGAACTGCGGGTGCAGCTCGATCTGGTCGACGACCGGCACAGCGCCGCCCTCGGCGAGCAGCTGCGGCAGGTAGCGGTGGTCGAAGTTCGACACGCCGATGGAGGTCGTGAGGCCCTCCGAGCGCAGCTCCTGGAACGTCGTCCAGGTCTCCTGCCACAGACCCTTCTCGGGGCAGGGCCAGTGGATGAGGTACAGGTCGACGCGGTCGAGGCCGAGCTTCTCGAGGCTCGTGGCCATCGCGTCGCGCGAGGCGCCGCGGCCCTGGTCGTCGTTCCAGCACTTCGTGGTGACGTAGAGCTCGTCGCGCGGGATGCCGGAGGCTGCGATCGCGCGGCCCACGCCCTCCTCGTTGCCGTACACGGCTGCGGTGTCGATGTGGCGGTAGCCGGCCTCGAGCGCGTCGGTGACGATGCGCTCGGTCTCGGCGGGGTTGACCTTGAAGACGCCGAAGCCGAGCTGCGGGATCGACGTGCCGTCGTTGAGGGTGACGCTGGGGATGGTCAAGAGGTTGCTCCTTCTCGTCGGTGAGCGCTGGTCGCGGGGGCCGCACGGGATCACCGCGCGAAGCCTTCGGAGCGCGACGCGCTCGACCCTTCGAGCCTAGCGACGCACCCTCAGCCGAGGACGTCGAGCAGCCAGGCCTTGACGAGCGCCCAGCACTCGCTCCCGGGGTCGAGGTGCGCGAAGTGCTCCTCCCCCGCCACGACCTCGAGCCGCACGTCGTCGCCCGCGGCCGTCGCGGCATCCGCGTACGTCTCGCTCTGCGAGGGCGGCACCGTGACGTCGTCGGCCCCCGTCACGATGAGCTGCGGCACGCCGAGCGGCACCATCTGCGCCGGCGACGTGATGGCGGCGACGTCGGCAGGCACCGGCACGTCGGGGTCGATCTCGAGCAGCGATGCGACGGAGGCGCCGCCGAGGAACTGCTCCTGCGCCGTGACGAGGTCGTTGACGCCGGCCTGGCTCGCCGCGGCGATCGGCACGAGCAGCGGGCCGGCCCCCGGCACGCCCTCGGGCAGCGTCGGGCGACCGGCCGCCCAGAGGGCGAGCTGCCCGCCCGCCGAGTGGCCGACGATCGCCACGCGCGCGAGGTCGAGTCCGGCCTCGGCGCCGACGGTCGCGAGCAGGTCGACGGCGGCGGCGATGTCGTCGAACGTCGCTGGGCGTCCGCCGCCCGCGCCGACGCCGCGATAGTCGACGTTCCAGACGGCGTAGCCGTCGGCCACGAGGTCGGCGGCGACCGCATCCTCGAGCGTGCGGTCGTAGCCGGCCTGCCAGTAGCCGCCGTGCACGAGGATGACCGTCGCCCTCGGCTCGGCCGACGGGAGGATGAGGTCGCAGACCTGGGCGGGGTCGTCGCCGTAGGCGTGGGTCGTGGTCACACCAGCATCCTCGCTCGTGGCCGGGTCCGCCGGCGACGGCGCTCCGTCTCCCACGCAGCCGGCGAGCACGAGCGCGCCCACGCCGCCGAGGCCGCCGAGCAGCGCTCGCCTGGACAGCATCAGCGTCGCCTGGGGATGGTGAGCAGCAGCGTCACGAGCGCGATGGCGAGCGCGATCGCGCCCGTCGCCGTGATCGCGTAGCCCGGCTCCACGCCGAGCACGTTCAAGCCGTATCCGACGGCGCCGACGATCCACGGGAGGAGCACCGCGAGCCACGCCCACCACCGGGCGCCGCTCGCGAGGACCCAGCCCACGACGCCGACGAGCAGCAGGAGGCTCTGCGGATTCAGGAGCCAGCGCACCACGGGCGAGCGCAGGGCGCCGAGCTCGCCGAACTGCAGCGCGACCGTGATCGCGACGACGGCCGCGATGCCGACGATCAGCACCACGATGCCGAGGATCCGGCGGACGGCGGATCCGGGCGCGAGCACGTAGGCCATCGCCACCAGCAGGATGCCGACCGCCAGCCGACCGAGCTCGAGCAGCAGGATCTCCGCCAGCCCGGTGTCGCGACCGCCGAGCGCGAAGATGAGCTGTCCACGCGCTGCGAGGTCGACGATGGTGCCGCCGGCGATCGCCAGGAGTCCTGCGAGCAGCCAGTGCCTGCGGTCGTACGGACGCCCGGGACGCAGCGGCTCGAGCGGCGAGCCGGGCGTCGCCGGCATCTGCACGGTTCGCGGGGGCGGCGGCGCCATGGGATGGGTCATGGCGTCAGCGAACCACCGAGCGCTGGATGCCCGCTGACGCCTCGCCGCGCGTCGCTGGCGTCGGAGGCGCCGGTGCCGCGAGACGTCGGACGCCAGGCGCCAGGCATCAGGCGTCAGGCCGCCTCGTACGTCTCGCAGTGCGCGGTGCCCTGGCCGGAGATCCGCACGGTGTCGGCGAGGCAGAGCGCCGACTGGTTGTGCACGCACTCCGTGCGCTGGCAGGCGCCGACGTGGCTGACGACCTTCGGCAGCCCGCCGTCGATGCCGAGCGGCAGGAACGTGACGCAGCCGGCGCCGGCGCCGGCGACGGTGATGGCGGGTGCGTGACAGCCGTCGTGGTTGTAGCCGCAGGTCGTCGCGCTGCACGACGACACGGTGGGGAGCTGGTCGATGGTCATGGCGTCCTCCTTGCCCTGGCGTCAGCATGCACCCGCCCGGTGCGGCTGTCCAGCAAGGTGAGGCTGCCCTGACCGGGACTTTTCCGGCAAGGGCACCCTCACCCGTCGGCCTGGCCTGCAGCGCGCGCGCAGCCGCCGTGCAGTCGCGTGCGCGAGGCTGGGGTACGCCCCTCGACCCTCCCGGAGCCGTCATGCGCCGCCGTTGCCTCGCCGCCCCCGTCGCCCTCGCGATCCTCCTGAGCGGCTGCGCCGCCGCCGAGCCGGAGGCGTCGCCCTCGGCGTCCGCCGTGGAGTCGCCCATCCCGTCGGCCACGCCGTCGCCCACGCCCACGCCGACCCCGACGCCCACGTCGACGCCCTCCGCCGAGCCGGCAGCCGAGCCGCCTCGGTGCGGCGACGCGTACGTCCTCGATTCCAACCAGAGCAGCAGCATCGGCCAGATCCCCGGCACGGACGAGGAGGTGCTGGCCGCGCTCGCACCACGTCCGGGCTTCGCCGCCGAAGGCGCGCTCGATGGGCTCGCCGTGCTCTGCACCGTGATCACGACGGGCCTCGTCGACGGGCCGCCGAATCCGGACGGCTCGCCCAGCATCGTCGGCGTCTCGACCGCGTTCGTCGACGGAGCCGGCGCTGTGGACGAGGCGATCGCGGCATGGGCCGCGGCGAACGGCTACGCGGCGACGTCGGACGGCGAGCACCCGGAGTACGCCCTCCCTCGGGACGCCGACGGGAACACCCCGAAGAAGATCGTCAGCATCCCCGTCTCGATGTTCGGCTGGGACGAGGCGGAGGTCGCGAGGCAGTCCGCGCTGCTCGGCGTCGAGATCGACCTCGACGACCGGCTGGTGAGCTTCTCCGACTTCACCATCCCGCAGGGCTAGCCGCGAGCACGCCCGCGCGTCAGGAGTCGATGGCGCGGCGCAGGTACTGGATGCGGTCGCGCAGCTGCTGCATCGACGCCTTCGCGACCTCGGGGCCGCCGCAGATGCGACGCGCCTCGGCGTGCACCATGCCGTGGGTCTGCTTGCGCTTCTTCGCGACGATCGAGACGAGCGCGTTGAGCAGCTGGCGATCCTCGCGGAGCGAGCGGAAGAGGGCGTCGGGCTGGGGCGCCGCGGGCTTCTCGGCGATGCGCGCCGCCTGCCTGCGCTGGCGGCGCTGCAGCATCTCCGACACCTCCTCGGGCTCGAGGATGCCGGGGATGCCGATGAAGTCGAGCTCCTCGTCGGTGCCGGGCTCGACGAGCTGCCCGAACTCCTGGTCGCCGAAGAGCACCTTGTCGAACGTCGCCGCGGACGACAGCGCCTGCCACGTGAACGGCGCCGCCTCGCGATCCTCGGGATCGGGCTTCTCGGCCGCCTCCATGAGCGCGTCGTCGAGCAGCTGGTCGTCGTCGGTGGGCTTGCCGAGCGCGTGGTCGCGCTGTCGCTCGAGCTCGGCGGCGCGCTCGAGCAGCACCGGCACCGACGGCAGGAAGATCGTCGCCGTCTCGCCCCTGCGTCGCGAGCGCACGAATCGTCCGATCGCCTGCGCGAAGAACAGCGGCGTCGACGAGCTCGTCGCGTAGACGCCCACCGACAGGCGGGGCACGTCGACGCCCTCGGAGACCATGCGCACCGCGACCATCCAGCGCGACTCGGAGGCCGAGAACTCCTCGATGCGCGCGCTCGAGCCCGCGTCGTCCGAGAGCACGACCGTCACGCGCTCGCGGCAGATCTCCTCGAGGATCGCCGCGTACTGGCGCGCCTGCGCCTGATCGGTCGCGATGACGAGGCCACCGGCGTCGGGCACCTGCTCGCGCACCTGCGTCAGTCGCGCGTCGGCGCTGCGCAGCACCTGCTGGATCCACGTGCCGCCCGGGTCGAGCGCCGTGCGCCACGCGGCGGACGTGATGTCCTTCGCGTCCTCGTGCCCGAGGGTCGCGCGCATCTCGTCGCCCATCGACGTGCGCCACTCCATCGTGCCCGCGTAGGCCATGAAGAGCACGGGACGCACGACGTGGTCGGCGAGCGCCCGCGCGTAGCCGTAGTCGTAGTCGGTGGCGGAGTAGCGCACGCCGTCCTCCGCCGGGGCGTACTCGACGAACGGGATGGGCGCGTCGTCGCTGCGGAAGGGCGTGCCGGTGAGCGACAGCCTGCGCGCGGCGGGCTCGAACGCCTCGCGCACCGCGTCGCCCCAGGACAGCGCGTCGCCGGCGTGATGCACCTCGTCGAGGATGACGAGCGAGGCCGCCGAGCGCGTCATGCGCTCGTGGAGCGCAGGCCGTGCCGCGACCTGCGCGTACGTGACGACGACGCCGTGGAAGTGGCGGCCCGCGTCGCCGTGCGCGTTGCGGAAGCCGGGGTCGAGCCGGATGCCGGCGCGGGCAGCGGCATCGGCCCACTGCGACTTGAGGTGCTCGGTGGGCGCGACGACCGTGAGGCGCCGGACGTCGCCGCGGCGGAGCAGCTCGGACGCGAGCCGCAGGGCGAACGTCGTCTTGCCTGCACCCGGGGTCGCCGCTGCGAGGAAGTCGCGGGGGCTGCGCTCGAAGTAGCGCTCGAGCGCCTCCTGCTGCCAGGCGCGCAGCGTCTGCGCCGTGCCCCATGCCGCGCGCTCGGGGAAGGACGGCGGCAGGTGGTCGGCTGCCCAGGAACCGTAGTGCTGGGGCTCGCTGGACATGTGGCCCAACGGTAGCCCCGACCGCCGACGCGACACGAACGCGTCCAGCCGGCTCGCACGCCCGCGGCGTACGATCCCGTGTCATGCACTTCCCCATCGGACTGCTCGCCATCGCCGCGGCCATCTCGATCGCCGCATGGCGCACGCGTCCGCGCTGGTGGGCGATCGTCGTCGGCGTGCTCATCGCCCTCGGCCTCGTGTGGAGCGTGCTCGGCATCGTCGGCGTCACGGTCACCCTCGGCGGCATCGTCGCGTCGACGATCGGCTGGATCTACCTCGGGCTGTGCATCGCGACGCTGCTCGCGGCCGTCTTCGTGCTCGAGCGACGCGGCCCGGACGGCGAGGAGGCGCCGCCGCTCATCGGCGACAACCCGCTCGACGGCGACACGGACGACGCCGACGACCCGGCACCCGCTCGCGACCTGCCGTAGCGGAGCCGACCCGGCCGCCCGACGCGTCGTCGCGGGCCCGCGTCAGCGAGCGCGCGCGACGCGCCCCTCGTCCCACACGGGCGCATCCGCCTCCACGACCTCGCCGTCGGCGCCGAAGACGAGGAAGCGGTCGAACGTGCGCGCGAACCAGCGATCGTGCGTCACGGCGAGCACCGTGCCCTCGAACCGTCCGAGCGCATCCTCGAGCGACTCGGCCGACACGAGGTCGAGGTTGTCGGTCGGCTCGTCGAGCAGCAGCAGCGTGACGCCCGCGAGCTCGAGCAGCAGGATGCGGAAGCGCGCGCGCTGCCCGCCCGAGAGCTCCTCGTAGCGACGCTCGGCCGCGTGCGCGAGCCCGTACCGGTCGAGCGCGGCGCTCGCGGGCTCCCGCGGCATCCCCTGCCGCTCGTCGTCGCCGCGGTGCAGCACGTCGAGCAGCGTGCGCCCCTCGAGCCCCGCAGCCGCGTGGCTCTGGGCGAACCAGCCGGGCACGACGCGCGCGCCCAGCACCGCGCGGCCGCCGTGCTCGACGCGCTCGATCGTCGCACCGACGCTCGTGACGTGCCCGAGCGTCGCATCCGGATCGGTGCCTCCGTGGGCGAGCAGGCGCAGGAAGTGGCTCTTGCCCGAGCCGTTCGCGCCGAGCACCGCCACCCGGTCGCCGAACCAGACCTCGAGGTCGAACGGCCGCATGAGGCCCGTGAGCTCGAGACCGGTGCAGACGACGGCGCGCTTGCCCGTGCGCGCGCCCCGCAGCCGCATCGAGAGGTCCTGCGCCGGCGGTCGCGCCTCGGGCGGGCCGATGGCCTCGAAGCGGTCGAGCCGCGTGACGGCCGCACGGTAGCGCGAAGCCATGTCGTCGCTGCTCGCCGCCTGCACGCGCAGCGTCTGCACGAGCCTGCGCAGCTGCGCGTGCTGCTCGTCCCATCGCCTGCGCAGCTCGTCGAGCCGGGCGAAGCGCGCCTCGCGGGCCTCGTGGTACGTCGCGAAGCCACCGCCGTGCACCCACGCCGAGGCACCTGCAGGGCTCGCCTCGAGCGTGACGACGCGGTCGGCGGCGTTCGCGAGCAGCTCGCGGTCGTGCGAGACGAGCAGCACGGTCTTCGTCGTCTCGCGCAGCCGCTCCTCGAGCCAGCGCTTGCCGGGCACGTCGAGCGCGTTGTCGGGCTCGTCGAGCAGCAGCACCTCCTCGGGCCCGCGCAGCAGCGCCTCGAGCGCGAGCCGCTTCTGCTCGCCGCCCGAGCAGGTCGCGAGCGCCCGCCACCTCGCCCGCTCGAAGGGCAGGCCGAGCGCCGCCATGGTGCAGCGATCCCACACGACCTCGTGCTCGTAGCCGCCGGCCTCGGCGTAGTCGGCGATCGCCGCCGCGTACGCGAGCTGCGTCTCGGTGTCGTCGCGCTCGAGCATCGCGGCCTCGGCGTCCTGCAGCGCGACGGCGGCGGCGCGGATGCGGTCGGGGGCGACGGCGACGAGCAGGTGCTCGATCGTCGGCTCGTCGTGCTCGCCGACCGCGATCGTCTGGTCCATGACGCCGAGCCCGCCCTGCACCTGCACGCTGCCCGCGTGGGGTCGCAGCGCACCGCGCACGATGCGCAGCAGGGTCGACTTGCCTGCGCCGTTCGCCCCGACGAGCGCGGTCGTGCGCCCCTCGGGCACGCGGAAGCCGACGTCGGTCAGCAGCGGTCGGCCATCCGGCAGCGTGTACGAGATGCCGCCGACGTCGATGAAGCCCATGGGATGCGTCCTGCGGTTCGAGGGCGGGCACGGCCCGGCAGCCCTCGGGTGGGCAGCCGACCAGGCTACGTCATGCGCGCGTCAGGCGCCCGGCGTCGCGTCGTACGTGACCCAGCGCGTGCGCGTGGCGACGCGATCGTAGAGCCGCTGCGCCGTCGCGTTGTCGTCGGCCGTGATCCAGCGCACGACGGACGCGCCCTCGAGCGCCGCGACGCCCCCGAGATGCGCGACGAGCGCATGGCCCACCCCCGCCCCGCGTGCCGACTCCGCCGCGAACAGGTCGTCGAGCCACACCCCGACGGTGCCCGTCGACGGCCGCGCGAAGCGTCGGTGGTGGGCGATGCCGACGAGCTCGCCGTCGGCCTCGGCGACGAGCCCGCGCACCTCGTGGCCGGCATCCGTCAGCCACGACCACACGCGATCGACGACCGCCTCGTCGGGCTCGAGCCGGTAGAAGTCGCGATACGCGCGGAACAGCGTCGCCCACTGCTCGCGATCGCCCTCGCGGACGGGTCGGATGCCGACGGTGGGTCGCACGGTGCCTGCCATGCCTCGATGCTGCCAGGGCCGCCGCCCGCCTCGCACGTCCGCGACGCCGTCCACCCCCTTCCGGCGACCGACGATCCCCTGCCACGCTGATCGCCCGGCCGACAGGAGCATCCGTGTTCGCATTCGAGGAGCGCATCGAGATCGCGCGCGATCCGCAGGCCGTGTTCGCGTTCCTCACGAGCCCCGAGCAGCGCCCGCGGTGGGACCGCTCCGTCGTCTCCGAGCGGCTGCTGTCGCCGGAGCCGGTGCAGGTCGGCAGCCGGGTCCGCACGCGCATGCGCGTCATGGGCAGGGCCGTCGAGTTCGACTGGCTCGTCACCGAGCTCGCACCGCCCACCGCCATGGCCGCGCGCAGCCTCTCCGGCACGATGCCCACGCGCCTGCGCTTCTCCTTCGCGGCGACGGACGTCGGCTGCCGCGTGATCGCGAGCATCGGCGCGGAGCCCGGCGGCATGCTGCGGGTCGTCGAGCCCATCGTCGCCGAGGCCGCGCGCTCGACGCTCGCGTCCGGGCTCGCGCGTGCGCGGACGCTGCTGGAGGCGGAGCCGGAGGCCTGAGCGTCCAGGCGGCCACCGGGTCGACTTCGCTACCATCCACGGGACGGAAGGTGGCACGATGTCCGACCCCGAGATCCCCGCCGAGATGCCCCCGGTGACGCCGGCGTTCCAGGCCGACCTCGACGCCTACACGGCGGGCAGGCTCGACGAGGAGGAGCTCGTCGAGCGCTACATGGACCGCCTGGGCTACGGCGACATGTGGCGACGTCAGCAGCGCCTCGAGCCGGGCGAGCTGCCCGACTGACGCGGTCAGAACTCGAGCATTCGACGCGAGATGCGCGTCTGCTCAGAGCCCTTCGTCGCGGCATCCCCTGGGACCGAGACCTGGAAGCCGAGCTGTCGCAGAGTCTCCACGGCGATCTGCGGCGCGTCGCGGATCGCAGATCTGAGCTGGAGGCTTCGCCACTCCTTGCGTCCCGCGTCCAGACCGGACCTCCAACCGTCGACCGCATCGACGCCGAACTCCTCGATGAGGAAGTGGAGGACGTCTTCGAGGCAAGGGCGGAAGCGCGTCCCACCGAGCGGCAGATGCAGCGACTTCAGGTCGGCCAGCGTGGAACCACCCGGCGTGATGCGTCGCGCGCGTCTCGTCCGGTTCCCACCCGCGACGAGCGCATGCGTGATGGCGTCGCGGTGAGCATGGATCTGCAGGTGCGCATTGGGAACGTCCCCTGACCCGTCACGGACGTACTCGTACCTCAGCAGCGGCTCGGAGCTCGTGGCCCCGAGCACATGGAACTCTGACCGATGGATCGCGAGGTACTCCGCCCGTCCGTCGAAGCCACACTGGTACTTCACGAAGATCCGCAAGATCTCCTTGCCTCGTGCCGTCAGCGGGATGCCGCGAGCCGCGACGGTCGACACCTCGAACCTCTCACCGAGCACGGTCGCGCGCAGTTGAGCGCCACCGGTGCCCAGGACAGCCTCGAGGGTGTCGCTGACTCTCGTCGCGAACGCCAGCACCTGACGTTCGAGAGCGTCAGACGCTGTCATCCAGCAGGTAGTCGAGGGTCTCGAGGCGCACAGCGACCTCGGCCTCGGTCTCGGTCAGACCGCCGCCGACCGCCCTCGCTCGAAGTGCGAGTCGATCGTCGCTTCCGACAGCGTCTCTGAGCCGAGCAGTGAGCGCGTCCCGCTCTGCGATCGCCGCGTCGCGCTCGAGCCGTTCGATGATCGTCATGACTGCCTCCCGTGATCCGAGTATGCACGGCGCGTCCGACACCGGTGCTCGGTGCCGCGGCGCGGCAGGCGTGCGACTTCGCTCACGCCGAACGCGCACGCCGACGCGCGCGGGACGCGAGAGGATGGACGCGATGCACATCGCCTATCCGGAGGACCTGCCGGTCTCCGCGCGCCGCGACGAGATCGCCGCCGCCATCGCGGAGCACCAGGTCGTCATCGTCGCGGGCGAGACGGGCTCGGGCAAGTCGACGCAGCTGCCGAAGATCTGCCTCGACCTCGGCCGTGAGGCCATCGCGCACACGCAGCCGCGCCGCATCGCCGCGCGCACGATCGCCGAGCGCGTCGCCGAGGAGCTGCAGGTCGAGCTGGGCGCCGAGGTCGGCTACCAGGTGCGCTTCACCGACAAGGTCAGCGCCGCCACGAAGGTCGCCGTCATGACCGACGGCGTGCTGCTGAACCGCATCCACCGCGATCCCGACCTGCGCCAGTACGACACGATCATCATCGACGAGGCGCACGAGCGCTCCCTCACGATCGACTTCCTCGTCGGCTACCTGCAGCGCCTCCTCCCCCGCCGTCCCGACCTGCGCATCATCGTCACGTCGGCGACGATCGACCCCGAGTCGTTCTCGCGGCACTTCGGCGGCGCCCCGATCATCGAGGTCTCCGGCCGCACCTACGGCGTCGACGTGCGATACCGCCCGCTCACGCGCGAGGCGATGGACGACGACGGCGACGACGACGACGCGCACGACGACGTCGACCCCATCGACGGCATCCACGACGCCATCCGGGAGATCTGGCGCGACGACGACGGCGACGTGCTCGTGTTCCTCTCGGGCGAGGCCGAGATCCGGGATGCGCAGGACGCGCTCGCGGGCAGGCTCGGCGCGGGCGTCGAGCTGCTGCCGCTGTACGGTCGGCTGTCGTCGGCCGAGCAGCACCGCGTGTTCGAGCGCCGCCCGGCAGGCGTGCGGCACCGCGTCGTGCTCGCGACGAACGTCGCCGAGACGAGCCTCACGGTGCCCGGCATCCGCCACGTCGTCGACACCGGCACCGCGCGCATCTCGCGCTACTCGACGCGCGCGAAGGTGCAGCGCCTGCCGATCGAGGCCATCAGCCAGGCCTCGGCGAACCAGCGCGCGGGCCGCGCGGGCCGCGTCGCGCCCGGCATCGCGATCCGCCTCTACGCCGAGGACGACTTCGCGAAGCGGCCGGCGTTCACCGACCCGGAGATCCTGCGCACGAACCTCGCGTCGGTCATCCTGCAGGCGGCGACGCTCGGGCTGGGGCCGCTCGAGGAGTTCCCGTTCCTGCAGCCGCCCGAGCGGCGCGCGATCGCCGACGGCACCGACCTGCTGCGCGAGCTGCAGGCCGTCGAGCGCTCGGGCGCCGTCACGCGCATCGGCCGCGGCATCGCGCGGCTGCCCGTCGACCCGCGGTTCGCGCGCATGGTGCTCGCGGGCGTCGAGCACGACGTCGCCGACGCCGTCATCCCCATCGTCGCCGCGCTCAGCATCCAGGACCCGCGGGAGCGCCCGCTCGAGCACCGCGCGCGCGCCGACCAGCTGCATGCGCGCTTCGCCGACCCCACGAGCGACTTCATCTCGCTGCTGAACCTGTGGCGCTACCTGCGCGAGGAGCAGCGGCAGCGCTCCGGCAACCAGTTCCGCCGCATGTGCCGCGACGAGCACCTGAACTTCCTGCGCGTGCGCGAGTGGCAGGACGTCGTGCGGCAGCTCGAGCGGTCGCTGCCGAAGGGATCCGTGCCCGCCTCGCGCCGGTCGGAGACGAGCTCGGAGCCGTTCTCGACGAGCGCGGTCGAGATCCACAAGGCGCTGCTCGCGGGCCTCCTCAGCCAGATCGGCGTGCGGGATGCCGAGAAGCGCGACTTCGTCGGCGGTCGCGGCACGCGCTTCCACATCCACCCGTCGTCGACGCTCGGACGCAAGCAGCCGCAGGCGGTCATGGCCGCCGAGCTCGTCGAGACGTCGCGGCTCTTCGCGCGGGTGGTCGCGGGCATCGATCCCGCATGGGCGGAGCCGCTCGCCGGCGACCTCGTGAAGCGGCAGTGGTTCGAGCCGCGCTGGTCGAAGCGGCAGGGGGCGGCGATCGCGACCGAGCGCGTGACGCTGTTCGGCGTGCCGATCGTGCCGCAGCGGCGGATCCAGCTCGCGCGCGTCGATGCGATCCTCGCTCGCGACCTCCTCATCCGCCACGGGCTCGTCGAGGGCGACTGGAGCGTGCGCGAGCGGTTCCTCGAGGCCAACCAGGCGCTGCGGGACGAGATCGAGGGCCTCGAGGAGCGGCAGCGGCGCCGCGACCTGCTGCTCGACGACGAGCGCATCGTCGAGCTCTACGATGCCCGCATCCCCATGCACGTCACGGATGCGCGCGCCTTCCAGCGCTGGTGGCGGGATGCGCGCACCGAGACGCCCGACCTGCTGACGTTCACGCGCGAGGACCTCCTCGGCCGTGACGACGCCCCCGACGAGGAGCAGTTCCCGACGACGTGGCGGCAGGGCGACCAGACCCTGCTGCTGTCGTACCGCTTCGAGCCGGGCGCCGACGACGACGGGCTCACGGTGCACGTGCCGATCGCGCTGCTGCCGCGCCTGAGCCCGGCCGGCTTCGACTGGCTCGTGCCCGGCATGCGCGAGGAGCTGCTCACCGCGATGATCAAGGCGCTGCCGAAGCACGTGCGCCGCACGGTCGTGCCGGCCGCCGACTGGGCGCGGGGCATGCTCGCCGACCTGCCCGCGACGCCCACGGATGCGTCGCTCGCGCAGGTGCTCGCCGACCGCATCCGCCGCGTCGCGCACACGCCCGCCGACGCCTCCGACGTCGACGAGGCGCGCGTGCCGACGCACCTGCGGCCGCGCTTCGTCGTCGAGGGCGCGAAGGGGAAGGTGCTCGGCGCCGGTCGCGATCTCGCGGCGCTGCAGGCGAGGCTCGCACAGCGCGCGACGGTCGAGGTCGCCGCCGTCGTCACGCACGACATCGAGCGCGAGGGCGTCGCGGGCTTCGAGTCCGACCTGCCGCGGCACGTCGACGTCCGACAGGGGCAGGGCACCGTGCGCGCCTACCCGGGGCATCGCCTCGCGAAGGGCGGCCGCATCGACGTCGCGCTGTTCTCGACGGAGGCGGAGCGCGACGCCGCCGAGCACGCCGCCGTGCGCCGCATGCTCGCCGACGCCGTGCAGTCGCCGCAGTCGTACGTGCAGGCCAACCTGTCGAACGCCGAGCGGCTCGCGCTCGGCGCCTCCCCCTACCCGTCGACGGCGCGGCTGTTCGACGACGTGCTGCTCGCGATCGTCGACGAGGAGCTGGGGATCGGGGGGCCGGTGCGCTCGGCGCAGGACTTCGCGCGCATCCGCATCGCCGTGTCGCTCGGCCTCGTCGAGCGCATGTTCGACGTCACGGCGCGCGTCGCCGCCATCCTCACCGCGGCGCGCGCGGCCGACGCCGCCATCCGCGACACCTCGTCGCTCGCGTTCATGGCGCAGCTCGCCGACGCCCGCGCGACGCTCGACGGCCTCGTGCACGACGGCTTCATCGTCGCGACGGGCGTCGCACGGCTCGGCCGCATGCCCGTGTACGTCAAGGCGGTCGAGCACCGCGTCCGGCGCCTGCCGGAGGCCGCGCACCGCGACGTGCAGTGGATGGCCGAGGTGCAGGAGGCCGTCGCCGCCCTGCGTGCCGCAGGCGGCGCGATCCCGCTGCCCGCCACCGCGCCCGAGCGGCTGCGCGAGGCGCGCTGGATGATCGAGGAGCTGCGCGTGAGCCTCTTCGCGCAGTCGCTCGGCGCGCGCGGACCCGTCTCGGTGCAGCGCGTGCGTCGCGCCCTCGCGTCGTGACGACGCGCTGACCCGTCCGCCTCAGGGGCGGGGACGCCGTGGTGCGACGCCGGCCTCGACGAGCGGCACGATGCGCGCCCAGCCGTGCGCGTCGACCGTCCCGGCGTGCGGGGTCGGCGCGTCGTCGGCGGCCGGCGCCGCATCCGCGACCGGCGCGTCGAGGTCGGCCGGTGCGCCGAGGATGCGCGTCGCGCCGGGCGCCGCGCTCCAGGGCTGCCAGCCGGGGTCCCCGTCGCGCGCGAACGCCACCATCGCGCCGTGGACGACGTCCGCGAGCGCCTGCGGTGCGTCGGCACCGAGGAGCGCGTCGGCGTGCGCGTCGCCGAGGGCGTCGAACGCGAAGGGCACGTCGACGCAGTGCACGGCACCGCCGCGCGTGGGCGACGCCCAGTCGAATCGGTAGACCCACGTGTCGGCCGCTTCGGAGGCTGCGGGCGCCGCGCGCACGGCGGGGTCGGGATGCTCGAGGCGCTGCCGCTCGCGGACGCGCGCGGCAGCGGCGTGCTCGCGCGCTCGCGCAGCGCCGACGACGGATCCGCCGAACACGAGGTCCGAGAGGTATCGGCCCGCGAGGGCGCCGGCGCCGGCGCGAGCGACGTCGGCGTTCGCCGCGACGTACGCACGACGGGCGATGCGATCGAGCCGCGCGGCGCCGAGCGTGACGGCGCTCGGGATCGCGCGCAGCAGGCCCGGGCCGATGCCGCGCAGCCGCGGCGGCAGGAGCGCCGCGGTCAGCAGGAGCTCGTCGTGCATCGCGCCGACCACGACGGGCACGCCGCTGCCGCGTCCGGCTCGGAGCGCATCCATCGTCGGCTCGGGCAGGAGGTCGCCGTCGACGACCGGGCCGAGCGCGAGCAGCTCGTCGGCGAGCGCGTAGACGCCGCTGCCCGCGCCGCGACGGGCGAGCGGCTCGGCGCGCAGCACGTCGGCCTCGCTCGTGCGTCGCAGCAGCTCGAGCGTCGGCACGCCACCGTGCGCGCCGACGCGCAGCCGGTCGCCGAGCCGGGCCGCGAGCGCCCTCGCCGTCGACTCCGGCACGTCGGCGAGCGCGGGCGACGCCGCCCACGCCTGCGCGAACAGCCCGGCCGCCGCGGGCATCCCGAGCAGCGTGAGCACGGCACCGCCACCGGCGGACTGCCCCGCGATCGTCACGCGCGCCGGATCGCCGCCGAAGGCGCCGACGTGCCGCTGCACCCACGCGAGCGCGCACAGCCAGTCGCGCACGCCCCGGTTCTGCACCGCGTCGTCGCCCTCGACCCATCCGAAGCCGTCGAAGCCGAGGCGGTACGAGACGACGACCGTCACGACGCCGTCGCGCGCGAACGCGCCGTTGCCGTACCAGGGGCTCGCCGCCGAGCCCGACGTGTAGCCGCCGCCGTGGATCCACACCATGACCGGCAGGCCGGCTCCGGGGCTCGGATCGGGCGACCACACCGAGAGGGTGAGCGTGTCGTCGCCCGGCACGCTCGGCTCGGGGATGAGGGCGCGCGGGTCGGCCTCGCGCTGCGGCGTCGCGCCGAACGCGAGCGCATCGCGGGTGCCATCCCACGGCACTCGTGGCACGGGTGCCGCGAGCCGCAGCTCGTCGACGGGCGCCTCGGCGTACGGGATGCCGCGGAAGGCCGCGACGTCGCGACCGGCGCCGTGCGCCGAGCCGATGCGCTCCCAGCGACCGCGCACGCGTCCGGAGGGCGTCGCGACGACGACGTCGGCGGCGTCGCCGTGGGCTCGAGGGTCGGTCGCGTCGTCCACGCCGACCACGGTACGCAGCGCACCTCCCGCGCACCTGTGCTCGCCGCGCACGATGGCGGGGTCGATCCGTGGGCTCCTCGTCGCTAGGTTGGGGTGCGTGAGCGCCGTCATCGTCGACGTCCTGCGCACCGCGTCCGGCCGGGGCAAGCCCGGCGGTGCGCTGTCCGCCTGGCATCCCGCAGCCCTGCTGGGCACCGTCATCGCCGAGCTCGTCGACCGTGCCGGCATCGACCCCGCGCTCGTCGACGACGTCTACGCCGGATGCGTGACGCAGGTCGGCAGGCAGAGCCAGAACGTCGCGCGCTCGGCCGCGCTCGCCGCCGGGCTGCCGCTCACGGTGCCGGGCACGACGATCGACCGCCAGTGCGGGTCGAGCCAGCAGGCCATCCACTTCGCGCATGCGGCCGTCGCCGCCGGCCTCGCCGAGTGCGTCGTCGCGTGCGGCGTCGAGCTCATGTCGACGCACCCCATCGGCTCCGCCGCGCTCGGCGAGGACCCCATCCCGGCGCAGGTGCACGGCCGCTTCCCCGGCCTCACGCACCAGGGCGTCGCCGCCGAGCTCGTCGCCGCACGGCACGGCATCGGCCGCGACGCGCAGGACGAGTACGCCGCCCGCAGCCATGCGCGCGCCGCCGCCGTCGCCTGGGGCGACGAGATCCTGCCCGTCGCCGGGCTGTCGGGCGAGCACATCGTCGACGAGACCATCCGCGCCGGCACGACGACCGACCGCCTCGCCGGCCTGCAGCCGGCGTTCCGCACCGACGAGCTCGCCGCCCGGCATCCCGAGCTGGCCTGGGCGGTGACGGCCGGCAACGCCTCGCCGCTCACCGACGGCGCGAGCGCCGTGCTCGTGACGTCCGAGGACTTCGCCCTGCGCCACGGCCTGCGACCGCGCGTGCGGATCGTCGACTCCGTCGTCGTCGGCTCGGATCCCGTCGAGATGCTCTCGGGCGTCATCCCGGCCACGACGCGCATCCTCGAGCGCAACCGCCTGCGCATCGAGGACGTGGACCTCGTGGAGGTCAACGAGGCGTTCGCCGCCATCCCGCTCGCCTGGCTCGCCGCGATCGGCGGCGACGGCGATCGGCTCAACGCCCGCGGCGGCGCCATCGCGCTCGGCCACGCGCTCGGCTCGAGCGGCACGCGCATCATGACGACGCTCGTGCACGGCCTCGAGCGCGGCCACGGCCGGCTCGGCCTGCAGACGATGTGCGAGGGCGGCGGCATGGCCAACGCGACCCTCGTCGAGCGGCTCTGACCGCCCACCGACCACGACCCTGGAGGACCCCTTGGACATCGCAGGAACGAGCGCCCTCGTCACGGGCGGCGCGAGCGGGCTCGGCGCCGCGACCGCCGCGATGCTGCGGGATGCCGGCGCGCACGTCGTCGTCGCCGACATGCGCGAGAGCGACGCGGAGGGCATCCGCTCGGTCGTCGCCGACGTCACGGACGAGCGGCAGGTGCAGGATGCGATCGACGCCGCGAGCGACGCCGCTCCCCTGCGCATCGTCGTGCAGTGCGCCGGCATCGCGACGGCCGAGCGCATGGTGGGCCGCGACGGGCCGCTCGCGCTCGAGCGCTTCGCGCGCGTCGTGCAGGTGAACCTCGTCGGCACCTTCAACGTCGCCCGCCTCGCGGCCGCGCGGATGCAGGAGGGCGAGCCCGTCGGCGAGGAGCGCGGCGTGCTCGTGCACACCGCGTCCGTCGCGGCGTTCGACGGCCAGGTGGGGCAGGCGGCGTACTCGGCGTCGAAGGGCGGCGTCGCGGCGATGACGCTGCCGCTCGCGCGCGAGCTGGCCCGCAGCCGCATCCGCGTCATGACGATCGCGCCGGGCATCTTCCGTACGCCGATGATGGAGGGGCTGCCGGAGGCCGCGCAGGCGTCGCTCGCCGAGCAGATCCCCCATCCGTCGCGCCTCGGCGAGCCCAGCGAGTACGCCGCCCTCGTGCGGCACGTCGTCGAGAACCCGATGCTGAACGGCGAGACGATCCGCCTCGACGGCGCGATCCGCATGGCCCCGCGCTGACGCGTCCCGGCCCGCCACGTCCCTCGCCGACCGCTCACGTTGGTCGACCGATCCAGGCCCGTCGCCGAAATGTAGGCTCGGCGCATGCGTGCGTACGGAGAGGTGCTGGCGACCCCGGGCGTCGCGCGCATCATGGCCGCGCAGCTCATGGCACGGTTCCCGCAGGGCATGTACTCGCTCGGCCTGCTGCTGCACGTCGAGCGCACGTTCGACTCCTACGCGGCCGCCGGCCTCGTGCTCGCCGCGCTCTCGATCGGGCAGGGCGCCGCCGGTCCGCTCACGACGCGCTGGATGGGCCGCTGGGGCACGCGCCCCGTGCTCGCGCTCACGCTCGTCGTGGCCGCCGCGAGCCTCCTCGCCATCGCGCTCGTGCCCATGGGGCTCGCCGCCATGACCGCCGTCGGCGCCGTCGCCGGGCTCGCGATGCCGCCCATCACGCCGGCCGTGCGCACGCTCTACCCGACGATGGTCACGCAGCGCATGCTCTCGCGGCTGTTCTCGCTCGACGCGACGCTGCAGGAGATCATCTGGGTCGTCGGCCCCGTGGCCATCACGTTCGTCTCGACGCAGATCGGCACCGTCGAGGGCCTCGTGTCGGCGGCGGTCGTGCAGGTGCTCGGCGGCGTGTGGTTCATCCTGTCGCCCGAGGTCGGGCGCATGCGCATCCCGCCGTCGGGAAAGCGCATCGGCGGCGTGCTGAAGAAGGTGCCGGTCGTGCTCGTCGTCGTCACGGGCATGCTGCTCATCGGCGGGTTCGCGGCGTCCGAGGCGGCGGTCGTGTCGGTGTTCGGCCACGAGGGCTTCGAGGCCGGGATGGTGATCGCGGCGAACGCGTTCGGGTCGCTCGTCGGCGGCCTCGCCCTCGGCGGCGTGATCATCCGTCGCCGCTCGCTCGCGATCCGCATCGCCGTGTGCGCGCTGGGCTTCGGGCTCGCGTGCCTCATCCTCGACTTCTGGTGGCTCGCCCTGATGTTCTTCCTCGCGGGCATCGGCATCGCGCCCGCGCTCTCGGCGATGTCGTCGATCGTCGCGGCGACCGTCCGCTTCTCGGACACCCCCGAGGCGTACGGATGGATCGGCTCGGGCCAGCTGATCGGCGCGGCCGTCGGGTCGGCCGCCGCGGGCATCCTCATCGACTGGCAGGGCCCCATCGGCGGCTTCGCCGTCGCCTTCGTGCTGGCGAGCGCCGCCGCGATCGTCGCATGGGTGCTGCGCCACCGGCAGCCGGACCTCACGCAGGGCATCGGCGAGCCGCCCGAGACGGCACCCATCGAGCTCGCGCGCTGACGACGCCGGACGCGGCGGACCCGCGGATCCGCGCGCTCGCCGGGCGCACGGCATCCGCTGCCAGGATGGGTGCATGGTCGACCAGCTGCCCCTCCTGAACGGCTCGAGCATCCCCGCGATCGGCCTCGGCCTGTACAAGGTGCCGCCCGCCGAGGCCGCACGCGTCATCGACGACGGCCTCGCAGCCGGCTACCGCCTCATCGACGGCGCCGCGATGTACGACAACGAGGCCGAGATGGGTGCCGCCGTGCGCGCGAGCGGAATGCGCGACGCGCTGCAGGTCGTCACGAAGTTCTGGGGCGATCCCGAGCAGTCGTACGACGCCGTGCTGCGCGACTTCGCGGCGAGCGAGGCGCGGATGGGGCTCGACGTCGTCGACGGCTACATGATCCACTGGCCGCGCGCGCCCCGCGACACGTACGTCGAGACGTGGCGCGCCTTCCAGGCGCTGCGCGACGAGGGCCGCGTGCGATGGATCGCGGTGGCGAACTTCGGCGCCGACGAGCTGCAGCGCCTCTTCGACGAGACGGGCGAGTGGCCCGTGATCAACCAGGTCGAGTCGCATCCGTGGCTCCCCCAGCACGACCTGCGCGCCTTCCACGCGAAGCACGGCATCGTGACGCAGGCGTGGAGCCCGCTCGGCCGCGGACGCCTGCTCGACCACCCCGTGCTCGTCGCGATCGCCGACGAGGTGGGTGCGACGCCCGCGCAGGTCGTGCTGCGCTGGCACCTGCAGCTCGGGGGCGCCGCGGCGCCGAAGTCGATGCACGCGTCGCGCCTCGCCGAGAACATCGCGCCGATCGCGCCCCTGCCCGACGAGGCGATGGAGCGCATCGCCGCGCTCGAGTCGGGCGAGCGCACCGGCACCGCGCCCGAGGATCGCCCGTGACGCGATCCGGCTCGACGCCCGCGCCGGGGGTGCCGACGCTGCCGCATGCCGTCGCGATCGCCTGGGGCGTCGCCGAGCTGCCGCAGCGCGGACCGAAGCGCGAGCTGTCGACCGAGCGCATCGTCGACGCCGCGATCGGCATCGCGGACGCCGACGGACTCGATGCCGTGAGCATGGGCCGGGTCGCGACGGCGCTCGGCTTCACGCCCATGTCGCTCTACCGGTACGTCACCGGCAAGGACGACCTGCTGCTGCTCATGCTCGACACGGCCTCCGCGATCCCGACGCCCCCGACCGAGGGCGACTGGCGCACGCGGCTGCGCGCGTGGGCGACGTCGGTGCGCGCCGGCTACCAGCGGCATCCGTGGCTCACGAGCCTGCCGCCGTCGGCGACGCCGACGACGCCCAACCGGCTGTCGATCCTCGACGGCGCGCTCGGCGCCATGGAGGACCTCGACCTGCCCGACGAGTCGAAGCTCGCGATCTCGCTGCTGCTCATGGGATACGTGGGCCTGTTCGGCGAGGCGGGCCACGGCACGGCGATCGACGACGAGATGCGTGCGGCGCTGCGCGAGCTCGTGACGCCGCAGCGCTTCCCGCACCTCGCCGAGGGCGTGCACGCCGGCCTGTTCGACGAGCCGCTCGCGAGCACCGACAAGGCCTTCTTCTTCGGCCTCAACCGTCTGCTCGACGGCCTGCAGGCATGGCTCGAGCGCGGCGGGCTCGACGACGCCGCCTTCGATCGCGTGCCGCCGACGGTCGTCGACGACCGCAAGGTCAAGGAGGCGCTCAAGGCGGTGCGCGAGGCGGAGGCGAGGCTCGCCGAGGCGCGCAGCGACGCGCAGCGCGTGGCCGACCGGGCGATCGAGCGCGAGGCCGCCGCCGAGGAGCGGGCGCGCGAGCGCGAGACGCGAGCGCAGGAGAAGGCCGAGGCGAGGACGCGCAAGCGCAGCTGAGCGCGGCCGCCGAGCCGGTCGTCGGCACGGCGCGGCGCGCCGCGGACGTCCGAGTCGCCGCCGCGGTTGGGATGTGCGCGACGCGGGGCGCGGCCTACCGTCGCAGCATGCGCATCCTCGCTCCCCTGGCCGCCGTCGCGGCCCTGCTCCTCGTCGGCTGCGCGCCGATGCTCCCCGGCGGCTCGAGCTCGAGCGAGTCGGCGCCGCTGCCCGCCCCGGCCACGGAGCCCTTCGCGGGCGAGGAGGGCGCACCGCTCGACGCGGCCGGCATGCCGGCCGTCGATGCTGCCGAGCAGGCGGTCGTCGTCGTCGGGTGGGTGTCGCTCGTCGCCTCGGAGCCCGTCGAGGCGGCCGACGCCGCGGCCGAGCTCGCGCAGGACGCCGGCGGGGTCGTCGCATCGCGCACGGAGTCGGCCGGTGCCGGCGACGTGGCCGAGCGCGCCGAGCTCACGCTCCGCGTGCCGGCCGACGTCGTGGAGGCGCTGCTCGTCGACCTGCGCACGCTCGGCGACGTGCGCGACGTCGACGTGTCGAGCACCGACGTCGCCCAGCAGGTGCGCGACCTCGACGTGCGCGTCGCCTCGGTGCGCGCATCCGTCGACCGCCTCACGACGCTGCTCGCGAGCGCGGCGGACACGCAGACGCTCCTCGAGATCGAGGAGCAGCTCACGGCGCGCACGAGCGAGCTCGAGTCCCTGCTCGCCCAGCAGGCGTCGCTCGCCGACCAGGTCGCGCTGTCCACCATCACGGTGTCGATCGCGTCGGAGGCGATCGAGCCGGCCGCGCCCGCGACCTTCGTCGACGGGCTCGTCGCGGGCTGGGAGTCGGTCGTCGCCGTCGCGGGCGCGGCGCTCGTCGCGGCCGGCGCCGCCCTGCCGTGGCTCGTCGTGCTCGCGATCCCCGCAGCCATCCTCGTCGTCGTGCTGCGGCGGCGCCGACGAATCGGCGTGTCCCCCAGCGCGCCTTCGCAGGGGGATGCCGCGCCGCTCGTACCCTGACGCCGTGAGACGTGGATCGCGCTGGCCGGCACTGCTCGTCGGCGTGCTCATCGTCCCCCTCCTCGCGCCCGTGGCGGCGCTCGCAGCACCGAGCGTCCCCCAGGCTGCGAGCGCGGATCCGCAGACCACCCAGATCGCGCAGCTCGCGCTCCTCGACGAGGTCGCGCGCTGGGATGCGCTGCAGGCCGAGTCGCGGCTCGGGTCGACCGAGATCGATCCCGACACGGGCTCCATCACGATCGGCTGGGTCGGCGACGTGCCCTCCGAGGTGCAGGCGCTCGCCGAGGACGACGGCATGACCGTGTCGTTCGTCGCCGAGCAGCAGAGCTCGCAGGCGCTGACGTCGAGCCTCCTCGACGCCGCGACGTCGCTGCCGAGCGATGCCCCCGTCACGTTCGAGGTGGACGGCGAGGCCGTGACCGTCGCCGTGCCGACGCCCGAGGCCGCCGCTGCGGCGGGCGTCGAGGCGCTGCCGCTCGACGGCGAGGCCGTCGCCGCGATCGAGGACGCCGTGGCCGAGGCCGCAGGAGATGCCGTCGACGTGACGGTCGAGGCGGTCGACGACGTGCCGGACACCACGGGTCGCCGCGGCGACACGCAGGACCTGCTGGGCGGCTCGACGTACGCGACGCGGCTGCCGTCGGGCGCGAACCAGTTCTGCACGAGCGGGTTCCAGGCGGTCTCCGGCCACCTGCAGCACTTCATCACCGCGGCGCACTGCAGCAACTGGCAGGACGGCCTCACGGTGCTCTCCTCCGGCGGCACGCGGCTCGGCGTGACCGTCGGAGCCGGCGTGCTCGTCGCGGGCGCAGACTCGTACGACCTGCAGCTCGCGCGCCTCGACCTCGACATCCGCAACCGCTCCGACATCTACACGAGCGACACCACGGCCCTGCCGGTGACCGGCTGGCTCCGCTCGCTGCCCACCGGCGCGTACCTCTGCAAGTCGGGCTCGACGTCCGGCAACGCGTGCAACCTGCAGGTCACCGGCCCCGGCGTCGCCTGCTACGGCCTCGCCTCCGGCGGCACGCAGTGCGTCGACATCGTGCGCGTCTCGTCGACCTCGGGCACGTCGTTCTGCCTCGGCGACTCGGGCGGCCCCGTGTACGCGTGGGGCGAGGGCGGCACGGTGCAGGCTGCGGGCGTCGTGAGCGGCGTCCGGCTCGCCGCGCCGGGCGATCGCTGCTCGACGCTCGGCTACGTCGCACCCATCGCCGACCTCATGCGCGTCATGCCCGGCGTGCAGCTGCGCGCGATCACGCTCTGACGCCACCTCGCCCCTACCCCTTGCCCCGAGACGCCGCGCGCCGCGAGGGTGGACCCATGGCATTCGACCCCGTTGAGACCCTCGCCGCGATCGCCGCGTGGGCCCCCGACCGCCGCTGGTACCCGTTCAAGGGCACGGATGCGACGATCTCGCTCGAGGCCGTGCTGCCGGTGCGCGACGACGTCGCGATCGTGCTGCTGCGCGCGGGCTCCGCGACGCTGCAGGTGCCCGTCGCCCTGCGCGACGAGCCCGGGGACGCGCCGATCGGGCAGGTCGAGGGCGGCTGGCTCGTCGATGCCGCGCACGACGCCGACGCGCTGCAGTCGCTCCTCCAGCCCTCCGCGAGCGTCGAGGTCGACGGCGTCGTGCCGCCTGCGTCGAGCGTGCGGGTGATCTCGGGCGAGCAGTCGAACACGTCCGTCATCGGGGATGCGTCGCCTGCCTGGATCGCGAAGGTCTTCCGCGTCGTCGATGAGGGCGACCATCCCGACGTCGTCGTCACGGGCGCCCTCACCCGCGCGCGCAACGATCGCGTGCCGGCGCTCGTCGCCGCGACGCGTGCGACGTGGCAGCACGACGGGCGCACGCGCTCGGCGGGGCTCGTGGCCGTCTCGGAGTTCGTCGCGGGCGCCGACGACGCCTGGGAGCTCGTGCGCGGCGACGCCGTGCGCGCCCTGCGCGGCGAGCCGCGCGACGAACTCGACGTCGCGGACCTCGGCCGCGCCGTGGCCGAGGTGCACGTCTCGCTCGCCGAGACGCTCGGCGCGCGCGGCGCCGACGAGGCCGCCTCCGCCGCGTTCGTCGCGAGCCTGCGCGACCGCGTCGCCTGGGCCCGTCGCGAGTCGCGCGGCGCGCTCGCGCACCTCGACGACCGCATCGACGCCCACGTCGAGACGCTCGACGCGCTGCGCGTCGGCCTCGTGCAGCGCATCCACGGCGACCTGCACCTCGGCCAGGTGCTGCGGCAGCCGGGGCGCGGCTACCTGCTGCTCGACTTCGAGGGCGAGCCGCTGCGCCCGCTCGCCGAGCGCCTGCTGCCGGAGCCGACCGAGCGCGACGTCGCCGGCATGCTGCGGTCCTTCGACTACGCCGCGGGCTCCGCGGCGCTCGAGTGCGGCGTCGACGTCGCCGACGCCGCCGACTGGGCGGCGAGCACCGAGGCCGCATTCCTCGCCGGCTACCGGTCGGTGCGCGGCGAGGGCGATCCTGCGCTCATCCGGGCGCTGCTCGTCGACAAGGCGCTCTACGAGGTCGTCTACGAGGTGCGCAGCCGCCCCGACTGGGTGCCGATCCCCCGCTCGGCGCTCGAGCGCCTGCTCGCCTAGCGGCGAGCGCTCGCGTCAGCGGGCCTCGTACGCCTCGACGACGTTCGCCGGGATGCGGCCTCGCGTCGCGACCTGGTAGCCGTTCGCGGCCGCCCACTCGCGGATGGCCTGCACGTCCTTCGACGCGCGCGACGAGCCGCGGCTCGCCGACGACGACGAGCGGCTGCCGGCGCTCACGCGGCGCGACGCGTGGATCCACGGCTCGAGCGCGTCGCGGAGCTCCTCCGCGTGCGCGTGCGTGAGGTCGATCTCGTACTGCGCGCCGTCGAGCGCGAACGTCACGGTGCGCCCCGCGTCGTCCGCCAGGGGCTCGCCGGAGATGTCGTCGACGATCTCCACGGTGGTCTTCTTCGCCATGCCCTCATGCTAATGCGCAATTCCCGGAATGCCGAATTGCGACGGGGTGATTCACCGAATTGTCGCGATGCGAATGCGAATGCGCATTCTGCGCCCGAGATCGGGGCACAGGATCCTCTCGTACCCTCGAGGCATGGAGACGAGCACCGACGAGACCACGTCCGCACGGCGGAGGAAGCCCTGGTCACGACGTCGCAAGGTGGTGGTCGGCATCGCCTCCGCGCTCGTGCTGGCGCTCGTGGCGGCGGTGGGCGTCTTCGCCCTGCGGCTCCAGTCGTCCACGTCCGAGGTCGAGACGGTCGAGGACGCCTTCCCCGACGACTCGATGCGCCCGGATGCCGACGCCGCCGACTCCGATCCCCTCAACTACCTGCTGCTCGGCAGCGACTCGCGCGGCGAGGGCGGCTCGCTGCTCGACTCGCTCGGCGACCGCGCCGACACGATCCTGCTCGTGCACGTCCCGAGCGATCGCGAGACCGTGCAGGTCATGTCGATCATGCGCGACTCGTACGTCGACATCCCCGGCTACGGCTCGGCGAAGGTCAACGCCGCGCTCTCCTACGGTGGCGTGCCGCTCATGGTCGCGACGGTCGAGCAGCTCATCGACCAGCGCATCGACGACGTCGCCATCATCGACTTCGCGGGCTTCGAGGGACTGACGGATGCGCTCGGAGGCGTGACGGTGCAGAACGAGGTCGCGTTCTCCGCCGCGCACTCCGGGCCCGTGCACACGTTCGAGGCGGGCGAGATCACGCTCGACGGCGCCGAGGCGCTCGACTACGTGCGCGAGCGCTACGCCTTCCCCGACGGCGACTACCAGCGCGTCCGCAACCAGCAGGCGTTCATGAGCGGGCTGCTCGCCGCGCTCCTCGACCCGTCGGTCGTCGCGAACCCGCTCGCCATCACGGAGCTCGTCGAGGTCATGGCGCCCTACATGGCGACGACGGGCGGACTCGGCACCACCTCGATCCTCGGCGTCGCGACGCAGTTCGTCGGCGCGGGCATCCCCGACGTCCGCACCTTCACGATGCCGACGACCGGCACCGGCACCGTCGGCAGCGAGTCGGTCGTGCTCGTCGACGACGTCGCGCTGCAGCTCGTGCGCGATGCCTTCCAGCAGGACTCGATGACCGACTTCCAGGCGCCGGCGCCGATCACGACGACGCCGTAGGGGCGGGGCCGACGTCAGCGTCGGCACTGGTCACCGACTGGTCACGTTCCGCGTCGACCGGTCACGTCCTGCGTCGAATGGTCGCTGCTGCACCTCGAACGCAGGACGCGACCACTCGGCACGGGGCGTGGGCCCACCGCCCCACCCAGCGTCAGTCGAGCGTCGCGACGAACGACCTCAGCCACGACCGGAACTCCGGGCCGAGGTCCTCGCGCTCGCTCGCGAGCGTCACGGTCGCCTCGAGCAGGCCCATGCGGTCGCCCGTGTCGAAGCGGCGGCCGGTGAAGACGACGCCGACGAGGCCGTGGTCGTCGTCGAGCGCCGCCTCGCGCAGCGCGTCGGTGAGCTGGATCTCGCCGCCCACGCCGGGCTCCGTGCGCTCGAGGACGTCGAAGATGCCGGGGCGCAGCACGTAGCGGCCGATGATGGCGAGGTTCGAGGGCGCCGTGCCGGGCGCGGGCTTCTCGACGAGATCGCGCACGCGCACGACGTCGTGCTCCGCGGTGGGCTCGACCGTGGCGATGCCGTAGCGGTGGGCCTGCGCCGGGTCGACGACCATGAGCGCGACGACGCTCATGCCGGTCGACTCGTGGACGTCGAGCATGCGCTGCAGCACGGGGGTCGCGGCGTCGATGATGTCGTCGCCCAGCAGCACGGCGAACGACTGGTCGCCCACGTGCGGCCGCGCGCGCAGCACGGCGTGGCCGAGGCCCAGCGGGTCGCCCTGGCGGACGTAGTGCATCTGCGCGAGGCCCGTCGACTGGCGCACCTCGGCGAGGCGCTGCACGTCGCCCTTCGCGATGAGCGTCGCCTCGAGCTCCGTCGCGCGGTCGAAGTGGTTCTCGAGCGCGTTCTTGTTGCGTCCCGTGATCATGAGCACGTCGTGCAGGCCGGCCTCGACGGCCTCCGTCACGACGTACTGGATCGCCGGGCGATCGACGACGGGCAGCATCTCCTTCGGCAGCGCCTTCGTCGCCGGGAGGAATCGGGTGCCGAGGCCGGCTGCGGGCACGACGGCCTTGGTCACTCGCGTCATGGCCGAATCGTATCGAGCACGGATGACGCATCGGTGCGCCGAGGAGGGCCTTGCGCTCGCACGCCGGACCACCCGGTCGCGACGGCCCCGACACGACGAAGGCCGCGATGCGTCATGCATCGCGGCCTCATGCCTGGTGGACCCGGGGGGAATCGAACCCCCGACCTTCTCATTGCGAACGAGACGCGCTACCAACTGCGCCACGGGCCCGGACCAGACGAGCATAGCCCGTCGGCGGCGCCGTGCGAAATCGTGGCGACGCGTCAGCCGACGCGGCGGCGGAACGCGGCCGAGGCGTCGAACGCGCCCTCGTCGTCGTCGACGCGACCCATCGACGCGAAGCGCGACGGCGGCGCCGGGACGGGCACGTGGACGGGCTCGTCGGCACGCTCGGCGGCGGGCTCGACCGGCTCCGCGACGCGGGCGGCCGGCTCGTGGTCGACGTCGACCTCGCCCGTGACGAGCTGCTCGAACGACGTGGGCAGCGGGGTCACGAGCGCGACCTGCTCGCCCTCGGCGACGATGCGTCGCGCGTGGTCGCGCAGCACCTCGATGGGCTCGCGAGCGGTGCGCTGCTCGGGCACGGGCACGGGCGTCCACGCGCGGGACGCGAGCTCGTCGTCGAGGGCGACCGAGCGTGCGGGAGCGGTCGCGGGAGCCTGGGGCAGCGTCGTCCGCGCGACGTCGCGCAGCGAGGCGTTCGTGCGGTTCACCGCGACGAGGCCGACGACGGCGAGCATCGCGACGACCCCGGCGAGGACGAGCAGCGGCAGCGCCTGCGGCAGGAGCGCGCCGGCGGCGGCGACGCCGACCGATGCCAGCAGCATGAGCGTGCAGGCCAGGCGCGTGCGGCGCAGGCGCTGCCTGCGGGACGCGCTGCCCGCGACGGCCGCGCGGACCTCGCGCTCGACGCGGCGGATCTGGTCGTCGAGCTCGCGCGCCTTCGCGACGGCCTCGGCTCGCGCGATCGCCTGCTGCAGCCGCGTCTCCTTCTCGACGACGCGCTGCTGGCGCGCGATGTCGCGGGCGGTCGCGGCGATGTGCACCTCCGGCGGGGCCTCGGCCGTCTGGGCCATGATGCGCAGCGTCTGCTGCAGCCGGACGGCGTTGCGCTCCGTCGCCAGGTACTCCCGCCGGCGCACGAGCAGCGGCACGAGGTACGCGAGCCACACGAGCGCGGCGAGCGCGAACACCACCGTGGTGCCGAGTCCCGCGAGCTGCATGCGAGCACGCTACGGCCGGCGTCGGCCGAGCTCGGGGACGCGCGCGGCGATTCGCCGCGATCGCCTCCGGATGCGTCGCGAGACGCGTCGACGACGGCGTCAGCCGGCCCGCGGCTCGCTGCGCGGACCCACCTCGACGGGGTAGACGGAGCGGTCGAACGACGGCACGCGGCCGGCACGCCAGCGCGCGAGCACGGGCTCGGCCAGCTCCTCGCGCACGAGCGCGAAGCAGAGGTGATCGCGCCAGTCGCCGTCGATGTGGATGTAGCGCACGCGCAGGCCCTCGAAGCGGAAGCCGAGCTTCTCGACGACGCGCAGCGAGGCGACGTTCTCGGGCCGGATGCAGATCTCCATGCGGTGCATGCCGAGGCCGAAGAGGCAGTGGTCGGTCGCGAGCGCCACCGCGGCCGGCGTCACGCCGCGGCCCGCGAACCGCTCGGCGACCCAGTACCCGAGCGTCGCGCTCGACAGCGCCCCGCCCGCGATGCCCGACACGTTGAGCTGGCCGGCGAGCTCGCCGTCGACCTCGATCGCGAAGGGGATGCCCGAGCCGTCGCGCTCGGCGTCGAGGAGGCTGCGGATGCTCGAGCGCGTGTCGAAGCGGCCCGTCGGCGCCCGCCCGGGAAGCGTCGCCTCCCACCGCTGCAGCCATCCGCGGTTGTCGACGAGCTCGCGCTCGAGGGCGCGGGCATCCCGCATGCGGATCCCGCGGATGACGACGCCGTCGTCCTCCAGGCGGGGCGTGCTGGAGATCACGCGGACGAGCCTATGCCTACGATGGTGCGCATGGTGGACGCGCAGACCGAGAAGCGGGCGATCCGCGAACGGGTGCGCGCATCGCGTCGCGCACGCACCCCCGAGGCGCGCAGCGAGGCCGACGCGGCCATCGCCGCCGTCGCCGCGACCCTGCTGCAGGAGCATGGCGCGACGCAGGTCGCCGCCTACCTCTCGCTGCCCGACGAGCCCGGCACGAACGGCATCCTCGCGTGGGCGCGCGAGCACGGCGTGCGCGTGCTCCTGCCCATCGTCCGCCAGGACGGGCTGCTCGACTGGGCCGAGCAGGGCGACGCGATCGGCGAGGGCGCGTTCGGGCTGCCCGAGCCGACCGGCGAGGTGCTGCCGCCCACGGTGCTGTGCGACGTCGACCTCATCCTCGCGCCCGCCTCCGCCATCGATCGTCGCGGCATGCGGCTCGGCTGGGGCCGCGGATACTTCGACAAGGCGCTCGGCGCGCTCGCGCAGCGGCCGCCCGTGTACGCGATCGCCTTCGACGATGAGATCCTGGACGTCGTGCCCGACGAGGCGCACGACCAGCCCGTCGACGGAGCGATCACGCCGTCCGGGCGCCTGACCTTCTAGGAGACCCCATGCCCGTCTACGCGTACCAGTGCACCGAGTGCGGCACCGCCATCGAGGTGCGGCAGTCGTTCACCGACGACGCCCTGACGGTGTGCGAGGTCTGCGGCGGCCGCCTCCGCAAGCGCTTCGACGCCATCGGCGTCTCGTTCAAGGGCTCGGGCTTCTACCGCACCGACTCGCGCGCCGCAGGCGAGGGCTCGAGGGGATCGGGATCCTCGGGGTCCGGCGACTCGGGCTCGAAGGGATCCGGGTCGAAGGACTCCGGCTCGACGGGGTCCGGGTCGTCGGGCTCGGGATCGTCGGGATCCGGATCGTCGGGCTCGAAGGACTCCGGATCGAAGGGATCCGGCTCGTCCTCGTCGTCCTCCTCGTCCTCGAGCTGACCGACCCGACCGACCACACGCACCGAGGGAGCACGCACCATGCAGGGATTCAAGGAGTTCATCCTCCGCGGCAACGTCATCGAGCTCGCGACCGCCGTCATCATCGGCACGGCGTTCACGGCGATCGTGACCGCGCTCGTCGAGGGCATCTTCACGCCGATCATCGCGAGCCTGTTCGACACGAGCGACATCGCCGAGGCGACCTGGAGCATCACGCCCACGCTGCAGATCGGCACGGGCGCCGTCATCGCGGCGGTCATCAACTTCCTGCTCATCGCGGCCGTCGTCTACTTCGCGCTCATCCTGCCCATGGCGCGCTTCAAGGAGCGTCAGGCGAAGCGTCGCGGCACGACCGAGGCGGCGGCGAAGGAGACCGACGTCGACGTCCTGCAGGACATCCGCGAGCTGCTGCGGCAGCAGGCGATCTCCGGCGGCACCGCCTCGCCGAAGGCGTAGCGCCACCCTTCGAGACGGCTGCTCGCTGCGCTCGCGGCCTCCTCAGGGAGCGGGTGGGTGGCTCAGCTCGCGTGCCAGCCGAGGGCCGGCGCGACGTGGCGAGCGAACGACTCGACGATGCGCAGGTTCGGCTCGACGCCCAGCTGCGAGGGGATCGTCAGCAGCAGCGTGTCGCACTCCATGACCGCGCGATCCGCACGCAGCTGCTCGATGAGCCGATCCGGCTCGGCGGCGTACGTGCGCCCGAACGTCGAACGCAGGCCGTCGATGACGCCCACCTGGTCGCGCCCGGCCGCACCGCCGAAGAGCAGCGCGTCCTCCTGCGTCGTGATGGGGAAGATGCTGCGGCTCACCGAGGTCTGCGGCGTGCCCGCGTGGCCGGCGTCGCGCCACGCGTCGCGGTAGGCGGCGAGCTGCTCGGCCTGCAGGTCGCCGAAGGCGAGGCCGCGCTCCTCGGTGAGCAGGGTCGACGACATGAGGTGCATGCCGCGCTCGCCCGTGCGCACGGCGGTGTCGCGCGTGCCCGCGCCCCACCACACGTTGCCGCGCAGGCTCGGCGAGTGCGGCTCGATGCGCTGCATGCCGCTGCCGCCGCCGAAGGGGCTGTGCGGGTCGCGCTCGGCGATCCCCTCCCCCTCGATCGCCCGCAGGAACAGGTCGAGGTTGCGTGCTGCGAGGTCGGCGCCGCGCTCGTCGTCGCCGCGGTAGCCGAAGTGCTCGTAGCCGCGCACGACGGTCTCGGGGCTGCCGCGCGAGATGCCGAGCATGAGCCGCCCGTTCGCGATGAGGTCGAGCGCCGCCGCCTCCTCCGCGAGGTAGAGCGGGTTCTCGTAGCGCATGTCGATGACGCCCGTGCCGACGTGGATGCGCGACGTGCGCGCCGCCATCGCCGACAGGATCGGCATGGGCGCGGCATGCTGGCGCGCGAAGTGGTGCACGCGGACGCCGGCGACGTCGACGCCGAGCTCGTCCATCGCGACCGCGAGGTCGATGGCCTGCAGCAGGTTGTCCTGCGCCGTGAGGGTGCGACCACCGCCGAGAGGTCCGTGGTGGCCGAAGGAGAGGGTGCCGAAGCGTCGCACGCCCTCAGCCTAGCCACGTGGGCGCGACGCGCTCGCCGCGGTCAGCCCCAGTGCGGCGGCCGGTCCCCGCGCAGGCGGTCGTCGTTCTCGGTCGACTGCTGCCGCTCGGGCGCCGGCTCGCGGGAGGCGCCGTCGACGGGACCCGTCGACACGCGCCTGCCGCGCCTGCGCACGACGACGGGCTCGGGCGCGACGTCCTCGACGAGGCCGTCGGCGCGCACGCGCGGCTCCTCGCCGCCGGCCTCTTGCGCCGTCACGCGTCGGCGCCGGCGCCGACGAGCTCGGCGATGCGCGCCGCGACGGCGTCGGGATCGGTGAAGAGCTCGAACGCGTGGACGCGCATCGTGTGCCAGCCGAGCCTGCGGAGATGCTCGGGCCGCACGCGCAGGCTCTCGCGCAGCGGTCGCTCGTCGTCGTCGTGGTCCGTCTCGATCGCCGCGCACACGCCGCCGTTCGCGACCACGAGCGGCAGGCCCTGGTAGTCGACGGTCGTGCGCAGGCCGAGGGCCTCGAGGCG
The DNA here is from genome assembly GCF_039531815.1 of Agrococcus versicolor. Classification (NCBI taxonomy): domain Bacteria; kingdom Bacillati; phylum Actinomycetota; class Actinomycetes; order Micrococcales; family Microbacteriaceae; genus Agrococcus; species Agrococcus versicolor. Next base: position 256,919 of record NZ_BAAAQT010000006.1, on the reverse strand, counting down.
ACGCGCGAGGTCGGCGAGCAGCGGGTCGCCGCCGTGCTGGGACCGCGGCACGTGCGGCCGCTCGGCCTCGAGCAGCACGTCGCGCAGCACGGCGGCGCCGTGCTCGAGCCGCTGGTCGACGAGGTCCGACGACTGGAAGCCCGACACGAGCGTCATGGCCTTGCGCGCCCGCGTCATCGCGACGGCGAGCATGCGGTCGCCACCGGGCTCCGCGAGCCTGCCGAGGTCGACCGTGCGGCCGTAGCGGGTGCGTGCGTAGCCGACGGAGAAGATGACGCGGTCGCGGCTGAGGGCGTTGGCGTGGGCGACGTCGGCGACGACGAACGGCTCGTCCGAGTCGGCGACGACGAAGTCCGCGAAGGCACCGGGCTGCCCGAGCGCCTGCACGACGGCCTGCTGCACGCGCACCTCGTGGCGCTCGTTGCCCGTGACGACCATGAGCGACTCGTGCGGGCGGGTGCGGGCGTGGTGGGTCACGAGCGCGATGACGCGCTCGACCTCGGCGTCGGGGCTCTCGACGAGGGCCGACTGCTGATCCGGCAGCCCCCACGCGTCCTGCACGGTCGACACGGTGAGGGAGGCGTGGCCGAGGTAGGTGCCGGCCCACGGCAGCGTCTCGATCGCGTCGTCGTAGAAGCGGCGCGAGACGGTCTCGATGAGGTCGGCCCCGCCCGTGCGGTACGTGCGGGCGAGGCGGTGCACGGGCAGCACCTCGGCGAGGCGTGCCAGCGCGGACTCGCCGTGCAGCTCGTCGGGGCTGCCGAGCTCCTGCGACGGGCGGACGCCGAGCGCCGAGATGCCGACGTCGAAGGGCGAGGGGATCTGCGTCGCAGGGTCGCCGATCGCGACGACCTGCGGCGCGCGCGTGATGGCGCCGACGGCCTCCGCGAGGGTCACGGCGCCCGCGTCGAGCACGACGACGACGTCGAAGGGGATGCTGCGGGCGACGCGATGCACGTCGTAGGGGCTCGCGATCCAGACGGGCGCGATGGCGCGGGACACGTGGGGCGCGCGTCCCTGCAGCGTCGCGGGGTCGAGGCCGCCGGAGCGCAGCAGCGTGCGCAGCGCCTCCGCCTCGTCGGCGTGGTCGGCGATCGCGAGCCGCCACGACTGCGCGAGCTGCCATGCCAGGCGCGCGCTCGCGCCGTCGACGTGGGCCTCGTCGACGAGCGCGAAGTCCGACTCGAGCCGCTCGAGCACGGTCGTGTTGCCGCGCAGCAGCGCACGCTCGCGCTGCAGCAGCTGCTCGAGGGCCGACTGCCACCATGCGAGGTCGAGCTCGTGCGAGACCTCGCCGTGCTCGACGTGCCGCGTGGCGAGGTCGGCGACGAGCGGCTCGAGCTCGAGCTCGGCGAGCGTCGACATGAGGGTCGCGCGCTCCTGGATGGAGTCGAGCGCGGCCGACGGGGCGGCGAGCTCGTCGAGCCGCGCCTGCAGCGCGTCGAGCGGCAGGTCGACGAGGCTCGGCGCGTCGGTGCCGGCGAGCGCGGCGTCGATGCCCTCGAGCGCCCTCGATGCGTCGCGGTGCAGCGCCTCGAGGCCGCCGAGGCCCGTGGGCACGCTCGGCACGGCGCCGTCGGGCGCCCACCTGGCCCACTGCGTGCGCTGGCGCTGCACGGCGACGAGCGACTCGTGGAGGTCGTGCACGATCGCGCCGGGGCGCACGTACTCGAGGGCGTGCCGCTTGAGACGGCGGCGCTGCATGGCGCCGAGCGCCGCGTTCGCCTCGCGACGCGGACCCGTCGCCGTGATGAGCTCGCCGAGCGGACGGTCGAAGACCGAGGGCGTGAAGCGGTCGAGCGTCTCGCGGATGTCGGCGAGCAGGCGCAGCTGCACGCCGAGCTCGGCGACGGAGGCGAACGGGCGCAGCTTCGTCGCGCCCAGCACGCGCCTGCCCTCCTCCACGAGCCCCGTGACGCCGCCGTGCGCGAGCCGCGACGCGTCGTCGCGCGCCGTGGCCGCGTCGCCGTCGTTCGTGAAGTTCGCCCCGTACCAGGGCGTGTCCTCGGGGCCGAAGCGGAACTGACCGAGCTCGGCCGCCTGCACCATGGTCGCGGCGGTGCGCGGACGGTCCTGCGCGAGCCTGCGGACCGTGTCGGGGGCGAGGCGCGCCTGCGTCTGCGGCGGCGTCGGGAGCATCGCGAGGCGCGAGAGCTCGCGCAGGCAGTCGAGCACCGAGACCCCGAGCTCGTCGTCGACGCGCCGCAGCGCGCGCCGGTAGTCGAGCAGCACCTTCCGCAGCCGCTCGAGCGCGTCGTCGATCTCGCCCTGCTCGGGCCGCTGGGCCTGCTCGGAGCGCGTGATGGCGGCGATCAGGTCGCGACGCAGCGTCTGCGGACGCACGGCGAGCCCGGGCAGGCCCGTGGCGGCCAGGCGGTCGACGACGCCCTGCGTCGTCGCGCGCCGCGGGCTGACGACGAGCACGCGCCGGTCGTCGTCGACGAGGGCGGCGATCGCGTTGACGACGGTCTGCGTCACGCCGGTGCCGGGCAGCGCCTCGACGACGACCGAGTTGCCCGCGACGATCTCGCCGACGACGGCATCCTGCTCGGCGTCCGCGTCGAGCACGAGGCGGTCGGACTGCGGCGAGCGCTCGTCGAGCGGCAGCTGCGTCACGGCGGCACGCCCCTCGCGCAGGCGCCAGCGCGCCGCCTCGTCGCCGGCGACGGCATCGAGCACGGTGTGCGGCACCGGGCGCAGGTCGGCGGCCATGGCCGGGCCGACCTCCGCGAAGGTCGAGACGACGAGGCGCGGCAGCACCTGGAATCCCGGCACGTGCGCCGCGGCGAGGCGGATGCGGTCGAGCACGGGGTTGGGCGTGAAGGTGCCCTCGTGGTCGGCGAGCGACACGAGCGTGCGCTCGTCGAGCTCGACGCCGTGCACCGTGCGCAGGACGTGCGCGAGGCGCGGGTTGAGGAAGGGGCGCCCGCGCAGCTGCAGCTCGAAGTCACGGCCGCGGCGACGCACGACCAGCGGGCGCAGCAGCACCGGGCCGTGGATCTCGCCGTGCTCGTGCGGGAAGCGGGCGATGCCGATGCCGAGGTGCACGGCGTCGATGCTGCGCGATGCCGCGAGGTCGATGCCCTTCGAGGCGATCGCCGCGGCCGCGTTGCGCGCCGCGCGCAGCGCGAGGTCGTCGCGGATGAGGCTCGACAGCGCCGTCGGGCGACCCGTGATGAACTGCGCGAGGCCGCCGGGATGCGTCGTCGACAGCTCGATGCGCGTGGCGGTCGTGTCGATGAAGGCCGCGAGCGGCGAGCGGCCGCCGACGCGCTCGACCTCGAGCCGCCACGACTGCCAGTCGCGGCGACGCGTCGTCATGGACTGTCGGTCGGGCTCGGCGGGCGGGGCGGGCTCGGCCGACGCCTGCGGCGCGGGCGCCGAGGCTCCGACGAGCTCGTGGCCGGAGGTCGCGTGCTGCGGGGCGGCGGCGGGCGCGTCGGCCTCCCCCGCGTCGTCGCGCGTCACGGCATCGGCGTCGACCGCGTCGGCCTCGACGCCGTCGACCTCCGTCGTCCAGAACGGCGCGTCCGAGGACGCGCGTCGGTCGCCGGCAGCCTCGCCGGGCCTGCCCGCATCGTCGTCGTCTCGCCGCACGTCCTCACGATACGAGCGGAAGCGCGCCGATCGGCGGCACCGGGCCGGGGTGTCCGCGGAATCAGCGCCACTCGCGCGCGCTGCGGGCGCGCCAGTACTCCTGCGGCGCCTGCACGAGCGACGCGGTGGCGCGAGCGATCGCGGCGCCGTCGACGTCGACCGCCGCGAGGTTCGCGGCGAGCTGCGCGGGCGTCACGGCACCCGAGAGGACCACGACGCGCGGGTCGATCGCGAGCGCGGCCCCGATCGCCTCCGCGTCCGCGCGATCGCCGGGCAGCGCGTCGAGCACGGCGCCGTTCGCGAGCGCCTCCTTCACGACGACCGTCCAGCCGGCGTCGGCGGCGGCGACGAGCGCATCGCCGACGGATCGCTCGAGCACGTTCCACGTCGCCTGCACGGCGCCGAGCGGCGCGACCTCCAGCGCACGCAGGAGCACCTCCGCCTGCCGCGGCCCGGACGTCGACAGGCCGACGCGCACGCCGCCGTCCGCGATCGCCCGCAGCCGTGCGAGCACCGCGTCGTCGCCGAGCACGCCGCTGTCGGGCGTCACCGAGTGCACGAGGTACACGTCGGGGGCGGTGCCGAGGGCCGCGCACGTCTCGTCCCACTGCCGCTCGAGCATCGCGAGCGAGTGGTCCTTGCGCTCGTGCTGCTCGGCGTCGATGCGCCAGTCGGCCGTGTACGCGTAGCCCCACTTCGACTCGATCGTGAGCGACTCGCGACGTCCCGGACGCGCGGAGAGCCACTCGCCGAGGAACTGCTCGGCGAGCCCGTAGCCGCGGGCGGCGTCGACGAAGCGCACGCCGGCATCCCACGCGGCGTCGAGCATCGCGTGCGTGCGCTCGCGCATCCCGTCGACCGTGCGGTCCGGCAGGTCGACGTCGTGGCCGCGCGTGATGTAGCCGGGGCGGCCGAGCGCCGCGAGGCCGAGCCCGATGCGCATCAGTACCAGGCGTCCCGCGTGCGACGCGTGTAGAGCGCGCGCAGGTAGCGGCCCGCCTTCTGCCACAGCCGGTAGCGGCCGTTGAGCGGCAGCTCGAACGACGGCATGTAGCGCACGGGCTCGGGCGCCCACGCCGTCTTGAAGACGTAGAGCCCGCGGATGTCGCTCGTCTCCCACTCGGCGGGGTCCGGCACGTTCGCGAGCTCGTAGCCCGTCACGCCCTCGGCGTGGAGGCGCTGCATGATCGCCCACTGCATCGCGTACGGCGCGAAGCTCTTCGGGTTCTCGCGCTGCGAGCCCGCATCCTTGTACCAGGCGGTGTCGCCGAAGCGGATGACGAACGCGCTCGCGACGGTCTCGCCCTCGTACGTGGCGTAGAAGAAGCGACCCTGGCCCTCGTCGTCGTACACGTCCCAGATGCGCTGGAAGTACGAGTGGGGGCGGAAGTACCCGCCGGTGCGCTCGCGCACGGCGTCGATGAGCTCGTGCATGCGCGCCGTCGACTCGGGCGTCATGGGCACCTCGTCGATCGTGACGCCCTGCTTGGCGGCCGAGCGGTACGAGTTGCGCGCGCGCTTCTTGAAGCGCGCGGCGACCTCGTCGAGCGAGCCCGACAGGTCGACCATGACGGCGTGCTCGTACTGGCTCGAGACCGTGCGCACCCAGCCCGCGGCCTCGAACGCCTCGACGAGCCGCTCGTCGTACGCCTGGAAGACCTCGGCCTTCACGGCGAACACGTGCTTCGGGTACGACCGCGCCCGCTCGGTGAGCGCCGCGACGTGCGCGGGCGTCACGCCGGCGATGCGCGCCGCGTGGTAGAGCGTGCCGGCCAGCGGCGCCTTCCGCGCGAAGAGCTGCACGGGGTACTGGTCGCCGTCGACGTCGATGCGGTCGCGCAGCGCCGTCCACGGCGAGCCCTCTCGCGTGCGCGCCCAGGCGCTCGACTGCATGTAGTGGGCGCGTGCCTGCGCGGCGAGCACCTCGGCGTCCCACGCCTCGGCCTCGTCGGGGCGGGCCGCGGCGGGCTCGATGACGGTCATGCGGTCCTCGGGGTTCGGGTGCCGGCCGGCGTCGGCGGCCGTGGTCGCCAGGCTCGGCGACGCGGTGTCCAGGGTAGCGTCGCCGACGCGCGGAGGTCGGCTCGCTAGGCTCCACGATCGTGGGCATCGACGAGCACGGCGACGCGACGCGCGCGCAGGAGCCGTCGCGCGGCGCCGGTCGCAGCGAGCGCCTGCAGCTGCTCGCCGAGGCGGTGCTCGAGGCGGGCTCGCTGCCGGTCGACGAGATCGTGCAGCGCTTCGCCGTGTCGACGATGACGGCGTACCGCGACGTCGCCGAGCTCGAGCGGCAGGGCGTCGTCGTGCGCTCGAAGGGCATCGTGGTCGCGGCCGCGTCGTCGCTCAACGAGACGACGGCGCGCTTCCGCCTCACGCAGCACACGGATGCGAAGGCCTCGATCGCGCGGGCGGCGGGCGAGCTCGTGCGCCCGGGCATGTCGCTGCTGCTCGACGACTCGTCGTCGGCGCTCGCGCTGCTGCGCGTCGTCGCCGACCGCGTGCCGCTCACGGTCGCGACGCACTCGCAGGTCACCGCGCGCGAGGTCGAGGCGCATCCCGCCGTCGAGCTCTTCGTCGCAGGCGGCCAGTACCGCCGGGCGACCGAGTCGTTCTACGGCCCGGCGACGACCTCGGCCATCCGACTCCTGCACGCCGACGCGACGTTCATGTCCGTCACCGCGATCCGCGGCGCGACGGCGTACCACCCGTACGAGGAGGTCGCGGAGGTCAAGCGCGCGATGCTCGACGCGGCCGAGCTGCGCGTGCTGCTCGCCGACCACTCGAAGTTCGGGCGGCACGCGCTGCACGTCATCGGCGACGTGTCGCGCTTCGACGTCGTCGTCGTCGACGCTGCGACGGACGAGGTGCACCTGCGGCCGTTCCACGACGCGGGCGTCCGGGTCGTCGTCGCGCCCTGAGCCTCAGAACTCCTCGTCGGTCGCCGGGTCCTTGCCCGCGCGCTCGCCCGTCTCGAGCGTCGCGATCGCCGCGTGCTCGTCGGGCGTGAGCGCGAAGCCGAACACGTCGAGGTTCGCCAGGCGGCGATCGGGGTCGCCGGACTTCGGCACGGGCGGCGCGCCGATCTCGACGAGCCAGCGCAGCGCGACCTGCGCGGGGGTCACGCCGTGCGCGCGCGCGGCGGCGACGAGGGGCTCGGCGTCGAGCAGGCCCTTGCCGCGTCCGAGCGGGCCCCACGCCTGCGCCACGACGCCGCGCCCGGCGAGCCCGGCGCGCAGCGCCGCCTGCGGCAGCCGCGGATGCAGCTCGACCTGGTCGACGACGGGCAGCACGCCCGTCTCGGCCTCCAGCCGGTCGATCTGCTCGAGCGAGAAGTTCGACACGCCGATCGAGGCGACGACGCCGTCCTCGCGCAGCCGCACGAGGGCGCGCCACGTGTCGACGTACCGGTCGAGCCTCGGCAGCGGCCAGTGCACGAGGCACAGGTCGATGCGATCGAGCCCGAGGATGCGCCTGCTCGACTCGACGGCGCGCAGCGTCTCCTCGTAGCCCTGGTCGCCGCCGCGCACCTTCGTCGTCACCTGCACCTCGCCGTCGGCGAGACCCGCGTCGCGGATGCCCTGCCCGACGCCGAGCTCGTTGTGGTACCTCGCGGCCGTGTCGACCTGGCGGTAGCCCGCGAGGATCGACGCGGCGACGGCCGCGCGCGCGGCCTCGTGGTCGAGCTTCCAGGTGCCGAGCGAGACCGTCGAGAGCCAGCCGCCGTCGGCGAGCGGGATGCGCGGCGGCACGAGCGCGTCGGCGTGCGTCGAGGACGACGCAGCGGTTGACACCGTGTGATCCGAAGAGAAATGATTCACACTGAGAGTTGTTACCAGAACCACTCCGCCTTGGCTACGTCGACGTGCCGCACGCCGGTGCCCGGAGTGGTCCCGCACCCCGAGAGGACCGCAGTGCACGGCACCGACATCCGCCTGGCCCGCCTGTTCGACGATGCGAGCGGACGCTCGCTCATCACCGCGTACGACCACGGCCAGTCGTTCCCCCTCGGCGCCAGGTCCGGTCCCCCGCGTCGCACGCTCGAGCAGATCGTCGCCGGCGGCCCCGAGGGCGTGCTGCTCACGCCCGGCATGCTCGCGCAGCACGCCGACCTCTTCGCCCGCCGAGGCGCTCCCTCGGTCGTGCTCCGCGCCGACTGGACGCTGCTCGACGAGCCCGACAAGCACGAGCTGGGCGAGCGCTACCGCGTGCTCGTCGATCCCGCGGAGGCCGTCGCCCTCGGCGCCGACGCCATCGTGATGTACCTCATCGCGCGCCCCACCGACGGCGGCATGTTCGCCGACAACGTCGCCGCCGTCGCGAAGGCCGCGCAGCAGGCGTCGCGCGCCGGCATCCCCCTCATCGTCGAGACGACGCTGTGGGGCCTGCGCAACGAGGACCGCAAGGACCCCGAGCGCCTCGCGACCGTCTCGCGCATCGCCGCCGAGCTCGGCGCGCACGCGATCAAGACCGAGTACGTCGGCGACCCCGACGTGCAGCGCGGCATCGTCGAGACCGTCGGCGACCTGCCGGTGCTGACGCTCGGCGGCGCCCGCGGCGACGACGAGGCGGTGGCCGCCGCCGCCGAGGGCGCGATCGCGTCGGGTGCGCGCGGCCTCATCTTCGGCCGCAACATCTGGCAGGCCGACGACATCGTCGCCACCACCCGCCGCCTCTCGGCCGTCACGCACGGTCGCACCGAGGACGACGCCCGATGAGGGCGCTCGTCTTCGCAGGCCCCGGCGAGGTGCGCGTCGAGGACGTGCCGACGCCGACCGCGGGACCGGGCGAGCTGCTGCTCGACGTCGGCGCCAACACGGTGTGCGGCACCGACGTGCGCATCATCCGCGGCGAGAAGACCGCGGGCATCGACCACGGCGTCGTGCTCGGCCACGAGGTCGCCGGGCGCATCGCCGAGGTCGGCGAGGGCGTCGAGGGCTTCGCGGTCGGCGACCTCGTCGGCCTCGCACCCGTCGTGACGTGCGGCACGTGCCACGCGTGCACGCGCGGCATGGAGCAGGTCTGCCCCAACGCCTCCATCGTCGGGTACCGCATCGACGGCGGCCTCGCCGAGCGGATGCTCGTGCCCGCGCACGCCGTCGCCCGCGGCAACGTCGTGCGCTCCCCGAAGGAGGTGCCGGTCGAGCACCTCTCGCTCGCCGAGCCGCTGTCGTGCTGCCTCTCGGCGCACCGCACCTACCGCGTCGAGATCGGCGACACCGTCGTCATCCTCGGCGCCGGCCCCATCGGCCTCATCCACACGCAGCTCGCCCTGCGCGCCGGCGCCCGGCAGGTCATCGTCTCCGACCCGTCCGGTCCGCGTCGCGAGATCGCCGAGTCGTTCGGCGCCACGACGGTCGACCCGACCGCCGTCGACCTCGGCGAGGCCGTGCGGGATGCGACGGACGGCCTGGGCGCCGACGTCGCCGTCGTCTGCATCGGCATGCCCCGACTGCTCGCCGACGCCCTCGGCATCGTGCGCCTCGGCGGCCGCGTCAACGCCTTCGCCGGCTTCCCGTCGGGCGCGACGGCCGAGATCGACCCGAACCTCATCCACTACCGCGAGATCACCGTGACCGGGGCCGCCAACTCGCGCCGCTCCGACTACCGCGACGCCGTGCGGCTCATCGCCGACGGCGCCATCGACGTCGCGCGGCTCGTGACGCACCGGTTCCCCCTCGACCAGGCGGTCGAGGCCATCGAGGCCTCGGCATCCGGAGACGGCATCAAGGTGGCTGTGATGCCATCGCTCTGAGCCGGCCCCACCGCCGTACCCGCAGGACACGCATTTCGACGAAGAAGGAGCGACCATGTCCGCAACCCGCCCCCCGCAGGGCCCCTACGTCCTCGGCATCGACTTCGGCACCGAGAGCTGCCGCGTCGCCGTCGTCGACGTCTCCGGCAGCCCCGTGACGTTCGCGGCGACGCCCTACACGACGAGCCACCCGCGCTCCGGCTGGGCCGAGCAGAGCCCCGAGGACTGGTGGGACGCGCTCGAGGCGTCGACCGCACGCGTGCTGAAGGACTCCGGCATCCCCGCCCACGAGATCGCCGGCATCTCGTACGACGCGACGTCGATGACGGTCGTCGCCCTGAAGGCCGACGGTCGTCACCTCGCCCCGGCGATCATGTGGATGGACGTGCGCGCCGTCGAGCAGGCCAAGCGTGCCGAGGGCTCGTCGTCGGTCGCGCTGCGCTACAACGGCGACGGCGCAGCGCCGGCATCCCCCGAGTGGTTCCCCTTCAAGGCCGCGTGGCTCAAGGAGCACCAGCCGGACGTCTACCGCGACGCCGACTACCTCGTCGACGCCCCCGACTGGATCACCCACCGGCTCACGGGCGAGTGGACGCTGAACATCAACTCGGCCGCGCACCGCATGTACTACAACCGCGACGAGGGCGGCTGGCCCACCGACTTCTACGAGACGATCGGCGTCGGCGACGTCTTCGACAAGATCCCCGAGCGCGTCCTCGACCTCGGCACGCCCGTCGGCGGCCTCTCGGCGAAGGCGGCGCGCGCGCTCGGCCTCCGCCCGGGCACGCCCGTCGCGCAGGGCTGCGTCGACGCGTGGGCGGGCCAGCTCGGCCTCGGCGTCGTCGAGCCCGGCACGTTCGCGCTCATCACGGGCTCGTCGCACGTGCTCACGGGGCAGACCGCGAAGTCCGTCAGCGGGAAGGGCTTCTTCGGCGGCTACACCGACGGCGTCATCCCCGGCCAGTACACGGTCGAGGGCGGCCAGGTCTCGACCGGCTCCGTGCTCAAGTGGTTCAAGGACAACTTCGCCCGCGACGTCGTGGCAGCTGCGGAGCGCACGGGCCTCAACGCCTACGACATCCTCAACCAGCAGTCGCGGCACCTGCCCCCCGGCGCCGAGGGGCTCGTCGTCAACGAGTACTTCCAGGGCAACCGCACGCCGTACACCGACGGTCAGGCGCGCGGCATCCTGTGGGGCCTGAGCCTGCACCACGGCCCGGAGCACATCTACCGCGCCATCCAGGAGTCGGTCTGCTACGGCACCGAGCACAACCTCCGCGCCATGCGCGAGGCCGGCATCGACGTGCAGAAGATCGTCGCGTGCGGCGGGGCGACGAACAGCCCCGACTGGATGCAGATGCACGCCGACGTCACGGGCGTCCCCATCACGCTCACCGCGGTCGGCGACGCCGTCGTGCTCGGCTCGGCCATCCTCGCGGCGACCGGCGCCGGCCTCTTCGACTCGGTGCAGGACGCCGCGAAGGCGATGGTCACGGAGACCGAGACCATCGAGCCGAACGCCGAGCGGCACGAGGAGTACGGCTACTTCGTCGACGCGTACATCGACACGTACCCGCGCCTGCGCGACCGCATCCACGACATGCAGGACCACATCGCCTGATCCAGGCGCGAGACGGAGCGAGCACCATGACCGCACTCATCGAGCGTGCCGTGGAGCGCGCCACCGACACCCGCGCCATCGTCGCCGGGGCCGACGTGCTGTCGCGCGTCGGCCCCCTCGTCGCCGAGCTCCTCCCGGGACGCACGGCGATCGTCGTCGCCGACGAGACGACGTGGGCCGTCGCGGGCGAGGCCACGACGGCCTCGCTCGCCGCGGCGGGCGTCGCGCTCGCCGAGCCGTACGTGCTGCCGGGCACGCCCCCGCCCTACGCGGGCTACGAGGCCGTGGAGGCGCTGCGCGACCACCTCGCACCCCTCGACGTCGTCGTGGTGCTCGTGGGCGCCGGCACCCTCAACGACATCGCGAAGCTCGCCTCGGGCGAGCTGGAGCGGCCGTACGTGTGCGTCGCGACCGCGCCGTCGATGGACGGCTACGCCGCCTTCGGCGCGTCGATCGCAAAGGACGGCTACAAGCAGACGATGACGTGCCCGGCACCCATCGCCGTCGTCGCCGACCACCGCGTCCTCGCCGCAGCCCCCGGCCGCATGACGGCCTCGGGCGTGGGCGACCTCGTCGAGAAGCTGCCGGGCGGCGCCGACTGGATCCTCGCGGAGGCCCTCGGCGCCGAGCCGCTCGACGCCGACGTCTGGGCGCTCGTGCAGGAGCCGCTGCGCGCCGCCCTCGCCGACCCGGAGGGCATCCGCGACGGCGACGTCGCCGCGACGGTCGGGCTCGCCGACGGGCTCGTGCTGTCGGGGCTCGCGATGCAGGCCCACCAGTCGTCGCGTCCCGCATCCGGCGCCGGCCACCAGTGCTCGCACCTGTGGGAGATGGAGGGCCTCGGCGTCCACGACGACCCGCCCCTGTCGCACGGCCTGAAGGTGGGACTCGGCACCATCATGCTCACGGCGCTGTACGAGGAGGCGCTGCGGCGCGACCTCGGTGCGCTCGACGTCGACGCGGCCGTCGACGCCTTCCCCGAGTGGGCCGCCATCGCCCGCAGCATCCGCCGCGAGGGCTTCTCGGAGCAGCTGCTGCCGGCCGCGCTCGCGCAGAGCGAGGCGAAGCATCCGAGCCCCGAGACCCTGCTCGCCCGGCTGACCATCCTGCGCGACGCGTGGCCGACGCTCTCGGAGCGCCTGCGTGCGCAGCTGCTGCCCGCCGACGAGGTCGAGCGCATCCTCGCGACGGTCGGCGCCGTGACGCACCCGTCGCAGATCGGGCTGAGCCCCGAGGCCTTCCGCGCGACCTACACGCGCGCCATGCGCATCCGCAGCCGATACACGCTGCTCGACGTGCTGCACGAGGCCGGCGTGCTCGACGAGTGCATCGACGCGCTCTTCGCGCCCGGCGGCTTCTGGGCCGAGCGCCCGTTCCCGGCCGCCTGACGCCTGGCGGACGCCTGCACCTGTGGTGGCGCTCGTCGCGCCCGCGGTGCCCCTGGAGGGACTCGAACCCCCAACCCTCTCCTTAGGACGGAGCTGCTCTTCCATTGAGCTACAGAGGCCGGGCCGTCACGAGGACGGCTTCGCGTCCAGCCTACCGAAGCGCCGGACACGCGACGACGCCCGCGACCT
>NZ_BAAAQT010000006.1:145274-244348 GCF_039531815.1 Agrococcus versicolor | reverse complement strand
GCTGCGGAGGGTCAGCCGATGTCGATGAACACCGGGGCCGAGGCACCCGGGATCGAGGCGCCGGCGACGACCGTCTGGTTGCCGTTCCAGCCACCGTGCACGGCCTGGCCGCCACCGATGTAGACGGCGACGTGCGCGGAGCCGAAGCCACCGTTCGAGTAGTAGATGATGTCGCCGGGCGTCGCGGCCGAGGCCGGGATCGTCGGGCCGAGGTTGAAGAGGTTGCCCATGCCCGTGTAGGGGATGCCGACCGCTGCGAGCGAGTCTGCGACGAGCTGCGTGCAGCTCTGGATCTCGCCGACCTGGGCGAGCGCTGCGCTGGCGACGCTGCCGCCGCCGACGCCGACCGATGCCGCCGAGCTCGAGGCTGCTGCGGCTGCCGACGACCCGGAGGTCGTGGTGCCGGACTGCTGCGCGGCGGCCTGCTGGGCGGCCTCCTCCTCGGCTGCCGCCTCCTCGGCGGCGGCCTGCTCGGCGTCGAGCTGCGCCTGCAGGTCGGCCTGGAGCTGCTGGAGCTCGCTGGGCGTCGTCGCGTAGAGGTCCTGGCGCTGCGCCTCCTGCTCGGGCGAGCCGGCCGTCGAGGTCGCGGTGATCGACTGCGTGTCGGCCGCCGTGGCCGCGAAGCCGGGCTCGGGCGTCTCGCCCTGACCCGCGAAGGCGGGCAGCGCGAGCGGCATCACGAGGGCGATGGCGACGCCTGCGACGCCGATGCGGCGGAGGTGGGTGGCGCGGGAGGTGGTCGCCTTGGGCGACTCGTCGGTCATGCCGACGGTCTCGGCGAGCTCGGTGCTTCGGGTCACGAAATCAATCTCCTGTGGTCCTTCGGCATGCGCCGGTACGACAGCATGACCTACCGATGTTACCAATTCGTTACGAAGATGCGCCAGTCGGGCGCGAACATCGGTTCGGATGGGGTGCGTCAGAAGCGCCGGATCTGCGGCGCTCCCATGGCGGCGACCATGCCCGAGTAGCTCGAGTACTTGACGGGCTTGCCCGCCGTGGCCGCGTGGATGATGGTGTCGTCGCCGACGTAGATGGCCGTGTGGCCGTTCCAGATGATGAGGTCGCCCGGCGCCACCTGGGACGCGGGGACGGACGTGCCGTAGCCGAGCTGGCCACGGTCGGAGTGCGGGAGGTAGACGCCCATCTGGCCGTACACCCACTGGGTGAAGCCCGAGCAGTCGAAGCCTGTGGAGGGGCTCGCGCCACCCCACACGTAGGGGACGCCGAGCTGCGACTGCGCGATGCCGACGATCGACCCGCCGCCCGCCGAGGCGACGACGGGGCCCTGGGCCGCCGCGGGCGCTGCCGCGGAGGTGGTCGTGGTGGCGGCGGTCGCGGCGGCGGTGGCGGCCTCCGCTGCGGCAGCCTCCTGCTCGACGCGAGCCTGCTCGGCGGCGGCGGCCTCGGCCTGGGCCTGCGCGAGCTGCTCGGGCGTCGTGGCCGCGAGGCCGTTCGCCGCGATGTCCTCGATGAGGGCCGACTGCTGGACGTCGACCGTCTGCTGCGACTGCGCGAGGATCTCCGCGATCGAGCCGTCGAGCGTCGCCGGCTGGGCCGACGCCGTCTGGAGCGCTGCGGCCGGGAGCGCGACGGTGCCGAAGAGCGCTGCCGCGACGGCGGCGACGCCGATGCGCTTCGCCATCGTCCGACGAGCCCCGGGGGCCGTGCGCTGCGTCGGCTGCGCGACGATCTCGGTGCTGGTCGTGTGCTGCTGCATGCGGTGCGGGTTCCTGCTCGTCGGGCACCCGAGGGTGCGTCGTGCTCCGCCGACCCTACGGCACCGTTGCACGATTGTCATCTTCCGCACGCCGCGCCCTCAGGTTCGGGGTGAAGGCTGGATGGCATCGGTGCGTCCGCTGGCAGCGAACGGCCGCGACCGCCGGCCGACGGCTCAGGCGTCGGCGGCGACGTACACGTGCTGCGCGAGATCCGTCGGCAGCACGACCTCGAGGCCGCCGACCACCGTGAGCGTCCGGACGCGGTCGCCCGCGGCGATCGTCACGCGGGCGCCGGGCAGCAGGCCCGCGTCGCGCAGGCGCTCGAGCACGGCGATCTCGAACTGGATGGGCTCGCCCAGTCGCCGCACGACATGCTCGCCCACGACCTCCGTCGCGCGGCGCACGCCGTCGAGGAAGCCGTCGGCCGGCACCATGCCGAGCTCGCCGAGCCCCGGGATGGGCGTGCCGTACGGCGACTCGGTGGGCCGGTCGAGGATGTCGAGCAGCCTCCGCTCGACCTGCTCGCTCATGACGTGCTCCCACCGGCAGGCCTCGTCGTGCACGAGCGTCCAGTCGAGGCCGATGACGTCGGCGAGGAGGCGCTCGGCGAGACGGTGCTTGCGCAGCACGCGCGTCGCGAGCACGCGCCCCTCCTCCGTGAGCCGCAGGTGCCTGTCCTCGGCGACGACGACGAGCCCGTCGCGCTCCATGCGGGCGACGGTCTGCGACACGGTGGGCCCGGAGTGTCCGATGCGCTCGGAGATGCGCGCGCGCATGGGGACGAAGCCCTCCTCCTCGAGATCGAGGATCGTGCGCAGGTACATCTCGGTCGTGTCGACGAGATCGGTCACGCGCGCACCCCCTCTCCCTCGCGGATGGTCCCCATGCTACTGAGCACGGATGGACGCGGGCGACGTGGCCGACGCTCGTAGACTGACGCGGTGAGCGACCTCCGGATCCCCGCCGACCTCCTGCCCGCCGACGGCCGCTTCGGCTGCGGCCCCGCCAAGATCCGCCCCGCGCAGGTCGAGGCCCTCGCCGCCTCGCGACTGCTCGGCACGAGCCATCGCCAGGCCCCCGTGCGCGGCCTCGTCGGCTCGGTGCGATCGCGCCTGGCCGACCTCCTCGGCGCGCCCGACGGCTACGAGGTCATCCTCGGCAACGGCGGCTCGACCTCCTTCTGGGACGCCGCGGCGTTCGGCCTGATCGAGCGGCGCTCGCACCACCTCGCGTTCGGCGAGTTCGGCGCGAAGTTCGCGAAGGCCGCCGGCGCCCCGTGGCTCGAGGCGCCGAGCGTCGCGAGCGCTCCCGCGGGCTCGCGCCCGCTCCTGGACGACGTCGACGGCGTCGACGTCGTCGCCTACCCGCACAACGAGACGTCGACGGGCGTCATGCACCCCGTGGTGCGCGCCGCGCAGGGCCTCACAGTCGTCGACGCGACGAGCGCGGCGGGCGGGCTGGCCTTCGACGCGAGCGCCTCCGACGTCTACTACCTCGCGCCGCAGAAGAACCTCGGCTCCGACGGCGGCCTGTGGCTCGCGCTCGTCTCCCCCGCCGCCATCGAGCGCATCGAGTCGATCGCGGCGTCCGACCGCTACGTGCCCGAGTCGCTGAGCCTGAAGGCCGCCCTCGACAACTCGCGACTCGAGCAGACGCTCAACACCCCGTCGATCGCGACGCTCGTGCTGCTCGACGAGCAGCTCGGCTGGATGCTCGAGCAGGGCGGCCTCGACGCCATGGCCGCGCGCACGCGGCGATCGTCCGACACGCTCTACGCATGGGCCGAGGCGCGCGACGACGCGCAGCCGTTCGTGAGCGACCCCGAGCACCGCTCGCAGGTGGTCGTGACGATCGACTTCGACGCATCGGTCGACGCGACGGCCGTCACGAAGGCCCTCCGCGCCAACGGCGTGGTCGACACCGAGCCGTACCGCAAGCTCGGCCGCAACCAGATCCGCGTCGCGACCTTCGCGAGCATCGAGCCGTCGGACG
Source organism: Agrococcus versicolor (assembly GCF_039531815.1). Lineage (NCBI taxonomy): Bacteria > Bacillati > Actinomycetota > Actinomycetes > Micrococcales > Microbacteriaceae > Agrococcus > Agrococcus versicolor. The sequence goes on along the minus strand of NZ_BAAAQT010000006.1, from coordinate 240,635 downwards.
TCGAGGCGCTCGTCGCGAGCCTCGACTGGGTGCTCGAGCGCCTCTAGCCCTCGCGGCGCCGAGCGGCGCCCGCATGCACGACCTCGGCGGTCGGACGCGTCAGCGCCTGGCCGCCTCGTCGTCCGCCACGACCGGCTGCCCGTCGACGTCGAGGCCGTCGTCCTCGCCCGCGGCGAGGTCGACCTCGTCGAAGTCGTCGAAGCCGTCGTCCGACTCGTCGGCGTCGTCGTCGTCGTCCGACTCGTCGTCGTCGGAGTCGTCCTCGTCGTCCGAGTCCTCGTCGTCGGCGCCCGCAGCCTCCTTGGCGGCGAGGTAGTCGGCGAGCCGATCGGCCCACGGCACCCACTCGGGCGCCACGAGGGAGTCCGCGCCCGGCAGCAGCGCCACCTCGAGCACCGTGTGGACGCCCGCGTCGTCGGTCGCGAGGGTCACGGTCCACAGCCAGTCGGGATACCCCGGGAGCGTGGAGCGGTGGCGCAGCGCGAGCACGCCCTGCTCGTCGATGGCGTCGACGATCTCCCCGACGGCGCCCGCGGGGGCGATCTCGTCGAGCGCGGCCTCCGCGAGGCGCAGGGCCTCGGCACTCGGCACGGTCGTCATCGCATCCCCTCGGTCGTCATGGTGCTCAGCCCTCCAGGTCGTCGGCCACGCGGCGCAGCACCGTCGCGACCTTGCGGGCCTGCTCGGGGTTCGGCTGGCGGCCGTGGCGCAGGGCCTCGCCCACGCCGTCGAGCAGCTTCACGAGGTCCTCGACGATGACCGCCATGTCCTCGGCCGAGCGTCGGGCCTGCCGCACGGCGGACACCGCAGGCGCCTCCAGCACGCGCAGCGACAGCGCCTGCGCTCCCCGCCGCCCCTCGGCGACGCCGTACTCGACGCGCGCGCCGTTCTTCAGCGTCATGCCCTCGGGCACAGCCGAGGCGTGCACGAAGACCTCGACGCCGTCGTCTCCGGCGATGAAGCCGAAGCCCTTGTCCTCGTCGAAGAACTTGACCTTGCCAGTGGGCACGATGCTCCTTGGTCCGCGTGGGTGATGCAACGTCCAGGCTATCGCCCGCTGCTAGGATCGACGGATGCCCAGCACGCGTGCAGGCGAAGGCCACCCGGATCCGATCGGCGTCGTCGAGCGCGTGCTCGCGACGGCCGCAGCCGTCCTCGTCGGGCTCGCGCTCCTCGGATTCGTCGTCACCCTCGCGCAGATCGGCCTGCGCGAGACCTGGCCCTGGCTCGACGAGGGCCCATGGCCCTACGCGTTCGCCGTGCCCTCGCTCGCGCTGCCGCTCGGCCTCGTGTGCGTCATCGCGCTGCTCGTGATCTCCGCGGTGCGCAAGGGACGCGGACGAGGCTGACGTGCCGAGCACGGTCGACCTCGCGAGCGCGCTGCAGGCTCTGAGCGACGACGCCCTCGACCGCCTGGTCCGGCGCCGCCAGGTGCCGCAGCACGCCGCCTCCTACTTCGACGTCGCCGAGCACCTGCTGCGCGCCGAGTCGATCGCGACGGCCCTCGAGACGCTCGACGTCGACGAGCTCGCCCTCGTCGCGTCCGGCGCGACGACGCAGCGGCTCGACGACCTCGGGCTCGGCGTCGCCGGCACCGCGTTCGACGAGGCCCGCAGGCAGGCCGCGGCTGCGCCGACGCCCGCCGACGAGCCCGCCCCGGCCGACGACGACCCGGACGCCGAGTCCCGCGCGGCCGAGCGCGCCTTCGCGACCGTGCTGCTCGTGGGCGAGATCGTGCGTGCCGCCGCCGTCCAGCCCGTGGGCCTCCTCGCCCGCGGCGCCGTCGCGATGACGGATGCGCGCCGCCTCGCCGAGGCCTTCGCGACCGACGTCGAGTCGGTGCTCCACGCCGTGGCCATCGCGCGCGGCGCGGGCCTCCTCGTCCTCCGCGACGCGACGCTCGTCGCGTCGACGACCGCCGATGCGTGGCTCGCCGCGCCGCTGGCCGAGCGCTGGTCGGCCGCGCGCGACGCCTGGCTCGACGGCCTCGACCGCGCGGAGCGCGCCGCGGCGACGGCGTCGGGCGTGCCGCACGCGCGCCACCCCCTCGCCGGCACGTCCGTGCGCGAGCGCCTCGAGGTCGTGGCGACGCGCGCGACGCTGCTCGGCATCCGCGACGGCGGCGCGACGACGCTCGCCGCACCCGACGGGGCGTCGGTGCTCGCGCGCCACGTGCCCGCGGAGGTCGACCGCGCGTACGTGCAGCCCGACCTCTCGATCGTCGTGCCCGGCCCCCTCGTCCCAGCGCTCGAGCAGCGGCTGCGCGGCGTCGCCGACCTCGAGCAGCGCGGCACCGCCTCGACGTACCGCATGACCCACGCCTCCCTCTCCCGCGGGCTCGCCGCCGGCGAGGACGAGGCGAGCATCCTCGCCCTGCTCGAGTCCCTCTCGCTCACGGGCGTGCCGCAGCCCGTCGCCTACCTCGTGCGCGACGCAGCATCGCGCTTCGGCTCGGTGCGCGTGCTCGAGCTCGCCGAGGGCCCGGAGCGCACGGCCGTCCGAGGCGACGCCGCCGTCGTCGCCGAGCTCGCGGTCGACCACGGCCTCGCCGCGCTGCGGATGCGGCAGGAGGGCCCCGGGCGGCTCATCTCCCGCGCCGAGCCCGCCGCGGTGCTCGGCGCGCTCCGCGCCCGCCGCTACCCTGCGGCCCTCGAGGACGCCGATGGGAGGCTCCTCGCGCCCGTCCGCCATGTCGCCGAGCCGCTCGCCCCCGCTCCGACGCCCCTCGTGCAGCGCCTGCGCGGCTCGGGCTTCGACGTCGGCGGCGAGGAGCGCGCGTGGCTCGAGCGGCGTCTGCAGGTCGCGGCGCGCGAGCGCGTGAGCGTGCAGGTGCGCATCGAGATGGGCGGCGAGGAGCGCGAGCTCGCGCTCCTGCCCCTCGGCGTCGCGAACGGCAGGCTGCGCGCCCGCGACCTCACGAGCGACGTCGAGCGCACGCTGCCCGTCACGGCGATCACCCACCTGACGGGCGTGCCGTGAGCCATGGCCGGCGACGATAGGATCGTCGGTCGTGACTGACGGCCCGCTGATCGTCCAGAGCGACCGCACCGTGCTGCTCGAGGTCGCGCACCCCGCTGCGGCGGATGCGCGGCACGAGCTCGCCGTGTTCGCCGAGCTCGAGCGCGCGCCCGAGCACATCCACACCTACCGCATCACGCGCCTCGGGCTGTGGAACGCCCGGGCCGCCGGCCACTCGGCCGACGAGATGCTCGGCACGCTCGAGCGTCACGCGCGGTTCCCCGTGCCGTCGTCGGTCGCGCTCGACATGCGCGAGACCGTCGGCCGCTACGGCCGGCTCACGATCGACCGGGACGACGAGGGGCTGCGGCTCGTCGGCGACGACCGAGCCGTGCTCGCCGAGGTGCGGCGCTCGCGCCGCATCGCTCCCCTCCTCGCCGAGGACGTGCCCGGCGGCATCCGCGTCGTCGACTGGGCCCGCGGGCAGCTCAAGCAGGAGCTCGTGCGCATCGGCTGGCCCGCCGAGGACCTCGCGGGCTTCACCCCCGGCACGCCGTTCGACATCGACCTCGTCGAGGACGGCTGGGTCATGCGCCCGTACCAGCTCGACGCCGTGCGCCACTTCGTGGACGCGGGCTCCGGCGTCGTCGTCCTGCCGTGCGGCGCGGGCAAGACGCTCGTCGGCGCCGCGGCGATGGCCGCGACCGACACGACGACGCTCATCCTCGTCACGAACACCGTCTCGGCGCGCCAGTGGCGCTCCGAGCTGCTCGCGCGCACGTCGCTCACGGAGGACGACATCGGCGAGTACTCGGGGCAGTCGAAGGAGATCCGCCCCGTCACGATCGCGACCTACCAGATCCTGACGGCCAAGCGCGGGGGCGAGCTCGCCCACCTGCGCGTGCTCGACGCGCTCGACTGGGGCCTCGTCGTGTACGACGAGGTGCACCTGCTGCCCGCGCCCGTCTTCAAGCTGACGGCCGACCTGCAGGCGCGCCGTCGCCTCGGCCTGACGGCGACGCTCGTGCGCGAGGACGGCCGGGAGTCCGACGTCTTCAGCCTGATCGGGCCGAAGCGGTTCGACGTGCCGTGGAAGGAGATCGAGCAGCAGGGCTTCATCGCTCCCGCCGCATGCTTCGAGGTGCGCATCGACCTCACGGAGGACGAGCGCCTCGAGTACGCGGCGAGCGCCGACCGGGAGCGCTACCGCATCGCGGCGTCGAGCCCGGCGAAGGTCACGATCGCCCAGCGCATCCTGCGCAGGCACGCCGGCGAGCAGACGCTCGTCATCGGCCAGTACCTCGACCAGCTCGACGTGCTCGCCGAGGCGCTCGACGCACCCCTCGTCACCGGTCAGACGACGGTCGAGGAGCGCGAGCGCCTCTTCCAGGGCTTCCGCGAGGGCACGATCGGCACGCTCGTCGTGTCGAAGGTCGCGAACTTCTCCGTCGACCTCCCCGACGCCTCGGTCGCGATCCAGGTCTCGGGCTCGTTCGGCTCGCGGCAGGAGGAGGCGCAGCGCCTCGGGCGACTGCTGCGGCCGAAGTCCGGCGGGCGCAGCGCGTCGTTCTACACGCTCGTCGCGCGCGACACGATCGACCAGGACTTCGCCCTCGGCCGACAGCGCTTCCTCGCCGAGCAGGGGTACTCGTACGAGATCCTCGACGCGGCCGACCTCTAGCCCGCCCGACATTCGAACGCTGATCGCATCGCGTCCAGGGATCGATCAGGCTACGGTCAGAGACTGTGAGCATGACTGACGCCGCCCCCAAGATCCTCGTCGTCGACGACGAGCCCCACATCCGCGACCTGCTGACGACGAGCCTGCGCTTCAGCGGCTTCGACGTGCGCTCGGTCGGTGCCGGCGCCGCGGCGATCTCCGCGGTCCTCGAGGACGAGCCCGACCTCATCCTGCTCGACGTCATGCTCCCCGACATCAACGGGTTCGGCGTCACGAAGCGCCTGCGCGCGTCGGGCTTCACCTCCCCCATCCTCTTCCTCACGGCGAAGGACGACACCGACGACAAGGTCACGGGCCTCACGGTCGGCGGCGACGACTACGTGACGAAGCCGTTCTCGCTCGACGAGATCATCGCCCGCATCAAGGCGATCCTCCGCCGCACGCGCGCCGAGGACGACGACGCGACCCTCCGCATCGGCGAGGTCGTCATGAACCAGGACACGCACGAGGTCACGGTCGGCGACGAGGAGATCGAGCTCTCCCCCACCGAGTTCAAGCTCCTGCGCTACCTCATGCTCAACCCCAACCGCGTGCTCTCGAAGACCCAGATCCTCGACCACGTCTGGGAGTACGACTTCAACGGCGACGTGGGCATCGTCGAGTCGTACATCTCGTACCTGCGACGCAAGGTCGACGGCCACACGAGCGAGCCGATGATCATCACCAAGCGCGGATTCGGGTACATGCTCAAGGCCCCGAAGACCGCGTAGTCGCGTGCGGTCGCTGCGCTCGCGCCTCGGCAGCGTCTCGCTCGCAGCCAGGATCACGGTGCTCATCGTCGTCGTGATGACGATCGGCCTGCTCATCGCGGGCGTCGGCACCATGACCGTGGTGCGGCAGTCGTTGCTCGACGGCACCGACCGCGACCTGCAGTACGCGCTCGCCACCTACGACGACCTCGAGCTCGAGGGGCTCCAGGGGCTCGAGTCCGGCGAATGCCAGCTCGACGGCATCCCCGCCACCTACTACCTCGCGGTGCTCGACGCGCGTGGCGAGATCCTCTGCCGCAACAGCCCCGGCGGCGACGGCGCCCCGGGCCTGCCCGACCTCGACGGCATCTCGCTCGCCTTCGTCGCGGGCACGACCGACTCCTTCAGCGTGCCGAGCCACAACGGCGAGAGCACGTGGCGCGTCGACGTGCTGCCGCTCGTGAGCGACGAGCGCGGCGAGCTCTCGACGCTCGTCGTCGCCGTCGGCCTCGATCGCGTCGAGAACACGTGGCGCAGCTTCGTCATCGTCTTCGCGGGCTTCGCGCTGCTCGCCGTGCTGCTCGGCGCGGCCTTCACGCGCGTGCTCGTCGACACGGCGCTGCGGCAGCTGCGCACCGTCGCGCAGGTCGCCGAGCGGTTCGCCGACGGCGACTACGAGACGCGCCTCGCCGGCGGCGACCCGCGCACGGAGGTCGGCAGCCTCCGCCAGTCGCTCAACGGCATGCTCGCGCGCGTGGAGACGGCGCTCGAGGAGCGCGACCGGTCGGTGACCCAGATGCGCCAGTTCGTCGGCGACGCGAGCCACGAGCTGCGCACGCCGCTCGTGTCGGTGCGCGGCTACGCCGAGCTGTACCGCATGGGTGCGATCCAGCGCCCGGAGGACGTGGCGAGCGCCATGGACCGCATCGAGCGCGAGGCGAAGCGCATGGGCTCGCTCGTCGAGGACCTCCTGACCCTCGCCCGACTCGACGAGCGCCGGCCGCTGCAGCTCGGGCCCCTCGACCTCGTGCCGCTCGTGAACGACGCCGTGAGCGACGCGCGCGTCTCGGCGCAGGACCGCACCTTCCAGGCCCTCGCGATCGATCCCGACGCCCAGACGGTCGTCGACGCGCCCTCGGCGCCGGACGAGGTCTTCGCTCCCCCGCCCGTCGCGCCGCCCGCCGTCGTCCTCGCCGACGAGAACTCCATGCGGCAGGTCATCGCCAACCTCGTCGGCAACGCCCTGCGCTACACCGACGAGGGGTCGCCGATCGAGCTCGGCGTCGGCGTCTCGTGGCGCAGGCGCGAGGCGGTCGTGCACGTCGTCGACCACGGCGAGGGCGTGCCGCCGGCGCTGCGTCGCAAGATCTTCCAGCGCTTCTACCGCACCGACACGTCGAGGGCCCGCGAGACGGGCGGGTCGGGCCTCGGGCTCGCGATCGTGCAGGGCATCGTCGCAGCCCACGGCGGTCGCATCGACGTCGTCGAGACCGAGGGCGGCGGCGCGACGTTCCGCATCGCCATCCCGCTCGCGGGCGACGCGGCGCTGCTCGAGCTCACCGAGCGCATCCGTCCCGACCAGCAGGCCACGACGACGAGCGGTCCACAGCGGCTGCGTCGCGACCGCGACCGCACGACGCCCGAGTCCTAGCCTCGCCCCCACCCCGGCTCGACCGGGACAGCGAGGAGGACCGATGAGCAGGTACGTCGTCGACAGCGACGCGATCGATGCGGCACGAGCCGCCGCCCACGCCACGGTGGGGCGCATCCAGACCGACGTGGCGGCGCTGCACGGGCAGCTGCTGGCGCTGCAGGAGAGCTGGAGCGGTGGCGCCTCCGCGGCCTTCCAGACCGCCTCGGGCGACTGGCGGTCGACGCAGCAGCACGTCGAGGAGGGGCTGCGCCAGATCACGCTCGCGCTGCAGACGGCCGGCAGGCAGTACGCCGACGTCGAGATGGCGAACACGCGGCTCTTCGCCGTGTGACGCCCCGAACGAGGAAGGACCCCGAGCCGTGCGGCTCGGGGTCCTTCTCGGTGCTGCCTGGGACTCTAGAAGTCCATGCCACCCGTGGGGTCGCCGGCCGGGGCCGGGTTCCGCTCGGGCTTCTCGGCGACGACGACCTCGGTCGTGAGGAAGAGGCCGGCGATCGACGCGGCGTTCTGCAGCGCGGAGCGCGTGACCTTCACCGGGTCGGCGATGCCGGCGGCGAGCATGTCGACGTACTCGCCGGTCGCGGCGTTGAGGCCGTGACCCGGCTCGAGCGAGCGCACCTTCTCGACCACGACGCCGGGCTCGAGGCCCGCGTTGAGGGCGATCTGCTTGAGCGGCGCGTCGATCGCGACGCGGACGATGTTCGCGCCCGTCGCCTCGTCGCCCGTGAGCTCGAGCTTCGCGAACGCAGCCTTGCCGGCCTGGATGAGCGCGACGCCACCACCGGCGACGATGCCCTCCTCGACGGCGGCCTTCGCGTTGCGGACGGCGTCCTCGATGCGGTGCTTGCGCTCCTTGAGCTCGACCTCGGTCGCGGCACCCGCACGGATGACGGCGACGCCACCGGCGAGCTTCGCGAGGCGCTCCTGCAGCTTCTCGCGGTCGTAGTCCGAGTCGGTCGCCTCGATCTCCGAGCGGATCTGACGGACGCGACCGGCGATGGCCTCGGCCTCGCCGGCACCCTCGACGATCGTGGTCTCGTCCTTCGTGATGACGACCTTGCGCGCACGGCCGAGCTGCGAGAGCTGGACGCCCTCGAGCTTGAGGCCGAGCTCCTCGGAGATGACCTCGCCACCGGTGAGGATGGCGATGTCGGCGAGCTGCGCCTTGCGGCGGTCGCCGAAGCCGGGAGCCTTGACGGCGACCGACTTGAAGATGCCGCGGATCTTGTTCACGACGAGCGTGGCCAGGGCCTCGCCGTCGACGTCCTCGGCGATGATGACGAGCTGCTTGCCCGCCTGGATCACCTGGTCGACGATCGGGAGCAGGTCCTTGATCGCCGAGATCTTCTGGTTGGCGATGAGGACGTAGGCGTCCTCGAACACCGTCTCCTGGCGGTCGGGGTCCGTCACGAAGTACTGCGACAGGAAGCCCTTGTCGAAGCGCATGCCCTCGGTGAGCTCGAGCTCGGTGCCGTAGGTGTTCGACTCCTCGACGGTGACGACGCCCTCCTTGCCGACCTTGTCGATCGCCTCGGCGATGAGCCGGCCGATCTCCGGGTCGGCCGCCGAGATGGACGCCGTGGCGGCGATCTCGTCGGTCGTCTCGATCTCCTTGGCCTGCGCGACGAGCTCTGCGGAGACCGCAGCGGTCGCCTTCTCGATGCCGCGCTTGAGGCTGATGGGGTCGGCGCCGGCCGCGACGTTGCGCAGGCCCTCGCGGACGAGCGCCTGGGCGAGCACCGTCGCGGTGGTCGTGCCGTCTCCGGCGACGTCGTCGGTCTTCTTCGCGACCTCCTTGACCAGCTCCGCGCCGATCTTCTCGAACGGGTCGTCGAGCTCGATCTCCTTCGCGATCGACACACCGTCGTTCGTGATGGTGGGGGCGCCCCACTTCTTCTCGAGCACGACGTTGCGGCCACGGGGACCGAGGGTGACGCGCACGGCGTCGGCGAGCGTGTTGAGACCACGCTCGAGGCCGCGTCGGGCCTCCTCGTCGAATGCGATCATCTTTGCCATTGCTGTCTCGTCCCTCCTGGACACGTCGACACGTCTGCTGGCACTCGACCGTCGCGAGTGCCAGGGTCGAGTCTGGCACTCAGGGCACGAGAGTGCAAGCGAGCGCGACGCCCGCCCGCGGGCGGCGCACGGGTCGCGCGCGGGTCAGGAGACGGTGGCGGAGCCCGTGGTCGGGACGAGCTCGACCCAGCTGTTGCCCTGGGCCAGGACGACGGGCTGGCCCGCGGCGTCGACGACCTGGATGGGGCTCGCGACGTCGGCCTTCGACCACGTCACGGGCACCCAGCTGCAGCCGCTCGCCACGAAGCCGTCGCCCCAGCGACCCTCGAGCATGGTCTGCGGGATGTCGCCGTTCGGCAGCACCTCCACGCGCAGCACCACGACGTTGGCGGCGCTCAGCTGCTGGCCGTTCGCATCGAGGTCGGCGCTGCCCTGCTGGCCGCGCTGCCACCTGCCCGTCGCGGCGTCGCAGCCCCACTGGCGCGACTGCGAGGGCGAGAAGGCCATCGACAGCTGCGCCGCCGGGCCGCCGGCGGCCTGCGACGTCGGCGCGGCCGCGTCGGTGGCGTAGGCGAACTGCGGCTGCGGCGGGGCGATCGAGGCAATGTCCTGCTGCAGCTGCGCCGCCTGCAGCAGCACGTTGTGCGGCGCGGCATGGGCGCCGCCTCGGGAGTAGTAGGCGTCGTGCGTGCCGGCACCGTGGATGACGTTCGCGACGTTCGTCGCCTGCATGGCGGCGACGAAGTGCGGCTGGCCGCCCGAGAACGCGATCATGCCGCCGAACGGCGACGCGATCGCGGGGTCCATCGGGCGGATCGAGCGCACGGGACCGATCTGCTGCGGCATCGTCGAGTGCCAGACGGCGACGTAGCGCGTGAGGCCGCCCTCGACGAGCTCCTCGTAGACGATGTCGGTCGACTCGAGCCCGTACTGCGGACGCGCATCCGGGTGGTTGTCGATCTTCGCCGAGATGCTCGGCAGCTGGATGGGCGCGTCGAGCACGACCCCCGTGAGCGGCGCCGTGACGACCTCGGGCTCGGGCTCGGCCGGGGCCGCGCTCGGCGTGGCGCTCGCGGACGGCGACGGCGAGGGCGTCGCCTCCGGCTCGCCGGCGCACGCCGTCAGCAGGACGCCCGCGACGATGAGGATCGCCGCGCTGCGGGTGGCTCGGGACGCTCGGGATGCACGCATGCGCGCCAGACTAGGCCGTGTCGAGCGGCGCTATCGCCGAGGCTCGCCGGGGACGACCTCACGGGCCTGCGGCCGGTCGCCGTCGCCCACGACGAAGTCGACGCGCTGGCCCTCGGCGAGCACGCGGAAGCCGTCCATCGCGATGTCGCGGTAGTGCACGAAGAGCTCGTCCGCGGTGTCGTCGACGACGACGAACCCGAACCCCTTCTCGCGATCGAACCACTTCACGGTGCCGCTGGGCATCGCGCCCCTCCCTCGTCTCGCCACGTCGTCGTCCCGCGAGACTAGAGGGGCTCCCTGGGGGACGCCCTCAGGACGATGGGGACGCGCCTCAGGGGGAGGCGGAGGGTGCGGGGTCGACGCCCGTGCCGACGATCACCGTGATCGTCGAGCCCGACAGCGGCTGGTCGGTCGCCTCGGCGCCGCCGACGCCGATGGTCTGCGCGACGCCGAGCGCGTACGGCTCGAGCTCGCCTTGGAAGTACACGGTCGTCGTCGCGCGCTGCTCGCTCGCGTCGGCGATCGCCGCGACGGGCCATCCGGCCGCCTGCAGCGCCGCCGCGACCTCGCCGGCCGCCCCGACGCCGGATGCGTCGAGCACCGTGATCGTCGTGCCCTCCGGCAGCGCCGTGGGATCGGTGATCGGCTCGGGGCCGGTCGGCATGCTCGTGTCGACGTCGCTCACGCGCAGCAGCTGCAGGGCGCCGAGCCCGCCGACGACGAGCACGACGCACGCGGCCGCCGCCACGACGACCGTCATCCACCAGCGCCACCAGCCGCGCTCGGGCTCGCGGTGCACGCCGACGCGGCCGAGCCTGGGCGGCTGGTCGAAGCGGTCGGTCACGATGCCTCCCCGCGATCGCGGATGCGCTGGAGCCTGCGGACGAGCAGGGCGTCGTATCGCAGGGCGGCCTCCGTGTCGATGAGCGCGTTGAGCTGCTGGTAGTAGCGGGTCGTGGACCATCCGAATCGCTCGCGGATGGCTCCGGCCTTCGCACCCGCATGCGTGCGCGACGACTGCTCGAAGTCGAGGATCGAGCGCTGCACCGCGGTGAGGGCGTCCGCGTCCTCGGGCTCGGACATGACCCCCGATCATAGCGATCGTCGCTCGCCGCTCGCGCTCGGGCCTTCGCGCACGGCGTACGCGACGACACGTCGCGCAGCCCTGCCGGCGCGTACGATCGAGGCATGAGCGACTTCCAGGCCCCGTCCGACGAGCAGTGGCGCGAGCGCCTGTCTCCGGAGGCGTACCAGGTCCTCCGACAGGCGGGCACCGAGCGTCCGTGGACGGGCGCGCTGCTCGACGAGGAGCGCCACGGCGTCTACTCGTGCGGCGCGTGCGGCCAGGAGCTCTTCAGCGACGAGGTCAAGTTCGACTCCGGATGCGGCTGGCCGAGCTTCTACCAGGCCGACCCGGGCGCCGTGCGCCTCATCGAGGACCGCTCGCTCGGCATGGTGCGCACCGAGGTGCGCTGCTCGAAGTGCGACAGCCACCTGGGCCACCTCTTCGACGACGCGCCCCAGACGCCGACGGGCGACCGCTTCTGCATGAACTCCGTCGCGCTGGACTTCACGCCCAAGGCCTGAGTCAGGCGGCGGCCCTCGGCCGCCTCCGCACGGTCGAGACCGCGACGCCCGCGATCGCGAGCCCCGCCCCGACGTACGAGAGCACCGACACGGGGTGGCCCGCCGTCGGCGCGACGAGGTCGAGCACGAGCGCCATGACGACCTGGCCCGCGATCGACGCGAGCCCGAGGGCGAGCACGCCGATGCGGTGCACGGCGACGGCGGCGATCGCGATGAAGGCGCAGCCGAGCGGACCGCCGAGGTAGAGCCACCACTCGGCGGGCAGCGGCTCGAGCTCGAGGCCGCCGGCGATGCGCACGAGCACCGCGATGCCGAGCGCGAGCGCGCCGACGAGGAAGTTCGACGTCGTCTGCGTGAGCGCCGACCGCGTGTGGTGCTGCACCTGGCCGGCGAACGCCTGCTGCAGCGCGATGAGCATGCCCGCCGCGAACGGCAGCAGCACGAGCAGGGTCGACGATGCGTCGAAGCCGCCGGCGGCGGCGCCGATCGCGACGGCCGCGATCGTCACGAGGGCGCCGAGCACGCGCTGCGCCGTGATGCGCTTCGCCCCGAGCACGCCGACGCCCATGCGGTCGACGAGGATGCCCGAGAGCGTCTGGCCGGCGACGATGCCGACCGTGAAGAGCGCGACGCCGAGCGTCGGCACCGCGAGGCCCTGCGCCGCCACGACGACCGCGCCGAACAGCCCCGTGAGGGCGTACCACCAGCGGAGGCTGCCGTCGCGCAGCGCCGCGACCATCCGGCGCGCACCCGCACGACCCGCGGGGAGCGCGAGCGTGAGCGTGCCGACGAGCGCGAGCCCGACGGAGAACGAGACGAGCGCCGCCGTGACGCCGTCGCCCACGCGCACCGCGAGCTCGCCGTTGATGCGGCTCTGCGCCGCCATCGCCATGCCGCCGAGGAAGGCGGCGACCACCCAGAGGAGACGCACCGACCCAGCCTAGGCGTGGGAGGATGCTGGCTGCGCCTCCTTAGCTCACCAGGTAGAGCATCTCACTTGTAATGAGAAGGCAGCCGGTTCGAGTCCGGCAGGAGGCTCTCAGCCCTCGGCCACGAAGGCGGCGAACGCCGCGGCGTCGCCGACGTCGCCCGCGAAGAGCCGATCGCCGACGTAGATGCTCGGGACGCCGCGCAGCGGCTCGCCGTCCGGCAGCGGATCCTGCAGCGCGCGCTCGGTCGCCTGCCGCGTCCACCACGCGAAGTCACCCTCGGCGACGCAGTCCCCCGCGCCGGCCGACGCCTCGTCGGCGAGCGCGACGACCGCCTCGGCGTCGAGGTCGACGCCCTGCTCGAGCAGCGCCTGGAGCAGCGCCAGGGCCGCGTCGGGATCCGCATCCGCCACGCACGCGACGGCACCGACGCCGAGCGATGCCGCGTAGCCGGACTCGAGGGTGTCGTCGAGCGCGACGGGCCGGTAGACGATCGTCGCGGTGCCGTCCGCCGCCCACGCCGCGAGCTGCTCGCGGTTCGCGGCCTCGAAGCGGCCGCAGTACTCGCACGTGGGGTCGACGACGATCGTGATCGTCGTGCCCTCGGCGGGCACGGGGCCGGGCTCGCCGTCGGCGGCCACCGGGTCCTGCGCCACGACGCCCGTCGCGTCGACGACGAGCGCGTCGGCGAGGTTCGCCGGACCGTCGGCGGGCTCGAGCGCGACGACCTCGCCGCCGAGCGCCGGCTGCAGCTCGACGAGGTCGGGATCCTGCACGAGCCACCTGCCGGAGGCGAGCACCGGCTCGCCGCGCAGCAGCGCCCCCGTGCGCAGCCGCGCCGCCTGCTCGTCGTCCGTCGCCATCGTGAGCACCGTGTCGGTGCCGCACGTCGCGACGGCGGGATCGTCGTCGGTGGCGCGGTACTGCTCGACGAGGTCGTCGCACGCGCCGCCGGCGTCGAGGTACGCGGCCGAGAGCTCGCCGAGCGTCTGCGGCTCAGCCCGCTCGGCCTGCTGCGCGCAGCCCGTCAGGGCGAGCAGCGCCGCGCACCCGGCCACCCAGGTGCGCGCGCGCATCAGCCCTCGCTCGGCGCGGGCGTCGCCTCGCTCGGTGCCGGCGTCTCGGCGGGCTCGCCGGACACCTGGCCGAGCGCAGCCTGCACGAAGGCCGTGAAGGAGGCGCCGTCGCCGGGCTGCCCGCGGTACTGCTCGCCGTCGACGAGGACCGTGGGCGTGCCGGTGATCTCGACGCCGTCCTCGCCCGACGGTCCGGGCTCGAGCTGCGCGTCCTGCGTCGCCCGCTCGACCCATCCCTCGAACTGCACGGACTCGACGCACTCGGTGAACGCCGCGTCGGTCTCGACGCCCGCCTGCTCGGCGAGGTCGACGAGCTCGGCGTCGGTGAGACCCTCGGTGTTCTCGGCCGGCTGGTTCTCGTACATCAGCGTGTTCCACGCGTAGAAGCTGTCGGGCGCCGCCTCCGCGACGCACGCCGCGGCGTTGGCCGAGCGCGTCGAGTACTCCTCGCCGAGCGAGAGGCGGTCGAGGAACGAGACCGGGTGGTACTCGACCGTCGCGACGCCGTCCTCGAGCAGCTGGCCGATGTACTCGCCGTTCGTCGTCTCGAACAGGCCGCAGTACGGGCAGAGGTAGTCCTGGTAGATCACGATCTGCACGACGTCGTCGCGCTCGTCGGTCGCGACCGGTGCGTCGTCGGCGGCGACCGCGGACGACGTCTCGGCGACGAGGCCCTGACCGACGACGATGCCGTCAGAGGCCATGTTCTCCGGGCCGGGCCCGGGCGGGCGGATCGCGTTGACGATCACGAGCGTCACGATGACGACGATCGCCGCGGCACCCAGCAGGATGCCGCCGATCGTCAGGCCCTTCGTGAGCCGTTCGCGGCGCTGTCGCTGCTGCTGCTGGAGGCGCGCGGTCTCGCGCGCCTGCGTGCGGCGCTCGTTCTTGGTGAGTCGTCGATCGTTCGTCATCGGTCCTCGTCGGTGTCGTGAGCCGTGGGACAGGATACGGGGCATTGCTATGAGGAACCGCGCGCCGTGTGCGAGAGTGGCTGGCACACGGGACTGCGAGGTCCCGCTTCCATTCACGAAGGATCGTCCGGCACGTACCTGCCGGTGAAGGAGGACGACGATGGCGTCTGTCACGTTCGACAAGGCAACCCGGCTCTACCCGGGCGGCACCCGCCCCGCGGTCGATGCGATCGACCTGGAGGTGGCCGACGGCGAGTTCCTCGTCCTCGTCGGCCCGTCCGGCTGCGGCAAGTCCACGACGCTGCGCATGCTCGCGGGGCTCGAGGAGGTGAACGACGGTCGCATCCTCATCGGCGACCGCGACGTCACCGACATCCCCCCGAAGGATCGCGACATCGCGATGGTCTTCCAGAACTACGCCCTCTACCCCCACATGACCGTGGCGGAGAACATGGGCTTCGCGCTGAAGATCGCCGGCGTCAACAAGGACGAGCGCGCCGAGCGCGTGCTCGAGGCCGCGAAGCTGCTCGACCTCGAGCCCTACCTCTCGCGCAAGCCGAAGGCCCTCTCGGGTGGTCAGCGCCAGCGCGTCGCCATGGGTCGCGCCATCGTGCGCCAGCCGCAGGTCTTCCTCATGGACGAGCCGCTGTCCAACCTCGACGCGAAGCTGCGCGTGCAGACGCGCACGCAGATCGCGTCGCTGCAGCGCCGCCTGGGCGTCACGACCGTCTACGTCACGCACGACCAGACCGAGGCGCTCACGATGGGCGACCGCATCGCGGTGCTCAAGGACGGCATCCTGCAGCAGGTCGGCACGCCGCGCGACCTGTACGCGAGCCCCGCGAACGTCTTCGTCGCCGGCTTCATCGGCAGCCCCGCCATGAACCTGCTGCAGCTGCCGACGAACGACCAGGGCATCCTGTTCGGCGAGCACGTCGTGCCGATCCCCCGTGAGACGCTCGCGAAGGCGAAGCAGGTCACGGTCGGCATTCGTCCCGAGGACCTCACGATCGCGACGTCGGGCCCCGGCCTGCCGATCCGCGTCGACCTGGTCGAGGAGCTCGGCGCGGACGGCTACCTCTACGGCACGGCGCAGACGGAGACGATCGTCGACGCGTCGGAGCTCGTCGACACCGAGGCCGAGACGCCGACGGAGGGCGTGAGCCTCGTCGCTCGCGTCGACGGCCGCAGCCACCCGCAGATCGGCGACCACATCTTCGTGACGCCGGACCCGGAGCACCTGCACCTGTTCGACGCGGAGACCGGCGAGCGTCTCTGACGCGAGGCACCACGCACGAGGCGGGGCGGGACCACACGGTCCCGCCCCGCCTCGTTCGCGTGCGGCGCTCGGCGCGTCCGGGTCAGCCGCGAGCGGCGTCGACCGCTGCCGCGAACGCCGCCGCGTCGGCCGGGTCGCCGCCGTAGGTCTCGCCGTCGATCAGGATCGTCGGCGTGCCCGTGAGCGGCTCCGACCGGCCGGGCAGCGGCTGCGTCGTGGCCGTCGACGTCGCGACGTCGACGAACCCTCGGTAGGCCACGTCGCGCACGGCGGCGGTCAGGGCATCCGACTGCGCGCCCGCCGACGCGGCGACCGAGAGCAGCTCGTCGTCCGCGAGCCCCGCCGTCTGCTCGGCCGGCTGGTCGGCGAAGAGCGCGCGCAGCACGGCGGGCGTCGCATCGGGGTGCAGGTCGGCGACGGCGGCGACGAGGTTCGCCGCGCGCGTGGAGTACTCGGTGCCGAGCGAGAGCCGGTCGAGGAACGAGATGGGATGCGTCTCGAGCGCGACGTCGCCCGCGGCGACCGCCTCCTCGAGGTAGGCGCCGTTCGCCGCCTCGAACTCGCCGCAGTACGGGCACAGGAGGTCGACGTAGACGACGACGTGGACCCGGTCGCCCACGTCGGCCGTCGGCACGGGTGCGGCCGCGGCCACGGGCGTGAGCAGCACGCCCTCGTCGGTCTCGACGATGCCGTGGCTCGCCATGTTCGCGGGGAAGCCCTCGGTCTGCGCGGCCTCGCCCACGGGGGCGGCGCCGACCGTGGGAGGCGGCGTCGCGACGCAGCCGGCGAGCACGAGGGCTGCGGCGAGGGAGGTGGAGGCGAGGGCGGCGAGACGGCGCATCCGCACCACGATAGGCCACGCATCCCCATGCGCCCTGGCTAGGCTTCGATGCATGAGCGGCAACCTCCGGATCACGTCGGCGCTCATGGACGCGACCCTCCTCGAGATGCCCTGGCACGTCCCCCTCGACGAGTGGCCCGACGACGTCGTCGTGACGCTGCCGAAGGGCATCTCGCGGCACCTCGTGCGCTTCGCGCACCTCTCGGGACGCGTCGTGGCGCTCAAGGAGACAAGCGACGAGATGGCGCGCGGCGAGTACGACATGCTGCGCAGGCTGCAGCGGCTGCAGGTGCCGTGCGTCGAGCCGCTCGCGGTCGTGGCGGGCCGCGTCGACGACGCGGGCGAGCCGCTCGACACCATCCTCGCGACGCGGCACCTGAAGTTCTCGATGCCGTACCGCGCCCTCTACTCCGGCTCGCTCAAGGTCGCGACGGCGCAGCGCCTCGTCGACGCGCTCGCGCTGCTGCTCGTGCGCCTGCACCTCGTGGGCTTCTTCTGGGGCGACGTGTCGCTGTCCAACACCCTCTTCCGGCGCGACGCCGGCGCGTTCGCCGCGTACCTCGTCGACGCGGAGACGGGCAAGCTCTACCCGAGCGGGCTGTCGCGCGGGCAGCGCGAGAACGACCTCGAGATCGCGCGCGTCAACATCGCAGGCGAGCTGCTCGACCTGCAGGCGGGCGGCCGCCTCGACGACGGCCAGGATCCCGTCGACGTCGCGGGGTCGATCGTCGCGCAGTACCGCGAGCTGTGGGCGCAGCTCACCGAGGTCGAGCAGTTCGACCAGGCGGAGCGGTGGCGCATCAACGAGCGCGTCGAGCGGCTCAACGCGCTGGGCTTCGACATCGAGGAGCTGCAGATCCGCACCGACTCCGAGGGCACGAGCGTGCGCATCCAGCCGAAGGTCGTGGACGCCGGCCACCACCACCGGCGCCTGCTGGGCCTCACGGGCCTCGACGCCGAGGAGAACCAGGCGCGTCGCATGCTCAACGACCTCGACCAGTTCGCCGCGTCGCAGCGCCGGCGCGACCCCGACGCCGACGACGAGCAGCTCGCGCACGACTGGCTCGTCACGCGCTTCGAGCCCGTCGTGCAGTCGGTGCCGCGCCACCTGCGCGGCAAGTTCGAGCCGGCGGAGATCTTCCACCAGGTGCTCGAGCACCGCTGGTACGTCGCCGAGCGCGAGTCGCGCAGCGTGCCGCTCGCCGAGGCCGTGCAGTCGTACGTCGTCGACGTGCTCGAGCATCGGCGCGACGAGGCCGCCGTGCTCGGCGTCTCGACGCAGACCATCCCCATCCGCATCGTCGGCCCCGGCGGGCTGCCGATGGGCGACGACGACGACGAGGACGAGGTCGACTGGCGCGACCTCGTCTGACCGCCTGCGCGTCAGGCGGTGCGGCGGCGCGCCACCTCGTAGAGCGTCACCGACGCCGCGATGCCGGCGTTGAGCGACTCGGTCGCCGCCGTGATCGGGATCGAGACGATCGCGTCGCACGTCTCGGCGACGAGGCGCGAGAGGCCCTTGCCCTCGCTGCCGACGACGATCGCGATGGGGCCGTCCGCGAGCTCGAGCTCGTGCAGGCTCATGTCGCCGTCGCCGTCGAGGCCGATGACGAACACGCCCTCGGCCTTGAGGTCCTCGAGCGCGCGCGTGAGGTTCGCCGCGATCGCGACGGGCGTCCGCGCGGCGGCGCCGGCGCTCGTGCGCCACGCGGCGGCCGTGACGCCGACCGAGCGACGCTGCGGCACGATGACGCCGTGCGCCCCGAACGCCGCCGCCGAGCGGATGATGGCGCCGAGGTTGCGCGGGTCGGTCACGCCGTCGAGCGCGACGAGCAGCGCGGGCTGCTTCGCCTTGCGCGCGCGCTCGAGCAGGTCGCTCGGGTGCGCGTACTGGTAGGGCGGCACCTTGATGGCGATGCCCTGGTGCACGGTGTCGGGGCCCGAGAGCCGATCGAGCTCCGGCCGCATGACCTCGAGCACGGGGATGCCGCGCGACGTCGCGAGCTTGAGGATCTCGCGCACGCGCTCGTCGACCTCGATGCGGGCGGCGACGTACAGCGTCGTCGCGGGGATGCGGGTGCGCAGCGCCTCGAGCACGGCGTTGCGACCGGTGACGAGCTCGGAGTCGTCGCTCGCGCTCGTCGGCTTGCGGTGCCGCGGGGGCTGCTGCTGCTGCGTCGGGCGCCCGCTGCGCGCCTGCGCCGCCTCGAGGCGGTCCTTCGCGGCCTTGCGCTGGCCGGCGGGGTGCCAGGCGCGGTCCTCGGCCTTCGGCGTCGGTCCCTTGCCCTCGAGCGAGCGACGGTTCTTGCCGCCGGTGCCCTTCGTGGCGCCCTTCTTGCCTCGGGGGCGCTGCGGCTTGTTGCTGCTGCTCATGCGATGCTCCAGGTGGTGTCGTCCTTGCCGTCCGCGACCGCGATGCCCGACGACGACAGCGCGTCCCGGATGCGGTCGGCGGCGGCGAAGTCTCGTGCGTCGCGCGCGGCGCGACGGTCGGCGATGAGGGTCTCGACGAGTCGGCCGAGCGCGGCCTCCGCCGCACCGCCCTCCGCGACGGCCCATGCGGGGTCGGAGGGGTCGAGGCCCAGGACGCCGAGCATGCCGCGCACCGCGGAGGCGGCGTCGAGCGCCGCCCGCTCGTCGCCGGCGTCGATCGCGGCGTTGCCCGCGCGCACGGCGTCGTGCAGCGCGGCGACGGCCTGCGGCGTCGACAGGTCGTCGTCCATCACGGCCGCGAACGCGGCGGGGACCGCCCCGACGGCGACGTCGCCCAGGCGTCCGGCGCGCTCGAGGAAGCCCTCGATGCGCGCGAACGCGGCCTCGGCCTCCGCGAGCGATCCGTCGGCCAGCACGCCCTCGACCGTGCGGACGTCGATCGCCGAGCGGTAGTGGGGCGTCGCGAGGAAGTAGCGCACGACGATGGGCCGGGCGCTCGCGAGCAGGTCGGCGGCGAAGATCGAGTTGCCGAGCGACTTCGACATCTTCTCGCCGTCGACGTTCACGGTGCCGTTGTGGCTCCACACGCTCGCGAAGGGCAGGCCGGCGGCGCTCGACTGCGCGAGCTCGTTCTCGTGGTGCGGGAAGCGCAGGTCGAGGCCGCCGCCGTGCACGTCGAACGCGTCGCCGAGGTAGCGGCGGGCCATCGCCGAGCACTCGATGTGCCAGCCGGGTCGGCCGGCGCCCCACGGCGACGCCCACGAGGCCGATGCCGGCTCGTCGTCCTTCGACGCCTTCCACAGCGCGAAGTCGCGGCTGTCGCGCTTGCCGCGCGGATCGGCGTCGCCGGCGGGCTCGAGGTCCTCGAGCCGCTGGCGCGTCAGGGCGCCGTACTCGCTCCAGGAGCGCACGTCGAAGTAGACGTCGGCCGAGCCGTCGAGCGCCGGGTAGGCGTGGCCGCGCTCGACGAGCGTCTGGATGAGCTCCTGCATCTGCGGGATCGACGCGGTCGCGCGCGGCTCGTACGTCGGCGGCAGGATGCCGATCGCGCGGTACGCGGCCGTGAACTCGAGCTCGACGCGGTAGGCGAGCGCGAACCACGACTCGTGCCCCGTCGCGTTCGCGAGCACCTTGTCGTCGATGTCGGTGACGTTGCGCACGAGCGTCGTCCGCAGACCGCGGTGCTCGAGCCAGCGACGCCAGACGTCGTAGGCGAGCGCGCTGCGAAGGTGGCCGACGTGGGGGCTCGACTGCACCGTGGGACCGCACACGTAGAACGAGACCTCGCCCTCGCGCACGGGCGCGAGGTCGACGATGCGCTGCGCGCGCGAGTCGTGGATGCGGATGGTCACCGGGAAAGCCTATGCGGCCCGCTGACCGGATGACGCCTGGGTGCTGCGTCGGGACGTAGGATCGGCGGACACCCGACGACGAGGGAGTCCGATGCCGTCCGCCCGCTCGCAGGAGACGCTCGTGCGCGCAGCGACCCTGTACTACGTCGACGGGCTGTCGCAGGCCGAGGTGGCCGAGGCGATCGGCGTCTCGCGATCGAACGTCTCCCGGGTGCTCGCCGAGGCGCGCAAGGCCGGCATCGTCACGATCACGATCACGGATCCCTTCGGTCGCGCCACCGACCTCGAGCAGCTGCTGCAGCAGCGCTTCGGGCTGCGCGAGGTGCGCGTCGCACGCGGAGCCGACGACGAGCTCGGCCGCGTCGGCCTGCTCGGCGCCGAGTGGCTCGAGCGCGAGGCGCCCCACGAGGGCGCCATCGCCCTGTCGTGGGGTGCGAGCGTGCAGGCCGTCGTCGACGCCGTGGAGCCCGGTCGCTCGCGGCCTCGGCTCGAGGTGCTGCCGCTCGTCGGCGGGCTGTCGATCGTCGACTCCGCGCAGGACGGCAACGTGCTCGTGCGCTCGCTCGCGACGCGGCTGGGCGCCGGGCACCGCCGCCTGTACGCCCCCGCCGTCGTCGAGTCCGCGTCGCTGCGCGACGGGCTGCTGCGGGAGTCGACCATCGGATCCGTGCTCGAGGCCGCCGCACGGGCGCAGATCGCGATCGTCGGCATCGGCGTCGTCGGGTCCGGCGCCTCCGCGGCGATCGTCGAGTCGACGAACCTCTCCGACGAGGAGCGCGCCGAGTTCGAGGCGAGCGGCGCCATCGGCGACTGCTGCACGCGCTTCTTCGACGCCTCCGGCACCTACGTCGACTCCCCCGTCGACCGCCGCGTCGTCGCGATCGAGCTCGACGCGCTGCGCGGCATCGAGTCGGTCGTGGCCGTCGCCGTGGGCGCGCAGAAGGCGCGTGCCGTGCGTGCGGCGCTCTCGCGCGACCTCGTCGACGTGCTCATCGTCGACGAGCCGCTCGCGACGGCGCTGCTCGCCGAGGCGTAGGCGGCGGCGGCGTCGCCCGGCTCGGCTAGGCGTCGAGCAGCGCGTCGAACGCCGCGGCGAGCCGCTCGGGGGTCTCCGCCGCCCGCAGCGTCGTCTCCCAGCCGTCGCGCTGCACGATGTCGACGAGGGTCGTCAGCACCTCGACCTGCGCGTGCGCCTC
Source organism: Agrococcus versicolor (assembly GCF_039531815.1). Taxonomy (NCBI): domain Bacteria; kingdom Bacillati; phylum Actinomycetota; class Actinomycetes; order Micrococcales; family Microbacteriaceae; genus Agrococcus; species Agrococcus versicolor. The sequence goes on along the minus strand of NZ_BAAAQT010000006.1, from coordinate 218,779 downwards.
GGTGACGAGCAGCGCGACGACGACGTCGACGTCGATCCGGTCGTCGGCCGTGCCCATGACGCCGAACGAGACCGGCCGAGCCAGCGTCGCGACGGCGAAGCCCGCCTCGCGCACGTGGGTCGGGTCGGCGTGCGGGATCGCGACGGCCACCGCGGTCGGCAGACCGGTCGGGTACGCGAGCTCGCGTCGCACGAGCGCGTCGGGGAACGTCGGCTCCGCGTGGCCCGCCTCGACCGCGAGCGCGGCGATGCGCCGCAGCGCGTCCTCGGCGTCGGCCGCCTCCAGGCGCACGGCGCACGCCGTCGGCAGCGCCTGCATCGTCATGTCACCCATCGGCCGACCTCTCGCTCACGGATGACCCCATCTTGCGGCACAGATGTGCGCGCCGCACGCACGATCGCGAGATCGGTGCCAAGATCATGCCATCCGTCCCGGACGATGCGAAGGAGCATCCCCATGAGCACCAAGCGCATCCTCGTCATCTGCGGCACCGGCGTCGCGACCTCCACCGTGGTCGTGCAGAAGGTCCGAGCATTCTGCGAGTCGGAGGGCATCCAGGCGACGATCTCGCAGGGCGCCGTCGCCGACCTCCTCACCGGCACCCCGAACGCCGACCTCATCGTCGCGACCACCCAGGTGCCCGACAGCGTGCAGATCCCCGTCGTCGCGGGTCTGCCGTTCCTCACCGGCATCGGCGTCGACGGCGTGCACCAGCAGCTGCGCGCCCACCTCGCCTAGCCCGCATCGCCGCGGCCTCGGCCGCACCCCTCCCCTGTCACCGTAGGAGCGAAGGAGCTTCTCATGGACGCGTTCACCGACATCCTCAGCGAGGTGAGCGGCTACCTCAGCACGCTCGGCGCCTCGATCACCCTGCCGTTCCTCATCGCGATCTTCGGCCTCATCCTCGGGCAGAAGGTGCCGCAGGCCATCCGCGCCGGTCTGCTCATCGGCGTCGGCTTCATCGGCATCAACCTCGTCATCGGCCTCATGGGCACGCAGGTCGGACCCGCCGCGACCGGCATCGCCGAGAGCCTCGGCGTCAACCTCACGACGATCGACGTCGGCTGGCCGTCGTCGGCGGCCATCGCCTTCGGCTCGACGGTCGGCGCGATCATCATCCCGCTCGGCCTCGTCGTCAACATCGTGCTGCTCGCCACGGGCCTCACGCGCACGTTCAACATCGACCTGTGGAACTTCTGGCACACCGCGCTCGTGGGCGCGCTCGTGGCAGCGGTGACCGAGTCGTTCTGGCTGGGCATCGCCGCCGCAGCCGTGCACATGACGGTCGTGCTCGCGCTCGCCGACCTCTCGGCCCCGTGGATCCAGAAGTACTTCGGCTTCCCCGACATCTCCTTCCCCCACGGCACCTCGGTGCCGTACATCGCCTTCGCGGCGCCGCTCAACTGGCTCTTCGACCGCATCCCGGGCTTCAACCGCCTGCACGCCGATCCCACGACGATCCAGAAGCGCTTCGGCGTCTTCGGCGAGGCGATGATCCTCGGCTTCGTCCTCGGCATCCTGCTCGGCATCCTCGGCTTCGGCTTCGACGACCCGCGCGGCGACTCGATCGCCATCCTCACGCTCGCCGTGAGCCTCGCGGCCGTCATGGTGCTGCTGCCGCGCATGGTGTCGCTGCTCATGGAGGGCCTCATCCCCATCTCGGAGTCGGCGAAGACCTTCGTCGAGCGCCGCTTCCCGGGGCGCAAGTTCTACATCGGCCTCGACGCCGCCATCGCGGTCGGCCAGCCGGCCGTGCTCGCGACGTCGCTCGTGCTCGTGCCCGTCACGGTCGTCGTCGCCGTCGCCCTCGCGCCGCTCGGCAACACGGTGCTGCCGCTCGTCGACCTCGCGACCATCCCGTTCATCGTCGCGATCATGGTGCCGATCTTCCGCGGCAACATCGTGCGGTCGGTCATCGGCGGCGCGATCGTCATCGGCATCGGCCTGTTCATCGCCACGGCGACGGCGGGCTCGTTCACGCAGATCGCCCAGTCGGCCGGCTTCGAGCTGCCCGACGGCGCGACGCGCATCTCGTCGCTCGTCGACGGCGCCAACCCGCTCACGGGCCTCTTCTTCGGCGCGTCGCAGATGGGCGGCTGGACGATCGGCGTCCTCGCGGTGCTCGCGCTCGGGTTCGCCTTCGCGGTCTCGCGCGTCGAGCGTCGCCGCGACGTCGCGCGCAAGGCCGCGGCCGAGGCGGAGCTGGAGGCGACGCAGCGCGAGCGCGCCTCCGAGCCGCCGCAGCCCGCCGAGGCGTAGCCCGCCGAGGCTGCAGCGCGAGGCGCGAGGCGCTTCGCAGGCGGGGGTGCGAGGGGGATGCTCCCTCCGCACCCCCGGATCGCCTGCGACGCGCCACGCGCGACGCACGACAGACGGCACGACGAAGGGGCCCACCGCTCGGTGGGCCCCTTCGTCGTGCTGCGGGCGTCGTGCTGCGGGCGCCGGCGTCGTGCTGCGTGCGCCGGCGCCGCGCGTCAGCCCAGCAGGGCCGGGTTCGCCGTGAGCTCGCGCATGCGCTGCAGCACGCGTGCCGCATCGGCGCCGTCCGCGACGCGGTGGTCGAGCGTGAGCCCCACGGTGCACTGCAGGCGCGGCCCGAACGAGCCGTCGGGGTGCACGAGCAGGCGCTGCGCGATCGAGCCGGTCGAGAGCGCGGACGACTGCGGCGGGGTCAGGAGCGCGTTGAAGCGCTCGATGCCGAAGCCGCCGAGGTTCGACAGCACGCTCGTGCCGCCCTGCAGGCGGTCGGCGGGAAGGGTGCCCGCACGCGTCTGCTCGACCGTCTCGCCGATGGCCGCCGCGAGTGCCGCGAGCGTGCCGCGGTGCGGGTCGACGAACACGGGCGCGATGAGGCCGTTCGGGCTGTCGACCGCGAGCGCGATGCCCACGTGCACGTTGGCGACGGGACCGTCGTCCGTCCACGTCTGGTTCACGGGCGCCGACTCGGCGAGCGCCTGCGCCTGGATGCGCATGAGGATCGCCGTCCAGCTCGCGCCGCCGAGGTCCGTCTTGCGCACGGCGTCGAGCCTCGACAGGTCGAGGTCGACGTAGGCGGTGAACTGCGGCACGAGCGCCGAGGCGTCCATGACCCGAGCGACCGCCATGCGCGTGCGACGACGGCGCGCCGCCGCGGGGTCGCTCGGCGACCGCGGACGGCTCGGCGCCTGCGCGGCAGGAGCCGCGGCCGGTGCCGGCGCGGATCCGCCGGCAGGGGGTGCTGCCGGCACCGGCGCGACGGGGGGCTGCGGCGGCGCTGTCGCGAACGCCGCCGCAGGCTGGGGCGCCGACGCCTGCTCGACGTCGGCGACGGTGATCGCACCCCAGCGGCCCGTGCCCTGCACGGTGCCGAGGGCGACCCCGGAGGACTGCGCGAGCGTGCGGGCCGCCGGCACGGCGGCGGGCCAGTCGGCCGCACCGCCCGCGGGGGCCTCGGGGGTGCTCGCGGGCTCGGCGACGGCATCCGGCACCGGCGCCGCCTCGACGGCGTCGCCCGAGGGCGCGTCGAAGAGGCCGCCGAGCAGGTCGTCGCTGTCGGAGGCGATGTACGCGATGGGGTCGCCGACGGCGACGACGTCGTCGGGCTCCGCGACGATGCGCGCGAGCACGCCGTCGTAGGGGCTCTCGACCTCCATGTCGACCTTGTCGGTCGTCACCTCCGCCACGGCCTCGCCGCTCTTCACGGCGTCGCCCGGCTGCTTGAGCCAGACGACCATGGTGCCCTCCTCCATGGTCATCGACATCTTGGGCATCGTCAGCGCGAGCTCGGGCATGTCACCACTCCCGCACGAGGGCGGTCGCGGCCGCCACGATGTCGTCGACCTGGGGCACCACGGCGCGCTCGAGCTTCGGCGCGTACGGGATGGGGACGTCGAGGCCCGACAGGCGGCGGATGGGTGCGCGCAGGTGCACGAACGCCTCCGACTCGGCGATGATCGCCGAGACCTCGCTCATGAAGCCGAGCGTCTGCACGGCCTCCTGCACGAGCAGGGCGCGGCCGGTGCGGATGACCTCGGCGAGGATCGTCTCCGAGTCGAGCGGCGTCAGCGTGACCGGGTCGACGACCGTCGCCTCGATGCCCTGCGCCGCGAGCAGCTCGGCGGCCTCGAGCGAGCGCTGCACCTCGACGCCGGTGGCGACGATCGTGACGTCGCCGCCCGTGCGCCGCACGGCGGCCTTGCCGATCGGCGTGCGCACGTCGCCCGTGCGCACCTCGAACGTCTGCTTGTAGAGCAACTTGTGCTCGATGATCATGACGGGGTTCGGGTCGTCGAGCGCGGCGAGCAGCAGGCCCTTCGCGTCGTCGCCCGAGGCGGGCATGACGACCTTGAGGCCCGGGATGTGGGCGAACCACGACTCGAGCGACTGCGAGTGCTGCGCCGCGGCGCCCGTGCCCGAGCCGCCGGGCGCGCGGATGACGAGCGGCACGCTCGCCTCGCCGCCGAGCATGAAGTGGATCTTCGCTGCCTGGTTGGCGATCTGGTCCATCGCCTGCGCCGTGAAGTCCGAGAACTGGATCTCGACGATGGGCTTCATGCCCGTCATGGCGGCGCCGACGCCGAGGCCGACGATGCCGAGCTCCGAGATCGTCGTGTCGCGGATGCGGTCGGTGCCGAGGTCGTCGACGAGCGTGCCCGTGACGCCGAAGGCGCCGCCGTAGCGGCCGACGTCCTCGCCCATCATGAAGACGGACGGGTCGCCCTCGATCGCGATGCGCAGCGCGTCGCGGATCGCCTCGGCGTAGGTCATCTCGGTCGTCTCGGCGCCCGGGCGCGCGCCGAGGCCCACGGGGTGCTCGGTGCCGGCGCCCGCGTCGACGCGCTGGTCCTGCATGGTCATCGCATGGCTCCCTGGGTGGTCGCGAACACGGCGTCGAGGAGTCCCTCGGGCGTCGCGTCGGGCGCGGCGGCGGCACGCTGCACGGCGGCGCGCAGGTCGTCGCGGACCTCGTCGCGCACCCGCTGCACGTCCTCCTCCGTGAGCGTCCCGGCCTCGGTCACCGTGCGCTCGAAGCGCGCGATGGGGTCGTTCGACTCGCGCCACGACTCGATCTCGTCGCGCGTGCGGTAGAGGTTCTTGTCGCTCTTCGAGTGCCCGCGCCAGCGGTACGTCTCGGCGACGATGAACGTGGGGCCCTCGCCGGCGCGCGCGCGAGCGACGGCGGTCTCGACGGCGTCGTGCACCGCCTGGACGTCGTTGCCGTCGACCGTGACGCCCGGGATGCCGTAGCCGTTCGCACGGTCCGACAGCCGCTCGAGCGGGAAGGCCTTCGCCGACGACATCGACATGCCGTAGAGGTTGTTCTCGCAGAGGAAGACGACGGGCAGCTTCCACATCGCGGCGAGGACGACGCCCTCGTGCCAGGCGCCCTCGCCCATCGCGCCGTCGCCGTGGAAGCAGACGGCGACCTGGTCGGTGCCGCGCATCTGGGCGCTGAGGCCCGCACCCGCCGCGATCGGCACGCCGCCGGCGACGATGCCGTTGGCGCCGAGGTTGTTCGTCGCGGCGTCGGCGATGTGCATCGAGCCGCCGCGCCCGCGGCAGTAGCCGGTCTCCTTCGCGAGGAGCTCGGCCATCATGCGCTCGAGGTCGGCGCCCTTGGCGATGCAGTGGCCGTGGCCGCGGTGCGTCGACGTGATGTAGTCGTCGCGACGCAGCGCGAGGCACGCACCCGTGGGCACGGCCTCCTGGCCGATCGACAGGTGCATGGTGCCGTGCATCATGCCGCGGCCGTAGAGGTCCTCGACGGCCTCCTCGAAGCGCCGGATGCGCCACAGCGTGCCGAGCGCCTCGATGGCGAGCTCGCGGTCGTGGACGATGTCGACCATCAGCGGGCTCCGGCGCCGGCGAGCGCGCCGAGGTCGATCGGGGCGGATCCACCGTCGAGCACGCCGGCGGCGAGCAGGGCGTCCTGCAGCTTGCGCAGCAGCACGATCGTGCGGCTCTCGTCGAGCGTGACGTCGTCGTACGTGATCGCGGTGCCCTTCGCGACGTCGCGCACGAGCGTCGCCGCGCTCGCGAGGCCGATGGGCAGCTCGCGGTTGGCGCGGGCCTCCGCAGCCGGCACGGCGTCGCCGTAGACGTGCTCGCCGCCGATGCCGTCGATGCGCTCGCCCGCGACGAGGTCGCGCTTCGCCATCGCCGAGACGTCGGCCTTCCAGGCGCGCGGTGCGAGCGAGGGCTCGCCGTCGATCATGACCTCGCCGATCGACAGCACGGCCTCGATGGAGGCGAGGTGGTACGGACGGTAGAACGAGAAGTACGGGCCGACGCCCATCTTCAGGTACGAGAGCTCCTCGTGGACGACGGGGTGCGTCGCCTTGCCGATGACGAAGACGCCGGGGGCGACGTCGCCCGTGGCGTAGTCGACGACGCCGCTCGCCTCGAGGATGCCGCCGTCCTCGATGGGCTTGAAGACGTCCTGCAGGGTCTTGACGCTCGCCTCGGGGCCGTGCATCGAGCGACGCGTGAGCTCGAGGCCCGTCGCGTTGGCGAGGTCGGCCATCTCGATCATCGTCTTCGTGCCGTCGACGAACGAGCAGAGCATGCGCGGGTTCATGCCCTTGCGCTCCGCCTCCTCCGCGAGGCTCGTGGGGGTGGCGTCCTGGTGCAGCGGGTTGTTCTTGCCCTTGCCCGCCATGACGACCTCGAGGCCGATGTCCTCGACGAACTCGACGAGCTTGAGGCACTCGACGGGCTCGTCGCCGCGGCACACCGTGTAGATCGCGCCGGACTGCTTGGCGACGGCCTGCAGCAGCAGGCCCACCGTCACGTCGGCCTCGACGGTCATGAGCGCGACGTGCTTGCCAGCGAGGAGCGAGGCGAGGGCCACCTTGGCGGCGACCTCGGGGACGCCCGAGACCTCGATGACCATGTCGACGGGGAGTCGCGTCAGCGCGAGCCCGTCGTCGAGCACGACGTGGCCGCCGGCCTCGATCGCGGCCGCGAGCGCGGCCTCGTCGCCGCGGGTGACGTCGTCGATGCCCGCCTTGCGCAGGGCGTCCTCGGCGCGCTCGATGGCGACGTCGGCGACGGCGACGACGTCGACGCCCTTCTGCCGCGCGATCTGCGCGATGAATCCGGTGCCCATCTGGCCTGCGCCGACGAGTCCCACGCGGACGGGGCGCCCGAGGCGCTGCTCCCGCTCCACGAGCCGCTTCGTGTATCCCATTTGGTCTCGACCCTTCTCGGTCCGATTCGCAGCGAGTGCACATTCGTGCATGTCGTCGCGCACATTGTTGCTTTGAGCATAGCGGGTCGATGCCGGCCCGCGGGGGACGCCCGTGCAGCGCACGGGTGGTGCGTCAGCGCCTCAGCGCTTCTTCCGCAGCGTGCGGTACTGGGCGATCGCCGACTCGACGGCCTCGCCCAGGTGCTTGTCCTTCGCGCGATCGCGCGCGGACGACAGGGATCCGAGCAGCTCGGGACGAGGGCGGAAGCGAGCGAACACGCTCGCTCCCACCATCGCCTCGGCCGCCTCGATGCGCGACGACGACGAGTCGACGACGAGCAGCACCACGGCGCCGCGGAGCCAGCCCTTGCCGCGTCCGGAGACGAGGAAGGACTCGCGGGCTCCCTGGTGCTCGGCGACCATGCGTCGCGTCGCCCGCTGGTACGAGAAGTGCTGGAAGAGGCTCAGGCCGATGCCGAGCAGCAGCACGACCAGCAGGACGATGCCGAAGCGGCCGTCCAGCTCCATCGTCAGGCCCTGCGCTCGATCGCCACGCGATCGCCGTCGACGACGGCACCGAGCTGCCCGTCGACGAAGACGGCGCCGGGCAGGAGCGCCTGGTCGTCCGCCGGGTCGCAGTACAGGACGATGTGACCGAGCTCGCGGAGGTTCGAGCCCGCGAGCTCGCCCGCCGCCCGCACCGTGAGCTCGGTCGCGCCGAGCACGACGACGTCGCCGGGCTGCGGGGCGAGGTCCACGTCGGCGGCACCGCCCGAGTGGACGATGCTCACCTCCGCGAGGGCATCCGGGCACGGCTCCCCGAAGAGGATGACCACCCCCGCGTCGATCATGTCCTGGGCATCCGCCCCGATCCTCGTCACCGTCGCCTCGTACAGCGTCGTCATCGCGCTCGACATCCCTTCGTCTCTCCTTCGTCGTCCGACTAGACCAGCAGGAAGCTGACGAAGTACGCCAGCACCACGGCCAGTGGCGACGTGACCATTCTCGAGAACAGCACCGCCGGCACGCCGATCGACACGGTCTCGGGCTTCGCCTCGCCGAGCGCGAGGCCCACGGGCACGAAGTCGCAGCCGACCTGGCCGTTGATCGCGAACAGCGCGGGCAGCGCGTACGCGACCGGCAGGGCGCCGATGCCGATCTGCGCGCCCATGAGCACGCCGACGACCTGCGCGATCGCGGCACCGGGGCCGAGGATCGGGGACAGGAACGGCAGGCCCGTGATGACGCCGAGCAGGATGAGGCCGAGCGGGTTCGACGCGAGGGGCGTGACGCCCTGCGCGATGAGGTCCGACAGCCCCGTGTAGGTGACGAAGCCGATGAGCAGGCTCACGTACGCCATGAACGGGATGATCGTCTGCAGCACGAGGGTCAGCGCCTGGCGACCCGACGACAGCAGCGTGTTGATGATGCCGCCGATGACGCCGCCGAACGACGTCGCGATCCGCGAGAAGACGCCGATGAAGCCGCCCTGCTGGTTCGCGTTCGCCTCGGCCTTCGCCGCGGCGATGCGGTCGGCGCCGACGCGGCTCGCCTTCGGGTCGGCCGTGAGGTCGAGCGCGTTGGTGGCCTGCGCGGGCGCGGCCGAGGCCGACACCTCCGCACCCTCGCCTGCGAGGGTCACCTGCTCGACGCCCACGGCCGAGACGAACACGTCCGGCGTGATGAACTGCGCGAGCGGGCCCGAGGGCTCGCCTGCGTAGACGTCGACGGTCAGCATGCGCTTCTTGGGGTAGACGCCGATGCGGGCGGTGCCGCCGCAGTTGATGACCACCGCTGCGACGCGGTCGTCCGGGATGCTCGTCGTGAAGCCGTCGACGGCCTCCGCACCCGTGAGCTCGGCGAGCCGGGCCGCCACGGGGTGGATGCCGCCGCCGGTCACCGAGAGGATGACGTTCTTCTGCTCGTCGGGGGCGACGACGAAGCCGGGGCCCCATCCGCCGCTGCCCGCGGAGACGCGGGCGCTCTGGTAGTCGCTCATGGTCAGGCCGCCTTCTTGGCCAGGCGAGTCGCACGTGCCTCGGCGAACTCGCGGTCGTAGCCGTCGAACACCTCGGTGAGGCCCTGTCGACGGATGAGGAAGCGCGTGATCGCCTCGGTGATGAAGCCGCGGAAGAAGATCACGACGATGCCCGTGAGGAAGTAGAGGATCGCGAGGACCGGGTACTTCTCGGGCTCGGCCTGCAGGACGCCTGCCGAGATGCCTGCCCACACGAACAGCTCGCCGCCGTTGGCGTGCGGGAAGAACGTGGTGACGGGGTGCACGAACGAGACGGCCGAGTCGTAGAAGGCGGGCTTCTGCCGCTCGGGCAGGTAGACGCCGAACGAGTAGCACATCGGGTTCGTGAGGAGGATCACCGCGAGGATCGGCATGAGCGTGTAGCGGGTGATCGCATACCGCGCGGAGAACTGCACCGCTCGCGTCATGCGCGCCTCGCCGACCCAGGTCGTGATGGCGTACATGAGCGTGAGCAGCACGATGAGCGTCGGGAGGATGCCCGTCACCAGGCCGACGAAGGCCTCTCCTGATGCCTGGAAGAGCCCGATGAAGTGGGTGGCGATCCAGGTCAGCACCTGCATCACGGGGTTGTCGCTAGCCGGCACGGGCGGCGCATCTGCTGCCGCCAGTCTGCCGAGGGACGCTGCTTCGAGCATCGGCCCACCTTTCCGCCGATGCTGCTGTGCATCGGCGACCAGGTCGTCGAGAGGCTCGACGACACGTCGTTGTGTATGGTTTGCACGTTCGTGCAGATGTTGCTTCACGAACGTGCTGCGCATGTCTACCACGCCGCAACCGGGTCGACAACACCGCCTCCCCGACACGCCGCGATCGGGGCACGGCCGCGTCAGTCGAGGTGCGGACCGGCGGGCTGCGACGTCGCGGCGCGCACGAGCGCCGTCGCGATGGCCGCCACGCCCTCGCCGCGGCCGGTGAAGCCGAGCGCGTCGGACGTCGTGCCCGCGACGCTCACCGAGGCGCCGAGCACGGCCGACAGGTGCGCCTCGGCCTCGCGCCGACGCGACGCGATGCGCGGACGCTCCCCCACGACCTGCACCGAGACGTTGACGAGCTCGTAGCCCTCGTCGCGCACGAGTCGCAGCGCCTGCGCGAGGAAGACGTCGCCGTGCGCGCCCTCCAGCCGAGGGTCGGCCGTGCCGAAGACCTCGCCGACGTCGCCGAGCCGCACGGCCGAGAGCATGGCGTCGCAGATGGCGTGCGCGACGACGTCGCCGTCGGAGTGGCCCGCGAGCCCCGGCTCGCCCGGCCAGCGCAGCCCCGCGAGCCACAGCTCGGCGTCGGGATGGAAGGCGTGGACGTCGGTGCCGGTGCCGATGCGGATCGTCGCCGACGGATCGCGCTGCAGCATCTCCTCCGTGCGGCGCAGCTCCCACGTCGTCGTGATCTTCGATGCGAGCTGGTCGCCCGCGATCACGCGCACGGGGTGGCCGATGTCGCTCACGAGCGCCGCGTCGTCCGTGTGGTCGCTCGTCGCGCGCGCATGCCCCTCCTCGAGCCACGCGCGCGGGAAGCCCTGCGGCGTCTGCACCGCGGTGAGCTGCGAGCGGTCGAGGGTCTCGGCGACGCGGTCGTCGGGCCCGAGCCGCTTGACGGTGTCGGACACGGGCAGACCCGTGATGACGCCCTCGCCCGTGCGCTCGACCTCGGCGGCGACGGAGTCGAAGATGACCGCGGGCGTCATGGGCCGTGCGGCGTCGTGCACGAGCACCGTCGCGACGGTCGGCGCGAGATGGCCGAGCGCGATGCGCACCGACTCCTGGCGCGAGGCGCCGCCGACGACGATCGACGACCGCTCGACGTCGAGGCCGGCGACGCCGCGCACGAGCTCGCGGGCGATCGCCTCGTGGCTCGGCGGCACGGCGACGACGACCTGCGGATGGCTGCGCATGCCGGCGAGCGACTCGAGCGCGTGCGCGAGGATCGGCCGACCCGCGAGATGCACGAAGGCCTTGGGCTCGCCGCGCCCGAGCCGGAGGCCCTCGCCGGCCGCGAGGAGGATGACCGCGACGGTCGGTTCGGGCGCACTCGACGGGTCGGTCACGCAGACGACTCTACGAGGCCGGGGAGGAACGGACGCCCATGCGCCCGCCAGGCGCGCCTCGCCGGACGCGCGCGCCCGAGGGCAGCGCGCGCCGGACGTGGCGCGTCAGGACGCGAGCACCTCGTCGAGGACGTTGCTCGCAGCCTCCTCGTCGGTCTTCTCCGCGAGCGCGAGCTCGGAGACGAGGATCTGCCGCGCCTTCGCGAGCATGCGCTTCTCGCCGGCGGAGAGGCCGCGGTCCTGGTCGCGACGCCACAGGTCGCGGACGACCTCGCTCACCTTGATGACGTCGCCGGAGGCGAGCTTCTCGAGGTTCGCCTTGTAGCGGCGGCTCCAGTTCGTGGGCTCCTCGGTGAAGGGGGCCTTGAGGACCTCGAACACCTTGTCGAGCCCCTCCCTGCCGATGACGTCGCGCACGCCGACGAGCCCCACGTTGTCCGCGGGCACCTCGATCGTGAGGTCGCCCTGGGTGACGTTGAGCTTGAGGTAGACCTTCTCCTCGCCCTTGATCTTGCGCTTCTTCACCTCGGTGATGGTGGCAGCACCATGATGGGGATAGACGACGGTCTCGCCGACCTCGAAGTTCATAGGATTTGGCTCCTCGATTGCACAGACTCTTGATTCTACCACCCGTCGCTGGCATGATCCCCGCCACGTCGGCAGGAGCGGCTCGGACGGGCATCGGGGCCCCGCTAGACTCGTGCTCGTCGATCGTGCGTGGAATCGAAGGAGCAGCACCCGTGAAGTCCCGTCTCGCCGCCGTCGCGGCCGCACTGGTCGCGACCGCGACGCTCGCAGGCTGCAACTTCACCACCCCGCAGGCGACCCAGTACCAGTACGACGCCGCGGACGGCGTCTCGGGCGCGACGGGCCCCGTCGACATCCGCAACGCCGTGCTCGTCGCCGACGACGACCTCTCGAGCCTCGCCGTGACCTTCGTGAACTCCGGCCCCGCCACGACGCTCGTCGTCACGGTCGGCACCGAGGAGCAGGAGATCGACCTCGACGAGGGCGTCACGGCGTTCGGCTTCCCCGAGCAGCAGCTCGTCTTCACGAGCCCCCTCACCGTCGGCTCCCTCGAGGACGTCGTCTTCTCGGCCGACGCCGCCGAGCGCGCCGCCCTGTCGGTCCCCGTCTTCTCGATCGAGACCGCCAACTGGTCGAGCTACGGCCCCGTCGCACCCGAGGAGTCCGAGCCCGAGCCCTCGGTCGTCGAGACCCCCGCGCCGTAGCGGCGCCCACGCACCACGCTCGAGGGGGCGGCATCCATCACGGATGCCGCCCCCTCGGCCGTGCGGGATCGTGCAGCGGGCCTCAGCCCTCGAAGCGGTAGCCGAGCCCGCGCACCGTGAGCAGCTGCTGCGGCTCGGACGGGTCGAGCTCGATCTTCGAGCGCAGGCGCTTCACGTGCACGTCGAGCGTCTTCGTGTCGCCGAAGTAGTCGCTCCCCCACACGCGATCGATGAGCTGGCCGCGCGTGAGCACGCGGCCGGCGTTGCGCATGAGGTACTCGAGCAGCTCGAACTCCTTGAGCGGCATCGACACCGACTGCCCGGCGACGCTCACGGTGTGACGATCGGCGTCGAGTCGCACGCGCCCCGCCTCGACGATCGCGTCGCCGTCGTCCTCCTCCGCCTCGACGCGGCGGCGCAGCACGGCGCGGATGCGGGCGAGCAGCTCGCGCGTCGAGTACGGCTTCGTGACGTAGTCGTCGGCGCCGAGCTCGAGCCCGACGACGACGTCGACCTCCGAGTCCTTCGCCGTGAGCATGATGATCGGCACGTTCGAGCGCGTGCGGATCGTGCGGCACACCTCGGTGCCGGCCATGCCGGGCAGCATGAGGTCGAGCAGCACGAGGTCGGCGCCCTCGGCGTCGAACGACTCGACGGCGTCGAGGCCGTCGGAGACGTGGTGCACCTCGTAGCCCTCGCGTCCGAGGAGGTAGGCGAGGGGCTCGGCGAGCGCGATCTCGTCTTCGACGAGGAGGATGCGGGTCATGCGGCTCCCTGAGCCTCGGGCTGCGCGACGGGCAGGCGCAGCGTGAACGTGGATCCCTGGCCGGGCTTCGACCAGAGCTGCACCTCGCCGCCGTGGCTCACGGCGATGTGCTTCGTGATGGACAGGCCGAGGCCCGTGCCGCCCGTGACGCGCGAGCGCGCCGGGTCGACGCGGTAGAAGCGCTCGAACACGCGGTCGGCGTCCGCAGGTGCGATGCCGACGCCCTTGTCGGTCACGCTCACCTCGACGAGGTCGCCGTTCAGTCGCGCGCCGACGCCGACATGCGAGCCCTCCGGCGAGTACTGCACGGCGTTCGCGACGAGGTTGTGCAGCGCCATGACGAGCATCGACTCGTCGCCGAGCACCGTCGCGGCGTCGACGACGCGCGTCGAGATGCGGATGCGCTTGGCCTCGGCGGCGACGCGCACCGCGTCGATCGCGCGATCGACGACCGCGTCGACCTGGACGCGCTCGGGGTCGTCGAGCGGGTCGTCGTCCTGCACGCGCGAGAGGTCGATGAGCTCCTGCGTCAGCGCGCCGAGCCGCGCCGCCTCGACCATGAGGCGGTTCGCGAACGCGCGCACGCGCTCGGGCTCGTCGGCGGCGGCGTCGATGGCGTCGGCGAGCAGCGTCACGGCGCCGATGGGGGTCTTCAGCTCGTGGCTCACGTTCGCCACGAAGTCGCGGCGGACGCCCTCGAGCCGGATCTCGTCGGTGCGGTCGTCGGCGAGCAGCAGGATGAAGCGGGCGCCGATGGGTGCCGCGCGCGCCGAGAGGTGCCGCAGCTGCGCGTCGTCGAAGCGGCTCCTGCGCAGCTCGACCATGCGCTCCTCCGCCTGCCCCGACGTCCGCGCCGCCTGCACGAGCTCGGCGAGCTCGGCGTTCGCGAGCCCGCGGTCGGCGACGAGGCCCAGCGCGATCGCGGCCGGGGATGCGCGCAGCACGGTGTTGGACGCGTCGACCACGACGCCCGCGGACTCGAGCGCGCCCACCACGTCGGCGATGCCGTCGGGGATCGCCTCGCTCGCGAGCTGCAGCGCGCGCTGGCCGCGCGAGGCGGCGACGCCGCCGAGGTGCACGACGAGCGCTCCGAGGCTGAACCCGAACGCGAGCGCGAGCAGCACGATCCAGGTCGCATCCACGTCGCTCACGATACCGCCGCGCCATCGTGCACCCCTCGCGGTTCTCGGGCTGTTCAGCAAGGGGGCACGCGCTGTTCACCTCCGTCTGCGATGCTCGGCAGGTATGCCCATGCGGGGTTTCTAGAGGAGTGTCGATGCGCGAGGTCTTCAAGCAGGAGATGGCCGAGGTCCAGGACCGTCTGGTCGAGATCGCCGAGGACGTGGTGCGCTCGATCACGCGCGCCACCGAGGCGTTCGGCGACTCGAACGTGCAGCTCGCCGAGCAGGTGATCGCATCCGACGCCGCCATCGACGACAAGGCGAACGCGCTCGACGAGCTCGTCATCGACATCATCGCGCGTCAGGGCCCCGTCGCCCGCGACCTGCGGATCGTGATCTCGGCGCTGCGGATCTCCGCGTCGCTCGAGCGCATGGGCGACCTCGCGCGCCACATCGCGATGCTCACGCGCTACCGCTTCCCCGCCAACGTGGTGCCCGACTCGCTCGCACCCACGTTCGCCGCCATGGGCGCCGCCGACGTCGAGATCGCGAACATGCTCGTCGAGCTCCTGCGCACGCAGGACGTATCGATCGCCGAGCAGATCGCCGGCTCCGACGTCAAGGTCGACGCCCTGCACAAGTCGGTGTTCGAGCAGGTGCTCGGCTCGGAGTGGGAGGGTGCGGCGCACGCGACGGTCGACGCGACGCTCGCGAGCCGCTACCACGAGCGCTTCGCCGACCACGCCGTCGGCATCGGCAAGAAGATGGCCTACCTCGCCACGGGCGACTGGCAGGCCGAGCTGCAAGAGGTCATCGTCTCCGACTGACGCCTCCCCTGCGACGACGAGGCCCCCGGCATGCGCCGGGGGCCTCGTTCGCGTGCCGCGTCGACTGGTCGCGATCTGCGCCGGCCGGTCACGATCTGCGCCGACCGGTCAGCGCAGGGCGACCGGCCGGCGGCGCGCTCGGCTCAGGCCTTGCCCTGGCTCGCGACCGCCGCGGCACCCGCGGCAGCCGCCTCGGGGTCGAGGTACTGGCCGGGGCCCGTCGCCTGCAGGTCGGCGTCGAGACGGTAGACGAGCGGGATGCCCGTGGGGATGTTGAGGCTCGCGATGTCGTCGTCCGAGATGCCCTCGAGGTGCTTGACGAGCGCGCGCAGCGAGTTGCCGTGCGCCGCGATGAGCACGGTGCGGCCCGCACGGATGTCGTCGCTGATCGGCCCCTCCCAGTACGGCAGGAAGCGGTCGATGACGTCCTTGAGGCACTCGGTCGCGGGCACGTCGCCGTCGATGCCGTCGTAGCGCGGGTCGCCGACCTGCGAGTACGCGTTGTCGGCGGAGATCTCCGGCGGCGGCACGTCGAACGAGCGACGCCAGAGCATGAACTGCTCCTCGCCGTACTCCTCGAGCGTCTGCGCCTTGTCCTTGCCCTGCAGGTCGCCGTAGTGGCGCTCGTTGAGGCGCCACGAGCGGTGCACGGGGATCCAGGCGCGATCGGCGGCGTCGAGGGCGAGGTTCGCCGTCTGGATCGCGCGCGTCAGCAGCGAGGTGTGCACGACGTCGGGGAGGATGCCCTCCTCGGCGAGCAGCTCGCCGCCGCGGGCGGCCTCCTGCCTGCCCTTGTCGGTGAGTCGCACGTCGACCCATCCGGTGAACAGGTTCTTCTCGTTCCAGTCCGACTGGCCGTGGCGCAGCAGGATCAGCGTGTGCTCGGTCATGCCGCCAGCCTACCCGCGAGGCACCTCGCGCGACGCTGCGGCATCGGGCGCGTGCGTGCGGGCTGCCACGATGGATGCATGGCTCCGATCGGGCGCATCACGCGCGGCACGACGGGCGTGAACCGCCTGCGCCGCGTCGACCGCTGGATCGCCGACCTGCCCGCCGCGCGCGTGCCCGGCGCGCTCGTCGTCGACCTCGGCTACGGCGCGAGCGCCACGACGACGCTCGAGCTGCACGAGCGGCTCGCACGCCGCAGCCCGCTCGTCGAGGTCGTGGGCCTCGAGATCGACCCCGAGCGCGTCGCCCTCGCGACGCGCGAGCTGCACGACGCCCTCGCTGCCGGACCGCAGCGGCACGGCCGCGCCCTCGCGGACGAGGTGCGCGTGGCCTTCGCGCTCGGCGGCTTCGAGGTGCCGACGACGCGGGCTCCCCACGTCATCCGCGCGATGAACGTGCTGCGCCAGTACGACGAGCACGAGGTGCCCGCCATCTGGCAGCGGATGCTCGCGCGGCTCGCGCCGGACGGCGTGCTCGTCGAGGGCACGTCGAACGAGGTGGGACGCGTCGCGACCTGGGTGACCCTCGACGCCGCCGGACCGCGCACCCTCACCCTCGCGCTCCGCCTCGCGTCGCTCGGCGACGACGCCATGCCCGCGCCGAGCGTGCTCGCGGAGCGGCTGCCGAAGGCGCTCATCCACCGCAACGTGCCCGGCGAGCGCATCCACGACCTCCTCGTCGCGCTCGATCGCGCCTGGGAGCGCGCCGCGCACGTCGGCACGTTCGGCCCCGAGCAGCGCTGGGGCGCGGCGGTCGCCGCCCTCGCCGACGAGGGCTGGCCGATCGATCGCGCCGCGATGCGGAGGGCGCGCCTGGGGGAGCTCACGGTGCCGTGGGCATCCGTGGCCCCGCGCTGACCCGCGTCAGGCGGTCGGGCGACGCACGGCGCCGACGCGCGGCAGGCGCGGCGGGCGATGCGCGTGACCGGCGGTGGGCGGCACGAGCACCTGCTGCGCGGCCGCGACCGCGACGTCGTCCTCGCCCGCCAGCACGACGAGCGCGCCCTCGACGGGCGCGGAGCGCTTGAGCACGGCGAGCGCGACGGGCCCGAGGTCGTGGTGGTGGGCGGCGGCCGTCACGCGGCCGACCTCCTGGTCGTCGGCCATGACGGCGTCGCCCGCGACGGGCAGCGTCGACTCGCTGCCGTCGAGGTGCAGCAGGGCGAGCCTGCGCGGCGGCGCACCGAGGTTGTGGACCTTCGCGACCGTCTCCTGGCCGCGGTAGCAGCCCTTCGCGAGGTGCACGGCCGTCGCGAGCCAGTCGAGCTCGTGCGGGATGGTGCGGTCGTCGACGTCGACGATCGTCGGGCGGCCGGCGGCGATGCGCCGCGCATCGAGCGCGAGCGTGCCCGCGATGGCCGGCGGCTCGGCGAGGTCGCCCGTCGCGACCGTCTCGTGCCAGCCCCACGGGCCGAGGTCCTCCGCCGAGCCGTAGCGCACGCCGCCCTCGGCGACCGTCGGCCACGGGTCGTCCCACGTCACGCCGGCGGGAGCGACGTCGCCCGTCCAGCCGACGACCGGGGCGTCGACGCGCGCGATCTCGACCTTCGCCCAGAACCGCATGCGCGTGAGCCACGCCTCGAGCGCATCCGCGCGCCCCGCGTCGACGACGACCCAGAGGGACGCGCCGTCGTCGACGAGCCGCATCGCGTGCTCGACGCGCCCCTCGGGCGACAGCACGAGCGTCTCGGTCGAGACGCCCGGGGCCAGCTGCGCGATCGACTGCGTCGTGATGGAGTCGAGCCACGTCAGGCGGTCGGCGCCCGTGAGCCGCAGCACGTCGCGCGGCAGGAGCACCCAGGCGCCGGCGTCGAGCGCGCGGCCCTCGGCGATCGGGTTGCCGAGGTGCAGCGGCACGCCGTCGTCGCCGAGCACGGCGCCCGGCGCATCCACGAAGGCGCTCGTCACGCGTCGTCCTCGGGGGCCTCGAGCCTGCGCACGCGCGAGAGCCGCGCCGAGGCGTGCGACGCCAGGGGGCGGCCGAGCGCCGCGAGATCCCACGCCCACAGCAGGTCGCCCTCGACGAGGCCGAGCATGCGGGTCGACGCCGTGTGCTCCTTCGCGCTCGCCGAGCGCATGACGGCGTCGGTGGCGAGGTCGATGCGCGGCCCGGCGATCGTGCCGAGGTACAGCTCGGACACGCCCGTCGGGTGGGCGATGAGGGCCTCGATCTCGAAGCCGCCGTCCGCGGTCCGCAGCGCCTCGACGTCGTCGACCGAGCGCGGGGGTGCCGTGGGCGGCAGCATGCCGGGGCCGTTGTCGCGATCGTCGGCGGCGCGCGCGAGCGACCAGTAGCCGGACTCGGCCGCGAGCGGGGCGAGCTCGTCGTCGAGCAGCCACGCGTACGACGTGTAGGCGAGGAACGGCAGGCCGTGGTGCGCGAACGTCACGCGCTGGCCGAAGGGGTGCTCGCGCACGTCGTCGTCGCCGACGGCGAACTGCACGTGGCCCGTGCCCTCCCAGTCGCCCACGAGCCACTGCAGCGGCCCGAGCTCCGCCGGGAGCGTCGGATCGATGTCGAGCACTGGCTAGCGCTGGCCGCGGAAGAGGTTCCGCAGCACGACGAACGAGAGGCCGGCGATCGCGAGGGATGCGAGACCCAGCAGGCCGAGGAAGAAGATCTCGAGCGCGACGACGGGGATGTCCATGGGCTCAGTCTACGCGCCGCGCGCGCGACGCGGGCTGCGGCGCGTCAGCCGACGAGCGCGAGCGCCGTGAAGACGACGGTCGCCGCCGCGAGGACGACGATCGCCCCGCCGACGGAGGCGAAGAGCCGATCGACGAGGCCCTTCTCGGTCGGGAGGCCCAGCTGGGCGCCGAACGCGGCGATCGTGCAGGCGCCGAGGACGATCGGCAGCCAGACGATGCGGTCGGTCGGCACGGCGATCGCGACGACGACGGCACCGACGACGGCGAGCGCCCAGATGGGCCAGATGCTGTGCCAGCGCATCGATCCCCCGTCCGTGGCCGCTCTCACGCAACCCTAGACTGTGCGCGGGAGGTCGTCTCGTGGCTCATGTGCTGATGCTCACCCGCCGGAGCGGCGACGTGCTCCCCAGCCTCGACCTGCTCGACCACCGGGTGGTGCGGCTCCCCGCCGAGACGGGGTCGTTGCCGCAGGCCGGCGAGGCTGAGCTCGTCGTCATCGACGGCGTCGTCGAGCTCGCGACGGCGAAGACGCTGTGCCGCATCGTCGAGCAGACGCTCAAGACGCCCGTGCTGCTCGTGCTCGGCGAGGGCGGCCTCGCCGCGGTGCAGCTCGACTGGGGCATCGCCGACGTCGTGCTCGACGCGGCCGGTCCCGCCGAGGTCGACGCCCGCATCCGCCTCTCGCTCGCACGCTCGGCGCCGCGCGACCAGCCGATCGTCGCCGCGGGCCTGCGCATCGACGAGGCGAACTACCAGGCCTCGATCAACGGCAAGCCGCTCGACCTCACCTACAAGGAGTTCGAGCTGCTGCGCTTCCTCGCCTCGCACCCCGTGCGCGTCTTCACGCGCGAGCAGCTGCTCAGCGAGGTGTGGGGCTACGACTACTTCGGCGGCACGCGCACGGTCGACGTGCACGTGCGACGGCTGCGCGCGAAGCTCGGCGACCTCGAGTCGGCCATCGGCACCGTGCGCAACGTCGGCTACCGGTTCGAGGTGGCGCATGACTGACGCCGCCCTGCTCGCAGCCCTCGTCGACCTCGTCGAGCGGTGCGCCGCCGCCGACGGCGCGAGCCCCGTCAACGACCAGGCCCTGCTCGAGGCGCGGCGCGGCGAGCGCACCATCGTCGACCTCGACGGCTCCGGCGACGCGATGGCCGTCGTCGCGACGGGCGAGGCCGCGGGCGGCGCCGCCGCGGAGGTCGAGCTCGCCGTCGCCCCCGAGCGGCGCGGCGCGGGCCTCGGCACGCGGCTGGGCGAGCGCATCGCCGCCGAGCATCCCGCGTTCGAGGCGTGGGCGCACGGCGACCTGCCCGCCTCGCGCGCGCTCGCCGAGCGGCTCGGCATGCAGCGCATCCGCACGCTCCTGCAGCTGCGGGCGCCCGTGCCCGCCGACGCCGTCGTCGACGCTCGCCTGCGGCCCTTCGTCGCCGCCGACGCCGACGCGTGGGTCGCCGTCAACGCAGCGGCCTTCGCGACGCATCCCGAGCAGGGCAGGCTCACGGCCCGCGACCTCGCCGACCGTCGCGCGGAGGCCTGGCACGACGACGCGAACCTGCTCGTCGCCCCCGGCGCCGACGGCCTCGACGGGTACGCCTGGATCAAGCCCGAGGGCGACGTCGCCGAGCTGTACGCCCTCGGGGTCGCCCCGCACGCGCAGGGCACCGGCCTCGGCGGCATCCTCATGCAGGCGACCTTCGCGCGGATGCACGCGCTCGGCCACGACACGGCCCACCTCTACGTCGAGGGCGACAACGAGCCCGCGCTCGGCCTGTACCGGTCGCGCGGATTCGTCGACCACGCACGCGACGTGCGCTGGCGACGCGGCTGACGCGCGGCGCGAGGAGCACCGACCGTTCACCTCCCGGTGCCAGGATGTGTGCATGGACGAGCAGGCCGAGCCCACCCCCACGTCGTCGATCCCGACCGTGACGATGGCGCCCGAGCTCGCCGAGGGATCGAGCTTCGTGCAGGCGACGGCGGCGGACCTCGACGACTTCGACGACGAGGAGTACGACCTCGAGACCCACGGCGGCGAGACCGAGGACGGCCTGCCCGCAGACCGCTTCCTCGACCGCGAGCTGTCGTGGCTCGACTTCAACCAGCGGGTGCTCGAGCTCGCCGAGGACGAGACGGTGCCGCTGCTCGAGCGCGCGAACTTCCTCGCGATCTTCGCGTCGAACCTCGACGAGTTCTTCATGGTGCGCGTCGCGGGCCTCAAGCGCCGCATCGTCACGGGCCTCGCGGTGCCGACGAACGTCGGCGTCTCGCCCGTCGACGTCCTCGACCAGATCGTCCATCGCGCCCACGCCCTGCAGGTGCGGCACGCCGAGTGCTGGCGTCGCTCGGTGCGGCCCGCCCTCTCGGGCGTCGGCATCGACATCGTGCGGTGGGACGACCTCGACGAGGGCGAGCAGCAGGTGCTGCGCCGTCGCTTCCACGAGGACGTCTTCCCCGTCCTCATGCCGCTCGCGGTCGACCCGGCGCACCCCTTCCCCTACATCTCGGGCCTCTCGCTCAACCTCGGCATCCGCATCTTCAACCCGCTCACCGAGACCGAGGAGTTCGCGCGCCTCAAGGTGCCGCCCGTGCTCTCGCGCCTCGTCGCGGTCGAGGGCACGACGTCGCGCTTCGTGCCGCTCGAGGAGCTCATCGCCAACAACCTCGACGAGCTCTTCCCCGGCATGCGCGTCGTCGACTGCGACGTCTTCCGCGTCACGCGCAACGAGGACGTCACGATCGACGAGGACGAGACCGAGAACCTCATCCAGGCCCTCGAGCAGGAGCTGTCGCGCCGCAAGTTCGGCCCGCCCATCCGCCTCGAGGTGTCGGAGGAGATCGACCCCGACTCGATCGACCTGCTCATGCGCGAGCTCGGCATCTCCGACCAGGAGGTCTACCGCCTGCCCGGCCTCCTCGACCTCACGGGCCTCTTCCAGATCTCGGGCCTCGAGCGCCCCGAGCTGCGCTACACGAAGCGCGTGCCCGTGACGGCCGCGCCGCTGCGCCCGAGCGACGCCGACGACCAGGAGTCGATCTTCGACGCAATCACGCACAAGGACGTGCTGGTGCACCACCCGTACGAGTCCTTCGCGACGAGCGTGCAGGCGCTGCTCGAGCAGGCGGCCGACGACCCCGACGTGCTCGCGATCAAGCAGACGCTGTACCGCACGAGCGGCGACTCCCCCATCGTCGCGGCGCTCATCCGCGCCGCGGCCGCCGGCAAGCAGGTGCTCGCGCTCGTCGAGGTCAAGGCGCGCTTCGACGAGACGAACAACATCCGCTGGGCCCGCACGCTCGAGCGCGCCGGCGTCCACGTCGTCTACGGCCTCGTCGGCCTCAAGACGCACTGCAAGCTGCTCGTCGTCGTGCGCCGCGAGCGCGGGAGGCTGCGGCACTACTGCCACGTCGGCACGGGCAACTACAACCCGAAGACCAGCCGCATCTACGAGGACTACGGCCTCTTCACCGACAACGACCAGGTCGGCCTCGAGATCACGCGCCTGTTCAACCAGCTCTCGGGCTTCGCGATCGAGCGCAAGTTCAAGCGCCTGCTCGTCGCGCCGCTGCACCTGCGCAAGGGCCTCATGAAGCGCATCCGTCGCGAGACGCGCAACGCGCAGGCCGGGCGCCCCGCCCGCATCCGCATCAAGGTCAACTCGATGGTCGACGAGCAGATCATCGACGCGCTCTACCGCGCGAGCCGTGCCGGCGTCGACGTCGAGGTCTGGGTGCGCGGCATCTCGTCGCTCAAGGCGGGCGTGCCCGGCCTCTCCGAGCGCATCACCGTGCGTTCGATCCTCGGCCGGTACCTCGAGCACTCGCGCGTGTTCTGCTTCCTCAACGACGGCGACGAGGAGGTGTGGATCGGCTCGGCCGACATGATGCACCGCAACCTCGACCGTCGCGTCGAGACCCTCATCCGCCTCACCTCGACCGAGCACATGGCCGACATCTCGGCCCAGTTCGACCGGGCGATGGCCGACACGACCGCGTCGTGGTGGGCCGAGCCCGACGGCTCGTGGACCCGTCACGCGTTCGACGACGACGGCAAGCCGCTGCTCGACCTGCAGCGCGAGCGGATGGTCGAGATCCAGCGCAGGCGGCGCCGGTGACCCCCCAGCTCGCCGCCGGGGTCGGGCTGTGGCGCCGCGGGGACGCGGGGCTCGAGGTCCTGCTCGTCGAGCGCACGAAGCACCGCGACGTCTCGCTGCCGAAGGGCAAGCTCGACCCGGGCGAGTCGCTGCCGCAGTGCGCCGTGCGCGAGCTCGAGGAGGAGACCGGCTACCGCGTGACGCTGCAGGCGCCGCTCGGCACGAGCGAGTACCTGCTGCCGACCGGCCAGGACAAGGTCGTCTACTACTGGCAGTCCGAGCTGCGCGACGGCGACCCGGACCACGTCTTCGAGGCGAACGACGAGATCCTCGCGCTGCACTGGGTGCCGCTCGAGGACGCGGCGAGCCGCTGCACGTACGACCACGACGCCGTCCTCGTGCGCAGGCTCGCCGAGCGCATCGCGGCGGGCGAGGCCGACACGTTCGCGATCGTCGCGATGCGGCACGCGAAGGCCGCCGACCCCTACGCGTGGGAGGGCGACGACGCGTCGCGCACGCTCACGGCGCGCGGCGAGCGCCAGGCGCGGGAGGTCGCGCCGTCGATCGCCGCGTTCGGCGTCGAGCGCATCCTCGTCTCCACCGCCGTCCGCTGCCGCGAGACGGTCGCACCGCTCGCGCGCCTGCTCGGCGTCGCGCCGCGCACGTCGCGCGCGCTCGCGCAGGACACGTACCTCGATCGCGGCGACCGCCTGCTGCGGCACGTCGCGAAGGCCGTGCACCACCGCCGCTCGACGGTGCTGTGCAGCCATCTGCCGGTCATCCCGGCGATCGTCGATGCCGTCGCGGCAGCCACGGACTCCCCCGACAGCCCGGCACTGCACCGCGGCTCGATGCTGCACACCGCCGACTTCACGGTGCTGCACGTCGGCGGGCCCGACGTCCGGGTGCTCGCGGTCGAGACGCACGGCGCGCCGATCTGAGCGCACGGACGCCCTGCCTCACGGCGGCGTCCACCGCGCGCACGGGTGCCGCGAAGGTTCGATCGGTAGCGTTCCGGCGACGGCTGGAGGTGGGATGACGCTGCGACGTGCAGGGATGGCGGGCGCGCTCGCCGCCTCGGCGATGCTGCTGCTCGGCTGCGCCTCCGCCCCCGCCCTGCGCGCGGATCCCGGCCCCCTCGACCACGCCGCCGCCGACGCCGAGCGGCTGCCGATCGGCGTCGAGCCCTCGGTGGAGGTCGCCGACGACGGCGTCCTGACGGTCACGACCCCCCGGTCGGCGTGGACGCTCGAGGTGCTGGAGGCCGGCCCCGTCGACCTCGGGGACCTCGGGATGTTCGACGGCTCGGCGACCGCCGAGGAGCCACCGGGCGGCTCGGTCGTCGGCTGGGTGTGCGTGCGGGCGACCCAGCTCGAGGGCGATCCCGGCGCATGGATGTCCGACGACGTGCGCCTCGAGGTCTGGGCGACGCCCGAGGGCCCTCGCTACGACGACCTCACGGGCTTCGCCTACGAGCCGGCCGACGGTGCGCTCGACGTCTACGAGGCATCGGGCAACGACCTCGGCGTGCCGTACGAGCGCGTCTGCCCGATCTTCGTCGTGCCGGCCGACGTCGACCTGTCGACGATCGCCGTCGTGCCGAGCGGCGGCGAGCCCGTCGTGCTCGAGCGCTGACGCCCGGCGCGACGGGCTCGACCCGCGCTACCCGTGCTCGCTACCCGAAGCGGCCGGAGACGTAGTCCTCGGTCGCCTGCACCGACGGGTTCGAGAAGATCTGCGTCGTGTCGTCGTACTCGATGAGCCTGCCGGGCTTCCCCGTGCCCGCGATGTTGAAGAACGCGGTGCGGTCGCTCACGCGCGCGGCCTGCTGCATGTTGTGGGTCACGATCACGATCGTGTACTCCTGCTTGAGCTCCTCGATGAGGTCCTCGATCGCGAGCGTCGAGATCGGGTCGAGGGCCGAGCACGGCTCGTCCATCAGGACGACGTCCGGCGAGACGGCGATCGCGCGCGCGATGCACAGACGCTGCTGCTGACCGCCCGAGAGCCCCGAGCCGGGCAGGTTGAGGCGGTCCTTCACCTCGTTCCAGAGGTTCGCGCCGCGCAGGCTGCGCTCGACGAGCCCGTCCTGGTCGCTCTTCGACATGCGGGCGTTGTTGAGCAGCACGCCTGCGAGGACGTTCTCGCGGATCGACATCGTCGGGAACGGGTTCGGTCGCTGGAAGACCATGCCGATCTGGCGACGCACGAGCACGGGGTCGACGCCCTGGGCGTAGAGGTCCTCGCCGTCGAGCAGCACGCTGCCCTCGACGCGGGCGCCGGCGATGACCTCGTGCATGCGGTTGAGCGTGCGGAGGAACGTCGACTTGCCGCATCCGGACGGGCCGATGAAGGCCGTCACGGAGCGGGGTGCGATCTCGAGCGAGACGCCCTCGACCGCGAGGAAGTCGCCGTAGTAGACGTTGAGGTCCGAGACCTCGATGCGCTTGGACACGGAAGTGCTCTCCTGGTTCGAAGCTTGGGTGCTGCGGCTCAGCCGCGGAGCTTGGGGGCGAAGAACCGCGCGATGAGTCGCGCGGCGAGGTTGAGCGCCATGACGATGAGGATGAGCGTCAGCGCGCCCGCCCATGCCCTGGCCACGGCCTCGTCGGGGTTCGTCCCCTGGTTCTGGTACTGGTTGTAGACGAAGACCGGCAGCGTCATCATGCGACCGTCGAACAGGTTCATGTTGAGGCTCGTCGTGAAGCCGGCCGTGAGCAGCAGGGGCGCCGTCTCGCCGATGACGCGCGAGATCGACAGCATGATGCCCGTCATGATGCCCGCGATCGTCGTGGGCAGCACGACCTTCACGATCGTGCGCCACTTGGGCACGCCGAGCGCGTAGGCCGCCTCGCGCAGCTCGTTGGGCACGATGCGCAGCAGCTCCTCGCTCGAGCGCACGACCACGGGGATCATGAGCACCGCGAGGCTCAGGGCGCCCATGATGCCGATCGAGGCGCCGGGGCCGAGGAAGATCGAGAACATCGCGAAGATGAACAGGCCCGCGACGATCGACGGGATGCCCGTCATGACGTCGACGAAGAACGTGATCGCCTTGGCGATGCGTCCGCGCCCGCCGTACTCGACGAGGTAGATCGACGTCATGAGGCCGATGGGCACCGAGATGATCGTCGCGGCCAGCGTGATGAGGATCGTGCCCCAGATCGCGTGGATCGCGCCGCCGCCCGCGCCGACGACGCCGCGCATCGACGACGAGAAGTACTCGGCGTCGAGGCGCTCGATGCCGGAGGACACGACCGTGTAGAGCAGCGACACGAGCGGGATGATCGCGATGATGAACGCGCTCGTCACGAGCGCCGTCACGAAGCGGTCGATCGCGTGGCGCGGGCTCTCGCTGAGGCGCGACAGCACGTAGATCGTCACGATGTAGAGCAGCGCGCCGACGACGAGCATGCCCGCGACGTTGAAGTCGGAGGCGTCCGAGCCCATGTTGATGAGCGCGAAGACCACGGCCGAGACGACCATGGCGGCGAGGAGCGTGACCCAGGTGCTCCACCTGGGCAGACGGCCGGCGGCGAGCGAGCTCGCCTGGCCTCGGGCGACGACGGCGGTCATCAGTTGGCTCCGGAGAACTCGGCGCGACGGTTGACGATCGCGCGGGCGATGGCGTTCACGAGGAACGTGACGACGAAGAGCACGAGGCCCGTGGCGATGAGCGTGTTCACGCCGTTGCCGTGCGCCTCGGGGAAGGCGAGCGCGATGTTGGCGGGGATGGGCGTCGGGTTCGTGGAGGTGAGGAGCTCGAGGCTGATGACGCCGGATGCCGAGAGCACCATCGTCACGGCCATCGTCTCGCCGAGCGCACGCCCGAGCGCGAGCATCGCGGCCGACACCATGCCGCCGCGTGCGAACGGCAGCACCGCCATGCGGATCATCTCCCAGCGCGTCGCGCCGAGCGCGAGCGCCGCCTCCTCGTGGAGCCGGGGCGCCTGCAGGAAGACCTCGCGGCAGATGGCCGTCATGATCGGCAGGATCATGACCGAGAGCACGAGCGAGGCCGTGAGGATCGTGTTGCCCGTCGCGGACGCCTGGCCGCTGAAGAGCGGGAACCAGCCGAGGTTCGCGTTGAGCCAGGCGTAGAACGGCTGCACGAAGCCGGCGAGCGTCACGGCGCCCCAGAGGCCGAAGACGACCGACGGCACGGCCGCGAGCAGGTCGATGACGTAGCCGAGCACCGCGGCGAATCGACGCGGCGCGTAGTGCGAGATGAACAGCGCGATGCCGATGGCGATGGGCGCCGCGATGACGAGGGCGATGAGCGATGCCCACACCGTGCCGAACGCGAGGGGCACGACGTACTCGAGGAAGGTGCGATCGCGGAGGATCGAGTTGTCCTCGTTGGAGATGCCGGGGAGGCTCTGCGCGACGAGGAAGATCGCCACCGCCGCGAGCACGAGCAGGATGACGACGCCCGCGCCCAGCGCGGTGCCCGAGAAGATCGTGTCGCCGAGACGGCGCACGGCAGGCGTCGCCTGCTGCGTCGCCTTCGGCGGCTGCGCAGGATCGTCCTGCTGCTGCTGCGCCGTGGTGCTGGTCGTCATGCCGCGTCGGCCCTTCGTGTCGGATGCGGTTGCAGTGGAGCGGGGCCGATGGCCGGGATGTCGCGCATCCCGGCCATCAGCCCCTGGGTGATCCGTGGATCAGCCCTCGACCTGGATCAGGGCGATGGCGTCCTCGATCTGCGTGCGCAGCTCGTCCGAGATCGGCGCGGAGCCGGCGTTCTCGGCGGCGGCGTCCTGGCCCTCGGCGCTCACGACGTACGAGAAGTATGCCTGGACGGTCGCGGCGACCTCCGGGTCCTCGTACTCGGTGCAGCCGATGAGGTACGACACGAGCGCGATCGGGTACGCGCCGTCCGCTGCTGCGGCCGGGTCGACGTCGAAGACGAGGTCGGCGTCGCCGCGGCCCTCCTCCTGCGGTGCGCCGGCGACGAGCTGCGCGGCGGCCTCGGGCGAGAACGGCACGTAGTCCTCGCCGACCTGCACCGCGACGGTGCCGAGGTCGCCGGCCTGCGACGCGTCGGCGAAGCCGACGGTGCCCTGGCCGTTCGAGACGCGGTCCACGACGCCCGAGGTGCCCTGGGCAGCCTCGCCGCCCTGGATCGGCCACTCGTCGGAGGCCTCGTACGTCCACACGTCGGGCGCGACGGCCTCGAGGTAGGCCGTGAAGGTCTCCTGCGTGCCGGACGCGTCGGAGCGGTGGACGGGCGAGACCGCGAGGTCGGGCAGCTCGGCGTCGGGGTTCTGGTCGGCGATCGCCGGGTCGTTCCAGTTCGTGATCGTGCCCGCGAAGAGGCCTGCGATCGTCGCGGCGTCGAGGTTGAGCTCGTCGACGCCATCGAGGTTGAAGATCACCGCGACGGGCGAGATGTAGACGGGGACCTCGATGATGTCGTCCGAGACGCAGGCGCCGAAGCCACCGGCTGCGAGCTCGTCCTCGTCGAACGCACGGTCGGAGCCGACGAAGTTGGACGCGCCGGCGATGAAGTTGTCGCGGCCGACGCCGGAGCCGGTGGGCTCGTAGATGACGTCGGAGTCGGGGTTGGCGTCGAGGAACGCGGCGACCCACGCCTCCTGCGCGGCGGTCTGCGACGATGCGCCGGTGGCCTCGATGGTGCCCGAGACGGCGCCCTCAGCGGGCTCCTCCGTGCTGCTGCCGCCCTCGTTCGAGGCGCAGGAGGCGAGGAGGATGCTGCCGACGCCTGCGATGAGCGCCGCGCGGCCGAGCTTCGTGATCTTCACGCTGTGATCCCTTTCGGAATGTGTGGGGGTGCGGAGAGACTTCCGCATGCGATGGGCGCAGTGGATGCGCCTGGATCACGCTAGGGATGCGGCATGGCGTGCATGGCGTGCGCCGGTGAACGCGAGGTGAACGAGCGCGGAACGTCTCGAGCGCACCCGGCGGCTCCCCAGGTGCTCGCGCGAGGATGCCGCGCCGCACGCGCGGGCGACGCAGCGGGGCCGATCGCAGCGCGAGCGGGCGGATCGTCTCGACGCGGCCCGGCCGCGGAGACGATGAAGCCGGGCCGCGGAACGCCTCTCGGCGGTAGGCCGCTCGAAGCGGCGAAGATTGGAGCCCGGGGTTCGCGGCCCGGCGACCACCACCATAGCGAACGCCCGGCACCGGTCTCGAGCCTGTTCGCGTGTCGCGAATCCTCGCGCGGGAGGGTTGCGATCCTCCCGGGGCGGTCGGTCAGTGCAGGGCGTCGCGGCGCTGCAGGGCCGCCGATGCCGCGAGGTCGACCGCGAGCGTCGTGAGCCGCGCGGCACGCGCGGTGAGGCGCGAGGCCGAGGCCTCGTCGAAGGCGTCGCGCGCGTCGGCGTCCGCGAGGGCGCCCGCGGAGGCGATGCGGCTGAAGGCGGCGGCCCGGTCGAGCGCGAGCGCGAGGTCGCCTGCGAACGCGCCGCGCAGGATCTCGTCGGCGAGCGCCGCGATCTCCTCCGGTCCCGTGGGCGACGCGGCCCCCGCCACGACGGCGTCGGGGGTCTGGAGGCGCTCGACGCCCGTCGTGTACTGCGCCGCGACGTCGACGGGCTGCTGCGCGACCATCGTGCGCAGGAGGTGGATGCGCCAGAGCGCGCCCGGCAGCGAGTGCGGCCTCGCGTCGGCCCAGAGCTCGGCGACCGAGTCGATGCCGTCGGTCTCGGCGAGGGCGACGAGGCGCTCGACGACCTCGGCGTCGGCATCGGAGCGCACGCGCGAGAGCAGCGCGGCGGCCGTCTCGTGCGCGAGCTGCACACGCGCGACGGGGTCCATGTCGCCGACGAACTGCTCGAACCATCGCGACGCGTAGCGCGCCGGTCGGGGGTGGCTGGCCATGTCGCTCCTGTCCGTCGCGGTCGAGGGATGCAGCGTCCAGGGTACCGAGCGCATTCCGCCTGGCTGGCGGCGCGCGCGTCGCGCCTCCGTCTCGCGGCGTCCCCCGGATCCGTCGTTCGGGGGATCCGACCCGCCGCTGCCGCTCGATAGGAAGGGATGCATGCGAAGCACCAGGAACCCGAGACCACCCGTCCGGACGATGGCGGCGATCGGTGCGGCGGCGTTGCTCGTCGTCGCCTCGCCGGCCATCGCGAGCGCAGCGCCCGCTGCCGACCCGGCACCTCCCGCCGCTCCCGCGGCGACGGCCGCGCAGGTCGAGGCACCCGTGCCCGACCTCGCCTGGGGCGCCTGCGACGGCGCTGGCGTCGAGGCGTTCGAGTGCGCGTTGGCTGAGGTGCCGTCGGACTACGACGAGCCCACCGGCGCGACGACGACGATCGCGCTCACCCGCCTGCCCGCGACCGATCCGTCGCAGCGCATCGGCAGCCTCTTCCTCAACTTCGGCGGACCGGGCGGGCCCGGCGTCTCGACGCTGCAGCAGCTCGGCGCCTTCCTCGACCCGCAGGTCCACGCCCGCTTCGACGTCATCGGGTTCGACCCGCGCGGCGTCGGCCTCTCGGACCCCGTCACGTGCTTCCCCGACGCCGCCTCCGAGCAGGCCTTCGTCGCAGGCAGCCCCGCGGTGCCGGTCACGCCCGAGGAGGAGGCGGAGTCGATCGCGCTCTTCGGCACGACCTCGCTCGCGTGCGAGACGCTGTCGGGCAATCGCATCGCGAGCGCCTCCACCGCGAACGTCGCCCGCGACATGGACCTGCTGCGACAGGCCGTCGGCGACGAGCGGCTGAGCTACCTCGGCTACTCGTACGGGTCGATCCTCGGCGCCACGTACGGCATGCTCTTCCCCGACCGCATCCGCGCCCTCGCGATCGACGGCACGCTCGAGCCGTCGCGCTGGTCGGGCACCGATGCAGCGGTCGACGCGTCGGTCGGCGTCCGCGTCGGCCAGGGCGTCGCGGCGAGCGAGGTCTTCGACGAGTTCCTCGCGCTGTGCGCGCAGGTCGGACCGCAGTCCTGCTCCCTCGCGGGCATCGGCGATCCGCGCCAGGTGGTCGAGGACGTGCTCGCACGTCTGCAGCAGCAGCCCGTCGAGGTGCCCGGCCCCGACGGCGCGCCCCTGACGATCGACTACGGCACGGCCGTCGCGGTCGCCTTCACCTCGCTCTACTCCCCCGCCGGCTTCGGCCCGCTCGCGGACACCTTCGCCCAGCTGCACGCGCTCACGCAGCCGCAGCAGGCGATGACGACGCAGCAGCGCGGCGTCTCGCTCGGCGACGTCGGCGACCTGCTGCGACGCCTCGGACTCATCGAGGACTACTCGGGCATCGGCAGCGCCCTCGCATCGATGTGCGTCGACGGGCAGCACCCGCTGCAGCCGTGGGAGTACCCCGCGCAGGCCGACGCCGCCGACGCCGAGGCGCCGCACTTCGGGCGCATGCGCTCCTGGGTCGGCATCCAGTGCGAGTTCGTGCCATTCTCCGACGAGGACGCGTACCTCGGCCCGTGGGACCAGACGACGCAGGCGCCCGTGCTCGTCATCGGCACCCGCCACGACCCGGCGACGCCGTTCGACCAGACGCAGCCGTACGCCGACCGCTTCGACGATGCGCGCGTGCTCACCGTCGAGGGCTACGGCCACACGACGCTCGGCGTCAGCGCCTGCGCCAACGCGGCGATCGCGACGTACCTGACCGACCTCGTCGCGACGGACGGCGCGACGTGCGGCCAGGACGTCGCCCCCTTCCAGGCGGCGCCGGCCTCGCTGCTCGACGACGTCGCGTCGCTGCACGCCCCGTCGCAGGGGTTCGCGCCCGGGCTCTGACCCGACGCCCATCCGTCGCCGCACGTGCATGCCTCCCGCGTGCACGTGCGGCGACGTCGGATGGCAGGATCGAGGCGAGGGCCTCTAGCTCAGTCGGTAGAGCATCGGACTTTTAATCCGCTGGTCGTGGGTTCGAGCCCCACGGGGCCCACGGGATCCGCGGCGATCGCGTCGCAGGGCGCACCCAGCGCCGGCGCGTAGCGTGGGGCGACCGACACGCTCGACGCGAGGAGCCTCACGATGACCGCGTTCCCGGCCTCCACCTGGACACGACCCGCACGGCAGCGCACCGGCGTGCTGGGCCTCGCCATCGTCGCCCTCGCCGCCGCGACGTGGCTGATCGTGGCGCAGACGCTCGCGGGCCTCGGGGTCGTCACCGCCGGGGCCACGTCGCCGCTCGGGCTCGACGACGTCGCAGAGGTCGTCGTCGCGGCGTCGGTGCCGGCCTCCCTGCTGCTCGCGGTCGGGGCGATCGCGACGCGCGTCGTCTGGCTGCTCGTGCTCGCCATCCCCGTGCTCGCGATCCACGGCCTCGCCCTCGTCGTCACGGCGATCGCGCTCGGCACCACCGGAGCGTCCGGCCTCGACGTGCTCGCACGCCTCGGCGACGCGCTCGCGATGGGACTCGCGCTCGTCGCGGTCGTCATCGCGCTCGTCGCGACCGCGGCAGCCCGCGCGGGCGATCGCCGCGAGGGCTCCGGCTGGGTCGCGGCGCTCGTGCTCGTCGGGGTCGCGGGCGCGATCGTCGTCGCCATGCCCTACGTCGCCGTCGGCGCCACCGGCGCCGCCGCGGTGCTGCTCCCCGACACCACCCTCGTCGTGCTGCTGCTCGTCGCCGCAGGGGTCGCCGGCATCCGCTCGGCGACCGCGCGGTGGATCGCCGCCGGCCTCGCCGCGCTCGCGGCCGTCTGGATCGTCGTGGTCGAGACCGTGCTGCTGCCGTGGGGGGCGGCCGCGACCATCGCGATCGCCATCGTGCGCGCGCTGCTCGTGCTGCTCGGTGCCGCGCTCATCGCCCTGTCGACGCGGTGGCTCGGTCGCGCGCAGGGCGTGGCCCCGCCGGTCGTGCAGCCGCCCGCGCAGCCCGCGCAGCAGCACCTCGTCGCACCGCCCGTCGCGCACGGTCACGATGCGGCGCCGCCGGCCGCTCCGCCGACGGCGACCGCCACGACGGCGCCGCGCACCGAGCACGCCCCCGGCGTGCCCGCGGACGTGGACGCGGCCATCGACCAGAGCGACCAGGAGGTGCCCACCGAGGCGCCCGGCCCCCGTCTCGGCGGCGAGCGGCACGACGGCCCCGGCCAGGCCGCGAGATGACCACGGCGGCCACCGCGCAGCGACCGCGGCCCGGCCTGCTCGAGCTCGGTCTCGGGCTCATCGTCCTCGGGCCATGGCTCGTGAGCACGATCGCCATCCTCACGGGACCGTTCGACCTCGCGTACACGACGAGCAACGTCGCCTGGCAGATGCTCCTCGCGTACGCGCTGCCGACCGCGCTCCTCGCGCTCGCCGCCGCCGTGTCGAGGACGCGACTCCTCGCCGTGCTCGCGGTCGTCGCAGCCGGCATCGAGATCGTCGGGCTCGCCGCCGTGCTCATCGTGCACGCGGTCCTCGGCGCGAGGGCCGACCTCACGGGCACCGCCGTCGCCACGCTCCTGTACGCGCTCGGAGCCGGCATCGCCGCGGTGCTCGCGCTCCTCGCGACCCGCAGCGCGCGCCTGGCTCTGCCGCTGCGCATCGCCGCCCTGGTCGTCGCCGTGGCGACGCTCGTCATCCGCCACCTCGTCGCGCTCGTCAGCACGGTCGGGCTGCTCGTCGGCGTCGGCGACCCCAGCCTCGCGGTGCCCCTGCTCGGCGGGCTGCTGCCGCTGCTGCTCATCGTCGCAGGCATGGCCGTCGCAGCGGTGCGCTCATCCGCCACCCGCTGGATCGCCGGCGGGCTCGTCGCGCTCGGCGCGGTCCTCGAGCTCACGCTGGTCGGCCTGCGGTTCGCGTTCGGCATCGACGCGATGTCGCTCCTGTCGCTCGTCGACGTCGCGCTCACGCTCGTCGGCGGCGCGCTCGTCGCCTGGTCGGCGTCGGCGCTCGCGAGGAGCAGGCGAGCCGACGCGAGCGGCGCATCGGCGGCTGCCGCGGGCTCTCCGCCCGCATGGGCGACCGCACCCGCGGCGACCGACGGCCAGCACCTGCCGCCGCCCGCGCCGGGCACACAGGTGCGCCCGCCTCAGTAGCCGGCGAACGCGTCGACGAGGACGCGACGAGCGCCCGCGGCCTTCGCGATCCTGCGCAGCCGCCCGACCTGCTCGGACGAGCCCGACACGAGCACCTGGCGCTCGGCGAGGTCGGGCACGAGCTCGCGCAGCCGCGCCCCGTCGATGCGGCCCGAGACGTGCTCCCAGCCGCTCGCGAGGTCGGGTGCCGTGGGCGAGACGATGACGATGCGCGCAGCGGCCTTCGCCAGGGCGCTCGCGAACGGCACGGGGTCGCCCTCGCGCAGCAGCAGCACGAGCACGGTGTCGTCGTCGCTCGCACCCAGGTGGGACAGGAACGGCGTGACGCCGATGCCGGCGGCGACGAACAGCCGCGCCTGACCGGGCTTCGGCGTGAAGTCGCCGCCCTGCCGCGTGACGGCGACGGTGTCGCCCGGCTCCATGTCGAGCAGGTGGCGCTTGAACGACGAGATCGGCTCGGCGGCCCGGACGCCCAGGCGCACCTCGGGCGAGCCGGGCGGGGAGGCGACCGAGAAGACGCGACGCTCGCCGCGCAGGTCTGCACGGTGCGGCAGGCTCAGCTCGACCCACTGGCCCGGGCGGTGCGCGAGCTCGGGCTCGGCGGAGAAGCGGAGGTCGACGACGTCGCCGTCGCGCTCGAGCCCCGTGAGCCGGAGGATCGTGCCGTGGCGCGAGCCGAGCAGGAACGCGACGACGTTGCCGACGACGAGGGCTGCGGCCTGCAGGAAGTAGAACGAGCCGAACCCGAGCGGGATGCCGACGGCCGACGCGAGGATCGGCAGGGCGACGAGGGCGCCCACGAGCGCCCCGACCGCGATGCGCTGCGGCCGACGCGGCGGCAGCGTGACGGGCTCGGAGAACATGAAGGCCGCGAGGAACAGCACCGGGCTCTGCGCGATGGCCTGCACGGCGGCGGCGACCACGTCGCCCGAGAACGACGCGTACGCGATCGTCTGCAGCACGACGCCGACGGCGACGAGCGCGAGCGCCGGCGCCACGATCCGCGTGCGCAGCAGCACGAGCGCCCCGCCGACGATCGTGAGCGGCAGCAGCGGCAGCGCCGCGACCCACCACGCCTCGACGGCGACGCCGGGCGACAGCAGCGGCAGCACGATGCCGGCGATGACGAGACCCGCAGCCGCCGGGTTCACGACGAGCCGCCCGCGCCAGACGACGAGCACCTTCGCGGCGGACGCGAGGGCGCACACGGCGGCGACGACCGAGAGGTCGACGATGCCCGTCGGCTGGTCCATGCTCGGCGGCAGCGCGACGAGCGAGACGATGAGCCCCGTGATCGCGGCGCTCGGCAGGTGGGCCGGGCGGCGCGCGATGCGGCCGAACAGCAGGCTCGCAGCGATCGACACCGCGACGCCGACGACGGCCGACACGAGGATGCCGACGCCGTCGTAGGAGAGCACGCCCGCGAACGACAGCACCGCGGCGAGCACGACGTGCGCGACGAGGATCGTGCCGACGAGCGCGTGCATGGGCACGGCGTCGAGCCGTGCGATGGGTCCTCTGGCGCTCACGCCGCCACCTTCCTGACGTGCAGCCCTGCTGCGAATCGACCTGTCGCCTCGACCTGGCCGCCCGCGTACATCCTCGCGTGCTCGAACGAGAAGTGCCGCGCGAGGAGGCCGACGGGCGCGAACGACAGCGCCGTCGCGATGGCGTCGGCGACCATGGCGCGCTCCGCGACGACCCACGTGCCGATGACCTCGGTCGTGGGGGCGCCCGTGCGACCGTCGAGGATGTGGTGCATCCCCGCCCATCGACGACGGTTGCCGGCCGAGGCGCACAACGCCTCGCCCGACACCTCGACGACGCCGATCGCGTGGCCGAGCGCGCGAGGGTCCTCGAGCGCGACGCGCGTGGGTCGCCCGGCATCGCCGGCGCCCGCGTGCCGGAGGTCGCCCGAGGCGTCGACGACGCGGTCGTGGACGCCGTGGGCGTCGAGCACGTCGCCCACGAGGTCGACGAGCTGGCCCTTGCCCGCGGCGCCGACGTCGAGGACGACCGGGGCCGACGTCTCGATCGTCGCGCCCTCCCAGCGCAGGACGTCGTCCCACGCGGGCGGCCGCTCGGGCTCGAGGCTCGTGCTCGCGACGCCGTCGCGGCCGTAGCCGAGCCGCTCGAGGCTCGCGCCCACGAGCGGCGTCACCGCCCCCTGGGTGAGGTCGTGGAGCGTGCGGTAGAGCCGCGCGAGCTCGGCCGACTCGGGCGGCATCCGCACGCTCCCCGCCGCGCGGGCGAGCGGTGCGATGGCGGCATCGTCGCGGAAGCGCGACCACGCGCGGTCGTACGCGTCGATCCGGTCGCGGATCGCGACGACGACCTCCTCGCCGAGCGGCTCGGGGGTGTCGATCGACCAGCGCGTCCCGATCGCGTCGAGCCGCAGCCTGGCGGGCATGCCTAGGCGGCTGCCTCGTCGCGGATGGTCTCGAGGGCGTCCTCGAACCCGCCGCTCGTGAGGCTCGAGCCGCCGACGCGGTCGACCGAGACGTCGTCGAGCGGCACGCCGACGACCTCCGCCGCGATGCCGTCGATGAACTCGCCCTGGTAGCGCAGCGAGTTGGGGTTCGTCGTCTCGGGGTTCTCGACCGAGACGTCCTCGATGACGCCGCCCGCGAGCGTCAGCGTGACGGTGATCGTCTCCTCGCCACCGGGCGAGGTGTACGAGCCGTCGGCGGTGTACTCGCCGTCGGCGTACGCGCCCGAGCCCGCGGATCCCGAGCCGGCGTCCGTCTCGGGCGCCGACGACTCGGTGCCCGCGTCGTCGGTCGTCGGCGTCTCGGCCTCGTCTGCGGCGGCCGAGCAGCCCACGAGGGCGAAGGCGACGAGCGAGGTGGATGCGGCGGCGAACGCTGCGCGGCGGCGAGGGGTCATGGAGGGCTCCTTGTCGAGAGGGATCGTCGTGCACGGTAGCCGTGGGGTGCGACGCGCCCACCATCAGGCGCCTAGGGGTCTCCCATGATGCCGCATCCAGGCCCTGGCCGCGGCCTCCTCACGTCACACGAGGTCGACGGGCGCGACGCCCCAGCGGCCCGTCCACGTCTCGCCGGGCTCGAGCCACACGAGGCCCTCCCCCGAGTTCAGCGCGTCCGGCGGCGCCGACATCGGCTCGACCGCGACGGCCTGGCGCACGCCGTCGACCGACGGGAAGTCGCGCGGCGTGAACACCACGGCGAAGGCGAACGCCTCGTCCTGCCACAGCCGCACGCCGCGACCGGCGTCGTCGAGCAGCGTCGAGGTCGCGATGCCGTCGACGTGCTCGACGCCGACGAGCGCCGTGTCGAGGTCGAGCTCCGAGAGCCGGCGGCCCGCGCGCAGGTCGGCGCCCGCGGGCGCATCGGCCGCGTCGACCGCGACCGTGCGCACGGGCAGCAGCCGCTCGTCCGCGACGATCGCGGAGGCCGCGGGGACCGTGAGCGTGAGCGCGTCGGCGGGCGTCGCGCCGACGGCGAGGTACGGGTGCGCGCCGCACGCCCACGGCGCCCTCGTCGGCCCCGCGTTCACGGCCTCGTGCGTCACGGTGAGCCCGGACTCGTCGACGACGTAGCGCACGAACGTGTCGAGCAGGAAGGGGAAGCCCGGCTGCGGATGGATCGTCGCCTGCAGCAGGACGCTCGCATCGTCGTGCTCGAGCACGCGATACGGCGAGTAGCGCAGGAGGCCGTGGCTCGCGTTGCCGAGCGCGGGCTCGGTGATCGCGAGCTGCTGCGTCTCGCCGTCGAGCGTCCACCGCCCGTCACGGACGCGACCGCCCCACGGCGCGAGGACGATGCCCTGCCCCTTCGCGGGTCGCGCGTCCTCGCGGAACGGCTCGACCAGGTCGACGTCGCCGAGGACGAGCTCGCGCAGTCCCGCGGCGAGCTCGGTCACGGTGGCTCGCAATCGCACGCCGTCGACGGTCGTGGCGATCGTGAGCTGCTGGCCGGTGGGAGGTCGCACGCATCGAGCCTATGCGTCTGGGTAGAGTCGAGGTGTGACCCAGCCGACGCCTGCCTACGAGCCCGCGCCGACCTTCCGACCCGCGAGCGGATGGCAGCACGCCGCCCCGGGCACGACGCCGCCGCCCCCGCGCGCCGCGACGTCCGTGCCGCGTTCGCGAGCGGTCGTGGCGCCGGGTGCCGTCCTCGTCGCGGCCTTCCTGCTCATCGGCGCGCAGGGCGCGGCCGGGACGCTGAGCATCGGCCTGCCCACCCCGTCGCAGCTGATCGCGACCATCGCGCTGTGGAGCACGTCGGGCGTCGTGCTCGCCTCCCTCTTCGCGACGGCGACGCGGGCGCCGGTCCTCATGCTCGTCGCCGGCGCAGCCGCGCTCGTCGACGCCATCGTCATCACCGTGCTCCTCTCGCTCGGCATCGTCGCGGGCTGGGATGCGGTGCAGCTGCTGCCCGTGCTGCTCGCGGTCGTCGCCGCCGCGCTCGGCACGTTCGGCGCCCGGGGGCTCGGCGGGCGACTCGCGCTGCCGATCGCCGCCGGTGCCGTCGCGCTCTTCTACGTCACGGCCGCCGTGGTGCAGGGCCTGCGGTTCGGCGCGAGCGTCGACCTCGTGACCACGATCGTGCGCTCGATGCCGATCGCGATCCTCGCGATCGCCGCTGCGCTCGCCCTCGCCCACGCATCCTCGCGACTCCTGCCCTCGCTCCTGCTGTGGGCGCTCGCCGCCTCGCTGCTGGGCGCGCCCATCCTCTCGGCGCTCACCGACTCCCCGCCGGTCCCCGCGTCGCTCGCGGTGCTCATCGCGCGCGTCGTCCTCGTCGTCGTCGCGGGCGTGCTCGTGCTCCGCGGCGGCCGGGAGCGCACCGCTCGCTAGCCTGAGGGCCATGACGGTCCACGCGCGCGCCACGATCCTCGCCCTGCCCGGCCTCGCGCCGAGCATCCCCGACAGCGCGTACGTGCTGCCGAACGCCGTCGTGGCCGGCGACGTGCGCCTGGGCGAGCGCGTCGGCGTCTACCCGGGTGCGAGCCTGCGCGCCGAGGAGGAGTCGATCGTCGTCGGCGACGACTCGAACGTGCAGGACTCCTGCTCGCTGCACGTCGACGCTGGGTCGCCGCTCACGATCGGCGCGCGCGTGTCGATCGGCCACAACGCCGTCGTGCACGGCTGCACGATCGAGGACGACGTGCTCGTCGGCATGCACGCTACGATCATGAACGGCGCCGTCATCGGCGCGGGCTCGCTCGTCGCCGCGGGCGCTCTCGTGACGCAGGGGCAGATCGTGCCGCCGCGCTCGCTCGTCGCCGGCGTGCCCGCGAAGGTGCGTCGCGAGGTCACGGACGACGAGCTCGCGAGCATCCACCGCAACGCCGCCGTCTACGTCGAGCGCACCGCCGCGTACCGCGCGCTCTGACGCTCAGGCGATCGCGCGCTCGGCGGCGCGCACGACGTTGTCGAGCAGCATGACGCGCGTCATGGGGCCGACGCCGCCCGGCACCGGCGAGAGCCAGCCCGCCACGTCCGCGACGCCGGGATGCACGTCGCCCAGCAGGCGGGCGCGGCCGTCGGCGAGGATGCGCTCGCGCGTGATGCCGACGTCGAGCACCGCCGCACCCGGCCGCACCCACGCCG
Source organism: Agrococcus versicolor (assembly GCF_039531815.1). Lineage (NCBI taxonomy): Bacteria > Bacillati > Actinomycetota > Actinomycetes > Micrococcales > Microbacteriaceae > Agrococcus > Agrococcus versicolor. Next base: position 179,374 of record NZ_BAAAQT010000006.1, on the reverse strand, counting down.
GCTGCACGAGGTGCGGGCTGCCGACGGCGGCGACGACGACGTCGGCCCGACGGACGTGGTCTGCCAGGTCGCGGGTGCGCGAGTGCGTCAGCGTGACGGTCGCATCGATCCCGCGACGCGTGAGCAGCAACCCGATCGACCTGCCGACGGTGAGGCCGCGGCCGATGACGCACACCTCGGCGCCCGCGATGGGCACGCCGTGGCGCACGAGCAGCTCGAGGCACGCGCTGGGCGTGCACGGCAGCGGCGCGTCGACGACGCCCTGCACGCCGAGGACGAGCCTGCCGAGGTTGACGGGGTGGAGGCCGTCGGCGTCCTTCACGGGGTCGACGGCCTCGAGCATCGCGAGCTCGTCGAGCCCGGCGGGCAGCGGCAGCTGCACGATGATGCCGGTGACCTCACGCGCGTCGTCGAGGTCGCGGATCGCGGCGCGCACGTCGGCGTCGGTCGCGGTCGCGGGCAGCTCGACCCGCACCGAGCGGATGCCGACCTCGTCGCAGTCGCGATGCTTGCCTGCGACGTAGGAGCGCGAGGCGGGGTCGTCGCCCACGAGCAGCGTCGCGAGCCCCGGCGTCGCGCCGACGCCCCGCAGGGCGTCGACGCGCACGCGCAGCTCGTCCTTGACGGCGGCCGCGGTGGCGACGCCGTCGAGGACCGCTGCGGTCACAGGCTCGGGTAGAGGGGGAACGCGCCCGCGAGGGCGTCGACCCGGTCGCGCAGGGCCGGGAGGTCGGCGCCCGGCAGGAGCGCGAGCGCGATGACGTCGGCCACCTCGCGGAACTCCTCGTCGGCGAAGCCGCGCGTCGCGAGCGCGGGCGTGCCGATGCGCAGGCCCGACGTCACCATCGGCGGCCGCGGGTCGTTCGGCACCGAGTTCCGGTTCACGGTGATGCGGATCTCGTGCAGGAGGTCCTCGGCCTGCTTGCCGTCGATCGCCGCGTCGCGCAGGTCGACGAGCACGAGGTGCACGTCGGTGCCGCCCGAGCGAAGCGTGATGCCGGCATCCGCGACGTCCTGCTGCATGAGGCGCTCGGCGAGGATCTGCGCGCCGCGCACCGTGCGCTCCTGGCGCTCGACGAACTCGGGCTCGGCCGCGAGCTTGAACGCCGTCGCCTTCGCCGCGATGACGTGCATGAGCGGGCCGCCCTGCTGGCCCGGGAACACCGCGGAGTTGATCTTCTTCGCGATGTCGGCCTCGTTGGTGAGGATGAAGCCCGAGCGCGGGCCGCCGATCGTCTTGTGCACCGTCGAGGAGACGACGTGCGCGTGGGGCACGGGGCTCGGGTGGATGCCGGCGGCGACGAGTCCGGCGAAGTGCGCCATGTCGACCCACAGCAGCGCGCCGACCTCGTCGGCGATCGCACGGAAGGCGGCGAAGTCGAGCTGGCGCGGGTACGCCGACCAGCCCGCGATGATGACCTTCGGCTGGTGCTCGACGGCGAGCCGGCGCACCTCGTCCATGTCGATGCGGCTCGACTCGGGGTCGACGCCGTAGGCGACGATGTCGTAGAGACGGCCGGAGAAGTTGATCTTCATGCCGTGCGTGAGGTGGCCGCCGTGGTCGAGCGAGAGGCCGAGGATCGTGTCGCCGGGGCGGGCGATGGCGTGCAGCACCGCGGCGTTGGCGGAGGCGCCCGAGTGCGGCTGGACGTTGGCGAACGCGGCGCCGAAGAGCGACTTCGCACGCTCGATCGCGAGCGACTCGGCGACGTCGACGAACTCGCAGCCGCCGTAGTAGCGACGGCCGGGGTAGCCCTCGGCGTACTTGTTCGTGAGCACGGAGCCCTGCGCCTCGAGCACGGCGACGGGGACGAAGTTCTCGCTCGCGATCATCTCGAGGAACGTCTGCTGACGGTCGAGCTCGTCGGCGAGCACCTGCGCGATCTCGGGGTCGACGGTGGCGAGGGAGTCGTTGAAGGTCGAGGGAAGTCGGTCGGACACGTCTGCATCTCCTTGGAGTCGATGATGGCCCAGGCGCGCGACCGAACGGGGTCGGCCGCTCCCCGGTGGTCCCCCACCCAAGCGCCAGTCGCGGCCTAGGCCGATGCTACCGGCTCGCGTCCTCCGCGCCCACCTGTCCGCGGCGTCCGCGAGCGATGCGCGCGCCGTCGGCGAGCACGACCACGAGGCCGACGACGAGGGCTGCGAGCAGCACGGCCGGCAGCGCCTGGATGCCGATGCCCTCGTAGACGAGGGCGCCGAGGAGGGCGCCGCCGCCGATGCCGACGTTGAAGCCCGTCGTGTACCAGGCGGTCGAGGTCTGCAGCATGCGCGTGGGCGACGCCTGCAGCATGCGCGTCTGCAGCAGCGACGGCAGCGCGCCCATGGCGAGACCCCAGAGCAGCACGGCCGCGAACGCGACGGAGAGCGTGTCGGTCGCGGCGAGCACGATGCACACGACGACCATCACGAGCATGCAGCCGACGGCGCCCGCGAACGGGCGGCGCCCGAGCCAGACGGACACGACCGCGACCGCGAGCGCGCCCATGAGGCCGTACGACAGCAGCGCCGGGCTCAGCCACACCTCGGGCAACCCCACCTGGTCGACGAGGTAGGGAGTGATGTACGTGTAGAAGGCGTACTGGCCGAGCATCACGACGGCCGTGGCGACGACGGCGGCCGCGACGCCGACGCCCGAGCGGCCCGGCTCGCGCTGCGGCAGCGCGACCGATCCCGTCGCCGTCGTCGCGAGGTCGGGCAGGTGCTGCACCGCGGGCAGCATCCGCCGCACGAGCAGCGCGCCGGCGAGGCACGCGACGCCGAACACCGCGAACGACCAGCGCCAGCCGAGCGCCTGGCCCAGCAGCGTCGACAGGGGCAGGCCGAGCACGAACGCGAGCGAGCCGCCCGCGCTCGTGATGCCGACGGCGCGACCGAGCTCCTCCTTCGGCACGAGGTAGGCGGCGTACGCGCCCACGACCGTCCAGAAGACGCCGTGCGCGAGCCCGCCGACGACGCGCAGGGCGACGACCATCCAGTACTCGGGGGCGAGCGCCGTGAGGATGCACGTGATGCCGAAGACGACGAGCACCGTCACGACGAGCACGTGCCTCGGCACGCGATGCGTGAGCCGCACGAGCACGGTGGACGTGAGCACGACCGTGCCGGCGAACACCGTCACGAGCAGGCCGATCGACCCCTCCCCGACGCCGAGGTCGCGGCTCATCGGCAGCAGCAGACCCATCGGCAGCATCTCGACGGAGATGTTCACGAAGATCGCGAAGGCGAGCGTCAGGAGCGCCACCAGGGGGAAGGTGGAGGAGGTGGCACGCTGCGTCGTCATGGCGACCGCCCAGCCTACTCGCCGTGCTCGGGGCTACCGTCGCAGCATGGATCCCCTGCAGCCTTGGTCGACGGACGACTACGTCAACCACACCTTCTCCGTGACGAGGTTCCGACTCGGCTACGACCAGGACGAGGTCGACAACTTCCTCGATCGATGCGTGGCGCAGCTGCGGGTCCATCGCGGCGAGCGAGGTCAGGACCCCCAGGAGGCGATCGACGCCATGCGCGCGGCAGCCGAGGATCGATCGCAGGGCTGGTTCGCTCGGCGGACGACGAAGTGGATCGTCAAGACGATGGAGTCGATGCCGACGACCGTCCCCGACGCCCTCCCCATCACGTCGTCCGAAGTCGCATCGCACACGTTCACGACGACGAGGATGCGGGACGGCTACGACGCCGCCGAGGTGGACGAGGTCCTCGATCGCCTCATCGCGGACCTCGCCGAGCTCGAGGGCGGCGGGCGCGCCTAGCCGACGACCTGCGCGACGAGGCGGTCGTCGCCGATCTCGGTGCATGTGACGTCGAAGCCCGCGACCGGCACCGACTGCCCCACCTGGCAGCTCGCCGACTCGTCCTCGATCGAGAACGTCGCCACCCCGCCGTCCTCCGACGCCGACTCGAGCTCGATCTCCGCGTCGTCGGCGCCGAACTCCGTGTCGGCGCCCGCGCCCTGCAGCGTCACCGTGCACGTCGCGTTCGCGCACGACGCCGTCGACGACGTCGCAGCGCCGCCGACGCAGCCGACGAGGGATGCCGCTCCAGCGAGGACGACGAGGGCGAGCAGGGGGCGGAGGGGACGGGAGCGCACGGCTCGATCCTCCCGCTCGACGCCGCATGGCGCATCCAGGTGCCCTTCCTCGCGTCGCGGCGTAGGGTGTGCCCATGGCGAGGGTGCCTGCATGACGACGCTGAGCCCATGGCTCGCGCAGCCCGGCAGCGGCGAGGAGCGCGCCGTCGTGCGCGCATCGTGGGATCGCGCCCGTCGCGAGCGCCTCGCACCCGACGTGTCGGCCGCCCTCGCGCTCGACGGCTGCGCGCTCGACGCCGCCCGCTCCGCGCATCCCCTCGCCCCCGCGCTGCCCGTCATCTCGCGCCTCCTGCACCGGGATGCCGACGACGGCTCGGGCGTGCTCGTCGCCGTCGGCGACGCCATGGGCCGCCTGCTGTGGGTCGACGGCGACCGCAGCCTCAAGGCCCGCGCCGAGTCGATGCTGTTCGTCGCAGGCGCCGACTGGTCGGAGGCGCGCGTCGGCACGAGCGCGCCCGGCACCGCCCTCGCGATCGACCACGCCATCCAGATCCACCGCGACGAGCACTTCGCCGAGGTCGTGCAGCCGTGGAGCTGCTCGGCGGTGCCCGTGCACGACCCGGAGCACGGCGGGCTGCTGGGCGTCATCGACATCACCGGCGGCAGCGAGGTCGTCGACCCGCACGTGCTGCCGCTGCTCGAGGCCACGGCGGCGGCGGTCGAGCGCGAGCTGCTCGTGCAGCGGCTGACGCTCGCGCGCTCGGCGCAGCCGATGTCCGTGCCGACGCTCGCGTGCCTCGGCGTCGACACCGGCATCGTGAGCGATGGGCGCGACCGCAGGCTCACCATGCGGCACACCGAGATCCTCGTGCTGCTCGCCCTGCACGCCGAGGGCCTCTCGGGGGCCGAGCTCGCCGCGATGCTCTCGGAGCACGACGCCTCCCCCGTGACCCTGCGCGCCGAGATGACGCGGCTCAAGCGCGCGCTCGCGCCCGCCGTGCGCGTCGACTCGCGGCCCTACCGGCTCGCGACGGCGCTCGAGACCGACGTCGATCGGCTCCTGTCGCTGCTCGACCGCGGCGCGCACCGCGTCGCGCTCGCCTGCTACCGGGGTCCGCTCGTGCCGGGCTCGACGGCCCCCGGCATCGTCGCCGCGCGCGACGAGATCGCCGGGCGCCTGCGCACGGCGCTGCTGACCTCCGCCTCCGCCGAGGTGCTCTACGACTACGCGTCGACGCACGGACGCACGGATCGCGACGCGTGGATGCAGCTGCTGCACGGCCTCCCGCCGCGCTCGCCGCGGCGGGCGGCGGTCGTCGAGCACCTCGAGCGGCTCGACCGCGAGCTGGGGTAGCCCTTCGAGACGGCTGCTCGCTGCGCTCGCGGCCTCCTCAGGGAGCGGGTGGACGGCTGCTCTCTGCGCTCGCGGGTGAGCCGGCCACCCGCTGCGCTCGCGGCCTCCTCAGGGAGTGGGTGTGCGGGCGAGCGCAGCGAGCGGGCGTGCGGGCCACCCGCTCCCTGAGGTGCGAGCCCAGCGAGCGGGTGCGCCGGCCACCCGCTCCCTGAGGTGCGAGCGCAGCGAGCGGGCGTGCGGGCCACCTCAGCGAGCGGGGGTGCCGGCCACCCGCTCCCTGAGGTGCGAGCGCAGCGAGCCTCGAAGGGCTGCAACCTCCTGCAACCTCCGTGCGCGTAGCGTGCGAGCACGGCAACCCGCCGCATGACGATGACGTCTAGAGAGGGTGACATGACCGTCTACGCACGACCCGGGGCCGAGGGCTCCGTCGTCTCCTACGAGTCGCGGTACGACCACTACATCGGCGGGAGGTACGTGCCGCCCGTGAAGGGGCAGTACTTCGAGAACCCGACCCCCATCACCGGCCAGACCTTCTGCGAGGTCGCGCGCGGCACGAGCGAGGACGTCGACGCTGCCGTCGAGGCCGGCTGGAAGGCGTTCGCGACCTGGGGCAAGACGAGCCCCACCGAGCGCGCGAACATCCTCAACAAGATCGCCGACCGCATCGAGGAGAACCTCGAGGCCATCGCGGTCGCCGAGTGCTACGAGAACGGCAAGGCCGTGCGCGAGTGCCTCGCCGCCGACATCCCGCTCGCCGCCGACCACTTCCGCTACTTCGCCGGCGCGCTGCGCGCCCAGGAGGGCGGCATCTCCGAGCTCGACGGCGACACCGTCGCGTACCACTACCACGAGCCGCTCGGCGTGGTCGGGCAGATCATCCCGTGGAACTTCCCCATCCTCATGGCCGTGTGGAAGCTCGCCCCCGCGCTCGCGGCGGGCAACGCGATCGTGCTGAAGCCGGCCGAGCAGACGCCCGCGTCGATCCACGTGCTGCTGTCCTTCATCGAGGACCTCATCCCGCCGGGCGTGCTGAACATCGTGAACGGGTTCGGGTTCGAGGCCGGTGCACCGCTGGCGCAGCACCCGCGCATCCGCAAGATCGCGTTCACGGGCGAGACGACGACCGGCCGCCTGATCATGCAGTACGCGTCGGAGAACCTCATCCCCGTGACGCTCGAGCTCGGCGGCAAGAGCCCCAACGTCTTCTTCGAGGACGTCGCGCGCGAGAAGGACGCCTTCTACGACAAGGCGCTCGAGGGCTTCTCGTTCTTCGCGCTCAACCAGGGCGAGGTGTGCACGTGCCCGTCGCGCGCGCTCATCGCGTCGAGCATCTACGACGGCTTCATCGAGGACGGCCTCGCACGCGTCGGCAAGGTCAAGCAGGGCAACCCGCTCGACACCGACACGATGATGGGCGCGCAGGCCTCGAACGACCAGCTGGAGAAGATCCTCAGCTACATCGACATCGGCAAGCAGGAGGGTGCCGAGATCCTCACCGGTGGCGAGCGCGTCGACCTGGGCGGCGACCTGTCCGGCGGCTACTACATGCAGCCGACGGTCTTCAAGGGACGCAACAGCATGCGCGTGTTCCAGGAGGAGATCTTCGGACCGGTCGTGTCGGTGACGACGTTCGACTCGTTCGACGAGGCGATCTCGATCGCCAACGACACCCTCTACGGCCTGGGCGCGGGCGTGTGGAGCCGCGACGGCGCGCAGCTGTACCGTGCAGGCCGCGCGATCGAGGCCGGCCGCGTGTGGTCGAACACGTACCACCAGTACCCGGCGCACGCCGCGTTCGGCGGGTACAAGCAGTCGGGCATCGGCCGCGAGAACCACAAGATGATGCTCGACCACTACCAGCAGACGAAGAACCTCCTCGTCTCCTACGCAGAGGGGCCCATGGGCTTCTTCTGATCCATCCGCAAGCGCTGTCCGGACGGGGCTCGCGGTGCCATGCTGGCGCTGCGGGCCCCGTCCCGCACCAAGGAGGTCGACGATGACCGATCCGAGCACCACGAGCCCCGCCCCCGCGCAGGGCATCGAGCGCGTCGCCGTGACCGAGGGGGCCGCGGACCTCATCCGGCGCCTCGTCGCGATGCACGGCCCGCTCATGTTCCACCAGTCGGGCGGCTGCTGCGACGGCTCGGCGCCCATGTGCTACCCGAAGGGCATGTTCCGCACCGGACGGTCGGACGTGCTGCTCGAGGAGCTGCGCATCGACGGGGTCGACGAGACCCTGCCGTTCTGGATGAGCGCGTCGCAGTACGAGCTGTGGAAGCACACCCACATCACGGTCGACGTCGTGCCGGGCCGCGGCTCGGGCTTCTCGGTCGAGGCGCCCGAGGGCGTCCGCTTCCTCATCCGGTCGCGGATCTTCTCGGACGACGAGTACCGCTCGCTCGTCGACGCGGGCGTGCTCGCCGGCTGACGCCCGCCCGCCCTCAGCCGAGCACGACGGGCACGACGGCCTGCGCGATCGGCAGGCCGGCGTCGGACTGGCTGCCGAGCACGTACACGAGCCTGCCCTCCCGCGTCGCCCAGGCGTGCTCGCCTGCGGAGAACTCGGTCTCGAGCGGGCCGCGGTAGCGGAGCTCGACGCCCGCGACCTCGGAGATCGTCCACTGCCAGTCGTCCGCCATCGCGGCGATCGCCGCGTCGTCGACCTCGTAGACGCCGACCGTGACGAGGCTGTCGGATCCTCCATCCGGCGCCCAGAGGCACGTGAGCACGGGCGCGGGAAGCCCGTCGACCGACTGCGGATCCCACTCCCTGGCGTTCGGCGCGTAGTCGGTGGCCTCCGCCGCGGCGGCCGTCGCAGGCGAGTCGAGGTCGGCGCACGTCTGCGGCATGGGGGGAAGCGCAGCCTCCGGCTCCGGCGCGGGCGCCGTGGATGCCGACGGGGTGGGCTCCGCCGCCGTCGGGGACGGCTCGGCCGACGTCGACGCGGACGGTGCAGGCGCTGCCTCCCCCTCCGGCTCGGTCGCGCCGGCCGCGCATCCGGACAGGAGCAGGACCATGGCGGGGAGGACGAGCAGTCGCCTGGGCATGTCGAGACCCTACGAGGTCGTGCTGCGGGATCGCTGACCCTCGCGTGGCCCGCGCCCTCACCGGCGCTCGCACGGTCCGCGTGGGGCGAGCATCCAGCCCCGCACGCGATGATGCGCGACATGTCGTCGCGTCGCATCCTGGCCCTGCCGCTGCTCGCCGCCGTGCTGCTGAGCGGCTGCGCGGTCTCGGGCGCCGATCCTGGCTCGTCCTCGAGCGCCTCGGCCGAGCCGTCGGGCTCGCCGTCGGCATCGGCGTCGGCCTCGCCGTCGCCCTCCCCGTCGGAGACGGCTGCCGCACCCGCCCCGCCTCCGGCCGTCACGCCGCCTGCCGCCTCCGGACCCGGACCGACCGCGGCGCCCGGCGACGAGGTCGCCTTCACGCCGCTCACCGCGTCGACGACCACGACGGACGACGACGTGCTCGCGCTGCTGCCGACCGCCGCGGACGTGCCGGCGGGCTGGGTGCCCTCGTACATCGACTACGCGGCCGTGGGGGTGCCGCCGCAGTACTGGCCCTGCGGTCCCGGCTACTGGTACGTCACGGGCCCGCCGTTCGAGTCGTCGACCGCGTTCGCCGAGACCGAGTGGGCCTCGAGCGGCGACGTGTCCGCGCCACCGTTCCCCTCGAGCCTCGCGACGCGGATCTGGGCCACGCCGGACGCCGCGAGCGCGTTCGAGCGCATCCAGGCCGACCACGGCGCCTGCGCGACCGCGGGCACCGGCTCGCCCGAGCAGACGCCCACGGCGTTCCCGACCCCGGCGGGCTACGACGGAGCCGTCTGCGGCGGGATGCTGTACTCCTCCGATGGCGTGCGGTTCAGCCGGTCGGCGTTCTGCTGGGCGACCGCGGGCGAGCTGCTCGTCTCGTCGACGTACGACCAGACGGCCGACCCGCAGGTCGCGCTCACCGACGCCGAGATCCAGGCCGCGTTCGCGGCGGCGTTCGCGCGCGCGCTCGGCTGACGCCTCGCGCCGCGTCGCGGCTCGTAGACTCGTCGCTCGTGACGAACCACTGGATCCTCTCGTTCGCGTGCGACGACCGCCCCGGCATCGTGCACGCCATCACGGGAGCGATCGTGGCGTGCGGCGGCAACATCACCGAGTCGCAGCAGTTCTCCTCGGCCGACACAGACCGCTTCTTCATGCGGCTGCAGGTCGAGGCCGACGGACCGCGCGAGGACTTCGAGCGCGAGCTCGCACCCGTGGTCGAGCGCTACGGCATGCAGTGGCAGCTCGACGACGTCGGCCGCCCGCTGCGCACGCTCGTGCTCGTCTCGAAGGCGGGCCACTGCCTCGGCGACATGCTCTTCCGGCAGCGCGCGGGGCAGCTCGGCGTCGACATCCCGCTCGTGCTGTCGAACCACCCGGACCTCGGCTCGCTCGCGACCTTCTACGACGTGCCGTTCGAGCACCTGCCCGTCACCGACGCGGCGTCGAAGGCCGCCTTCGAGGCGCGCGTGCTCGAGGTCGTCGAGCAGCACGACGTCGAGCTCGTCGTGCTCGCCCGCTACATGCAGATCCTCTCCCCCGAGCTCTGCGCACGCCTCGCAGGCCGCATCGTCAACATCCACCATTCGTTCCTGCCCGGGTTCAAGGGCGCGAACCCGTATCGCCAGGCGCACGCGCGCGGCGTGAAGCTCATCGGCGCGACGGCCCACTTCGTCACGAGCGACCTCGACGAGGGCCCGATCATCGAGCAGAACGTCGTGCGCGTCGACCACGCGCAGTCGCCGGCGCAGCTCATGGCCATCGGCCAGGACGAGGAGTCGCGCACGCTCACCCGGGCCGTGCAGTGGATCTCGGAGGACCGCGTGCTGCTCGACGGGCAGCGCACGATCATCTTCCGCTGACGCGCCGCGGAGGGTGACGCGCTCGCCTGCCCTCCGCCGACGGATCCGAAGGCATTCGCGCCCGATCCCTATGCGATCCGTCGTCACGACCCGCATACTGGGTGGCATCCGCAGCGAAGGAGCGCAGTCCATGCAGTATCAGGTCGTCAATCCGTACACGGGCGAGACCGGCGAGGTGCACCCCACGGCCACGGCCGAGGAGCTCGAGCAGGCCATCGCGGGCGCATGGAGCGCGTGGCACGCGATCAGCGCCGAGTCGGTCGCCGAGCGCGCCGCACGCATCGCCAAGGTCGCCGATCTCCACGAGGAGCGCGTCGACGAGCTCGCCGCCATCATCATGCGCGAGATGGGCAAGCCGCGGAGCCAGGCCACGGGCGAGGTCGAGTTCGCCGCCGCCATCTACCGCTGGTACGCCGACCACGCCGAGGAGCTGCTCGCCGACCTCCCCCTCGCGACCGACGACGGCCGCGCCGTCGTGCGCAAGTCGTCGATGGGCCCGCTGCTCGGCATCATGCCGTGGAACTTCCCGTACTACCAGGTCGCCCGATTCGCCGGCCCGAACCTCGTCGTCGGCAACCCCATCCTCCTCAAGCACGCACCGCAGTGCCCCGAGTCGGCCCTCGCCATCGAGGCGATCTTCGCCGAGGCCGGCTTCCCGGTCGGCGCCTACACGAACGTGTTCCTCACGAACGAGCAGGCGGCGGACGTCATCGCCGACCCCCGCGTGCGCGGCGTCTCGCTCACCGGCTCCGAGCGCGCGGGCGCGGCCGTCGCCGAGGTCGCGGGCCGCAACCTCAAGAAGGCGGTGCTCGAGCTCGGCGGCTCCGACCCGTTCATCCTGCTGTCGACCGACGACCTCGACCAGGCCGTCGAGGACGCCGTCAACGCGCGCCTCGACAACTCTGGGCAGTCGTGCAACGCCGCGAAGCGCTTCATCGTGCACGAGGACCTCTACGACGCGTTCGCCGAGCGGATGACGGCGAAGATGGCCGAGCAGGCGCCCGGCGCCCCCGAGGACGACCTGCTGCTCGGGCCGCTCTCGTCGAAGGCCGCCGCCGACCGCCTCGAGTCGCAGATCGACGCCGCGATCGCCGCGGGCGCCACGGCGCTGCTGCGCGGCGCCTCGCCCTCGGGCGACGGCGGCGCGCTCGTCGGGCCGACGGTGCTCGCCGACATCGCGCCCGAGAACCCCGCGTACCAGCAGGAGTTCTTCGGCCCCGTCGCATCGCTCTACCGGGTCTCGAGCGAGGACGAGGCGATCGAGGTCGCCAACGCGACGCCGTTCGGTCTCGGCTCGTACGTCTACACGACCGACGAGGCCCAGGCCTCGCGCATCGCGGACCGCATCGACGCCGGCATGGTGTTCGTCAACGCCGTGCTCGCCGACGAGGCCGGCCTGCCCTTCGGCGGCGTGAAGCGCTCGGGCACGGGCCGCGAGATGGGCGTGCTGGGCATCGAGGAGTTCCTCAACAAGAAGGTCGTGCGCCTGCCGTAGGCGACGTCCGACCATGCCCGGAGGGGGCGCGCGGCCTCGGCTGCGCGCCCCCTTCGCGCGTCCCCCGACAAGGTTCACCGAATCGTCATACGAGATCCGGACGTGTCGTCACAGGCTCTGGCTAGGTTGAGCAGCATCCCTGCCACCGAAGCCCAAGGACCACGCATGCCTCAGGCCATCCGACGCTCGTTGAGCGTCGCCACCGCGACCGCCGTCGCGGCATCCGCCCTCGTGGCGCTCGGGGGTGCCGGCGTCGCGAACGCCGCCGCCTACCCGACGATCAACGAGTTCTCCGCCAGCACGACGGGCACGGACGTCGAGTACGTCGAGGTGCACGCCGCACCCGGCACCGACCTGTCGGCCTTCCGCGTGCTGTCGATCGAGGGAGACGCCTCCGGCACGGCGACCGGCACGCTCGATCGCGTGATCACGCTCGGCACGACGAACGCCGACGGCCTGTACCTCGCGACCCTGCCCGCCGACGCGCTCGAGAACGGCACGATGACGTTGCTGCTCGTCGAGGGTGCCGTGCCTGCCACCGGCACCGACCTCGACACGAACGACGACGGCGTGCTCGACGTCGCCCTGACGGTCGTCGACGGCGTCTCCGTGCACGACGGCGGCGCCGCCGACCTCACCTATGCGGAGGTCCGGCTGGGCGTCTCGTACGACGGCGCACCATTCGCTCCCGGCGGCGCGAGCCGCGTCCCGGACGGCACCGACACGAACACGCAGGCGGACTGGGTGCGCAACGCGTTCAGCCGTGCAGGGGCTCCGGGCTTCGAGACCCTCCTGCCCGCGGGCGGCGAGGCCTACAACACCCCCGGCGCGCCGAACCGCGTCGCCGAGGCCCCGGCGATCGAGCCGCTCACGTGCGGCACCGACGGCGTCGTGCTGATCGGCGACGCGCAGGGCCCGGGCGACGCCAGCCCGATCGTCGGATCCCAGGTCGAGGTCGAGGGCGTCGTGACCGCCGTCCAGCCCGGCCTCTCCGGCTTCGTCGTGCAGGAGGAGGACGCCGACCAGGACGACCTCGTCACCACGAGCGAGGCGATCTTCGTCTTCGACGCCGCAGCGCTCGTCGACGTCGCCGTCGGCGACGCCGTGCGCGTCGGTGGCGCCGTCTCGGAGTTCCGCGGCCTCACCGAGATCACGATCGACGGCTTCGGGCTGTGCGAGCAGGACGTCGCGCTGCCCGCGACGACCGAGGTCGCCATCCCGCTGCAGGCGCCCGAGTCGCTCGAGAGCATGCTCGTCGCGATCCCGCAGACCCTCTCGGTGATCGAGACGTTCGAGTACGCGCGCTTCGGCACCATCGTCCTCGGCACCGACCGCCAGCTGCAGCCGACCGCGATCCACGCGCCCGGCTCGCAGGCGGCGATCGACCTCGCGGCGGCGAACCTCGCCAACCGCATCGTGCTCGACGACGTGCGGGCGCAGCAGAACCCCGACCCGGCGATCCACCCGAACGGCGAGGCGTTCACGCTCGCCAACACGTTCCGCGGTGGCGACGACGTCACGAACGTGACCGGCGTGCTCGACTGGCGCGCGGACACCGCGGAGACCGACCCCGTGTGGCGCATCCAGCCCACGCAGGGCGCCGACCATGAGGCCACGAACCCTCGCCCCGAGGTGCCCGTCGTCGACGGCGACCTGCAGGTCGCGTCGTTCAACGTGCTCAACTACTTCACGACGCTCGACAGCCGCGGCGCGAACACCGCCGAGGAGTTCGACCGCCAGGAGGCGAAGATCGTCGCCGCCATCCTCGAGCTCGACGCCGACATCGTCGGCCTGCTCGAGATCGAGAACAACGACGGCGTCGCGCTCGACACCCTCGTCGCCGCGCTGAACGAGGCGGCGGCCGAGCCGCGGTACGCCGCGATCGACACCGGCGTCGTGGGCACCGACGAGATCACGACGGCGGTCATCTACCAGCCCGCCTCGGTGACCCCGCAGGGCGCCTTCGCCGTGCTCGACTCGACGGTCGACCCGCGCTTCGACACGACGCGCAACCGGCCCTCGATCGCGCAGACGTTCGCGACGAACGACACCGGCGCGCTGCTGACGGTGTCGGTCAACCACCTGAAGTCGAAGGGCTCGGCCTGCGCAGGCGACCCCGACCTGGGCGACGGCGCGGGCAACTGCAACCTCACCCGCACGAACGCGGCAGCCGCGCTCGCCGACTGGCTCGCGGGCGACCCGACGCAGGCGGGCACCGACAACGTGCTCATCCTCGGCGACCTGAACTCGTACGACCACGAGGCCCCGATCGTCGCGCTCGAGTCGGCCGGCTACGTCGACCAGCTCGAGCGGTTCCAGGGCGAGGAGGCGTACACGTACGTCTTCGACGGCCAGCTCGGCTACCTCGACTACGCCCTCGCCGGTCCCGGCCTCGGCGACCAGGTCGTGGACGCCGCGGCATGGACGGCGAACTCGGACGAGGTGCCCATCCTCGACTACGACATGACGTTCAAGCAGCCGGCGCAGGACGCGCTGTACGCACCCGACCCGTACCGCGCATCCGACCACGATGCGGTCCTCGTCGGTCTCGACCTCGAGGCGCCGGTCGTGCCGGGCGTCGAGGTGACGACCTTCGCGGGCGCCGACCGCTACGAGGCGAACGCAGCCGCGTCGGCGGCGCTGTTCGCCCCCGGGTCCGACGTGTACCTCGCGAGCGGCGCCATCTTCACCGATGCGCTGTCGGCCGGCCCCGCGGCCGCGCACGACGACGCGAGTCTGCTGCTGACGACGCGCGACGCGCTGCTCGGCAGCACGCTCGCCGAGCTCGACCGTCTCGACCCGCCGTCGATCACGATCGTCGGCGGCGAGGCGACGGTCTCCCCCGCCGTGCTCGACGCGCTCGTCGCGCGCTTCCCCGACGCGGAGGTGCGTCGCATCGCCGGCGCCGACCGCTTCGAGGTCGCCGCAGCGGTCGCGACCGAGGTGTTCGGCTCCGCCGAGCGCGCCTTCGTGGCCAGCGGGCTCATCTTCTCGGATGCGCTCTCGGCCAGCGGCGTCGCGGCGACGCTCGGCGACGTGCCGGTGCTGCTGTCGACGCCCGACTCGGTGCCGACGGCGACGCTCGACGCGCTCGAGTCGCTCGGCACGACGCAGGTCACCGTCGTCGGTGGCCGCGCGACCCTCGGCGACCGCGTGCTCGGCACGCTGCGCACCGAGGTCGACAGCGCGCAGCGCGTCGCGGGCGCCGACCGCTACGCGACGAACGCGGCGATCGTCGAGCGGTTCCTCGAGCCGACCGACCCGCAGGCGATCGTCGTCGCATCGGGCGTCGTGTTCAGCGACGCGCTCTCGGCGACCGCTGCCGCAGGCGCCACGGGCGGCCCGCTGCTGCTCTCGCCCGGGCAGTGCACGACGCTCGACGTCGCCGACATCGTGTCGGAGCTCGACCCCGAGCTCGTGCTGAACGTCGGCGGCCCGGCGACGCTCTCGCCGCAGGCATGGCAGACGCCCTGCTGATCGCGCAGCGCTGAAGACGACGGCGTCCGGCCTCGGCCGGGCGCCGTCGTCGCGTTCGCGGCGGGATGCCGTGGGCGCGCGGTCGCGCGGCTAGCGGAAGTCGCGCGACGGCGGGGCTGCCGCATCGAACGGCTCGATGCGGTCGGCCATCATCGTCACGACGCCCTGCGAGTGCTGCAGGATGCCGCGCACCTTGAGCGCCGCCGAGTGCTTCGCGACGCTGCGATACCGCTTCCAGAGCCCCACGGAGCAGACGACGTTGAGCATCCCCGTCTCGTCCTCGATGTTCATGAACGTCACGCCCTGGGCCGTCTGCGGCCGCTGGCGATGCGTGACGATGCCCGCCGCCCAGCGGCGCCTGCCCGGCTCGACGGTCGACAGGCTCGCGATGGGCTCGACCCCGTCCGCCTCGAGCGCCGCCCGCGCATGCCGCACGGGATGGTCGTCGGGGCTCACGCCCGTCGCCCAGATGTCGAGCGCCGTCTGCTCGGCCTCCGACATGATCGGCAGCAGCGGCGGCTGCACCGTGACGGACGTGCCCGCGAGCTGGTCCTCGCGCTCGGTCGACGCGGGCGCCGCGAGCCACAGCGCCTCGCGCCGCTCGAGCCCCAGCGACGCGAAGGCACCGGCGGTCGCGAGCGACTCGAGCTGCCTGCGGTCGAGCCGTGCGCGCCTGGCGACGTCGTCGATGCCCGTGAACGGCGCCTCGTCGCGGGCCGCGACGACGCGAGCGGCATCGGCGTCGCTCACGTGGGCGACGCTCGCGATGCCCAGCCGCACGGCGAACCCTCGGTCGCGACGATGCCGGGCGTGGTCGTTCGGCCCGACCTCCTGCGGCACGGGCGGCTGGTGCGCCGTCATGCACGCCTCGTCGCCCGGCGTGCGCTCGCCGTGCGCCTCGAGGTCGGCCATCGCCGCCGAGCGCACGATGTCGGGGCCGAGCACCTCGACGCCGTGCCTGCGCGCATCCGCGCTGAGCGTCTGCCCCGACCAGAACCCCATGGGCTGCGCACGCAGCAGGCCGGCGAGGAACGCCGCGGGATGGTGCAGCTTGAGCCACGACGACGCGTAGACGAGCTTGCCGAACGCGAGCGAGTGCGACTCGGCGAACCCGAAGCCGGCGAAGGCCTCGATCTTGCGCCAGATGCTGTCGGCGAGGTCGCCGACGATGCCGTTGGCGCGCATGCCCTCGAAGAGCCGCTCGCGCAGCTCGCCCATGCGCTCCCGGCTGCGCTTCGAGCCGATGGCTCGACGCAGCTCGTCGCCGTCGGCCGCGGTGAAGCCGCCGACCGCAGACGCGATCTGCATGAGCTGCTCCTGGAACAGCGGCACGCCGAGCGTGCGCTCGAGCACGGGCTCGACGAGCGGATGCGGGTAGGTGATGGGCTCCTGGCCGTTGCGCCTGCGCAGGTACGGATGCACGGCGTCGCCCTGGATGGGGCCGGGGCGGATGAGGGCGATCTCGATGACGAGGTCGTAGAACGCGCGCGGCCGGAGCCTCGGCAGCGTCGCGAGCTGCGCCCGCGACTCGACCTGGAAGACGCCGACGGCGTCGGCGGCGCACAGCATGTCGTAGACGCCCGCCTCCTCCGCGGGGATCGTCGCGACCGTCCACCGCTCGTCGAGGTGCTCTGCGGCGATGTCCATCGTGTGCTGCATGGCGCCGAGCATGCCGAGGCCCAGCAGGTCGAACTTCACGAGGCCCATCCACTCGCAGTCGTCCTTGTCCCACTGCAGCACCGTGCGGCCCTCCATGCGGCCGGGCTCGATGGGGCACACGTGACCGACGGGCTCCTTCGTGAGCACCATGCCGCCCGAGTGGATGCCGAGGTGCCGCGGCGAGTGCAGGAAGTCGTCGGCGAGGGTCAGCACGGTGTCGGGGATGCCCTCGGTGCCATCGACCGCCGGGGTGCTCCACCCCTCGACGCGCTTCGACCACGCGTTCTGCTGCCCCACGGCGTAGCCGAGCGCCTTCGCAGCGTCGCGCACCGCCGACTTCGGCCGGTAGGTGATGACGTTCGCCACCTGGGCCGCGTTGCGCCTGCCATAGCGCTCGTAGACGTGCTGGATGACCTCCTCGCGCCTGGACGCGTCGAAGTCGATGTCGATGTCGGGCTCCTCCTCGCGGATCATCGAGATGAACCGCTCGAACGGCAGCCGATAGAGGATGGGATCGACGGCCGTGATGCCGAGGATGAAGCACACGGCGCTCGCGACCGCCGAGCCGCGGCCCTGGCACAGGATGCGGTTCGCGTGGGCGAAGTCGGCGATCTCGCACACGATGAGGAAGTAGCCGGCGAAGCCCTTCTCCTCGATGAGCCGCAGCTCGTGCTGCAGGCGAGCGTCGACGGCGGGGTCGTCGTCCGGGTAGACGCGGCGACGACGCTCGGCGACGAGCTGCCGCAGCCACGAGATCTGCGTGTGCCCCTCGGGCACCTCGGTGTCGGGCAGGCGCGGGCTCGCCGCACGCAGGCCGAACGCCAGCTCGCGACCGATGGCGGCCGCGCGCTCGACGACGCCGTCGAACGCGCGGAACCGCCACCGCATCTCGGCGCCCGAGCGCAGCCTCGGCACGCCGCCGGCGGGCAGCCAGCCGTCGAGCTCGTCGATGCTGCGACGCGCGCGCACCGCGGCCATCGCATCGCCCAGCAGCTGCTGCCGCGGGCTCGCGACGTGCGCGTTCGTCGTCGCCACGAGCGGCAGGCCGCGCTCGAGGGCGAGGGTCGCGAGGACCTGGTTGCGCTCGCCGTCGTCGGGCAGGCCGAGGTCGGTGAGCTCGACCATGACGCCGTCGCGGCCGAACAGCGACACGAGCCGATCGAGCTCGACGCGTGCGGCGTCGGCCCCGTCGCGCTCGAGGGCGCGGCGCACGGCGCCCTTGCGGCATCCCGTCGACACGAGCCACTCGCCCGCGCGCTCGGCGACCTGCTCGAGGTGCAGCACCGGTCGCCCCTTCTCGCCGCCGGCGAGGTAGCCGTCGGTGAGGGTCGCGGCGAGCCTGCGATAGCCCTCCGGCCCGCGAGCCAGGACGAGGAGGTGGTCGCCGACGGGATCGGCGACGCCGTTCTGCGGCTCGGGCAGCTCGAGGCTCAGCTCGGCGCCGAAGATCGTGGGCAGCCCGACCGCGTCGGCCGCCTCCGCGAACCGCACCGCGCCGTAGAGGCCGTCGTGGTCGACGAGCGCGAGCGCCTCGAGGCCGAGCGCGGTCGCCTCGGTGACGAGCTGCGCCGGGCTCGAGGCGCCGTCGAGGAACGAGTAGTGCGAGTGCGCGTGCAGCTCGGCGTACGGCACGAGGCGCTCGGGATCCGGTCGCGAGCGCCGCTCGCGCTCCTGCGGGTACGGCTCGAGCGAGGGCGCCTCGGCGGCCCGGCCGTCGAGGATGGCCTCGAGCTCGCGCCACGGCATCGGCGGGTTGCGCCAGCCCATCGTCGCCTCCTCTCGCGGCGTCGTCCGCGATGCGGCGAGGGCCGACGGCGGTCGTCGGCGCTCGTCGAGCGGGTGCTCGAGCGACGCGCCCTCCGTGGCCGGCCTCCACGTTGGTGCGCTGCGACGATACGCCGGATTCGAACGTATGTTCGACCTCCGACGCGAACTCGCCTCAAGCGGCGCTGGAGGGTTGGCGCGCGCGGGAGCGGGGTGCGGCGTGCGCCGAGGCGGCGCGCCTCGACGGTCGTGTCGGAGGTCGGTGCGAACCTCGGGACATGACCGAACAGCACGACGAGCTCGAGCTCCAGCTCTGCGAGAGCGCCTGGTGCGTCGTCGCGTTCGAGGCCGAGGAGGGCTTCGCCGGCCGATGCCCCGCCTGCCTCGCCATCGCCGACGAGCACCACGCCTACGGCCATCCCGACCCCGTGGCCGAGTGCCTCGTGTGCGACCGCGTGCCGAGCCTCGGCGCAGCGCGAACGCGCATGCGCGCCCACGCCGCCTAGGCGACGCGCGCCGGGCGGTCCTCGCGCCTGACTAGTCTGAGGATCGGTCGAAGGGCGGGGAGGACATGCACGACGACGCCACCTCCGCCGCGGGATCACGCTCGCGCAGCCGCGCCCGCATCGGCTCGGGCCTCTACGCCCACGTCGTCGAGTCCCTCGGCCAGGAGATCGTCGACGGCACGCTCCCGATCGGCTCGATCCTCCTCGTCGACGGCCTGTGCGAGCGCTTCGGCGTCTCGCGCTCCGTGGTGCGCGAGGCCGTGCGCACCCTCGGCTCGATGGGGCTCGTCGCGCCGCGTCCGCAGGTGGGCACGCGCGTGCAGCCCACGTCGGAGTGGGATCTGCTGAATCCGCACATCGTGCGCTGGCGCAGCCTCGGCATCGGCGCGCTCGAGCAGCTGCGCGAGCTGCTCGAGCTGCGGCTCGGCCTCGAGCCCGTCGCCGCGAGGCTCGCGGCCGAGCGCATGCCCGCCGACGCCGCCGACCGGCTCGTCGCCTGCATCGCAGGCATGGAGGCGGCATTCGCCGATGGCGACTCGCACCGCTACTTCGCCCTCGACGTCGAGTTCCACTCGCTGCTCCTCGACGGCTCGGGCAACGGCGTCATGGCGCGTCTCGCCGAGGTCGTCGGCATCACGATCGCCGCACGCAGCCGCGATCCGCGCCCCGGCATGGACGGCATCCGCGCCTCGTCGATCGCCGACCACCGCGCGCTCGCGGAGGCGATCGCCGGACGCGACGTCGACGGCGCGGAGGCAGCCGCGCGCGTCGTCGTGCGCGACACGCTCGCCGAGATCGACGTCATCCGCATCCGCGCCACAGCGTAGCCCCGCCCCCTCCCCGATCCGCCGCATCCTGCGTCGGATCGTTCGCGCGCGCTCCGGGCCCTTGCAATAAGTCTGATGAGTATGAGTGAATGACGGACGGACAGCGACGTACCGACGAAGGAGCCGACGATGGCCATGCCCGCAGACCGACTGCTCGACTGGACGACGAGGCTGCTCGCGGCCTGGGGCTTCGCGCCCGACGACGCGACGTACGTCGCCACCGGCCTCGTCGACGCGAACCTCCGCGGCGTCGACTCCCACGGCGTCATCCGGCTGCCCGCCTACCGCGCGCGCATCGACGCCGGACTCGTCTCACCCACGGCCGAGCCCGTCGTGCGCACGCGCGGTGCGGTCGTGCGCATCGACGCCGCCGGCGCCCAGGGCCAGATCGCCGCTCGCGCCGCCGTCGAGGCCGTCGACGCGGCGGCGACGACCCACGGCGTCGGCACCGCCGTCGTGCGCGGCAGCGCCCACTTCGGCACGGCCGGCACCTACGCCCGCGCCCTCGCCGGCCGCGGCAAGGTCGCGATCGTCGTGTCGAACTCCGAGCCGGGCGTCGTGCCCTTCGGCGGTCGCGACCCGCTGCTCGGCACGAACCCCTTCGCCTTCGCGGCGCCGACGAGCGGCGACCCCGTGAGCCTCGACATGGCCACGAGCACGAGCGCCATGGGCAAGGTCTTCGTCGCCCGCGCCGCCGGCACCTCCATCCCCGACACGTGGGGCGTCGACGCCGACGGCAACCCCACCACCGACCCCGACGCCGTCGCTGCGCTGCTCCCCGCCGGCGGCCCCAAGGGCTACGGCATCGGCTTCCTCGTCGAGATCCTCGGCGGCGTGCTCTCGGGCGCGGCCGTCGCGAGCGGCATCGGCAACATGTACTCCGACCTCTCGCGCCCTCAGGACGTCGGTCACTGGATGCTCGCCCTCGACGCCGAGGCCTTCATGCCGCTCGACGAGCTCACGGCGCGCATGGACGCGCTCGTCGCCGAGGCGCACGCGATCGCACCCGCTCCCGGCTTCGACGAGGTGCTCGTGCCCGGCGAGCCCGAGGAGCGCACCCGCACGCAGCGCCTCGCCGACGGCATCGAGCTGCCGGACGCGACGGTCGACGACCTCGTCGCGCTCGGCGAGCGCTTCGGCACCCACTTCGAGGCGGACGCCCGATGAAGGTCCTCGTGCCGACGGCCGTCGACGGCCTCGACGCCCTGCCGGATGCCGAGGTCGTGCGCTTCGACGCCGCCGAGGCCATCCCGACCGAGCATCGCGACGCCGACGTCCTCGTCGGCTGGGGCATCGGCGACGACCGCCTCGCCGAGGCCGCCAGGACGCTGCCGCGGCTGCGGCTCGTGCAGCTGCTGTCGGCCGGCAGCGATGCCGCGCTCGCAGCGGGCTTCGCACCCGGCGTCGCGATCTGCAGCGGCCGCACGCTGCACGACCGGCCCGTCGCCGAGCACGCCCTCGCGCTCGTGCTCGCCGCCGCCCGCCGCCTCCACACGCTCGTGCGCGCCCAGCTCGAGCACCGGTGGGCGAGCGAGCTCGGCGGCGTGCAGCCCGAGCCGTCGCCCGGCGTCTTCACGACCCTGCGCGACGCCCGCGTCACCATCTGGGGCTACGGCAGCATCGGCAGCACCCTCGCACCGCACCTGCAGGCGCTCGGTGCGCGCGTCACCGGCGCCGCGACGACCGCGCGCCGCGAGGGCGACGTCGAGGTCGTCGACCGCGACGCGCTGCCGACGCTCCTCGAGTCGACCGACGTGCTCGTCATGATCCTGCCCGCGACCGATGCGACGCGGCACGCGCTCGACGCCGACCTGCTCGCGCGCCTGCCCAGGCACGCGTGGGTCGTCAACGTCGGCCGAGGCGCGACGGTCGACGAGGCCGCGCTCGTCGCCGCGCTCGAGGACGGCGCGCTGGGTGGCGCCGCGCTCGACGTCACCGAGGTCGAGCCGCTGCCCGCGACGTCGCCGCTGTGGGATCGCGACGACGTCATCCTCACCCCGCACGCGGCAGGCGGCCGACCGCTCGGCGCCGCCGCGCTCGTCGAGCGCACCGTGCGCGCGCTCGCCGACGGCGCACCGCTGACGAACCTCGTGCAGGTCGTCGGCGACTGACCGCCGCATCCACTCGACACAGGCAAGGGAGCCGACCATGACCGAGACCGCGAAGCACCGCGCAGGGGACACGTTCGTGGAGGGCGATCCGTACGTCCTCGACGCGGCGAAGATCCAGGATCCGCCGAAGGGCTGGCGGGCGAGCATGCGTCTGCTCGGCCCCGGCATGATCACGAGCGCCGCGATCGTCGGCAGCGGCGAGCTCATCACGGCGACGACGCTCGGCGCGCAGGTCGGGTTCATGCTGCTGTGGCTCGTGTTCGTGTCGACGTTCGTGAAGGTCGCCGTGCAGATCGAGCTCGCGCGATGGACGATCTCGACGGGCAAGCCCGCGCTGTTCGGCTACGACCTCGTGCCGCCGCGCATCTTCAAGCGCGGCTGGATCTCGTACCTGTCGGTGCTCATGGTGCTGCAGTTCGTCACGAGCCAGGCGGGTGTCATCGCGACGAGCGGGCTCGCGCTGTCGATCCTCATGCCCGTGCTCGGACCGCCCGCGAGCACCGCATCCATCGGCTTCTGGGTCGCGCTGCTCGTGATCGCCGCCGTGGCCATCCACATCGCCAACCGCTACTCGATCGTCGAGCGCGTGTCGACGGTGCTCGTCGTGCTCGTGACCGCAGCGGCCGTGGTGCTCGTGTTCGGCATCCAGGCGACGCCGTTCGCCTGGGACGGCGCCGACGTCGGCTCGGGACTCACCTTCCAGCTCGCGCTCGGCGCGGTCGGCGTCGCGATCTCGATGTTCGGCCTCACGGGCGTCGGCGCGGGCGAGGTGACGAGCTACTCGTTCTGGTGCGTCGAGAAGGGCTACGCCGCCTGGACCGGCCCGAACGACGGCTCGGAGGCGTGGGCGACCCGCGCACGCGGCTGGATCTCCGTCATGAAGATGGACGCATGGGTCGCGTGGGTCGTCTACACGATCTCGACCGCCGCCTTCTACGTGCTCGGCGCCGCGGTGCTGCACCCGCAGGGCCTCGTGCCCGAGGGCAGCGAGGTGCTCACCACGATCTCGCGCATCTTCTCCGACACCCTCGGCCCGTGGGCGGGCGTCGCCTTCCTCGTGTTCGCGGCGATCACGCTCTACAAGACGATCCTCGCGAACGTGCCGAGCCTGTCGCGCCTCACCGTCGCCGCCTTCGCGATCTTCGGTGCGTTCGACTGGAGCGACGCCACGCGCCGCGCCCGCTGGCTGCGGATCATGATGGTCGTCATGCCCGTGCTGTGGGGCCTGCTGGGCGTCGTGGTGAACGCACCGCTCGCGCTCATCCTCATCGGCGGCACCCTCAACGCGTTCTACCTGATCGCGGTCGCCATCGCGACGGTCTACCTGTCGTTCACCCAGACCGACCGGCGCATCAAGGACGGCAAGGTGACGACCGTCTACCTCGTGGTCTCGGCGATCGCGATCGTCGCGGTGGGCGTCTTCGGGCTCGTCAACCTGTTCTAGCGCTCCGACGTGCGGCGCCCCGCGACCTGCTCGGTCGCGGGGCGTCGATCGTCTGCACCGAGCGCGTCGAACGGAGCGGCCGATCGCCTCGAAGGGCCGGATGCGCGCTCAGGACCGTGAGGAGACGCTCGACTTGGCGTCGAGCGATCTCCGACGCTCCTCGTCGGCCTCGAGGACCTCCGGGGGGATGCCCGCACGCAGCAGCGCGTCGCACTCGTCGACTCCCAGGGCGCCCGGAGTGCGCGATGTGCGACGTTCCAGCTCGAACAGCCACTCGTCCCCCGCGCGGAGCGTCGCGGCGAACGCCTGTCGCTCGTGCTCGGTCGTGAGACCGGCCACGGCGACGCCCCAGCGCCCGGCTTCTGCTGCGCGCCGTCGTCGTCGAGCGAGGTCGACGAGCTGCAGGCGCACCGGCCGCTGCTCATCGGTGTCCGAGAACGAGCGCAGCCAGCTGCGAAGCAGCACGGCCTGCTCCTTGCGCGAGAGACCGGGGAGCAGGCTCTCGACCCGAGCACGGACGGCTGCGACGCGCTTCCGCTCGAGGCGGCGTGCCGATCGATCGGACACGGCGAGTGCGACGAGCCCAACGACGAGTGTCACCAGCATCGCGAGGCTGCCCATGCCGAGGTAGCGCAGGACCTCATCCGCAGCGTCGCCAGTCACGATGCGGATGAGCGTCCCGCCACCGACACCGAGCACACCTGCGACGAGCAGGAGCGCGCAGATGCCCGTCGTGATGCACCCGACGCCCATCACCCAGCTGTCACGGGGCAGCGGATCGAGATCGACCAGATCCTCGAGGCCACGTGGCGCGGACTCCTCGCGAGCCATCCAGAGCAGCGCGCGAGGCTCTGCGAAGGGCAGCAGATCGAGCAGCACCAATCGCAGCGCGCGCCCCTCGCTCGCCCGCGTCCAGTCCGGCGTGCCCCATCCCCATCTCGCCGCCTGATCAGGGGCGTGGATCCGGCGGTAGTGCTCGGCAAGCACGCGGCGCACCGCAGGATCCACGGCGACGCCGCGGCTCAGCAGGTCACGTCGCTCCCACCGCAGGGAGGGCGTCGGCGCCGTCCGGAGGCCTTCGAGCACGACGAAGAGGCGCTCGGCGTCGTCATCGCGCTCCTGGCCCGTCATCCCGCGAGCATGGCATGTGGACGCGACACCTAGTCGTATCGGCCCTCGGCGCGCCAGCCGGCGTCGTCGCCCAGCAGCACCCACGCATCCCCGGCGCCGTCGACGACCTGGATGCGGGCGAGGGACTCGACGAGCGCCCCCGTGCGCAGCCGCAGCGGCCACGGGCCCGCCCATGCGGCGACGCGGCGACGGTCGCCCGCCGGCGACCGGAACCACACGGGTGGCCGGATGCGCTCGTCGGCGTCGACCGTCGAGCCGTCGGCGTCGAGCAGCGTCACGGGCTGCGGCGGGCGGAAGACGGTCGAGGGCCTGGGCTCGGGCAGCGACCCGGGCCACGGGCCCTCGCGCGGCTCGGCGATCGCGTCCCCCCACGGCGTGAGCACGCCGCGCTCGGCGAGCAGCCGCCCGCCGCCGAGGCTCGCGACGACGACGCCCTCGCGTCCCAGCACCCCCTGCAGCCGCTCGATGACGCCGCGCGTGCGCTCGTCGACGCCGCGGCCGCCCCACAGTCCGGGCATGTGGTCGGTGTCGCGCTCGAGCCGCTCGGGCGTGATGCGCACCTCGACGAGCGCGCTGTCGAGGCCGCTCTCGGAGAGCTGCCATCGTGCGCGGTCGACGACGTCGCGTGCGCGGAAGAAGCCGGGCTTGCGCCATGTGCGCTCGCTGATGCCGCCGAGGTCGGCGCGCAGCAGGATGCGCACCTCGGCGACGACGAGGCGGCGTGCCGCGAGCTCGGCGACGTAGGCGTCGGCCCTGCCCTGCAGCGCGAACCCGAGCTCCTCGGAGCCCTCGATGCCGGGCTCGAACTCGAGCGCGAGCGCGTCGGGCGGATGGTCGGAGCCGGGCTCGACGGCACGGTCGTCGAGCCCGCGCGCGCGATGCTGGTCGCGGAGTCCCTCGGCGCCGAAGCGGTCGCGGACGCTCGCCTCGGGCAGCGCGGCGAGGTCGCCGAGCGTCGTGAGCCCCAGCCGCAGGAGCATGCCGGCGAGCTCGCCGCCGAGCACCGTGACCGGCATGGGCGCGAGGAAGGCGCGCGATGCGCCGGGCGGCACGATGCACGCGGGCGTGACGGGCGAGATGTGCTCGTGCGCGGTGCCCCGAGCGCCATGCGCACTCGCCGTCGCGCTCTCGTGCACATCTCGCCCGGCGGCGACGCGCTCGGCGAGCTCGGCGGCGAATCGGTCGTCGGCCACGCCGACCCGGATGCGCAGCCCGAGGGGTGCGAGCGCTGCGGCGATCGCCTCGATCGCCTCGCGCTCGCCACCGTAGAAGCGCGCCGCGCCGCGCATGGGCAGCGCGAGCGCGCCGTCGCCGAGGCCCTGCACGCCCGGCACGACGCCCTCGACCGCGCGGATGACGTGGGCGAACGCGAGCACCTCGCCCACGGCGTCCGCGTCGGCCAGCACGAGCGAGGGTGCGCCCGCCTGCGCGTCGCGCACGCGCTGCCCCACCCGCACGCCCGCCTCCCGCGCGAGGTCGTCGCACGCGACGATGCGATGCAGGTGCGTCGTCGCGACGGGCACCCCGCCTGGCAGCTCGCCCGCGGCCCGCGCGACCTCGACCGACCAGTCGGGCACCCGCAGCACCGCGATGCGCCGGACGGTCCTCCGCCCCGAGGTGCGGTCGGCGCGCTCGGGTGCGGAAGGAGCCGCACCCGAGCGCACCGAGCGCACCTCGGGACCGCTGTCGGCGATCACCGCGCACCGCCCAGCTCGACGACCGCGCGCCGCGGCACCCGGTCGCCGGCGGTGACCTCGACCTCGAGGCGAGCGGTGCGGATGCGGCCGAGCCCGTCGTCCGCACCGGCCCACGCCGCACCGAGGGTGCGGATGCGGCTCGCGGGCTGCGGCCAGTCGCCGAGCACGATGAGGCAGCCGTCGGCGCCGCGCACGCGCGCCGCGAGCCGTGCCGCCTCCGCCGGTGCGAGCCGACCGGGCGCCGCGGCGAGCACGACGGGCAGCACCTCGGCGAACCCCGCGACGGCGCTCGCCCACGCCTCCCCCGGCCTCGGCACGAGGACGACGCGATCGACGGGCACCCCGGCGTCCGCCGCGGCCTCCACGCCGACGTCGGCGAGGCCGACGATCGCACCCCATCCGCCCGACGGCATCGCGGTGGCGAGCATGCGCAGCGCGAGCGACCGGGAGTCGACGGCGTGCACGCCGCCGACGCGCAGCGCGGGCAGCACGCGGTGCAGCGCGGCGGGCGTGGGAAGGCCGATCGACTCGACCTCGGTCGTCTCCATGCCCCGCATGCGGGAGCGCAGCGCCTCGATCGTCGCGGCCTTGCCGCGGTCGAGGTCTGCGATCGTCATGCCCCCATGATCGAACGTATGTTCGAACGAGGTCAAGCCGGTGCGGCGTGTCTCGCGAGGCGTCTCGCGGAGCCTGCCGGCGCCCTTCCGTGGCTCTCCCGAGGGGGCCTCCAACGCGCACTCGCAGCCTGCCGCCAACCGCCCACATCGGCCTCGACGAGCGCTCCGCGCTCGGCATCCGAGCATGAGGGCGGTCACGGCTGGGGCTGCAACCCCGCACCGTCCGCTCGCGGATCTGCCAGGCTCGGAGGGTGCTCCCCGATCGTGCCAGCGGCATCCAGCTGCATCTGACGTCCCTGCCCGACGGGCGCCTCGGCGCCTCCGCGAGATCGTTCGTCGACTGGCTCGCCGAGGCCGGCCAGACGGTGTGGCAGGTGCTGCCGCTCACGGTGCCGGATGCCTTCGGCTCCCCCTACGCCTCCCCGTCGGCGTTCGCCGCGAGCCCTGCGCTGCTCGAGCATCCCGACGCCCCCGTCGACCAGGACGAGGTGCGCGCGTTCGCCGAGCGGCACGCGTACTGGGCGCCGTCGTGGGTCGCGCACGGCGGCGACCTCGCCGCCCAGGTGCGCTTCGATCGCGAGTGGGGCGAGCTGCGCGCCTACGCCCGCGAGCGCGGCGTGCAGATCCTCGGCGACGTGCCCATCTACGTCGCGCAGTCGGGCGCCGACCACACCGCCTGGCCCGAGTTCTTCCGCGACGACGCCGTGGCCGGCGTGCCGCCGGACGCGTACGCCGCGACGGGGCAGCTGTGGGGCAACCCGCTGTACGACTGGGAGGCGCTCGCCGCCGACGGCTACCGCTGGTGGATCGAGCGCCTGCGACGCACCTTCGACCTCTACGACCTCGTGCGCATCGACCACTTCCGCGCGTTCAGCGACTTCTGGGCCGTGCCCGCGGGCGACGAGACCGCCGTGCGCGGCACGTGGGAGCCGGGCCCCGGCCGTGCGATGTTCGACGCGGCCGCCGCCGAGCTCGGACCGCTGCCCGTGCTCGCGGAGGACCTCGGCGACATCGACGCGCCCGTGCTCGAGCTGCGCGACGCGCTCGGCTTCCCCGGGATGGCGGTGCTGCAGTTCGCCTTCGAGGGCGACGACACGAGCCCGCACGAGCCCGAGAACCTCGCGCGCGAGCAGGTCGTCTACACCGGCACCCACGACAACGACACGGTCGTCGGCTGGTGGCAGACGCTCTCGCGCTCCCGTCGCCGTGCGGCGCGTCGGGCGATGCGGGATGCGGGCGCCAGGTGGTCGGTGCGGCGCCGCGAGCGGTCGTGGGGCCTCATCGAGATCGCCCAGCACGGCCCGAGCCGCCTGGCCATGGCGCAGGCGCAGGATGTGCTGGGCCTCGGCGGCGAGGCGCGCATGAACACGCCCGGCACGGCCTCCACCTGGGGGTGGCGAATGGATGCGGGCGCACTCACGAGCGCGCACGCGAGCCGACTGCGCGCCATCTCGACGGCAGCCGGCCGGGTGTGAGGGGCGGTGGTGCGGGCACGCGGCCCGCACCACCGACCCTCATGCGCGCTCACGCACGCAGCTGCTGACGGCGACGCGCGCCGAGCAGGAGCGCCATGCCGAGCAGCATCGCGGCGAGCGCGAGGCCGAGGGCGAGGCCGCCGGTCTCGGCACCCGTCACCGGCAGCGACGGCGCGGAGGCCGAGGCGCCGGGCGTCGCGTTCGAGCCGGCCGGCGTGGGGCCGCCCATGGCCGGCACGTGGGTGCCGGTCGTCGGCACGTCGACCGGGATGGTCGGCGTGGTCGGCACGGTCGGCGTCGTCGGCGTCGTGGGGACCGTCGGCGTCGTCGGGATGGTGGGCGTCGTCGGCGTCGTCGGGACCGTCGGCGTCGTCGGGATGGTCGGCGTCGTCGGGACCGTCACGGTCGTCGTCGAGCCGGTCGTGGTCGCGTCGCCCAGCACCGACACGGCGTTGCCGCCGATCGTCACGGGTGCGACGACGTCGATGATCGACGTGCCGCCCGAGAGCAGCCCGCCGTCGCTCGACGAGCCGTTCGACGTCGTCGTCGTGGGAGCGGTGACCGTGGTCGTCGCGCCCTCCGAGAGCGCGTCGCCCACGATGGCCACGGCGTTGCCGCCGATCGTCACCGGAGCGGTCGCACCGATCGCCGACGAGCCGCCCGAGAACAGGCCGTCATCCGACGAGCCCGAGGCGCTCGACTCGGTCGTCGAAGGAGCGGTGACCGTGGTCTCCGCACCCTCCGAGTGCGCGTCGCCCAGCACCGACACGGCGTTGCCGCCGATCGTCACCGGAGCGGTCGCACCGATCGCCGACGAGCCGCCCGAGAGCAGGCCGTCATCCGACGAGCCCGAAGCGCTCGACTCGGTCGTCGAAGGAGCGGTGACCGTGGTCTCCGCACCCTCCGAGTGCGCGTCGCCCAGCACCGACACGGCGTTGCCACCGATCGTCACCGGAGCCGTCGCACCGATCGCCGACGAGCCGCCCGAGAGCAGGCCGTCATCCGACGAGCCCGAAGCACTCGACTCGGTCGCCGAAGGAGCGGTGACCGTGGTCTCCGCACCCTCCGAGTGCGCGTCGCCCAGCACCGACACGGCGTTGCCGCCCACGGTCACGGGCACCGAGAGCAGGGCGCCCGAGGATCCGCCCGAGAGCAGCCCTCCGTCGTCCGATCCGCTCGAGGAGCCGGAGCCCGCCGTCGAGGTGCTCTCGGTCGGAGCTGCGACGGTCGTCGCGGCGTCCTCCGAGTGCGCGTCGCCCAGGACCGACACGGCGTTGCCGCCGACGGTCACGGGCACGGAGACGAGCGCGGCCGACGATCCGTCGGATGCGACGGCCTCGTCCGAGCCTCCCGTCGTCTCCGACGTCGCGGCGGCCGGCGCCGCGACCGAGGTCGTCGCATCCTGGCTCGTCGCGTCGCCGAGGACGCTCACGGCGTTGCCGGACACCGTGACCGGCACCGACACGAGCGCGGCGGAGCCTCCGCCGCTGAGGATGCCGCCCACGTCGGACGTCGCATCCGTGGATGCCGGCGCCGAGGTCACGGCTGCGGGGGCTGCGACGGTCGTGTCCGCCCCCGTCGTGGTGGCGTCGTCGCCGCCGACCGCGTTGCCCGCGATCGTGACGGGCAGCTGGATGCCGATGGCCGACGAGCCGGCGTCGAGCAGGCCCGACCCCTCGTCGACGTCCGCGGCGCTCGCCACCGCGGTCCCTGCGGCCCAGAGGCCGCCTGCGACGGCTGCGCACAGCAGCCCTCGCGTGAGGTGCTTGTTCATGATGAACCCTTCTGAAGGATGTGCTGGGTTCGGATCCGGATGGAGCCGAACGCATGCCGCGAGAGCGCGGCGCAGCATCCGTCAGTCAGGGCTCGAGTCGTGGTCTCCCACCACGGAGGTGGGCAGCAGGTCGTCGCCGGCGAGCGCGCGGAGCGCGTCGTCGAGCGAGCGCTGCGCGTCGTGGGTCGTGTCGGCGAACGCCGCGCTGGGCGCCTGGCCGCTCGCGGCGGGCGCGAGGGCGCCGCGCTCGTCGACGGGCGCGGGCGCCGCGGCGCCACCGGGGACGGTCGCGGAGAGCGTGCCCGCCTCGGCGAGGAGCCCCCGGGTGACCGCGAGCACCTCGGCGCGGGCGTCTGCGCCTGCGAGGATCGGCTGCGCGTCCGGCCCGAGGGCGTCTGCGTCGATGGCAGGTGCGACGCCGGTCGGCGAGGCGCCGACGGTCCCGGCGCCGTCGGCGACGAGGACAGGGTCGCCGTCGGCGATCGCGTCGACGGCAGAGCCATCGATCTGCGGGATGCCGACGGGTGGGATGCCGATCGACGGCGTCTGCACGGCGTCGACGGTGCCGTCGAGCACCTCGTCGACCGCACCCACCACGGGCACGACGACCGAGGTCGCCGGCGCGCCGACGAGGTCGCGCACCACGGGGACGGCGGCCACGACCGCGTCGACCTGCGTCGCGACGGGCGTCACGACGCTCGTGAGCGTGGGCACCGCCTCGACGACGTGCGTGAGCTGGGCGGCGACGGGCTGCACGACGGGCGCGATCGGAGCCACGACGGGCTCGACGATCGGCGTCGCGACGGCTGCGACGGGAGCGGTCGCGGCGGCGACGACGGGCGAGGCGACCTCGAGCGTCTGCGTCGCGACGGAGCCGACCGCGCCGGTCGTGTCGACGAGCGACTGGGTCGCGCCGCCGAGCACGTCATCGAGGACGCCGGACTGGTCGGCAGCCGAGGCGTGCGAGCCGCCGAGGAGCATGCCGCACACGACGGCCGCTCCGCCGGCGACGACGCCGAGGAGCGCCAGGCGCAGGGCGCGTGAGCGGTCGACGACCAAGCCCTTCGCGTCCATCCGTCACCCCCATGTGCGTGCCGACAGAACACACCTCAGGCGTCGAGCCGTCGAGGGGCTTGCGCCGGATCGTCGCGGAGGAGTATTTTCCGCGCGCGTTCGGATCCGACCTCGCATCGGATGGGATCGGCGTCGCCAGGCGCGTCGGACCGCCGACGCGGCGAGCGCCGACCCCGTGGGAGCCGGCGCTCGAGCGCACGAGGGCGGCGGACCGCCCGCGGATCAGTCGGTGCCGGAGTCGAACGCGGCGCGCTCGCCGGCCTCGTCGAGCGTGTCGAGCGCATGGCCCTCGGAGCCCGAGGCGATCTGCGCGGCGCCGCCGACCTCGAGGTCGCCGATGAGACGTGCCGTCTCGCCGGTGACGAGGCCCGCGGCCGCGTACTGCTCGAGGCGCTGCCGCGAGTCGGCGATGTCGAGGTTGCGCATCGTGAGCTGGCCGATGCGCTCCTCGGGGCCGAAGGCGGCGCCGCCGACGCGCTCCATCGAGAGCTTGTCGGGGTGGTACGAGAGCGAGGGGCCGGTCGTGGCGAGGATCGTGTAGTCGTCGCCGCGGCGCAGGCGCAGCGTCACGGTGCCCGTGACGGCCGACGCGACCCAGCGCACGATCGACTCGCGCAGCATGAGCGCCTGCGGGTCGAGCCAGCGCCCCTCGTACATGAGGCGCCCGAGGCGGCGGCCCTCCGAGTGGTACGTCGCGACGGTGTCCTCGTTGTGGATGGCGTTGAGGAGGCGCTCGTAGGCGGCGTGCAGCAGCGCCATGCCGGGGGCCTCGTAGATGCCGCGCGACTTCGCCTCGATGATGCGGTTCTCGATCTGGTCCGAGACGCCGATGCCGTGACGGCCGCCGATCGTGTTGACCTCGTCGACGAGGGCGACGGGATCGAGCTCGACGCCGTTCACCGTGACGGGCCGGCCGGCCTCGAAGCCGATCGTGACGTCCTCGGTCGCGATCTCGACGTCCTCGCGCCACGAGGCGACGCCCATGATCGGCTGCACGAGCAGCACGGATGCGTCGAGCTGCTCGAGATCCTTCGCCTCGTGCGTCGCACCCCAGATGTTCGCATCCGTCGAGTACGCCTTCTCGGCGGAGTCGCGGTAGCCGAAGCCGTGCTCGACGAGCCACGCCGACATCTCGGACCGACCGCCGAGCTCCTCGACGAAGCGGGCGTCGAGCCACGGCTTGTAGATGCGCAGCGCCGGGTGGGCGAGCAGGCCGTAGCGGTAGAACCGCTCGATGTCGTTGCCCTTGTAGGTGGAGCCGTCGCCCCAGATGTCGACGCCGTCCTCCTTCATGGCGCGCACGAGCATCGTGCCCGTGACCGCGCGCCCGAGGGGCGTCGTGTTGAAGTACGTCTTGCCGCCGGAGCGGATGTGGAAGGCGCCGCACTGCAGGGCGACGAAGCCCTCCTCGACGAGCATCTCGCGGGCGTCGACGAGGCGCGCGAGCTCGGCGCCGTACTCGAGGGCGCGTGCCGGCACCGCGTCGATGTCGGGCTCGTCGTACTGGCCGATGTTCGCGGTGTACGTGTAGGGCACGGCACCGTTGTGGCGCATCCAGGCGACCGCGACGGAGGTGTCGAGCCCTCCCGAGAATGCGATGCCGACGCGCTCGCCGACGGGCAGGGAGGAGAGGACCTTCGACATGCCCTCCAGCCTATTGCCGCCGCGACGCGCCGCCGGACGCGCGGCTAGGGTCGGAAGGGTGGATGCGCACGACCAGCCCCTCTCCCAGGACGCCGCGAGCACGACCCTCCTGCGCGGCACCGTCGTCTCCGGCGGCGTCGCGACCGATGGCGCATGGGTGCTCGTGCGCGGGGACCGCATCGTCGAGGTCGGCACGGGCGGGGCGCCCGCCGCGGATCGCACGATCGAGGGCGCCGTCGTCGCGCCCGGGTTCGTCGACCTCCACTGCCACGGCGGCGCGGGGGCGGCGTTCGACGACGGCGAGGCGGCGGTCGAGCGCGGGCTCGCCTTCCACCGCGCGCACGGCACGACGCGGCAGCTCGCCTCCCTCGTGACCGGCTCGCTCGACGACATGGCGCACCGATCGGCGGCGATCGCCGCCGTCGCCGCTCGCGACGACCGGCTGCTGGGCGTCCACTTCGAGGGCCCGTGCATCGCCGAGGCTCGCAAGGGCGCGCACGACCCGACCCTGCTGCGGGCTCCGGATGACGCTGCGGTCGACGCGCTCGTGGCGGCGAGCGCGGGCATGCGCGCCATGATCACGCTCGCGCCCGAGCTCGACGGCGGCATCGAGGCCGTCTCCGCCCTCGCCGCGCGCGGCTGGCGCGTGGCCGTCGGGCACACCGACGCGGTCGTCGAGCAGGGGGCTGCGGCGTTCGAGGCCGGCGCGACGATCGTGACGCACGCGTTCAACGGCATGCGCGGCCTCGACCATCGTGCGCCGGGCGTGCTCCCGGCCGCGTTCGACGACGAGCGCGTGACGATCGAGGTCATCGCCGACGGCGTGCACGTGCATCCGCGCATGGTGCGGCTGCTGTTCGAGGCGGCGCCCGGACGCGTCGCGCTCGTGACCGACGCCATGGCCGCCGCCGGGCAGCCCGACGGCGACTGGATGCTCGGCTCGCTGGCCGTGACGGTGACGGACGGCGTCCCCAGGCTGCGCGAGGGCGGGTCGATCGCGGGATCCACGCTCACGCTCGACCGCGCGGTGCGGACCGCGGTGGGGGCGGGCGTGCCGCTCGTCGCCGCGATCGACGCCGCGACGCGCGTGCCGGCGCGCGCGCTCGGCGTCGACGACGCGT
>NZ_BAAAQT010000006.1:0-145263 GCF_039531815.1 Agrococcus versicolor | reverse complement strand
ATCCCGACGCGGGATCCGCCGAGGCGTTCGCGTCAGGCGCCGGGCTGCACGGTGCCGCGGTGCTCGACCGTGTACCGGTAGTACTCGGCGAGCCGCAGCTCGGACGCCGCCGCCTCGTCGATGACGAGCGTCGCGTGACGGTGCAGCTGCAGCACGGAGCCGGGCCACATCGAGGACACGGGTCCCTCGACGATCGCGGCGACCGCCGCGGCCTTCGATGCGCCCTGCGCCACGAGCAGCGCCCGACGGGCGTCGAGGATCGTGCCGAGCCCCTGGGTGAGGCAGTGCATGGGCACGTCGTCCGGGCTGTCGAAGAAGCGGGCGTTGTCCTCGCGCGTGCGGGGCGCGAGCGTCTTGACGCGCGTCCGCGACGAGAGGGACGACGTGGGCTCGTTGAAGCCGATGTGCCCGTTCGCGCCGATGCCGAGCAGCTGCAGGTCGACGCCGCCGGCCGCGGCGATCTGCGCCTCGTAGTCCTCGCAGGCTGCGTCGAGGTCGTCGGCGAGCCCGTCGGGCACGCGCACGCGGGATGCGTCGAGCCCCAGCGGCTCGACCACCTCGCGGTGCACGACGGCGTGGTATGACTCGGGGTGGTCGTGGGCGATGCCCACGTACTCGTCGAGCGCGAACGCCGAGACCCGCGTCAGGTCGAGGCCCGCGTCGCGGCGTGCGGCGAGCGCACGGTAGGTCTCGAGCGGGCTCGATCCGGTCGCGACGCCGAGCACGGCCTCCGGCTTCGCCGACACCACCTCGGCGATCCGACCCGCTGCGAAGGCTCCGACCTCGACCGGTCCTGCCACGATCACGACTTCCACGCGCTGCTCCCCAGGATCGCGGCCCCGACGGCGGCCGGCTGGCTGCCTGCTGGGACCATGTGCACCCTCGACGGTATCGCCAACGCGTCGAGGAAGGGCGACGCGGCCGCCCATGCGGCGAGGCGTGCGCGGATGCCGTCGAGCAGCGGTGCGCCGAGGCCTCGCAGGCCGCCGCCGATCGCGACGGTGCGCGCGTCGACCGTGAGCGTGAGCATGCGGATGCCGTGGGCGAGGGCGTCGACGACCCCCTGCCACTGCGCGGCCGCCGCAGCGTCGCCCGCCGACGCTGCCGCGAGCATCCGCGCGGCGGGCCACGGCTCGCCCCACCGCTCGGCGAGCGCCCAGCCCGCCGCGACGGTCTCGAGGCAGCCGACCTGCCCGCAGCGGCACGTTCCCGTCGCGCCGGGCACCGGCACGTGGCCGATCTCGCCGGCCACGCCGCTCGATCCGCGCCACACGGCGCCGTCGAGCACGACGCCCGCCGCGATGCCCGTGCCGAGGCCCAGGTAGGCGAACGACGCCGACGCGTCGGCGCGCAGCAGGTGCCGCGCGCCGAGCACGGCCGCCTTGACGTCGTTCTCGACGAGCACGTGGGCGCCGAGGCGTGCACCGACCGCGGCGCCGACGTCGAAGGCGCCGAGGCCGAGGTGCACGGCGTTGCGGATGCTCGATCGGTCGGACGAGACCTGCCCCGGCACGCCCAGGCCGACGCCGTCGAGGGCGTCGACGCGCACGTCCGCGGCGCGCAGCACGACGCTCGCGGCGGCGAGCACCGAGTCGACGACGGCCTCGCCGTGCTCGGTGGCGACCTGGTGCTGGCCGACGACGTCGCCCCTGCGGTCGAGCAGCACGGCGGCGGTCTTCGTGCCGCCCACGTCGATGCCGAGCCGCATCACGGGCGCTCGATCCATCGGCGCAGCGCGGTGCCCACCGCCCGGCTCGCGCCGAAGGTGGCGACGTCCGCGACCTCGCCCGTCGACCATCCGAGGTCGACGGCGAGCACGTCGTGGCGGGCGCGGAGCGCGTCGATCGTCGCGCGCGAGTCGGCGCCGCGCTCGAGGTCCTTGCCGATGACCAGGACGGGTCCCGGCGCGAGCGTCGGCGTCGCGCCGGGCTCGACGACGACGCTGCCGTCGAACGGATCCCATGGCACCGCGCCCGCGGCGATGTTCGCAGCGCGCTCGATCCGCACCACGCGGCGCGTCCGCTCCGCGCCCGGCACGCGCGCGAGCCACCCGCGTGCGGCATCCGAGACCGAGAAGGTGCTCGCGATGCGCTCGAGGTCCGCGGGCTCGACGCCGAGGTCGCCGGCCGGCAGGGGCGCGGGCGAGGCTGCCGCGAGCGCGTGCACGCGACGGGCGGCGTCGCGCACGCGCGCCTCGGGCAGCCGGCCGTCGGCGACGGCGGCGAGCACGGCCGTCTCGATCGCGTCCATGCCCTCCGGCCCCGTCGCGGTGCCGAGGCACAGGAGGTCGCAGCCGGCGGCGAGCGCGCGCACGGCCGCCTCCGGGATCCCCGTCTCGCCCGAGGCGCCCGTCATGTCGAGCGCGTCCGACACGATGACGCCGTCGAAGCCGAGCTCGCCGCGCAGCAGCCCCTGCAGGATGCGGGCCGAGAGCGTCGCCGGCACGTCGTCGAGCGCGGGCAGCACGATGTGCGACGTCATGATGCTCGTGGCGCCCGCCGCGATCGCCGCCCGGAAGGGGGCGAGCTCGCGTGCGTCGAGCGTCGTGCGGTCGGCGTGCACGATCGGCAGGCCGAGGTGCGAGTCGACGGCGGTGTCGCCATGACCCGGGAAGTGCTTGGCGCTCGTGGCGACGCCCGTCGCCTGCACGCCCTCGGTCCAGGCGGCGACGTGCCGTGCGACCGCCGCGGCGTCGGCCCCGAACGAACGCACGCCGATGACGGGGTTTCGGGGGTCGACGTTGACGTCGGCGACGGGGCCGAAGGTCAGGGTGCAGCCGGCGGCGCGCACGTCGCGCCCGACGCGCTCCCCCACCGCTCGCGTCCACGCGACGTCGTCGGCCCGTCCGAGCACGGCCGGCCCCGGATGGGGCGAGCCGGAGGCGTAGTGGATGCGCGTGACGTCGCCGCCCTCCTCGTCGATCGCGACGATCGCATCCGCCCGCACGGCCCGCACGGCGTCCGCGAGCGCGCGCACCGTCGCGGCGTCCGGCGCGTTCTCGCCGTAGAGGCATACGGAGGCGAGGCCGCCCGCGAGTCGCTCGCGCACCCATGCGGGCATGGTCGTGCCGGCGAACCCGGGCATGAGCGTCGCGCGCACGTCGTGCAGCAGCGCGCTCATCCCTTCACCGCCCCGCTCACGAGGCCGCTCGCCATCCGCCCCTGCACGAGCAGGAAGAAGACGACGACGGGCACGGCCATGAGCGTCGAGCCGGCCATGATGGCCGCCCAGTTCGTCGTGCCGTTGAGCGCGAGGAAGGTGCGCAGCCAGACCGGCAGCGTCATGAGGTCGGGTCGCGTGTTCACGACGAGGGCGACGAGGAACTCGTTCCACGCCTGGATGAACGCGAAGACGCCCGTCGCGATGAGGCCCGGTGCCAGCAGCGGGAAGGTGACGCGGAAGAAGGCGCCCAGGCGCGAGCAGCCGTCGATCATCGCCGCCTCCTCGAGCTCGATGGGCACGCCGTCGACGAAGCCGCGCAGCGTCCAGATCGTGAACGGCAGCACCGTCGCGGCGTAGACGAGCACGAGCGCGAGGATGGTGTTGAGCAGCTGCCAGCCGTCGAGCACCCGGTACAGCGACACCATCATGGCCTCGAGCGGCAGCATCTGGATCACGAGGATCGCGACGATGAAGCCCGTGCGGCTGCGGAAGCGGAAGCGCGAGATCGCGACGGCGGCGAGGAACGCGAGCACGGCCGCGATGAGCACGGTCGACAGCGTCACGACGAGCGACGTGCCGAGCGCGGGCAGGAACGGCGTGCGGCCCGGATCGAGCAGCACGGTCTCGTAGTTGCGCAGCGTGAGCGTCTCCGGCCACAGCTGCAGCTCGGGCGTGCGCACCTCGCTGTTGGGCTGCAGCGACGTCTTCACCATCCAGTACACGGGGAAGACGGAGCAGACGAAGATGACGACGGCGACGGCGCACCACAGCACCGTCATGCCGCGGTACGAGCGCGAGCC
The DNA here is from genome assembly GCF_039531815.1 of Agrococcus versicolor. Taxonomy (NCBI): domain Bacteria; kingdom Bacillati; phylum Actinomycetota; class Actinomycetes; order Micrococcales; family Microbacteriaceae; genus Agrococcus; species Agrococcus versicolor. The sequence goes on along the minus strand of NZ_BAAAQT010000006.1, from coordinate 141,301 downwards.
GATCATGCGTCGCTCCGCAGCATGCGGCGCACGAGCGCGATGGACGCGACGGAGATGACGAGCATCGTGATGATCGCGAGCGCGCCGCCCTCGCCGAACTCCCCGCCGGCGATGGCCGTCTGGTAGATGTACACGCCGAGCGTCGACGTCTCGGCGCGGATGCCGCCGATGTCCTGCAGGGCGAAGATCTGCGTGAAGACGCGCAGGTCCCAGATGATCTGCAGGATCGTCGCGATGACGAGGATCGGCGCGACCTGCGGCAGCACGATCGCGAGGAAGCGCTGCACGGGGCCCGCGCCGTCGAGCGCCGCGGCCTCGAGCTGCTCGCCGGGCACCTGGGTGAGGCCGGCGAAGACCGTGAACGCGACGAAGGGGATGGCACCCCAGACGATGATGACGACCGCGACGCCGAGGAACGACATGGGGTCGATGAGCCACGAGTGGCGGTCGAACTGCGCGAGGCCGAGGCCGTCGCGCAGCACCTGGTTGACGACGCCGTACTCGGTGTCGAACATCCAGCCCCACACGATCGTGGTGGTGAGCGCCGGCATCGACCACGCGAGCAGCAGGCCGACGCTCAGCAGGATGCGGAAGGGCGCCGGCAGGCGCTGCAGGAGGAGGGCGACGAGCGTGCCGACGACCATCGTGATCGCGACGCACACGGCCGCGAACCCGGCGGTGCGGCCGAGCACCTCCCAGAACACCGGGTCGGCGAGCACGCGCGCGTAGTTGTCGAGGCCGACCCACTCGGCCGGCCTCCCGAACACCTGCGCGCGTCCGAACTCCTGGAAGGAGAGGATGACGAGCTGCAGGAGCGGCCAGCCGATGATGGCGAGCACGACGATCGTCGCGGGGGCGAGCAGCGCGTACGGCAGCACGCTCGCTCGACGTCGATCGCGTGCGCCGACGCGTCGGTCGGGCGGCGCGGCGACGGCCGTGGCCGCGGGGCTCGCGGCGGTCGGCACCTGGGTCTGCACCATGGATGGTCCTCCTAGGATCGAGTCGGCCTTCCTAGGGCCGGATGCGGTCGGCGCGGCGGGCAGTGCCGCACCGACCGCATCGTGCGTCGGCGACGCGAGGTCGCCTCCGCGGAGGCCGCGACGAGCGTCGCGACCCCCTGGAGCGGTCAGCCGTTGAGGATGGCCTCGATGTCCTCGTCCGCCTGCTCGGCGAGGGCCTGCACGTCGCCGCCCTGCGCGATGCTCACGAAGAGGTCCTGCATGATGCCGGCGGCCTCGACGTCGGCCCAGTCGGGCGACGCCGGGGTGAGGCGTGCGCTCGCCGCGGCCTCGGTCGAGGCCTGCGCGGCCTCGTCGGTGCCGAGGGTGTCGGCGAGCGAGACGCGCGCGGGCACGAGGCCGTTCGTGCCGTAGATCGTCTGGAACTCGTCGCCCAGGATGATCGCGAGCGCGTCGAGCGCCAGCTCGGGGTGCTGCGTCTGCGCCGAGATCGCGATGTTCGAGCCGCCGGCGAACACGGAGGCCGCCCCGCCGTCCATGCCGGGCATCGCGTACACGCCGAGCGTCGGCTCGACCTCGGGGCAGCCGGGCGTCTCGGCGTCGGCGGGCGCGAGGATCGATCCGCGCACCCAGCTCGGCGCCGAGATCTGCAGGCTCGTGCCGTCGCAGAACCCGACCTGCGGGTTCGTCTCGTTGGCGTCGACGGGTGCGAGCGACGCCTCCGACATCGCCTGCTGCGCCTGCTCGAGCCCCGCGACCGACTCCTCGCTCGAGAGCTGGGCGTCCCACGCGTCGCCGTCGGGCACCGCGATCTCGCCGCCGTGCTCCCAGACGAAGGGCAGCCCGTTGTACCAGTCCTGCCCGGGCCACCAGATGCCGGATGCGCCGGGGTTCGCGGCGGCGAGCGCCGCGGCGTTCGACACGTACTCGTCGAGCGTCGTCGGCACCGAGAGCCCCGCTGCCTCGTAGGCGGCCGTGTCGTAGTAGACGACGCGCGCGCCCGAGTAGAGCGGCGCCGCGTAGAAGGCGTCCTCGTACGAGCCGATCTCGACGAAGCCGGGCAGCAGGTCGTCGCCGCCGAGGTCCTCGTAGTGGTCGGTGAGGTCGAGGAAGGCGCCGGCGCTCGTGAAGGCGGGCGTCTGGGTGTTGCCGATCTCGACGATGTCGGGGCTGTCGGATCCGGACAAGGCCGTGGTCAGCCGGTCGACGAGGCCGTCCCACGACTGCTCCTCGATGACGATCGTCGAGCCGGGGTGGTCCTCCTCGAACTGCGAGACGAGCAGGTCCCTGGCCTCGTCGGGGGTGTCGGTGCCGACGAGCCAGACGCGGAGCTCCGCGCCCTCGTCGTCCGCAGCGTCGCCGCCGCCTGCGCTGCAGCCGGCCGCGGCGAGCACGCCGACCGCGGCGAGGCTCGCGAGTGCGATCTTCCTCATGCGTGTTCCTTTCCTAGGGCGGCCGGCGGCGTGGAGCCGTCGGCTCTCGAGGGTCACGCGACCCCGAGCTCTCCGGAGCGCACGAGGATCGCGGCTCCGCGCAGGACGACGTCGTCGCCGTGGCTGGTCATGGCGACGACGACGTCCTGGCCGTCGTCGAGGGTGCGCTCGCGCAGCGTGCGCTCGGCGGCGCGCGCGAGGGGGCCGTCGACGAGGTCGGCGGGGCCGGAGACGACGACGCGCGGCAGGTCGAGGACGCCGACGATGGGGGCGAGCGCGATGCCGAGCCGGTGGCCGGCCTCCTCGAGGATGCGGTCGTGGTCGGCAGGGTCGGCGACGGCGAGCGCGTGACGCAGGCGCGGCTCGGCGAGCCATGCCTCGAGGCAGCCGTCGCGACCGCACGCGCAGCGCGGACCGCCGTCGGTGCCGATCGTGACGTGGCCGATCTCGCCAGCGGCCGAGCGGGTGCCGCGCACGGGCACGCCGCCGACGGCGAGGCCGGCGCCGACGCCGAGGCCGATGCGCACGACGAGCACGTCGGCGTCCGAGCGGCCGCGCTCGGCGAGCAGCGCCGCGTTGGCGTCGTTCGCGACGTGGACGGGCACGCCGAGCTCGGCGACGAGGCGCTCGCGCAGTGCGAGCCCGTGCCAGCCGAGGTTGGGCGCCTGCCGCACGACGCCGTCGACGTCGACGACGCCCGGGGTGCCGACGCCGACGCCGAGGATGGGTGCGCCGGCGCGGTCGCGGAGGGTGCGGGCCAGCTCGAGCACCAGGCGCACGGCCCGCTCCCCCGTGCGGCCGCCCGTGGGCACCTCGGCGCGGTCGAGCACCGTGCCGTCGATCGCGAGCAGGGCGCCGCGGAAGGCGACGGCGTCGGAGAGGTCGAGGCCGACGATCTGGAAGGCGTCGCGTGCGAGGTCGACGAGCGTCGCGGGCTTGCCGGGCCGCACGCCCTCGCGGGTGCCGAGCTCGACGAGGAGCCCCTCCGCGACGAGCTCGGCGACGAGGTCCGAGACCGTGACGCGGGTGAGGGACGTCGCGCGGGCGAGATCGGCGCGCGACGACGGGCCGGCGTCGAGCAGCGTCTGCAGCACGAGGGTGCGGTTGTGGGCCCGTGCATGCTCGGGCAGCACCTTGTGGCGTCGCGGGCCGCCGCTCGCGAACGCGTCGCGCGGCAGGGCGACGGCGGCGTCGGAGCGGACCTGCGTGGGTGCCATGTTTGTTAGTACACCTTCCATACAAACATCGCGCAAGATCCGGCCGGTCACGATCAGGTCACGAGCCCGTCACCCGGGCGTCGCCGCACGACGCCGGATGACTCATCCCGCAGGCTGATGCACGCCACCCTCGTCGTCGGCTACCGTGAGTGCCATGGACGACCTGCGGCTCGAGGAGCTCAACGCGAAGACGGCCGTGGCTGCGAACGGGCTCACGCTCAAGCGAGGCCAGGAGGCCTTCCTCGTGCCCGTCTCGAACGAGGCCTACGTCGATCAGTCCTCGACGTGGACGCGCGTCGTGTACTCCGACGACGAGCTCGTGGCCTACATCATGGCCAACTTCGACCCCGAGGCCGGCAAGGACGAGTACCGCTGCAGCGTGCTGCGCATGCACGTCGCGGCGACGGCGCAGGGTCAGGGCGTCGGCACCTTCGCGGTGCAGCAGGTCGCCGACGAGGGCAAGCGTCGCGGCTTCGACAGCCTCTACGCCGTCTGGGAGCCGGGCGAGCTCGGTCCCGCGCCCTTCTTCACCGCCATCGGCTTCGAGGTCGTCGGCGAGACCGAGTTCGGCGACCAGATCGGCCGCCGCGTCCTCTAGGACGTGGCGACGTCGCCCTCGTCGAGGGCGACGCTCCATCGCCGCAGGATCGCCGCGAGCGCTGCCCGGTCCGCATCGTCGAGCGGTGCCAGCAGCGCGCGCTCGTCGGCCAGGTGCGCCGCGTACGCCTCGTCGATGCGCGCCCTCCCCTCGCGCGTGAGCACGACGGCGCGCGTGCGACCGTCGCTCGCACCCGCCTCGCGCGTCACGAGCCCCGCGGCGACGAGCCGGTCGAGGCGCTTCGTCATGCCACCGGTCGTCACCATCGTCTGCGCGGCGAGCTCGCCGGGCTGCAGCGGGCCGTCGGCGCGGCGCAGCGTCGCGAGCACGTCGAACTCGCCCTCGCCGAGGCCGAAGTCGCGGTAGCGCGCGATCAGGCGCTCGCGCAGACGGTCGCCGACGCGGTGCATGCGCCCGACGACCTCGACGGGGCTCGAGTCGAGGTCGGGGCGCACGACGCGCCACTGGGCGACGATCGCGTCGACGGCATCCCGCGCGTCCTCGGTCGCGTCGGGCATGGCGTCGGTCGCGTCGGGCGCGGGGCCGGCTGCGTCGGGCATGGCGTCGGTGCTCGCGCGCTGGCGCATGTCATCGGTCATGCTTGCAGACTACCTTCCGCGTCAGATAGTTTGCCTTCCATGGAAGCGAACTGGCGATGGATGCTCGTGACGGCCATCGCGCCCGTCTCGTGGGGATCGATGTACGTCGTGACGCATCAGGCGCTGCCCGCCGACGCGCCCATCTGGGGTGCCGCCCTGCGGGCGCTCCCCGCAGCCATCGTGCTCCTGCTCCTCGTGCGCAGGCTCCCCACCGGGGCCTGGTGGTGGCGCTCCGTCGTGCTGGGCGTGCTCAACGTCGGCGCGTTCTTCCTGCTCGTGTATGTCGCCGCGACCCTGCTGCCCTCGAGCATCGCCGCCTCCGTCATGGCCGCGAGCCCCGTCGTGCTCATGGCGCTCGCATGGCCGATCGCCCGCGAGCGGCCGACGCCGCGGCTCGTGCTGGGCGCCGTCGTCGGCATCGTCGGCGTGCTGCTCGTCGTCACGACCGCCGCGGGACCCGTCGACGTCCGCGGCGTGCTCGCGAGCGTCGCGGCGCTCGGCATGTGGTCGCTCGGCTCGGTGCTCGCCAAGCGCTGGCACGACGGCACCCCCGCGCTGCGCCTCACGGCATGGCAGCTCGCCGCAGGCGCGCTCGTCCTCGTGCCGTGCGCCGTGCTCGTCGAGGGTGCACCCCCGAGCGTCGACGCCGTGGGCGTCGCCGCCTACGCGTACGTCGCGCTCGTCGCCACCGCCCTGGCCTTCGTGTGCTGGTTCGCGGGCATCCAGCACCTGCCCGCGGGCGCCGTGGGCATCGTCGGCCTCCTCAACCCCGCGACCGGGGTGCTGCTCGGCGTCGCGATCGGCGGCGAGCGGCTCTCGCCCCTCCAGTGCGTCGGCATCGCGCTCGTCATGGTCGCCGTCGCGATCGGCGCGACGCGCGCTCGGCCTCGCGCGCAGCGCTCGTCGCCGCCCAGCCCGGCCTCCGCCCCCGCCTCCACCTGACCCGCCCGTCGCGGCGCACCCCTCGACCGTTCGCGTCTCGCAGGCGATCGCGGGGTCGGAAGGAGCATTCCCCTCGCACCCCCGCGATCGCCTGCGAAACGCACTTCCCCGAGGGGCGCGGCCGGCCCCGGTGAGGCGGTCATCGCGAGCGCGGTGCGCACGTCGCCGCCGCTCGCGTCATGCATCCCGACGAACGCCGGGGTGGATGGACGCCAGTTGCGATGGCGCGATCAACCCTTGCTGCCACGCCCAGACTCGCCGTGGGATCCTGATCCGCGACCGACCGACGAAGGAGACGGATGGGCGCCGCTGACTACGATGACTTCGCGGTCCAGTACGACCGGGAGAACGCCGGCAACCTGCTCAATGCCCACTACGAGCGGCCAGCCGTCCTCCGTCTGCTCGGAGACGTGAGCGGCCGGCGGGTCCTCGACGCAGGATGCGGCTCCGGACCGCTCGCAGCCGAGCTGATCGCACGCGGCGCGGAGGTCACAGGCTTCGACAGCAGCCCCGCGATGATCGAGCTCGCACGCCGCAGGCTCGGGCCTGCCGTGCCGCTCACCGTCCAGGACCTCAGTCGACCGCTCCCCTTCGAGGACGAAGCCTTCGACGACGTCGTCGCGTCGCTCGTCCTGCACTACCTCGAGGACTGGGATGCGCCGCTCGCGGAGATCCGCCGCGTCCTCAAGCCCGGCGGGCGGCTGATCGCGAGCATCAACCATCCGTTCGTGCGGCAGTTCAACGAACCGACCGAGGACTACTTCGCGACACGCGAGTACGGCGAGGAGGTCGATCTCGACGGTCGCACCACGACGCTGACCTTCTGGCATCGTCCGCTGCGCGAGATCGTTGGCGCGATCCTCGATGCCGACCTCCGTCTTCGCGTGCTGGACGAGCCCCCACCATCCACGGAGACGCCGGGCGAGCTGCTTCCGCCCCATATCGCGAGCGGCGACCGCAGCGCCTTCCTCTGCTTCCTGTTCCTCGTGGCGGAGAAGCCCGCGACGTAGTCCCCGTGCTCGTCCTGTCGATCGGGCACCACGACCAGGTCTGCCGGAACGCCGAGCAGGACGCCGACATGCCTGGAAGGATCGGCCGGGTGACGGATGAGATGCAGGCACTGTGGGACCGAGAAGCCGTGACCTTCGACGATGCTCCGGATCATGGCCTTCGAGATCCCGCTGTTCGCCGCGCGTGGACGGATCTGCTGCTTCCGCTCCTCGGTGGACATGGACGACGCGTCGCCGACCTGGGCTGCGGGACGGGGACGCTGTCGGCGCTGCTCGCCACCGAGGGCCGACACCTCGTGCATGGGGTCGATCTCTCCCCTGAGATGGTGCGACGAGCGCGAGCGAAGTCCGTGCAGGTGCTCCCGCAGCCGATCTTCACGGTGGCGGACGCCGCTGACCCGCCCCTGCCGACGGCAATGTTCGACGCCGTGCTCTCTCGACACGTCCTGTGGGCGATGCCCGATCCATCCGCTGCACTGCGCCGCTGGATCGAGCTGCTCGCGCCCGGCGGCGTGCTGATCCTGGTCGAGGGCCGATGGAGCACCGGGGCCGGCCTGACCGCTGCAGAGTGCTCTCGGCTCGTCGGCGACCTGCGCGACGTCGTCGACCTGCGACCGCTGGACGACCCGGCGTACTGGGGCAGGCTCATCGATGACGAGCGGTACCTCATCGTGAGTGCTCGCTGACGCACGAGCACGACCGGTCTCGGCGCGCGCCCGGTCAGGCGGTCGTCGCGAGGGCGGTGCGCACGTCGCCGCCGCTCGCGTCGAGCAGCGCGCGTGCACGCTCGGGGTCGCAGTCGGCCAGCAGCATGACGACGGCGACCTTCGCGTGCGTGCCCGCGGCCGCGAGCGCGTCGGCGGCGATCGCGGGCTCGGCACCCGTGGCCTCCGCGACGATGCGCTGCGCCCGGTCGACGAGCTTCGCGTTCGTCGGTCGGACGTCGACCATGAGGTTGCCGTAGACCTTGCCCGTGCGGACCATGCTCGCCGTCGACAGCATGTTGCACACGAGCTTCTGCGCCGTGCCCGCCTTGAGGCGCGTCGATCCCGTCAGCACCTCGGGGCCCGTCGCGACCTCGATCGCGACGTCGGCAGCCGCCCCCACGCGCGACCCGACATTGCAGGCCACCGCGACCGTCGCCGCGCCGCGCGTGCGGGCCTCCGCGAGGCCGCCGAGCACGTAGGGCGTGCGGCCGCTCGCCGCGAGGCCGACGACGACGTCGTCCGCGCCGACGTCGATGCCCGCGACGTCGGCCGCGCCGCGCTCGGGATCGTCCTCGGCCCCTTCGACGGCGACGACGAAGGCGTCGCGGCCGCCCGCCATGAGGCCGAGCACCTCGGACGGGTCGGTGCCGAACGTCGGCGGGCACTCGACGGCGTCGAGCAGGCCGAGCCTGCCGCTCGTGCCCGCGCCGAGGTACACGAGCCTGCCACCGCGGCGACGAGCGGTGGCGATGCGCTCGACGGCCTCCGCGATCTGCGGCAGCACCGCTCGCACCGCGCCCGCGACCGTGGCGTCCTCGTCGTTCATGAGGGCGAGGAGGCTCGCGGTGTCGAGCGTGTCGAGGTCGACCGAGCGCGGATTGCGCCCCTCGGTGCCGAGGGCGGCGATGGTCTGGATGTCGTCGGTCACGGCGCCTCCTCGGCGGTCGTCGGTGGGCTGCGCTGCTGCGTGGGCGGCGAGGCTCATGCGTCGCTCGCCGTCGTCGCGGGAGCAGCCGCCGCGACCGTGATGGGCGCGTCGCCGCCGCGGTCGACGATGGGCCACGCGTCGCCGTTCAGCACGACGACGGGCGAGACGAGCGAGGGGACGCGCCCGCGCACGGCGTCGAGGTCGACCTCGACGATCGCGTCGCCCGCCTCGACCACGTCGCCCTCGGCACGCAGCACCGTGAACCCCTCCCCCTCGAGCGCGACGGTGCCGAGCCCGATGTGCACGAGCAGCTCGAGCCCGTCCGGCGTCGTGACGCCGAACGCGTGGCCCGTGGGGAAGATCGCGGTGAGCGTGCCCGCGACGGGGCTGACGAAGCGCCCGCTCGTGGGATCGACCGCGAAGCCGTCGCCGAGCGCGCGCTGCGAGAAGGCGGCGTCGGGCACGTCGTCGAGGCCGATGATGCGTCCCTCGGCGGGTGCGGCGACCGCGATGCGCGTGCCGGGCGTCGCCGCCGTCGGCGCGATGGCGCCGTCGACGGCCGCCTCGGCGTCGTCGTCGGCGTCCAGCCCACCGTGCTCGGCGAGCAGCGCCTTCGGGAAGCCGAAGAGCATCGTGATGGCGAAGCCCGCGACGTAGCCGGCGAGCAGACCGACGACGTAGGCGAGCAGGGCGTAGCCCTGGCCCGCGTCGCTCTGCAGCAGCGGCAGCAGCGCGAGGCCCGACGGCCCGATCGCCGTCGCACCCCAGGGGGCGACGAACTGGTTGAACGCACCGGCGACCGCACCGCCGACCGCACCGCCGAGGCACGCGGTGAGGAAGGGGCGGCCGAGCGGCAGCGTCACGGCGTAGATGAGCGGCTCGCCGACGCCGAGCACGCCGACCGGCAGCGCACCCTTGATCGCGCGACGCAGCGAGGCGTTGCGGCGCAGGCGGATCCAGATCGCGATCGCGGCACCGACCTGGCCCGCGCCCGCCATCGCGAGGATCGTGAGCAGCGGCGTGAAGCCCAGCTGCTCGATGAGCGTCGCGTGGATGGGGATGAGCGCCTGGTGCAGGCCGAGCATGACGAGCGGCAGGAACAGGCCGCCGAGCACGAGGCCCGCGAGCACGCCCGACACCTGCAGGAGCCACACCGCGCCCGAGCCGATGCCCGTGGCGATCGCGCCGGCGAGCGGCATGAAGGCGAAGATCGTCGCGAGGCCCGAGCCGAGCAGCGCGAGCGTCGGCGTCACGAGGATGTCGATGGCGTCGGGCACGCGGCCGCGCAGCCCTCGCTCGATCCACGACGCGAGCACGGCGGCGAAGATCGCGCCGATGACGCCGCCCTGCCCGGGCGCGAGGGTGATCTCGCCCACGACGGGGAGGGAGTAGGTGACGTCGGCGATGCCGGGGAAGACGATGATCGCCGCGACGGCGCCGCCGATCGCGGGCGTGCCGCCGAACTCCTTCGCGGCGTTGATGCCGGCGAAGATCGCGAGGTAGGCGAAGAACGCCGAGCCGATCGCCGTGAGGGCGGGGATGAGGCCCGCGACCCACTCGGGGGCGGCGCCGACGGCATCCCAGTTCACGATGAGCCCGCGCACGGCGGCGACGATGCCCGCACCGATGAGCGCCGGGATGAGCGGCACGAAGATGTTCGCGACCTTGCGGATGAGGTTCTTGAACGGGGTGTCGTTGCGCCGCTTCTGGGACGCCTTGATGTCGGCCCCGCGCGAGGCGAGCGCCTCCGCATCCGATCCCGTCGCGCCGCCCGCCTCGGCGAGGCGCGTGCGGAAGGCGGCGGTGATGCGCGTGACGGCGCCGGGGCCGAGGACGATCTGGAACGTGTCGTCGTCGACGATGCCGAGCACGCCGTCGGTCGCGCGGATCGCGGCCTCGTCGATGCGGTCGCGGTCGCGCGGCGCGATGCGCATGCGCGTCATGCAGTGCTCGACGCCGACGACGTTGTCGGCGCCGCCGAGGTGCTGGAGCAGCTCGGCGGCGATCTGGTCGGGTGCGGCCATGGGGGATCCTCGCGTCGATGGGAGTGTCGGTACAGACAGTACACATCAAACGTGTTTCATGTACATTGCGTACACGATCCAGCCGCGCACGCCGAGGTGGTCCGCCGCCGATACGGTGACGACCGGCGAGAGGGACACCATGCCGAACCAGCAGCGCAGCACGACCCGGTCCGTGCTCACCGAGGCGCGCGCCCGCTACGACGACCTGCGGCCCTCCGAGCGCCGCATCGCCGATGCCCTCCTCGCCGACCCCGAGACCTTCGCGACCCGCTCGATCGGCGAGATCGCCGAGCGTGCGAGCACGTCGACGACGACGGTCGTGCGCTTCACGCGCACCGTCGGCTACGAGCGCTTCCGCGACCTGCGGCGCGACCTCACCGAGCAGAACCTGCGGCAGCGCCTCGCCCTCGCCGCCGTCGACGTCACGAGCCCCGACGTCTCCCCCGGCGACGGCATGGACGACATCGTCGCGAAGGTCGCGGCGAACGAGTCGCTCTCGATCGCCGACACCGCCGCGACGATCGACGTCGACGCCCTCACCGCCGCCGTCGCCGCCATCGCGAGCGCACGCCGCGTCGACCTCTTCGGCGTCGGTGCGAGCGGCATCGTCGCCGTCGACCTGCAGCGGAAGCTCTCGCGCATCGGTCGCGTCGCGCTCGAGTGGCCCGAGCCGCACGCGGCGTGGACCGCCGCCGCGGTGCTCGACGCCGCCTCCGTCGCGATCGCGGTGTCGCACTCGGGAGCGACGGACGAGACCGTGCGGTTCCTGCGGCTCGCCCGCGCCTCCGGCGCGACGACCATCGCGATCACGAACCACGCCGACTCGCCGCTCGCGCATGCCGCCGACGTCGTGCTGCGCACCGCTGCGCGCGAGTCGACGCCGCTGCGCTCGGGCGCGCTCGGCAGCCGCATCGCGCAGCTCATGATCGGCGACTGCCTCTACATCGGCGTCGTGCAGCTCGACGCCGACGGCGCCGCCGACGCCCTGCGCCGCACGCACGCCGCCGTGGACCGCACGCTGCCCGACGCCTGAGCGCTCCGCCGTATCCTGGGCGCGTGACCGACGACCAGGACGCCTTCGCCGAGGCCGTCCACGAACTCGTCGCGAGCATCCCGCCCGGCCGGGTCATGGCGTACGGCGAGGTCGCGGCATGCCTCGGCTCGCGCGCGGCACGCCGGGTCGGCCGCATCATGGCGACCGACTCCGAGGGGCTGCCGTGGTGGCGCGTCGTGCGCGCGAGCGGCCTGCCGCCGGCCGGGCTCCACGACCGCGCGCTCCCCCGCTACGAGGAGGAGGGCACGCCGCTCGCCGCGACCGCCGCGGGCGCCGACGCCCCGTTCCGCATCGAGCGTCGCGCGCGCTGGCTGCCTGACTGATCCGCACGGCGCGCATGCAGCGAGAGGGCGGATGATCGCTGCATGTCGCAGCCCCCGCCCCCGCAGCCGCCGCCGCCCGGACAGGCGGGATGGTCGCAGCCGCAGCCGGCCGCGCAGGCGGGCGGATGGCAGCCCCAGCCCGCCGGGGCGCATCCGGGGCTCGCGCAGCAGCCGGACGCATCGGGCCGACCTCGCCGCCGCGCCAACGTGCTCGGCATCGCCGCGATCCTCGTCGCCGCCGTGCTCACGCTCTCGGGCCCGGCGCAGCACCTGACCTTCAACCTCGCGGTCCTCTCGGGCGGCACGGCCTCGATCGCCGGGATCAACGGGCTCTTCACCGCGATCCACGTCATCCTCGCGCTCGCCGCGATCGGCCTGGGCGTCGCGGGCCTCCTCGTGCGCGACCGCGGCCGCATCCTCGCGGCCGCCGCGGTCGGCATCGGCGCATCGACCCTCGTGGGCGTCCTCGCGTCGCTCGTCATCGGGCTGGCGTTCTCGGCCCGGTGACGCGCGACCGGTGACCGGCTCCGACGACCGAGGCGGGTGCCGCCGCGCGCGGCGGCACCCGGCACCCGTCGATCAGACGAGCGACTCCCGCCACGCACGGTGCAGGCCGGCGAACTTGCCGCCGGCGGCGATGAGCTCGGCGGGCGAGCCGTCCTCGATGACGCGGCCGTGCTCCATGACGAGCACCCGATCGGCGATCGACACCGTCGAGAGCCGGTGGGCGATGATGATCGCGGTGCGGTCGGCGAGCAGCGTCTGCAGCGCCTGCTGCACGAGCCGCTCGCTCGGGATGTCGAGGCTCGCCGTGGCCTCGTCGAGGATGAGCACGGCCGGGTCGGCGAGGAACGCGCGGGCGAACGACAGCAGCTGCCGCTGGCCGGACGACACGCGGCCGCCGCGCTTGTTCACGTCGGTGTCGTAGCCGTCCGGCAGCGCTGCGATGAACGCGTGCGCACCCACGGCGCGCGCCGCGCCCTCGATCTCCTCGCGGCTCGCCTGCGGCCTGCCGAGCGCGATGTTCTCGGCGACCGTGCCCGAGAACAGGTACGCCTCCTGCGTCACCATGACGACCGCGCGGCGCAGGTCCTCGTTCGCGAGGTCGCGCATGTCGATGCCATCGAGCCGCACAGCGCCCTCGGTGGGGTCGTAGAAGCGCGACACGAGCTTCGCGAGCGTCGACTTGCCGGCACCGGTCGTGCCGACGAGCGCCACGGTCTGCCCAGCCGGGATGTGGAGGTCGAGCGAGGGCAGCACGTCGGCGCCCGTCGCGTACGCGAAGCGCACCTCGTCGAAGTCGATGCGACCGCGCGACGCCTCGAGGCGCTGCGGCTGCGTCGGCTCGGGCACCGTCGGCTCCTCCTCGAGCACGCCCGAGATCTTCTCGAGCGCCGCTGACGCCGACTGGTAGCCGTTGAAGAACATCGCGACGCCCTGGATGGGCTGGAAGAACTGCCGCGCGTAGAGCGCCGTCGCGAGCAGCACGCCGATCGCGAGGTCGCCCTCGATGACGCGGATGCCGCCGAGCAGCACGATCGTGGCGATGCTGATCGCGCCGATCGCGACGATGCCGGGCTCGTAGATCCCGAAGATCGAGATGACGCGGTGGTTCGCCAGCCGGTAGTCCTCGACGCGATCGCCGAACTCGTCGTCGTTGCGCGCCTCCGTGCGGAACGCCTTCACGGCGCGGATGCCCGTCATGGTCTCGACGAAGTAGACGATCATGCGCGCGCTCGTCGAGCGCGTCTCGCGGAACAGCACCGTCGCGCGCTGCTGGAACCAGCGCGTGAGCAGGATGGCCGGCACGAGCGCGATCGCGAGCACGAGGCCCGAGATGGGGTCGAGCAGCACCATCGCGACGCCCGTGAACGCCATGAAGAGGATGCCGCGCACGAGCTCGTTGAGCCCCTGGTCGAGCAGGTCGCGGATCGACTCGAGGTCGCTCGTCTGGCGCGCGATGATGCGACCCGACGTGTACTGCTCGTGGAACTCGAGGCTCAGGCGCTGCGTGTGGTCGAAGAGCCTCCGACGCAGCGAGAACAGCACGGCCTGGCTGATGCGCGCCGACGACACCGTGTAGGCGTACATGAGCACGCCGGCGACGACGGCCGAGACGACGTAGCCGATCGTCGCGACCCACAGCGGCATCCAGTCCTGGCCGTCGAGGATCGCCGGCAGCGCGGTGTCGATGCCGTAGGCGATGATCGCCGGCCCGACGACGCCCGCGCCGGCCGAGACGACGACGAGCAGCATCGTCCAGGCGATGCGCGCACGGTGCGGCCGCACGATCTGCAGCAGCAGCCTGCGCGAGCGCAAGCGGATCTCGCGCGACTCGCCCTTCGTGTAGTCGTCGCGGTCCTCGCCGGTCACGCCATGGACGCTCACAGGTTCACCTCTCGGTCGCGCTCGGCCTCTTCGAGGCTCGAGAGCACGAATCGGTAGTGCTCGTTGCGCGCGAGCAGCTCGGAATGGGTGCCGACGTCGTCGATGCGGCCCTCGCGCATGAGGGCGACGCGATCCGCGAGCTGCACGGTCGACGGGCGGTGGGCGACGATGAGGGCCGTCGTCTCGGCCAGCACCTGCCGGAGCGCGGCCTCGACCTGCGCCTCGGTGTCGACGTCGAGCGCCGACAGCGGGTCGTCGAGCACGAGCACGGCTGGCCGGGCAGCGACGGCGCGCGCGAGCGCGAGGCGCTGACGCTGACCGCCCGAGAGCGACATGCCCTCCTCGCCGATCACGGTGTCGAGCCCGTCGGGCAGGTCGTGCACGAAGCCGGCCTGCGCGATGCGCAGCGCCTCGTCGAGCACGTCCTCGTCGGCGTCGGGGACGCCGAGCAGCACGTTGTCGCGCACGGTGCGCGAGAAGAGCGTCGCATCCTCGAACGCCATCGCGACGTGGGTGCGCAGCTCCTCGCGGGTGAGGTCGCGCACGTCGACGCCGTCGAGCAGCACCCGGCCGCCCGTGACGTCGTAGAGGCGCGCGGGCAGCGCCGTGAGGGTCGTCTTGCCGCTGCCGGTCGAGCCGACGAGCGCCATGGTCTCGCCGGGCTCGAGCACGAGGTCGGCGCCGTCGACGAGGTCGCGCTCGCCATCCGGCGCGTCCTGGTAGCGGAAGTGCACGCCCTCGAACGTCAGTCGTCCGCGCGGCTCGTCGATCGACGCGGGCGACTCGGGGTCGTCGATCGTGTTCTCGGTGTCGATGACCTCGTGGAAGCGCACCGACGCGTTGGCGGCGTCGATCGCGAACGCGTAGAGGAAGCCCATCGACTCGAGGGGCCAGTTGAGCACGACGGCCGTCGCGAAGAACGCGAGCAGCTGGCCGACGGTGAGCTGGTCGATCGTGACGAGCCACACGCCGACGAAGAGGCACACGGCGTAGGAGACGAACGGGATGATCGTCAGCCACATCCACAGCGACGCATCCTGCCGCGCCTTCGCGATCTCGGTGCTGCGCAGGGCGCTCGCCTGCGACGTGAAGCCCTCGAGCGCGTGCGGCCCGCGACCGAAGGCCTTGAGCACGCGGATGCCGTGCACCGACTGCTCGACGGTCGTCGCGAGGTCGCCCGCCTGGTCCTGCGCCCGCCGGGAGACCTTGTGGTACGTCTGCTCGAACCGGAACGCGATGACGACGATGGGCAGCGACAGCAGCAGGAAGAGCCCGCCGAGCACGGGGCTCCACCACAGCAGCACGGCGACGCCGACGACGAGCGTCAGCAGGTTGACGACGAACAGCACCGAGCCGAACGCGAGGAAGCGGCGCAGCTGGCCGAGGTCCTGCACTGCACGCGAGAGCAGCTGCCCCGACTGCCAGCGGTCGTGGAAGGCGACGGGCAGCTGCTGCAGGCGCGCGTAGAGGTCGCGTCGCATCGACGCCTCGACGAACGTCGAGGGCTGCAGCACGAACATGCGGCGCAGGAAGATGCAGATGGCCTCGGCGAGCCCGAGCGCGAGCACGGCGATCGCGGCCGGCCAGACGGCAGCCGGGTCGCGTCCCGTGAGCGGTCCGTCGACGAGCGCGCGCAGCACGAGCGGGATCGACAGCGCGAGCAGCGAGCCGACGAGCGCGGTGCCCGCACCCGCGAGCAGTCGCGGCAGGTACGGCCGCACGTACGGCATGAGCCGCGCGAGCGACGGGATGATGCGTGGCCTGGCGGCCGCGGGGGGCTGGGACGACATGAGGGTTCCTCGGGGCCGCGCTCGTGGCGCGCGTGGGAGAAGGCGGTGCGGAGGGAGTGCGAGGCGGTGATGGTGCCTCGTGCTCGGCTGGCGCGGACGCCTGCCGGAGCCCTCCAGGCTATGCGCTGCCCGTGTCGACCCGCAAGCGCGAGGAGGCCCCGCATCCGGCGGGATGCGGGGCCTCTCGACGAGGTGGGCGCGGGGCCCGACCTCAGGATGCGGCGATCAGGCGTCGGCGCGCACGCGGCGGACGACGAGCGCCGTGCCGGCCATGGCGAGCAGCGCACCGAGCACGAGGATCGACGAGACGTCGAAGCCCGTCCTGGGCAGCGTCGGAGCGCTCGACTGCGGCGGCGTCACGGGCGGCGTCACCTGGGTCGGCGGCTGCACGGGCGGCGGCGCGATCGAGCAGAGCCCGGCGTCGGCAGCCGGCACGTCGACCGTGAAGGTGCGCGTGACGAGGTCGGCGGAGACGCCGGGCAGGCCGGCCTCGAAGGCTGCACCCTCCTCGGCCGTGGCGACGAACGTCGCCGTGCCGCCGGCGGCGGGCACGTCGGTGACGGTCCACGAGGCGCGCTCGGTCTCGCCGGTCGTCGCGGTGCCGGGTGCGTCGCACGTCGGCGGCGTCACGACGATGCCCGCGGACGCGATGCCGGCGACGGGGGTGTCGCACGGCTCGTTCGTGACGGTGACCGACCACGTGCGCGGCTCGGTCGTGCCGTCGCTCCACACGTACCCGGCGTTCAGGGTCGTCGTGACGACGACCGTGCCTGCGCCGTCGACGACGCCGCTGCGGTCGATCGTCGTGACGTACGCGTCGGTGTCCTGCGGCGCGGTCACGCCGTAGTCGGGGCCGCAGACGTCCTGGCCGCTCGCGGCGGCGGGGATGTCGACCGTGGTCGTGCAGGGCTCGCTCGTCGCGTCGAAGCGGAAGGTCCGCACCCCGGTGGTGCCGTCGTCCCAGACGTAGCCGCGCTGCAGCGTGCCGGTGACGACGATCTCGCCCGAGCCGCCGACGAGGTCGGAGGTGTCGGTCGAGAAGCGGTAGCCCTCGCCGTCGGCGGGGACGGTGAGCTGGTACTCGGGGCCGCAGACGTCCTGGAACGTGGGCACGGCCGTCACGGTCGTGGGCGGCGCGGGCTGGCAGGCGACCTGCGTGCCGGACTGCTCGAAGTCGAACTGGTCGCCGTCGCCCTGGTCGATCGTGACGCTCCAGTCGTGGTCGAACGACTGCGACCACGTGAGGGTGCGCTCGAACGCCTGGCCGAAGTCCTCGTCGACGACGGTCTCGCCGTCGATGACGACCGTCACGTGGTTGGCGGCGCTGCCCGAATAGGACGTCGCCGACACGGCGAGGGTGCCGCACGACGCCTGCGCGGCCGGCGTGTGCGCCTGGGCCGGCTGTGCGGACATGGTCACGAGCAGCGCGCCGAGGAGCGCCGTGAGCAGCATCATGGCCGCGAGCGCGAGCGCCCGGGGCCGATGGGACAGGGAGTGGTTCAGCACTGAGTACACCGGATTCGTCGAGATGGTGGGAGGTGGCCCCCACGCGGAACGCAGATCGCGAGGGCCGTCGAGAAGGCTAGGAAGCCCGTCCACCCAGGGCGAACGAGACGTCGCGGATGGGGTACCGGACTGCTGAGACCGTCGCTATCGCCGGTCGGATCCTGCGGATTCCATGGGGTACGACGTCCCCCAGGTGCGTGGATCGCTCGCGGCGCCCTCCGCGCCCTCCGCGCCGTTCGCGCCCTTCGCGCCCTCCGCGCACGACGACGCCCCGCGACCCACCGAGGCGGGTGCGGGGCGTCGTGACGCTCGAGGTCAGTGGAAGAAGTGCCGCTCCCCCGTCAGGTACATGGTGACGCCGGCCGCCTCGGCGGCCGCGACGACCTCGTCGTCGCGCTTCGAGCCGCCGGGCTGCACGATGGCGCGCACGCCCGCGTCGATGAGGATCTGCGGGCCGTCGGCGAACGGGAAGAACGCATCCGATGCCGCGACGGAGCCGCGCGCGCGATCGCCGGCGCGCGAGACGGCGAGCACGCACGAGTCGACGCGGTTCACCTGCCCCATGCCGACGCCCACCGAGGCACGGTCGGCGGCGAGCAGGATGGCGTTCGACTTCACGGCGCGCACCGCACGCCACGCGAACTCGAGGTCGGCGAGCGTGGCGTCGTCCACGTGCGACCCCGTGACGCGTCGCCACGTGTGGCTCGAGAAGCCGTCGAACGTGTCGGGCTGCTGCACGAGCAGGCCGCCGGAGACCTGTCGCAGCTCGCTGCCCTCGCGCGCGAATCCCTCCGGGAGTCGCAGGAGGCGGATCGACGGCTTGCGCGAGAGGATCTCGATCGCCTCGGGCGCGAAGCCCGGTGCGACGACGACCTCGGTGAAGATCCCGGCGACGGTCGCGGCCATCGCGGCGGTCACCGTGCGGTTCGCGGCGATGACGCCGCCGAACGCCGACACCGGGTCGCACGCGTGCGCGCGCTCGTGCGCGGACGCGATCGGGTCGGCGGCACCCGCTGCCGCGAGCGCGACGCCGCACGGCTGGGCGTGCTTCACGACGGCGACGGCCGGGCCGTCGTGGTCGTAGGCGGCCCGCAGCGCTGCGTCGGCGTCGACGTAGTTGTTGAACGACATCTCCTTGCCGTGCAGCAGCGTCGCCTGCGCGATGCCGCGGCCCGAGGGCAGCGTGAAGAGGCCGGCCTGCTGGTGCGCGTTCTCGCCGTACCGCAGCGGGCTCGCGAGCGTCGCGGCGCCGATCGCCGCGAGCAGGCCGCTCGCGCCGTCGGTGCGGGCGGGCCTTGCGGGGGTGCTCGCGTCGACAGCGGGCGCGGCGACGGGCTCCTCGACCGATCCCGTCGCGAACCAACGGGCGACGGCCGTGTCGTACGACGCCGTGTGCGCGAAGGCGTCGGCGGCGAGCGCGCGCCGCTGCGCGAGCGACAGTCCGGCGGGCAGCGCGCGGGCGACGAGGTCGTACGCGCGCGGGTCGGTCACGATGGCGACGTTCGCGAAGTTCTTCGCGCTCGCGCGCACCATCGCGGGGCCGCCGATGTCGATCTGCTCGACGACGGCGTCGCCCGTCGCGCCCGAGCGCACGGTGTCGACGAACGGGTAGAGGTTCACGACGACGAGCTCGAACGGCGCGATGCCGAGGTCGGCGAGCTGCTGCTCGTGGTGCTCGAGGCGGAGGTCGGCGAGCAGCCCGGCGTGGATGGCGGGGTGCAGCGTCTTCACGCGGCCGTCGAGCGCCTCCTGGAAGCCCGTGACGGCCGCCACCTCGGTGACGGGCACGCCGGATGCGGCGATGCCCTTCGCGGTCGAGCCCGTCGAGACGATCTCGACGCCCGCCTCGTGCAGCGCCGCGGCGAGCTCGAGGATGCCGGTCTTGTCGCTCACCGACAGCAGCGCGCGCCGGATGGGCACCACGTCCCGCGCTCGGTACAGGCTCTCGTCGTGGGTCGGACCGCTCACTCGGTCTCCTCGTTCCAGTTCGTGACGACGTCGGCGAGGAGGTCTCGCTCCACGACCTTGATGCGGTCGTGGAGGCTCGCCTCGTCGTCGTCGGGGTGGATGGGCACGCGCACCTGCGCGAGGACGGGACCGGTGTCGACGCCGGCGTCGACCACGATGACGGATGCGCCCGACTGCGTGGCGCCGGCGGCGATCGCGTCGCGCACCGCATGGGCGCCGGGGAACTCGGGCAGGTAGGCCGGGTGGGTGTTCACGAGGTTCGGGCTCAGGCGATCGACGGCCTCGGCCGACAGCAGCCGCATGAAGCCGGAGAGCACTGTGAGCTGCGGCTCGTGCTCGAGCACGCGCGCGACGAGGCGGTCGCTCCAGTCGGCGCGCGGATGCGCGAAGGGCTCGACGAACGTCGCGATGCCCGCGGCCTTCGCGAGCTCGATGCCGCCGCACTCCTGGTCGGCGCCGACGGCGACGATCGTCGCGGGGACGCGACCGTCGCGCGTGCGCTCGAGGAGGTCGGCGAGGTTGCTGCCGCCGCCGGACACGAGGACGACCAGACGCAGCACGATCGTCAGCCTAGCGGCGGCCGGGCGCGTCGTCGGCGGCGTCGTCGCTCCGGTCCACGTCGCGGTCGGCATCCGTGGTCGACGGTGCGTCCTCGCCGATGGGATCGACGGGTGCCGTCTCCTGCGCATCCCGCTCGAGTGGCGCGACGGGTGCGGTCTCCTGCGCATCCCGGTCGGCTGGCGAGACGGATGCCGTCTCCTGCGCATCCCGCTCGATCGGGTCGACGGGAGCGGTCTCCTGGGCATCCGCGTCGAGCGGCACGACGGGCGTCGCCGCCTCGCGCTCGTCGGCGAGCGTCGGCACGCGCCCGGTCGCCTGCTCGCCCCGCGCGCGTGCGGCGGCGGCGAGCGCGGCGACGTCGAGCGACGCGTCGTCGACCACGTCGCCGTCCTCGTCCTCGTCCCGGCCGTCACGGTCGTCGTCGAGCGCGTCCGCCTCCCGGGGCCCGGCGAGCAGGCCGACCGCGAGACCGACGGCGGCGATGCCGGCGCCGATCGCGCCCATGAGCCACCACGTCGGCCCCGCCTCGTCGAGCCTGCCGGGGCCGATGCCGCCCGAGGCGATGGCCGCGAGACCCGCGAGCACGAGGCCCGCGACGATGCCGCCGCCGAGCGCGACCGCGACCGACTCCCACCACCGGCGCAGCGTCGCACGCTGCCGCACCACGGCGCCGACGGCGATCGCGGCGACGAGCGGGGCGACGACGATCACGAGCGACCACGGCTGCACGCCCGGCACGACGGCGCCGAGCAGCGGCAGCGTCGGCACGGGGCCGAGGTCGGTGCCGAGCGGCGACACGCTCGAGCCCGCGCCGATCGCGAAGCCCGGGCCGAGCATCCACGCCGTCGACCAGACGATCGCCGTCGGCAGCAGCGCGAGCTGCACGAGCCACACCACGACGACGCCGAGGTGATCGGGCTGCAGCGCCTCGAACAGCAGGATGACGTCGGCCTGGCGCGCGATGAGCGTCACGGCGAGCAGCACCGCGCCGAGGCCGACGAAGGCCGTCGCCGCCGCGAGTCCGGCCCGCAGCGAGGCGGCGACGAGCGGCACGGCGCCGCGGTCGATCGCCATCCACGACGCCGCGGAGCCCACGACGTCGCGGGACTCCCAGAGCGCGCCGATCGCGAGCCCGACGAGCATGCACAGCGCCGGCCCGACGGCGGCGTGCACGACGTTCGGCGCGGCCGCGGGGTGCTGGGCGGACAGCGCGAGCCCCGCTCCCACCGCGGCGGTCGCGAGCACGCCGCCCACGAGGCCCCACGCGGGTGCGGGCGTGCGGGCGAGACGCATGCCGCTGCGCGCCGCGAGGAGGACGGTGAGGAGGCCGATGCCCCACGCCCCGATGCCGACGACGAAGGGCGCGGATGCCGCGTCGGTGCCCACCGCCGCGACCGCGGCGTCGCCGAGCGTGATGCCGAGGTCGGCGCCGTGGCCGAGGAGCCACACGTCGACCGCGACGCGCCACGGCACGGCGCCGTCGCCCGCGAGGCCGCCGACCGCGAAGGCCACGAACGCGGGCACGAGCGTCGTCAGCAGCGTCGCGAGCGCGATGCTCGCCGACTCGACTGCCTGCAGCAGGAAGGACGAGAGGCGACGCACGCGGCGAGCCTAGTGGCGCTCGCAGGCGCGATCCGGCCGCCTCACCGCCGACGCCGGACGGCGCCCGCGATAGGTTGGGATGCGGGCAGGCGCCGCTCCTGGGCGCGCCCCCACCGACGACGACGAGGGACGACGCATCCATGGCGACGATCATCTACACCCACACCGACGAGGCGCCGATGCTCGCGACGCACTCGCTGCTGCCGATCGTGCAGGCGTTCGCGAACGCCGCCGACGTCGCGGTCGAGACGCGCGACATCTCGCTGTCCGGCCGCATCGTCGCGGCCTTCTCCGACCGCCTGCCCGCCGAGCAGCGTCAGGCCGACGCGCTCGCCGAGCTCGGCGACCTCGCGAAGACCGCCGAGGCGAACATCATCAAGCTGCCGAACATCTCGGCATCCGTGCCGCAGCTGAAGTCGGCGATCGCCGAGCTGCGCGCGCAGGGCGTCGACCTGCCCGACTACCCCGAGGAGCCGTCGACCGACGACGAGCGCGAGGTGCGCGCCCGGTACGACGCCATCAAGGGCTCGGCCGTGAACCCCGTGCTCCGCGAGGGCAACTCCGACCGCCGTGCGCCCCAGTCGGTCAAGCAGTACGCGCGCAAGCACCCGCACTCGATGGGCCGCTGGTCGGCCGACTCGCGCACGCGCGTCGCGACGATGGGCGTCGACGACTTCCGCGCCAACGAGCGCTCCGTCATCGTCCCGGAGGCCACCGACCTGCGCATCCGCCACGTCGCCGCCGACGGCACCGAGACGGTCCTCAAGGACCGCGTGCCCGTGCTCGCCGGCGAGATCGTCGACGCGACCGTGCTGCGCGTCGCCGCGCTCGACCGCTTCCTCGCCGACCAGGTGCAGGCCGCGAAGGACGAGGGCGTGCTGTTCTCGGTGCACCTCAAGGCCACGATGATGAAGGTCTCCGACCCGATCATCTTCGGCCGCGTCGTGCGCGCCTTCTTCCCCGCGCTGTTCCAGCGCCACGGCGCAGCCCTCGAGGCCGCGGGCCTCACGCCCGACGACGGCCTCGGCGCGATCGTCGCCGGCCTCGACGCGCTCGAGCCCTCGGTCGCCGACGGCGTGCGCGCCGCGATCGAGGAGGGCCTGCAGCAGGGCCCGCGCCTCGCGATGGTGAACTCCGACAAGGGCATCACGAACCTCCACGTGCCCTCCGACGTCATCGTCGACGCGTCGATGCCCGCGATGATCCGCTCGGCCGGCCACATGTGGGGCCCCGACGGCGAGGAGGCCGACACGCTCGCGGTCATCCCCGACTCGTCGTACGCCGGCATCTACCAGGCCGTGATCGACGACTGCAAGGCGAACGGCGCCTACGACCCCACGACCATGGGCTCGGTGCCGAACGTCGGCCTCATGGCCCAGAAGGCCGAGGAGTACGGCAGCCACGACAAGACGTTCACGATGGCCGCCGACGGCCGCGTCGAGGTCGTCGACGGCTCGGGCGAGGTGCTGCTGTCGCACGAGGTCTCGGCCGGCGACGTCTGGCGCGCCTGCCAGACGAAGGACGTGCCGATCCGCGACTGGGTGCGCCTCGCCGTGCAGCGGGCCCGCCTGTCGGACACCCCCGCGGTGTTCTGGCTCGACGAGACGCGTGCCCACGACGCGAACATCATCGCCGTCGTGCAGGACGAGCTGCCGAAGCACGACACGTCGGGTCTCGACATCCAGATCATGGCGCCCGCCGAGGCGACGACGCACGCGATCGGCCGCATCCGTCAGGGCCTCGACACCATCTCGGTGACGGGCAACGTGCTCCGCGACTACAACACCGACCTCTTCCCCATCCTCGAGCTCGGCACGAGCGCGAAGATGCTGTCGGTCGTGCCGCTCCTCGCGGGCGGCGGCCTCTTCGAGACCGGCGCCGGCGGCTCCGCCCCGAAGCACGTGCAGCAGCTGGCCGACGAGAACCACCTGCGGTGGGACTCGCTGGGCGAGTTCATGGCGCTCGCCGAGTCGTTCCGCCACCTCGCGCTCGTCACGGGCAACGAGCGTGCCGGCGTGTTGGGCGAGACGCTCGACCGCGCGACGGCGACGTTCCTCGACGAGAACCGCTCGCCCTCGCGGCGCGTGGGCGAGATCGACAACCGCGGCAGCCACTTCTGGCTCGCGCGCTACTGGGCCGACGAGCTCGCGGCGCAGACGGAGGACGCGGCGCTCGCCGAGCGCTTCGGCCCCGTGGCCGCGCAGCTCGCCGAGCAGACCGACGCGATCGAGGCCGAGCTGCTCGCGGCGCAGGGCTCGCCCGTCGACCTCGGCGGCTACTTCCGGCCCGACCCTGCGAAGGCCGAGGCGGCCATGCGCCCCTCCGCCTCGCTGAACGCGATCGTCGACGCGCTGCGCTGACGCCTGCCTCACCGAAGGGCCCCGGCCTCGGCCGGGGCCCTTCGTCGTCCGCACGCGGACGGCGCGTTCGGGTGACGGCCAGGCGACCATGACACCCTGGATGCTCCCTCGCGACAGAAGGTCCTCCCATGGCTCGACTCCTCCCCGCCGTCGTGGCGCTCCTCGCGACCGCCGCGCTCACCGGCTGCGTCGTCCTGCCGCAGGCGCCGCCGCCGCCCGTGACGCCCCCGCAGCCGGCGCCGACGCAGCCGTCGCCCGCGCAGCCGTCGCCCGCGCAGCCGTCCGCCACGCCCGGCCAGCCCGCGCCGTCGTCGGGCGAGTCCTCCGCCGAGGTCGACGGCTCGACGGTCACGGCGACGGCCGAGGGCATCACGTGGACGCTCGAGCTGCTCGCGCTCGAGCCCGCCCCGCTGGACGCGCTCGTCGCCTACGGCGAGGACGAGGGCACGCCCGCGCCCCCGGCGCCCGAGGGCATGGAGGTCGGGTGGGCGTGCTTCCGCGCGACGCTCGTCGCCGCGCCCGAGGACTACGCCTACGTGCTCGACGTCGCCGAGTTCACGGTGCCCGGCGGCGAGGACGGCTGGGACTACGAGGTCGCGGAGCTCGACGAGGACCTGTACGCGGCGGGCGGCTCGGTCGGCGAGGTCATCGAGCGCACGTGTCCCGTGATGCTCGTGCCGGACGGCTTCGACTACGCCGCCGTCACCGTCCTCGTCGAGAACGGCGACGCCGACCCGCTCGAGGCGGTCGTCCCGGCCCCCTGACCGACGCCCGGCCCGACGGCCTGCCCGCCCGCCGGCCCGGCCGCCGCATCCACGCCCCAGCGGCCCGCCAGCCGCGCATTCCCGTCGACGTCCCGCTCACGCGTGATCCCGGCGGCGCGGGGCCCGGTGCTCGCCTCGCCGGATGATCGCGAGCAGGTCCTGCTCGACGACGGGCCAGTCGTCGAGGATCTGCCGGTAGGTGAGCCGAACGACGACGAACCCCAGCGCCGTGAGCGCGCGGTCACGCGCCCGATCGGCCTCGTGCGCCTGCCAGACCCCGTGGTGCTCTGCGCCGTCGCACTCGACCACGAGCCGCTCACCGACGAGCAGGTCGACGCGGCGCGTGCCGATCCAGACCTGGGCGCGGACCGTCACGCCGAGCGCGCGCAGCCGCAGCCGCACGATGCTCTCGAGCCCGGACTCCGCGTCGTCGAGCCGGTCGAGCAGCGTGCGGACGCGCTGCGGCGCGGGTGTGGACCACCGCTCGAGCTGGTCCCGCGTCGCGAGCCGGTGATGCAGCAGAGCGTCGCCCACCACGACGACGTCCTCGGCGGAACCGCAGCGGAGCACGCAACGGAACGCGACGTCGACGTCGTCCACCGCGGCGACCACGGGGGGCGAGATGCCGTACGGGCGGCACCACGAACGCCGAGACGGGCCCCGGTGATGCGTCGCACGTCGCCGATGCTCCCCATCGAGAGACGGGGGCACCCAGGCGCCACGCATCCGCAGAGCGCTCGCGCACGAGAGGCAGCCGCCGTCGCGCACCGCGGCGACCACGGCCTCGTCCGCGTCGGGGCGCGCGAACCAGCCGACGCGCAACGGCACGAGGCGCCCGTGCCGCGCGGCGACGTCTCGCTCGTGCTTGGACCACCCGAGCGCCGCGAGCTGCGCAGTCGAGAGGACGCCGAGGCGGAGGAGCAGTGGATCCAGCATCGTCGGAGCCTCGTCGACACGGCCGAAGGCCGTCGCGACATCCCGCGGATCCGGGGAGGCGCCGCCGCATCCACGCCTGTGCGGGACGCCGGACGCGCATTCCACCCGACGCACCGCTCACGCGTGGATGCGGCGGTCACGAGCCGGCCGCGACCCGGCCCTGAGCGTGGATCCGGCGGCGAGCCCGCCGGAGGCGCCGCCGGACCCCGCAGGCGTCAGCCGCGCAGCGCCGCCTCCACGTCGGCCACGAGGTCGGCCGCGTCCTCGATGCCGACCGAGAGGCGCACGAGGTTCGTCGGCACGGCGAGCTCGGTGCCCTTCACCGACGCGTGCGTCATCTCCGACGGGTAGCAGACGAGGCTCTCGACCCCGCCGAGCGACTCGGCGAGCTGGAAGAGCTCGGTGCGCTGCACGACCTGCAGCGCCGCCTCGGCACCGCCGCGGACCTGGAACGACACCATGCCGCCGAAGCCGGACATCTGGCGCGCGGCGATCTCGTGCCCGGGATGCGTCGGCAGGCCCGGGTAGTGCACGGCCTCGAGGGCGGGGTGTCCCACGAGCGCCTCGGCGATGGCCTGCGCGTTCGACGAGTGGCGCTCCATGCGCACCGCGAGCGTCTTCAGCGACCGCGTCGTGAGCCACGCGTCGAAGGGCGAGTTCACCGCACCGACGGCGAACTGCACGAAGTGCACGCGCTCGGCGAGCTCCTCGTCGGCCGTGACGACGGCCCCGCCGAGCAGGTCGGAGTGCCCGCCGACGTACTTCGTCGTCGAGTGCACGACGACGTCGGCCCCGAGCGACAGCGGCTGCTGCAGGAACGGCGACGCGAACGTGTTGTCGGCGACGACGACGGCACCGGCCGCGTGCCCGAGCTCGGCGAGCGCCGCGAGGTCGGTGATCTTCATGAGCGGGTTCGACGGCGTCTCGACCCACAGCACCTTCGTCGTCGGCCGCATGGCGGCGCGCACGGCGTCGAGGTCGGTGAAGTCGGTCGTCGACAGCTCGACGCCCCACGGCACCCACATGCGGTCGACGAGGCGATGGGTGCCGCCGTAGACGTCGTTCGACATGAGGATGTGGTCGCCGGGTCGCAGGATGGCGCGCAGCAGCGAGTCCTCGGCGGCGAGGCCCGAACCGAACGCGTACGCGTGCGTGCCGCCCTCGAGGCTCGCGAGCTGCTCCTGCAGCTGGTCGCGCGACGGGTTGCCGCCGCGGGCGTACTCGTAGCCGTCGCGGAAGCCGCCCACCTCGGTCTGCACGAACGTCGACGTGAGGAAGACCGGCGGCACCACGGCGCCCGTGCGCGGGTCGAACGGCTGGCCGTCGTGGATGGCCCTGGTGGAGAAGCCGGACATCATGCCTCCTTGGCGAGGAACGCGAGCAGATCCTGACGGGTGACGACGCCGAGCGGCTTGCCCTCGCCGAGCACGAGCAGCGCGTCGGCGGAGGCGAGGGCCGTGCGCAGCGCCTCGACCGAGTCGGTCGCGCCGATCTGGGGCAGCGCCGGCTGCACGTGGCTGCCGACGCGGTCTGCGAGCGCGGCCTTCCCCGTGAACACGGCGTCGAGCAGCGAGCGCTCGTCGAGCGCGCCGACGACCTCGCCGATCACGACGGGCGGCTCGGCGGTGAGCACGGGCATCTGCGAGACGCCGTACTCCTCCATGATCGCGATGGCGTCGTGCACCGTGTCGCTCGGGTGCGCGTGCACGAGGTCGGGCGTGCCGCCGCCCTTGCCGCCGAGCACGTCCCCTACCGTCGCGCCCGGCTCGGCCTCCGAGAAGCCGTAGGACCGCATCCACGTGTCCGAGAAGACCTTCTGCATGTAGCCGCGGCCGGAGTCGGGCAGCAGCACGACCATGACGGCGTCCTCGGGCAGGTCGCGCGCGGCGCGCAGCGCGACGGCGACGGCCATGCCGGACGAGCCGCCCACGAGCAGCCCCTCCTCGCGGGCGAGGCGACGCGTCATGGCGAACGACTCGGCGTCGTCGACGGCGATGATCTCGTCGACGACCGACGGGTCGTACGCGGAGGGCATGAAGTCCTCCCCCACGCCCTCGACGAGGTACGGCCGGCCCGTGCCGCCCGAGTAGATGGAGCCCTCGGGGTCGGCGCCGACGATGCGTACGCGCCCCTGCGACACCTCCTTGAGGTAGCGACCGGTGCCGCTGATGGTGCCGCCGGTGCCGACGCCGGCGACGAAGTGCGTCAGCCGTCCCTCGGTGTCGCGCCAGATCTCGGGACCGGTCGTCTCGTAGTGCGACTGCGGGCCGGCGGGGTTCGAGTACTGGTCGGGCTTGAAGGCGCCGGGGATCTCGCGGGCGAGCCGGTCGGAGACGCCGTAGTACGACTCGGGGCTGTCGGGGGCGACGGACGTGGGGGTGACAACGACCTCGGCGCCGTAGGCGCGCAGCACGGCGCGCTTGTCCTCGGAGACCTTGTCGGGGCAGACGAAGACGCAGCGGTAGCCGCGCTGCTGGGCGACCATCGCGAGCGCGACGCCCGTGTTGCCGCTCGTCGGCTCGACGATCGTGCCGCCGGGCTTGAGGAGCCCGTCGCGTTCGGCGGCCTCGATCATCCGCTGGGCGATGCGGTCCTTGCTCGAGCCGCCCGGGTTCACGTACTCGACCTTCACGAGCACCGTCGCGCGGATGCCCTCCGTGACGTGGTTGAGCCGCACGAGCGGCGTGTCCCCGATCGTGTCGAGGATGGTCTCTGCGAAGCGCATCGCTCCCCTTCCGTACCGATCCACGCTATCCCAGCGCCGAGCCGCATGACGAAGGCGGGCGGCCCCCTCGAGAGGGTGCCGCCCGCCGTTCGCTCAGGGGTGGACTACTGCTGCGTGAGCGGCTCGAGGTCCGGGTTGTCGGCGTACGCCTCGGCGGCGTTCTCCTGGGTGACGATCACCGGGTCGAGCAGGTTCGAGGGAACCTCCACGGCGCCGTTGTCGGCCTCGCCGGTCGTGGTGACCTCCTCGCCAGCCTGCAGCTGCGAGACCATGTCGATGGTCGCGGCCACGAGCGCGCGGGTGTCCTTGTAGATCGTCGAGTACTGCTCGCCGGCGACGATCGACTCGACCGAGGCGACCTCGGAGTCCTGGCCGGTGACGACCGGGACGGGGAAGCCGGCACCCGTGGCCGACGCGATGATCGCGCGGGCCAGGTTGTCGTTCGGCGACAGCACGCCGTGGAGCTCGACGCCCTGGTACGACGACGTGATGATCGTGTCCATGCGGTTCTGAGCGTTCTCGGCAGCCCAGTCCTCGGTCGCCGTCTGCTGCACGGTGGTCTGACCCGACACGACGTTGAGGGTGCCGTCGTCGATCGCCGGCTGCAGGACGCTCATCGCGCCGTCGAAGAAGACGGCCGAGTTCGAGTCGTCCGACGAGCCCGAGAAGAGCTCGACGTTCCACGGCGACTCGCCGGGGAAGTTCGCCTCGAGGCCCTCGAGCAGCGACTCCGCCTGCAGGACGCCGACGTTGAAGTTGTCGAACGCGACGTAGTAGTCGACGAGGTCCGAGTTCTGGATGAGGCGGTCGTAGGCGATGACCGTGATGTCGGCGGCGTCGGCCGCCTCGAGCTGCGTGGCGAGCTGGTTCGTGTCGGCGGCGCCGATCACGATGACCTCGACGCCGGCGTCGATCATCTGCTGGACCTGCTGCTGCTGGTCGCCCACGGCGTTCGACGAGCCGGCGTACTGCACGTCACCCGTGAAGCCCGCCTCCTCGAGGCCGTTCTCGAACAGGTCGCCCGCGAGCACCCAGTTCTCGGAGGTGCGGTCGGGCAGTGCGACGCCGATGGACGCGTCGGCCGCGAAGCCGGCAGCGTCGTCGCCGCCGCCCTCTGCACCGGGCTCGGTGCGGCCGCAGCCGGAGAGCGCGACGGTGACGGCAGCGATGCCGGCCAGCGCCACGATGGCGGTCTTCTTCATGGGTTCTCCTTGGGTGATGTGGTGCGTCAGGGAAGGTCGGAGGTGCGGTCGCGGCGGAGGCCGCGGAGCATGAGGCCGATGAACGAGAAGCGGCCCTGCTGCTTGTTGATGACGTCGATCGCCACGGCGATGAGGAGCACGAGGCCCTTGATGACCGGGATCCAGTCGGAGCCGACGCCGATGGCGAAGAGGCCGTTCGTCAGCACGGCCATGACGAGGCCACCGATGATGGAGCCCGCGACGGTGCCGATGCCGCCCGCGACGGCGGCGCCGCCGATGAACACGGCCGCGATGGCGTCGAGCTCCCAGCCGCCGCCGTCCGCGGGGCCGGAGGCCTGGGCGCGGGCGATCCACAGCATGCCGGCGATCGACGCGAGGACGGACATGTTCGCCATGACGAAGAAGTCGACCCAGCGCGAGCGGACGCCCGAGAGCTCGGCGGCACGGCGGTTGCCACCCACGGCGTAGACGTGGCGGCCGAGCGACGTGTTGCGCGTCACGAAGGCGTAGGCGAGCGCGATGAGGACGAAGAGGATGCCCGCGTTCGGGAAGCTCGTGCCCTCGCGGCCGCTCGCGAACAGCAGCGCGGCGACGACGATGACGACGGCGACGAGCGCGAGGCGCGTGATGGCGACCCACATCGGCGGGACGGGCGCGCCGAGGCGGATGCGCTTGGCGCGGCCGCGCAGCTCGAGCACGACGACCGCGACGACCGCGAGCGCGCCGAGCAGCAGCGTCATGTTGTTGTAGCCCGTGTACGGCCCGACCTCGGGGAGGTAGCCGGCGAGCAGGTTGACGAAGTCGCGCTCGACGGGGATGCCGCGCGACTGGCCGACGATCTGGTTGAGGCCGCGGAACATGAGCATGCCCGCGAGCGTCACGATGAACGCGGGGACGCCGATGAACGCGACCCAGAAGCCCTGCCAGGCGCCCACGAGCGCGCCGAGGCCGAGGCCGATGAGGATCGTCAGGTACCAGGGCAGTCCCCAGTCGTTCATCGCGATGGCCACGACGACGCCGACGAAGGCGGCGACCGATCCGACCGAGAGGTCGATGTGCCCCGCGATGATCACCATCACCATGCCGACGGCGAGGATCAGGATGTAGGACTGCGACTGGATGATGTTGATGAGGTTGTTCGACGAGAGCGTCGTCCCCTCCGTCGCGATCTGGAAGGCGATCACGATCACCACGAGGGCGCCGAGGATGCCGAACTCCTTCAGCGAGCCCCGCTTGCCGAGGAGCATGCTGAGGTCTCCGAGCCGGAATCGGCTGGACTGCTGCGTCGCGTCACTCACGCGTCGTCACCCTTCGTCGGCGCCATCCGGCGCATGAGCGTCTCCTGGTCGGCGTCCGCAGCACGGATCTCGCCCGTGATGCGCCCCTCGAAGATCGTGTAGATGCGGTCGGCGAGCCCGAGCAGCTCGGGCAGCTCGCTGGAGATGAGGATGACGCCCTTGCCTGCATCCGCCAGCTCGCGCACGATCTGGTAGATCTCGGTCTTCGCGCCGACGTCGATGCCGCGCGTGGGCTCGTCGAGGATCAGCAGGTCGGGGTCGGTGAACATCCACTTCGCCAGCACGACCTTCTGCTGGTTGCCGCCGGAGAGCGTGTCGACGCCCATCTCGACCGTCGGCGCCTTGATGCGCAGCTGCTGCCGGTAGGCCTCGGCGATCGAGGTCTCCTCGAGGCTGTCGACGACGCCGCCGTGCGCGATCTTGCCGAGCTTCGCCGACACGATCGAGCGCTTGATGGTGTCGAGGAGGTTGAGCCCGAGCGCCTTGCGGTCCTCGCTCACGTACGCGATGCCGTGGGAGATCGCCTCGGAGACGGAGCGCAGCTGGATCTCCTGGCCGTCCTTCAGCACCGTGCCGCCGAGCCACGTGCCGTACTGACGGCCGAAGATGCTCATCGCGAGCTCGGTGCGGCCGGCGCCCATGAGCCCGGCGAAGCCGACGACCTCGCCGCGACGGACCGTGAACGACGACTGCTTGGCGACGAGGCGCTCGGCGGTCAGCGGGTGCTGGACCGTCCAGTCGCGGACCTCGAAGAACACCTCGCCCGCCTGCCCGGCGCGGTCCGGGAAGCGGTTGCCGAGCGTGCGCCCGACCATGCCGCGGATGATGCGGTCCTCGTCGACGGCGCCGTCGCGGATGTCGAGGGTCTCGATGGCCTTGCCGTCGCGGATGATCGTGATGGCGTCGGAGACGGCCTCGATCTCGTTGAGCTTGTGGCTGATCATGATCGACGTGACGCCCTTGGAGCGCAGGCCGACGAGCAGGTCGAGCAGGTGGCGCGAGTCGCCCTCGTTGAGGGCTGCGGTGGGCTCGTCGAGGATGAGGAGCCGGACGTCCTTCTCGAGGGCCTTGGCGATCTCGACGAGCTGCTGCTTGCCGACGCCGATGTTCTTCACCTGCGTGTCGGGATCCTCGTCGAGGCCGACGCGTGCCAGCAGCTCGCGGGAGCGTGCACGGACCGTGTCCCAGTCGATGCCGAGGAAGCCGCGCGGCTCGTTGCCGAGGAAGATGTTCTCGGCGATCGAGAGCTCGGGGATGAGCGCGAGCTCCTGGTGGATGATGACGATGCCGGCACGCTCGGAGTCGTTGATGCGGCCGAAGGCCACCGGCTCGCCCTGGTAGACGATCTCGCCGTCGAACGAGCCGTGCGGGTAGACGCCCGACAGCACCTTCATGAGCGTCGACTTGCCCGCGCCGTTCTCGCCGCAGATCGCGTGGATCGTGCCCTTCGCGACCTCGAGGGTCACGTCGTCGAGCGCGCGCACCCCGGGGAACTCCTTGGTGATGTGGCGCATCGACAGGATGATCGGCCTCGCCTGCTCCACGCTCGCTCCCTCGCTGGTCCAGCACCGATGGCGGACCTCGGGACACGATACGAGCGCGGCCGCCTTGTCGTCAAGTCCTGAACGCAGTGGCCGCCAACCGTGTCGTCACATGAACGCGGTGACGCGGGCGCCGTCGCGGGCCAGCACGAGGGCGCCGAGCACCTCGGCGCGCTCGCCGAGCGACGACGCGACGATCTCGGTCGACTCCGCCAGCGCATGGATCGCGAAGCGGCGGAAGCCGTCGCGCACGGGGTCGAGCAGCAGGTCGCCGACCGCGACGAGCGGCCCGCCGACGACGATGACGGACGGTGCGAGGAGGTTCGCAGCGTTCGCGGTCGCGCGGCCGATGGCGGCGCCCGCGTCCTCGATGACGCGCCGCGTCACGGGGTCGCCGCCGAGCGCCCCCTCGACGATGTCGGCCGTCGTCACGGGCCTCCGCAGCGCCGCCGAGAGCTCCTGCGTCATGATGCGCACCGACGCGAGGGTCTCGAGGCAGCCGCGGTTGCCGCACACGCACAGCGGCCCCTGGGGGTCGACCTGCACGTGGCCGAGCTCGCCGGCGATGCCGATGCTGCCGCGGTGCAGGCGGCCGCCGAGCACGAGCCCCGTGCCGATGCCGGTGCCGACCTTGACGAACATGAGGTCGTCGACGCCGCGGTAGGCGCCTGCCGTGCGCTCGGCGATCGCGCCGAGATCCGCGTCGTTCGCGACCTCGACGGGCAGGCCGAGGGCCTCCGCGACGCGATCCTGCGACACCCCGACCCACTCGGGCAGGATCGTGTGCCCCGCGATCGTGCCCGTGCGCATGTCGATGGGCCCGGGCACGCCCACGCACGTGCCGGCGATCCGGCCGCGGTCG
This sequence comes from Agrococcus versicolor, assembly GCF_039531815.1. Classification (NCBI taxonomy): domain Bacteria; kingdom Bacillati; phylum Actinomycetota; class Actinomycetes; order Micrococcales; family Microbacteriaceae; genus Agrococcus; species Agrococcus versicolor. Next base: position 108,004 of record NZ_BAAAQT010000006.1, on the reverse strand, counting down.
AGCCCGACCTCCTCGAGCAGCTCGTCGAGCCGCGTCGCCGCGACCGCGAGGCTCTCGGAGGCGTGATGGCCGGCCGGCAGCGCCACGGAGTCCTCGGCGAGCGGCTGGAGGTCGGTGCGCGCGATGGCGATGCGCACGTGGCGCCTGCCGAAGTCGACGCCGACGACCGTCGGCCCGTCCTGCGCCTCGAGGGTCACGAGCGTCGCGCGCCTCCCGCCGTGCACGGTGGGCGAGGTCGACACGGATCCGCGCTCGCGCAGGTCCTTCACGATGTTCGACACCGTGGCGTTCGCGAGCCCCGTGCGATCGGCCAGCTCGGACTGCGTCGCCGGCCCGTCGCGGAGGACGTCGGCGACGCGAGCCTCGTTCGCGGCTCGGAGCGCCCCCTGGGAGCCGGGGCGTCGCCTGGTCATGACTCGATGGTGTCGAGCGCACGCCTTGTTGTCAAGAAATGAACGCAATCTCAGGCGTTGGCGCGCTGCTCCGAATGCAATGCGGCGTAGGCGCCACCCTGTGCGAGCAGCTCGTCGTGCGTGCCTCGCTCTACGATGCGACCGTGGTCGAGCACGACGATGACGTCGGCGTCGCGGATCGTCGAGAGCCGGTGCGCGATCGCGACGACCGTGCGTCCGCGGGCGGCGGCGTCGAGCGCGTGCTGCACGATGCGCTCCGACACGGTGTCGAGCGCGCTCGTCGCCTCGTCGAGGATGAGCACCGCGGGATCCTTCAGCAGCACGCGCGCGATCGCGAGGCGCTGCTGCTCGCCGCCCGAGAGGCGGTAGCCGCGCTCCCCCACCACGGTGTCGAAGCCGAGCGGGAACGACTCGATCGTCTCGAGGATGTTGGCGCCGCGCGCCGCCTCCACGAGCTCGTCGTGCGTCGCCTCCGGCTTGGCGTAGCGGAGGTTCTCGGCGATCGTCGCGTGGAAGAGGTACGCGTCCTGGCTCACGATGCCGATGGCGTCGGTGAGCGACGACTGGTCGAGGTCGCGCACGTCGACGCCGGCGAAGCGCACGACGCCGCCCGTGGCCTCGTAGAGCCGCGGCACGAGGTAGCCGATGGTCGTCTTGCCCGCGCCCGAGGCGCCCACGAACGCGACGAACGTGCCCGGCTCGACCTCGAACGAGACGTGGTCGAGCGTGGGCGGCTCCGACTCCTGCGCGTCGGGGTAGCGGAACACGACGTCCTCGAAGGCGATGGCGCCCAGTCGGTCGGCGGGCACGGTCACCGCGTCCGGCCGGTCGACGATCTGCGGGCGGAGGTCGAGGTACTCGAAGATGCGCGCGAAGAGCGCGCCGGAGGTCTGGAGGTCGAGCGCGACGCGCAGCAGGCCCATGAGCGGCATGAGCAGGCGGGCCTGCACGGTCGTGAACGCCACGAGCGTGCCCGCCGTCACGTCCTGCGCGCCGCCCGTGATCAGGAAGGCGGCGATGACGTAGACCACGGCCGGCAGCACCGAGATGAAGATCGACACGACGGCGAAGAACGTCTGCCCCGACATCTGCTGCCGCACCTGCAGGTCGATCTGCGTCGCGTTCTCGTCGGCGTAGCGACGCGACTCGTCGCCCTGCCTGCCGAACGCCTTCGCGAGCAGGATGCCCGAGACCGACAGCGACTCCTGCGTGATCGCGGTCATCTCCGACAGCGACTCCTGCGTCTTCGTCGCGATGCGCGCGCGGATCTGCCCGACGCGACGCTGGGCGATGATGAGGATCGGCGTGAGCAGGATCGCGACGATCGTGAGCTGCCACGACAGGATGAGCATCGTCACGAGGCTCGAGATGACGGTGACGGTGTTGCCGACGACCGACGAGACCGTGTTCGACAGCACGTTGGCGACGCCGCCGACGTCGTTCTGCAGGCGCGACTGGATGACGCCGGTCTTCGTGCGTGTGAAGAACGCGAGCTCCATGCGCTGCAGGTGGTCGAAGAGCCGCGTGCGCAGCGCCCCCATGACGCGGTTGCCCACGCGAGCGGTCAGGAACGCCTGCCAGATGCCCAGCAGGCTCGAGAGCACCCAGAGCGCCACCATGGTGCCCACGAGCATCCACAGCAGCGACATGTCGACGCCGCCGGTCTCGGGGAAGAGGGCGCGGTCGAACACCTGCTGCGTCAGCAGCGGCGGGAAGACGCCGATCGCGGCGACGATGAGCACGAGCACGATCGTGAGCGCGATCTGCGGCTTGTGGGGCCGGAAGAGGTCGAGGATGCGGCCGAGCAGGTTCGGGATCTCGGGTGCGTCGGCGTTGGCCGCCCGCTGCGCCGCCTCGTCGCGGCCGGAGACCCGAGCCGCGCCTCGGTGGCCGCCCCCGCCGCCGCCCGGGCCGCCCATCATGCTCATGGGATCACGCTACGCCCGCTCCCGGCGCGCGAGCGCCGCGTCCGCCGACGGCGCACGGCCGCCGGCGCGCTCGTGGGTCGGCAGGATGTGCGCGTGCCCGTCGCGGCAGGGGGGCATGCGGCCTCGCCTGCGCGCTCCCGTGCACATTCCGCCGAGCGCTCAGCCGCCCTCGCGCTCGGCGCGCCGCTGCCGCATCTGCGCGAGCGGCCGCGACAGACGGTGGTTGCCGCGCAGCGCGCCCTCGTGCCGCTCGAGGAACGCCCAGTACGCGTCGGTCATCGCCGAGTCGCGTGCCGCGCGATCCGACGACCACCACCGCCCCATGCGCTGCAGGTACGCGCCGCCCGAGACGTACGGCTTCGTGCCGACGAGGCCGCCGTCGGCGTACTGGCTCATGCCCATGACGTTCGGCACCATGACCCACTCGTACGCGTCGACGAAGAGCGACAGGAACCAGCGGTTGACGGAGGCCGGCGCGTAGCCCTGCATGAGCATCCAGCTGCCGAGCACCATGAGGCGCTCGATGTGATGCGCGTACGCGAGGGCGTGCACGCGCTGCAGCACGACGCGCACGGGCTCGGGCAGCGTGAGCGGCACGTCGTCGAGCGTGTACCACCAGTCCTCGAGCTCGCGCGTGAGCTCGAGCGCGTTGGCGTGCTCGAGCTCGGGATGCGCGCGGTACATGCCGCGCATGTGCTCGCGCCAGCCGACGATCTGCCGCACGAACCCCTCGAGGGATGCGAGCGGCACCTCGTCGCCGCGCTCGAGCGCGGCGTCGACCACCTCGCCGGGCGTCAGGAGCCCGACGTTGAGCATCGGCGTCAGCACCGAGTGGAACAGCACGGGCTCGTCGCGGTGCATCGCATCCTCGAACCTGCCGAAGCTCGGGAGCCGCTCCTCGACGAACCGCTGCAGCCAGTGCAGGGCGCTGCGGCGCGTCACCGGCAGCCACAGGTCGCGCGCATCGCCCGGATGGCCCGGGAAGCGGACGCGGACCTCGTCGATCGTCGCGCGCGTGAGGTCGTCCCGACGCGGATCGGGCAGCGGAGGCACGTCGATGCCGCCGCGCGGCAGCGGCTCGCGGTTGTCGTGGTCGAAGTTCCAGCGACCGCCGACGGGGTCGGTGCCGTCCATGAGGATGCCGGTGCGCTGCCGCTGCCACCGATAGAAGTCCTCCATGCGCGACTGCGGATGCTCGGCGTACCACGCGTCGACCTCGGCCTCCGGGGTCAGGAAGGCGACGTCGGCCACGGGATCCGCCACGATGCCGAGCCGTTCGCAGAGCCGGCCGAGGCGGTCGTCGGTGCCGCGATCGGCGGCGCGCATCCACGACAGCTCCGTGACGCCGTGCCTGCGCACGAGCGTCTCGACCCCCTCCGCGAAGCCGAGGTCCTCGTCGACCGCGATGGTCGCGACGGCGACGCCGCGCGACTCGAGGTCGCGCACGTGATGCCGCATGGCGGCGAGCAGGAACGCGATCTTGATCTGGTGGTACGGCAGCCGCTCGAAGAGCGCCGCCGACTCGACGACGAGCACGAGGTCGGTCCGCGGGTCGTCGACGGCCGGGTGGCGCGCCAGCAGCTGCGTGCCGAGCACGAGCGCGGCCCTCATCCTCGATCGCCCGTCATGCCTCGATCCTGTCGTGCGCCCAGCACCGCCGCGACCGCTTGCGCGCTCGTCGATCGGGCGCCCGCTCCCGGCGGCTCGCGCCGCGACGCGCACGAGCGCGCCACGGACGACGGGCGGTCAGGTGACGCGACCCCGCTCGGTCGAGTACCCGTGATGCGCGCCGATCCCGACGATCGTGCGCAGCCGATCGAGGCCCGTCCAGACGTCCTCGAACGACGTCGTGAGCGCGGCGAGGCCGATGCGCAGCCGGTCGGGCGTGCGGAAGTCCGGCACGACGCCCGCGTCGATCCACGCCTGGCACGCCTGCCACGCCTCGGGATGCTCGAGCACGACGTGCGCGCCGCGCAGCGCGTCGTCGCGGGGGCTCGCGACGCGGAACCCAAGGGGCTCGAGCCACGCGTCGGCGAGCGCGACGACGTACGCGCCGAGCGCGGAGCCCTTCTCGCGCAGCGCCTGGACGCCTGCGGCCTCGATCGTGCGCACGCCCTCGCGCACGGCGACGATGCCGCGCACGTCCGGCGTGCCGGCGGCGATGCGGTCGATGCCGGCGACCGGGTCGAAGCCGGGCGCCATCGCGAACTGGTCGGTCTGCGCGAACCAGCCCTGGATGGGCGAGCGCATGGTCGGCAGGAGGTCGGCACGGACGTAGGAGAACGCCGGAGCGCCGGGGCCCGCGTTGAGGTACTTGTACGTGCAGCCGACCGCGAGGTCGGCGCCGGAGGCGGCGAGCGGCACCTCGACGGCGCCGGCCGAATGGCACAGGTCCCACAGCACGAGCGCGCCGACGTCGTGCGCGAGCGCCGTCAGCCCTGCGAGGTCGAGCAGCGCGCCCGACCGGTAGTGCACCTGGCTGAGGCAGACGAGCGCGACCGTGTCGTCGAGCAGGGGCACCAGGTGCTCGTCGCGCACGCCGTCGTCGATCGGCGCGTCGATGCGGACGAGCTCCATGCCGTGGTCGCGCGCGACGCCGTCGAGCACGTAGAGGTCGGTCGGGAAGGCGTCGGCCTCCACGAGGATGCGCGTGCGTCCCGGCCGCGCACGCACTGCGGCCACGGCGAGGCGGTACAGGCTCACGGTCGTCGAGTCGCCCACGTGCACCTGGCCGGCGTCGACGCCGAGCACGACGCGACCGAGCAGGTCTGCGGTCGAGCGCGCCTCCTCGAGCCACGCGGGCCACGAGCGGATGAGGCCGGCGCCCCACTGCTCGCGCACGACGTGGGCGAGCGCGTCCGGCGTCGCACGCGGCAGGCGTCCGAGCGAGTTCCCGTCGAGGTACACGACGTCGTCGTGGTGCACGAAGCGGTCGCGGTGGGCGGCGAGCGGGTCGGCGGCGTCGAGGGCGCGCGCGTGCTCGAGCGTGAGGTCCATGTCCACGATCCTGCCCCCTCGCGACCCCTCACCCCCACCCCGCTCCCGACCAGTCACCCCCACCCCGCTCCCGACCAGTCACCCCCACCCCGCTCCCTGAGGTGCGAGCGCAGCGAGCCTCGAAGGGCCTCGCGAGTCGATGCCCACCGCTGCGGCCGACGATGCGGCGGCCGCCCGTCCGTCCCCGGCAGGTCGCCGACCGGCTGCGGCCCGCCTCACGACGTCAGGAGCGCGCCATCCGCAGCGGATGCCGCTCCCCGACGGGGATGGGCACGTCGACGCGGTTGCCCGCCGGTGGCAGCGGGCACGCCCACGCCGGGTCGTACGCGCACGACGGCGCGTACGCGAAGTTCAGGTCGATCACCATCGTGCCGTCGCCGCCGCCGAGGTCGGCGCCCTTCGCGGTGTCGACGAGGTACCGCCCACCCCCGTACGTGCCGCCATCCATGCCGGCGAGCGCGTCGTGCACGGGCACGAAGAGGCCGCCGCCGTACGAGCGCAGCCGCCAGACGTCGAGCCTGCCGACGCCGGGGATCGTCACGGTCGCGCACCGTTCGAACGGCACGAGGCCGTCGGTGCCGGTCTCCACGTCCCACCGCTCGCCGTCGGACGGCTCGAGCGCGCACGTGAAGCGCCAGGCCGAGTCGTACGGCGCGACGTCGGCACCGATCGCGCGGTCGCGCTCGTCGGCGAGCACGGGCGATGCCGGATGCGTGGTCAGCAGCGCGTCGCGCTCGGTGCGCCACAGGTCGTGCCCCGCCTGCGGGGACGCGGCGGCGCGGACGGCGGCGTAGAGCGCGAAGACGCGTCGTCGCCAGTCGACGATGTCGAGGGGATCCACGACCCGAGGCTACGCGCCGCGTCGGCCCGCATGGCGGCCCGGCACGCACGAAGCCCCGCACCACGGATGGTGCGGGGCTTCGCGAGGAACGAGGTGACTACTTGACGGTCACCGTCGCGCCGGCCTCCTCGAGGTCGGACTTGGCCTTCTCGGCGTCGTCCTTCTTGACACCCTCGAGCACGTTGGCCGGGGCGCCGTCGACGAGGGCCTTGGCCTCGCCGAGGCCGAGGGACGTGAGCGAGCGCACGACCTTGATGACCTGGATCTTCGCGGCGCCGGCGGCCTCGAGGACGACGTCGAACTCCGTCTGCTCCTCGGCGACCTCGGCCTCGCCTGCAGCAGCGGGGGCTGCGGCAGCGGCGACGGGAGCGGCCGCGGTGACCTCGAAGGTCTCCTCGAACGCCTTGACGAACTCGCTCAGCTCGATGAGCGTGAGCTCCTTGAACTGCTCGAGCAGCTCCTCGGTGGACAGCTTTGCCATCGGTTCTTCTCCTGTGATTCAGCCACAGCCCTACTCGGCTGCGGACTCCTGCTTGACCCGCAGCGCCTCGACGGTGCGAACCGCCTGGGCCAGGGGTGCCTGGAACATGTACGCCGCACCGAACAGCGAGGCCTTGAAGGCGCCCGCCAGCTTGCCCAGCAGCACCTCCCGCGACTCGAGGTCGGCGAGCTTGGTGACGTCCTCAGCGGTGAGCGGGTTGCCGTCGAAGTACCCGTTCTTCACGACCAGCTGGGGGTTCGCCTTGGCGAAGTCACGCAGCGACTTCGCGACGGCGACGGGGTCGCCGTGCACGAATGCGATCGCCGACGGGCCCTTGAGCCCCTCGTCGAACGCGGAGATCCCTGCCTGGTTGGCAGCGATCTTCGTGAGCGTGTTCTTCACCACGGCGTAGGTTGCGTGCTCTGCGATCGATCGACGCAGCGTCTTCAGCTGCGCCACCGAGAGCCCGCGGTACTCGGTGAGCAGGACGGCGGTCGAGGTCTCGAACAGGTTCGAGAGCTCGGCGACCGTAGTCTCCTTGTTCGCCATGGTGCTCCTTGATTGGATGCTGATCCGATGGCGCCAACGAGAGGAGCCCCGGCGCATGCGCACGGGGCTCGACCTTGTGGGGTTCTGCACCTGCGCGGGCCGGACGTCCTGTCGGAGTCACCTTCGCCGACATGCACCCGGGGGCGCACGCCGATGACCAGCGGTCTTCGGTATCGCCTCATGCTAGACGCAGCGAGCCGGCCCCCGCAACTCGGGGACCGGCTCGCATGCTGCGTCGGGTCAGCGCGTGACGCGTGCGCTGCGGCGTGCGGCCACCGCGCCCACGGCGACGAGCAGCATCGCGGCGAGCGCGAGCAGCACGCCGGGCTCCGCACCCGTCTCGGGCAGCGTGCCACCCGCACCCGCGACCGGCGGCGCGGTCGGCGCCGGCGCGACGACCGGCGCGTAGGTGACGACGTTGTCGACCGAGGTCGACGCGAGGTTGCCGGTGCCATCGATGTCGACGACCGAGCTCGCGGCGACCGACGCCGTGATGGTGCCCGCCTGGGCCGCGTCGGTCACGAGCACCCGGTAGAGCGTGTTCGGGGCGTCGCCCGGCAGCGCCTCGACCGTGACGGTCGTGGAGCCCGCGGTGCCGCCCAGCACGACGTCGGCAGCGACGAAGTCGTCGATCGGCTCGGAGAACGTCACGACGAAGGCCGCGGGCAGCGTGGTGGTCGGGTCGACCTGGTCGGCCGCCTGCTCCACCGTCACGCGGGGAGGCGAGGCGATGACGAGCTCGTACGAGATCGTCGCGACGTTCGAGGCGACGCTGGGCACCAGGATCTCCTGCGGCTCGCCCTCGCCGCCCTCGACGACGCGGACCGCCGTGGCCGCCTCGGCGGGCAGCGAGACCTCGATGGTGCCGAGCTGCGCGAAGTCGGTGACGGTGATGCGGTACTGCGCACCCTCGCCCGTGAGCTCGACGCCCGTCGCGCCGGCCGTGCCGCCGAGGATGACGTCGGAGGCCTCGAGACCGATGACGGGCTCCGTGAAGACGACGTCGAAGATGGCGGGCTCGTCGGTCACCGTGCCACCGCCGACGGGCGTGATGGTCGGGGTCGGGTCCGCCTGCAGGACGTCGACGTCGATCTCCTCGGACTCCGTGTGCGTCGACCCGCCCGCGGTCAGCGCCGCTCCATACGGGATCGCGATGTCGAAGTCGCCGAACCCGGTGGGTGTGAAGGCGATGGCGTACTGCGCGCCCGATCCCGTGACGACCGCGTCTGCTGCCGCATCGCCGAGGCCCAGGTCCGAGGCGTCGAAGCCCGTGACCGGCGCCGAGAAGGTCGCCGTGAGCCGCACGGTCTCGCCCTGCGCGATCGTGGCGTCCTGGCCCCCGCCGTCGAGCGTCAGCTCGACCGACTGCAGGGGACCGCGGATGGACCCGGAGTACGAGTAGACGGAGGCGTCGGCCGGGTTGCTGAACTGGGTGGTGACCAGCGTGTAGGTCGTGCCGGCAGCCAGCTCGGCGACGATGCGGGGCCGCAGGCTCCCGGAGCTGTCGTCGTCCGAGGTGATGCACGAGAAGCTCGCCGGGTCGAACGTGCCCGGGAACAGGTAGAAGTAGCCGTCCGTCGACGTGTCGACGTCGGTCGCGCCGACGAGGGAGTGCGCGTCCATGTCGATGCCGTACACGGCGGTCTCGGGCACCGTGAAGGTCAGCGTGTCGTAGTAGAGCTCGCGCTGAGGCACATCGCGCGGACCGGAGCACGCGCGGTCCCAGGTCGGGTCGCCGGCCTGCAGCGTGCCGCTGAAGACCTGACCGGAGTCGGCCTGCGCCACGGATGCTCCGAGGCCGACCACCCCCGCGGTCGCGAGGAGGGTGACGAGGCCGGCGGACAGCGCGCGGCGAAGGGGACGGGGCATGGCATCGCCTCAGAGTCAGGGGTCGCGCACGAGGGATCGACGTGCGCCGCCGACACGGTCGGCCTAGCAGGAGCATATGGGGACGCTGGGTGTCGAGCAAGTCTCACTCCGGGCGCAGCGCCTGCGGACGAGCCGGCCGAGGGATCCGGGACGGTGCACGCGGCCCGGGCCGCTGCTCGCGGCGATCCGTGCCGGGTGCGATCCAGGCTCCGCACGGCATGTGAGGCCGCGGTGCGATGCACGGCCGACAGGAGCGAGGCGGTGAGCGCCTCGCTCCTGCACGACCGTCGCGTCGTCAGCGGCGCGCGGCCCTGCGCGCTCCAGCGCCTGCCGCGAGCAGCAGCATCGCCGCGGCGAGCAGCAGCCAGCTCACGTCGGCGCCGGTCTGCGGGAGCGAGCCGTGCACCGCCGCCGGGGCAGGCGCGATGGGCGCGGGCGCCGCGGGAGCCGGAGCGACCGGGGCGGGCGCCACCGGCGTCGGCGCGACGACCGCGGGTGCGTAGAGCACCGTGCCGTCGACCGAGGCCTCGATCGCCTCGTTCGCGACGCCGTAGCCGCTCAGGACCGCGTCCTCGCGGATGGCGATGGAGACCGTGCCGTACGACGTCGCCCCCGAGACCCGCACGGTCCAGTCGTACAGCAGCTCGTCCGCAGCGACGACGTCGAGCGCGGTGGCCGCGTCGCCGCTCGACTGCGGCGTGCCGGCCGCCGACACCTCGACGACGGAGGCGCCGGTGTCGCCCACGACGATGACGTCGTCGACGTCGAGGCCGGAGACGGGTGCCGAGAACTCGACGTCGAAGACGAACGGCTGCGTGCTCGTGACGGCGGGCTGCGCGGCGTCGCGCGTGATGGTCGCCGTCGGCGCCGACGGCGCGAACTCGACCGACGCATCCGCCGACGTCGCTGCGAGGCTCTCGAGCCCGTAGCGGTCGACCGCGGCACCCGCGCCGAGCGCGACCGTGACCGTGCCCGGGCTCGTCATGTCGAAGACCGAGACGCGGTAGCTCGAGCCGGAGCCCTCGAGCGATGCCGAGGTCGCACCCGCGGTGCCGCCGACCACGAGGTCGGCTGCATCGAGACCCGTCACGTCGTGCGAGAAGGTCACGTCGAAGACGACGAACCCGAGCGACGTCGGATCCTCCTGCTCGGCACCCTGCTCCACCGTGGCCGTCGGCGCCGGCGGCGCGAACGTCACCTCGGCGTCGACCGACGTCGACGCGAGGCTCGCCGTCTCGAAGGCGCCGGTCGCCGCACCCTCGGGCAGCGAGAGCGTCACGGTGCCCGGGCGGACGGCACCGCGCACGGTCGCGACGTACGAGGTGCCATCGCCCACGAGCTCGACGGTCGTGGCACCCGCGGTCCCGCCGATGACGAGGTCGGACTCCTCGAGATCGGAGACGGGCATCGAGAGCACGACGTCGAACACGAAGCCGTCGACCTCGGCGGCATCCGCCTGCGCGGGCGACTGCTCGACCGTGACGGTGGGACGAACGGGCGCGAAGGTGACGGTGACGTCGTTCGACGCCGCGTTGGCGACCCCGTAGGCGTTCTCGACGGCACCTGCGCGCAGCGAGATCGTGAGGTCTCCTGCACGCTCGAGGTTCGTGAACGTCACGGTGTACGTCAGCCCGCCGTCCTCGCTCAGCACGGAGGCACGGCCGCCGACCTCCCCGTCGACGACGAGGTCCTCGACGCCGAGGCCGATGACGGGCTCCGAGAACGCGAGCTGGAAGGTCACGGTGCTCGAGGTGGTCGGGGAGGCCTGCCCATCGGGCACCGTCGCGACGACCGTGGGCGCGAGGGGCTGGAAGTCGACGCTCCCGTCGACCGAGGTCGCGGCGAGGCTCGTCTCCTGGAAGCGGCTCGTCGCCGCGCCCTCGGGCAGGGCGAGCGTGATGGTGCCGGGTCGCACGACGCCTGCGACGGTCGCGACGTACGACGAGCCGGAGCCCTCGAGCGTGACCTCGGTCGCGCCGGCGGTGCCGCCGACCACGAAGTCGGAGGCGCTGAGGCCCGTGACCTCCTCGGAGAGCTCGATGGCGAAGTCGGCCACGGGCGTCGTCGTCGGGTCGTCCTGCGTCGGTGCCTGCTCGATCGTCACGGTCGGGCGCGGCGGCGCGAAGGTCGCGGTCGCGACGCCGGACGCTGCGTTCGTCAGGCTGAAGCGGCTCGCCGCGATCGCGCGCACCTGCGCCGTGATCGTGCCCGCGGCGGCGGCGTCCGTCACGTCGACGGCGTAGCTCGCGCCCGAGCCGGAGACGGTGACGCCCGCGGGCGCGGCCGTGCCGCCGAGCAGCACGTCCTGCGCGTCGAAGCCCTCGACGGGACCGTCGAACTCGACCGAGAACCGCGCGGGCAGGGAGGCCGTCGTGGTGGCGATCGGCGCGATCGTAGCGACGGGCGCGTTCGGCAGGAAGGTGACCGAGCGATCCGTCGACGTCGCCTCGAGGGTGCCGCCGCCGAACGCCGTCTGCGCGACGTTCGCGGGGATCGCGACCTCGATGCTGCCGGGCCGCTGCGCGCCCGCGACGCTCACGACGTAGGAGGTGCCCGAGCCGGTCACGGTCACGGCGCCGCCGCCCGCGGTGCCGGACACCAGGACGTCGCCGGCGACGAAGCCCGTGACGGCCTCGGCGAACCGCACGTCGAAGGAGACGGGGAGGGTCGACGCCGCGTCGGCCTGGCCCGAGGACTGCTGCACGGTCACCGCCGACGGCGGGGCGTAGACCACGGACGCATCGACCACGGTCGGCGTCAGGGTCGCGAGGCCCGTCGCCGACGAGGACGCCGCACCCACCGCGACGGCGATGCCGACCCGACCGGAGGACTGCATGCCCGACACCTCGACGACGTACGACGAGGGGCCCCCGGCGACGATGGCCGTCGAGCCCGTCGGACCGCTGAGGATGACGTCGGAGGCGTCGAACCCGGAGACGGGCTCCGAGAAGTCCACCTGGAAGCGGACGGGCGACGACGTCGACGGGTCGAGCTGACCGGCCGCCTGGGCGATCGTGACGGCGGGTCCTGCGCCCAGGACGATCGTCCCGGGACCGTCCATGGCCGTCGTCCAGGTGGTCGTCGCGGTCGAGCCCGCGAGGTAGTTGGTGACGATGAGTCGATACAGCACCCCTGGCTGCAGCGTCGCCTCGACCGCAGGGCGGAGATCGTTCGTGTCGTCGTTGAACGCGAGGCAGCTGCTGCTGCCTGCCATGAGCGAGTACATCAGGTCGCCGGAGCTCATCGCCGTCATGGTGGCCGTGTAGACGCCGGGGGCCGAGACGCTGAACTGCTGCGTGGACGAGTGGCTGAGGGCCTGCGTCTCGCACACGTTCCCGACCTGCGGATCGGTCGGACCGACCTGCCCGCTGAACGACAGCGGTGCCGCAGTCGCGGGTGCGATGCCGACGGCGACGACGCCGCCGAGGGCGAGGGCCGCCGTGAGCGCGGCCGCGGCCGCTCGATGCAGGGTCCGACGCACGGTCCACCTCTTCATGCGGCCGAGCCGCTCCGGGCGCGGCCCGAGCGCCACGAATGGCTGGACCGCAGATGCCGGCGCGTCGTGGCCCGGATGCAGTGAGCCTATCTCAGAACTGAGCGGATCTCAGCACTGTTCGCCCCCCGAGCGGGGGACGGCGCGTCGGGGCGTCGTCAGCCCTGCTCGGACGGGGTGGCCGTCTCGGCCTCGGCCGCCACGAGCGGCAGCCGGATCGTGAAGACGGTCTCCCCCGGCTGGCTGCGCATCGCGATCGACCCGCCGTGCGCCGTGAGGATCGCGCGCACGATCGCGAGGCCGAGCCCGCTCGAGCCTGCAGCACGGGATCGCGACGCATCGCCGCGCACGAAGCGCTCGAAGAGCGTCGCCTGCAGCTCCTCGGGCACGCCGGGGCCGTCGTCGGCCACCTCGAGCACCGCCTCGGCGTCATCGGTCGCGAGGCGCGCCTCGACGTGCGTGCCGGGCGGGGTGTGGATGCGTGCGTTCGCGAGCAGGTTCGCGACGACCTGCTGCAGGCGCATGAGGTCGCCCACGACCTCGATGGGCTCGCCGGGCAGCTCGAGCGCGATGGGATGCTCGGGGCCGGCCGCCTGGGCGTCGGCGACGGCGTCGATGAGCAGCAGCGAGAGGTCGACCTCGCCGCGGTCGATCTCGGTGCCCTCGTCGAGCCGCGCGAGCAGCAGCAGGTCGTTGACGAGCGCCGACATCCGGTGCGCGGCCGCCTCGATGCGACCGAGCGACTCGCGTGCGTCGTCCGAGAGGGACGCGTCGTGCTTGCGGGTGATCTCGGCGTAGCCCTGCACGGCGGCGAGGGGCGTGCGCAGCTCGTGCGACGCGTCGGCCACGAACTGCCGCACCTTGCGCTCGGAGGCCGCGCGCGCCTCGAGCGACGACTCGATGTGCTCGAGCATGCGGTTGACGCTCTCGCTCACGCGCCCGACCTCGGATGCGGGGTCGACGATGACGACGCGGTTCGACAGCTGCACCTCGCCGGCGTCGAGCGGCAGCTGCGAGATGCGCTCGGTCGTGGCGATGACGCTCGTGAGCGGTCGCAGGGCTCGGCGGATGAGGACGTCGCCGAGCGCGACCAGGGCGAGCGCGGCGACGAACACCGATACCGCGATGACGAAGGAGAGCGCGAGGAGGGTCTGGTAGGTGCCGCGCAGCGGCAGGCTCACGAGCAGGGTGCCGAGCTCCTGGCCGTTCTGCGCGACGGCCACGTAGGCGCAGACGCGCTGGTCGCCCATGCCGCCCGTGAGCGCGACGGTCTGGCACGACCCGACCGTGGCCGCCTCCATGAGCCGCTCGACGTTGTCGTCCGAGATGGTGTCCGGCACGACGTCGGCGAGCGTGCCGGCGCTCACGGCCTCGCCGTCGCGCACGAAGACGAAGCTCGTGCCGGCGTACAGCTGCCCGGACTCGGGGCTCGCCTGGGCGCCGGGCACGTCGCCGTTCGAGATGACGTAGCTCAGCAGCACCGCCCGCATCGAACCCTTGATCTGGTCGTCGAGCTGGTTGGTGAGCACGCCGCGCATCGCGATGACGCTCGCGAGGGCGATGCACGACGTCAGGAGCACGAAGGCGGCGACGACCGCGACGAGCAGTCGTCGCCGCAGCGACCAGCGCGAGGTGACGCGCGTGCGTGCGACCGGCGCATCCGGAGCCGTCTGCGCCGGCCCGGCGATCACGACGCTGCGCGCAGCTGGTATCCGACGCCGCGAACCGTGTGGATCATGGACGGGCCGAGCGTGTCGATCTTCTTGCGCAGGTACGAGATGTAGAGCTCGACGACGCTCGCGCGGCCGCCGAAGTCGTACGACCACACGCGGTCGAGGATCTGCGCCTTCGAGAGCACGCGGCGCGGGTTGCGCATGAGGTACCGCAGGAGCTCGAACTCGGTGGCGGTGAGCTCGACGGGCGTGCCGCCGCGCTGCACCTCGTAGGAGTCCTCGTCCATCATGAGGTCGCCGACCCAGAGCACGCTCGACTCCTCGGCGGTCGTGGCGGTGCGGCGGATGAGGCCGCGCAGGCGAGCCACGACCTCCTCGAGGCCGAAGGGCTTCGTGACGTAGTCGTCGCCGCCGGCCGTGAGGCCTGCGACGCGGTCGTCGAGCGAGTCCTTCGCGGTGAGGAAGAGCACCGGCACGTCGAAGCCCGCGGAGCGCATGCGCTGCAGCACCGTGAGGCCGTCGAAGTCGGGGAGCATGATGTCGAGCACGACGGCGTCGGGACGGAACTCGCGCACGGCCTGGAGCGCCTGCTGGCCGTTGGCCGCGGTCTTGATCTCCCAGCCCTCGTACTTGAGACCCATGGCGACGAGGTCGGCGAGGCTCTGCTCGTCGTCGACGACGAGGACGCGGATGGGCGAGCCATCGGGCCTCGTGAGGCGCGGCTGCGCCCGGAGCTGCTGCTGAGCGGTGTCCATCATGCTCTCCATCCAGCCAGAGGTGCCTATGCGGTGGGCATGTCCTACTCTATGCCGTTCCTATGCGGATCGGATGCGCGCTGCTCGGTCGCTGCGCCGAGCCTGCGCGGGAGGCGGCGAGGCGACGTCGCCGCGCCGCGCCGACGGCGCGGCCGCGCGCCGACGTCCGCGGTGGGTGGGACGATGGACGCATGGAACACACCGTGCTGAGCCTCTTCGAGGAGGCCCCCCGCACGGTGTCGCATCGCGACCGCATCCTCTGCCGCTCGAGCGACCGCATCGCGTGGCTGCGCGCCCGCGCGCAGGGCGTCACGGCGACCGACGCCGCACGCATGGCCTCCGAGCGCTCGATCGCCGCCGTCGTGCTCGAGAAGCAGGGCCGCGGGCCCTGGTTCAGCGGCAACGCCGCGACGCAGCACGGCCGCATGCGCGAGCCGCACATCGCTCGCTGGGTCGCCGACCACTTCTCGATCGCCCCGTCGGACGCCCTCTTCCACGCGAGCGTCGACCGCAGGCACCTCGCGACGCCCGACGGCGTCGACGACCACGGCCGCGTGCTCGCCGAGATCAAGACGACGACGAAGGACCTCACGCGCATCCCCCGCCCGTACCTGCGGCAGATGTGGTGGCAGCAGCACGTGCTCGGCGCCGAGCGCACGCTCTTCGTCTGGGAGCAGCACGACGAGTACGTGCCCGTCGGCCCGCCGCGGTTCCAGTGGGTCGAGCGCGACGATGCCGAGATCGCCCGCCTCGTCGCGACCGCCGACCGGCTGCTCGAGCTGCTCGCGGCGTGAGGCCTCGCGCGGTGGGCTGGGGCCGAGCGTGACCATCCTGGCGCTGCACGGCCTCGGCGGCTCGCGTGCGAGCATCCTGCGCTCCCTGCCCGACGGGCTGCGCAGCCACGTCGTCGCCCCCGACGTGCGCGCGCACGGCGCGAGCACCCTGCTCGGCGAGGGCGACGACTTCGCGCTCGAGGCGCTCGCCGCCGAGTGCGCGGATGCCCTCGCGGCCGAGCACGACGGCTCGCCCGTCGCGATCGTCGGCGTCTCGATGGGTGCGGCGATCGGGCTGCGGATCGCGCTGTCCGGCCGATTCCGCATCGACCGGGTCGCGTTCCTGCGCCCGTCGTTCACGCACGAGGCCATGCCGGCCAACCTCGCGGTCTTCCCGGTGATCGCCGAGCTGCTCGAGCGGCACGGGCCGCGCCGGGCCCTGCCGGCGCTCCGCGCCTCCGGCTCGTACGACGCGATCCGCAGCCTCTCCCCCGTCGGCGCCGAGGCGCTCGAGATGCAGGTGACGCAGCCGCTCGCGTGGGAGCGCCGTGCACGCCTGCTCGAGATCCCGCGCGACCCCGCCTACCGGCACGGCGAGCTCGGCACGCTCCGCGCCCCGACGGTCGTGCTCGCGAGCCCGCGCGACCCCGTGCATCCGCTGCACGTCGCGGAGGAGTGGGCGGCGGGCCTGAGGTGCCGACTGCTCGTCTCCCCCGCGCGCGACGACGGCGCCCCGGCCGTCATGGCCTGGTACCGCGAGCAGCTCGGCTCGTTCCTGACCGGGCTCTGACGACGCGTCAGCCGACGGCGGCGGGCTCGCGCTCCCGCTCGGCGCCCTCGACGACGAGCGTCGCGGGCCCCTGCCAGACGTGCACGGCCGTGACCGTCACGAGCCATGCCACGCCGATCGCCGCCGCGACGTACTCGAGCGTCGACCCGACGTCGGTGTTGCCGCGCGCGAGCGAGATGAGGCCGCCTGCGGCGGCCGTGCCGGCGACGAGCACGCCGCCGATCGCGGAGATGCGCCGCATCCACCGATCGGTCGCCGTCGCGAGCTGCAGCATCGCCCACGCGCCGGCGGCGAAGCCGAGCACGGCGGCGGCGATGTGGATCGCGTCGCGCGCCGTCGCGTCGCGCGTGAACGGCGCGGGGCAGCCGTCGGTGCAGTTGACCTGCGAGGCGACGAGGAACCACGCGGCCGAGGCGAGCAGCGAGAGGGCGGGTCGCCACCGGTCGAGCACGCGCCCGCGAGATCGCACGTCGCGCACGACCCAGGCGACGAGCGCGATGCCGACGACGACGAGCACGAAGCCCCAGCGGAACCACTCCTCGCTGCGCATGTACACGGCGCCGAGCTCGGAGATGTAGAGGAAGCGCTCGTAGCGTGCGCGCTGCGTGCCGATGATGACGGCCCCGGCCACGAGCGCCAGCACCGCGAGCGCGCCGACGACGCGATCGGATCGAGCGGCGCGCGGTCGGGGCATGCAGCCAGGCTAGCGATCGCAACACGTCCGAGACGCCGCCGTCACATCCCGCGGATAGGTTCGCCGCATGGAGTCGGGACGCATGCGCGCGGTGCTCCTCGACGAGCACGGTCAGCCCGGCCCCGCGCGGGTGGGCGAGGTGGACGCGCCCATGCGGCTCTCGTCGGAGGTGCTCGTCGACGTGCGCGCCGCAGGCGTCGAGCCCGTCGACGCGGCGATGCGCGCAGGGGCGGGCGACGCCGTCGGCATCCAGGGCTTCCCCTGGGTCGGCGGGCACGACCTCGCGGGCACCGTCGCCGAGGCCGCCTACGAGCTGCACGAGCTGCAGCCGGGCGATGCGGTGTTCGGCGTCGCGAACCCCGCCCGCGGCTGGGGCTCGTTCGCCGAGCGGGTGGCGGTGTCGTCGCTGTGCCTCGCACGCAAGCCCGCCTCGCTCACGTGGGAGGAGGCGGCGGCGGTGCCGCTCGCGGCGCTCGCCGCGTGGGACGCCGTCGTGCGCGTGGCTCGAGCCCATGGTGGGCAGCGCATCCTCGTGCACGGCGGAGCGAGCGGCGCCGGCCACTTCGCGGTGCAGCTCGCGCGGTACTTCGGCGCTCGGGTCGTCGCGACGGCGCCGGAGGCGAGCATCGACCTGCTGCGCGAGCTCGGCGCCGACGAGGTCGTCGACCACGACGGGCGGGGGTTCGCGGACTCGATGCAGAAGGTCGACGTCGTCATCGACCTCGCGGGCGACGTGGTCGGCGCGTGGGGCGCGCGGTCGCTCGCGGCGCTGCGCCCCGGCGGCCTCCACGTCGGCGTGCCCACGGGCTCATGGCCCGGCGCCGCCGCGGACTGCGCGGCGGCCGGCATGCGCTCGACGAGCCTGCGCGTCGAGCCGGACGGGGCCAACCTCGGCATCGTCGGTCGGCTCATCGACGCGGGTGACATCCGCGTGCGCGTCGACTCGATCCATCCGCTCGGCGCGGCGGCCGACGCCTTCGCGCGCGTCGAGAGCGGGCGCGCTCGAGGCGCCGTCGTCCTGCGCATGCGCTAGCCCGCCGGATCCACGCCTGAGCGGCGCGTCGCGCGCCATGCGCACCTCGCGCCGCGCTGGGGCGTGGATGCGGCGGAGACGACGAAGGGCCCCGCCGTGCGGCGGGGCCCTTCATGCGACGCGGAGGCGTCAGACGGTCGCGACGTCCACGGGGATGCCGGGGCCGAAGGTCGTCGAGACGGACGCCTTCTGCACGTAGCGGCCCTTCGAGGACGACGGCTTGAGGCGCACGATCTCGTCGAGCGCGGCGCGGATGTTCTCGTTGAGCTGCTCCTGCGAGAACGAGGCCTTGCCCACGACGAAGTGCACGTTGGCGTGCTTGTCGACGCGGAACTCGATGCGGCCGCCCTTGATGTCGGTCACAGCCTTCGCCACGTCGGGCGTGACGGTGCCCGTGCGGGGGTTCGGCATGAGGCCACGGGGGCCGAGGACCTTGCCCAGTCGGCCGACCTTGCCCATGAGCTCGGGGCTCGCGACGGCGGCGTCGAACGACGTGTAGCCGGCGGCCACCTTCTCGATGAGCTCGTCCGAGCCCACCTCGTCGGCGCCCGCGTCGAGCGCGGCCTGCGCGGCTGCACCCTGTGCGAACACGATGACGCGCTGCGTCTTGCCGGTGCCGTGGGGAAGAGACACGGTGCCACGGACCATCTGGTCGGCCTTGCGGGGGTCGACGCCGAGCTTGAGCGCCACCTCGACGGTGGAGTCGGTCTTGGTGGAGCCCGACTCGCGTGCGAGCGCGACGGCCTCCTCCGGGGTGTAGAAGCGGTCGGCCTCGAGCCGCGCCGCCGCGGCGCGGTACGCCTTGGACTTCTGTGCCATGTGATTCTCCTTCAGAGTTCGCGGTGCGCGCCTGGCAGGCGCTCCCACTGATGGGGCTCGCGCCCCGGATGTGCTGCTGTGCTCAGCCCTCGACCGTGATGCCCATCGAACGGGCGGTGCCCGCGATGATGAGCTTCGCGCCGTCGAGGTCGTTCGCGTTGAGGTCCGCCATCTTCTGCTCGGCGATCTCGGCGACCTGTGCGTCGCTGATCTTGCCGACCTTCTCGGTGTGCGGGACGCCGGAGCCCTTCTTGACTCCTGCAGCCTTCTTGATGAGCTCCGCAGCCGGCGGGGTCTTGAGCACGAAGTCGAACGAGCGGTCCTCGTAGACGGTGATCTCGACCGGGATGACGTTGCCGCGCTGGTTCTCCGTCGCGGCGTTGTACGCCTTGCAGAACTCCATGATGTTCACGCCATGCTGGCCGAGCGCCGGACCGACCGGGGGCGCGGGGTTCGCGGCGCCGGCCGAGATCTGGAGCTTGATCAGGCCCGTGACCTTCTTCTTGGGTGCCATGTCTCTTCCTTCTTGTCTTCTCGCCGGCACTCGGGCCGGCATCCCAGCCCTCGCGGGGGCTAGAGCTTGGTGACCTGTCCGAACCCGAGCTCGACGGGCGTCTCGCGCTCGAAGAGGCTCACGAGCACGGTGAGCTTGCCCGAGGCGGGCTGGATCTCCGAGATCGTGCCGGGGAAGCCCGCGAACGAGCCCTCGGTGATCGTGATGGTCTCGCCGACCTCGTAGTCGACGTCGGTGACGACGGTGCGCTCCTGCTGCGGGGCGCCCTGCTGCTGCTCGGCGAGCTCGGCGTCGGCGATCGGCTTCAGCATCGTGAACGCCTCGTTGAAGCGCAGCGGTGCCGGGTTGTGGGCGTTGCCGACGAAGCCGGTCACGCCGGGCGTGTGGCGGACGACCGACCAGGTGTCCTCGTCGAGGTCCATGCGCACGAGCACGTAGCCGGGGACGCGGACGCGGTTGACGCGCTTGCCCACGCCGTTCTTCACCTCGAGCACGTCCTCGGTCGGGACCTGGATCTCGTAGATCCCCTCGACCTGCATGTTCTCGGCGCGGCTGGCGATGTTCGCCTTGACCTTCTTCTCGTAGCCGGCGTACGAGTGGATGACGAACCACTTGCCAGGACGCATGCGCAGCTCGCGCTTGAAGTCGGCGTACGGATCCGCCTGCGGCTCCTCGGCCTCGGCCGGCTTCGACGAGATGTCGTCGAGCGCCGTCTGCAGGTCGCGGTCGATGTCGTTGGCGTCACTCATTGCGTTGCTCTCCCCCACTGGTCCCAGGTCAGGCCTCGAGCGGCGAGACGCCGGCGAAGATCCACCGGACGACGCGGCCGAAGACCTGGTCGAACCCCGTGACGAGCGCCATCATGATGACGACGAACACCAGCACGACGAGCGTGTAGCTCAGCAGCTCGCGCCACGTCGGCGTCACGACCTTCCGCAGCTCGTCCATGACCTGCTTGAGGAACAGGACGATGCCACCGAAGAAGCGGCCGATCGCTGCGAAGGGGTTGGCTCGGCGCGGGCGCTTGGTCGACGGGCGCTGCTCGTCGATCGCGTTCTGTGCCACGGGGACCCTTCTTCTTCCACTCGACGGACGCTCGGACCGCCGACGCCCGTCGAACGACGGGCCCAGCAGGGCGGACAGGACTCGAACCTGCAACCTGCGGTTTTGGAGACCGCTGCTCTACCAATTGAGCCACCGCCCTCGGCGGGTGATCGACTCCATGGCCTCGCCGATCCGATGGGGCTGGACCGTGCCTCGAGGGCGCGCGAGATCATGGCGGATGTCAACCACCGACGGTCAAGCATACGTGCCCGTCGGACGTCGTGTCCACCTGGCGCCGCCCGGCCCGGCGCGCCGTCGCGGCGCTCGTCGACGGATCCCCCGTGGACCGATCCCTCGCGTCGATGGCCAGGGCATGCCCGCGCGGCTAGCCTTGGGCCCGTGAGCCGCATCTCCCAGCGCATCGCCGCCATCAACGAGTCCGCGACCCTCAAGGTCGACGCGAAGGCCAAGGCCCTCAAGGCCCAGGGTCGAGACGTCATCTCGTATGCGGCGGGCGAGCCCGACTTCCCGACGCCCGCGAACGTCGTCGAGGCGGCCGCCCGGGCGGTCCTCGACCCGGCGAACCACCGCTACACGCCCGCGGTCGGCCTCCCCGACCTGCGCGAGGCCATCGCGGCGAAGACGCTGCGCGACAGCGGCACGAGCGTCGAGACGAGCCAGGTCGTCGTCACGAACGGCGGCAAGCAGGCGGTGTACCAGGCCTTCCAGGTCATCCTCGACCCGGGCGACGAGGTGCTCGTGCCCACGCCGTACTGGACGACCTACCCCGAGGCGATCGCCCTCACCGGCGGTCGGCAGGTCGACGTGTTCGCCGGCGCCGAGCAGGGATACAAGGTCACGGTCGAGCAGCTCGAGGCCGCACGCACGCCGCAGACGAAGGCGCTGCTGTTCGTCAGCCCGTCCAACCCGACGGGCGCGGTCTACTCGCCCGACGAGGTGCGCGCGATCGGCGAGTGGGCGGAGGCGAACGGTCTGTGGGTCGTGAGCGACGAGATCTACCAGAACCTCGTGTACGACGGCGTCCGCGCCGTGTCGATCACCGAGGCCGTGCCGGCGCTCGCCGACCGCACCATCCTCGTGAACGGCGTCGCGAAGACGTACGCGATGACGGGCTGGCGCCTGGGCTGGATGGTCGGTCCGAAGGATGCGATCGCCGCTGCCGCCAACCTGCAGTCGCACATGACGTCGAACGTGAACAACGTCGCGCAGCGTGCGGCGATCGAGGCGCTCACCGGTCCGCAGGACGCCGTCGAGGAGATGCGCCTGGCGTTCGACCGGCGACGTCGCGTCGCGGTCGACGAGCTCTCGCGGATCGAGGGCGTCACGGTGCCGACGCCCGAGGGCGCCTTCTACGTCTACGCCGACGTGCAGGGGCTGCTCGGCCGCGAGTGGGCGGGCAGCACGCCGACGTCGTCGCTCGAGCTCGCCGACCTCATGCTCGAGCACGCCGACGTCGCAGCCGTGCCGGGCGAGGCGTTCGGGCCGTCGGGCTACCTGCGCTTCTCGTACGCGCTCGGCGACGCTCCGCTGCTCGAGGGCATCCAGCGCCTGCAGCGACTCTTCGCCCGCTGACGCGATGAACGCCCCCTCCGTCGGGAGGGGGCGTCGTCGCGTGGTCGTCTTGACGCGGTCGCGTCAGACGTGCGTGGCGTGGTCCGCGAAGCGCTGGAGCGCGCGGCTCCACTCCTCGAGGAGGGCGCCGTCGTCGTCGGTCGACTCCCACGGCTCGTGCTCGACCTCGACGACGGTGCCGCCGTGCTCGCCGGCGGTGAAGCGCACGGTGACGACGGCCGTCTCGGTCTCGCTCAGCCGGTAGCTGTGGCGGATCAGGTCGCCCTGCTCGACCTCGAGCACCTCGCCCCACGGCTCCTCGGTGCCGTCGGCGTGGTGCTCGACGATCGCGCCGCCGGGCACGGCGTCGACGCGCAGGCCCGTGCCGCGCGTGCGGCCGCGGTGCCACCAGACGTCGAGATCGCGCACGTAGGCGTCGAACGCGCGGGAGTGGCTGACCGCGACGTCCACGCGGTACGCGCCGTCGGCACCGCCCGTCGTGGTCTCGGCGGTGGGGACGGTCTCGTCGGTGTCATGCTCCATGGGCTTCGCAGTCTCGCAGCGTCGCCCCGGCCGCACAACCGGTTGCGATGGCCGCCGGTCAGACCTCGAGGCCGACGAGCACGGGCTCGGGCACGAGGTGCACGCCCAGCTCGCTCTCGACGCGCGTCTGCACGAAGCGCGCGAGATCGGCGACCTGCTCGCCCGTGGCGCCGCCGCGGTTCGTGATCGCGAGCGTGTGCCGACTCGAGATCGCCGCCTGCGAATGCGGCAGCGCGTAGCCCTTGCGGATGCCGGCGCGCTCGATGAGCCAGGCGGCCGACAGCTTGACGCGCGGCTCCGCGGGCTCGTGCACCGGCACGGGCGTGTCGGCGTCGAGCGGCACGACCGTCGCGGTCGGCTCGGGCGACGTCGACCAGCGGGGCGCGTCCTGCGGGAGGCTCGCGGCGAAGCGGCCGGAGACGATGGGGTTGGTGAAGAAGGAGCCGGCCGACCACGAGTCGCGATCCTCGGACAGCACCATGCCCTTCGAGCCGCGCAGCGCGAGCACGCTCTCGCGCACGGCGTCGAGCGGCACGCGACGGCCGAGGTCGACGCCGAGCGCCTGCGCGAGCTGCCCGTACGCGATCGGCTGGCTCAGCCCGTCCTCGGCACGCCGCAGCCGCAGGTCGACCGAGAGCACGAGGCCCTGCAGGTCGCCGCGCTTGAGGGCGCTGTCGCGGTAGCCGAGCCGCAGGTGCGATGCCGGCACCGAGCGCACCTCGAGGGTGTCGGCGTCGAGCAGCTCGACGCCGACGAGGCACGCGCCGATCTCCTGCCCGTAGGCGCCGATGTTCTGGATGGGCGCGGCGCCGACGGAGCCCGGGATGCCGCTGAGCGCCTCGATCCCCGCCCAGCCCTCGGCGACGGTGCGCTCGACGAGGGCCTCCCACGACTCCCCCGCCTCGACGCGCACGACGATCCCGCCGTCGTCGTGCTCCTCGTCGCCTGCGGGTCGCTCGCGGCGCGCTGCGGCGGCGAGCGGTCGGATGCCCGTGGTGCGCATCCGCAGCACCGTGCCCTCGAACGGCTCGTCGGAGGCCACGGTGTTCGACCCGCCGCCGAGGAGCACGTGCGGCTCGTCGTCGCGGACGATCGCCGAGTACGCCTCGATCGCCTCCTCGCGACTCGACGCGTCGATCCAGCGATCGGCCTCGCCGCCGACCCGCATGGTCGTCGCATCCGCGAGCCTCATGGCAGCCGCACCACGACCTGCGCCTTCGCGAGCACCGTCTGCCCGCCGAAGGTCACCACGAGGTCGATCCTGGCCGTGCCGTCGCCCGGCAGCGTGCCGACCTTCGCCTCGACGTGGACGTCGGCGCCCGCCTCGGGGTCGACGACGACGGGGCGCGTGAAGCGCACCTGGTAGTCGAGGACGCGGCCCGGGTCGCCGATCCAGTCGACGACGGGCTGCACGGCCTGGCCCATCGTGAGCATGCCGTGCGCGAGCACGCCCGGCAGGCCGACGGCTGCGGCGACGTCGTCGCGGTAGTGGATGGGGTTGAAGTCGCCGGACGCGCCGGCGTAGCGCACGAGCGACTCGCGCGTCAGGTGCACGTCGCGGGTCGCGACGACCTGGCCGACCTCGAGGGCGCTCATGCGCCGCCTCCCACCACGAGGCTCGAGAAGGCGGTCGCGACGAGCGCGCCGCCCGCATCCGTGATGCGCGCCTCGGTCGAGACCATCGCGTTGGCGCCGAGCGCCCGCACGGCCGTGACGCCGAAGGCGACCTGCAGCTCGTCGCCGGCGACGATCGGGCGCTCGAGGGTGAAGCGCTGGTCGCCGTGGACGACGCGCGAGAGCTCGATGCCGGCCGTCTCGTCGGCGAGCAGCTGGTCGAGGCCGCGCTGCGACACGACGATCGCGAAGGTCGGGGGTGCGACGACGTCGGCGTAGCCCGCGGCGCGCGCGGCCTCGACGTCGTGATGCACGACGTGCTCCGCCCCGACGGCTGCGGCGAACTCGCGCACCTTCTCGCGCCCGACCGCGTACGGTGCGGTCGGCGGGTAGGTGCGCCCGGACAGATCGGCTGCGAGAGGCACGGATCGAGCCTACCGAAGCGTGGTGGGCGAGGTTCGGTCGGGCCTCGGGCGGGTGCCTCGACCGGTCACGTCCTGCGCCGACCGGTCACGTCCTGCGTCGACCGGTCACGTTCAGCGCCGACCGGTCGCGTTCCGCGCCCGAACGGCCTGCGTCGACTGGTCGCGTTCCGTGCTCGAACGGCCACGTCCTGCAGCGACTGGTCACATCCTGCGCCGACTGGTCACGTTCAGCGCCGAGCGGTCACGTCGAGTGCCCGAACGGTCCAGATCTGGACCGCTCGGCCGTCGAACGGTCCAGATCTGGACCTCTCGGCCCCGGCCGCAGGGCGGGAAGAGGGGCGCCTCACGTCATCGGTGCGTCATGCAAGCCACCGACTCACGCGCGCTGCCGCATCACGCGGGCGTGCTGGGCGAGGCTGGCATGCACGCCGCTGACCACGACGCCCAGCAGCGTCGCCAGGATGCCGATCGGCACGAGCGCCCCGCCGACCCAGGCGAGCACGAGCCTGAGCGCGTACTCCTCGAGCGTCGCGTCGGCGAAGCTCGCAGCGTCTCCGACGACGAAGATCGCGATCACGGCCAGCCCCGTCCCGCCGATGAGCATGAAGATCCCGACGATCGTGAGCGATCGCGCGTAGCCGTTGCCGTCCTGCATGGTCGAACCCTGTCACGCGCGGGCTGAGCACCACCCGATCGGTGGCGACGCCGCAGCGATCGGACGGGACGCAGCCCACGCGACCGCAGGCAGCACGAAGCCCCCAAGATGGCGAGATCTTGGGGGCTTGCGTAGCGAGGGCGGGGCTCGAACCCGCGACCTCACGATTATGAGTCGTGCGCTCTTACCAGCTGAGCTACCCCGCCGCTGCGCCCACCCGAGCACGAGGCGTCAAGCAGGAGCGAGCCCCGGGCGAGGATTGAACTCGCGACCCCCTCCTTACCATGGAGGTGCTCTACCACTGAGCTACCGGGGCGAAGCCGGCGCACGTGATCGGCGCAGGCAACCGGACGATCATAGCACCGGCGACGCGCGACACGTCACGTGCGCGGCAGACCCGCGGCGCGTCCCGCAGCACGGCACGATGGGGACATGTCAGGTCGCGTCGTGCTCGCCGGGGGATCCGGATTCATCGGTGGCGCCATCGCCGCCCGCATGGCCGCGGAGGGCCGCGAGGTGCGCACGATCGGCCGCGGACCCTCGGCGGATGCGCGCTGGGGCGACCGCGACGGCATCGCTCGCGCCCTCGACGGCGCCTCGCTCGTCGTGAACCTCGCCGGCCGCAGCATCGCGTGCCGCTTCACCGACGCCAACCGGGCCGAGATCCTCGACTCGCGCGTCGACACCACGCGCGAGCTCGGCGCCGTGATGGCGACCGTCGCCTCGCCGCCGCCGCTGTGGATGAACGCATCCACCGCATCCGCGTACTCGACGAGCACCGAGCAGCCGCGCACCGAGACCGACCCGCTCGACGAGGAGGGCTTCTCGGAGGACGTCACACGCCTGTGGGAGGAGGCGCTCGCCGAGGCCGAGCTGCCCGGGACGCGACGCGTGCCGATGCGCATCACGGTCGCGCTCGGCGCGGAGGCCCCGGCGACGCAGATCCTCTTCCGCCTCGCGCGGCTCGGTGCCGGTGGTGCCCAGCACGACGGCCCCTGGTTCCCGCACGCGCGCTACCGCGGCGTCGGGGTCGCGAAGGACGATCCCCGAGCGACCGCGCCGTCGCAGGGCCACCGCACGGGTGGTCGGCAGCGATTCTCCTGGATGCACGTCGACGACGTCGTGGGCGCGATCGAGCACGTCGAGCAGCATCCCGAGATCGACGGACCCGTGAACTTCGCGGCACCCGGCCCGGTGACGAACGCCGAGCTCATGGCGCTGCTGCGCTCGACCGTGGGGATGCCGATCGGCATCCCCGCCTGGCGCTTCATGCTCGAGCCGGCGATGGCGGTGCTCGGCACCGAGAGCGAGCTCGTGCTGAAGTCGCGGTGGGTGCTGCCCGGCGTGCTGACCGACACCGGCTACGTCTTCCGGCACCCGACCCTGCGCGGCGCGCTCGCGGACGTGTGGTCGGAGATGCGCGCGCGCTGATCGCGCGAGGGCGTCCGGGCGTCTGGGGGCGACCGGCGCGTCCGGGCGTCCGGGGGCGACCGGCGTCCGGGGGCGACCGGCGTCCGGTTCGATCGAGCTCGATCGGTCACGTTCTGCGGCGACCGGTCACGTCCTGCGCGCTGCGGCCGTCGAATGGTCCAGATCTGGACCGTTCGACGGGCGGGAGGTCCAGAACTGGACCACTCGATCGCAGAACGCGACCACTCGCCGCAGAACGCGACCAGTCAGTGCAGAACGCGACCGGTCGGCGCAGAACGTGACCAGTCGAAGCAGGACGTGACCAGTCGCAGCACGACGCGACCAGCCGGACCCTCCCCTACTTCACCGAGCCCGCCGTCAGGCCCGCGACGATGTACCGCTGCAGGTAGAGGAAGAGCGCGACGACCGGGATGGCCGCGAGCACCGCGCCGGCGGCGAAGACCGGGTAGTTGGTGCTCGTCTCCTCCGAGACGTAGCGGAAGAGGCCGATCGCGAGGGTGAGGTTCTCGGGGCTCGTGAGCAGCGCCGACGAGATGACGAACTCGCTCGTCGTGCCCACGAACGACAGCAGGCCGATGACCGCGAGGATCGGCGCGACGAGTCGCAGGATGATCGTGAAGAAGATGCGCGCATGGCCTGCGCCGTCGATCTTCGCCGCCTCGTCGATCGACGCCGGCACCGTGTTGAAGAAGCCGTACATCAGGTACGTGTTCACGCCCAGCGCGCCGCCGAGGTAGACGAGGATCAGGCCCGCGAGCGAGTCGAGGCCCAGCAGCGGGAAGACCTCGCCGACGCCCTGCATGAGCAGGTAGATCGCGACGACGGCGAGCAGCTGCGGGAACATCTGCACGAGCAGGAGGCTCAGCAGGCCGATGCGGCGGCCCGTGAAGCGCATGCGCGAGAACGCGTACGCCGCCAGGGCACCGAGGAAGACGGTGCCGACGCTCGTGACGACGCCCACGACCATCGTGTTGAGGAACCAGCGCGCGTACGGCCTGCGCGGGTCGGACAGCAGGTCGACGTAGTTGGCGATGCTGATCTCGCGGAAGAGGGCGTTCGAGCCCGTGAGCGTGCCGCCCGGGTTCAGCGACGCCGACAGCACGTAGATCAGCGGGAAGGTCGCGAACACGACCACCGCGAGGCCGACGACGTGCCGCCAGCCGATCTCGGCGATCCACCGGCCCGGGCGCATGCGCGGCTGGCGCAGGCGCGCGATGCGCTCGGCATCCGACGGCGCGGCCGGGGGCTGCGCCGTCGCGCCGACGGGGATGGGAGGCGTCGTGCTCATCGGTGCGTCTCCATCAGTTGAGATCCTCGAGCGCTCGGGTCTGCCGGAACGAGATCGCGGAGATCACGGCGACGATGACGAAGATGATGATCGCGAGCGCCGAGGCGAGGCCGTAGTCGGCTCCCTCGCCACCGAACGCGACCTTGTACACGAGGGTGATGAGCAGGTCGGTGTGGCCGACGTTCTGCTCGACGCCGCCCATGCGCGGACCGCCGCGCGTGAGCATGTAGATGATGTTGAAGTTGTTGAAGTTGAACGCGAACGACGAGATGAGCAGCGGCGCGATCGACACGAGCAGCAGCGGCAGCTTGATGAGGCGGAAGATCGCCCATCCGCGTGCGCCGTCGACCGTCGCGGCCTCCGTCACCTCCTCGGGGATCGACTGCAGCGCGCCCGTGCAGACGAGGAACATGTACGGGAAGCCGAGCCACACGTTCACGACGAGCACGCTGATCTTCGCGATGATCGGATCCGACAGCCACGGCACGCTCGCGCCGCCGAGCAGCACCTGGTTCACGAAGCCGAACTCGGTGTTGAGGAGCCCGAGCCACACGAGCGCCGAGAGGAACGACGGGAACGCGTACGGCAGGATCGCGAGCACGCGGTACACGTTGCGACCGCGCAGCCTCGGATCGTTGAGCGTCACCGCGAGCGCGAGCCCCAGCACGAACGACAGGCCGACGGACAGCGCCGCGAACGCGAACGTCCAGAGCGTGACGCTCAGCAGCGCCTCGCCGAACGACTGGCTCGTGAACGGGTAGGCGAAGTTCTCGAGGCCGACGACGACCTGCCAGCCGGGCCGCAGCTCCTCCCCGTCGGGGCTGACGAACGCGCCGTCGCCGCCGTCGACGTACACGACGCCCGTGTCGGTGTTCGTGAGGGTGTCGGCCTCCTCGTCGTACGACAGGTTCGAGACGAAGACGTAGCCGTTGCGGGCGTCGGCGGTGACGAGGAAGCCCTCGTCGAGGTCGTCCGAGAACGGCACCTGCAGGTCGGCGATCTCGGACTGCCGCTGCACGATCTCGTTCGTCGTGAGCGTCGTCCAGCCGTCGGCCGCGACGGCGACGCCGCCCTCGTCGTCGTACTGCCCCTCGTCGAGCTCCTGCAGCGGCTGCTCGGGGCCGCCGACGGAGACGTCGCCGTCGGGGCTCGTCGCGAGCAGCCCGAGGCCACCGGCGCCCTCGACGACCGTCACACGGTACGCGGGCGAGTCCTCCACGCGCGACGTGTTCTGCTCCACGAGCTGCGAGATCGCGTCGTCCTTCGACGAGTTGTGGCCGAAGCCGTAGTTCGTGAAGGCGATGTAGCAGGAGAAGAGGACGACGAACACCTGGAAGACGCCCAGGAGCACGAGGCCGGGCGTGAGGTACTTCGCCGGCAGGAACCTGCCGGGCAGCAGGTAGACGACGTTGACGACCACCGTGACGAGGGCGACGACGGCGACGACGATCCAGCTGCCCTGCCCGGCGAGGAGCAGGATCGCGAAGACCGCGAGCGCGTCGACGATCGCGAGCAGCGCGATCTTGGCCACGAGGCCGAGCGTGCCGGACAGCATGCGGGGACGGACGCGGGCGGGGGCGGATGCAGCCACCGGGCTCCTTCGCTCGGGGAGGCGATCAGGGATGCGGGCGGGGCGCCCGGCGCACGGCCGAGGCCCCGCCCGCACGGGAGGGTCGGACGGTCAGGAGCCGTCGATGGTCGACTGGATCGCGGTGGACATGTCGGTCCACAGCTGCGTCGGGTCTCCCTGGCCGCCGATGATCTGCGCCTCCGTGGCGCCCCACTGGTCCCAGATCGCCGCCATCTCGGGCACGTTCGGCATCGGCACGGCGTCGCTGCCGATCTCGCCGAAGGCCGTCGTGGGCGAGTCGGCCGGCATGGCCTCGAACGCGGCCGTCAGCGCGGGGGCGCGGTCGCCGGCCTCGTAGATGGCCGTCTGCGCGTCCTCCGAGGCGATGTAGTCGGTGATGAACTGCGTCGCGACGATCGAGTTCTCGCTGTACGACGAGAGCATGAAGCCCTGCACGCCCACGAGCGGCGTCGCCGGCAGCGAACCCGCCGACGGGATGGGGTCGACGGCGTACTCGATGCCGGCCTCGTCGAACTGCTCGAGGCTCCACGGACCCGTGATCGTGTACGGGCTCGCACCGGCAGCGAACTGCTCCTTCGCGATGTCCTGCGAGATCGAGAGGTTGAGGACGCCCGAGGTGCCCCACTCCTGCAGCGCGGACGCGAACTCGAGGTTGCCCTCGTTGCCGATCTGCAGGTCGCTGCCGTCGTACGTGCCGTCCTCGTTGAGCGCGAAGAGCGGACCGCCGAACGACGCCTGCAGCGGGTACAGGTGGTACGGGTCGGCGTTGTTCGGGTCGAGGCCGACGAGCAGCGGGTACTGCGCAGCGCCCGATGCGACGGCCGCCTGGCCGGTCGAGACGAGGTCGTCCCACGTCGCGGGAGCCTCGGGGGCGAGCGCCGTGTTGCGCACGAGCGCGAGGTTCTCGATCGACACGGGCACGCCGTACACCGAGCCCTCGTAGCTCATCGCCTCGATGGCGATCTCCTGGAAGTCGCCCGCGGCGTCGCCGAGCTCGATGGGCGAGACGACGCCGTTCGAGACGAGGTTGCCGAGCGCGTCGTGCGGGGCGAGGACGACGTCGGGGCCCTCGCCGGAGGGCGCCTGCGTGACGAAGTCGCCGGCGATGTCGCCGAACTCCTTGATGACGACCTCGACGGTCGTGCCCGACTCCTCCTCGAACGCCGCGATGACGTCCGCGAGCGCGTCGGCGCGGTTCTGGTCCATCCACACCGTGATCGTGCCGCCGCCCTCGCCGCCGGACGCGCCGGCGTCGTCGTCGCCGCCACCGCCGCCCGAGCAGGCGACGAGCATCATGCCCGTCGCACCGATGGCTGCGAGCTGCAGCAGCCTCCTGGATCCACTGGTGATGGGTCGCATGCAAGTGCCCTTCATCGTCGAATGCACCGCGCGTCGTCGCGCGTGCCCCGATTGAAGCGTGGAGGGTGCGCCTCGGCAAGCCGACGGCACCCTGCGGCGGCGATCGTGGCCGGATCGTGATCGACCCGGCCACGCCCGTCGCTAGTGGTCGCTCGCCTTCTCGGCGTTCGCGCCCGTGAAGGACCGCACCTCCATCTCCGCCTGCTTCGCGTCGTGGTCCGCCTCCGGCTTCGACAGCAGCGTGCCGACGATGCCGAGGAGGAACGCGAGCGGGATCGACACGATGCCGGGGTTCGACAGCGGGAAGAGGTCGAAGTCC
This sequence comes from Agrococcus versicolor, assembly GCF_039531815.1. Taxonomy (NCBI): domain Bacteria; kingdom Bacillati; phylum Actinomycetota; class Actinomycetes; order Micrococcales; family Microbacteriaceae; genus Agrococcus; species Agrococcus versicolor. The sequence goes on along the minus strand of NZ_BAAAQT010000006.1, from coordinate 76,541 downwards.
AGCGCGGGGAACATCGACTTCGGTCCGCCCGACACCGCGGGCGAGAAGACGATGAGCAGGATGCAGCTCGTGAGCCCGCCGTACATCGACCACAGGGCGCCCGTGGTGTTGAAGCGCTTCCAGAACAGCGAGTAGAGGATCGTCGGCAGGTTCGCGCTCGCCGCGACGGCGAAGGCGAGCGCGACGAGGAACGCGACGTTCTGCCCCTGCGCGACGATGCCGCCGATGATCGCGACGACGCCGATCACGACGACGGTGCGCCGCGCGACCTTCACCTCCTGCTTCGGGTCGGCCTGACCCTTGCGGATGACGGAGGCGTAGATGTCGTGCGCGAACGACGTCGCTGCCGTGATGGCGAGGCCGGCGACGACCGCGAGGATCGTCGCGAACGCGATGGCGGAGATGACCGCCATGAGCACGGGGCCGCCGATCTCGAGCGCGAGCAGCGGTGCTGCCGCGTTCTGCCCGCCGGGCGTGGCCGGGTCGGTGAGCACCTCGGGCCCGACGAACGCGGCGGCGGCGTAGCCGAGCACGAGCGTGAACAGGTAGAAGATGCCGATGATCCAGATCGCCCAGACGACGCTGCGACGCGCCTCCTTGCCCGTCGGCACCGTGTAGAAGCGCATGAGCACGTGGGGCAGGCCCGCCGTGCCGAGCACGAGCGCGAGGCCGAGCGACAGGAAGTCGACCGGGTTCGGGTACTGCAGGCCCGGCGCGAGGATCGCCTCGCCCTCGGGCGACGCGTCGACCGCCATCTGCAGCAGGCGCGAGAAGTCGAACCCGACCATGGCGAGCACGACGATGGTGAGGATGCCGGCGCCGGCCACGAGCAGCACGGCCTTGATGATCTGCACCCACGTGGTGCCCTTCATGCCGCCGACGATGACGTAGACGATCATGACGACGCCGACGATCGCGACCGTGATGCCCGTCGGGACCGGACCGGACAGGCCGAGCAGCAGCGCGACGAGGCCACCGGCGCCCGCCATCTGCGCCACGAGGTAGAAGAAGCAGACGACGAGGGTCGCGAGCGCCGCCGCCATGCGCACCGGTCGCTGCTTGAGGCGGAAGCTCAGCACGTCGGCCATCGTGAAGCGGCCCGTGTTGCGCAGCAGCTCGGCGACGAGCAGCAGCGCGACGAGCCACGCGACGAGGAAGCCGATCGAGTAGAGGAAGCCGTCGTAGCCGGCGACGGCGATCGCGCCGCAGATGCCGAGGAACGACGCGGCCGACAGGTAGTCGCCGGCGATCGCGACGCCGTTCTGCGGGCCGGAGAACGAGCGCCCGCCCGCGAAGAACTCCGTCGCGGTCGCGTTGCGCTTCGAGACGCGGAAGACGATCACGAGGGTCGCGACGACGAAGATGCCGAAGACGACCATGTTGATGACCGGGTTGATCTCGTCGCTCATCGCGCCGCCTCCTCGTTCGCGTCGCCCGTGAGCTCGCCGCGCTCCATCTCCTCGCGGATGGCCGCCGCATGGGGGTCGTACCTGCGATTGGCCCACGAGCGGTAGGCCATCGTGATGCCGAACGTCGTGACGAACTGGCCGAGGCCGAACAGCAGCCCGACCGTGATGGTCGAGTCGCCGATGCGCGTCGCGAAGAGGTCGGGCGCGAAGCCCGCGAGCAGCACGTACGCGAGGTACCACAGGAGGAACAGCGCCGTGAGCGGGAGGATGAAGCCGAAGAAGGAACGCCGCAGCCCTTGGAACTCCGGGCTGCGTTGGACCGCGATGCTGCGGTCGGCGAGGTGGTCGGGGGTCGTCATGATTCGCTCTCTCCATCGAGGGCGCCGAGCGACTCGGGTGTCGTTCGGCTCTGAACTACCGATGGCACCGTACCCCGAGCACGTGCGGATGCGCATCGATCGATCCACCGGGTCGCGATGGCCGCCCGTCGCGACGTCGCGCGATGGATCGCCCCGTAGCCTGGGTGCATGTCCGATGCGACGACGACGCAGCCCGGCGCCGAGTGGTGGCGCACCGCAGTGATCTACCAGGTGTATCCGCGCAGCTTCGCGGACGCCTCGGGAGACGGGGTCGGCGACCTCGCCGGCATCGCGGACCGCCTGCCGCACCTGCAGGCGCTCGGCGTCGACGCCGTGTGGCTGAGCCCGTTCTACCGCTCGCCGCAGCACGACGGCGGCTACGACGTCGCCGACTATCGCGACGTCGACCCGCTGTTCGGCACGCTCGCCGACGCCGACCGCCTGCTCGCCGAGGCGCACGACCTCGGGCTCAAGGTCGTCGTCGACCTCGTGCCGAACCACACCTCGAACGAGCACGAGTGGTTCCAGGAGGCGCTGCGCGCCGCCCCCGGATCGCCCGAGCGTGCCCGCTACATCTTCCGGCCCGGCACGGGCGACGGCTCCGAGCCGCCGAACAACTGGCAGTCCGTCTTCGGCGGCCCGGCCTGGACGCGCGTCGCCGACGGCGAGTGGTACCTGCACATCTTCGACACCTCGCAGCCCGACCTCGACTGGCTGAACCCCGAGGTCCCCGCGATGTTCGACGACGTGCTGCGGTTCTGGCTCGACCGCGGGGTCGACGGCTTCCGCGTCGACGTCGCCCACGGCCTCATGAAGGCACCGGGCCTGCCCGACGTCGACGAGGACGCCATCACGACCGGCTCGATGGAGTCGCCGTTCTTCGGCCAGGAGTCGGTGCACGAGGTCTACCGCCGCTGGCACGAGGTGCTCGCCGAGTACGACGGCGACCGCATGCTGTGCGCCGAGGCATGGGTGCACCCGCTCGAGAAGATGGCGCGCTTCGTGCGCCCCGACGAGATGCACCAGGCGTTCAACTTCGTCTACCTCGAGACGCCGTGGGATGCCCGTCGCCTGCGCCAGGTCATCGACGAGTCGATCGCCGAGTTCGGCGCCGTCGGCGCTCCCTCGACGTGGGTGCTGTCGAACCACGACACCATCCGCCACCGCACGCGCCTCGCCCTCGTGCCGCAGCCGCCGCACGGCGTGGGCATCGGCCCGACGAGCGTGTCGAAGGCCGACGCCGAGGTGTCGCTGCGCCGCGGTCGCGCCGCGACGGCCCTCATGCTCGCGCTGCCCGGCGGCGCGTACGTCTACCAGGGCGAGGAGCTCGGGCTGCCCGAGGTCGTCGACATCCCCGCCGAGGCGCGGCAGGACCCGACCTTCCACCGCACGAACGGCGAGATGTGGGGCCGCGACGGCTGCCGCGTGCCCATCCCCTGGGAGGCCGACGCCCCCGGCTACGGCTTCTCGCCGAACGGGGCGTCGTGGCTGCCGCAGCCCGCGTCGTGGGCGACGTACGCCCGTGACGCGCAGGTCGGCGTGCCCGGCTCGACGCTCGAGCTGTACACCGAGGCCCTCCGCCTGCGGCGCGAGCACGCCCTCGGCGCCGGCACGGTCGAGTGGATCGACGCGGGCCCGGACGCCGTGGCCTTCCGCAACGGCGACGTCGTCGTGATCGCGAACGTCGGCCACGACGCGATCGACCTGCCCGCGGGCGAGCTGCTGCTCGCGTCGACCGAGCTGCACGCTGCGTCGCTGCGCGCCGACGAGACGGCCTGGGTGCGCGTCCCGCGCTAGCGGTCGCCTACTCGATCGCCCTGGCCGTCTGCGCTTCGCAGGCGATCGGCCGGCCGCGAGGGGGATGCTCCCTCGCGCATCGCCGATCGCCCGCGAAGCGCGCGCGTGTCGGCGACGTGGTCGCGCCTGCGACGTGGTCGCGCCGAATGCGTCGCAGCGATCGACGCCGCCCCCGCGCCGGCTGGCGCGAGCGACGGGATGCTGCGGCGCCTAGGGCTCGAGGATCTGCTCGCGCGTGGCGAGCCAGACGAGCGGGTCGACCGAGATGTAGTCGCCGTTCTTGATCTCGAGGTGCAGGTGGGCACCCGTCGAGCGGCCCGTGGAGCCGACGGCGCCGAGCTGCGTCGTGATGTCGACGACCTGGCCCTCCTCGACGAGGATCGAGCCTGCCGTCATGTGCGGGTACCAGGACTGGAAGAACTGGCCGTCGATGTTGTGCTCGACGATGACCTCGTAGCCGCCGCCACCGGGGTTGTTGCCCTGCCAGACCGCGACGACGACGCCGTTCGCGATCGGGAAGACGGGCGTGCCCGCGCCGGGGATGAGGTCGACGCCGCCGTGGAACGAGCCCCAGCGGTAGCCGAAGCCGCTCGACACCGGCACCTCGGCGAGCGACGGGAACGGCGACTGCGTGTAGCTCGTCTCGAGCTGCGCCCACACGTTCGGCATCGAGGGCTCGCCCTCGTAGTACGGCCCGATCGTGTCGGTGTCGGCGACGGCCTGCAGCTGCGCCAGCTCGTCGGCGTCGAGGCGCGTCGAGGCGATCTCGTCGGCGACGTTGAAGTCCTCGCGCGTGAGGACGGCCGTGACCTCCTCGTCGCCGTGGGCGCCCGACCCCGACGTCACGTCGAGCTGCTGCTCGACCTGCACGTCGCCGTAGGCGGGCGGCGCCTCGGGTGCCGGCGAGAGCGCCTGGGCGGGCAGCGAGGTCACGGCGACGAACGAGCCGATGCTGAGGATGACGCCCGCGGCGCCGAGTCGCTGCACGGCCTTGCGCGCGGCGCTCGAGCGCGCCCTGCGGCTCGGGCGCACGACGGGCGCGACCGACACGGGGCGGCGGGCGACGACGGCGGGACGCGGCGGGCGCGTCTCGCGGCGGAGGGGGCTGCGGACGGGGGTGGACGCGGCGTCGGCCTGCTCGGCACCGAGCACGGCGGCGACGGCTGCCGACACCTCGGCGCTGCCGGCGGCCTGCGCCGCGCGACGCTCGGCGCGCGTCATGGCTCGCTCGGCCTGCGGGGCGTCGGCGGCGGGTGCGGATGCCGCGACCGAGGCGGCGGCGGTCGCGACGGGGGTCGGCTCGGGGGATGAGGGCGTCGAGGCTGCGGCGGTCGTCGGGGACGCGTCGACGACGATCGAGGAGCCCTCGGGCTCGGGTGCCACGACCGACGCCGCGATGCCCGTCTCGTCGGCGCTCGGGGCGGTCGACTCCTGCGGCGCTGCGGCGGGGCGCGCGCGGCGCGTGGCCTGCTCGCCGGCGACGGCCGGCTGCTCGTCGGCGACGAAGGCCGCGCCATCGGCGGCGCGGCGGCCGCGGCGCGCGGTCGTGGCCTGCGGCGTCTCGACCGCGGCGTCGGCTGCGGTGGACGCGGGCTGCTGCAGGGCGCGACGCGCTCGGCGGCTCTCGGCGTCGACCGGGCGCACGGTGGCAGCGTCGGCCTGCGCGAGCGTGGGCTCGACGATCACGGGGAGGTCACGGGCGAGCCGCGATGCGGACTCGCGCATCTCGCGGCGCGTGCGGTAGATCGGCGATCCGCCGTCGACGACGCGCATCGCGGACGAGGTCTGACCGGAGTCGGCGTAGAGCGCGCGGGACTGGGCCTCGCGCTCGCCCTCGCGGCGGCTGCGACGGGTCGACGGCACGCCCTGGTCCGCGTCGGCCTGGGCCGACTCGTCCTGTCGTGTCACGTGGTGAGGTCCTTCGACTGCTGCTGGGAGATGCCGTCTGCCTCTCGAGGGTATCGAGAACCCGGGGGCAGGGCAGCGTCCAAGGTAACAGAACGGTAACGAGCAGGGCAAGGAAGTCGACCGCCCACGGGAGTCCTCGCCAGGCCTTGACGCGTGTGCGGATCTTCGTGTCGACGATGCCCGAGCGTCCGCTGGGGCCGAGGAGCGGGTCGGTGCCGTGAACGAAGAAGGCCCCACCTCGGAAGGTGGGGCCGAACGTGGCGAGTGAGGGATTCGAACCCCCGAATGCTGAGCAGTCTGATGTACAGCCGCTCGCGCCTGGATGCACCGCACCCCGACTGCGCGCCTGGCCCGTGAACGAGGAAGGCCCCACCTCGGAAGGTGGGGCCGAACGTGGCGAGTGAGGGATTCGAACCCCCGAATGCTGAGCAGTCTGATGTACAGCCGCTCGCGCCTGGATGCACCGCACCCCGACTGCGCGCCTGGCCCGTTAACGAGGAAGGCCCCACCTCGAGAGGTGGGGCCGAACGTGGCGAGTGAGGGATTCGAACCCCCGAATGCTGAGCAGTCTGATTTACAGTCAGATCCCTTTGGCCGCTTGGGTAACTCGCCATCGCCCCGAAGGGCAGAAGCCAGGATAGCGTGCCGCGCGGGATCCGGCGTGCACGCGCCGCGATCCGGCCTCCGGGCCGCTGCCGGGGCGGCATCCGGCATACTCGATCGCATGGCAGATTCCTCGTTCGACGTCGTCAGCAAGGTCGATCCCATGGAGGCCGAGAACGCGGTCAACCAGGCCCGCAAGGAGGTCGAGCAGCGCTACGACTTCAAGGGCGTCGGTGCCGACGTCGCGTGGCAGGGCGAGCGCATCCTCCTCAAGGCCTCCTCGAAGGAGCGCGTGGAGGCGGTGCTCGACGTCGTGCAGTCGAAGTTCGTGAAGCGCGGCATCGAGCTCAAGCAGCTCGACGTCGGCGACGCGTATCCGTCCGGCAAGGAGCACCGCATCGAGGTGGGCCTGAAGAACGGCATCAGCACCGAGGACGCGAAGAAGGTGCAGAAGATCATCCGCGAGCAGGCGCCCAAGACGGTGAAGAGCCAGATCCAGGGCGACGAGCTGCGCGTGCAGTCGAAGTCGCGCGACGACCTGCAGCAGACCATCGCGCTGCTCAAGGGCTCCGACGTCGACATCGCATTGCAGTTCGTGAACTTCCGCTGATGCTCGACCTCCTGCCCGACACCGGGCTCGGGCAGGGGCTCACCGTCGCCATCGTCGTGGTCGACGTCCTCCTGCGGATCGCCGCCGTCGCGGTCGTGCCGTACAACCGTCGCCCGCCCGCCGCGATGGCGTGGCTGCTGCTCATCATGGTGCAGCCCATGCTCGGCTGGATCATCTTCGCGACGCTCGGGCACAACCGGCTGCCGCGCGGGCGTCGCCGCAAGATGCGCGCGCTGCAGGGCGTCATCGGCGAGGTGACGCGCGACATCCCCGACGAGGAGGATCCCGAGCGCTCGGTCGAGTGGCTGCCCGGCGTGCTGCAGATGCTGCGGGCGCAGACGTCGCTCCCCCACCTCGGCGGCAACGCGTGCGTCGTGCACGACGAGTTCGACGACCAGGTCGCGTCGATGGTGCGCGCGATCGACGGTGCCGAGCGCTACGTGCACGTGGAGTTCTACCTGATCGTCGCGAGCGAGCGCACCGAGCCGTTCTTCGCGGCGCTCGAGCGCGCCCGCGGGCGCGACGTCGACGTGCGCGTGCTCGTCGACCACGTCACGAGCGTGCGATACCCGCGCCGCAAGGAGACCGTCGACCGGCTCGAGGCGATGGGCGCGCAGTGGCAGGACATGCTGCCGCTGCGTCCGCTGCGCGGCCAGTGGCAGCGCCCCGACCTGCGCAACCACCGCAAGCTGCTCGTCGTCGACGGCGACGTCGGCTTCATGGGCTCGCTCAACCTCGTCGATCCCACCTACCTGTGGACGAAGAACGTCAAGCGCGGCCTCGAGTGGAAGGACACGTGGCTCGAGGTGCGCGGCCCCGTCGTGCGCGAGATCGACGTGCTGTTCCTCGCGGACTGGTGGGCGGAGACGAACGAGCTCGTCGACCAGGGCCAGGGCGACCCAGGGCGACCCGGCGAGGTCGAGGCGTCCGTCGTGCCGAGCGGCCCCGGCTTCGAGGGCGAGAACAACCTCCGGCTGTTCCTCGAGTGCATCCACGCGGCCGTCGACCGCATCACGATCGTGAGCCCCTACTTCGTGCCGGACGATGCCATGTCGTACGCCATCACGTCGGCGGCGATGCGCGGCGTGCGCGTCGAGCTGTTCGCGAGCGCGATCGGCGACCAGTTCTGGACCTTCCACGCGCAGCGCTCGTACTACGAGTCGCTGCTGCGCGCCGGCGTGCGCATCTGGCTGTACCGCGAGCCGATCGTGCTGCACTCGAAGTTCATGGTCTTCGACGGCCAGCACTCGATCTTCGGCTCGTCGAACATCGACATGCGCTCGTTCGGCCTGAACTTCGAGATCTCGATGCTGCTCGAGGGGCCGGAGATGGCCGAGCGGCTGCGCGAGGTCGCCGAGCGCTACCGGCACGCGTCGAGCGAGCTCACGCTCGAGGCGTGGCTCGAGCGCCCGCGCATCGGGCAGATCTTCGACAACGTCGCCCGCCTGACCTCCGCGCTGCAGTAGTCGCCGCGCCCGCGCGCGCATCGCAGGTGGCCCGGGTCGCGAGGGAGCATCCCCTCGGCCACCACGGATCGCCTGCGATGCGGAGCCGCGGGCGTCAGACGGACGCGGCCGGGGCGAGCGCGGGCACCTCGTGGCGGCGCGGCGTGCCGAAGCGGTGCGCCGAGATCGACACGGCCTGCTCGCGCACGAACGTCAGCAGCTCGACGCGGCCGGCCGAGAGCACGGGCCCGCGGTAGAGGGCGACGGCGGGCGAGCCGCCAACGGCGTCCGCCGTCGCACGGGCGTCGCAGCCGACGAGGCGCACGCGCCCGCCACCGGCGACGAGGCCACCGGCCCGCGCCGCCCACGCCTCGGCATCCTCGAGGACGGCCTGCACGCCGCCGTCGCGCAGCCAGGCGCCGACCTCCGCGGGCAGCGCATCCCGCGTGCTGAGCACCACGCTGCCGCCGACGCGCATGCCGGCGGCCGCGATGCGCACGACCTCGGCGACCGACGCGCCCTCGGCGCGCACGACGGCGGGGACGGCCTGGTGGCGCAGGACGTTCTGCTCGGTCTCGAGGCCCGTCGCGTCGTGGACGGCGCCGAGCTCGCGCCACGCCTCGACGTCGGTCGCGAGCGCGCCGCGCAGCCAGGCGAGGTCCTGCTCGGATGCGCTGGCGGCCGCGGCGGCGACCGCCGCCGCGCCCAGGCCGTCCACCTCGCCGGTCGAGGTCGGCGCGTCCTCCCAGTCGGTCAGGCCGACGAGGTAGCTCGGCCCGCCGGCCTTCGTGCCGGCACCGACCGCCGCGCGCTTCCAGCCGCCGAACGGCTGCCGACGCACGATCGCGCCCGTCGTGCCGCGGTTGACGTAGAGGTTGCCCGCCTGGACGCCGGCGAGCCAGCGCTGCACCTCGTCCTCGTCGAGCGCGTGGATGCCCGACGTCAGCCCGTACTCGATGGCGTCGACGAGGGCGATCGCCTCGTCGAGCGTCGCGGCCGTCATGATGCCGAGGACGGGCCCGAAGTACTCCGTGAGGTGCAGCGGCGAGCCGGGCTGCACGCCCTCGCGGATGCCGGGACGCCAGAGCGCACCGGCGTCGTCGAGCCGCTCGGGCTCGAGCACCCACCGCTCGCCGGGCTCGAGGGTCGTGAGGGCGCCGAGCAGCTTGCCCTCGGCGGGCCCGATGAGCGGGCCCACCTTGCTCGTGGCCTCCCACGGCATGCCGATCGGCATCGAGCGGACGGCGTCGACGAGCTGCCTGCGGAAGCGCTTCGAGGTCGCGACGGAGCCCACGAGGATGACGAGCGACGCCGCGGAGCACTTCTGGCCCGCGTGCCCGAAGGCGGAGGCGGCGACGTCGCGTGCGGCGAGGTCGAGGTCCGCGCTCGGCGTGACGACGATGGCGTTCTTGCCGCTCGTCTCGGCCAGCAGCGGCAGGTCTGGGCGGATGGCGCGGAATCGCTCGGCCGTCTCGTAGCCGCCCGTGAGGATGACGCGCTCGACGGCCGCGTGGCCGACGAGGTGGCTGCCGAGCGACTGCTCGCCCAGCTGCACGTACCGCAGCACGTCGCGCGGCACGCCCGCCTCCCACAGCGCCTCGACCATGACGGCGCCGGAACGACGGGCCTGCCGCGCCGGCTTCACGACGACGGGCGAGCCCGCCGCGAGCGCCGCGAGCGTCGAGCCCGCGGGGATCGCGACGGGGAAGTTCCACGGCGGGGTCACGACCGTCAGCCCGACGGGTGCCGGCGTCGCGCCCGGGATGCGGGCGATGGCGATGCCCTGCTCGGCGTACCAGTGCGCGAAGTCGATCGCCTCCGACACCTCGGGGTCGCCCTGCTCGAGCACCTTGCCGCACTCGGCGCCCATGACCTCCAGGAGGTCGGCGCGGCGGCGCTCGAGGACGTCGCCTGCACGGTGCAGGATCTCGGCGCGGGCCTCGGCGCCGAGCGCGCGCCAGGTCGCCCCGGCCTCGACGGTCTCGGCGACGAGCGCGTCCAGCTGCGCGGCGTCGCGCACGACGCCGGCCTCCGCCGTCTCGATCCCGAGGCGGGATCCCGCCATGCGGGCGCGGATGCCGTCGCCCCATGCGCGGTTGGCCGCGAGGCTCGGATCGGTGTCGGGGGCGTTGTCGAACGTGCCGCGCGGTGCGGGTGCCGGCGGCAGCGTGCGGTCCTGCGTGCGGGCGGGCGGAGGCGTCGTCGCGGGCATCGCCGCGATCGCGGCGAGGAAGCGGTCGCGCTCGCGGGCGAACAGCGCGTCGTCGTCGCCGAGCTCGAACACGGCCGACATGAAGTTCTCGTGCGACGCGCCCTCCTCGAGCCTGCGCACGAGGTAGGCGATCGCGACGTCGAACTCCGCGGGGTGCACGACGGGCGTGTAGAGCAGGAGGGAGCCGACGGTGCGACGCACGACGGCGGCCTGCGCCGTCGCCATGCCGAGCAGCATCTCGACGTCCATGCCGGCCGAGGCGCCGCGTCGCTCGGCGAGCAGCCATGCGAGCGCGACGTCGAAGAGGTTGTGGCCCGCGACGCCGATGCGGACGTTCGCGACGTGCTCGGGTCGCAGCGCGTAGTCGAGCACGGCCTTGTACGACGCGTCGGTCTCGAGCTTCGAGCCCCACGTCGCGAGCGGCCAGCCGTGCACCTCGGCGTCGACGCGCTCCATCGGCAGGTTCGCGCCCTTCACGACGCGCACCTTGATGGCGGCGCCGCCGGCGGCGACGCGCTCGGCCGCCCACGCCTGCAGCCGCTGCATGGCCGCGAGCGCGTCGGGCAGGTACGCCTGGATGACGATGCCGGCCTCGAGCGCCTCGAGCCCGGGCGCCTCGAGGATGCGCATGAAGACCGCGAGCGTGAGGTCGAGGTCCTTGTACTCCTCCATGTCGAGGTTGATGAAGCAGCCGCCGGGCGTCTCGGCCGCGAGGCGGTAGAGCGGCAGCAGCGCCTCGACGGCGTCGTCGACCGCGGCGTCGAACGCCCACGGCGTGTGGGGGGCGACGGTCGAGGAGACCTTGATCGACACGTAGTCGACGTCGGGCCGCTCGAGCAGCCTGCGCGTGCCCTCGAGCCTGCGGGCGGCCTCCTCGTCGCCGAGGATCGCCTCGCCGAGCAGGTTGACGTTGAGGCGCACGCCGTCGGTGCTGCGCAGCGTGCGGATGCTGCGGCCGAGGCGCGCGTCGGTCGCGTCGACGACGAGGTGGCGCACCATCGAGCGCAGCACGCGTCGCGCGACGGCGACGACGGGGCGCGGGGCGAGCGGGGCGACGGCGCCGCCGAGCGCGATCGCCCACCGCAGCGGCGCCGGCAGGAAGCGGGGCGTGAGCGGCACGAGGTCGCGCAGCGCCCGCGCGGCGACCGCAGGGTCCTCGGGCCGCACGACGCCGTCGACGAATCCGACGGTGAAGGCGAGGCCGTGCTCGTCGCCGAGCACGCCCGCGAGCCTGCTGGCCGCGGCGTCGACGGGCTCGTGCCTGCTCTCGTCGAGCCACCTCCGAACGAGGGCGATCGCCTCGTCGGCGAGGCCTGCGACCTCGTCGGCGGGTCGGTCGGTCCGAGGCTGCGTCGTCGTCATGATGCCTGTCGCTTCCCGGGTCGCGCGCGCGTCCCTCCTCGCAGCGTGCACCCGAGCGACCCATCGGCAACAGCGACCATCTGCGATGATGACCGTTCGAGATCATCGAACGATGGGAGCGGCATGCTCGAGCTGCGACGACTGCGCCTGCTGCTCGAGCTCTCGCAGCGGGGCACGATCGCGGCGGTCGCGGCCGCCCTGTCCTACAGCCCGTCGACGGTGTCGCAGCAGCTCGCCCTGCTCGAGCGCGAGGCGGGCGCGGCGCTCACCGAGCCCGACGGCCGCAGGCTGCGACTCACCGACGCCGGCCGACTGCTCGCCGAGCACGCCGCGCGCGCCCTCGCGCTCGACGAGGAGGCGCGCGTCGCCGTCGCCTCGGCGTCGACGACGGCCGTCGTGCGCATCGCCGTCATGCCGACCGCCGCCGAGATGCTCGTGCCGCCCGCGCTGTCGCTGCTCGCCGGCAGGCATCCCGGGCTGCGGGTGACGATGACCGAGCTGCCGCCCGAGACCGCGCTCGACGAGCTCGCCGCGCGCGCGTTCGACGTCGTGGTCGCGGAGCAGTACCCCGGGCACGCGCGCCCGCTGCGCGACGGCATCGATCGCTCGCCGCTCGGGCACGACCCCATCCGCATCGCGGTCCCGCCCGACGATCGGGCGACGTCGATCGCCGACCTCGCGGACCGCGCCTGGGTGCTCGAGCCCGAGGGCACCGCCGTGCGCGCCTGGGCGACGCAGCAGTGCCGCGCGGCGGGCTTCGAGCCCGACGTGCGGTTCGAGGCGACGGACCTCGCGGCTCACGCGCGCCTCGTCGCCGCCGGGCACGCCGTCGCGCTGCTGCCCGACCTCGCGCTCGCCGCCGGCACGCTCGGCATGCGCCTGCTCGACCTGCCGGGCACCCCGGTGCGCGAGGTCTTCGCCGCGACGCGCACCGCCTCGCGCGGCGACGAGGCCGTGCACCTCGTGCGGGGCGCGCTCGGAGCCGTCTTCGCCGCGCTGCCGACGCCCGGCAGCGCCCGCTCGACGCCGCCGTAGGCTCGACGCATGCAGAACCTCCTCGACGGCCCGCCCGAGACCCTGCTCCCCGCCGACCCGGGAGCCGCCGCGATCGGCCACGGTGCCCACGAGCGGGAGGTCGCGGTCGCGCACCCCGACTCGGTGCTCGCATGGGCGATGCTCGCCGAGGAGGCGCTCGCCTCCGGCGAGACCGTCGAGGGGTACGCCTTCGCCCGCACCGGCTACCACCGCTCGCTCGACGCCCTGCGCCGCAGCGGCTGGAAGGGCCACGGGCCCGTGCCGTGGTCGCACGAGCCGAACCGCGGCTTCCTGCGCTCGCTCGCGGCCCTCGCGCACGCCTCCGAGCTCGTCGGCGACGACGTGGAGGCGCAGCGGTGCAGGCAGTTCCTGCGCGACTCGAGCGACGAGGCGGCGGCCCAGCTGCTCGACTGACGCGACGCCGCGTCGTCAGGCGCGGCGCACGGATCCCGTCGCCGGCTCGACGAGGAGCACGCGCTCGACCTGCTCGGCGAGCGTCCCCACGTGCGCGTCGGCGAGGGCGTCGTCGGTGACGAGGACGTCGATCTCGTCGAACGGCGCGAAGGTCGCGAGCCCGGCGACGCCCCACTTCGTGGCGTCGGCCAGCACGACGGTCGTGGCGGCCTGCGCCATGAACGCGCGGTTGGCCTCCGCCTCGAGCAGGTTGGGCGCCGTGGCGCCGCGCTCGGGGTCGATGCCGTGGCAGCCGATCACGAGGGTGTGCAGGTTGAGCTGACGGATGCCGCTCGTGGCGATGGGCCCGACGAGGGCGCCGGAGATCGTGCGCACGCCGCCGATGAGGATGACGGTCACGGCCTCGACGCCGCCGAGGACGTCGGCGACCGCGGGCGCGTTCGTGACGACCGTGAGGCCGTCGAGGTCCTCGCGCTCGGCGAGGACGCGCGCGAGCTCGAGCGTCGTCGTGCCCGAGCCGATGCCGATGGCGGTGCCCGGCACGACGAGGTCGGCTGCGGCGCGCGCGATCGCGTGCTTCTCACCCGGCTGCAGGAGCGCCTTCTGCTGCGGCTCGGGCTCGGCCTGCTCGTGCAGGAGCGGCAGGCGCGCGCCGCCGTGCACGCGCTCGACGACGCCGTCCGCCTCGAGCGCCTCGATGTCGCGGCGGACGGTCATGGGCGAGACGCCGAAGTCGTCGGCGAGCTCGGAGATGCGCACGGCGCGCTGCCTGCGGAGCAGGTCGAGGATGCGATCGCGACGGTCCGTGGCGAGCGGGACGTGCACCATGCGTGCTCCTTCGAACAGATTCGCCCACAAAGTCACACAAAAGCGAACAGAATGTCATAGTATCGGTCCATCGCATCGTTGCGCATCCTGCGCGCGACCGCGTCGAGGAGAGAGATCGATGACACGAGTGACGGCAACCACGCTGGCCGACGGTCGCGAGCTGCTCTACTTCGACGCCGACGGCAGCCCGGACCGCACGCCGAGCCCCGATCGCCGCCCCCTCGACGCGCGGCCGGCGACGCCGGCGCTGCGCCGCGATCCCCTCACGGGCGAGTGGGTCACCTTCGCCTCCGCCCGCCAAGGCCGCGTGCACCTGCCGCCCGCCGACCTCGACCCGCTCGCGCCGCAGTCGCCGACGAACCCGAGCGAGATCCCCGACGTCTACGAGGTCGCGGTCTTCGAGAACCGCTCCCCCGCGTTCGGCCCCGCGCTCGGCGAGGCCGAGGTCGGCGGCAGCGCCCTCGAGCAGCAGCAGACGGCGATCGGCCGCTGCGAGGTCGTGTGCTTCAGTCCCGAGCACACCGGATCGTTCGCGACGCAGACGCTCGAGCGCGCCCGCACGATCATCGACGCGTGGGCGCACCGCACCGCCGCCCTCAGCGCCATGCCGGGCATCGAGCAGGTGTTCGTCTTCGAGAACCGGGGCGTCGAGATCGGCGTGACGCTGCACCATCCGCACGGGCAGATCTACGCGTACCCGTACGTCACGCCGCGCACGCAGCAGCTCGTCCGCGCCATCCACGAGCACGGCGGCGACCTGCAGGGGGCCGTCCTCGAGTCCGAGCGCGACGGCGCCCGCCTCGTCGCCCAGACCGAGCACTGGGTCGCCTACGTGCCCTTCGCCGCGCGCTGGCCGCTCGAGCTGCACGTGCAGCCGCGCAGGCACGTCCCCGACCTCGCCGCCCTCGACGACGCCGAGCGCGACGACCTCGCCGCGCTGTCGCTGCGCTTGCTGGGCGCCGTCGACGCGCTCTACCCGACGCCCACGCCGTACATCGCCGCCTGGCACCAGGCGCCCGTGACCACCGATCGCGAGCTCGTGCGCCTCACGTGGCAGATCACGTCGCCGCGCCGCTCCGCCGACCGGCTGAAGTTCCTCGCCGGCTCGGAGGCCGCGATGGGCGCGTGGGTCGGCGACACGACGCCCGAGGACGGCGCGCAGCGCCTGCGCGACGCGCTCGCCCGGGTCGATGCCCGCGACGACGCCGCCGCCGGCTCCGTCCGCACCGAGCGGGAGCGCGCGAATGCGTGACGCGGCCGCCGGCTTCCTCGCCGCGTACGGCCACGACGCGACCGGCGTCTGGTCGGCGCCCGGCCGCGTCAACCTCGTCGGCGAGCACACCGACTACAACGGCGGCGCGAGCATGCCAATCGCGATCGACCGCCGCGCCGTCGTGGCGGCGTCGCTGCGGCACGACGACCTCGTGCGCGTCGGCACGGCCTTCGCCGACGGCGTCGTCGAGGTCCGCATCGCCGACCTCGCGGATGCCACGGGCTGGAGCGCCTACCCGCTCGGCGTGCTGTGGGCGCTGCTCGATGCGGAGGGCGCCGCCGACCGCGTGCGCGGCCTCGACCTCTTCATCGACTCCGACGTGCCCGTCGGCGTCGGCGTCTCCTCCTCCGCCGCCCTCGAGGCGGCCGTGTGCGTCGCCGCCGTCGAGCTGTGGGCGCTCGACACGACCCGCGAGGCGATGGTCGTCCTCTGCCAGCGCGCCGAGAACGTCGTGGCCGGCGCCCCTACCGGCACGCTCGACCAGTCGGCGGCGCTCCTGTCCCATGCCGACGCCGCCCTGCTGCTCGACTTCGGCGCCGGCTCGGTCGACGTCGTGCCGCTCGGCCTCGACGCCGCAGGCCTCGCCGTGCTCGTCGTCGACTCGACGGTGCGCCACGACCACACGACCGGCGGCTACGGCATCCGCAGGCGCGAGTGCGAGGAGGCCGCGGGCCTGCTCGGCGTCGCCCTGCTCGCCGAGGTGCCCGTCGACGGGCTCGAGGACGCCATCGCTCCCCTGCCGGACGCGCTCGCGCGTCGCGCACGCCACATCGTGACCGACACGCAGCGCTGCCTGGATGCCGCCGAGGCGGTCCGCTCGGGCCGCCCGCGCGACCTCGGCCCCATCCTCACCGCCGCGCACGCGTCGATGCGCGACGACTTCGAGGCCTCCGTGCCCGCGGTCGACGCCGCCGTCGACGCCGCGATCGCCGCGGGCGCGCTCGGCGCGCGCATCACCGGCGGTGGGTTCGGCGGCGCGTGCATCGCCCTCGTCGACGTCGACCGCGCCGACGCCATCGCGGCGGCGGTCGCCGAGCGCGTCGTCGCCGAGGGGCACCCCGAGCCCGTCGCGTTCGCGGTGCGCGCGAGCGCCGGCGCCTCGCGAGCAGACCGATGACGCGCTGGCTCGTCACGGGCGGCGCCGGCTACATCGGCGCGCACGTCGCCGAGGCGCTGCTCGCGTCGGGTCGCGACGTCGTCGTGCTCGACGACCTCTCGAGCGGCCACCGGGCGTTCGTGCCCGACGGCGCCGAGCTCGTCGAGGGCTCGCTGCTCGATCGCGCCGCCCTCGATCGCGCGCTCGCGGGCGACGTCGCGGGCGTCGTCCACCTCGCCGGCTACAAGTACGCGGGCGAGTCGGTGCGCAGGCCGCTGCACGCCTACCGGCAGAACGTCACCGCGACCGTCGAGCTGCTCGAGGCCATGCGCGACGCCGACGTGCGCCGCATCGTCTTCTCGTCGAGCGCCGGCGTCTACGGCACGCCCGACGTCGACCGCGTCACCGAGTCGACCGCGACGGCACCCGAGTCGCCGTACGGCGAGACGAAGCTCGTCGGCGAGTGGCTGCTCGCCGACGAGCGCGCCGCCGCGGCCCTCGAGGGCCGCGCGTTCGCGAGCGTCGCCCTGCGCTACTTCAACGTCATCGGCTCCGGCAGCGACCGCATCCGCGACACGAGCCCGCACAACCTCGTGCCCAAGGTGCTCGCGGTGCTCGCCGAGGGCAGGACGCCGCAGATCAACGGCGACGACTACCCCACGCCCGACGGCACGAACGTGCGCGACTACGTCCACGTCGCCGACGTCGCCCTCGCCCACGTCGCCGCGGCCGAGCGCCTCGAGCGCGGCGAGCCGCTCGAGCCCGTCTACAACCTCGGCTCGGGTGCGGGCGCCTCGAACCTCGAGCTCATGCGCGCCATCGCCGCCGCGACCGGCATCGACTTCACGCCCGGCATCGCCCCGCGACGCGCAGGCGACCCCGCCTCGATCGTCGCCGACGGCACCCTCGCGGCCCGCGACCTCGACTGGCGGATGCGGCACACGATCGACGCGATGGTCGCGTCGGCGTGGTCGGCGGCGCAGGCCGCGTCGGCCTGACGCACCCGCCCGCGCCTTCCGCCCGCACCCTCCGCCCGCTCCCTGAGGTGCGCCCTTCGAGACGGCTGCGGCTCTGCCGCGGCCTCCTCAGGATCCGCGAGCCTCGAAGGGCCGCGACGCGCGAGCGCCCGCCCGCTCCCTCTACCCGCTCCCTCCCCCCGCTCCCTGAGGTGCGCCCTTCGAGACGGCTGCGGCTCTGTCGCGGCCTCCTCAGGATCCGCGCCGCGAGCCTCGAAGGGCCGCGACCATCACCGCGCACGACGACGGGGCCCGGATCCGTGGATCCAGGCCCCGTCGCCGTGCAGCCTGGGCTCAGCCCTCGGCGCGACCTCGCGAGCGCGCGCCGAGCGCGAGCCCGAGCATCGCCAGCACGAGCGCGGCCGTCAGCAGCGCCGGCGTCCACGCGGCGTCGGCTCCCGTCACCGGGAGTGCCCCCGCACCGGAGCCTGCACCACCGGGCTGACCGGGCTGACCGGGACCGCCTGGCTGACCGGGCTGACCCGGCTGACCGGGCTGACCCGGCTGACCCGGCTGACCCGGCTGCCCGGGCTGCCCCGGCTCGCCCGGACCGGGCTGCTCCGGCTCCGGCTCCACGGGCGCCGCCACGACGATGCCCGCATCGAGCACGCGCACCTCGCTGTCGGCGAAGCCCTCGGCCGATGCGACGACCTCGGCGGTCAGTCGCGCTCCCACGGCGTCGCCGGGCAGCACGACGCCGGCCGACTCCGCCGCGGCGGCGTCGCCGGCGGCCGCGAGCGGCTCGCCGTCGAGCAGCCACCGCACCGCGATGGTCGCGTCCGCCGGGTCGGTCGCCGCGGCGACCGCGACGGTCGAGCCCGCGACCGCCTCGCCGACGAGCTCGACGCCCGTCACGACCGCGGAGCGCGCGAACGCGACGGTCGTCGTCTGCGTCTGCGTGCCGTCCGCCGACACGACGACGACCTCGGCGATCCCGTCGCGCTCGTCGGTCGCCTGCGTCACGGTGACGCTCGCGGCACCGTCGAGCGCGAAGGCGTCCAGGCGGGGGTAGGCCGAGCCCGCCACGTCGACGTCGTAGGCGAGCGTCGCCGGGTCGAAGCCCGCGATGGGCTCCCCGTCGACGCGCAGCTCGACGAGCGACGCCGTCGACGCCGGGGCGACGAGCAGCCCGCGCACCTCGACCTCGGCGACGACCATGTGCGCGTTCGGCTGCGCCGTCATGACCACGCGGACCGCGTCGGCGGTCACGCCGCCGAGGTCGACCTCCGCGAACGGAGCGCCGGAGCCGGGCACCGTGACGGGGGTCGGCCCGCCCACCGGCGTCCACGCACCGTCGACGCGCGCCTCGAACTGCACGCTGCTCGCCCACGACGTGCCGTCGCGGAAGAACGTGACGCGGACGTCGACGAGCTGCGCGGGCTCCACGAGCACGTACGAGAGCGTGTCGCTCGCGCGCTTCGTGCCGCCCACCCAGTTCGACCAGCCCTTGTCGGTCAGGTCGCCGTTCCGCGTCGCGTTCGCCGAGTAGTTCGGCTCGGTGAACGTCGCGGAGGCGACGACGCCGTCGATCGTCAGCAGGTTGGCAGGCGCACCCGCGGTGACGAGCACCGAGAGCGTCGCGGGCAGCGGCGTGCCGTCCGCATCCGCCGTGCCCGAGACCGTCACGACGCCCGGCTGCGCGAGCGCCGCGTCGTCGACGGTGGACAGGTCCCACGTGACCGGCACGTCGAACGCCGAGGCCGAGGCGGCCACGCGGGCCGGCACCGTCGACGGCACCGCCGCGGCGAGCTCCGCCGCGGTCGTGCCCTCGACGACCGTGATCGAGACGGGATCGGTGCGCGTCAGCGCACCCACCTCGACCGTCGCCTCCACGGCGAGCGGCTGGCCGTACAGGTCGGTGGCGCTGCCCTGCACGACGACCGTGCCCGGCTGCGACCAGTCGAGGCCCTCCGTGCTCCACGTCGCCGCGACGGGGGCGCCGGCGCCCCATGCGTAGATGGGCTCGACCGTGGCGGGCAGCACCGGGGCGACGCCGACGGAGGTGCGCACGGCGACGTCCGCGGCGCCGAGCGCCGTGAGCGTTCGCGGCACCCACCGCTGGTTCTCGGCATCGGCGGTCGTCCAGACGCCGACGGCCGTCCCGGGCGTCCTCCCCTGGCCGTTCACGTCGAGCACGCGGCCCGTCGCGACGTTGAGGAAGGAGAACGTGACGCCGTCGCGGGTCGTCGTGACCCAGGTCGTCGCCGCCTGCCCGACGGCCTCGGCCTCGGTCCAGGCGACGAGCTGCGTGCCGGATGCGCCGGCGGCGAGGAACCGCCCGTCGCCCGACTCGATCGCGAACCGCAGGTCGTTCGGCCTCCCCGGGGCGGCGGGTGCCGCGTGGAAGGTGAACGCCTGGGCCTGCGCGGCCTCGACGGTCGTGGGCAGGCCCTGCAGCGAGAGGGCGTTGCCGCTCGTCGCGGGCGCCTGCGCCGACAGGGGCAGGCCGCTCTGCACGCCGGCGAGCGAGACGGCGTCGCCGTCGTCGAACGCGAGCGCGTCGTCCGCGACGCCCGAGACGCCGTCGACGACGAAGGTCGTGACGGAGCCGGCGGGCACCTCGAGCGTCGCGGTCATCGTCGTCGGGTCGATCGCGACGGGCGCGCCCTCGACGAGCGCGTTCGACGACGGAGCGTCGATCGAGTCCGCCTCGGTCGTCACGACGGGCGTGACCGTCGCGCCGGGTGCGAGCGCGCCGAAGCGCGACAGGTCGAGCGTGACCGTGCGGGCCTCGCCGGCGTTGACGTGCACGATGGCGGCGCCGTCGCCCTCGGGCGTGATGGCCGAGGTCGTCTGCGCGTCGTCGGTCGCGATGATCGTCGAGCCGGGCTGGATGTAGTGGGTGAAGTTGCGCAGCGTGTCGAACTTCGAGTTCGTCACGACCTGGCAGCGTGCCGACTCCGGCAGCGCGTCGCCCTCGGTCCATCCGGCGTCGTCGAGCCGGCGCACCGAGTAGCCCTCGGTGCCGGGCTCGGCGCAGTCGAAGTCGATGAAGACCGAGCCCCAGTTGAGCCGCTCGACCTGCTCCATGTTGTAGAGGTCCTCGACCTCCTGCCACAGCACGTACGCGTCGGGCTGCAGGATGCGCAGGTCGTTCGTGATGTGCTGCGCGATGCCGAGGCCGCCCTCGATCGTGAGCGGGTCGAAGCCCTCGCCGCTCACCCAGTTGCCACCGACCTCGCTCATCCACAGCGGCAGGCCCTCGGCGCGCGCGATGTCGCGCGTCACCTCGCGGCCGCCCGTGCCGTAGGTGTGCACGTTGATCTGGTCGACGTCGTCGCGCGCCTCGGCGGAGTAGCCGTTCCAGGCGGTGTTGAAGCGTGCCGGGTTCGTCTCGTCGTTCGACGAGATGTCGGTGTCGAGGCCCGCGTCGACGAGCGCCTGCTCGACCTCGGCGAGGATCGCCTGCTGCTGCCCGGGCCCGGGGCCGGGGCAGATCTGCGCGCCCTCCTGGGTGCGTCCGCCGAGCGTCGGGAACTGCGCGCCCGCGGGCACGCTCGTGCCCCAGTAGCCGTTGCAGGGCTCGTTGAAGGGCGCGAGCGTCTGGAAGTCGATGCCGTGGTCCGACTCCATCTCGGCCACGACGGTCGCGAGATAGGTCGCGAAGGCCTCGGCGACCGCCGGGTCGGGGATGACCGACTCGTCGGTCGACGTGAGGCTGCCCGTCGCGAAGCCGCTGTTCGTCATGAAGTACGGCGGGGAGTTGCTGAACGCCTCCCAGACCATCTCGTCGCCCTGCTCCTCGGCGATCGCGTCGACCCACCAGCGCTGGGTGGCGTCGGCGTCGAGGTCGTAGGAGGCGGGGTCGGACGGGTCCCACTCGGCGAGGAAGTCCGCGCGGTCGTCGTAGGTCGACGTCGCACCTGCGGCGGGGTCGAGCTGCTCGGCCCACCAGCCCTCGACGGCCGCGCCGGGGCGCAGGTAGTCGGGCACGTCGCTCGCGTTGCCGCCGCCGATGTTGTAGCGGGCGACGTTGAGGTCGAGCCCCTCCTCGCCGAACAGGCGGTCGAAGAGCTCCTGCCGCAGCTCGGGCGGGTAGTCGCCCGTCGCGTTGGCGAACCAGACGAGGGAGGTGCCCCACCCCTGGAAGTCGCTCAGCCGGTAGGCGGGGTTGGGCGTGATCGTGACCTCGGTGGCCGCGGACGCGGGCGGCGCCGGAGCGGTGACGAGCACCCCTCCGGACACCGCCGTGGCGATCGCGAGCGCGGCCGCGAGGCCGCGTCGTCTCGGTGCGTGCATCGTCTCGACTCCTTCGTCGGGATGGTGGGATGGTGGCGCCGGGCGCCGTCGTGGGTCGGGTGGGTCAGTCCTCGCTGCGCAGCACGAGCACGCCGCGCGCGGGCACGACGCGGTCGTGCGAGCCGTCGGAGGCGACGTGCACGGCGCCGAGGGCGTCGTCGTCGAGGGCGATGGGCTCGGCGCCGCGGTTCACGAGGAAGCGCCACGCGCCGGCCTCGCCACGCTCGACGAGCTCGACGCGGCCGCGCAGCGACGCCGGCAGCGTGCTCGCGACGCCGGCGGCCTCGAGGACGTCGGCGAGCAGGCGTGCGCGCAGCTCGATGCCGGGGATGGTCGCGACGTAGGCGGCGACGCCGCTGCCGTCGGCGCCGCGGCGCAGCGTGGCGGCGGGTCCGCCCGCGGCCGGGCCGTCGTCGAAGGTCGCGAGCACCTCGGTGCCCTCGGCGAGCTCGACGCGCTCGCTCCAGAGGGTCGCCGTCGCGCCGTCGACGTGGATCGTGTCGAGGCCGAGCACGGGCAGCAGCTCGTCGACGCGCACGCCGAGCAGGTGACGCAGGCGTCCGGGGTAGCCGCCGAGCTCGGTGTGCAGGCGCTCGTCGGCGATGCCGGCGTACGCGGTGACGAGCACGGATCCGCCGGCGGCGACGTGCGCGTCGAGCCGGGCGCGCACGGCATCGGTGACGATGTGCAGCATCGGCACGATGACGAGCCCACCGGCGGGGAGCGTCGCGCTCGTCGGCACGACGTCGGCGCGGACGCCAGCGTCGAGGAGCGCGGTGTACCAGTCGAGCGCCTCCTGCTTGTAGCGCAGCAGCGACGAGGGCTGCGAGTCGAGGTCGACGGCCCACCACGACTCCCAGTCGAAGAGGATCGCGACGTCGGCAGCGTGGCGCGGGGAGCCCGCGACGTCGGCGAGCTCGTCGAGCACGGCGCCGAGGCCGACGACCTCGCGGAAGATGCGCGAGTCGGAGCCGGCGTGCGGCACCATCGCGGAGTGGTGGCGCTCGGCGCCGCCGCGCGACTGGCGCCACTGGAAGTACGCGATGGCGTCGGCGCCGTGCGCGAGGTGCGCGAGCGCGTCGCGGGCGAGCTCGCCCGCGGGCTTCGCGACGTTGACGTGCTGCCAGTTCACCGCCGACGGCGAGTGCTCCATGAGGTACCAGGGCGCGCCGCCCGCGACGCCGCTCGTGAGGTTCGCCGAGAAGCTCAGCTCGTCGAGGTCCTGCGGGCCGGGGTGCCGGT
Source organism: Agrococcus versicolor (assembly GCF_039531815.1). Classification (NCBI taxonomy): domain Bacteria; kingdom Bacillati; phylum Actinomycetota; class Actinomycetes; order Micrococcales; family Microbacteriaceae; genus Agrococcus; species Agrococcus versicolor. Next base: position 53,693 of record NZ_BAAAQT010000006.1, on the reverse strand, counting down.
AGTGGTCGTTCGAGACGAAGTCGACCTCGGCGGCCCAGTCGGCGTAGTCCATCGCCTTGGTCTCGCCCATGATCATGAAGTTCGTCGTGATCGGCATGTCCGGCGTGATGGCGCGCAGCACCTCGCGCTCGGCGACGAGGTACTCCTTGAGGGCGTCGGACGAGAAGCGGGAGAAGTCGAGCTGCTGCGTCGGGTTCGCGAACGACGTCGTGGCGCGCGGGGGCAGCACCTCGGCGAAGTCGGCGTAGCGCTGCGACCAGAAGGTCGTCGACCATGCGTCGTTGAGCGTCGCGACGTCGCCGTAGCGGTCGGCGAGCCAGACGCGGAACGCGTCGGCGGCCTCGTCGGAGTAGTCGTGCACGTTGTGGCAGCCGAGCTCGTTGCTGACGTGCCACGCGGCGAGCGCCGGGTGGGTGCCGTAGCGCTCTGCCATGCGCGTCACGAGCCCGAGGGCGAGCTCGCGGAAGATGCGGGAGGTGGGGCGCCAGTGCTGGCGCGCGCCGGGCGAGAGCACGACGCCGCGCTCGTCGACCGGCAGCACCTCGGGGTGGAGGCGCGTGAGCCACGGCGGCGGGGACGCCGTCGCGGTCGCGAGGTCGACGGCGATGCCGGCCTCGTGCAGGAGGTCCATGATCTCGTCGAGCCAGCCGAAGTCGAACCGGTCGGGCTCGGGCTGCAGCATGGCCCAGGAGAAGACCCCCACGGTCACGATGCTGACCCCGGCCTCGCGCATGAGCGCGACGTCCTCGGGCCAGACCTCGCGGTCCCACTGCTCGGGGTTGTAGTCGGCGCCGTAGCCGATGCGGGCGCGGCCGTCCGGCCAGCGCACCCAGCGCTGCACGTGGGTCATGGGGGTCCTTCCGAGGGGTCGAGGGGGCGGACGAGGTGGCTCGGGGGCGGGCGCTGCGACAGCCGCCCGCCCCCGAGCCGCACGGGTCACTCGATCGTGAAGCCCTGCTCCTCGCCGTACGCGTCGATCTGCTCCTGCCATGCGGCGAGCCCGTCGACGATCGTCGTGTCGCCGACGTACGCCTGGCCGACGGTGTCGTTGAAGATCGAGTTCGCGTAGACCTGGTACGGCAGGTAGCTCCAGCCGTCGACGACGTTCGCGGACGAGTCGGCGAAGACCTGGTTGGCCTGCTGGCCGCCGAAGTACTCGAACTCGACGTCGAGGAACTCCTGCGACTCGAGGTCGGCGGTCGTCGCGGGGAAGGCGCCGGCGTCGAGGCGGATCTGCACGCCGTCGCCCGTCGTGGCGTACTCGAGGAAGTCGTACGCCAGCGCGGCCTGCTCGCTGTCGGCGGTCACCGCGAGCGACGAGCCACCGTTCTCGGCCGAGGCTGCGCCACCGGCCTCCCACTGCGGCATGGGTGCGACGCGCCAGTCGCCTGCGGCGTCCGGAGCACCCGTCTCGAGGTTGGCCGGCATCCATGCGCCGGTCGTGATCGACGCGATCGTGCCGTCGTTCATGCCCGCGAACCACTCGTCCGACCAGCTCGTGACGGGGGCGAAGAGCTCCTCGTCGATGAGCGGCTGCCAGATCTCGGCGTAGCGGGCGGCGTCGCCCTCGAGGTCGACCGCGACGGTCGTGCCGTCGACGGCGAAGGGCTCGGCGCCCGACTGCCACATGAGGCTCGTGGCGAGGCCGGCGTCGCCGGTGTCGTTCGTGATCGAGACGGACGGGTCGGCGGCGCGCAGGTCGCGGGCGGCCTGCACGTACTCCTCCCACGTGGTGGGCACGGCGACGCCGAGGCGCTCGAAGACGGCCTCGTTGTAGAACATGGCCATGGGGCCGGAGTCCATCGGCATGCCGACGATGGCGTCGCCCTGCGAGACGGCGTTCCACGGGCCCGGGGCGAAGGTGCCGTCGAGGTCGGCGGCACCCAGGTCGGAGATGTCGGCGAGCGACTCGGCGATCGCGAACTGCGGCACGGCGAAGTACTCGATCTGCGCGACGTCGGGCACGCCGCTGCCCGCCTGGATGGCGTTCTGCAGCGCGGTGTACTGGTCGTTGCCGGTGCCGGCGTTGACGAGCTCGATGTCGACGCCCTCGTTCTCGGCCTCGTAGGCCTCGACGACGGCCTCGAGCGTGGGCTCCCATGCCCAGATGGTGAGCTCGCCGCCTGCCTCGGCAGCGGCGTCGGGGTCCTCGGCTCCTCCTGCGGAGCAGCCTGCGAGCGCGATCAGGCTCGCGCCGGCGATGGCTCCTGCTCGCAGTGCGGTGCGGTGGTGGTGCTTCATGGCATGCCCTCGTCTCTCCATCGGGGTGGGCGCCGATCGATGCTGCGATCGGGTGTCTGGGGTGCTCATTCCTTGACGCTCCCGGCTGCGAGCCCCGACTGCCAGAAGCGCTGCAGCAGCAGGAACAGGGCGATGAGCGGGATGATCGCCAGGAGCGAGCCGGTGATGACGAGATCGAAGATCGCGTCGCCGCCTGCGGTGGTGGCCTGGTTGTTCCAGGAGTTCAGCCCGATGGTCAGCGGGTACCAGTCGGGGTTCCTGAGCATGATGAGCGGCAGGAAGTAGTTGTTCCACGTCGCGACGGTCGTGAAGAGCAGCACCGTGACGATGCCGGGACCGAGCAGCGGCATGCAGACCGAGGCGAAGATGCGCAGCTCGCTCGCACCGTCGACGCGCGCGGCCTCGATGAGCTCGTCCGGGATCGACTCGCTCGCGAACACCCACATGAGGTAGAGGCCGAAGGGCGAGATGAGCGACGGCAGGATCACCGCCAACGGGGTGTCGGTGATGCCGATCCGCGCGAACATGAGGAACGTCGGCACCGCGAGCGCCGTGCCCGGGATGGCGACGGCGCCGAGCACGACGGCGATGGCCGCCGAGCGGCCGCGGAAGCGGAACTTCGCGATCGCGTAGCCGCCGAGCGTCGCGAGGAGCGTCGCACCGCCCGCACCGACGACGACGTAGAGCAGGGTGTTGAGCAGCCAGCGGCCGAAGATGCCGTCGCCGTAGGCGAGCACGCGGCCGATGTTGTCGAAGAGCGCGAACTCGCCGCCGAACCAGAGCCCGAAGGTCGAGAACAGGTCGGCCTGCGTCTTCGTGGCGTTGATGAGGAGCCACACGAGCGGCAGCAGCGTGTAGACGACCGCGACGCCCATGAGGATCGTCAGCGGCACGCTGCGGCGGCGGTGTCGCATGCCCGCGGGGCGGCGGCGACGGGCGCGCTCGGACGTGGGCCGCAGCGACGACGGCCGACGACCGGTGACGCCGGGGACGATGACGGGTGCGCTCATCGCTGCTCCCTCCGCATCCCGCGCAGCTGCACGAGGTAGGCGATGACGGCGGTCAGGATGCCCATGAGGATGGCGACCGCGGCGGCGAGCCCCTGCTGCTGGCCCGAGAAGGACAGCTCGTACGCCCAGAGGTTGGGCGTGAAGTAGCTCGTGATGGCGTTGGGGGCGAGGTTGCGCAGGATGCTCGGCTCGTTGAAGAGCTGGAAGCTGCCGATGATGGAGAAGATCGTCGCGATGACGAGCGCGCCGCGGATGGCGGGCAGCTTGATGGCGGTGACGACGCGCAGCTCGCCGGCGCCGTCGATCTCGGCGGCCTCGTAGAGCGAGGCGGGCACCGTGCGCAGGGCGGCGAAGAAGATGAGCATGTTGTAGCCGACGAACTGCCACGTGACGATGTTGCCGATGGCGGCGAGCACCGTGTCGGGCGCGAGCGGCGAGGAGACGGAGGTGCCGAGCAGCTCGTTGAACCCGCGCACGAGGCCGAAGCGGTCGCCGTACATGAAGCCCCACATGAGCGTCGCGACGACGGCGGGCACGGCGTAGGGCAGGAAGATCGACAGGCGCACGAAGGCGGCGCCGTGGACGCGGCCGGAGTCGATCGCGAGTGCGACGAGCAGCGACAGGAAGAGCATGATCGGCACCTGCACGAGCAGGAAGAGCGCGACGTTGCCGACGCCCGACCAGAAGCGGGGGTCGCTCAGGATGCTGCCGAAGTTCTCGAGGCCGACGAACTGCACGCCGCCGACGAGACGGTCGGCGAAGAGGCTCAGGAAGAGCGCGTACGCGATCGGCGCGAGGAACACGAGCGCGAAGACGATGGCGAAGGGTGCGAGGAAGCCGAGCCCCGCCAGGCGCGGGGCGCCTGCGCGTCGGGCGCGCGTCGTGCTCGTCATCGAACCTCCTCGACCCGCTGCGTCGCGGCGTCGTCCGTCTCGCGCGATGATCGAGCGAGGGTCTCGCGGCGTCTCCGCTGCGATGGCGCTAACCTATCAGAAGATAACGGAAACGCACAATAGCGAAGAGAAGTGAACACGCGGGCCGCGAAGGAGCACCCACCATGATGACGCCCATCGACCACGAGGACGCCGTCCTGCACCTGCGCGCCGGCGGCACGAGCGTCGTGCTCGACGTCGCTGCCGGTCGCCTGCCCGCCATCGTCCACTGGGGCCAGGACCTCGGCGACCCCTCCCCCGCGCTCCTCGCGGACCTCGCGGTCGCCGCCCGTCCGCAGCGCATCTCCGGCGGACTCGACCGGCCGGGCAGGCTCACGCTCGTGCCCCAGGAGTCCGACGGCTGGCTCGCGACCCCGGGGCTCGCGGGCCATCGCGCCGGACGCGGCTTCACGACGGCGCTCTCGACCACCGGGATCGACGCCGACGCCTCGAGCGCGACGGTGCACGCCGCCGACGAGCGCGGCGGGCTCGCGGCCGAGATCCGCCTCGAGGTCACCGCCTCCGGCGTGCTGCGCTCGCGCATCCGGCTGACGAACGCCGGCGACGACGACTACACGCTCGACGACCTGCACGTCACGCTGCCGCTGCCCGACGACGCCGACGAGATCCTCGACACCACGGGCCATCACCTGCGCGAGCGCGCCCCGCAGCGGCGCCCCCTCACGATCGGGTCGCACGTGCGCGAGAGCCGTCGCGGCCGCCCCGGCGCCGACTCGACGCTGCTGCTCGCGGTCGGCACGCCGGGCTTCGGCTTCGAGCGCGGGCTCGTCCACGCGGTCTCGCTCGCGTGGAGCGGCAACCATCGCATGCTCGCCGAGCGCACGGTCACGGGCGAGTCGCTGCTCGCCGCGGGCGAGCTGCTGCTGCCCGGCGAGGTCGTGCTCGCATCGGGCGAGACGTACGAGACGCCGTGGGTCGTGGCGAGCTGGGGCGACGGCCTCACGATGCTCTCCGGCCGCATCCACGACGACCTGCGCGCCCGCCCGCACCACCCGCGTCGCCCGCGACCCGTGACGCTCAACACGTGGGAGGCGGTCTACTTCGACCACGACCTCGAGCGGCTCACGGCGCTCGCCGACCGCGCCGCCGCCGTGGGCGTCGAGCGCTTCGTGCTCGACGACGGCTGGTTCCTCGGACGCCGCGACGACACGGCGGGCCTCGGCGACTGGCTCGTCGACCCGATCGTGTGGCCGCGCGGCCTCGGCCCGCTCGTCGACCACGTGCGCGGCCTCGGCATGGAGTTCGGACTCTGGGTCGAGCCCGAGATGGTCAACCCCGACAGCGACCTCGCGCGCGAGCACCCCGAGTGGCTGCTGCGCGGCCGCGACGACCTCCCCGTGTCCGCCAGGCAGCAGCAGGTGCTCGACCTCGCGAACCCCGACGCGTGGACCCATCTGCGCGACCGCCTCGACGCGCTGCTGACCGACCACGACATCGCGTACCTCAAGTGGGATCACAACCGCGACCTGCTCGAGGCGGGCGACGGGCCCGGCGGGCGTGCACGCGTCCACGACGGCGTCGTCGCGCTCTACGCGCTGCTCGACGACCTCCTCGCCCGCCACCCCGGGCTCGAGATCGAGTCGTGCGCCTCCGGCGGCGCGCGCGTCGACCTCGGGATCCTCGAGCGCACGCATCGCGTGTGGACGAGCGACACCCTCGACCCCGTCGAGCGGCTGCAGATCCAGCGCCACACGGGCCTCGTCGTGCCGCCCGAGCTGCTCGGCGCGCACCTCACGAGCCCCGTCGTCCACTCGACGGGCCGCACGGTCTCGCTCGAGCTGAGCGCGGGCGTCGCGCTGCTCGGGCACCTCGGCATCGAGTGGGACCTCACGGCGCTCGACGACGCCGGGCTCGAGCGCATCGCGTCGTGGGTCGCGCTCTGGCGACGGCACCGCGCCATGCTCGCGACGGGCCGCGTCGTGCACGCCGACCTCGCCGATGCGAGCGTCGACGTGCGGGGCGTCGTCGCCGCCGACGGCGCCGAGGCGCTCGTCACCATCACGCAGGTCGCGTCGAGCCGATCGCATCCGGGCGCGCGGGTGCGCATCCCCGGCCTCGACGCCGATCGCGCCTACCGCGTCACGACCCTGAGCCCCGACGACGCGGCGACGCCCGGGCAGTCGCCGCTGCAGTGGGCGAGCGGCGTGACGCTCACCGGTGCGACGCTCGGCGTCGTCGGCCTGCGTGCGCCCGCGCTCCTGCCGCAGCAGCTCGCGCTGCTGCACCTCGAGGCGACGACCTGAGGCGGCCGCGGCCCGTCAGCGCTCGGCGGGCTGCGCCGCGCGCGAGATCTCGAGCATGTCCTCGCGCGGCACGACCTTGATGCGGGCGCGACCGTGCGGCTCGCCGAGCGACATCTCGTGGGCGTCGAGGCGGATCCAGCCGTCGATGTCCGTCCAGTCGACGCCGCGCTCGGCCAGCAGCGCCGGGATGGCCTCGGGGCTCGCGTCCTCGGGCGACCACCACGACAGCTCGTCGGCGAGCAGGTGCTCGACCGTCTCCTTCGCGTCGGACTTCGTGTGGCCGATGAGGCCGACGGGACCGCGCTTGATCCAGCCCGTCGCGTAGACGCCGGGCAGCGGGCGCATGCCGTCGAGGACGCGGCCCGCCTCGTTCGGGATGACGCCGCGCAGCTCGTCGAACGGCACGCCCTGCAGCGGCGACGAGAAGTAGCCGACCGCGCGGTACACGGCCTCGACCGGCACGTCGCGCAGCTCGCCCGTGCCCTCGATGCCGCCCTCGCCGTCCGGACGCGTGCGCTCGATGCGCAGGGCCGTCACGCCGTCGTCGCCGACGATCTCGACCGGACGCGACCAGAAGTGCAGGTGGAGGCGACGCGACGCCGCACCCGTCTCGCGCTTCCGCCACTGGTCGAGCACGCGCGAGATGACGAGGATCTGCTTGTTGGCCTTCCGCGCCTCCTCGTCGGGATCGACGCCGAAGTCCTCGTCGTGCAGCACCATGTCGACGTCGCGCAGCTCGCCGAGCTCGCGCAGCTCGAGCGGCGTGAACTTCACGTCGAGCGGGCCGCGGCGACCGAACACGTGCACGTCGGTCACGGGCGAGGACTCGAGGCCCTCGTGCACGTTCGCCGGCACCTCGGTCGGCAGGAGGTCCTCGGGATGCTTCGCGAGCATGCGCGCGACGTCGAGGGCGACGTTGCCGACGCCGAGCACCGCGATGCGCTCGGCCTCGAGCGGCCACGTGCGCGGCACGTCGGGGTGGCCGTCGAACCACGACACGAAGTCGGCCGCGCCGTACGAGCCCGGCAGGTCGATGCCGGGCACGTCGAGCGGCGCGTCCTTGATCGCCCCGGTCGCGAAGATCACCGCGTGGTAGTGGCGGCGCAGGTCGTCGAGGGTGATGTCCTCGCCGAAGCGCACGTTGCCGAACAGTCGCACGACGCCCGACTCGAGCACCTCGCGCAGCGCCGAGATGATGCCCTTGATGCGCGGATGGTCGGGGGCGACGCCGTAGCGCACGAGGCCGTACGGCGCGGGCAGTCGCTCGAACAGGTCGATCGAGACCTCGCCGCCCGCCTCCGCGACCGATCGCTTCAGGATGTCCGCGGCGTAGATGCCGGCGGGGCCTGCGCCGACGACGGCGACTCTGAGTGCAACGGGCACGATGATGGTCCTCTCCTGCGGCGCGGGCACGCGCCTACCTGGTGCGGGTGACGAGCGAGGCGGCGAACGCGTCGAGCGCATCGCGGGCCGCGCCGGCCGGCAGCGCCGTGAGCGCCTCGTGCGCACCGGCGCGCCAGCGCTCGGCCTCGGCGAGCGTGTCGAGCGTCGCCGGGTGCTCGCGCAGCCTGCGCACGGCATCCGGGAAGTCGTCGCCCTTGCGGTCGATGTCGGCGAGCAGCGACGCCGCGTCGGCGTCGGTCACGGCGGCGGCGCGCAGGCGCAGCAGCGGCAGCGTCATGACGCCCGTGCGCAGGTCGGTGCCGGCGACCTTGCCGGTCTCCGGGGACGACGACAGGTCGAGCACGTCGTCGACGAGCTGGAACGCGACGCCGATGCGCTCGCCGTAGTCGCGCAGCGGCTGACGGTACGACGGGTCGGCGTTCGCCATGAGCGCGCCGAGCTCGGCGGCGGACGCGATGAGCGAGCCCGTCTTGTCGGCGAGCACGCGGATGTAGTGCTCGACGGGGTCGCCGTCGCGCGCGCCGAGCGTCTCGTGCAGCTGCCCGAGGCACATGCGCTCGAACGTGTGCGCGTGGATCGTCGCGAACTCGGAGCCGAGGCTCGCGCCCACGGCACCCGCACGCGCGAACAGCAGGTCGCCCGCGAGGATCGCGACGGAGTTGCCCCACACCTCGTGCGCGGCGGGCACGCCGCGACGCATCGACGCCCGGTCCATGACGTCGTCGTGATACAGGCTCGCGAGGTGCGTGATCTCGACGACCTCGGCCGCCGCGACGACGTCGTCGGTGATGCCGTCGCCGAGCTGCGCCGCGAGCATCACGAGCATCGGTCGCGTGCGCTTGCCGCCGGCGTCCTTGAGGTAGCGCGTCATCGACGCCGCGACGGGGTCGGTGAGGGCGACGTCGCGCTCGAGCGCGAGCTCGACGCGGCGCAGGCCGTCCTCGAGGGCGTCGACGAGGTCGCGCTGCTCCCCGGCGGCCTCGTCGAGCGTGATCCCGAGCGAGGCGGCGAGGCCGCTCACGCCCCCGTCTCCTCGGCAGCGGGGCGCTCGATCGTCGCCATGCGCATCGTCTGCTCCGTCGGCTTGCGGCCGCGATGCAGTGCGACCGCGCCCATCGTGAGGTTGCGGTGGGCGACGCGCGTGAAGCCGGCGCCGCGGATCCATCGCGAGAGGGTCTCCTGGTCCGGCCACGCCTCGATCGACTCGACGAGGTAGCGGTAGGAGTCGGGGTTCGAGGATGCGAGGCGGCCGACGACGGGCACGGTGCGCAGGAAGGCGGCGTGGCCGACGCGGGCGATGCCGAGGGGCGGCTTCGACGCCTCGCACACGAGGAGGCGACCGCCGGGCTTCAGGACGCGGAAGAACTCGGCGAGCGCGGCCTTCGGGTCCTGCACGTTGCGGAAGCCGAACGAGATGGTGACGGCGTCGAACGTGTCGGCGTCGAACGGGAGGTCCTGCGCGTCGCCGTGCACGAACTCGAGCTCGGGGTAGCGCCGCCGGCCCTCGTCGATCATGCCCTGGCTGAAGTCGAGCGCCGTGACGAGCGCGCCGGCCTTCGCCATCGGCACCGACGAGGTGCCCGTGCCCGCCGCGACGTCGAGGATCCGCTCGCCCGGCTGCGGCGCGACGGCGCGCGTCATCTGCAGACGCCACAGCCGATCGTTCCCGAGCGTGAAGAGCCCGTTCATGCGGTCGTAGCGCTTGGCGGTCGCGTCGAACATGCCCGCGACCTCGCTCGGGTCCTTGCCCAGGTCCGCTGCCCCCACGCGCCCCATCCTACGGGGGTCCGCATCCTCCCGTCGGGCCGAGCCCGCATCCGGCCTCGGCGAGCGTAGGCTGGCGTGCGTGCGGACCCAGCGACGACTGCGCGTCGTGACGACGCGCGCCGCCCACGGTCGACTCATCGCCCACTCGGACGCAGGCGCGCCGCTCGCCTTCGTGCGATCGGGCGACGGGCTCGTCGGCGTGGGAGAGGCAGTGCGCATCACGGTGTCCGGAGCGACCCGCCTCGCGGATGCCGCCGCCGCGTGGGACGAGCTCGTGGCCGCCGCCGACGTCACCGACGAGGTCGACGCGCACGGCTCGGGCCTCGTCGCGTTCGGCACGTTCGCGTTCGCCGACGACTCCGCGGCCTCGAGCGTGCTCATCGTGCCGCGCATCGTGCACGGCCGCCGCGGCGACGACGCGTGGACGACGCGCATCGCCGTCGACGACGAGCCGCTGCCCGAGGTGCTGCCGCAGCGCGCGATCGACGACGTCCGCGTGACGCTCTCCCCCGGTGCCATCGGCCCCGAGCGCTACCTCGCGATCGTCGCGGAGGCCGTCGCCGGGATCCGGGCGGGCGAGCTCGAGAAGGTCGTGCTCGCCCGCGACCTCGTCGGCACGCTGCCCGCGGGCGCGGACCAGCGCAGCGCGCTGCTCGGGCTGCGCCGTCGCTACCCCGACGCGATCACCTACGCCGTCGACGGCCTCCTGGGCGCGAGCCCCGAGATGCTCGTCGCCGCGCGCGACGGTCGCTGCTTCACGCGCGTGCTCGCCGGCACGGCGGCGCGCGGTGCGACGCCCGAGCTCGACGGCGAGGCCGCGGAGGCGCTCGCCGTGCACCCGAAGGACGTCGGCGAGCACCGTCTCGCCGCCGAGTCGGCGCTCGAGTCGCTGCGCCCCATCTCGCACGACCTCGCCACGAGCGGCCCGTACCCGCTGCGCCTGCCGAACCTGTGGCACCTCGCGACCGACATCACGGGCACGCTCGACGGCACGGTGCTCGACGCCCTCGCGGCGCTGCACCCCACGGCGGCCGTCGCGGGCACGCCGCGTGCGACGGCGCTCGAGCGCCTCGCCGCGCTCGAGGGCATCGATCGCGGACGCTACGCCGGACCGGTCGGCTGGCTCGACGCCGACGGCGGAGGCGAGTGGGCGATCGCGCTGCGCGGCGCGCAGGTCGCGGCCGACGGATCCATCCGCGCCTTCGCGGGGGCGGGCATCGTCGCCGAGTCGGTGCCGGAGGACGAGCTGGCCGAGACCGCGATCAAGCTGCGCCCGATCGTCGACGCCTTCGGCGACCCGCTGCCGCCGCGCCCCGTCCTCGAGTAGTCGCGGGCGCTCGCCGCCGCATCCACGCCCCAGCGACCCGCCGACGACGCATCGCAGCCGACGCCCCGCTCAGGCGTGATCCCGGCGGCCGCCTAGCCGACGGCCGCTCAGCCGGCGGCGGCCAGGCGGTCGGCGCAGCCGGGCGCGACGACGCGGACCGTGGACGCCGGATTCGAGGCCAGGAGGTGCGCCGGACGGATCGGGCGCCGGACGAGGTCGCCCCCGCAGTTGGGACACGCGAACGCGAAGGACTCGGTGCACGACGGGCACCAGGTGCACTCGAACGTGCAGAGGTACGCCTCGGCGTCGGGCGGCAGGTCGCGGTCGCAGCACTCGCAGCCGGGTCGCAGCTCGAGCATCAGAGGGCGGACGTCGTCCCGGACGTCGCGGCCACGCGCTTGCCGCCCTTCGCCGTGCCGGCCTTCGCCTTGGCGCCCTTCACCTTCGCGCCCTTCGCCTTGGCGCCCTTCACCTTCGCGCCCTTCGCCTTGGCGCCCTTCACCTTGGCGCCCTTCACCTTCGCGGCCTTCGCCTTGCCGGCCTTCGCCTTCGCGCCCTTCGCCTTCGCGCCCTTCGCCGTGCCGCCCTTCGCCTTCGCGGCCTTCGCAGGCTCGTCCCCGGCGCCCTCCGCCTTCGTCCGCTCGCCCGTGCCGGCCTTCGCCGTCGCGAGCTCGCCGACGCCGACCACGTCGTCCGCCCGCGCGACCGCACCGTCGCCCACGTCCGCACCGTGGCCGGCGTCCGTGCCGTCGCCCGCACCGTCGCGAGCACCCGCGCCGTCCGCATCCGCCGCATCCGCGCGCGCCTCGAGCGACGCCGCGAGCACCTCCGCATCGATGCCGCCGAGCGCCACGAGGCGCTCGCGCTCGGCATCGACGTCGTAGTCGGCGGCCGGCCACTGGGGGTCGATGCGCTCGAGCGCGTCGATCAGCAGCTCCTGCACCGCGAGCCGCGCGTACCACTTGCGATCGGCGGGGACGACGTGCCACGGGGCCGCGGCGCGGGCCGTCCGGTCGATCGCGATCGCGTAGGCGCGCTGGTAGTCGTCCCACAGCATGCGCTCGTCGACGTCGCCCGGGTTGTACTTCCAGTGCTTGTCGGGGCGGTCGAGGCGTTCGAGCAGGCGCTCGCCCTGCTCCTCGTACGAGATGTGCGGCATGACCTTCACGAGATGGATGCCCGCGTCGGCGATGCGACGCTCGAACTCGACGATGCGCCCGTAGCGCTCCTCGATGACCTCGGGCCTCGACAGCCCTCGCACGCGGTGGATGAGCACGTCCTCGTAGTGCGAGCGGTCGAACACGCCGATCTGGCCCGGTCCGGGCAGCGCGCGCTCGATGCGCCACAGGAAGTCGTGGCGCCGCTCGGCGCGCGTGGGCGCCTTGAACGACGTGATGCGCACGCCCTGCGGGTCGACCTCGCCGACGACGTGGCGCACGAGCCCGCCCTTGCCCGCGGTGTCCATGCCCTGCAGCAGCAGCAGCACGCTGCGACCGTCGCCGGCCGACGACGCCGCGAAGAGCCGCTCCTGCAGCTGCGCGAGGTGCTCGGCGCGCTCGGCGAGCAGCGCCTTGCCGGCGGCCTTGTCGCCGTCGAACCCCGGCGTGGAGCGCGGGTCGATCTGCGCGAGGCGGACGCCGCGGCGGACGTGGCGGACTGCTGCGGCGATGTCGCTCATGGCGTGAGCCTAGTCAGCGGGCTCCGGGTCGACCTCGGCGTCGTCGGCCTCGTCGTCGGCGAGCCGCACCTCGATGAGGCACGTCGCGGCACCGGTGAGCGCCCGCTCGAGGCCCGCGCGGTCCTGCACGAGCACGTGCTGCCAGCCGTACGCCGCAGCGAGCGCGCCGAGGTCGACGGACTGCGGCGTGCGCTGCACGCGCGCGAAGTCGTCGGGCTCGGCGGTGGCTGCGACCTCGAGGTCGTCGAAGATCGTGCCGCCGCCGTCGTTGCCGACGACGAGCTGCAGTCGCGGCCGCGGCTCGTCGGACGGCACGTGGAGCCCACCCGCGTCGTGCAGGAGCGTGAGGTCGCCCATGAGGGCGCGCGTCACGCCGCGTCCGCCTGCGCGGTCGTGCGCGAGGGCGACGCCGATCGCCGTCGACACGGTGCCGTCGATGCCCGCGAGCCCGCGATTCGCGTGCACGGTGACGGGCTTGCCGCCCACGACGCGGTCGAGCACGCGGATGAGCCGCGATGCGCCGAGCACGAGCCGGTCGTGCGGCCAGGTGTGCTCCCACACGGCCTTCGCGAGCATCGCGCGCGTCACGGGTCGCCTCGCGTCCTCGAGCACGGCGCGCGCATACCGCTCGCGGGAGAGTCCGGCGCCGGGGATGGACGCCGTCGTCGCGTCGAGGATGGCCCGCGAGGCGTGCACCCAACGGCCGACCCACGCGCGCGCCCAGTCGCCGGGCTCGCCGTCGGCGACGAGGTCGCCGGCGACGACGGTGCCGCGCACGTTCTCGAGCCCGCGACGGCCGGCGACGACCACCTCGACGTCGGTGCGACGCACGAGGCCCGTCACGAGGCGCGTGAGCGTGGGATGCCCGACCACGACGACGCGCCGCACCTCGGCGACGAGGTCGGTGGTGAGCACGTCGGGCACGACGAGGTTCGGCCCGAAGCGCGCGTTCGACGACGGCTCTGCGACGAGCGGCGCGCCGAGGGCGATGGCGAGCGCCGAGGCGTCGGCGCCCGCGTCGGCACCCGCGACGACGACCGTGCCGGGCTCGGGAGCGATGGGATGCGTGGGCCGCGGGACGGGGACGACGGCGTCGACGTGCGCGTGCGGATGCGCCGCCCCGCCCGAGAGCGGATCGCGCAGCGCCACGTTCAGCTGCACCGGGCCGGGCTCGCGCAACCCGTGCGCGCCGAGCGCCTCCTCGACGGCGCGCACGGCGTCCGCCTCCGGCTGCGCGTGCTCGTCGGCGATCGCCTCGACGACGACGCGGGCCGCGTGGGCGTAGATGCCGGGCTGCGTCGTCGTCTGGTTCGAGCGGATGCCCTGCAGCTCGGGCGGCCGGTCGGCCGTGATGGCGATGATCGGCACGTCGGCGTGGTGCGCCTCGAGCATGGCGGGGTGCAGCTCGGCGACGGCCGTGCCGCTCGTCACGACGATCGCGACGGGCGCGCAGGTCTCGCGTGCGAGGCCGACGGCGAGGAAGCCCGCCGAGCGCTCGTCGATGCGCACGTGCAGCGTGAGCGCGCCCTCGCGAGCGAGCCTCGCCGCCGCGAGCGCGAGCGCCTGCGAACGCGAGCCCGGGCACACGACGACGTCGCGCACGCCGGCATCGGCGAGGGCTGCGACGAGACGATCGGCGTAGACGGCCGCGCCGTCAGCCACGGCGCGTGTCGTCGTCGTCCGGAGACGGGCGCGGCTGGTCGGCCGGCGGCTCGTCGGCGACCGGCGGCTCGTCGCTCGCGCCGGGCTCCTCGGGCACGACGTCGACCTCGCCGGTGCGCGCGCGGTCGGCCTCGGCCTCCGAGTCGAGGGCGGCGAGCTGCTGCTCGAGCTCCTGGATGCGGCGGTCCGACTCGTCCGCGCTCACCCACGTGCCCATCTGCGTGCGGAACGCCGGCGAGTCCTCGGGCCCGGCAGGCGGTGCCGCCGACCGCGGGGCCTTGCCCCACAGCAGCCAGCCCAGCGGGCCCACGACGGGCACGAGGACGATGAGCACGGCCCAGAGGACGCGATTGAGCCTGCGGATGCGGCGATCGTCGGTGATCGTGAGGTCGACGATCGCGTACACCGCCATCGCGACGGCCAGGATGCCGCCGATGATGAGGTAGCGCGCCATGCGGCACACCCTACGCGTCGCGCCTATGCGCTGCGCCCCGTTCCGCCGCCCGCGTACGCTGGGCACGTGCGCGCCATCGTCTCCTACGCCCTCCTGCGTGCGGCGCTGTTCGTCGCCCCGTTCGCGATCCTCGTCGCCGCGCAGGTCGAGTGGTACGTCGCGCTCGTCATCGCGCTGCTGTTCGCCTTCGCCGCGAGCGCGGTCTTCCTGCGCCGCTTCAAGCTCGCGGCGGTCGCCGAGATCGCGCGGATGCGCGGCGAGCGCGGCGAGGTCGACGACGAGGACGCCGAGGACGCGGCGGTCGACCGCGACCGCGACCGCCGCTCGGTCGCCGACGAGGAGGCGGAGGACGCCGCGGTCGACGGCACCGTCGCGACGACGACGACCGACCCCGACCTCGTCGCGGACGACGACGTCGACGCGTCCGCTCGTGCAACCGACGCGCGCGACGACCGCACCGACCGCTGAGCGGCGCGCTCGGCGTCAGCCGAGCATGAAGCCCGTGATGCCGCCCCACAGCGCGACGGCCGTGCCGAGGCCGAACAGCAGCGTCGTGAGCGCCGTGAGCCCGAGCGCCGTGACGTAGTCGCGGGTCGTGCGGCCCATCGCGACGATGACGACGGCCGGCACGGCGGCCGCGAGCGTCAGCAGCACGAACGGCCCGTAGGCGAGGGCGAGCGCGTAGATCGCGAGGATGCCGAACGGCACGAGCATGAGGATGCCGTAGAGCACCTTCGCCGCGACGCGCCCGATGAGGGTCGGCACGCTGCGCTTGCCCGAGGCGCGGTCGGAGTCGATGTCGCGGATGTTGTTGACGAGCATGGTCGCGGCAGCGAAGCAGCCCATCGCGGCGCTGAGCACGAGCGAGTCCTCGGTCCATCGCCCGAGCGTCGCGAACACCGTGCCGTTGACGGCGATGAGCCCGAAGACGACGAAGACGACGACCTCGCCGAGCCCGTAGTAGCCGTAGGGGTGCTTCCCGCCGGTGTAGAACCAGGCGAGCGCGACGCACACGGCGCCGACGACGAGCAGCCACCACTGCTGCGACACGATCGCGAGCGCGACGCCCGCCGCGGCGCCGAGGCCGAGCAGCACGAGCGCGACGGTGCGCACGGTCCGCGGCTCGACGGCGGTCGCCGTCGTGATGCGTCGCGGGCCCTGGCGGTCGCGGTCGGTGCCGCGGATGCCGTCGGAGTAGTCGTTCGCGACGTTGACGCCCATCTGCAGCAGCACGGCGACGGCGAGGCACAGCAGCGAGATGCCGAGGTGGTAGCCGGCGGCGGCGTACGCGGCGCCCGTGCCGACGGCGACGGGTGCGATCGACATCGGCAAGGTGCGGGGGCGCGTCGCGCCGATCCAGTCGCCGAGCGTCGGCGGACGCTTGCCCGGCCGCACCGTCGACCCGCGCCTGGCGGGGTTGCCCGAGCGCTCGCGCACGCTCGCGTCCTGCTTGCGGCCGCCCTGGGCCTGCCTCGTCTTCGCCACGCGTCGAGCGTACCCGCGACGCCTCGGCGTCCTCCCCGAGCCGCGCGCGGCCTCTCAGCGCGGGCGCGGAGCGCTCGGCGTCGAGCGACCCCACAGCGATCGCCGCTGCCGCATGCGGCTCGCGACGAGCCGCGCGAGGCGCTTGCGATCGGGCTTGCCGGTGTGGGTCGTGGGGATGACCGAGACGGTGACGACGTGGTTGGGGCGCGCGTACTTGCCGAGCGCGTGCTGCACCGCCTGCCGCATCTCGGCGAGGTCGGGCCGCAGCGTCGTGACGACGACGGGCACCTCGCCCCACTCGGCGTCGGGTCCGGCGACGACCACGGCGTCGGGCGCGAAGACCTGCACGACGTGCTCGACCGCGGCGAGCGACACGTTGACGCCGCCCGAGACGATGACGTCGTCGATGCGCCCCGAGACCTGCAGCTGGCCGCCGATGAGCGAGCCCGCGTCGCCCGTGCGGAACCAGCGCGTGCCGCTCGCGTCCTCGACGAATCGGCGCGCGGTGAGCTCGGGATCCGTGTAGCCGTCGGCGAGATGCGGGCCGGAGATCTCGATCTGGTCCGTCAGCCGCACCTTCGTGCGCCCGAGCGGCCTGCCGTCCCACACGCATCCGCCGCACGTCTCGGTCATGCCGTAGGTGCGCGTGACCTTCCAGCCGAGGCGCGCGGCGCGCTCGATGAGGCCGATGGGCGCGCGCTGGCCGCCGAGGAGGATGCGATCGAGCCTGCGGATGGGCGCGATGAACGAGCGGTCGAGCTGCGCGGCGTCGACGAGGCGGGCGAGCTGCGTGGGCACGAGCGAGGTGTAGCGACGCTCGTGCTCGAGCGACTCGACGGCCGTGACGAACGCCTCGGCCGTGAAGGAGCCCTCGGTGCGCACGAGCTCGGCGCCCGACGCGGCGTTGCGCCACACCACGTTGCGGCCGGCGACGAACGTCTCGGGCAGCGACAGCACCCACTGGCCCGCGCCGCCGAGCGCCTCGTTCGCGGCCTCAGTCGACGCGGCGATCGCCTCGTCCGAGAGCACGACCTGCTTCGGCACCCCGGAGGTGCCGCTCGTCGCGACGATCTCGGTCATGGTCGCGCTCGCATCAGAACGCCCACGGGAAGGGCGACCAGTCGGCGTCGCGCTTCTCGAGGAAGGAGTCGCGACCCTCGACGGCCTCGTCGGTGCCGTAGGCGAGGCGCGTCGCCTCGCCCGCGAAGAGCTGCTGCCCGACGAGGCCGTCGTCGACGGCGTTGAAGGCGTACTTGAGCATGCGGATGGCCGTGGGGCTCTTGCCGAGGATCTCGCGCGCCCACTCGATCGCCGTCGACTCGAGCTCGGCGTGCGGCACGGACGCGTTGATCGCGCCTGCGGCGAGCGCCCGGTCGGCCGAGTACTCGCGAGCGAGGAAGAAGACCTCGCGCGCGAACTTCTGCCCCGTCTGCCGCGCCATGTACGCGCTGCCGTAACCGGCGTCGAACGAGCCGACGTCGGCGTCGGTCTGCTTGAAGCGCGCGTGCTCGGTGCTCGCGATCGTGAGGTCGCACACGACGTGCAGCGAGTGCCCGCCGCCCGCTGCCCAGCCGGGCACGACCGCGATGACGACCTTGGGCATGAAGCGGATGAGGCGCTGCACCTCGAGGATGTGCAGCCTGCCGGCACGCGCGGGGTCGATCGACGCGGCCGACTCGCCCTCGGCGTAGCGATAGCCGTCGCGGCCGCGGATGCGCTGGTCGCCGCCGGAGCAGAACGCCCAGCCGCCGTCCTTCGCGCTCGGGCCGTTGCCCGTGAGCAGCACGACGCCGACGCGCGAGTCGAGCCTCGCCGCCTCGAGCGCGCGGTACAGCTCGTCGACCGTCGCCGGCCGGAAGGCGTTCCGCACCTCGGGCCGGTCGAAGGCGATGCGGGCGATGCGGCCGTCGTGCGAGCGGTGCGACGTGATGTCGGCGAAGCCCTCGGACTCGGGCGAGACCACCCATGCGCTCGGGTCGAACAGCTCGGAGACGGTCACGGGTCCAGCCTACTTCGAGGCTCCGACGCGGCTCGCCGTGCCAGGGCCTCGGGAGGTCACGACCCCGACAGCCTCGGCACCACCTCGAAGGACTGCAGATCCTCGTCGTAGGACGCCGCCACGTCGATCGGCCAGCGATCGGGCGCGCCGCCTGCACGCCGCACGGTGACGGCGAGCACGAGCTCGAGACCGAACTGGTAGGTCGTGGCGCTCGACTCGACCACCTCGAAGACCTCGCCCGGTGCGAGCGGCGTCACCTCGGGGCATCCCTCCGCCGCGGTCTCGCCGCACGCCGCGACGTAGTCGACGGCCGCGGCCGTGAGCTCGCCGCGGAGGTCCGAGCTGGGCTGCAGACCGCCGAGCCACAGGAATCCCTCGCCGATGACGCCCAGCTGCGAGGGCGAGCTCTCGAGCCGCGACGCGGGCGTCAGATCCAGCTCGTACGAGCCCGGGTACAGCCAGAGCGGGTCGTCGGCGGCATCGAGGTCGTCCGGCACGTCGACCCCGCCGATCGCGTCGACGCGAGCGAGCTGCACGAACAGCGGGGAGGCGACCGCGAGCCCCGTCTCGATGCGCCAGGAGCCGTCTCGGACGACCTGCATGCGGATGGGGGGCGCGCTCGAGCCGATCCCCTGGACCTCGATCTCGCACGAGACGGTCGCGCGCGCGTCGCCGACGTCGGGCTCGTCGCACGCGATGCCCGCGGGGGTCGACGGCGCGGCCGCGTCGAGCACGGCCGCGTCGGCGTACGCCTCGTCGATCGGCACCAGCCGGGTCGCGGTCGCGAAGTCGCCGATCCGGACGGCGTCGACGTACTCCGCGACGACGCGATCGAGCTCGGCCCTCGATCCCGCCTCGACCTGTCGATCGATCGCCGGAGCGATCGCGAACGCCGCCGCGACGAGCACCCCGCCGGCGACGAAGGCGGCGACGGGGTTGCGGGCGAGGGCGAGGATGCCGCGCGGTCGCGCCGGCCCACCGACGCGCGTCGCAGGCTCGTCGGCCGCGGGCTCCGCTGCCGGCGGCGTCGGGCGACCGCGCCCGTCCTCGGCGCGCATCCGCTCGCGATCCGCGGCCTCGCGGGCGTCGTCCTCGATGCTCGCGCGCTCGCGCGCGACGTCGTCGTCGCTCGGCATCGCGAAGTCGGGCATGCGCGCGCTCACGGGTAGCCCTGGCCGATCCCGATCGCCGTCGCCTCGTACACGTCCCAGTCCTCCGAGAACGCGACCTCGACCTCCACGACGGTGCCCGCGGGCGATCCGAGGCCGTCGATGCGCACGGGCTGGATCATCGTGCGGTCGGCGCTCGGGTACCACGACGGCTCCGCGGCAGCCGCGAACGGCCCCGCGCGATCGGCCGGCAGCGCGTCGCAAGCGACGTCCGTCGACGCGTCGGCCGCGCATGCCTCGACGAGGGCGAGCGCCGCCGCCTCCATCGCCGCGACGACCTCCTCACCGGGCTGCACGACCGCGGTGAGGTAGCCGAAGCCGTCGGCGACGACGAACGCCCCGTCGTCCTCGACCTCGAGGTGCTCGGACGTGCCGGTGTCGACGTCGTACGAGCCCGGCAGCAGCCACGCGCGGTCCTCGCTCGACACGAGACCCTCGAGCTCGGTGCCCTCGATGGCGACGATCTCGAGCATCCACCCGCGCAGATCGGCGCGCATCTCGAGACCCGATGCGATGCGCCAGGCACCGTCCACCAGCGCGAGGCGGATCTGCGGACGCGTCCCCATGCTGCCGAAGTCCTCGACGTTCACGTCGCAGGTGACGACGGCCAGGTCGCCGTCGCCGTTCGGCTCCGCACGATCGCAGTCGACCGCGGGCGGCATGCTCGCGCCCACCCCGGCCCCCATGAGCGCGAGCGACCCGGCGCCGTCGTCGGGGCGATGCATCGCGAGCGCCGCGGCGACGTCCCCGTCCTCGACGGCGTCGACGTAGGCGTCGAGCACGCGCTGCAGCTCGGCGACGCTGCCGCGCTCGGACCACTCCGCGAGCGCGGGCACGCCGACGAAGCCGACCGAGACGACGGCGGCACCGGCGACGAACGCGACGATCGGGTTGCGAGCGAGCGTCCTGGCACGGTCGCGCGCGGGCGCCTCGGGTCGCGTCCCACGCGCCTCGGGCGTCGAGGGGATGCGGGTCGCAGGGTCCGGAGGCGGCGGCACGGGCCGCGCGCTCGGCACGGCCGCGCGCTCCTCGGCCGCTCGCCGTGCACGGTCGCGCGCGAGCTCCTCGTCCGAGGGCATCGCGAAGTCCGGCATTTCCTCGGTCATGGCAGCTGCCCCGAGGCAGGGGTCTGCTCGAAGGCGACCGCCCCGAGGTCGTCCGCGAGGGTCACGGCGAAGCGCATCGGCGTCGTGACGAGCTCCGCGCTCCCCGCGGCCTGCGCCGCGACCGACGACGTCACCTCGACGTCGAGCGTGCCCGAGCGGGCGGCGAGGTCGATCGACCACCCCATGAACGGCGGCACGTCGCTCGGCGTCGCCCCGACCGGCGGGCAGCCGTCCGCGGGCGCGAGCGCGCAGGCCGCGAGCACGGCCTCGATCCGGTCGAGCGCGGCGCTCGCCGTCTGCACGGAGGGCACGGCGTCGAAGGTCGGCGCCGGCAGGGTCGCCCCGAGCGGCGGCGGCACGATCGCGAAGGCGGCGGGCACGAGGTCGACGGCGCCCAGCCCCACGGTGCCGAGGTCGTAGCGGCCCGGCAGCAGCCAGGTCGGGCCGGGCTGCACGTCGCCGCCGAGCACGCGCGCCACGACGTCGTCGACGTCGGTCAGCGCGAGCAGACCCTCGACGACGCGCCATCCGTCCCGATCCTCGAGGCGGACCTCGGCGGATCCGCGGTCGGGGCCGACGGCATGCGCCACGCGCACGATCGCCTCGTCGCCGTCGACGCGCACGAGCGACACGCCCTCGACCCGCAGCCCCGACGCGGGCACGACGACGTCCATCGCCGCGACGTCGCCGCGCTCGTCGATCGTCGGCATCGCCGCCAGCACGGCGTCGACGTCGCCGTCCGCGACCGCGTCCGCGAGGCGCTCGACCGTCGCGACGGCGTCGCGGCCGCGCTGCTGGTCGACGAGCGCCGGCACGCCCACGATCGCGAGCGCCGAGACGACCGCGACGACCACGGCGACGCCCACGCCGCGGCGCAGCCGAGGCCCGCGCGGCCGCAGCGGCACCGCACGGCGCGGCGCGTCCTCCTCCGGCATCGCGAAGTCGGGCATCGGCGTCGACATGAGCGAGAGTGTCGCAGACGCACCCATGCGGGCGCTGGGGCGCGTGTCCGGCCGCGTCAGAAGATCGCGAGCGAGCGCCACAGGAAGAGGCTCGCGAGGAGGAAGAGGACGAGCGTCGCACCGCCGAGCGCCGCGCCGAGCGCCCCCGTGCGGCGCCCGTTCGGCGACGAGGCCGCGACGAGCCCGCAGCCGACCCCGAGGACGCCGAGCACCGTCACGCCGACGAGCAGCGCGATGACGCCCGGCCGCTCCCCCGCGACGGGCGAGAAGAGGTGGGTGACCTGCTGCAGGAGCGAGACGACCTGGCCGAGGATCGCGACGGGGACGACGAGGAGCGACAGGCGACCGAGGCCGCGTGCACGAGCGTGGATCGCGTCGGCGACGCTCACATGCCCAGCGCGACGACGACGATGAGCGGGATGAGCGGGTTCGTCAGCACCACGAGGGCGAGCGACGAGATGCCCAGCGCGACGTTGAGGCGTCCGCGCCGCACGAGCGCGCTCACGGCGCAGCCCACGGTGCCGAGCGTCAGGATGCCCCACACCGGCAGGAGCGTGATGAGCAGCCCGCCGAGCGGAGTGAAGAGCAGCACCATCGACACGAGGAAGATGATGGCGCCCAGCCCGGCGCCCACGGCGGCGAGGATGCCGAACACGGGGCTGCGCCTGGGCTGCTGGCCGGGGGCGAGCCGCGTCTCGGTGACCCACGGCATCTCGGTCGTCATGTGACCAGTGTGCCGTACGCGCCGGGGCGACGGCTGATGCGCAGCCGCACGTCGCATGCGGACGCGCTGCGGGCGTCGGATCCGCGGTCGACGTCCGGGGTCCGCTGGGCCAGGCTGGGGGGATGCTCCCGCCCATCGATGCGCTGCTCGAGTCCCTCCACGTCGTGCGACTGCCGCTCGCGACGCGGTTCCGCGGCGTCACCGAGCGGGAGGCGGCCCTCGTGCGCGGTCCCGAGGGGTGGGGCGAGTGGAGCCCGTTCCTCGAGTACGACGCCGAGGAGGCCGCGACGTGGCTCGAGGCGGCGATCGAGGATGCATGGACGCCGCGCCCCGCCGCCCGTCGCGAGCGCATCCCGGTCAACGCGACGCTGCCGGCGGTCGCTCCGGGCGAGGTCGCGGCCGTGCTGGCCCGCTTCGACCGCTGCCGCACCGTGAAGGTGAAGGTCGCCGAGCGCGGCCAGACGCTGCACGACGACGTCGCCCGCGTGCGCGAGGTGCGCACGCTGCTGCCCGACGTGCGCATCCGCGTCGACGCGAACGGCGGCTGGAACGTCGACGAGGCCGAGACCGCCATCCGGGCGCTCGAGCTGCTCGACCTCGAGTACGTCGAGCAGCCGTGCGCGACCGTCCCCGAGCTCGCCGAGCTCCGCGGGCGCATCCACCGCCTCGGCGTGCCGATCGCCGCCGACGAGTCGGTGCGCAAGGCCACCGACCCCATGGCCGTCGTCGCAGCCGGCGCCGCCGACGTGCTCGTCGTGAAGGTGCAGCCGCTCGGCGGCGTCCGCCGGGCGCTCGCGATCGTCGAGGCCGCGGGGCTGCCCGCCGTCGTGTCGAGCGCGCTCGACACCTCCGTCGGCCTCTCGCACGGCGCGGCGCTCGCCGCGGCCCTGCCCGAGCTGCCCTACGACTGCGGGCTCGGCACGGCCGCGCTGCTCGAGGCCGACGTCGCCGCGCCGCTGACGCCCGTCGACGGCTCGATCCCCGTCGGTCGCGTGACCGTCGACGAGCACCGGCTCGCCTGGCACGCGGCATCCGAGGAGCGCACCGCATGGTGGCGCGAGCGGCTCGTCGCCGCCCACGCCGTGCTCGAGGCCGCCGAGCGCTGAGCCGGCGGCCGCGGGCTCACTCGAGCCCGGAGTAGGTGTGCAGGCCCTTGAAGAACACGTTGACGATCGTGAAGTTGAAGAGGATCGCCGCGAAGCCGATGAGCTGCAGCCACGCGGAGCGCGTGCCGCGCCAGCCGCGCGTCGCTCGGGCGTGGACGTAGCCGGCGTAGACGACCCAGATGACGAACGTCCACACCTCCTTCGTGTCCCAGCCCCAGTAGCGGCCCCACGCGTGCTCGGCCCAGACGGCACCGGCGATGAGCGTGAACGTCCAGAAGATGAAGCCGATGACGCTCACGCGGTACGAGAGGTCCTCGAGCGCGGAGGCGCCGGGGAGGCGGTCGACGAAGGCGAGGCCGGATGCGCGCGAGCGCAGCAGCTGCAGGATGCTGAGGCCGGACCCGAGGGCGAAGAAGCCGGTGCCGAGCGCGGCGACGAAGACGTGGATGACGAGCCAGTACGACTGGAGCGCCGGCGGCAGCGGCGTCGGCGAGACGTAGAAGTTGACGGTCGCGACGCCGAGGAACACCGTCGCGAGACCCGTGATGTAGACGCCGAGGAAGCGCAGGTCGCGCCACAGCTGCACGAAGACGAAGATGCCGACGATGATCGCGATCGACGTGAGCGCGAACTCGTACATGTTGGCCCACGGCACGCGCTCGGCCGCGATGCCGCGCATGACGGTGCCGGCGGCGTGCAGCACCCAGGCGAGCACCGTGAGGGCGAAGCCGACCTTCGCGAGGTTGCGGCGAGCGGGGCGCGCCGTCGTCGCGGGCGCCGTCGTCGTGGGTGCGGAGCCGCCACCTGCCGTGACGAGCTCGCGCTCGTGCGCGCGCTGCTCCTCCGGGTCGCGGCGGCGGGCCACGTCGAAGGCGAAGGCGATGAACGCGATGGCGTAGACGGCCATCGAGGAGTAGACGGCGAGCAGGGAGTACGAGTCCCACGAGACGTCGGGCATGGTTCGATCCTACGCTCGGGGGTCGCCGGCGGGTTCGCCGGTCGAGGGGGGCTCGTCGCTCGCATCTGCGGCGCCGGGCGACGCGCGCCCGTCGCCCTGCCGTGCGGCAGGGGCGTCGTCGTCGCCTCGGAGCCGGCGCGCGAGGTCGTCGACCGCGGACTCGAGCCGAGGGTCCTCGCCACGGGCGAGGCCCGCGACCTCGAGGCCGGCATCCGTCGCCTTCACCCACAGGCGACGGCGCGGGATGAGGAGGCTCGCGAGCAGGCCCGCGACGAGCGCGATCGCGCCGGCGAGCACCCAGCCCTGCGTCACGTCGCGGTGCACGTCGATCACGGCGTAGCGGCGCACGCCGTCGAACGAGATCGTGCCGAGGCCGTCCGGCAGGTCGACGGTCTCGCCCGGCCCGATGAGCAGCGGCGGCTCGGGGGCGTCGCGGCCCGCGACCTGGGTCATGTCCTCGGTGTCGAGCTGGTACACCGACTGCGGCACGCCGGAGTCGAGGCCGAGGTCGCCCGTGTACACCTGCAGCGTGAGCAGCGGGTTGAGCACGTCGGGGAAGTACGAGGCGTAGGCGCCCGTGTCGAGCTGCGCCGCCGACGGGTAGAAGAAGCCCTGCAGCCCCACCTGCTCGGCGAGGCCGTCCGGCAGCTTGATGACGCCGAGGCTCGACATGTTCGGGTCCTCGCCGGCGAGGAACGGCACGATCTCGTCGAACACGACCGTGCCCTCCGCGTTCGTGACCGTGACCTCGGGCGCGTAGCCGTTCGAGATGAGGTACAGGTCGCTGCCCTGCACCTGCAGCGGCTCGTTGACGCGGATCTGGCCCGGGTGCGTCTCGCCGTCCTCCGTCACCTCCACGAACGCCGTGAAGTCGATCGGCTGGCCGATGGCGTCGGGATTCTCGGTCTCGTAGACGACGTCGAGCTCGTCGAGGTGCACGCCGAACGCGGGCAGGTCGTCGGCGGAGACGAACTGGCCCGTCGTGAGCGTGTCGAGGCTCGCGCCGGCGAGCGAGAAGCCCTCGCCCTCGACGACGAGCCGCTGGCTCTGGAAGCCGAAGCCGCTGCCCGCGACGATCGCGACGACGATGACGACGATCGAGCCGTGGAAGACGAGGTTGCCGGTCTCGCGCAGGTAGCCGCGCTCGGCCGAGACGGAGTCGGCGTAGCGCTCGGTGCGGTAGCCGAGGCGCTTCAGCACGCCCTCGGCGCGCTCGACGTCGGCGGCGTCGCCCGGCACCGTCTGGAAGCCGACGAGCCGCGACAGGCGCGCGGGCGTGCGCGGCGGACGCGAGCGCATCGCCGCCCAGTGGTGCCGCATGCGCGGGATGACGCAGCCGACGAGCGAGACGAGCAGCAGGATGACGATCGCCGAGAACCACGGGCTCGTGTAGACGTCGTGCAGCTGCAGCGCATCGTAGAGCCACACGAGGTCCGGGTTCGCGTCGCGCACGGCGATGACGCCGTTGGGGTCGCTCGAGCGCTGCGGCACGAGGCTGCCGGGCACGGCCGCGAGCGCGAGCATGAGCAGCAGCACGATCGCCGTGCGCATGCTCGTGAGCTGCCGCCATGCGAACCGCAGCCAGCCGATGGGTCCGAGCCGAGGACCGCCCGTCGCCTCGGCGGGTGCCGTCGAGTCGACGTGGTCCGACGGCCGCATGGGGTCGTGCCCCGCGTCGTCCCGTGCCGACCTCGCCGCGGCGGCATCCGCGCGCCGGTCGGCCTTCGCGGCCGCTGCGGCCGCCTGGTCAGAGGATCGTGACGACATCGCCCACCCATCCCTGGATCGCGTCCGAGACCTGCGTCCACACGCCCGACAGCATGAGGATGCCGAGGGCGATGATGAGCACGCCGCCGACGACGTTGATGGCGCGGATGTGGCGCCGCACCCAGCCGACGCCGCGCGACGCCCAGCCGAACCCGAGGGTGATGACGAGGAACGGGATGCCGAGGCCGAGCGAGTAGACGAGGCCGAGGAGCGCCGCCTGCCACGCCGTGCCCGAGTCGAGCGCGAGCACGCTGATCGCGGCGAAGGTCGGGCCGATGCACGGCGTCCAGCCGACGGCGAAGACGATGCCGACGAGCGGCGCCGCCCACATGCCGCCCGTGCGCACCTGGCGCGGCTTCCACATGCGCTGCAGCACCGTCAGCTGCCCCACGAACACGAGGCCCATGACGACGAGCACGCCGCCGAGCACCCGCATGAGCACGTCGCGGTACCGCAGGAGGAACTCGCTCGAGGCGCCCACGACGAAGGAGCCGAGCACGAACACGAGCGTGAAGCCCGCGACGAAGAGCGCGACGCCCAGCAGGAGCCGGCGGCGCGACTCCTGCCCGCCGGCGAGCGACGAGACGAGGCCGAGGTAGCCGGGCACGAGCGGCAGCACGCACGGCGACGCGAAGGCGATGACGCCCGCGAGGAGCGCGATGGGCATCGCGAGCAGCAGCTGGCCGCCCAGGATCGGGTCGGCCGGATTCATCCGAGCTCGTCGAGGATCGTGTCGAGGATGCTGACGTCGGCCTCCGGAACGGCGCCGATCACGCG
Source organism: Agrococcus versicolor (assembly GCF_039531815.1). Lineage (NCBI taxonomy): Bacteria > Bacillati > Actinomycetota > Actinomycetes > Micrococcales > Microbacteriaceae > Agrococcus > Agrococcus versicolor. The sequence continues at coordinate 26,901 of NZ_BAAAQT010000006.1, read as the reverse complement.
TGCGGCGATGGTGCCGTCGGAGTCGATGACGAGCGTCGTGGGCACCGCCGTCGGGGTGATGGTGCCCGCCTCGACGAACGCGAGCTGCACGGCGCCGCCGTCGGCGTCGAGGAGAGACTCGTAGGGGATGCCGAAGCGCTCGTCGAACGCCTCGGCCTGCGCCGCGCCGTCGCGCACGTTCACGCCGATGAAGGTGACGTCGTCGTGCTCGGTCGCCAGCTCGGCGAGCATCGGCGCCTCGACGCGGCACGGCGGGCACGCGGCGTACCAGAAGTTCACGACCATGACCTCGCCCGCGTGGTCCTCGGACGACCACTCGTCGCCGCTCGACAGGGTGCCGCCGAAGGCCGGCGCGTCCTGACGCTCGTCGGCGGGGAACTCCTCGACGGCGCCACGCCCCGAGATGTAGCCCGTGTCGCCCTGGTTCGCGACGCCGTCGTCGGAGGCGCAGCCCGCGACGCCGACGACCGCGAGGGCGGCGGCCGCCGCGAGGAGTGCTCGGAGGTTCGCGCGCATCACACCGCTCCCAGGTCGATGGCGTCGATCGACGCCGCAGGATCGTCGTAGCCGACCTCGACGAGGCGGTCGCCCGAGCGCTCGAAGGTCGTGATGGACGAGAGCGCGCACCGGCGGGCGCGCGGGTCGTGCCAGAGGCGCAGGCCGGCGAGGTGCCTGTGGGTGATCCAGATCGGCGCCTGGTGGCTCACCATGACGACGTCGCCCGGCTCGCCCGACTCCTCGAGCTCGTCGAGCGCATCCGTCATCGCCGCCTCGACGCGCGCGGCGATCGCCCGGTACGGCTCGCCCCACGTCGGCAGGAACGGGTTCCAGACGAGCCGCAGCATGCGGGGGTCGCGCAGCGCGCGGATGCTCGCGAGCGTCCTGCCCTCGAAGGCGTTGACGGGCTCGATGATGCGGTGCTCGGTGCGCAGCTCGACGCCCGCACGCTGCGCCCACGGCGCGGCCGACTGCTGCGCCCGCTCGAGCGGGCTCGCGTAGACGCGCGCGATGGGCCCCGTCGTGCTCTCGGCCGCCATCGCCGCCATGCGGTGGCCGCGCTCGGTGAGCGGGTAGCCGGGCAGCCGGCCGTAGAGGATGCGCTCGGGGTTGTCGACCTCGCCGTGACGCACGAGATGCAGGCGAGCGGACATGGCCGTCATGGTACCGAGCGCACCTATGCCTTCTCACCGCGGCCGAGCCGCCGGCACGGGCCCTCGCTCAGCCGCGCAGCGCGAGCGCCTCGCTGCGCCAGCGCGCATGCAGCGCCCATGGGTCGCGGCCGCCGGCGACCCGCTCGACGTGGGCGACGACGGCATCGGTCATGCGGAACCACTCGGTGCGCGCGATGCGAGCCTCGGCGAGGTCGGCGTGCCGTCGGCGCTCGAGGGTGCGGTCGCCGCGCTCGAGCGCCACGAGCTCCTCGTGCCAGATCGCGCCGAGCCGCTGCCGGAGGTTGGCGGTCGTGCCCACCTTCACGCGGTCGTCGAACCGCAGGTAGTAGACGACGTCGACGCGCGGCGCGACGAGGTCGGCGTCTGGCCACGTGCCCTGCCGCCACTCGCACGTCGCGCACAGCATGCCACCGGGCAGCCGAAGGCCGTGGCGCGAGCCGCACGCCGGGCACGGTTGCGGCAGCACGTCCTCCCCCACCCCCGAGTCGGCCGCGAGCGCGAGGTGGTGCGCGCAGAGGGCGACGAGCGCATCCGCGTCGGCGCGCGCCTCGCACGCGGGCACGAGGCAGGCGGGCTCGGTCGGCATGTCGCGAGGCTACGGGGCACCGCCGACGCGTCCGTGCGGTCCGCCGGCGCTCGTCCGGTCGGACGCGCACGGCGATCGTCGCCGGCGCAGCCCGTCCATCCTTCGGCGGATGCGGCGGCACGTGCCTCCGCCCGAGGCTCGAGGCATGACGACCTCGCGCACCGCCGTGCTCGGCCGCGCGGCGCTCGTCGCATGCGCGGCGATCGCGCTCGCCTCCCTCGCGACGGTGCTCGTCGCGCTGCCGGGCGGCGCCCCCACCTCGGCGGACCCCGGCGCGCCCGCCGTCGCATGGTGGGTCGTGCTGCTGCCCGCCGTCGCGGGCATCGCCCTCGCGCTCGTGCTGCCGAGGCGGGCCGCCGCGATGCCCGCGATCGTCACGGACGCGAGGCGGCTGCACGCGTCGACGGCCGTGCTCCTCGCGTGCGCCGTCGCGCTGCCCGTCCTCTCGGGCGCGCTGTCGCTCGCCGGTGGCGAGGGCTACGTCCTCGCGAAGGTCGTGCTGGTCATGCTCGTGCCCGGGATCGCGGTCGCGGTGCTCGGCGGCGTGCGGATCCACCGCGTGCGCGGCGCGTGGCGGTGGTGGGCGCCCGCGGTCGTCGTCGTCGTCTGGACGCTGCTGTCGCAGGTCGCGCCGTGGAATCCCGCCCACGACCTGTCCGGCGTCGATCCCGTGCTGCTCGTGGTGGCGGCGAGCGCGACGGCCGTCACCGCGGGGCTCGGCGAGGAGCTGCTCTTCCGCAGGTGGCTCCAGACGCGCCTCGAGGCCGCGCTCGGCGCCTGGCCCGGCATCGCGCTCGCGTCGCTCGCCTTCGCGCTCATGCACCTCGGCTCGCACGCGACGGGGTCGCCCGTGCTCGACGTCGCGCGCGTCGTCGTCGCCCAGGGGTCGTTCGGCCTCCTCATGGGCGTGCTGTGGTGGCGCCACCGGAGCCTCGTGGCGATCGTCGCCGCGCACGTCGTGAGCAACGGCTGGGCGGTCGCCGCGCACCTGCTCGGGTGACGGCGCCGCTCAGCCGAGGGCGTCGAGCTCGCGGATCGCCGCGTTCGCTCGGGCGATGCGGTCGTCCTCCGGCTCGTCCCACCAGCGTGGCCCGCGCTCGCCGAGGCCGTGCTTCGCGAGGTCGACGCGGCGCCTGGCGGCCGCCTCCGCCCGCGGGTCCTTCGCGGCCTTCGCCGCACGCACGGCGCCCCTGCCCCTGCCCAGGTGGGAGCGCAGCGCGGCCTGCACGTCGTCGGGCAGCGCGGGATCCGTGCGGCGCCAGCGGCGCCCGTCGATGACGAGCCAGCGCTCGCCGTCGGTCGTCGCGTCGTCGATGGTCATGCCCTGCATCCTGCGCGCGCGCGGCGGCGTGCGGCAGGGGGTGGACAGCGGCCCGCTCGGCGTCCCGGGCCGCGGCGCCGCCCGGATGGAGGACCCGCACGTGCACGCCCGTAGGCTGTAGCCGTGACTGCACGTACCCTCATCGCCGACCTCTCCACCCACGACGCCGGACCGGTCAAGGTCCAGGGATGGGTCGAGACGGTGCGCGATCAGAAGCGCGTCCAGTTCGTCATCCTGCGCGACGAGTCGGGCTCGGCCCAGCTCGTGAACCCCGTCAACGACGACTCCGCCGAGACGGCCGCGTCGATCTCCGCCCTCATGCACGGCTCGTTCGTGACCGTCGAGGGCGAGCTCAAGCACGACGAGCGCGTCAAGCTCGGCGGTCTCGAGGTCAAGGTCGCCTCGCTCTCGGTCGAGACGACGGCGCTCGACTCCCCCATCGACGCCGACACGGGCATCGACAAGCGACTCGACTACCGCTTCCTCGACCTGCGCCGCCCCGAGGCGCAGCTCATCTTCCGCGTCCAGACGGCGATCGAGCACGCCTTCCGTCAGCGCTGGATCGACGAGGGCTTCATCGAGATCCACACGCCGAAGCTCATGGCCTCGGCATCGGAGTCGCGCGCCGAGCTCTTCGAGGTGCCGTACTTCGAGACGACCGCCTATCTCGCGCAGAGCCCGCAGCTGTTCAAGCAGATGGCGCAGTCGGCCGGCTTCGGCAAGATCTTCGAGATCGCCTCGGCCTTCCGCGCCGACCCGTCGTTCACGTCGCGCCACGCGACGGAGTTCACGTCGGTCGACGCCGAGCTGTCGTGGGTCGACTCGCACGAGGACGTCATGGCGCACCACGAGGCGCTCCTGGCCGACGCGGTCGCCGCCGTGGTCGAGCGCTACGGCGACCAGGTGCGCGAGGCGTTCGGCATCGAGCTGACGGTGCCGACGCTGCCGTTCCCGCGCATCACGCACGCCGAGGCGAAGCGGATCGTCGAGGAGCGCGGTCACACGATCGAGCGCGCCGACGGCGACCTCGACCCCGAGGCGGAGCGCCAGGTGAGCGCCCACGTCGCCGAGACCCTCGGCCACGACTTCGTGTTCGTGACCGACTACCCCGACACGGTGCGGCCGTTCTACCACATGCGTCAGGGCGAGGGATCGACCAGGTCGTACGACCTGCTCTACAAGGGCACCGAGATCGCGACGGGCGCGCAGCGCGAGCACCGCATCGACGTGCTCGAGGCGCAGGCGCGCGACAAGGGCGTCGACCCGGCCGAGATCGAGGGCTACCTCGACTTCTTCCGCTACGGCACGCCGCCGCACGGCGGCTTCGGCATGGGCCTCGCCCGCGTCGTCATGCTCATGCTCGGCCTGCCGTCGATCCGCGAGACGACGTTCCTCTTCCGCGGCCCGACGCGCCTCGAGCCCTGATCGCTCGGCGGGATGCGCGCCTGAGCGGGGCGGCGAGGCCGATGCGGCCTCGCCTGCCCGCAGCGGCGCGCATCTCGCCGGATCAGGCGAGCGCGCGGCCGATGCGGTCGCGCAGGCGCGCGGCGTCGACGCGCCACGACGCGTGCGGGCGACCGTCGACGAGCACGACGGGCACGTCCTCGCTCCAGCGCTCCGCGAGCGCGGCATCCGTCGTCATGTCGAGCTCGAGCAGCGTCGCGCGGCCCGCGAACTCGCCGACGACGGCCTCGACCACGGGCCTGGCGACGTCGCATAGGTGGCAGCCGGGCTTCGCGACGAACGTGACCTCGACCATCGTCCCAGCGTAGGCCGAGGCGCGCGGCGGGCATGACGAAGCGCCCGGCACCATGGGTGCCGAGCGCTCATCGAGTGCCGCTACTTGCGGTTGCGACGCTGGTGACGCGTCTTGCGCAGCAGCTTGCGGTGCTTCTTCTTGGCCATGCGCTTGCGGCGCTTCTTGACGACCGAACCCATTGCGGTCCCTCGCTTCCCGATGTCGTTTCCGTCTCTCGACCGCGGGGACCGCGGGAGAACACTGCCCACCAGCCTATCGCACGCGGAGCACCCTCGATGCGTGCGGCCGGTGGAGCCGCCGTGCGCGAGGGTCAGTCGCGGCGGCGGAGCCGGTCGCGCGCCGACTCGATGGCGCGCGACGCGTCGCCGCGACGCTCGTCGAGCCGCGACTGCAGCTCGTCGAGCCAGGTCTGCAGCTCGGCGGCGCGCTGCCGGGCCTCGTGCGCCGCGTCCGCGACGCGGCGCCCGAGGGACTCGCCGACGGGCGCGGGGTGCTCGACCATCGAGTTCGCGCGCTCGAGCGCCTGCTCGGCCGCGGTGCGCGCCTGGTCGGCCGCCGTCTTGAACGAGACGTTCGCACCCGCCCACGCCGCGAAGGCCGCAGCGCCGAGGCCGCCCTCGTGCCCCTGGTCGTCGCCCGCGAACACGAACGGCATGAGCCAGTCGTCGACCTCGTCGAGCGGTGCGGGGTCGATGCGGTAGAAGCGGTGCTGGCCCTCCTCGCGCACCTCGACGAGCCCGGCGTCCCGCAGGGTCTTCAGGTGCTTCGACACCGTGGGCTGCGCGACGCCGAGCGCCTCCACGATCTCGCTGACGCTCGCCTCGCCCGTCGTCGCGCGACGGTCGAGCAGCACCCCGAGGATCTCGCGCCTCGTGGCATCGGCGATCACGCTGAAGATGTCGGCCATGGCGACATATTGCCAGCGCGGCATGCGTCGCGTCCAACGCCGGTCGCGAGCGCCTCGTGCGCGGGGGTGCGCGACGTGCGGGACGCGGGCGCCGCTCGGGGCTACGCTCGGGGGCGCACCGCGGGTGCCCCATCGTGAGGAGCGGGATGTCGCAGGCGACCGTGCACCGGGATCAGACCCCGCTGCTGGCACGACTGCGCGACCGCGTCGAGGCCTTCGCGAGCCAGTACCCCGCGCGCTTCGCGATCGTCGTGTTCGCGACCATCAACGTCATCTGGACGCTGCTGTTCATGACGCCGCTCGCGACGCGCGGCGACGAGCCGCCCGCGACGTTCATCGACGCGCTCTTCACCGCCGTGAGCGTGATCTGCGTCACCGGCCTGACGACCGTCGACATGGCGACGCACTGGAGCCCCTTCGGCAACGCGCTCGTGCTCGTCGGCGTGCAGGTGGGCGGCATCGGCGTGCTGACGCTCGCGTCGCTGCTCGGCATGACGGTCGCGCGCAGGCTCGGCCTCAAGCAGCGCCTCATGGCGGCAGGCGACACGAACCCCTCGCGCGTGCGCCGCGGCGTCGTGAAGGAGGGGCAGGCCATCCGGCTCGGCGACGTCGGCAGCCTGCTGCGCATCATCGCGATCTCGGTGCTCGCGATCGAGGCCGTGCTCATCCTGCTGCTGCTGCCGCGCATCCTGCTGCAGGGCGTGCCCTTCTGGGAGGCGCTGTACCAGTCGGTCTACTACGCGTTCATGGCGTTCACGAACTCCGGCTTCATCCCCACGGTCGAGGGCCTGACCCCGTACGCGACCGACCCGTGGTTCCTCGGCGTCATCATGACCGGCGTCTTCCTCGGCGCGCTCGGCTTCCCCGTCTACTTCGTGCTGCTGCGCAACCTCAGGAACCCGCGCCTGTGGCCGCTGCACGTGAAGCTCACGCTCTTCGGCTCGATCGGCCTGTTCGTCGTCGGCGCCCTCGCCTACCTCGTGCTCGAGCTCGGCAACGCCGACTCGTGGGGCGACGCGGATCCCGGCCAGCAGCTGCTGCAGGCGATGTTCATGTCGTCGATGTCGCGCTCGGGCGGCTTCGCCGTGCACGACCTCACCGACCTCAACAACTCGAGCCTGCTCGTGACCGACATGCTCATGTTCATCGGTGGCGGCTCGGCGTCGACCGCCGGCGGCGTCAAGGTGACGACGCTCATGATCCTGTTCCTCGCCGCGATCGCCGAGGCGCGCGGACGCACGTCGATGGAGGCGTTCGGCCGCCGCATCCCGTCCGACGTCCTGCGCCTGGCGGTCTCGGTCGTGCTGTGGGGCGCGACGATCGTCGCGGTCTCGACGATCGCGCTGCTGCAGATCACCGGCGAGCCGCTCGACTACGTGCTGTTCGACGTCGTGAGCGCCTTCGCGACGTGCGGGCTCTCGACGGGCTTCACGCACGGCGACCTGCCGTGGGCGGCGAAGGCCGTGCTCGCCGCGACGATGTTCGTCGGTCGCATCGGTAGCGTTACGCTCGCCGCGGCCCTGGCAGCAAGCCAGACCACGCAGCTGTTCACCCGTCCCGAGGAGAGGCCGATCGTTGGTTGAGCGTCGGCGCTGACTGCGCCAGCGGCTACGCCGCCGTCCGGTCTCGGCGAAGCTAGGAACGCGAGTCGAGAGCCACGAGGATTCGATCGAGGCTCACCGGCCAGAGACCAGGTGCGTACAGCGGGCCGCCGAACATGGATCTGGCCACCTTCCGGAGCTCCGCCGCCACCTCCCGACCGCTCGGACCCTCTTGAACCTTGTGGTTCAGCGGATGCTCGACCAAGGAGCCGCACAGGTCCGCGATGGCATCGGCTGCCGTTCGATCGCGTCGGCGCAAGGCCCTGACCCACACCGATCTCTGCCTGCGAGGCGCGAGCGATCGAGCGGCCTGGACGACCTGCGCATCGTCAGCGTCGAGCATGCGGCGGAGCACCGCGTCGACCTTGGAGCTGCGTTCGGACGGGTCCCACCGATACCGCAGCAGGGGGGACGTCGCGAGACTTCGCCCGATCCAGTCGTCACCCGGTCGCACGCCGTCGACGGCCGACCGCACCTCGCGACCGGGCTTCCATTCCATGACGTCGCACCAGAAGTAGTCGGTGGGCTGCTCCGGGAACAACGTGACCGTGATGGCATCCCAGAGTTCGCGCGGCGCGACCTCGACTCCATCCCTCTGCAGCGATCCAGCGGTCGCGCTGCCGTCTCCACAGCGGAAGTTGAGTCCCGAGAACCAGACGGCGGCAGCCCCCTGCCAACCCGATTCGTCGGTGAAGGCGAGCACGACGGAGCGCTCCTTCGGGTCAGCCGCCTCAGGCTCCGAGAAGATGAGCCCGGCCTCGAGCTTCACTCCCTCGTCGTCCTGGCGACGTCGTCTCATGGCACGATGCTCGCACGGCGAGCACGGACACCGAGCGCCGCCCCGCGCGAGGCCCGTAGTCTTTGGCGCATGGTTGAGCGCATCCCGCACGACGCCCCCGTGCTCGTCATCGGCCTCGGCCGCTTCGGCGCAGCGACCGCCGGGCAGCTCGCGCGCCTCGACCGCGAGGTGCTCGCGATCGACGACGACATCTCGCTCGTGCAGAAGTGGTCCGAGCGCCTCACGCACACCGTGCAGGCCGACGCGCGCTCGATCGACGCGCTGCGGCAGGTCGGCGCGCAGGACTTCGCGATCGCCGTCGTCGCCGTCGGCTCGTCGATCGAGGCCTCGGTGCTCATCACCGCGAACCTCGTCGACCTCAAGATCCCGCAGATCTGGGCGAAGGCCATCAGCCAGTCGCACGGCAAGATCCTCAGCCGCATCGGCGCCAACCACATCGTGTACCCGGAGGCCGAGGCCGGCGAGCGCGTCGCGCACCTCGTGTCGGGCCGCATGCTCGACTACATCCAGTTCGACGACGACTTCGCCATCGTGAAGATGTACCCGCCGAAGCACCTGCGCGACGTGCCGCTCGCGCAGTCGCGCATCCGCTCGAAGTACAACCTCACGGTCGTGGGCGTGAAGAGCCCCGGCGGCGCCTTCACGTACGCGACGCCCGAGACCGTCGTGTCGGCCCACGACCTCGTCATCATCTCCGGCAACCAGGCCGACATCGAGCGCTTCGCGTCGCTCGGCGCCTGAGGCGGGCCGCATGGCGACGCTGCGCTGCCCCTGCTCGAGCGGCCTGCCGTACGCCGAGTGCTGCGGCCCCGTGCACGACGGCGAGCGGCTCGCGCCGACCGCCGAGGCGCTCATGCGCTCACGCTACTCGGCGTTCGCCCTGCGTCGGCCGGACTGGCTGCGCGCGTCGTGGCACCCCACGACGCGGCCGGCCCGGATCGAGCCGGGCGACGAGCGCTGGATCGGCCTCGAGATCGAGTCGACGGAGGACGGCGGGCCGTTCGACCGCGCCGGCACGGTGACCTTCCGGGCGTCGTACGTCGAGGACGGCGAGCGCTTCGTCGTCCACGAGCGCTCGCGCTTCGTGCGCGACGACGCCTGGCGGTACGTCGACGGCGACCAGCTGGCCTGAGCCGGTCAGGAGGCGGCGATCTCCGCCGCTCGCGCCGCCGCGGCCGCCGTCGCGCGATCGAAGAGCGCACCGAGGTCCGCCTCCTGCAGCACGCGGACGGCCTGCTCCGTCGTGCCCTTGGGGCTCGTGACGCGCCTGCGCAGCTCGGCGGGATCGATGCCGGGCTCGCTCGTGCGGGCGTCGGCGAGCAGGGCGCTCGCGCCCGCGAACGTCTCCTGCACCATCGTCGCCGCCTGCTCGGCGGTGAAGCCGAGGCGCTCGGCAGCGCCCGTGAGCGCCTCCATGAGCAGGAAGACGTAGGCGGGGCCCGATCCCGAGATCGTCGAGAGGGCGTCGATCTGCGCCTCGTCGATCACGAGCACCTCGCCGACGACGCCGAAGACCGCCGCGGCGAGCGCGACCTGCTCGTCGCTCGCGCGCGAGCCGCCCGCGACGCCCGTGACGCCGCGGCCCACGTTCGTCGGCGTGTTCGGCATGGCGCGCGCGACGGCGATCGACTCGGGCAGCAGCGCCTCCATCGCGGCGCATGTCGTGCCGACGGCGAGCGAGACGACGAGCGTGCCCGGCCGCAGCGCCGGCGCGATCTCCGCGAGCAGGTCGGCCACCATGTACGGCTTGACGCCCAGCACGACGACGTCCGCGGCCGCGGCGGCCTCGACGTTGCCGCGCGGCTCGTCCTCGAGGGCGATCGAGCGCACGCCGGGTGCCGCCGCGGCCTCGGCCTTCGCTCGCGACCGGTTCGTCGCCGCGAGCGAGGCGGCCGACCCGTCGGCCACGAGCCCCGACAGGATCGCACCGCCCATCGAGCCTGCTCCGAGGATGGCGATGGACGGCAGCGAGGAGGTCATGCGGCCAAGCGTAGACTCGCGGCCGTGAGCGAATCCCATGGCACCAAGGCGGTGATCGCCGCATTCCTCGCCAACACGGGGATCGGCATCACGAAGCTCGTCGCGTGGCTCCTGTCGGGCTCCGCATCCATGCTCGCGGAGGCCATCCACTCCTTCGCCGACTCGGCCAACCAGCTGCTGCTGCTGCTGGGCGGCAGGCTCGCGCGGCGGAAGGCCGACCAGGAGCATCCCTTCGGCTACGGCCGCGAGCGGTACGTGTGGGCGTTCATCGTCGCCCTCATCCTCTTCTCCGTCGGCGGCGTCTTCTCGATCGTCGAGGGCATCGAGAAGCTGCAGGAGCCGCACGAGATCACGAACGCGTGGATCCCGCTGCTCGTGCTCGGCATCGCGATCGTGCTCGAGTCGTTCAGCCTCCGCACCGCGGTCAAGGAGTCGAACCTCGTCCGCGGCAAGGCGGGCTGGTGGACGTTCATCCGCACCTCGCGCTCGCCCGAGCTGCCCGTCATCCTGCTCGAGGACGTCGCGGCGCTCACGGGCCTCGTGCTCGCCTTCTCCGCCGTCGGCCTCTCGGTGCTCACGGGCAACCCGGTCTTCGACGCGTTCGGCACGCTCGCGATCGGCGCGCTGCTCATCGTCGTGGCGATCATCCTCGCCATCGAGATGAAGTCGCTGCTGATCGGCGAGGGCGCGACGCCCGAGGACCACCAGCGCATCCTCGCCGCGTTCAACGCCTCGGAGGACGTCGAGGCCGTCATCCACATGAAGACCCTGTACCTCGGCCCCGACGAGATGATGGTGGCCGCGAAGGTCGCCTTCCCGCCGACCTCGACCCTCGAGGACGTCGCGCGATCGATCGACGTGCTCGAGCGCCATGTGCGCGAGGCCGTGCCCGTGGCGCGCGTCATCTACATCGAGCCCGACATCTACGTCGCACGGCCCGACATCGCGCCGTCGACCGACCACATCGTCATCCAGAGCGGCAACTAGGCCCCGCCGTGGACCTCGTCTACGACCTCCTCGTCGCGACGCACCTCATCGGGGTCTCGCTGCTCGTCGGCACCTTCCTCGTGCAGCTGCGCGCGCGGCTCGGATTCCGGTTCTCGCTGCTGCTGCTCGGCGCGAGCATCCAGCTCGTCAGCGGCGCCGCCCTCTACGGCCTGCAGATCGCGTACGACGACCCGAACCACATGAGGCTCGGCATCAAGTCGCTCGTGGCCGTGGTCGTCTTCGCCGTGTCGCTCGCGGGCTTCCTGCGGCAGCGCGGCATGCAGGCGACGCGCGCCGGCCTCGTCGCGACCGCCGACGGCGGCATCGCGCGGGTGGCGGGCGGCCAGGGCATCGTCGGCGTCGTCGACGACTCGCGCCTCAAGCCGCTCTTCCACGTCGCCGGCGGGCTCTCGGTCGTGAACCTGCTCGTCGCGACGCTCTGGCGCTGAGGCGCGGCGATGGAGTGGCTGCCCTGGCTCGTGCTCGCCGTCGGCGTCGTCGCGATCGCCGTGCTCGCGCCGCGCCTGTACCGGCGCGAGCGCACGCGGCAGCGCGAGCGCGGCACGATGCCCGGCGGGTTCGGCGTCGTCGACGAGGCGTGGCGACCGACCGAGCACGCCGCCCGGCTCGAGCGCGAGCAGCGCGAGGAGGCGGGCGCCGAGTCGCACCTGCCCGGCGAGCCCGAGGATCGCGAGCGCGGCACCCGCTGAGCGACCTCGCTAGCGACGCTCGCCGAAGAAGCCCGTGAGCAGCGCGGCGCACTCCGTCTCGAGCACGCCCGCGACGACCTCCGCACGCTGCGGCAGGCGGCGCTCGCGCAGGACGTCGAGCACGCTGCCCGCCGCGCCCGCCTTGTCGTCCCACGCCCCGAAGACGACGCGCGGGATGCGGGCGGCCAGGATGGCGCCGGCGCACATCGGGCACGGCTCGAGGGTGACGACGAGCGTGCAGTCGTCGAGGTGCCAGTCGCCGCGCGCCGCCGCCGCGGCGCGGATCGCGACGATCTCGGCGTGCGCCGTGGGATCGCGATGCAGCTCGCGCTCGTTGCGGCCGGTCGCGACCACGGTGCCGTCCCGACCGAGGAGCACGGCGCCGACGGGCACGTCGGGGCGATCGGCGGCCGCCGCTGCCCGCGCCTGGGCGATCGCGAGGCGCATCCACGCCTCGTGGTCTGGTGCGTGACGCACGCGGGCTCCTCGAGCGGTCCGTCGGATGGGTAGCCTGAGCCTATGCGAGTGCACGTGGCCGACCATCCGCTCATCACGCACAAGCTCACGGTGCTGCGAGACCGCGACACCCCGTCTCCCACGTTCCGTGCGCTGACGAACGAGCTCATGACGCTGCTCGCCTACGAGGCGACGCGCAACGTTCGCGTGGTCGAGAAGCGCATCGAGACGCCCGTGACCTCGACCGTCGGCGTCGCGATCGCCGAGCCGCGTCCGCTCGTCGTCCCCATCCTGCGCGCGGGCCTCGGCATGCTCGACGGCCTCATGCAGCTGCTGCCGACCGCTGAGGTCGGCTTCCTCGGCATGGCGCGCAACGAGGAGACGCTGCAGCCGTACACGTACGCCGAGCGCCTGCCCGACGACCTGTCGGACCGCCAGTGCTTCGTGCTCGACCCCATGCTCGCCACGGGCGGCTCGCTCGCGGCGGCCATCCACTTCCTCTTCGATCGCGGCGCCGTCGACGTCACCGCCATCTGCATCCTCGGCGCGCCCGAGGGCATCGAGCGCGTCGAGCGCGAGGTCGAGGGCCACGACGTGACCCTCGTGCTGGGAGCGCTCGACGAGCGCCTGAACGAGCAGGGCTACATCGTCCCCGGGCTCGGCGACGCGGGCGACCGCCTCTACGGCACGGTCGACTGACCGATCCCGTCCGGCCGCGCGGCGCATCCCCCCGCGTTCCGAGGTACGCATCCTGCCGTGAGGCACCCACCGCGCGTTCCGAGGTACCCGTCTCGACGCGAGGTACCGCGATCGCAGCACCCGACGTCGAGATGCGTACCTCGCAACGGATGACGGCGACGGCGGAGTGGGTGCCGCGCGCGCAGCGTCACACTTCGTCACATGCGGGGCACGCCCGTCTTGACGCATTCGTGCGTGCGATGCAAGGATCGTGCGCATGACGACGAACCTCTTCCTCTCGACCACCGTGGTGGCCCGGGGAGATGCCGGCATGATGATGCCGGCCGTCGCCATGTGTCGAATGTGTGCGTGAGGCTCGTTCCGCCCCGCACCATGCCCGTCTGACGCAGCGGTCGCTGCCGTCGACTCCGAGCGCTCGCATGAGCCGCTCGCCCGAGGCTCCTCGGGTTCAGCAGCACCTCGACACCCCGCGTGCGAGACCGACGTCGGTCGCACGCCCAGCCGGAAGGCATCGCGATGTCCATCGCCATCACGCACATCCAGACCAGGCAGTCCCCCGCGACCGAGGGCAACCTCGCCCTCGCCCCGCGCCCCGCGGCACCGGCCGCGCCTGAGCGCCGCTCCCCCGTCCGCGCCGTCCCCGACGGCACCGAGGCCCGCGGCTTCGTGCTGTACGTCGGCCTCGGCGAGGACGCATCGGACGCGGACGGCATCGAGCTCGCCGAGCTCGTCGGCGAGCTGAAGCGCCTCACGGCGCGCCTCTCGCCGTCGGCGCAGACCCACGCGGCCGTCGCCCTCGCCCCGGCGGGCGCGGGCGGACGCGACGTCGACGTCGTGCGGCGCGCGCTGCAGGACCCGTCGCTGCGCAAGGCCGAGGCCCCGGTCGACGAGCCCGCGCTCGACGTCACGATCGACCTGTCGCGCAAGCGCGTCGCGATCGGCGACGACATCGCGCCGCTCACCTACAAGGAGTTCGAGCTGCTGCAGTTCATCGTGCTCCGCGAGGGCCGCACGGTCGAGCGCACCGAGATCATCGACGCGCTGTGGCCCGATGCCGACGACGCGGCACGGCCGAACGAGCGCACCATCGACGTGCACGTGCGACGCCTGCGCTCGAAGCTCGGCGACTGGGCCGACGTCGTGCGCACCGTGCGCGGCGCCGGCTACCGGTTCGACCGCCACGCCGACGTCACGGTGCTCGCGCCCCACGCCGCCTCGCCCGACCGCTTCTGACGCGCGGCGCCGCGCGGCTCGTTGCGGTGGGCGATGCCAGGTGCTGCAGTGGAGCCATGAGCACCGCGCATCTCCTCCCCGACGTCGCGACCGCACGATGAGCGGCGGCGGCAGGCTCGAGCGCCTCCTCGGCATCGACCACCCGATCGTGCTCGGCGCGTTCGGGGGGATGTCGTCGGTCGCGCTGACCGCCGCGGTGTCGAACGCCGGCGGGCTCGGATCGTTCGGGCTCTACGGCTACGACGCGGCGCGCATCGCGGAGACGGCCGACGCCCTGCGTGCAGCGACCGACCGGCCCTTCGCCCTCAACCTCTGGCTGCCCATCCCGGGCGAGCCCGATCCCGCGCCCACCGACGCGGAGCTCGCGCAGCACGTGCAGGCCCTCTCGCCCTACTTCGCGGAGCTCGGCCTGCAGCCGCCCGAGCTGCCGGACCGCTTCGCGCCGAGCGTCGACGAGCAGCTCGACGCCGTGCTCGCGGCGCGACCGGCGGTGCTCAGCGTCGTCTTCGGCGTGCCGAGCGAGCGACTCGTCGACGCGGTGCGCGCCGCAGGCATCCGACTGCTCGGCACGGCCACGACCGTCGACGAGGCCGTGGCGCTCGAGGCCGCGGGCGTCGACGCGGTGGTCGCGAGCGGCTCGGAGGCCGGCGGGCACCGCGTCTCCTTCCTGCGACCCGCCGAGGAGTCGCTCGTCGGCCTCGTGTCGCTGCTGCCCCAGGTCGTCGACGCCGTGGACGTGCCGGTGATCGCCGCAGGCGGCATCGCCGACGCGCGCGGCGTGCGCGCGGCGCTCGCGCTCGGCGCCGACGGCGTGCAGGTGGGCACCGCCTTCCTCGCCGCGCGGGAGTCGGCCGCCGCCGACGCCTACCGGGCCGCGATCCTCGCGGCGGGCGCCGCGGACACCGTGCTGACGCGCGGCCCGAGCGGTCGCCTCGCGCGCGGCCTGCCGAACCGGCTCACGCGCGAGCTCACGACCCCCGCGCCCTTCCCCATCCAGAACTGGCTGACCGGTCGATTCCGCTCGGTGGCGGGCGAGCGCGGCATCGTCGACCTCATGTCGCTGTGGGCGGGGCAGTCGGCGGGGCTGTCGCGAGGCGGCTCCGCCCATGACGTGATGGCCGAGCTGCTGCGCGGCGTCTCGCGCTGACGCGATCGACCAGCGCGAAGAGACACAGCAAAGGCACAGCGTCCTGATGCCCCACTCGTTACCGATCCGTTATAGCGTGTGCAGCACGTCGATGGTTGTGCTGTGGTCATCGGCGGAGGGTGCGATCCACGATCCACCCTGGTGCAAGGGACTGGGGCCGGTCGAGTGAACTCGACCGGCCCTGTGCACGTCCCGGGGCATCTCGCGGCCTGACCGGCACCACCGCCCGGCAGGGGGCGTCTGCGCAAGCCCGCGCTCATGTCGGAGGCGTGGGATTGGATGGGTGGATGCCCGACGCGCTCGATGCCTTCGGCCCCGCGACGGCCGCATGGTTCCGTGGCGCGTTCGCGGCGCCGACGCCCGCGCAGGAGGGCGCGTGGGAGGCGACGCGCGCCGGCGGCAGCGCCCTCGTCATCGCGCCGACGGGCTCGGGCAAGACGCTCGCGGCATTCCTCACCGCGATCGACCGGCTCGCACGCGAGCCCAAGCCCGAGGATCCGCTCCGGCGCACGCGCGTCCTCTACCTCTCCCCGCTCAAGGCGCTCGGCGTCGACGTCGAGCGCAACCTGCGCAGCCCGCTCGTCGGCGTCGCACGCACGGCGGCCGAGCTCGACCTGCCCGCGCCCGACATCACCGTCGGCGTGCGCTCGGGCGACACGCCGCAGGCCGAGCGCAGGCAGCTGCTGCGCACGCCGCCCGACATCCTCATCACGACACCCGAGTCGCTCTTCCTCATGCTCACGAGCGCCGCACGCGAGACGCTCGCCGGGGTCGAGACGATCATCGTCGACGAGATCCACGCCGTCGCCTCGACGAAGCGCGGTGCGCACCTCGCCGTCTCGCTCGAGCGCCTCGACGCCATGCTCGAGCGGCCCGCGCAGCGCATCGGCCTCTCGGCCACCGTGCGCCCGCCCGAGGCCGTCGCGCGGTTCCTCGGCGGCCCGCATCCCGTCACGATCGTCGCCCCCGAGTCCCGTGGCCGCGTCGAGCTGCAGGTCGTCGTGCCCGTCGACGACATGAGCGACCTCGGCTCCGCGCCGCCGCGCGAGGGGGCCGCGAGCGCCGCGACCGACCAGACCGACGTGCAGCAGCGCTCCATCTGGCCGCACGTCGAGGAGGCGATCGTCGACCGCGTCGTCGCCCAGCGCTCGACGATCGTCTTCACGAACTCCCGGCGACTCGCCGAGCGCCTCACCTCGCGCCTCAACGAGATCTGGGTCGAGCGCCAGGCCGAGGCCGCCGAGCACGAGGGTGCCGACGCGCGCCCGACGCCCGCGGCCGATCGCATCCCCGCGCAGATGATGGGGCAGTCGGGCCAGACCTCCGGCGCCGAGCCCGTGCTCGCACGCGCCCACCACGGCTCGGTGTCGAAGGAGCAGCGCGCCCAGATCGAGGACGACCTCAAGCGCGGCACGCTGCGCTGCGTCGTCGCGACGTCGTCGCTCGAGCTCGGCATCGACATGGGCGCGGTCGACCTCGTCATCCAGGTCGAGTCGCCGCCGTCGGTCGCGTCGGGCCTGCAGCGCGTCGGCCGCGCGGGGCATCAGGTGGGCGAGGTGTCGCGCGGCGTGCTCTTCCCCAAGCATCGCGCCGACCTCGTGCACGCGACCGTGACGACCGAGCGCATGCGCGACGGGCAGATCGAGCGCATCGCCGTGCCGCAGAACCCGCTCGACATCCTCGCCCAGCAGACCGTGGCGCACACCGCGCTCGGCCCGGTCGACGTCGACGACTGGTTCGAGATCGTGCGTCGCAGCGCGCCGTTCGCGTCGCTGCCCCGCAGCGCCTACGAGGCCACCCTCGACCTCGTCTCGGGCCTCTACCCGTCCGACGAGTTCGCCGAGCTGCGGCCCCGCGTCGTCTGGGATCGCGTCTCGGGCACCCTCACGGGCCGGCCGGGCGCGCAGCGACTGGCCGTCACGAGCGGCGGCACGATCCCCGACCGCGGCATGTTCGGCGTCTTCCTCGCCGGCGCCGACCGCGGCGGGCGCGTGGGCGAGCTCGACGAGGAGATGGTCTACGAGTCGCGCGTGGGCGACGTCTTCGCCCTCGGCGCGACGAGCTGGCGCATCGAGGACATCACGCACGACCGCGTCATCGTCACGCCCGCCTACGGGCAGCCCGGCCGCGTCCCCTTCTGGACGGGCGACGCCATGGGCCGATCGGCCGAGCTCGGCGCCGCCATCGGCGCGTTCCTGCGCGAGGCCGGCTCATGGACGCCCGACGAGGCCTCGGCCAGGCTCGCGCAGGCGGGGCTCGACGCGCGGGCGGCGCAGAACCTCACGGCGTTCCTCGCCGAGCAGCGCGCGGCCACGGGCCAGCTGCCGTCGGATCGCACGCTCGTCGTCGAGCGCTTCCGCGACGAGCTCGGCGACTGGCGCGTCGTGCTGCACTCGCCCTACGGCAATCGCGTGCACCAGCCGTGGGCCCTCGCCATCACCGCGCGCATCCGCGAGCGCCACGGCTTCGACGGCGGCGCGATGGCGTCCGACGACGGCATCGTCGTGCGCCTGCCGGACACCGACGCCGACCCGCCCGGCGCCGAGCTCTTCGTCTTCGACCCCGACGAGCTCGAGGCGATCGTCACCGAGCGCGTCGGCGACTCGGCGCTCTTCGCCTCCCGCTTCCGCGAGTGCGCCGCTCGCGCGCTGCTGCTGCCGCGCCGCAACCCCGGCCGCCGGTCGCCGCTGTGGCAGCAGCGGCAGCGCGGCGCGCAGCTGCTCGAGGTCGCACGGCGCTACCCGTCCTTCCCCATCGTGCTCGAGACGGTGCGCGAGGTGCTGCAGGACGTCTACGACGTGCCGGCGCTGCGCGAGGTCGCGCAGTCGATCGCGAGCCGCGGCATCCGCCTGCTCGAGGTCGAGACGGCCGACGCATCGCCCTTCGCGCGCTCCCTGCTCTTCGGCTACGTCGCGTCCTTCCTGTACGAGGGCGACGCCCCGCTCGCCGAGCGTCGCGCCGCGGCCCTCTCGCTCGACACGACGATGCTCGCCGAGCTGCTCGGTCGCGCAGAGCTGCGCGAGCTGCTCGACCCCGACGTCATCGCGCAGACCGAGGCGCAGCTGCAGCGGCTCGACCCCGAGCGGCGGCTCAAGGGCCTCGAGGGCGCCGTCGACCTCCTGCGACTCCTCGGGCCGATGGATGCCGCCGCGCTGCGCGAGCGGCTCGATCCGGCGTCCCTCGCGGACGTCGACCTCGAGGCGGGGCTCGAGGGGCTGCGTCGCAGCCAGCGCATCATGCGGCTCACGATCGGCGGTGCCGAGCGCTGGGCCGTCGTCGAGGATGCCGCGCGCCTGCGCGACGCGCTGGGCGTGCCCCTGCCCGTCGGCCTGCCCGAGGCATACCTCGCGTCCGTCGACGATGCGGTCGGCGACCTCGTCGGCAGGTACGCGCGCACGCACGGACCGTTCCAGCCGGCCGACGCCTCGGCGGCCATCGGGCTCGGCGTCGCCGTCGTGCACGATGCGCTGCGCCGACTCGCGGGCACGCGCCGCGTGCTCGAGGGCGAGTTCCGGCCAGGGTCGGTCGGCACCGACTGGTGCGACGCGGAGGTGCTGACCCGGCTGCGATCCCGGTCGCTCGCCGCGCTGCGCAAGGAGGTCGAGCCCGTCGAGCCCGCGCAGCTCGCGCGCTTCCTACCGGTGTGGCAGCACGCCGACCGCTCGCTGCGCGGCGTCGACGGCGTGCTGCAGGTCGTCGAGCAGCTCGCGGGCGTCGCCGTGCCCGCGAGCGCGTGGGAGTCGCTCGTGCTGCCCGCACGGGTGCGCGACTACCAGCCGTCGATGCTCGACGAGCTCACGAGCACCGGCGAGGTGCTGTGGAGCGGCGACGGCACGCTGCCGGGCTCCGACGGCTGGGTGCGCCTGCACCTCGCCGAGACGGCGCACCTCACGATCGACGCCCCCGCCGAGGCGCCGGACGTCGCGGGCCAAGCGGTGCTCGAGGCGCTCGGCGCCGGCGGCGGCTGGTTCTTCCGGCAGCTGCAGCAGTCGCTCGACGTGCCCGACGCCGAGCTCACGAGCACGCTGTGGCAGCTCGTCTGGAGCGGCCACGTCACGAACGACACCCTCGGCTCGCTGCGCATCCGCACCGGTGCCTCGTCGCGCCGCGCACGGCAGCCGACGCGCACGCGCGCCTACCGCGGCCGCATGCGCCCGCGCGGCACGACCCAGGCCGCGGCGCCCGAGGTCGGCGGCCGCTGGACGCTGACGCCCGCCCCCGAGGCGGATGCGACGGTGCGCCGCCTCGCCACGGCAGAGCAGCTGCTCGAGCGACACGGCATCGTCACGCGCGGCGCCGTGCAGTCCGAGCAGGTCCCTGGCGGCTTCGCCGCCGCCTACCGCGTGCTCACGCAGCTCGAGGAGGCCGGGCAGACGCGCCGCGGCTACTTCGTCGCCGGGCTCGGTGCGGCGCAGTTCGCGACGCCCGCGACCGTCGACCGCCTGCGCGCCTTCGGCGTCGACCCCGATCAGGCACCGCCGCTCGTCGCCCGCACGTACGCCGCGACCGATCCGGCCAACCCCTACGGCGCCGCGCTCGGCTGGCCGCAGCGCGACGAGGGGCACCGCCCGGGCCGCAAGGCCGGCGCGCTCGTGACGCTCGTCGACGGTGCGCTCACCCTCTTCGTCGAGCGTGGTGGTCGCACCCTGCTCACCTTCGACGACGAGCCGGCGCGCCTCGCGGCCGCAGCGGCATCCCTCGCCGCCGTCGCGCCCGCGCTCGGACGCATCGCCGTGCACCGCGTCGACGGCGAGGGCGTGCTCGGCTCGACCCTCGACCCCGTGCTGCGCGAGGCGGGCTTCGCCGTGACGCCCAAGGGTCTGAGGATCGGCTGATGCGCACCGCAGGGAGGCGCTGATGCCCGAGGGCGACACCGTCTGGCGCACCGCGCGATCGCTCCACGAGGTGCTCGCCGGCCAGGAGCTCACGCGCTTCGACCTGCGCGTGCCCCGCCATGCCACGGCCGACCTCGCCGGCCGCACGGTGCTCGAGGTCGTCAGCCGAGGCAAGCACATCCTGCATCGCATCTCGGACGACGACGATCGCGGCGGCTGGACGCTGCAGACGCACCTCAAGATGGACGGCTCGTGGCATCGCTACCGCCGCGGCACGCGGTGGCAGCGACCGGAGCACACGGTGCGCGCCGTGCTCGAGACCGAGCAGTGGCAGACGGTGGGCTACCTGCTCGGGGTCGTCGACCTCGTGCGCACCGTCGACGAGGGCACGGTGGTCGGGCACCTCGGCCCCGACCTGCTCGGGCCCGACTGGGATGCCGGCATCGCCGCGGCGAACCTCGCCCGCGAGCCTGCGACGCCCATCGGCATGGCGCTGCTCGACCAGCGCAACCTCGCGGGCCTCGGCACGATCTACCGCGCCGAGGTGTGCTTCCTGCGCGGCCTGTCGCCATTCCTGCCCGCCGGCGAGGTCGACGACCCGCGCGCGCTCGTCGTGCTCGCGCGCCGCGTCATCGGCGCCAACCGCGATCGCGTCGAGCGCACCTTCACCGGGTCGCTCCTCAAGGACCGCTACTGGGTGTACGGGCGCGAGCACGAGCCGTGCAGACGCTGCGGCACCGCCATCCGGAAGGCGGAGTTCGGACCGCTCACCATGGAGCGGATCGTCTACTGGTGCCCCGTGTGCCAGCCCGGCGACGAGCCGACGAGCTCGCCGACGGTCGGCTGACGGCGTCGCATCAGGGCACGACCCAGTGCGTCGGGCTTGCCGGCGGCTCGAGCAGGTACTCGTCGTCGTCGGGATAGGTCAACGCCACCGCGAGGCCGGCGCCGGCGAACGCGCGGATCGCCGCCTCGTCGCGCCAGCACGACTGCACCCGCACGATCGAGCGGCCGTCGCCGAGCTCGCGCGTCATGATCGTGGTGCCGAGGTTGCCGTCGAGCGCCATGTAGTCGTCGTAGCTCGTGCGGCGCATGTGGCGGAGATACTCGGTGACGCGCACGCTCTCGACGAGCAGCACCGCCTCGCGGACGATGGAGCCGGAGGGGTAGCGCACCTGGCAACCGTGCCATCTTCTCGGCGTGCCCTCAAGTGCCCGCGCGGGCGGCGTGCTCGGCGAGGAAGGCGAGCGCCTGCTCCTTGTAGGGGCGGGAGGTGACGGCATCGATGTGGTTGCGGCCCGGGATCGGCGCGAATCGGCCCTGCGGCAGGGCATCGACGAGCGATGCGGTGTCGGGTGCGTGGACGTCGCGGTCGCCCGTCATGAGCAGCGTCGGCGCCGTCGGCGCATGGTCGGCCGGAGCGAACGGGGTACGCGAGACCTCGCTCGCGAGGGCGACGAGCGCCGCTGGGTCGTTCTCCGGCAGCGCCGTCGCCAGGCGGACGACGAACGCCGCGGCACCCGTCGGCTCCGCCTCGCCGGCGAGCGCTCGGCGCGCGAGGTCGCCGTCGAGGCCCCGGAAGGGAGCGCCGGCCGGGAGTCCGCCGAGCGCGAGCGCCGAGAACGCGTCGGGGTGCAGCGCGGCATGCCTCCAGCCGAGCCTCGAGCCCATCGAGTAGCCGAGGTACCCGGGCCGGACGAGGCCCGTCGCCGCGAGGACGACGTCGACGTCCGAGAGGAAGCGCGAGACGTCGTATCCGCCCGGGCCCGGCCGCTCGCTGTCGCCGTGGCCGCGCAGGTCGAGGGCGACCCCGCGCAGCCCCGCGGCGACGAGCGCGCGGTCCCAGCCGGCGTCGATCCAGTTGCGACGCGTGCTCGACGAGAAGCCGTGCACCATGAGCACGGGCGCCCCGCCCGGATCGCCGAGCTCGTGGACGGCGAGTCGCGTCCCGTCCTCCGCCACGACGATCTCGGGTGCTGCGCGCTCTGCCATGCGTCCATCCTCGCGCGTCCGCCTGGCGGATGCCGCACACCCGACGGCGCTACGGTGGCGACATGGCCGCGCACGCTCGTCTCGCGCTCGCCGACGTCGTCGCCGAGGTGGGGCGCTCGCGTCACGGGGCGACGCACGCCGCGAGCGCGCGCGCCGCGCGAGCGCCGATGCTGCTGCGCTCCGCCCTGCCCGCGGTGCTCGTGGGCACGCCGATCGCGCTCGACCTCGCGAGCGTCCACATCGAGTCCGCGCTCGTGTCCGCGGCGACGATCGGACCGTCCGCGATCGGGCTCGCCGTCGTGGTGGTGCTCGGTGCCGTGCGAGCGTCGCGCGGCGACGTCGAGGTCGCCGACGGCGGCGTGCGGGTGCGCGGCTGGCCCGCCTTCGCCGTCGCAGACGTGCACGAGGTGCTGCCGGTCGCCTGGCGCGACCACACCGCGGAGCGGAGGGTCGACCTCGCGGTCATCGCCGCGGACGGCTCGCAGCTCGCGCAGCTCGACGGTGCGCGCTACCGCCGCGACGACCTCGTCGCCGTGCTCGGCACCCTCGCGGGCCGCGTGCGCCCGGCGGTGCGCACCCACCTCGGCAGCGCCCGCCGGCTGCGTGCCGCGCATCCGCAGGCCGTCGACCATCGCGACGCCCGGCTCGCCGGCATGCAGTGGTTCGCGACGGCCGTGGGGCTGCTCGCCTCGGCCGTGTCGTCGTTCGTCGTCCTCGCCTGAGCGCGCGCTCGAGCGTCGCGCGGTCGCTCGCGCCCTCCGCTGCGCCTCAGACGCTGCGCGACGGCCGCGCGCCCGCGACGGACACGGCCTCGGCGGCCATCGCGACGCCTCGGCGCGCGGCGCTCACGGGATCCGCGCCGCTCACGACGCTCGCGACGAACATCGCCGTGAACGCGTCGCCCGCACCCGTGGGGTCGACGAGCCGCGCCTCGACCGCCGGCACGAACTGCCTGTGCCCGTGGTCGATGACCACGACGCCCGTGTGCCCGAGGGTCAGCGCGACCACGGGCGCGAGGCCCGCGAGCGCCGCGCCGATGTCGGCGGCGCCCTCGCGGCCGGTGATCGTCGCCCCCTCGTCGAGGTTCGCGACCATGACGTCGACGCCGTGCAGCGCGTCGAGCGCCACCTCGACGCCCAGGTCGGCGATCGACCCCGCGGAGCCGATGGTGCACGACACCACGGCGCCGAGGGCGTGCGCGCGGTCGACGAGCCTGCCCACCGCCTCCGCGTGGCCCGACAGGAGCGAGTAGCCCGTCACGTGCACGACGTCGACCGCGAGCAGGGCGTCGTCGATCGAATCGGGGTCGACGAGCGCGTTCGCACCGCGGTCGGTGAGCATCGTGCGCTCGTCGCGGTCGACGAGCACGACGATCGTGCCCGTCTCGTGCTCGGGATCGCCCTCGATGCGCGCATCGACGCCGTGCTCGGCGAGCAGCGCTACGTGGCGATCGACGTCGGCGGCGCCCGTGCGCCCCACGAACGTCGTGCGCACGCCCGCACGCCCCATCCAGGCGGCCGTGTTCGCCGCGCTCCCGCCTGCCCGACGCACGATGCGGGCGTCGGTGTCCGTGTCGGCGCGGATGCGGCCCTCGGGGAACACGAGCACGTCGTCGATGACGTCGCCGAAGGTCAGGGCCCGGATCATGCCGCGGCGTAGGCGGTCGCGATGGCGGCGGCGACCCGGATGTTCGAGCGGACGAGGTCGAGGTTGACCTCGAGGCTGCGACCCGACGACAGCTCGACGATGCGACCGAGGAGGTACGGCGTGACGGCCTTGCCGTGGATGCCGTCGCGCTCGGCCTCCGCACGCGCCTGGGCGACGACCGCGTCGTGCTCGGCCGGGTCCCACTGCAGGTCCTCGGGCAGCGGGTTCGCCACGACGAGGCCCGCGCCGGCCCGGGCGGCGTCCTGCTCGCGGAGGATCGCCGCGACCTCGTCGGCCGACTCGACCCGCCAGTCGAGGTCGTGCTCGCTCGACGAGAGCCAGAACATCGGGAAGCGCCCCGTGCGCCAGCCGACGACGGGCACCGACAGCGTCTCCATGCGCTCGAGCGTCGCGCCGACGTCGAGCACCGACTTCACGCCCGCGCACACGACGGCGACGGGATGGCTCGACAGCGCGGCGATGTCGGCGGACTCGTCGAAGGAGGTCGACGCCCCGTGGTGCACGCCACCGAGCCCGCCGGTCGCGAAGACGCGGATGCCGGCCCGTGCCGCGATCGCGACGGTGCCCGCGACGGTCGTCGCCCCCGTGCCGCCGCGCGCGCAGAGGATCGGGATGTCGCGCACGCTCGCCTTCGCGACGCCCTCGCCGGCGATGCGCGCGAGGGCATCGGCGTCGAGGCCCACCCGCGCCACGCCGTCGACGATCGCGATGGTCGCCGGCACGGCACCGGCGTCGCGGACGATCTGCTCGAACTCGCGCGCGGCCTCGAGGTTGCGGGGCCGCGGGAGGCCGTGGCTGATGATCGTGGACTCGAGGGCGACGATGGGCGTGCCGGCGTCGCGCGCAGCGCGGACCTCGGGGGCGATGTGCATGGCAGCAGGGTAGCCGCGCTCGCCTGGATGCGAGGAATCGTCAGCATCTTGCGTCGCGGTCGCGGACGTCCCGACGGGGAGGTGCGCGGGACGCGTGGCGCGAGTCGTGCGACGATCGCAGCGTGCAGCGATCCGTGCTCCTCGTCCACCACCTCGACTACGAGACGGGCGGGCACGCCGCGCGCCTCGTCTCGCACCTGCCGACGGAGACCGTCGCCTACCCCGATCGGGTCCCGGAGCTCGACGCCGTCGCGGGCATCGTCGTGCTGGGCGGCGAGATGAGCGCGGTCGACGTCGACGCGCATCCGTCGCTCGCGATCACGACGGATCTCGTGCGTCGCGCCGTCGAGGCCGACGTGCCCGTGCTCGGCCTGTGCCTCGGGCATCAGATCCTCGGCGTCGCGCTCGGTGCCGAGCATCGCGCGGGCGCCGTCGCCGAGACGGGGCTCGTGCCGGTCGACGTCGTCGCCGCCGACCCGTGGCTCGGCGGGCACACGGGCACGCTGCGACCCATGCAGTGGCACACCGACGTCGTCGGCCTGCCCACCGGGGCGACGCTCGTGGCGACGAACGACGCCGTGCCGGTGCAGGCGTTCCGGTACGGCTCCGGCCTCGGCCTCCAGTTCCACCTCGAGGTCGACGAGGAGGTGCTGCGGCGCTGGAGCACGGAGCCGACGCCGACGCTCGGCGAGGCGCTGCCGGACGGCGACGTCGCGGGGCTCGTCGCCGCCTACCGTGCGGATGCGGTGCTGCGCGACGTGGCCGAGCGGGGCTTCGCAGCCTTCGCGGCGTCGTGCCGCGAGCGCGTCTGACCCGCGCTCGCCGGTCGGATCGTCGCGGCTAGAGCAGCGGGCGGACGCGACCGACGACCGCCGAGCCGCCGTGCTGCAGGAGGCCGAGCTCGCCCTCGACCGCGGCGAGCGAGCCGGTCGGCAGGGCGCCGGCCTGCTCGAGGAGCGCGATCGCGACGGGTGCGCCCGCGCGCCGCGCGCCGTCCGCGACCTTCACGACGACCGCCGTGCCGTCGGGGGCGACGATGACCTGCGTGCCCTCGGCGCCGAACTTCGCCGTGACGCCCAGCCGTTCCATGAGCACGGTGTCGGGTGCCCCGGGGCCCTCGACGAGCCACGGATCGGTGCGCATCGCGAGGCCGACCGCCGCGAGCGCCTCGTCGTCGCCCGTGGCCGCGAGCCCGCGGACGGCGCGCGCCATGCCGAGCACCGACGACGCGTAGACCGGCGCCGAGCATCCGTCGGTCGCGGTCGCGGTCGACGTTACGCCCGAGCGCGCCTCGACGGCGGCGCGCAGCTCGCGCTGCAGCGGATGCGCCGGGTCGGTGTACGCGAGGCCCGCCGCATCGTGCGCGAGCGCGGCGGCAGCGGCGAGCACGACGTGCTTGCCGGCGCAGATGGCGGCGAGCCGCGTGGGCGCGTCGATCCAGCGCGTGCGACGCGGCGCGCACAGCAGCGCACCGGGCTCGACCCCGAGCCGCTGCGCCATGGCTGCCGCCACCTCGACCTGCTCGGCTCGACCGACGATGCTGCCCGAGGCGATCGCGAGCTCGCGCCCCGCGAGCCCGAGGCGCTCGGCGACGGTCGCGGCGAAGAGCGGCTTGAGTGCCGAGCGTGCGAGGAACGGCGCGTCGACGTCGCCGGCCGTCGCGAGCACGGATCCGTCGGGCGCGACCATCGCGACGATGCCCTCGTGCCGGGATTCGACGAAGCCGTCGCGCTCGACGACCGCGATCGTCGCGGTCGAGGCCATGCGGAGGTCGGACGCGGGGGTGGGATGAGGCACACGGCGACGCTAGCCGACGCCCGAGCCTCGTCGGTCAGGCGCCGAGCGCCCCCTCGGCCTCGAGCAGCAGCCGCTTCGCCGCCTCGCCGCCCGCGTACCGGCCGAGGGAGCCGTCGCTGCGCACGACGCGGTGGCAGGGGACGACGATGGGCAGCGGGTTGAGACGGCACGCGGTGCCGACGGCGCGGACGGCACCGGGCGACCCGAGCGCGCGTGCGACGTCGCCGTAGGAGCGCGTGGTGCCGTACGGGATCTCCTGCAGCGCACGCACGACCTCGCCGCGGAAGCCGACCGCGAGCGCGAGGTCGAGCGGGCCGTCGAACGCCCGGGCGCGCCCGTCGGCGAGCGCCTCGACGCCGCGCGCCGCGGCGTCGAGGCCT
>NZ_BAAAQT010000005.1:1031819-1125997 GCF_039531815.1 Agrococcus versicolor | reverse complement strand
GCCGCTCCCGCCGAGTAGTCGTCACGCAGCACGCAGGGCCCGTCGCACTCCGGTGCGACGGGCCCTCCGTCATGCGGTGGCCCGTCGGCGATCGCGTGCGATCGTGCACGGCGCATCCGTCGAGCTCCGCGAGCGCGTCGTCCGACAGCGCGGCCTCGAGGAGCCGAAGGGCCTTCGGCCCGACGCCGTGCAGCATCGCGAGGGCGGCGAGACCCACCCGTCGAGCGTCGTCGAGGGTCTGCACCCCTGCCTCGGCGAGCGCCCTCGTGGCCGGCGCGCCGATGGCGGGAAGGGGCCGAGGATCGTCCACGGCTGCAGCGTACGCCGCCCGCGCGACGTCGTGGGCGACGCATCAGGGCCGAGGCGCCGGCGCGAGCTCGCGCGCGGACCCGTCGGGATGTGCCGCCGAGCGGAGCGGCACGCACCATGCGGCCGCGCCGCTCCGCTCACGAGCACCGCTCGCCGGGTAGCGTGACCGCAACCGGACCGAGGGGAGCGGCATGCCGTTCGACGCAGACGAGCTCGCAGCACGACTCCAGGCCGTGCGGCTGCGCATGGTGGCCGCGGACCTCGACGCGCTCGTCGTCGTCGATCCCGCGAACATCCACTACCTGACCGGCTACGACGCGTGGTCGTTCTACATGCCGCAGCTGCTGCTCGTCACGCACGACGAGGAGCCGGTGCTCGCCCTGCGCTCGATGGACGCGCACGGCGCGCACCGGACCGCGCGGCTCCCCGCCTCCCGCATCCTCGGCTACCCCGAGACGTGGGTGCATCAGCCCGATCGGCATCCGTTCGCGTGGATCGTGGATGCGCTGCGCGAGCGCGGTCTCGTGCGCGCGGGCCGCGTCGGCTACGAGGCCGAGGCGCACTTCCTCACGGTGCGGTCGTTCCTCGCCATGCAGCGCGCAGCCCCCGAGTGGACGCTCGTCGACGCCGAGCAGCTCGTCAACTGGGTGCGGCTCGTGAAGAGCCCCGCGGAGCTCGAGCGCATGCGCGCCGCGGGCCGCGTGTGCACCGCCGCGATGCTCGCGGGCTTCGACGCCATCCGACCCGGCATGGGCCAGCACGAGCTCGCTGCCGTCGTCGCGCACGCGCAGGCGATGGGCGTCGACGGGGTCGCAGGCGACTACCCGGCGATCGTGCCGATGCTGCCGACGGGAGAGGCGGCGGACACGCCGCACATGACGTACTCGGGCCGCGTGCTCGAGGCGGGCGAGGCGGTGTCGTTCGAGATCGCCGGCGTCTCCGAGCGGTACCACGCGCCCCTCGCACGCACCGTGTCGCTGGGTCGGCCGATGCGCGAGCTGCAGGCGCTCGCCGACGTCACGGCCGCAGGGCTCGACCTCGTGCTCGACGGCATGCGGCCCGGCCGCACGCTCGCCGAGGTGCACGCCCTCTGGCAGGAGCACCTGCGCGCCGCCGGCTACGAGAAGGCATCGCGCCTCGGCTACTCGATCGGCATCGGCTACCCGCCCGACTGGGGCGAGCACACCGTCTCGATCCGCGGCGACGACGACACGGTGCTCGCTCCGGGCATGACGCTGCACGTCATCGCGGGCATGTGGATGACGGGATTCGGCTGCGAGCTGTCGGAGTCGGTCGCGATCGCCGAGGGCGGCGTCGAGCTGCTCACGCACGTGCCGCGCGAGCTGGTCGTGCGATGAGCGACGAGATGGAGCGGGCGCTCGCGCTCGTCGACGAGGCGACGATCGTCGCCGACGCGTCGAGCCTCATCCTCGCGCCGAGCGAGAACCCCGGCGGCACGGAGGCGCGCGCCGCTCGTGCGCTCGTCGCGATCGCGTCGCGGCTGGGCGGGCAGGTGCTCGTGGAGGACGCGGCACCCGATCGCCCGAACGTGTCGGTGCGCTTCGGCCCCGACGAGCCGGGGCTGCTGTTCCTCGGGCACAGCGACGTCGTCCCCGCCGGTCCCGGCTGGACGCACGACCCGTTCTCGCCCACGGTCGTCGACGGCACGCTCGTGGGCCGCGGCTCGACCGACATGAAGGGCGGCCTCGCCGCCGTGCTGCAGGCGATGGCTGCCGTGCACCGCGTGCGACCCGACATCGCGCTCGAGCTGCTCGTCACCGCCGACGAGGAGGACCTCGCGCTCGGGATGCTCGCCCACCTGCGTCAGCCGCCGCGGGCGTACCGTGCGTGCATCGTCGCCGAGCCGACCGACCTCGCGACCGTCGTGGCCTGCCGCGGGGCGTCGAACCACGAGATCGTCGTGCGCGGCCGCGCCGCCCACGCGGGCAGGCCGGAGGACGGCGCGAGCGCCATCGCGGGCGCCGCGGCGGTCGTCGACGCGATCCTCGCCGACCACGAACGCCTGCGGGCCGGTGCGTCCGGGCCGCTGGGATCGGCATCCTGGAGCGTCGGCCGCATCGACGGCGGCCACGCGACGTCGATCGTGCCCGACCGGTGCACCCTGCTCGTCGACCGACGCCTCATGCCGGGCGAGCGAGCGGAGGACGTGCTCGCGCGGCTGCTCGACGACGTGCGACCGCGCGTCGAGTCGCTCGGCTGCACCGTGGAGGGGCGGACGCTCATGGCGATGCCGGGCTTCACGACCGACGCGGCGCATCCGCTCGTCGCGGCGGCGGTCGCGTCCCTCGCCGACGAGGAGCACGTCAGCGCCGTCGAGGCGTGGACGGCGGCGTGCGAGGGCGGCTTCGTCGCCGAGCACCACGGCTGCCCGACGATCATCCTCGGCCCGGGCGACATCACCGGCCAGGCGCATCAGCCCGACGAGCACGTGCGGATCGCCGACCTCGGCACCGCCGCGCGCGCCTACGTGCGGCTCACGCTCGCGCTCGCCGGCTGACGCGCCCCGACGCGCTCGCCGGCCGACGCGCGCTCCGACGCGCCCGACGGCTGAAGCGCTCCGGCGCGCTCGCCCACCGACGCGCGCGCCGACCCCGGCTGTCCACCCCTCACGGGCACGGCTGCCGACCCGTAGCGTCGGAGCATGGATCGTCACGACGTCATCGTGGTGGGCGCTGGCCTCGCCGGCCTCCGCGCCGCCCTCCGGCTCGCGCTCGCGGGGCTCGACGTCGTGGTGCTCGAGGCGTCGGACGGCGTCGGCGGCAGGCAGCGCACGGATGCCGTCGACGGCTTCCTGCTCGATCGCGGCTTCCAGGTGCTGAACCCGGCGTATCCCGCCGTGCAGCGCTGGGTCGACGTCGACGCGCTCGAGATGCGCTCGTTCCCCGTGGGGGTGCGCGTGCGGCGCGAGCACGGGCTCGCCGAGCTCGCGCATCCGCTGCGGCATCCCTCCCGCCTGCCCGCGACGCTCGCGAGCGGTCTGCTCGATCCGCGCGAGCTCGTCGCGCTCGCCCGCTGGGCCGTGCCGGGCATCGTGCGCCCGCGGGCCGTCGTCGGCGGCACGGACGCGACGCTCGCGGAGGCGTGGCGACGGATCGGGGTCGACGGCAGGCTCACGCGCGAGGTGCTCGAGCCGTTCCTCGCCGGCGTCGTCGCCGACGACGCCGGTGCGACGTCGGACGCGTTCGTCCGCCTCCTCGTCCGCATGTTCGCCCTCGGCCGGCCCGGACTGCCCGCGCGCGGCATCCAGGCGCTGCCCGAGCAGCTCGCCGCGAGGATCGCCGACCAGGACGGTCGCGTCGTGCTCGACCGTCGCGTCGAGCGCATCGCGCAGGAGGGCGCCGGCGTGCGCGTCGACGTCGCCGGCGGTGCCCCCGCGCTCGCGGACGCCGTCGTCGTCGCGGTCGGCCCCGAGTCGGCCGGTGCGCTCGTGGAGGTCGCGACGCCGGTCACGCGCGGCCTGCAGACGTGGTGGTTCGACGCCCCGTCGTCGCCGACGCGCTCGCGCATGCTGCATCTCGACGGCACGCGCTCGGGCCCGATCCTGCACACGTCCGTCGTCTCCGGCACGGCGCCCGCGTACGCGCCGCGCGGCCGCCACCTCGTCGAGGCGACGTGCCTGCTCGGCGACGCGACGGAGGCCGTCGTGCGGGCGCAGCTCGCGCACGTGTGGGGCACGTCGGTGGATGCGTGGCGCCTGCTGCGTCGCGACGACGTGCGCCATGCGCTACCCGCGCAGGAGCCGCCGCTGCGCACGCGCGCCACGGCTCGCGTGGGGGAGCGCACCTACGTCGCAGGCGACCATCGCGACACCGCCTCCATCCAGGGCGCGCTCGTCTCGGGCGACCGCGTCGCGGGGGCCGTGATCGCCGACCTCGGCGCCTGAGGTCGACGATCGCGGGCGGATCTTCCCCCGTGTCCGAGGCGGCGCCTATGCTCCAGGCATGAGCGAGCCCAGCCCCGGCACCGCCGCCTCGAACCCCGTCGTCCCCGCCGACGGCATGCGCCGCTTCGGGCACGTGCTCGTCAACACGCTCGTCGCCAACGTCACCACGAGCTTCCTCTGGTTCGCGCTGACGTTCTGGGTCTACCTCGAGACGCGATCGGTGCTCGCCACCGGCATCATCGGCGGCGCCTACATGCTGCTCATCGCGATCTTCTCGATGCTGTTCGGCACCATCGTCGACCGGCACCGCAAGCACCGCGTCATGGTGCTCTCGAGCGTCGTCACGCTCGCATCCTTCCCGATCGCCGGCGTGCTCTACCTGCTCTTCCCCGAGCGCTCGCTGCTCGACCTGGGCGGCCCGTGGTTCTGGCTGTTCTCCGGCATCATCCTCTTCGGCGCCGTCGTCGAGAACATGCGCAACATCGCCCTGTCGACCACCGTGACGCTGCTCGTGCCCGAAGACCGGCGGGCGAACGCCAACGGGCTCGTCGGCACGGTGCAGGGCGTCGCCTTCATGGTCACGAGCGTGTTCTCCGGCCTCGCGATCGGCTTCCTGGGCATGGGGCTCACGCTCGGCATCGCCATCGTCGCCACGGGCGTCGCGCTCGCGCACCTCGCGTTCGTCCGCATCCCCGAGGCGCAGCCGGAGCCCGACGGCGAGGGGCGCCCGGCCGTCGACCTCCGCGGCGCCATCACGGCGGTGCGCGCAGCGCCCGGCCTCTTCGCCCTCATCGTCTTCTCGACGTTCAACAACCTCATCGGCGGCGTCTACATGGCCCTCATGGACCCGTACGGCCTCGAGCTGTTCGAGGTGCAGATCTGGGGCATCGTGCTGGGCGCGGCCTCGACGGGCTTCATCGTGGGCGGCCTCGTCATCGCGAAGACGGGCCTCGGTCGCAATCCCATCCGCACGATGCTCCTCATCGTCGTCGGCATGGGCATCCTCGGCGCGCTCTTCACGATCCGCGAGTGGTGGGTGCTCTACGCCGTCGGCATCTGGATGTGGATGGCGCTCGTGCCCGCGGTCGAGGCCGCCGAGCAGACCATCATCCAGAAGGTCGTGCCGTTCCAACGGCAGGGTCGCGTCTTCGGCTTCGCGCAGGCGTTCGAGTCGGCGGCGGCGCCGGTGACGTCGTTCCTCATCGCCCCGATCGCCGAGTTCGCGATCATCCCGTACATGGACTCCGGTGCTGGCCGGGAGGCGTTCGGCTGGCTGCTGGGCGACGGCTCGGCGCGCGGCATCGCCCTCGTCTTCCTCGTGGCGGGCGGCGCGACGGTGCTGCTCGCGATCGGGGCGTTCCTCACGCGCTCGTACCGCACGCTCTCGGCGCAGTTCGCGGGGCAGACGACGTCGGTCCCGGTCGCCGAGGGTGCCGAGCCCGAGCCCGCGGCCGAGCAGGTCGACCCCCGACGGTGACCCCGATGCATCCGGCTCGCCCCGGCGGGCGTACGATGCGAGCGTGCGTGACGACGTCGAGCACGTCGCCCCCGCACGACGGCCCGCCCTGAGCCGCCTGCGCGACCTCCCGTGGATCGGCGTCGCAGGCGCGATCCTCGTCGTCGTCGGCATCGGCCTGCTCGCGACAGGCGTCCTGCCCGTGCCGGCCGCGCTCGAGATCGGCGAGCGCACGTGGCCCGTGCTGCTCTTCGTGATCGCCGCGACGATCGTCGCCGAGCTCGCCGCGGTCGCCGGCATCTTCCATGCGATCGCCGAACGTCTGGGCGCGCTCGGCCTCGGGCGCGCGTGGGTGGTGTGGCTGCTGGTGCTGCTGCTCGCGAGCGTCGCGACCATCCTGCTGTCGCTCGACACGACCGCGGTGCTGCTCACGCCCGTCGTCGTGCTCCTCGCGCGGCACCTGCGCCTCGACCCGCTGCCGTTCGCGCTCACCACCGTGTGGATCGCGAACACGGGGTCGCTGCTGCTGCCCGTGTCGAACCTCACGAACCTCCTCGCCGAGCACCAGCTCGGCCTCGGGCCGGCGGCCTTCGCGGCGCTCATGGCGCCGGCGGCGATCGTGGGCATCGCCGTGCCGGCCGTCGTCGTCGTCCTCGCGCACCGCAGGAGCCTCGCCGCCCGGTACGAGCGCCCCGCCGTCGAGCCCGAGCCGGACAGGGTCCTCACGATCGGCGCCGCCGTCGTGCTCGCGCTCCTGGTGCCAGCGCTCGTGAGCGGCATCGAGGTGTGGATCCCGGCCACGATCGCGGCGCTGCTGCTCGTCGTGCTCGTCGCGATCCGCCGCCCGCGCGCGCTGCGGCTCGGCCTCGTGCCGTGGCAGATCGTGCTGCTCGCGATCGGCCTGTTCCTCGTCGTCGAGACGCTCCACGCCCGCGGCCTCGCGACGCTCCTCGAGCCGATCGTCGGCACGGGCGACGGGCTCGGCGACCTCCTGCGGCTGGCCGGCTCGGGCGCGCTGCTCGCCAACGGCGTCGACAACCTGCCCGCCTACCTCGCCCTCGAGCCCCTCGCGACGGATGCGATCCGCATGGCCGCGCTCCTCGTGGGCGTCAACGCGGGCGCCCTCGTCACGCCCTGGGCGTCGCTCGCGATCCTGCTCTGGCACGACCGCCTCACGGCCATGGACGTGCGGCT
This sequence comes from Agrococcus versicolor, assembly GCF_039531815.1. NCBI lineage: Bacteria > Bacillati > Actinomycetota > Actinomycetes > Micrococcales > Microbacteriaceae > Agrococcus > Agrococcus versicolor. The sequence continues at coordinate 1,119,134 of NZ_BAAAQT010000005.1, read as the reverse complement.
GCCGTGGGGTCGCTACATGCTGCTGAGCCTCGTCGTCGCGCCGGTCACGGTCGTCCTCGGCGTCGTCGCGCTCTGGCTCGTGCACGGCCTCTGACGCACCCGCACGTGCCTCGCGAGGCTCGCGCACGCGCATAGGCTTGACGCATGAACGACCAGGATCACGCCGCATTCCGCAGGCGCCGCGAGCAGAGCGTGCAGGCCGCCCAGGGCGCCCTCGCCCTCGTGCGCACGGCCTGGATCGGCGAGTCGACCACCATCGAGGGCGTGCCCGGCACGTGGGCTCCCACGCCCGCGGGCGACGGGGTCGCCCTCACCGCGACGGCAGCCGACGACATCTCGGTCGACGGCCGCGTCGTCGACGGCACGGTCGTCGTGCACCCGCACGACGGCATGACGCCGAGCCGCGTGCGCTTCGACGACACCCGCACCGGCTACGTGCTCACCCGCGCCGAGGGCGTCGGCGTGCGCATCTGGGATGCCGAGTCGGACGCCATCGCGCGCTTCGAGGGCTTCGAGACCTATCCGTACGACCCCGCCTGGGTGCTCGAGGGCACGTTCGAGGCCACGCCCGGCGGCATCGAGGCGTCGATCGGCCGCAGCCAGGGTGGCGAGCGCGTCGAGCGCATGGTCGGCACCGTGCACGTGCAGCACGACGGCCACGACCTCGCGCTGCTCGCGCTCGGCGACGGCGACACCCTGCAGATCGTGTTCGCCGATGCGACCACCGGCGACGAGACCTACGGCGTCGGCCGATTCCTCTTCGTGCGGCCGCGGCGCGACGGCACGGTCGAGCTCGACCTGAACCGGGCCGTCGTGCCCCCATGCGCGATGAGCGAGCAGTTCAACTGCCCGCTGCCGCCGGCGCAGAACCGCCTGCCGTTCGCGGTGCGCGCGGGGGAGCGGCGGCCGCTGCTCGCCGACGCACCCGTGGCCTGACGCACGCTCGACGCTCCCGTCGCCTCGGCGACGGGGGCGTCGTGCTGCGCGATCGCGGCCTCGGCTTGTGATTCCCAGGCATTCGGGTGCATGATGACTGCTGTCGACACGTTCGGTCGGAGGGGAAGCCGCATCGAACGGAGGTCGAGATGAGTGCGCTGCTTGCAGACGCTGCCCGTGGCATGGTGTTCATCCATGCTGCGCCCAAGGCGCTGTGTCCCCACATCGAGTGGGCGATCGGGCGCGCCCTCGGCGACCCCTCGCCCATCCGCTGGGAGGATCAGCCGGTGCTGCCGGGCGCCCGTCGCGCCGAGGTGCCCTGGGAGGGTCGCGAGGGCTCCGGTGCCGCGATCGCATCCGCCCTGCGCGGCTGGCCCGACGTGCGCTTCGAGGTCACCGAGGAGGGCGGCGTCGAGGCGTCGCGCTGGATGCACACGCCGAGCCTCGGCATGACGCGCACCACGGTCGACGCCCTCGGCACCGTCCTGGTGTCGGAGCATCGCGTGCGGGCGGCGATGGAGCTCGCAGGCCGCGACCTCGAGGCGCTGCACCGCGAGCTGCGCGGCGCGCTCGGCACCGACTGGGACGACGAGCTCGAGGTCTTCCGCCACGCGAGCGACGCGAGCCCCGTCATCTGGCTGCACAAGGCCGGCTGACCCTTCGAGACGGCGGCTCGCTCCGCTCGCTGCCTCCTCAGGGACCGTGTGGCGATCCCCTCCGATGCGGAGCGATCCTCTCCGCTCCCTGAGGTGCGAGCGCGGCGAGCCTCTCCCCGCTCCCTGAGGTGCGAGCGCAGCGAGCCTCCCTCCGCTCCCTGAGGTGGCAGCGCGGCGAGCCTCTCCGTTCCGTGAGGTGCGACCGGAGCGCTCCTCCGCTCGCTGGAGTGGCAGCGCGGCGAGCCTCTCCGTTCCGGAAGTTGCGAGCGGAGCGCTCCTCCCCGTTCCCTGAGGTGCGAGCGCAGTCACCCTCTCCGCTCCCTGAGGTGCGAGCGCAGCGAGCCTCGAAGGGCACACGAGCACCGAGGGCCCCGCCGAGCACGGCGGGGCCCTCGTGTACGACGCGGGTCAGATGCTGCGGAACGCGGCGACCGCGTTGTGGCCGCCGAACCCGAACGAGTTCGAGATCGCCAGCTGCGGGCCGTCGCCGAGGGCGACGGGCTGCGACGAGATCGACAGCGGCGCCTCCGGGTCCTGCTCCGTGACGTTGATCGTCGGGGGAGCGAGGCGGTGGTGCAGCGCGAGGACCGTGAAGGCCGCCTCGAGCGCGCCGGTGCCGCCGAGCAGGTGCCCGTGGGCGCCCTTCGTGGCCGACACGGGGATCTCGAGCGCGCGCTCACCGAAGACGCGCTGCAGGGCGCGGACCTCGGCGACGTCGCCGACGGGCGTCGACGTCGCGTGGGCGTTGACGTGCGTGACGTCGTCGACCGAGGCACCCGCCTGCGCGAGCGCGGCGTGCACGGCACGGCTCGCGCCGAGGCCCTCGGGCTCGGGCGCCGTGATGTGGTACGAGTCGGCCGTGACGCCGGCACCCGCGAGCTCGGCGTAGATCCGAGCGCCGCGCGCGAGCGCGTGCTCCTCGGTCTCGAGCACGAGCGCCGCGCCGCCCTCGCCCATGACGAAGCCGTCGCGCGAGACGTCATACGGCCGCGAGGCGTGCGCCGGGTCGTCGTTGCGACGCGACAGCGCCTGCATGGACGCGAACGACGCGATCGTGATGGGGTGGATCGCCGACTCCGAGCCGCCGGCGATGACGACGTCGGCCGCCCCGGACTGCAGGTGCTCGTAGGCCATGGCGATCGACTCGGTGCTCGATGCGCACGCCGAGGCGACGGTGCGTGCGAACGCACGCGCCTGGAAGTGCATCGACACGGCCGCAGACGGCGCGTTGGGCATGAGCATCGGCACGGTCATCGGCAGGACCCTGCGGGGGCCCTTCTCGCGCAGGGTGTCCCAGGCGTCGAGCAGCGTCCAGACGCCGCCGATGCCGGTGGCCCAGTCGACGCCGAGGCGCTCGGGGTCGACGTCGGGGCTGCCGGCGTCCTCCCATGCCTCCTTGGCGGCGACGAGCGCGAGCTGGCTCGAGGGGTCGAGGCGCTTCGCGACCGGGCGCTCGAGCACGGTGTCGGGGCGCACGGCCGCCTCGGCGGCGAACGTCACGGGCAGCTCGAGCTCGGCGACCCAGGGGTGCTCGAGCGAGCGTGCGCCGGATGCGCCTGCCAGCAGCTGCTGCCAGGTCTCGGGCAGGGTCCCGGCGAGCGGCGTGGTGGCGCCGATGCCGGTGACGACGATCTTCTTCGTCATTGCAGGGGCTTCCTCGTTGTCGGGGCGCGTCCTCGCGCCGACGTGGCTGTGGGGCGGCCTCTCGGCCGCCCCACGTGTCCTCAGGACTGGGCGTTCGTGATGAACGTGACCGCGTCGCCGACCGTCTTGAGGTTCTTCACCTCGTCGTCGGGGATCTTCACGTCGAACTTCTCCTCGGCGTTGACGACGATCGTCATCATCGAGATGGAGTCGATGTCCAGGTCGTCCGTGAACGACTTCTCGAGCTGGACGTTCTCGACCGAGATGCCGGTCTCGTCGTTCACGAGCTCTGCGAGCCCGGCGAGGACCTCATCGTTGGTCAGTGCCATCGTTCTCTCCTTCAGTTCGGTAGCGGCTATGAGCCTATGGCAGGACGACGACCTGCGCCCCGTAGACCAGACCGGCTCCGAAGCCGATCTGGAGGGCGAGGCCGCCGGAGAGCTCGGGGTGCTCCTCGAGCAGTCTGTGGGTCGCGAGCGGGATCGAGGCGGCCGACGTGTTGCCGGTCGTCTCGATGTCGCGCGCGATGGCGACGGTGTCGGGCAGCTTGAGCTGCTTCGCGAACTCGTCGATGATGCGCATGTTCGCCTGGTGCGGGATGAAGGCCGCGAGGTCCTCGGGCTGCACGCCCGCCTCGTCGAGCGCGCGCTTGGCGACCTTCGCCATCTCCCACACGGCCCAGCGGAAGACCGTCTGGCCGTCCTGGCGGAGCGTGGGCCACGCGGCGCCGTCGACGAGGTCGGTGTAGGGCGTCGTCATGCGGATCGTGTCCCACTTCGAGCCGTCCGACCCCCAGACGCTCTTCGAGATGCCGGGCGTGTCGCTCGGGCCGACGACCGCGGCGCCCGCGCCGTCGCCGAGCAGGAAGGAGATGGAGCGGTCGGTGGGGTCGACGACCTCCGACAGCTTCTCGGCTCCGATGACGAGCACGTGGTCGGCGGTGCCGGAGCGCACGAGGGCGTCGGCCTGCGCGATGGCGTAGGCGTAGCCGGCGCATGCCGCCGAGATGTCGTAGGCGGCCGCCGGGTTCGCGCCGAGGCGCTCGGCGAGCAGCGACGACAGCGAGGGCGTCGCGACGTGGTGCGAGATCGTCGAGAGGATGACGGCGTCGATCTGCGAGGCCTGGATGCCGGACTTCGCGATCGCCTCCTCGCTCGCGGCGATGCAGAGGTCGAGCAGCGTGACGCTCGGCGATGCGCGCTTGCGGGAGATGATGCCCGTGCGCTGGCGGATCCACTCGTCGGAGGAGTCGATGGGGCCGACGAGGTCGTCGTTCGGCACGTCGAGGTCACCGCGGGCGGCGCCGAGCGCGAGGATGCGCGACCCGGGTCGCGAGACGGCGGCGGTCAGGGTGGTCATGGTGCCTCCAGCAGCTCGATCGCGGCGGCGAGGTCGTCCGGGGTCTTCACGGCGACGGACGGCACGCCCTTCATGCCCCGCCGGGCGAGGCCCACGAGGGCTCCCGCCGGCGCGAGCTCGATGATGCCCGTGACGCCGGCGCCGACGAAGGCGTCCATGCAGGCGTCCCAGCGGACGGGGCTCGCGACCTGTCCGACGACGAGGTCGAGGAAGCGACGACCGTCGACGACCTCGGAGCCGTCGGCGTTCGTCCACAGTCGCAGCGTCGGCACGGCGGCAGCCGTCTCGGCGGCCTTCACGCGCAGCCGCTCGACCGCGGGCTCCATGTACGACGTGTGGAAGGCGCCTGCGGTCTGCAGCGGCATGACGCGCGCACCAGCGGGCGGGTCGGCCTTGAGGGCCTCGATGCCCTCGAGCGGGCCGGCGACGACGACCTGGCCGCCGCCGTTGTAGTTGGCGGGGGAGAGGCCGGTCTCGGCGAGGCGGGCCTCGAGCGCGTCGGCGTCGCCGCCGAGCACAGCGGCCATGCCGGTCGCGACCTGCGCGGCGGCCTCGGCCATCGCTCGTCCGCGCTCGCCGACGAGCGCCATGGCGTCGAGCGGCTGCAGCACGCCGGCGCCGACGGCCGCGGTGATCTCGCCCACCGAGTGGCCCGCGATGCCGCCGAGGGCCTCCCGACGGCCGGCCTCGCCGAGCAGCGCGTCGAGCGTGAGGATGCCGGCGGCGACGATGAGCGGCTGCGCGACCTGCGTGTCCTTGATGGTCTCGGCGTCCGAGACGGTGCCGTGCGTCACGAGGTCGACGCCGGCGGCCTCGCCGAGCTGCTCGAGGCGCGCTCGGGCCGCGGGGTCCTCGATCCACGGGGAGAGGAAGCCGGGGGCCTGCGAGCCCTGTCCTGGAGCGACGACGACGATCACGGCATCAACCTTCGCACAGTGCGCGAGACGTCGCAGGCATGCCCCCGACGTCGTGCGCGGGGGACGTGACGGCGGTCATCGACGAGGCTCGCCGCCCTGGATGGCGCCCAGGATGAGCGCGCAGTGCAGCATGAGCGCCTCGCGAGCGCCCGTCGCATCCCAGCCGATGAGCTCGGAGATGCGCTTCAGGCGGTAGCGGACGGTGTTGGGGTGCACGAAGAGCTCGCGCGCGGTGGCCTCGAGCGAGCGGCCGTTGTCCAGGTACGCCCACAGCGTCGTGAGCAGGTCGCTCGAATGGTCGAGGAGCGGGCGGTACACCGTGCGCACGAGCATCTGGCGTGCGATGGGGTCGCCGGCGAGGGCGCGCTCGGGCAGCAGGTCGTCCGCGCGAGCGGGGCGCGGCGCGCTGCGCCACGCCTTCGCCACCGCGAAGCCCGCGAGCGCGGTCTTCGCCGAGCGCGACGCCTCGACGACGCTCGCGACCGGGTCGCCGAGCACGAGGTGCCCCGCGCCGAACGAGGGCTCGAGCGCGGCCGCGATGTCGAGGAACGAGTAGGGCGACTCCTCCTCGGTGATGACGCGGCCGATGACGACCACGAGGCGCGCGCCCTGCACGCCCACGAGCACGTCGGCGTCGTGGTGGCGCGCGATGCGGCGCACGACGTCGACGTCGACCTGCGGCGGCGCGACGCCGACGAGCACGGCGCAGTCGCCGTGCCCGGACCAGCCGAGGGCGGCCGAGCGCGAGGGCAGCTCCTCGTCGTACTCGCCCGTGAGGATCGAGTCGACGACGAGCGCCTCGAGCCGCGCATCCCACAGCCCGCGCGACTCGGCCGCGCGGGCGTAGACGTCGGCGGCCGCGAAGGCGATGTCGCGCGAGTACAGCAGGATCGGCTCGCGCATCGCGTCGTCCTCGGCGGCGATGCGTCGCTCGTAGACCGACACCACCACCCGGATGAGCTGCAGCGTCTGCTGCAGGCTCACCGAGCGGAGGAGCTCGCGCGGCGCCGCCCCGAAGACGTCAGCCGCGATCCACGGCTGCGCATCCGGGTCGGCGTACCACTCGATGAACGAGGTGATGCCCGACTGCGCCACGAGCCCCACCGCGCTCCGCCGCGACGGCGGCATCGTGCGGTACCACGGGAGGGTGTCGTCGAGCTCCTTCAGCACCTGCGACGACAGGTCTCCCGCGATGCGGCGCAGCCACGCGAGCCGCTGCGCCTTGGAGCGGTCCAAGGGCTACGACTCTCCGCCCGCGTTGCCGGAGGTGCCGGCGGTGACGTCGTGCAGCGAGTACCTGTCGATGGCCTGCTGCACGGTGCCGAGCGGCACCTTGCCCTGCCGCGCGAGACCCTCGAGGGCGCGCACGACGACGGAGTGGCTGTCGATGTGGAAGTAGCGACGAGCGGCGGCACGCGTGTCCGAGAAGCCGAAGTCGTCGGCACCGAGCGTCAGGTAGTCGCCCGGCACCCACTGGCGGATCTGATCCGACACGGCGTGCATGTGGTCGCTCGTGGCCACGAACGGGCCCTCCGCCTCCGACAGGCGCGACGTGACGAACGGCACACGAGCGTCCTCCTGCGGGTGCAGGAAGTTGTGCTCGTCGGCGGCGAGCGCGTCGCGACGCAGCTCGGTCCACGACGTGACCGACCACACGTCGGCGCCCACGCCCCAGTCGTCCGCGAGCATCCGCTGCGCGTCGAGCACCCAGGGCAGGCCCACGCCCGAGGCGAGCAGCTGCACGCGCAGCTCCTGGTCGCCGCCGGCGGAGACCTTGTGGATGCCGCGCACGATGCCCTCGACGTCGACGCCCTCGGGCTCGGCGGGCTGCACGATCGGCTCGTTGTAGACCGTCAGGTAGTACATGACGTTCTCGGGGCTCGAGCCGTACATGCGCTCGATGCCGGACTGCACGATGTGCGCGATCTCGTAGCCGTACGCGGGGTCGTAGGCGACGACCGCGGGGTTCGTGGATGCGAGCAGGTGCGAGTGCCCGTCAGCGTGCTGCAGGCCCTCGCCCGTCAGCGTCGTGCGTCCGGCGGTGGCGCCGATGAGGAAGCCGCGCGCCATCTGGTCGCCCGCCGCCCACATCGCGTCGCCCGTGCGCTGGAACCCGAACATCGAGTAGTACACGTAGATCGGGATGAGCGGCTCGCCGTGCGTCGCGTACGAGGTGCCGGCGGCCGTGAAGGCCGCCATGGCGCCGGCCTCGTTGATGCCGACGTGGAGGATCTGGCCGTCGGGCGCCTCGCGGTACTTCAGCAGCAGGTCGCGGTCGACCGACGTGTAGTTCTGGCCGTGCGGGTTGTAGATCTTCGCCGACGGGAAGAAGGCGTCGATGCCGAACGTGCGGGCCTCGTCGGGGATGATCGGCACGATGCGGTTGCCGAAGCCGTCGACGCGCAGCAGGTCCTTCAGCAGCCGGACGAACGCCATCGTCGTGGCGACCTCCTGCTTGCCGGAGCCCTTCTTGGGCATCTTGTACGTGTCCTCGCCCGGCATGGGGATCGTCGTCGACGTCGAGCGGCGCTCGGGCACGAAGCCGCCGAGCTCGCGACGACGGTCGAGCATGTAGCGGATCTCCTCGGAGTCCTCGCCCGGGTGGAAGTACGGCGGCTTGTAGGGGTCCTCCTCGAGCTGCGCGTCGCTGATCGGCAGCTGCAGCTCGTCGCGGAAGCCCTTGAGGTCCGGCAGCGTCATCTTCTTCATCTGGTGGGTCGCGTTGCGGCCCTCGAAGGACTTGCCGAGCGTGTAGCCCTTGATCGTCTTCGCGAGGATGACGGTCGGCTGACCCGTGTGCTCCACGGCCGCCTTGTACGCCGCGTAGACCTTGCGGTAGTCGTGGCCGCCGCGCTTGAGGTTCCAGATCTCGTCGTCGCTGAGGTGCTCGACCAGCTTGGCCGTGCGCTCGTCGCGACCGAAGAAGTGCTCGCGCACGAAGGCGCCGTCCTCGGTCTTGTACGTCTGGTAGTCGCCGTCGGGCGTGCGGTTCATGAGGTCGACGAGCGCGCCGTCCGCGTCCGCCTCGAGCAGGCTGTCCCACTCGCGACCCCACACGACCTTGATGACGTTCCAGCCGGCGCCGCGGAAGAACGACTCGAGCTCCTGGATGACCTTGCCGTTGCCGCGCACGGGGCCGTCGAGGCGCTGCAGGTTGCAGTTGATGACGAAGGTCAGGTTGTCGAGGTTGTCGTTCGCGGCGAGCTGCAGCGCGCCGCGCGACTCGACCTCGTCCATCTCGCCGTCGCCGAGGAACGCCCACACGCGGCTGTCGGAGCGGTCGAGGATGCCGCGGTTCGTCAGGTACTTATTCGCCTGCGCCTGGTAGATCGCGTTGATCGGGCCGAGGCCCATCGACACGGTCGGGAACTGCCAGAACTCGGGCATGAGGCGCGGGTGCGGGTACGAGGACAGGCCGCCGGCCGCGTGCGACTTCTCCTGGCGGAAGCCGTCGAGCTGGTCGGTCGAGAGGCGGCCCTCGAGGTAGGCGCGGGCGTACATGCCGGGGGAGGCGTGGCCCTGGTAGAAGATCTGGTCGCCGCCGGACTCGTGGTCGCGGCCGCGGAAGAAGTGGTTGTGGCCGATCTCGTAGAGCGACGCGCTCGAGGCGTACGTCGAGATGTGGCCGCCGACGGCGATGCCGGGGCGCTGCGCACGGTGCACCGTCATGGCGGCGTTCCAGCGGATCCAGCGGCGGTAGCGGCGCTCGACCGACTCGTCGCCGGGGAACTCGGGCTCGTCGTCGGACGCGATCGTGTTGATGTAGTCCGTCGTCGGCACCATCGGCACGCCGAGGTGGAGGTCCTTCGATCGCTTGAGGAGGCTGAGCATGATCTCGCGCCCTCGCTCGTGACCATGGGTCTCGACGAGCTGGGTGAGCGACTCCTGCCACTCCGCGGTCTCCTCGGGATCCCGATCCATGTCATGCACCGAGTAGGGATCCTGGTCGTTCACCGGCACTGCTGACTCCTGCATCGCTCGTGGACTGCGTCGATCCGCGGCCGGGGTCTCCGGAACCGCTGACCCAGCGAGTCTAGTCGTCGCCGGGATGCCGGTCGCGGGGTGGACGCTCGCGGCGGAATCCGCTCGCCCGGGCATGGCGGAGAGGCGAGCGGGCGGTGCCGACGACGACCGCGCGCACCCTGCGAGGATGGGGCCATGGCACCGACGATCGGCGACATCGCTCCCGACTTCACGCTCATCGACCACCGCGGCGAGGAGGTCACGCTGTCCGCCCTGCGCGGCAGGCCCGTCGCGCTCGTCTTCTTCCCGCTGGCGTTCACGGGCACGTGCACGGGCGAGCTGTGCGAGCTGCGCGACTCCATGGAGCTCTTCGACGACGCCGGGGTCGAGCTCATGGCGATCTCCGTCGACTCGAAGGCCACCCTCGCGCGCTTCGCGCAGGAGGAGGGCTACGCGTTCCGCCTGCTGTCGGACTTCTGGCCGCACGGCGAGGTCGCGAGCAGGTACGACTCCTTCCTGCCGCAGCGCGGCATCGCGACGCGCGCGACGTTCCTGATCGACGCGTCGGGTCTCGTCGCGGCCGCGTTCCGCACCGAGCCGGGCCAGGCCCGCCCGCTCGCCGCGTACCGCGAGGCGCTCGCCGCGCTTGGCTGACGCCCTACCCGATCCCGGCTGCGCCACCGTGCGCGAGCGGCTCGCGGTCGTCGCATCCGGCGTCGGCGGGCTGTCGGTGCTCTACGCGACGCAGCCGATCCTCGACGCGCTCGCACGGGACCTCGACGCATCGGCGTCGGCGGCGGCATGGACGATCGCGGGCTCGACGCTCGGCGTCGCGGCGTCGGCGCCGATCGCCGGCGCGATCTCGGATCGACTCGGCCGGCGGTCGATCATCGTGTGGGCGCTCGCGGGGGTGCTGGCGACGACGCTGCTGTGCGCGCTGATGCCGTCGCTGCCGCTGCTCGTCGCCGTGCGGGTGCTGCAGGGCGTGCTCGTGCCCTTCGTCTTCTCGACGTCGATTGCGATGATCCCCGAGGCGTGGCCCGGACCGCTCGCCGTGCGCCTCGGCGCCCTGCAGGTGGCGGGGACGGCGCTCGGTGGCTTCCTCGGACGGCTCGCCTCCGGTCTCGCGGCGCCGCTGGGCTGGCGCTGGTCGTTCGTGGCGGTCGCGCTCGTGGTCGGTGCCGCGCTCGTCGTCGTCGCCGCCTGGCTGCCGCGCGACCGAGGGTTCGCGGCCTCCGTCTCGGTGGGCGCGGGCGTGCGCGGCGTCGGGCGGCATGTGCGCGACGGCCGCATCCTCGCGACGTGCGTCGTCGGCGCCGCGCTGCTGGCGCTGCAGGTCGGCTCGTTCACGTACGGCTCGCTCGCGCTCGTCGCCGCGCCGCATCGCCTCGCCGAGTGGCAGGTGTCGCTCGTGTTCGCGGTCTTCCTGCTCGCGATCGTCGTGACGCCGCGCGTCGGCGGGGTCATCGACCGCATCGGGCTCGTGCCGACCTTCGTCGCGTCGGTCGTCGTCGGGCTCGCGGGCCTCGGGCTCGCGGCCGTCGGTGCGCAGGGTGCGACGTGGGGGATCGTCGCGGGGCTCGCGCTCACGTGCGTCGCGGTGTTCGCCGGCCAGTCGTGCGCGACGGGCTTCGTCGCGCGCCACGTCGCCGTCGCCCGCTCGTCGGCGGTCGGGCTGTACCTCACGGCGTACTACCTCGGCGGGGCCGTGGCCGCCGTGGCCCTCGGGCCGATCTACCTCGCGTTCGGCTGGCTCGGATGCGTCGCGGCGCTCGCGGTCGTGCTCGCGGCGTCGGCGCCGGTCGCCGCGCTCGCGTGGCGCGGTTCGGGCGCGGCATCCCGGTCGCGTATCGTCGACGCGGGCCCGTAGCTCAGCTGGTCAGAGCACCGCCTTTACACGGCGGGGGTCAGCGGTTCGAGCCCGCTCGGGCCCACGGGACCGCAGACGAGGTGGTGCACGATGGCGACGGATGCGATCGCGGTGACCGACGCCGGGCTCGAGACGGTGCTGGTCTTCCACGAGCGGCTCGACCTGCCGTGCTTCGCGGCGTTCCCGTTGCTCGACGACGCCGACGGACGCGCGGCGATGCGGCGCTACTTCGACGCGTTCGTCGCGATCGCCGACGAGCGAGGGCTGCCCGTGGTGCTCGACACCCCGACCTGGCGGGCCAACGCCGACTGGGGCGTGCTGCTCGGCTGCGACGCCGCCGTGCTCGCGAGCGCCAACGCCGCGGCCGTCGCGTTCGTGCGGGAGGTCGCCGACGGTCGGGCCGACGCGCTCGTCGAGGGTGCGATCGGGCCACGCGGCGACGGCTACGTCGTCGGCGAGCGCATGACGCCCGACGAGGCGCAGGCCTACCACTCGGCGCAGGTGCGCAGCCTGCGCGATGCCGGCGCCGACCGCGTGTCGGCCATGACCCTCACGTACGCCGACGAGGCGATCGGCGTCGTCCGCGCCGCGGCGGCCGCCGGCATCCCGATCGTGCCGTCGTTCACCGTCGAGACCGACGGTCGGCTGCCCGACGGCACCGGGCTCGGGGACGCCATCGCGCTCGTGGACGCCGAGACCGACGGGGCCGCGCTCGCCTGGATGGTCAACTGCGCGCATCCCGATCACGTCGCGCCGGGACTCGCCCGGTCCAGCCCGGCCGTGCGCGACCGCATCGGCGCGCTGCGCGTCAACGCGTCGCGTCGGTCGCACGCCGAGCTGGATGCCGCGGACACGCTCGACGCCGGCGACCCCGTCGCGCTCGGCGCCGACGTCGCCGCCCTCCGTGCGCTCGTGCCGCACGTGCGCATCCTGGGCGGATGCTGCGGCACCGACGCGCGGCACGTGGCCGCGATCGTCGACGCCTGGGGTGCGGCTCCGACGCCGTGAGGCGCGCCTAGCCCCGAAGGTCGACGCCCGTCGTCTCGCGCATCCGCCACACCGCGATCGACGCGCCGACGGCGACGATCGAGACGTAGACGATGAAGAGCCACGACGCGCCGATGCTCGACAGCCACAGGTTCACGTACAGCGCCGTGCCGCCGAAGATCGCGACCGACAGCGAGTTGGCGATGCCGATGCCGCGGGCGCGATGGCGGGTGCGGAACTGCTCCGACAGCAGCGCCGAGTAGATGCCGTTGCCGCCGGCGACGAGCACGAGCGCGATCGTCTGCGCGACGAGCAGCGTCCACGCCTGGTCGGAGATCAGCAGCGTCAGCGGCGCGGTGAGCACGGCGAAGCCGATCGTGAAGGTGAGGGCGATCGGACGGCGGCCGATGCGGTCGGAGAGGATGCCGGCGAAGGGCATCACCGCGACGCACACGAGCTGCGCGACGAGGCTCGAGGCGAACGCGGCCGTGGGATCCATGCCGTGCTGCGCCGTCGCGAGCGAGGACGCCGACGTGAGCCACGTGTAGAACGCGATCGAGATGAGCGCGACGAAGAAGAACACCTTGACGCCCGAGCGCACGGCGTCGCGGCGCTCGTCCGCGGACGCGGGCGCATCGGCGTCCGGGCCCACCTCGCCCTCGGCCTGCGCCGTGCGCAGCACGTCGGACTCGATCATCGCGATGCGCAGCACCAGGGCCACGATCGCGAGCACCGCGCCCACCGCGAACGGGATGCGCCACGCCCACGCGGCCACCGCATCCACCCCGAGCGTCGCGTTCAGCCCGAAGCCCATCGCCGAGGCGAGGATCGAGCCGACGAGGACGCCCATCGCGAGCGTCGCCGACCACAGGCCTCGACGCCTCCGCGGCGCGATCTCTGCGATGTACGCGTAGCCGGCCGTCGACTCCGCACCGTGCGCGAGGCCCTGCGCGAGGCGTGCGATCAGCAGCAGCACGGATGCGAGCACGCCAGCCTGCTCGAACGTCGGCAGGAGGGCGATGCCGAGGGATGCGGCGCTCATCGTGAGCATCGTCGCGACCATGACGGTGCGGCGGCCGAAGCGGTCGGCGAGCCAGCCGGAGAGGATGCCGCCGAGCGGTCGGAAGAGGAAGCCGACGCCGAGGACGGCGAAGAGCGACAGGAGCGCGCTCGTCGGGTCGGCCGGGTCGAAGAGCGCGGCGCTCAGCGCGCCCGAGAAGACGACGGCGATGTTCCAGTCGAACCACTCGAGGCCGTTGCCGACCGCCGATGCGAGCATCGACCGCCGCCGCTGCTGGATGGTGGGCTCGGGGTGGGACGGTGCGGGTGCGCTCTGCGTCGCGGTGCTGTCGCTGGTCACCTCCCGATCCTAGGGCCATTGCTGCACCCAGTCCTGAAAGCACCACCGACCGGTCGAGCAGCGTGCCGAGCGGCAGGGGCCGCGTCAGTAGCGGGCGGAGAAGCCGCCGTCGGCGTGCAGCAGCTGGCCCGAGATCCAGCGACCGGCGGGGGAGACGAGGAAGGCGACGACCTCGGCGACGTCGCGGGGCGTGCCGAGCCTGCCGAGCGGGTGGTGGGCGGCGAGGCCGGCGCGCAGCTCGTCGTCCATCCAGCCGGTGTCGATCGGCCCGGGGTTCAGCGCGTTGGCCGAGATGCCGAGCGGCCCGAGCTCGCGCGCGGCCGAGATGACGATGCGGTCGAGCGCGCCCTTCGACGCCCCGTACGGCAGGTTGCCGGTCGTGTGGTCGCTCGTGAGGGCGACGACGGCGCCGCCGCCCTCGGGCACCTGCCGCGCGAAGGCGGCGACGAGCAGCAGGCTCGCCCGCGCGTTGACGGCGTGGTGCAGGTCGAGGCTGTCCGCGGTCGTGTCGAGGATGCCCGACTCGACGTCGTGCGCGTGGCTCAGCACGAGCGCGCCGATGGGTCCGTGCTCCGCGGCGACGGTCGCGACGAGCTCGTCCGGTCCGGATGCCGTCGACAGGTCGCACGGCACGTCGCCCGATGCGAGGTCGGACGTGACGACCAGCCAGCCGTCCGCCGCGAGCCGCGGCACGATCCCCGCGGCGATCGAGTTCGCGCGTGCCGCGCCGGTGACGAGTGCGACCTGCATGCCGCGAGGCTACCGACTCCCGCTGGCGACGAAGGGGCGAACGGGCCGGATCGCACGGGACGCCGCGCTGCACGTCAGCCCGTCGCACCCCGGCGGTCGTCGGCGAGCGCCCGCACCATCGACTTCAGCTCCTGCACCTCGTCCATGAGCCGCTGCTCCTTAGTCGTCAGCTCGGTCTCCTCCTCCTTCTGGCTCTCGAGCGCCTCGCACGTCACGGCGATGAAGAGGTTCAGGATCACGAAGGTGGAGATGAGGCCGTAGCCCATCATGAACGCCCACGCCCACGGCAGCTCCTCCTGCAGCGGCGGCACGATCTCGCCCCAGCCATCGCCGTTCAGCAGGCGGAAGAGCGAGACGGTGGATGCGCCGAGGTCGCCGAAGAGCGCGGGCGCGATCTCGCCGAACAGCATGGTGCAGGCGACGACGTAGACGTACATGATGATGACGAGCAGGCCGCCGATGGCGGAGATGCCCGGCACCGCCGAGCCGAGCGCGCCCACGACGCGCCGCAGCGACGGCACCTGCGACAGCAGTCGCAGCACGCGCAGCACGCGGAGGACGCGCAGCACCTGCAGCGCCCCGCCCGACGGCACGTACGAGACCGCGACGACGAAGAGGTCGAAGAGGTTCCAGCCGTTCGTGAAGAAGCGCCACCCGTAGGCGCCGATCCTCAGCACGACCTCGATCGTGAACACGACGAGGATGGCGGCGTCGACCGCGTGCAGGATGCCGCCGCCGAGGTCGTGCATGCCCGGGTACGTCTCGACGCCGATGAGGATGGCGTTCAGCACGATGAGCGTGATGATGGCGCGCTGGAACCACCGGTGCTCGACGAGCGCCACGAGCCGTGCGCGCCACTCCGGCTCGGGGCGATCCGGATCGGGCTCGGGCGCCGGGAACGCGGCGTCGGTCGCGGAGTCGGCGGTGGCGGGGGCGTCGGTCGTCACGTGCCGATCCTCGCGGACGTCGCTGGACGCGAACCCCTCGCGACCCGCTTCGTCGACCTGCGTGGGCTAGCCGATGCCGCCGGTGTCGAAGATGCCCCTGCCGACCGCGGCGAGGGTGGCCCACGCGGTCGACGCGACGGCGCGGTGCGTGGCGAGGTCGTGCGCGGGGTCGGCGTCCGAGACGTACGGGAAGGCGCCGTCGGGATGCTGTCCGGGCAACGCGAGCGCCATGGTCTCGTCGGCACGCGCGTCCTCGCCCAGCCTGCGCAGCGCGTAGGCGACCGAGAACGTGCCCTCCCACCACACGTGCGGCGTCATGCCCGGGTAGCCGGGGCTCGCGTACGCCGTGCCGTAGCCGGTGACCGTGCGACCGTTCGGCGCCGGTCGCGTGACGCGGAACGGCGCCAGCTGTGCCTCGCCCATCGTCTCGAGCGCCGTGTCGCGCTCGCCGACGTCGTCGAGCAGCAGCGCGCCCCACGCGTGCACGTCGAGCGGGTCGGCGGTGTCGGGACCCGACTCCTGCAGCCCCTGGTGCAGGCGCCGCTCCTGCGGGTTCCACAGCCGCTCGAGCACCGCTGCCGCCAGCGCGTCGGCATGCGCGGCCCACTCGACGCCGACGACCTCGGCGGCCAGCCGGTAGCAGAAGTACGCGTCGACGTTGTGCTCCGTCGACGCCCACGGCAGCGGATCCGGGCGCAGGACCCGTCCTCCGGCGCCGTCGGGCACGTGGCTGCCGACGCCGCCGAGGACGAGCCCGGCGCGCTGGCCGCTCGTGGCGGTGCGGGCCAGGAGCCACGCGAGGCCGGCGCGCGCGGCAGGGAGGACGGCGGGCGCGCGCTGGGGGTAGGCCTGCGCGTAGGCGAGGAGGGCGTGCGTCGCGAGCGCGTGCGCCCCCGTGCGGTAGATCGCATCGCCGTGCTCGGGCGACCCCTGCCTGCCGGAGAGCAGGAAGGCGCCCGCCTGCTCGCCGCCGGTGGTCTGGAGCCGCACGAGGCCGCGTGCGAGGTCGTGCGCGAGCGCAGAGCGGCGGACGGCGACGGCGGCCATGAGCGCGACGGCCTGGTCGTAGGCGTAGCACTGCTCGGCGAATCGCGTCCCGTGGCCGGGCTGCCCGGCGTCGACGACGAAGGAGCGGACGGCACCCGTCGTCGCGCTCGTGGCGCCGAGCAGCGTGCCCGCCGCGTCCACGAGCGCGAGCCGCTTCCTGCCGGGCGTGGAGGCGTCGAAGGCGACTCGGCCAGAGACGGGCGCGGGCAGCGCTGCGACGACCTCCTCGTCGTCGCCGATGCTGCGCAGCTCGACGACGAGCTCGGCGAAGACGGGGCCGGAGGGCCAGCGACCGCCGACGTCCGTGCCGTCCGACCGACGGAGCTGGAACGCCCACGCCCCTGGGCGTGCGGGATCGACGACCGAGAGGTCGACGGCGAAGTAGCCCGCCTCGTCGGTCGGCACGGACACGAGCGACGAGAAGCCGTCGGTCACCTTCCCGGCGTGCACCGCGCAGTCCGCCGCCGGCACGCCCTCGGGGTACAGGACCCGACCGTGCACCATGCCCCGGTGGTCCGGCAGGAGGTCGCCCGGCGACCCGATGTCGATGGGGGTGCCGCGGGTCGTCGCGTACGAGCCCGGCGGCACGGCGAACGATCCCGACACGGGTCCGACGTCCGAGTCGGGCTGCAGGCGATCGAGTCGGATCAGGTCGTCGTGCACCGGGCGCTCGAGCGGCTGCAGCTGCTCCTCGACCCATGCCATGGTCGTGTCGACGAGCCGCCGTCCGGCGTCGAGGCGCGTCGATCGGGTCGCGCTCGCGACCGGGTGCGGGGCTGGCGTCGTCACGGCCCGAGTCTGGACCACGTCGCCGGTCGCACGCACCACCGCGAGCACGAGATCCGACGTCGCGACGACACGGAGACGCGGCACGGGCGCCGGGGGACACGCTGCGGATAGCATTCGACACGATGGCACCTGAGCCGTACCGCATCCTCGTCGTGGAAGACGACGTCGACGTCGCGCTCTACGTGCGCGTCGTGCTCGAGCGCGCCGGCGACATGGCCGTCGAGGTGCATCACCACGGCCGCGACGTCGTGGACCACGTGCGCAGGCTGCAGCCGCACGTCATCGTCACCGACCTCGAGCTGCCGGGCGTCCACGGCCTCGAGATCGTGCATGCCGTCCGCGAGGTCGAGCCCGAGCTCCCCATCGTCGTCATGACGGCGCACGCATCCGTCGACTACGCCGTGCGCGCCCTGCGCGACGGCGTCTCCGAGTTCCTGCAGAAGCCCCTCGACTCGGCGGCGCTCGTCGACGTCGTCCGCCGCCTCGCGATCGCCCACGAGGAGCAGCGCACGAGATCGCGTCGATCGATCCTCGCGGTGGGCGCCCATCCCGACGACGTCGAGATCGGCGTGGGAGGCACCCTCGCCGCGCACGCGGCGGCCGGCGACGCCATCACGGTGCTGACGCTGAGCCGCGGCGCTCGCGGCGGCGTCGCCGACGAGCGACAGCACGAGGCGCTCGCGAGCGCCGAGCTCATCGGCGCGCGCCTGTTCCTCGAGGACCTCGTCGACACGCACATCCCGGCGACCGACCCGACGGTCGGCATCATCGAGCGCGTCGTCGCCGCGTCGCAGCCCGACGTCGTCTACACGCACTCGAGCCACGACCGGCACCAGGACCATCGCGCCGTCCACGAGGCGACGCTCATCGCCACCCGCGGCGTCGCCGAGGTCGCCTGCTACCAGAGCCCCTCGTCGACGATCGACTTCCGCCCCTCGCGGTTCGTCACGATCGACGAGCACGTCGACGCGAAGCTCGCCCTGCTCGAGTGCTTCGCATCGCAGGGGTCGATCCGCGACTACCTCGATCCCGACTTCGTCGTCGCGACCGCGCGGTACTGGTCGCGCTTCGGCACGGGCAGGGCGTGCGAGCCGCTCGAGATCGTGCGCGACGCCGGGGGCGTCCAGTCGGTGGCGCGCGCGGCGCATCGCGCATCCAGGACGAGGCAGGAGCCTGCATGACCATCCGAGTGCTCGTCACGGGAGCGGGAGGCCCTGCCGGCGTCGCGGTCATCCGCTCGCTGCTGCGCAGAACCGACGTCGAGGTCCTCGCCGCCGACATGGACGGCTGGGCCAGCGGCCTCTACCTCGTGCCCGCCGATCGCAGGCGCATCGTCCCCGCGGGGGTGTCGCCGGGGTTCGTCGAGGCGCTCGCAGCCATCGCGCGCGACGACCGTCTCGACGCGGTCGTGCCCACGGTCGACGTCGAGCTGCTCACGCTCGCGGGCAGCAGGTCCCGCGTCCCGGCGACCATCGTGGCCGCGAGCGACGAGGCGCTCGCGACGAGCCTCGACAAGTGGACGCTCGTGCAGGCGTGCGATGGCGCGGCCCCGGTGCCGCGCACCCGCGTGCTCGACGCCGAGGGCGTCGCCGTCGACTGGGACTTCCCCGTCATCGTGAAGCCCAGGCGCGGCGCCGGCTCGCGCGGCGTCGCGCGCATCGACGATCGCGCGGCGCTCGAGGCGCTCGACCTCGACGACGGCGTCATCGTGCAGCAGTTCCTGCCCGGCGACGAGTACTCGGTCGACGTCCTGATGGGCGAGGAGGGCCGCGCCATCGCCGCCGTCCCGCGGCTGCGCGCCCGCGTCGACTCCGGCGTCGCCATCGCCGGGCGCACGGTGCACGACGACGAGCTCGAGTCGACGGCCGTCGCATGCGCGCGGGCAGCCGGCATCGTCGGCGTCGCGAACGTGCAGCTGCGCCGCGACGCGGACGGCGTTCCCGCGCTGCTCGAGATCAACCCCCGCTTCTCGGGAGCCATGCCGCTCACGATCGCCTCGGGCGTCGACATGCCCTCCATCGCCCTCGACCTCGCGCTCGGTCGTCCGACGCCCGCGTCGGTGCCGTTCCGCGAGATCGCGGGCGTCCGCTACCTCGAGGACGTCTTCCTCGAGCCCGCCGAGATCCTCGGGGTCGACGGTGCATGAGCTGCTGCGGGGCGACTGGCACGTGCACTCCACCTTCTCCGACGACGCCGTCTCGACGCTCGAGGAGAACGTCGCGGCGGCATCCGCCACCGGGCTGACCTCGCTGCGCTGCGTCGACCACGTGCGCGCGTCGACGACGTGGGTGCCCGAGCTCGTCGCCGCCATCGCCGCCCTCCGGGTGCCCGACGGCCTCGCGGTGCGCAGCGGCGTCGAGGCGAAGATCCTCGACGTCGACGGCACGATCGACATGCCCGCGGGCGTCCGGCTCGGCGACGGCGGCATCGACGCCGTGCTGCTCGCCGACCACCAGGTGCCGACGCCGGACGGGCCGTGGTCGCCGCGGGCGACCGTCGAGGCCCTGCAGGGCGGCCTGCCCGCGATCACGGTCGTCGACTGGATCCTCGAGGCGACGACGCGTGCCGCGCGCCGCGTCGCCGGCCACGGCCAGGTCGCGCATCCGTTCTCGATCCTCCCGAAGATCGGCCTCGACGAGGATGCGATCGACGACGGCAGGCTCGCGTGGTGGGCCGAGGAGCTCGCGGCCGCCGAGGCGATCGTCGAGGTGAACGAGAAGTGGGCGTGCCCCGGGCCGCGCGCGCTGCGCGCCCTGACGACCGCGGACGTGCGCGTCGTCGCGTCGACCGACAGCCACGTCGCCGGCGACGTCGGCCGCTACGATCGCGTCGTCGGGCTGCTGCAGGGGGTGCGTCGATGACCATCGCGGACGTCGCGATCACGGCCCTCTCCGTCGTGCTCGTCGCCCTCGTCGCCGCCGGCGCCGTGCCGGCGCTCGTCGCGCTCTTCCACTTCCTCGCGATCCCGTTCCACGCGTGGATCAACCACTACGGCAAGGCGCGCCCCACGACGCCGCGCGTCGCGATCGTGATCCCGGCGTGGAACGAGGGCCTCGTGATCGGCACGACGATCGATCGGCTGCTCCAGCTCGACTACCCGAGGGACCGCCTGCGGATCTGCGTCGTCGACGACGCGTCGACCGACGACACCCCCGACGTCGTGCGCGATCGCGCCGAACGGCATCCCGGCGTCGTCGTGCACATGCGCCGCGAGCAGGGCGGCGAGGGCAAGGCGCACACGCTCAACCACGGCATCCGGACGCTCCTCCAGGACGACTGGATGGAGGCGCTGCTCATCATGGACGCCGACGTCATCTACCGCCGCGACTCGCTGCGCAAGATGACCCGGCACCTCGCCGATCCCGAGGTCGGCGCCGTCACCGGCTACGTCCGCGAGGGCAGCGCGACGAAGAACGCCGTCACGCGCTTCATCGCCTTCGAGTACGTGCTCGCGCAGATCGCGAGCCGACGGGCGCAGAACGTCGTGGGCGCCGTCGCGTGCCTCGCGGGCGGCGCGCAGCTGCACACACGCGAGAACATCGAGGCGCTCGGCGGCGCGATCGACACCACGACCCTCGCCGAGGACACCGTCACGACCTTCGAGACGCAGCTCGGCGGCCGCAAGGTCGTCTTCGACCCGCACGCCGTCGTGCTCGCCGAGGAGCCGCCGAGCCTCGACGCCCTGTGGAAGCAGCGGCTGCGGTGGGGCCGCGGCAACGTGCAGCTCACGATCCGCAGCCGGCGCATCTGGTTCCGCCCGTCGAAGGTGCACGGGCTCGGATCGCTCGCCTTCGGGCTGTCGTGGTTCTCGGTCTTCCTGCTGCCGGCGTTCATGATCGGCGCCTCGGTCGGCCTCATCGGCCTGTACCTGCTCGACTCCGACCTCGCGACCGTCGTGTTCCGCGCGCTGTGGATCGTCGTCGGCTGCGCGTACGTCTTCAGCATGGCGTTCGCCGCGCAGCTCGATCCGGAGATCGGCAGGATCGCGTGGCGCGAGATCCTGCTGTTCCCGGGCATCATCTCGCTCGTCGTCATGGTCGCGGCGTTCTACCCCGGCCTCGTCGACGGCTGGCTGCTCGACCTGCTCGGCGTCGACATGACCCCCGCGCTGCGCACGACCTTCGACCTCGCGTCGTACGCCTGGATCAGCCTGTCGATGCTCGCGGCCTGGGGCGTGCGGCACGTCGACCGCACCCGAGCCCGATGGCTCACGGTGCCGCTGCTGTACCTCGTCGGGTTCGGGCCGGTGCTCTGCGCCGTGACGTTCGCCGCCTACGTCGCCGAGGCGCGCCGCCTCGACCGCGTGTGGGAGAAGACCGAGAAGACGGGACGCGTGGCCGGATGAGCGATGTGCAGGAGCAGCAGGCGGAGATCGAGCGCGACCGGCGCTCGGAGCGACGCCTGATCTGGCAGGCGCTCGTGGCGATCGCCGTCGTCGTCGTGCTCGTCGTGCTGCGCGAGTGGCTCTCGCGATGACGGCGCCGCTCAGCGTCCTCGTCGTCGACGACGTCGAGGATCAGCGCGAGCTGCTGCGCACGCACCTCGAGCGCGCCGGCTGCACGGTGCACGCCATCGCCGACCCCGTCGACCTCGAGGCCGCCGTCGCCAGCAGCGTGCCGGATGCCGCGATCGTCGACCTCCTCATGCCGACCTCCGACGGGTGGACGGTGCTCGAGACGCTGCGCCGCACGAACCCGGCGATGTCGCTCGTGATCGCGTCGGTGCTCGACGCGACCGACTACCCCGAGTCCGACGAGACGCTGCCGAAGCCGTTCAGCGGCGCCGACGTCCGCGCGCTCGTGGCGCGGCTCGAGGCCAGGCGCCGATGACCGGGGGTCGCGCGGTCGTCGCCGACGACGACCCGGACGTGCGGCTGCTCATCGAGGTGGCGGTGCGCCGCGCCGGATGCTCGATCGTCGCCTCGCACGCCGACGGCTCGTCCGCGCTCGCCGACGCCCTCGCGCTCGACCCCGACGTGCTCGTGCTCGACGACGCCATGCCTGGCATGACGGGAGCGGAGGTCGTGCGGGCGGTGCGCGCGGCGCGCGACGACGACCGGCCGTTCGCCGTGCTCATCTCCGCGGGCGTCGACGCGCTCGCAGGCAGGGCGCAGGAGGCGAGCGCCGACGCCTGGGTCGCCAAGCCCTTCTCCGTGCGCGAGCTCGCGGACGTCGTGGCCGAGCGGCGGCGGTCATGAGGACGCGGCTGAGCCTCGCGTTCCTCGACACCGCGACCCCGGGCGTCCGGCAGCTCGCCTCCGCCGTCGCGCTCGTCGTCGCCCTCGTCGCCCTCGCGGTCATCCCGGACATCGCCGTCGAGGTGCCCCTCGTCCTCGGCGCGAGCGTCATGATCGGGCTCGCGACGCTCGCGGCGATCGTGCTGCCGTGGGAGCGCTGGAACGACCGGTGGACGCTCGTCATCCCGCTCGTCTCCCTCCTCGCGTTCGGCATCTTCCGGCTCGGCACCGGCGGCGCGACCTCGGTGTTCGCCTCGCTGCTCCTGCTGCCCGTCGTCTGGATCGGCGCCGAGCGCGGCAGGATCTGCGTCGCGATCGCGGGCGTGGGCACGGCCATCGCGATGGCGCTGCCGTACCTCGTGGGCGCGCAGGCGTGGGTGCCGCAGCAGGGCGTGCGCGTGCTGTTCGCGCCGCTGATCTTCGCCATGGTCGCGGCGGTCGTCAACGAGCTCGCCGCGCACGGTCGACGGCAGGTCGCGCAGATCACGGAGCTCGCGCGCGAGCAGGAGCGCCTGCTCGAGGAGCTGCGCGGCGCCGAGGGATTCAACCGGAGCGTCTGGAACGCCATCCGGCACCAGGCCGTCATCATCACCGACACCTGCGGCCGGATCGTCGAGTGGGGTCCGGGCGCCGAGCGACTGCTCGCGACCTCGCGCCACGACGCCGTCGGGCGCTCGGCGGTCGAGTTCCTCCAGCCGGCCGGCTCGGAGGGCTCGCACGGCCTCGAGTTCGAGTCGCTGCTGACGCTGGCGGAGCAGGACGAGATCGCCGACGGGCTCGAGGTGCGCACGAGCGAGGGCGACCTCGTGCCGGTGGACGTCACGTACACCGCACGGCTCGATCGGGACGGACGCGCGCTCGGCTACATCCTGGTCGCGCACGACATGCGGCAGACGCGCGAGGCGGCACGGCTCAAGGACGAGTTCGTCGGCTCGGTCTCGCACGAGCTGCGCACGCCGCTCAGCTCGGTGCTCGGCTACCTCGAGCTCGCCCGCGACGACGAGGCCGGCCTCAGCGAGACGCAGTCGCACTACCTCGCCGTCGCGGATCGCAACGCCCGCAGGCTCCTCGCGCTCGTCGGCGACCTGCTGTTCGTCGCCCAGGTGGACGCGGGTCGCTTCCCCCTCGAGCTCGAGCGGCTGGACGTCCGGCGCGTCGTGCGCGCGTGCGCCGAGTCGGCCGTGCCGACGGCGTCGGCCGCCGGCGTCACGGTGTCCGTCGAGGTCCCCGAGCACGCCGTGGAGGCGAGGGCCGACGCGATGCGGCTCGGGCAGGCCGTCGACAACCTGCTGTCGAACGCCATCAAGTTCACGCCCGCGGGCGGGTCGGTCACGCTGACCGTCGCGCGCGAGGGCGACGAGCTGCGCATCGGGATCGCCGACACGGGGCTCGGCATCCCGAGCGAGGAGATGCGGCGACTCTTCACGCGCTTCTTCCGCTCGTCGACGTCGACGCGGCAGGCGGTGCAGGGCGTCGGCCTCGGCCTCAACATCACGCGGGCGATCGTCGACGCGCACGGCGGACGGATCGACGCCTCGAGCGTCGAGGGCGAGGGCACGACGTTCGAGATCTGGCTCCCGGCGCTCGGCGCCTGAGCAGCGCCGATCGCCGTGCCCTGCGCGCGTCCGCCGGGGTACGGCGGTCGTGTCGGCATCCGCCCGGATCGCCCCTGCGGGGTACGATCGAGAACATGACGAATGCTCTGTTCTCGGTGGTGGTGCTGGCAGGGACGCCGGCGCGATCGATCGCGCTCGCGCTGGCCGTCCAGGACGTCCCGGGCGCGACCGTCGTCGTCGCCGACCGGCTCGAGGACATGCCGCGCGAGGTGGCCGAGCACGATGCGCTCGTCGTCGTCGGGGACGCGATCCTCGTCGAGGACGGCGGCGCGACGCTCGCCCGCCTGCGAGCGTCCGCGACGGCCGTCGGCATCGTCGTGGCGGCGGAGCAGCCGTCCCTCGCCGTCGCGACGCTCGTGCTCCGCGCACGCGTCGACGAGTTCTTCCCCGGCACCGCGAGCGACGAGACCATCCGCGCCGCCGTCGCGGCGGTCGCCGCCGGCGTGGGCGAGCGCAGGCGAGCGGCCGTGCCGCCGCTCGAGCCGGTGCAGCCCGCCTAGACTGGGGCGCATGACCACCGTCGCCGACGTCCAGGTCGCCGTCGAGCGGCTCTGGCCCCGATCGGGGGCCGAGGACTGGGATGCCGTGGGCCTCGTGGCAGGCGATCCCGCCGACGAGGTGCGACGCATCCTGCTCGCGGTCGACGCCGTGCTCGACACCGCCGCCGAGGCGGTCGCCACGGGTGCCGACCTGCTGCTCGTCCACCACCCGCTGCTGCTGCGCGGGGTCACGTCCGTGGCCGCGACGACCGCGAAGGGCCGCATCGTCACCGATCTCGTGCGGGCCCGCTGCGCGCTGCTCGCGGCGCACACGAACGCCGACGTCGTCGAGCGCGGCACCTCCGGCGAGCTCGCCCGCCTCCTCGGGATCGAGGACGCGCAGCCCATCGTCGCCGCGCACGACGGCTCCGGCGACGGCCTCGGTCGTGTCGGCACGCTGCCGCGGCCCGTGACGCTCGGGCGTCTCGCGGAGGCCCTCGCGCATGCGCTGCCGTCGACGGCGAGCGGCATCCGCGTCGCCGGCTCGTTCGACCGCACGGTGCAGCGCATCGCGATCTGCGGCGGCGCGGGCGACTCGCTGCTGACGGAGCCCGCGGTGGTCGGCGCCGACGTCTACGTCACGAGCGACCTGCGCCACCATCCAGCATCCGACGCCCGCGAGCGGCACGCGCTCGGCGCGGGCCCCGCGCTCGTCGACGTGTCGCACTGGGCCAGCGAGTGGCTGTGGCTCGATGCCGCCGCCGAGCAGCTGCGGGCCGAGCTGCCCGGCGTCGAGGTCGCCGTGAGCGACCTGCGCACGGACCCCTGGGACTTCCAGGTGCCGCAGTGACCCGCGACCGGGTCGCCGGCACCGACACGCACGCACGCATCGCGACGAGCAGTCGCGCGAAGGAGGACGCATGGCCCTGACCGCCAGCCCCGAGGACCAGCGCAGGCTGCTCGACCTGCAGGACGTCGACACGCGCATCCGGCAGTTCGAGCACAAGGAGCGACTGCTGCTCGACGACCCCGAGATCGCCGCGTCCGACGACGCGCTCGTCGGGCACGACCGCACGGTGCTCGAGCGACTCGGCGCCGTCGACGACCTGCAGGCGGAGGTGCGACGCATCGAGGCGGACGTGCAGACCGTCGAGGCGCGCGCCAAGCGCAACCGCGAGCGCCTGCAGCAGACGTCGGATGCCAAGACGGCGACGGCGATGGAGCACGAGATCGCGTCGCTCGACAAGCGCCGCGGCGACCTCGAGGACATCGAGCTCGAGGTCATGGAGCGCCTGGAGGTCGCCGAGGCGGCGCTCGCAGGCGCCCGCGCGGCCGCCGAGGAGGAGCGCGCACGTCGTGGCCGCCTCGCGACGGCGCGCGACCAGGGTCTCGTGGGCGTCCGCGACGAGCTCGAGGCCGCACGCTCGGACCGCACGCGCGTCGAGGCGACGATCCCTGCCGACCTGCTCGCCCTCTACGAGCGCCAGCGCGCCCGCTACGGGCTCGGCGCGAGCCACCTGACGCGCCGCATGTCGTCGGCGAGCGGCGTCGAGCTGACCTCCGCCGAGCTGTACGAGGTCCGCGCCGCCGCGCCCGACGCCGTGCTGCTGTGCCCGTCGTCGTCCGCGATCCTCGTGCGCACCGAGGACTCGGGCCTGTGAGCGGTCGCACGCTCGTCATCGAGGCCGACGGCGGATCGCGGGGCAACCCGGGGCGCGCGGGCTCGGGCGCCGTCGTCATCGACCCGGCCACCGGCGAGCTGCTCGCGGAGGTCGGCACGTTCGTCGGCATCGCGACCAACAACCTCGCGGAGTACCGCGGCATGATCGAGGGCTGCCGCACGGCCCTCGCGATCGACCCGGACGCGTCGCTCGACGTCCGCATGGACTCGAAGCTCGTCGTCGAGCAGATGTCCGGTCGCTGGAAGATCAAGCACCCGTCGATGGCCGACCTCGCGCAGGAGGCGCGGCAGCTGCTCGCGGGCGTGCCCGTGCGCTTCACGTGGGTGCCGCGCGCGCAGAACGCACGCGCCGACCGCGTCGCCAACGAGGCCATGGACGTGGGCGCGTCGTTCGAGCGGCGCCACTGACGCAGGGACGCCCAGCGCGCGTCCGCCCGGCCCGGTAGCATCGTGGCGGGACTGGTCGGCCAGGCGGCCGCGTCACCTTCGGGTGCCGAGGAACGTCCGGGCTCCGCAGAGCAAGGTGGTGGATAACGTCCACCCGGGGTGACCCGCGAGCAAGCGCAACAGAGAGCAGGTCCGCCGGCATCACGCCGGTCAGGAGTGAAACGGTGGTGCAAGAGACCACCAGCGTCGCGTGCGAGCGCGGCGGCTAGGCAAGCCTCACCTGGAGCAAGACCAGACAGAAGGCCATGGGGCTGCTCGTCCCGCCTTCGGGTAGGTCGCTGGAGGCGTGCGGCAACGTACGTCGTAGAGAGATGGCCGTCCACGACAGAACCCGGCGTATCGGCCGGCCAGTCCCACCACCGGTCGTCTCGGCCCGCGCCCAGGGCGCGGGTCTACGGTGCGTCCATGACGCGCGGCGCACCCGACGACGACCTCCGCTGGTTCCGCGGGGCGGATGCGACCGCGCCGGATCGCGGTCCGATCGTCGGCTCGCGGCCGCCGCACGAGGTGCGCTCCGTCGTCGCGTACCTCGTCGGCGCCGGCATCCTCCAGCTCATCGGCGCGATCGCGATCGGCGTCGTGCTCGCCGGGCGGGTCGCTCCGGGAGTCGGGCTCGCCGTCGCGGCGATCGTCGTGGCATGCGCGATCGTGTCGGTCGTCTGCGCCGTGCTGCTGCAGCACGGATCGGAGCGCACGAGGCGATTCGTCGGCTGGCCGATCGACGGGGGAGGGCCCTCGTACGGCATCCACCACTGGGTGCGCGAGCGGCTGCGCACGCCCGAGGCGCGCCGCTGGTTCGCCGTGCACGCGAAGGCCCGAGCACGCAGGAGGGGCGGGCCGCGCTAGCGACCCGCCCCGTCCGTGCCCGTCGTCAGACGGTCGCGAGCTGCGGCTCCGCCGCCTCGATGGGCGCACGGCGCACGAAGCGCTTGAGCACGATGACCGCGAGCGCCGAGACGATGACGCCGGCGACGATCGCGACGAGGAACATCGGCCAGGTGCCCTGCATCGCGAACATGACGAACACGCCGCCGTGCGGAGCCTGGCTGACGACCCCCGCACCCATCGCGATGGCGCCGGTGGTCGCCGCTCCGAGGATCGACGCGCCGATGACGCGCAGCGGGTCGGCGGCGGCGAACGGGATGGCGCCCTCCGAGATGAACGCGGCGCCGAGGAGCCATGCGGCCTTGCCGTTCTCGCGCTCGGCGGCGGAGAACAGGCGGCGGTCGACGACGGTCGCGAGCGCCATGGCGAGCGGCGGCACCATGCCGGCAGCCATGACGGCGGCCATGATCATCCACGGCCCGGGGTTCTCGGGGGAGCCCGTGGCGAGGTTCGCGACGGCGAACGAGTAGGCGACCTTGTTGATGGGCCCGCCGAGGTCGATGGCCATCATGGTGCCCAGCAGGAGGCCGAGGAGCACGACGCCCGTGCCCGAGAGCGAGTTGAGGAAGTCGCCGAGGCCGGTGGTGAGCGCGGCGATCGGTCCGCCGAGCACGACGACCATGAGGCCGGAGGCGATGATGGAGGCGAGCAGCGGGATGAGCACGACGGGCATGAGGCCCGCGAGCCAGCGGGGCACGTTCCACGTGCCCATCCAGCGTGCGACGACGCCGGCGAGCAGGCCGCCGACGATGCCGCCGAGGAAGCCGGCGCCCATGAAGCCCGCGATGGATCCGGCGACGAAGCCGGGTGCGATGCCGGGTCGGTCGGCGAGGCCGTAGGCGATGAACCCGGCGAGCGCGGGCACGAGGAAGGCCATCGAGGCGCCACCGATCACGAAGGCGACGCAGCCGAGGTAGTACAGCAGGCCCTCGGCGGGCAGGTTCCAGAGCTGGAAGTTGAGCGCCGTGAACTGGGCGACGTTCTGCCCCTGCACGTCGCTGGCGAACGCGATCTCGTAGCCGCCCATCGCGAAGCCGATCGCGAGCAGGAGGCCGCCGCCGGCGACGAACGGGATCATGTAGCTGACGCCCGTGAGCAGCACGCGCTTCAGCAGGGCGCCGAACGACTCGTTCGAGGGTGCGGCGGAGGACGACGCGGCGCCCGAGGACGGCACGCGCGCCGCGGAGGGGTCGTCGGCGGCGGCGAGGGCGCGTGCGACGAGGCCGTCGGCGTCGTCGATGCCGCGCTTGACGGGCACCTGCACGACGGGCTTGCCGGCGAAGCGGCCCTTGTCGCGCACGTCGACGTCGACGGCGAAGATCACCGCGTCGGCGGCGGCGATGATGGCGGGGTCGATGGGCTTCGAGCCCGCCGATCCCTGCGTCTCGACCGTGATGCGCACGCCGGCGCGCTCGCCGGCGGCCTTGAGCGAGTCCGCCGCCATGTAGGTGTGCGCGATGCCCGTGGGGCAGGCGGTGACCGCGACGAGCGAGCGGGCGTCGGCGGCGACGGCCGCCTGCGTCTCCTCGCGGTCGGCGACGGCGGCGTCGACGAGCGCGACGACCTCCTCGGGCGTCGCGGCGGCACGCAGCGCTGCCGTGAAGTCGTCGTCGACGAGCGAGCCGGCGAGGCGCGAGAGCACCTGCAGGTGCGTGTCGGCGGCGCCCTCGGGCGCGAGGATCATGAAGAGGATGTCGGCGGGGCCGTCGGGGGCGCCGAAGTCGACCCCGGGCCGCAGGCGAGCGAAGAAGAGGGCGGGCTCGGCGACCGCGGCGGTCTTGGCGTGGGGGATGGCGATGCCGCCGCCCATGCCCGTCGCCGTGAGGGCCTCGCGGGCGAGGACGTCGGTGGCGAGGGCCTCCGCGTCGGTGGCGCGACCGGCATCGGCGACCATGCCGGCGATCGTGCGGATGACGTCGTCCTTCGTGGAGCCGAGGGGTCGGTCCAACGCGACGAGCTGTGGGGTGATGACGGGCAACGGTGCTCCTCGGGTGGGTGGCCTAGCGGCCGATGGGGTGGATGGCGACGCGCGATGCGTCTGCCTGGTCGATGGTCGGGATGCCCGTGCCCGGGAGGGCGGCGGCGGCGGATCCGTGGGCGATCGCCTGCGCGAGGCGCTCGGCCTCGGAGGCGCCCTGGCGCTCGGCGTGGAGGTAGCCGGCGAGCGTCGCGTCGCCGGCGCCGACCGTCGAGCGCACGACGGTCGGCGGGGGAGCGCCGCGCCATGCGCCGTCGGCGGTGACGAGCGCGGCGCCGTCGGCGCCGAGGGTGAGGAGCACGGCGGGCACGCGGCGCGCGAGGTCGTGGGCGGCGTCGATGGCGGCGCTCGGCTCGTCGAGCGCGTGGGCGTCGAGCCCGAGCAGCTCGGCGAGCTCGGTCTCGTTCGGCTTCACGAGGTCGACCCCGGCCGCGACCGCCGCGGCGAGCGCGGGTCCGGAGGTGTCGACGGCGATGCGTGCGTCGCCCGCCTGGCGGACGGCGTGCACGATCGCCGTCACGACGTCGGCGCTCGTCGCCGGCGGGAGGCTGCCCGCCAGGACGACCCACGTCGCTCCGGTCGCGAGCTCGTCGACGGCGTCGAGCAGCGCGTCGAGCACGCGGGCGTCGATGGCGCCGCCCGACTCGTTGACCTTCGTCGTCGTGCCGTCGGGGTCGACGATCGCGAGGTTCTGGCGCACGGGAGCGCCGATGGCGATCGCGACGGCCTCGATGCCGAGGGCGTCGAGGGAGACCATGAGCCGGTCGTGCGGGTCGGCGAGCACGATGGCCGTCGACGCCGAGCCCGCTGCGATGAGGGTGCGTGCGACGTTGACGCCCTTGCCGGCGGGCTCCTCGGTCGCTCGCGCATGGGCGCGAGCGACGCCGCCGACCTCGAGGGGTGCGCCGAGCTCGACCGTGCGGTCGATCGAGGGATGGAGCGTGAGCGTGAGGATCATGCGACGTGCACCTCCGTGCCGGCGTCGGCGAGGGCGGCTGCGAGGCCGGGCCCGGGGGCGTGGTCGGTGACGACGACGTCGACGTCGTCGAGGGATGCGAAGCGGCACAGCGTCGACGCCCCGACCTTCGAGGCGTCGACGAGGCAGGCGATGCGCCGGCCGGCGGCGACGATCGCGGTCTTGACGGCGGCCTCCTCCGGATCGGGCGTCGTGAGTCCTGCCGCGTCGAGGCCGTTCGTGCCGAGGACGACGACGTCGGGTCGCAGCGACTGCACGGCGAGCAGCGTCTGCGACCCGACGGCGGCGCCGGTGAGCTGCCGCAGACGGCCGCCGAGCACGTGCACCTCGATGGCGGGATGCCGCGAGAGGATCGCCGCGACGGCCGGGGCGTGCGTGGCGACGACGAGGCGCTCGGCGAAGCGCTGCGGCCACTGCTGCACGAGCGCCTCGGCGAACGCCGCGGTCGTCGTGCCGGCGTCGACGAGCAGGCTCGTCGCGCCGAGGGCGACGAGGCGACGCGCGGCGAGCTCGGCGATGCGACGCTTGCCCGCGGCGTTGCGGCCCACGCGCTCGTCGACGGCGGCCTCGACGAGGCTCACGCGCTCGGCGCTCACCGCCCCACCGTGCACGCGGCGGGCGATGCCGGCGACCTCGAGCGCGTCGAGGTCGCGTCGCACGGTCTCCTGCGTGATGCCGAGGTCCGAGGCCAGCTCGGTGACGAGCACGCGGCCCTCGGCGCGGATGCGCTCGGCGATCGCATCGCGGCGGTGCACTGCCAGCATCGAGCCTCCTCGGTCGTGACTCGACGGTAGCGCACGAACACAGCAAAGCAAAGGAAAACGCAGAAATAACCAGGTGCGCGTACCGTCGCGAGTCGACGTCGGGCACGGCAGGATGGCGAGCACGCGACGGGCGAGGGCGAGGTGCGAGGTGACGACCTACCGCAACGGCGAGATCTCCCACTGGGCCCGCGTGACGCCGCGCCCAGCCCTGCGGACGGCTGCGGCGCTGCCGCGCGAGGTCGACCTCGTCGTCGTCGGCGGCGGCCTGACGGGGCTGTGGCTCGCGTACTACGCCCTCGTCGACGACCCGACGACGCGCGTGCTCGTCGTCGAGGCCGAGCGCGTCGGCTACGGCGGATCGGGTCGCAACGGCGGCTGGCTGTCACCGTTGCTGCCGGGCAACCGCGCCGTCTACGAGCGCACGAGCGGCCTGGATGCCGTGCGCGCGTTCCAGCGATCGATGCTCGGCGCGATCGACGAGACCCTCGAGGTCGCTGCCCGCGAGGGCATCGACGCGGGTGCGATCCGTGGCGGTCAGCTGCGCATCGCGACGACCCCGGCCGGCCTCGGGCGACTCGAGGCGGAGCAGGAGGGGCACCTGCGCTACGGCTACGAGCCCGACGAGGCGGTGCTGCTCGACGCGGCGCGCACGACTGCCCGCATCGCCGTGCACGGAGCGCTGGGCGGCCTGCTGACGCCCGCGACGGCACGCGTGCAGCCCGCGGCGCTCGTGGCCGGGCTCGCCGCCGCGGTCGAGGCGCGCGGCGGGATGATCGTCGAGGGGGTGCGAGCCGAGGCCCTGGAGCCGGGCGTCGTCCGCACGAGCCACGGCCCCGTGCGCACCCGCCACGCCATCGCGTGCACGGAGGCGTACTCCGGCCCGCTCGTGGGCGAGCGCGCGCTCATCCCCGTCCACTCCTCGATGGTCGTGACGACGCCCCTGTCGGACGCCGACTGGGCCCGCATCGGATGGGAGGGTCGCGAGTGCCTCGGCGACGCCGCCCACACCTTCGTCTACGCGCAGCGCACCGAGGATGGCCGCATCGCCATCGGCGGGCGCGGCTCGCCGTACCGGTTCGGCTCAGGGCTGCCTGGCGATGGCGAGCTGCCGATCGCCGTCATCCGCCAGCTCCACGCGCGCCTGCGCGCGATGCTCCCCGGCATCCGCATGCCGGTCGCGCACGCGTGGCGTGGCGCGATCGGGGTCACGCGCGACTGGTGCGCTCGCGTGCACGTCGACGACGCCACGGGCGTCGGCCACGCGTACGGCTACGCCGGGCACGGCGTGACGGCCACGAACCTCGCCGCGCGCACGCTGCTCGACCGGATCCGCGGCCGACGCACGGCGCTCACGGCGCTGCCGTGGAACGACCACGACGGCGGCACGTGGGAGCCCGAGCCCATCCGGTTCGTCGGCGTCCATGGCATGGTCCGCATGTTCGCGGTCGCCGACGCATGGGAGGAGCGCACGGGTGCGGCCCGGACGTCGCTGCTGGCGACGGCGGGCGGCAGGCTCGCCGGCCTCCACGAGTAGCGCGCGGGGCCGGCGAGGCGCTCAGGCCTTCGGCGGCTCCTGCGGGTCGATGCCGACCGCGAGCGCCGCCGCGCCCATGATGCCCGCGTTGTTCCGCAGCGTCGCGGGCACGATGGGCGTCTGCAGGTCGAGCAGCGGCAGGAACTTGTCGGCCGACTTCGAGACGCCGCCGCCGACGACGAAGAGGTCGGGCGAGAAGATGAACTCGAGGTGGGCGTAGTAGCGCTGCAGGCGCTCGGCCCACGCCTCGTACGACAGCTCCTCGCGCTCGCGCGCCTTGTTCGACGCCCGCGACTCGGCGTCGTGGCCGTCGAGCTCGAGGTGGCCGAGCTCGGCGTTCGGCACCAGCACGCCCTTGTAGATGAGCGCCCCGCCGATGCCCGTGCCGAGGGTCGTGAGGATCACGAGCCCGTCGACGTCCTTCGCCGCGCCCCAGTGGTCCTCGGCGATGCCCGCGGCATCCGCGTCGTTCACGAAGTGGATGGGGCGGCCGAGGTGCTGCTCGAAGAACCGCTCGGCCTCGAAGCCGATCCACTGGTCCGACACGTTCGCCGCGCTCAGCGTGCGGCCGTGCTTCACGATCGCCGGGAAGGTGACGCCGATGGGCGTCGCCTCGGCGGCGTCGAGGCGGCCGACGAGGTCGACGACGACCGTCGCGATGTCCTCGGGCTCGCCGCCGGCGGGCGTCGGCAGCTTGATGCGGTCGCTGAGCAGCTCGCCGGAG
Source organism: Agrococcus versicolor (assembly GCF_039531815.1). Lineage (NCBI taxonomy): Bacteria > Bacillati > Actinomycetota > Actinomycetes > Micrococcales > Microbacteriaceae > Agrococcus > Agrococcus versicolor. Next base: position 1,085,589 of record NZ_BAAAQT010000005.1, on the reverse strand, counting down.
CGCACGTCGACGAGCGCCGCCTTGATGCCCGTGCCGCCGATGTCGACGCCGATCGCCTGCGTGGCGCGCTTCTTGGACTTCTTGTCCTTGCTCATGGTCGGTCGGTGCTCATTCCTGCGTGGTGGGGAGGGTCAGGACGTCGGCACCGGCCTCGGTGACGACGATCGTGTGCTCGAACTGCGCGGTGACGCTGCGGTCCTTCGTGGCGGCGGTCCAGCCGTCCGCCCACAGCGCGTAGTCCGGGGATCCGCCGAGGGTCAGCATCGGCTCGATCGTGAAGACCATGCCGGGGACCATCTCGGTCGTGTGCGACGCGGACTCGTGATGCGGGATGACGAGGCCGGAGTGGAAGGACGTGCCGACGCCGTGCCCGGTGAAGTCGCGCACGACGCCGTACCCGAAGCGCCGCGCGTACGTCTCGACCGCGCGCCCCACGAGGTCGACGCGGCGGCCGGGCGCGACGACGCGGATGGCGCGGTGCAGCGCCTCCTCCGTGCGCGTCACGAGGTCGTCGACCTCCGGTGCGACGGCCCCGACGCGGAACGTGCGGTTCGTGTCGCCGTGCACGCCGTCGACGAAGGCCGTGACGTCGACGTTGACGACGTCGCCCTCCTCGAGCACCGTGTCGTCGGGGATGCCGTGGCAGATGATCTCGTTGACGCTCGTGCACGACGAGCGGGGGTAGCCGCGGTAGCCGAGCGTCGACGGATAGGCGTCGTGCTCGACGAGGAAGGCGTGCGCGACGCGGTCGAGCTCGTCGGTCGTCGCGCCGGGGCGCACGGCCTGCTCGACGGCGACGAGCGCGTCCGCCGCGATGCGTCCCGCACGTCGGATCCGCTCGATCGTGCCCGCGTCGTAGACGTCGCCGCCGACGTGCGCCGCGGGGCCGGGACGCCCCACGTACTCGGGCCTCGCGATGCCGCGCGGGACGGCGGGGGCGGGCCCGACGACGCCGGGCACCAGGTGACCGCTCGCGTCCTTGGGCATAGGCTCCAGCATAGGGAAAGGGGACGATGATGACCGAGTACTGGTACAACCTCGAGACGGGCGCCGTCGAGGAGGGCATGGTCTCTCCCGGCTACGATCGCGCCGGCCCGTTCACCTCCGCCGAGGAGGCTGCACGCGCCCCCGAGATCATCAAGCGGCGCTCCGAGCAGTGGGCCGCGGAGGAGGCGGCGGAGGACCGCTGACCCGCGTGGCCACGGCGCATCTGCTCGTCGGCCTCGACGGCGCCGGCAAGTCCACGCTCGCCCGCCGCCTCGCCGCTGACGGTGGCGCCGTGCGGCTGAGCCTCGATGCCGTCATGCGCGCGATGCACCCGGGGCTCGCGTTCGACGACGAGCGCTACGGGCACGTCGGCTGACGACGGGCGTCGCGGGACGCGACGCGGTCAGCCGGCGGCGACGATGCGGCGCAGGGTGCGCAGGTTGCGTGTCATCGTCGAGTCCTTGCCCACGCGCGTCAGCGCCCGCCCGAACGGCGAGTCGATCGTCGTGCCCGTGGGGTTCGACCAGCACAGCGCGTCGCCGACGAGGGCGAGGTCCTCGGGGGTCTCGGTCGTGGCGAGCCGCTCGAGCACGCCGACGTCGAGGCCGAGCACGACGTAGGGCGTGTGCGCATCGTCCTCGGCGAACGGGTACGACGCCACGATGCGGGCGAGCGCCTCGAGCTCGAGGCCGAGCACGCGGATCCGGCGGCCGTAGCCGGCCTCGAGCGCGGCCTCGGCGGTGCGGGCCGCTGCCGTCGCGTCGTCGGCGTCGACGATGGCGTTGCCGCTCGCGAGGACCGTCCGGACCTCGCCGAGCCCCGCGTCCGCGAGCAGCGCCCGCAGGTCCGTCGAGCGCACGACGACCCCGCCCACGTTGACGCCCCGCAGCAGCAGGACGACGCGGGAGGTCGCCATCGTGCCCGCCCTACTCGTACTCGTGCTCGGCCGAGGGGTACGCCCCCGACTCGACGTCGGCGCGGAAGGCGACGACGGCCTCCGTCAGCGTCTGCGCGAGGTGCGCGTACTGCTTCACGAAGCGGGGCGTGCGGCCCGTCGTGAGCCCGGCCCAGTCGGTCCACACGAGCAGCTGCCCGTCGCAGTGCGGACCGGCGCCCACCGACAGCGTCGGGATCTCGAGCGCCGCGGTGACCTTCGCGGCGGCGTCCGAGGGCACCATCTCGAGCACGACCGCGAAGGCGCCTGCGGCCTCGACGGCGAGCGCGTCGCGCAGCAGCTGGTCGGCGCCGTCGTCGCCGCGACCCTGGATGACGTGGCCGCCGAGGCCGTGCTCCGACTGCGGCGTGAAGCCGACGTGGCCCATGACCGGGATGCCCGCGTCGACGATGCGGCGGATCTTGTCGGCCGAGCGCTCGCCGCCCTCGAGCTTCACGGCGTGCGCACCCGTCTCCTTCATGAAGCGGATCGCGGTGTGCAGCGCCTCCGCGGCGTCGACCTCGTACGAGCCGAACGGCATGTCGGCGACGACGAGCGCGCGCTGGCACGAGCGCGCGACGGCACGCGTGAGGGGGATGAGCTCGTCGACCGTCACCGGCAGCGTCGTGTCGTAGCCGAGCACCGTGTTGCCCGCGGAGTCGCCCACGAGCAGGAAGTCGATGCCGGCGCGGTCGAAGATCTGCGCCGTGAGGGTGTCGTAGCTCGTGAGGCCCGTGATCTTCACCCCGTCGGCCTTCGCCTGGCGGAAGTGGCGCGTGCGGACGCGCTTCCTGGTGGTGCCGGGCACGGACTGCGGTGCGCCCCCGTAGGGGCTCGACTCCTCTGGCATGCGAGGAGCCTACGCCGTGCGAAGGGGGAGCCGACGGCGTCGCCGTCTGCGAGGATCGACCCATGGATGCGTTCCGCAGCGCCTACGCCCACGGATTCGCCCGCGTCGCCGCGTGCACGCTGCCGGTCGCGCTCGCGCAGCCCGCCGTGAACGCGGAGCGCATCGCCGAGCGCGTGCATGCCCTCGACGCGCAGGGGGTCGCCGTCGCGGTCTTCCCCGAGCTGTCGCTGTCCGGCTACGCGCTCGACGACCTCCATCTGCAGGACGTGCTGCTCGACGCGGTCGATCGCGCGATCGTCGACCTCGCGGCGGCGACGGCCGACTGCGCGACGATCGTCGCGGTGGGTGCCCCGCTCGCGATCGGCAGCCGCGTGTTCAACTGCGGCGTGCTGCTGCACCGCGGCGTCGTGCTGGGCGTCGTGCCGAAGATGTCCATCCCGAACTACCGCGAGTTCTACGAGCTGCGCTGGTTCGCCGAGGGATCCCGTGCGCCGTCCTGGATCCAGCGGCCGCACTGGCCGGGTGCCGACGACGACGGCGAGCTGCCCTGCGGCCCCGACCTCGTCGTCGTGGCCGACGACGTCCCTGGTCTCGCGGTGCACGCCGAGGTCTGCGAGGACATGTGGGTGCCCGTGCCGCCGTCGGCGCTCGCGGCGCTCGGCGGCGCGACCGTGCTGCTCAACCTCTCGGCCTCGCCGATCACCGTCGGCCGCGCCGAGGACCGCCACCTGCTCGCACGCTCGGCGTCGGCGCGCGGCAACGCCGTCTACGCGTACGCCGCCGCGAGCGAGGGGGAGTCGTCGACCGACCTCTCGTGGGACGGCATGACGATGGTCTACGAGCTCGGCGACCTGCTCGGCGAGTCCGAGCGCTTCCCGTCCGGCCCTGCCGAGACGATCGTCGACGTCGACCTCGACCGCCTGCGGCAGGAGCGGATGCGACAGGGGAGCTTCGACCAGAACGGGGCGATGGTCGGCGCGCCGGGGGTGCGCGAGATCCACGTCGAGCTCGAGCCGACGACCGAGGACATCGGCCTGCGCCGCGCCGTCGACCGCTTCCCCTTCGTGCCCGACGACCCGGCGCGTCTCGCGCTCGACTGCTACGAGGCGTACAACATCCAGGTCTCGGGCCTCGAGCAGCGCCTGCGCGCCCTCACGACCGACGCGTACGCGCCCCGCATCGTCATCGGCGTCTCCGGCGGCCTCGACTCGACGCACGCGCTCATCGTCGCCGCGAAGGCGCTCGAGCGGCTCGGGCGCCCCGTCACCGACATCCTCGCGTTCACGATGCCGGGGTTCGCGACGAGCGCGGGCACCCGCTCCAATGCCATCGCGCTCATGGAGTCGCTCGGCGTCACGTGGGAGGAGCTCGACATCCGCCCCGTCGCCACGAGCCTCCTGCAGACGATCGGGCACCCGGCGGGCGAGGGGGAGCCCGTCTACGACGTGACGTTCGAGAACGTGCAGGCGGGCCTGCGGACCGACCTGCTCTTCCGCATCGCGAACCAGCGCGGCGGCATCGTGCTCGGCACGGGCGACCTCAGCGAGCTCGCGCTCGGATGGTGCACGTACGGCGTGGGCGACCACATGTCGCACTACGGCGTCAACGGCGGCATCCCGAAGACCCTGATCCAGCACCTCATCCGCTGGGTCGTCGACACCGGGCAGTTCGGCGACGACGTCGGCGAGGTGCTCACGGCGATCGTCGGGCAGGAGATCAGCCCCGAGCTCGTGCCGCAGACGGATGCCGGCGCCATGCAGTCGACCGAGGACGCGATCGGCCCGTACCCGCTGCAGGACTTCACGCTCTTCCACGTGCTGCGCCGCGGCTACCGGCCGTCGAAGATCGCCTTCCTCGCCATGCACGCCTGGGCGGACGCGTCGACGGGCGCGTGGCCCGTCGGCTACCCGGTCGAGAAGCGCATCGCCTACGACCTGCCGACCATCCGACGATGGCTCGAGGTGTTCGTGCGCCGCTTCTTCCAGCACCAGTTCAAGCGCTCGGCGCTGCCGAACGGGCCGAAGGTGGTCGCGGGCGGCTCGCTGTCGCCGCGCGGCGACTGGCGGATGCCGTCGGACGCCTCGGCGGCGGCGTGGCTCGCCGAGCTCGACGCGGCGCTGCCGGCGTCGGACGTCCCGGCCGCGCACGGATAGCCTGGGGTCACGGAAGCGAAGGGACCTTCGATGGACAAGCAGCGTGACTTCGTGCTTCGCACGATCGAGGAGCGCGGCGTCAAGTTCGTGCGACTGTGGTTCACGGACGTGCTCGGCACGCTGAAGTCGGTCGCGATCGCCCCCGCAGAGGTGGAGAGCGCGTTCGCCGAGGGCCTCGGCATCGACGGCTCGTCGATCGAGGGACTCACGACCGCGTCGGAGGCCGACGTCATCGCCCGCCCCGACCCCGCGACCTTCCAGGTGCTGCCGTGGCGCGGCGAGGTCGACCCGACCGCGCGCATGTTCTGCGACATCCTCACGCCCGACGGCGAGGGCGCCGCCGCCGATCCGCGCAACGTGCTGAAGCGGGCGCTCGCGCGCGCCGCCGAGCGCGGCTTCTCCTTCTACACGCACCCCGAGTGCGAGTTCTACCTGCTGAAGGACGCCGACCCCTCGAACCCGACGCCCGTCGACCAGGCCGGCTACTTCGACAACGTCCCCGGCGGCACGGCGAACGACTTCCGTCGCGCGAGCGTGCGCATGCTCGAGGACCTCGGCATCTCGGTGGAGTTCAGCCACCACGAGGCGGGCCCGGGCCAGAACGAGATCGACCTGCGCTACGCCGACGCGCTCTCGACGGCCGACAACATCCAGACCTTCCGCACCGTCGTGAAGGAGGTCGCGATCGCGCAGGGCGTGCATGCGACCTTCATGCCGAAGCCCCTGCAGGCGCAGCCGGGCAGCGGCATGCACACGCACATGTCGCTCTTCGAGGGCGAGCAGAACGCCTTCCACGACGCGGCGGGCCAGTACGGCCTGTCGAGGACCGGCCGGCAGTTCGTCGCCGGCCTCCTGCGCCACGCGCCGGAGTTCACGGCCGTCACCAACCAGTTCGTCAACTCGTACAAGCGCCTGTGGGCCGGCGACGAGGCCCCGAGCCACATCTCCTGGGGCCACAACAACCGCTCGGCGCTCGTGCGCGTGCCGCTGTCGAACAAGCCGCAGAGCGCCCGCGTCGAGTACCGCGGCATCGACGCCGCCGCGAACCCGTACCTGGCGTTCTCGGTCATGCTCGCCGCAGGCCTCAAGGGCATCGAGGAGGGCTACGAGCTGCCGGAGGAGGCGACGACGGAGGTCTGGAGCCTCACCGACAAGGAGCGCCGCGCGCTCGGCTACGAGCCGCTGCCGTCGAGCCTCGACCGCGCGCTCGGCCTCATGGAGGACTCCGAGCTCGTCGCCGAGACGCTCGGCGAGCAGGTGTTCGAGTTCTTCCTGCAGTCCAAGCGCGCCGACTGGCGCCGCTACCGGGCGCAGGTGACCCAGTACGAGCTCGAGGCCAACCTCACGCTCCTGTGATGCGGCACGACCACCATGCGCGCTGAGACGACGACGTCTCGCCTCGCGCGGCTCGGCTTCTCGTCCCCGAGCGAGGCGATCGACCTCGTCGGCGAGGTGGAGTCGGTGCTCGGCGAGCGCCTCGACGACCTGCGTCTCGCCGCGGATCCCGATCGCGCGCTGCGGTCGCTCGTGCGCCTGCACCGGGCCGGCCTCGACCTCGCGCCCACGCTCGCGGACGCCGCGGCGAGCGCGTCGCTCATGCGCGTGCTCGGCGCGTCGACGGGCCTCGCGACCTGCATCGAGCGCGCACCCGAGCTGCTCGAGGCCCTCGTGCCGCGCGCCCTGCCGACGACCGAGGAGCTGCGCAGCAGCCTCCAGGAGGCCGTGGCCGACCCCGAGGCGTCCCGCACCGACGCGATCGTCGCGATGCGCCGCAGGTACCGCAGGCACCTCACCGAGATCGTCGCCTACGACCTCGCCCAGCCCGATCCCGTCGCGCACGTGCAGGCGGTGAGCGCCGCGCTCGCCGACGCCGCGGCCTCCGCGCTCGAGGCGAGCCTCACGATCGCCCGGCGCACCGTCGCCGTGCGCTTCGGCGCCGACGACGTCGCCGCCACGGCGCTCGCCGTCATCGGCATGGGCAAGACGGGTGCGCGCGAGCTCAACGTGCTCAGCGACGTCGACGTCATCTGGGTGCACGGGTCGACCGAGGCGATCTCCGAGGAGCGCGCGGCGCAGGTCGCGCAGGCGCTCGCGCGCGAGACGACCGCGGGCTGCGTCGAGTCGGCGCGCGAGCCCATGCTGTGGGAGGTCGACGCCAACCTGCGCCCCGAGGGCAAGGACGGCACGCTCACGCGCACGCTCGAGTCGCACGTCGCCTACTACGAGCGCTGGGCGAAGTCGTGGGAGTTCCAGGCGCTCCTCAAGGCCCGCGCCGTCGCGGGCGACGCGGAGCTCGGCGCCGCGTACGAGGAGGCCGTCGCCTCGCGAGCGTGGCAGTCGTCGTCGCGCGGGGGCTTCGTCGAGTCCGTGCAGCGCATGCGCGAGCGCGTCACCGCGCACATCCCCGCCGACGAGGTCGACTGGCAGCTGAAGCTCGGACCGGGCGGCCTGCGCGACGTCGAGTTCACGGTGCAGCTCCTGCAGCTCGTGCACGGCGCGACGGACGAGCACGTCCGGCAGCGCGGCACGCTCGAGGCGATCGACGCGCTGCTCGCCGCCGGCATGATCGGACGCGTCGAGGCGGGCGAGTTCGCCGACGACTACCGGCAGCTGCGCGTCCTCGAGCATCGAGCGCAGCTCGCGCGCCTGTCGCGCACCCACCTCATGCCGTCGGATCCCGACGCGCAGCGCGGCATCGCGCGGGCCGCGGGATTCGCCGACGCCGAGGCGATGCTCGCGCGCTGGACGACGATCAAGCGCGAGGTGCGCAGGCTGCACGAGCGGCTCTTCTACCGGCCGCTGCTCGCCGCCGTCGCCTCGCTGCCCGACGGCTCGACGCAGCTGACGGACGAGGCCGCCAGGGCGCGGCTCGAGGCGAGCGGGTTCCGCGATCCGAAGGGGGCGCTCGCGCAGATCGGCGCGCTCACGAACGGCGTCACCCGGCGCGCGCAGATCCAGCGCGTCCTGCTGCCCGTGCTGCTGCAGTGGCTGTCGGAGGGACCCGACCCCGACATGGGGCTCCTCGCGTTCCGCCGGCTGTCCGAGGCGCTCGGCGAGTCGCCGTGGTACCTGCGCATGCTGCGCGACTCCGAGCTCGCCGCGCAGCGGCTCATGACGGTGCTGTCGTCGTCGCGGCTCATCGCGACGCTGCTCGAGCGCATCCCGGAGGCCGCGCACTGGCTCGCGGACGAGTCGCGCCTGCAGGCGCTGCCGCATGCGACGCTCGCCGACGAGGCGCGGGCCATCGTCGAGCGGCACCGCGACGACCGCGCGACGGCGCAGACCGCCCTGCGCACCCTGCGACGCCGCGAGCTGCTGCGCGCCGCCCTCGCCTCGGCGCTCGCCGTCGACGACGTGCTCGAGACGGGCGAGCGGCTCACGGGCATCGCGGGCGTGACGATCGACGCGGCGCTCGACCTCGCGGGCGGCGACGTCGCGATCGGCGTCGTGAGCATGGGACGCACGGGCGGTCGCGAGATCGGGTTCGGCTCCGACGTCGACGTGCTCTGGGTCTGCCGGGACGAGTCCGACGTCGACGCCGCGATGCGCGCCGTGCGCGCCGCGAGCGAGATCGTGCAGGATCCGTCGGTCAAGTTCGAGCTCGACGCCGGGCTGCGCCCCGAGGGCAGGCAGGGGCCGCTCGTGCGCACGCTCGCGTCGTACGCCACCTACTACGAGCGCTGGGGCGAGGTGTGGGAGCAGCAGGCGCTCCTGCGCGCCGCGCCGTTCGCGGGCGACCGCACGCTCGCCGACGACCTGCTCGCGATCGTCGTCGCCGCCCGCGACAGGGATACCCTCTCGCAGACGGGCGCACGCGAGATCCGCCGCATCAAGGCGCGCGTCGAGGCCGAGCGGCTGCCGCAGAACGCCGATCGCACGCGGCACCTCAAGCTCGGCCGCGGCTCGCTGAGCGACGTCGAGTGGCTCGTGCAGCTCCTGCAGCTGCAGCAGCCCGTCGACGGGGCGCGCGAGCGGCATCCCACGACCCTCGTCGCGCTCGCCGGCCTCGTCGAGGCCGGGGCGATCCCGGCGCGCGACGCGGCGATCCTCCGACGCGCGTGGCTGCTCGCGTCCCGCCTGCGCAACGCGCTCGCGCTCGCCCAGGCCCGCACGATCGACCTGCTGCCCACCGATCGCGGTCAGCTCGAGGTCGTCGCACGGCTCATGGGGCGCACGCAGGGGAGCGCCGCCACCGTCGAGGAGGAGTACCTGCGCGCGACCCGCCTCGCCCGCAAGGTCTTCGACGAGCGCTTCTGGGGCTAGCGCCTCGCCTGCCGACGTCGCGCGCGATCGTCGCCCGCAGCGTCGAGCGGACATGGGAAGGGGCCGGGTCCCCCCAAGGAACCCGGCCCCAGTCTCATGGGATCGACGTGACGTCGATCAGACCCCGAAGTACAGCTCGTACTCGAAGGGGTGCGGACGCAGCGCGACCGGGAGGATCTCCGACTCGCGCTTGTACGCGACCCACGTCTCGATGAGGTCCTCGGTGAACACGTTGCCCTCGAGGAGGAACGCGTGGTCCGCCTCGAGCGCCGCGAGCGCCTCCTCGAGGGTGCCGGGCACCTGGGGGATGCTCTTGGCCTCCTCGGGGGGCAGCTCGTAGAGGTCCTTGTCGACGGGCTCGTGCGGCTCGATGCGGTTCTTGATGCCGTCGAGGCCCGCCATGAGCTGCGCCGCGAAGGCGAGGTACGGGTTGCCCGAGGCGTCGGGGGCGCGGAACTCGATGCGCTTCGCCTTGGGGTTCGTGCCCGTGATCGGGATGCGGATCGCCGCCGAGCGGTTGCCCGCCGAGTAGACGAGGTTGACCGGGGCCTCGAAGCCCTTCACGAGGCGGCGGTACGAGTTCAGCGTGGGGTTCGTGAACGCGAGCAGCGCCGGCGCGTGGGCGAGGATGCCGCCGATGTACCAGCGGGCGAGGTCCGAGAGGCCGCCGTAGCCGTTGCCGTCGTAGAACAGCGGCTCGCCGCCCTTCCAGAGCGACTGGTGCGTGTGCATGCCCGAGCCGTTGTCGCCGAAGAGCGGCTTCGGCATGAACGTGGCGGTCTTGCCCCACTCCTCGGCCGTGTTCTTGACGATGTACTTGAACTTGAGGATGTCGTCCGCCGAGCGCACGAGGGTCGAGAACTTGTAGTTGATCTCGGCCTGGCCGCCCGTGCCCACCTCGTGGTGCGAGCGCTCGAGCTCGAGACCCGCGTCGATGAGCTTCAGCGACATGTCGTCACGCAGGTCGGCCTGCTTGTCGACGGGGGAGACGGGGAAGTACCCGCCCTTGAAGGGCGTCTTGTTGGCGAGGTTGCCGCCCTCCTCGACGCGACCCGAGTTCCACGCGCCCTCCTCGGAGTCGACGGCGTAGAACGACTGGTTCTGCTTGACCTCGTAGCGCACGTCGTCGAAGACGTAGAACTCCGCCTCGGGCGCGAAGAACGCCGTGTCGGCGATGCCCGTCGAGGTGAGGTACTGCTCGGCCTTGTGCGCGACCTGACGCGGGTCGCGGTGGTAGATCTCACCCGTGCGCGGGTTGTAGATGTCGAAGATCATGATGAGCGTCTTCGACTCGCGGAACGGGTCGAGGTACGCGGTCGTCACGTCGGGGATGAGCTGGAGGTCGGACTCCGCGATGCCCTGGAAGCCGCGGATGGACGAGCCGTCGAACAGCTGGCCGACGGTGAAGAAGTCCTCGTCGACCGTGGAGGCGGGGATGTTGAAGTGCTGCTGCACGCCGGGGAGGTCCGTGAACCGGATGTCGAGGAACTTCACGTCCTCGTCGGCGATGAAGGCGAGAACCTCGGACGAATCCTTGAACATGACGCTCCTTGCTCCTTGGGGGTGGGCGCGGGACGCGCCGTGGTCATGACGCTAGGGCGAGGCCGTTGCCCCGACGTGACGCGATTGTTTCCGGCGCGTTACGCGATCGTCAGCGCGGACGGCCGGCGCGCATGCGACGCGGATCGATGCCCTTCGGGATCGGCATCTGCATGCCGCCGAGGCTCGAGAGGCGGTTCGAGACCGCCATGACCTCGGCGCGGGTGAGCGTGCGCTTGAGGCCGCGCATGCGACGCGTGAGGCGTCGCAGCGGGATGTCGGAGTCGGGGCCGATCGCGAGGACGTGCACGGGGACGTTCGGGACGATGCGCTTGATCTTGCGCTGCTCGTCCTGCACGAGGCGCTGCGTGCGCGCCTGCGGGCCCTCGGCGATGAGGACGATCCCCGCGCGGCCGACGGCGCGGTAGACGGCGTCCTGCGTCTTCGTGTTCACGGCGACGGGCATCTCGCTCGACTGCCACGATCCGCGCAGGCCGTTCGAGAGCACCGCGCCCACGGCGCCGGCCTTGCCCTCGATCTGCGAGAAGGCGAGCTTCTCGGCGCGCCACGTCAGCGTGAGCATCAGCAGCATCAGGCCGATGAGGACGCCCGAGACGATCCACAGGATCGTGAAGAGCACGTCGCCCGGGGCGATGAGGAGCGCGAGCACGACCGCGAGGACGATCGGCAGCACCGCCGCGCCGATCATCAGCGGCAGGGCCACCCGATCCTGCTTGCGCGTCATCTGGAAGATGCGCCACATGGTCCGGATGCGACCCGGCTCCCTCGCGTCGATCGGCTGCGCCATGCCTCCCAGGGTATCGCCCGCGAGGGGCGTTCGACGACGCCTCCCGCACAGGCTCGCGACGTCCACAGCCCGCGGACGCGGCGACGGGCTCGCCGGGCGCGTGGGCGAGGGTTCGGGCATGGAGGAGATCGCTGGGCATCGGGTCGTGCGCGTGGTGCGCGACGAGGGCGAGCGGCGCGTGCTCGCGGCGTTCGGCGACCAGGCCGTCGAGCTGCACGTCGGCCGCGGCGCGGCGGCGGCGACCATGGCGCAGGAGGCCGCCGTGCTGCTCGCGGTGCCGCACGCGCACCTGCTGCCCGTGCTCGACGTCGCGACCCTCGACGACGCGGTGGTGCTCGTGCGACCCTCGTGCGCCACGACCGCGGCGGCGTGGCTGCTCGCTCGTGGCGCGCCGCGCGTGGGCGAGGTCGTCACGATCGCGGCGCCGATCCTCTCGGCCGTCGCCGCGCTGCACGCCGCGGGTGCGACGGCAGGCAGGATCGACCTCCACGCGCTCGTGCTCGACGAGGACGGCTGCCCCTCCCTCGTCGGCGTGGGCGCCGAACGGCGCACGACGTCGCCCACGCAGGCGTGGCGGGCGTCGTGCGAGGCGGTCGCGGCAGACTGCGACGCGCTCCTCGTGCTCGTCGACGAGCTCGTGGGTGCGTGCGGCGAGCCGGTGCCGATCGGCGTGCGCGACGCGCTGCGGGCACGGGACGCCGACGCGGCGGCCGACGGGCTCCTCGAGGCATGGCCCGCGGTGCCCATCGAGCACGCCCATGCCGCTCCGGCGCCACCGAGGAGGGCGCGCGAGCGCGTGCGCCGCGTCGAGGAGGCATCGCGCGCGGTGCGGTGGGCGCAGGATGCGCTCGCGCAGCTGGGGGCCGTGCGCCGGCCGGTCTGGCTCGCCGGGGGAGCCGGCGCGGTCGCGCTCGCCGGCGCGCTCGTGCTCGCGGGCACCGCCTCGTCGGCGCCCGTCGCCGACGCCCCTGCGTCGTCGGCGTCGCCCGGTGGCGGGTCGTCGGTCGACGCGGCGGCACCGCCGACGCCCGAGGCGACGTCGGTCGAGGCCGCGGGCGCGCTGCTCGCGGCACGCGAGGCGTGCCTCGACGCGGCCGACGACGCGTGCCTCGCAGCCATCCTCGATCCCACGGGTGCCGCCGCGGCCTCGACGTGGCGGCTGCCCGGCGACGCGACGCTCACGGAGGTGGCCGTGCTCGGCGACGCCGTGCTCGTGGACGTCGCCAGCAGCAGCGAGCCGGCGTCGGTCCTCGTGGTGAGGACCGACGCCGGCTGGATGCTGCGCGATGCGTGGGGCGCGTGAGGCCCGGGGCGCTAGATGCCCAGCTGCCCCTCGAAGTCGCCGGCCTCGAGCCGCTGCTTCACCTGCGTGAGGTAGCGGGCGGCGTCGGCGCCGTCGATGATGCGGTGGTCGTACGACAGGGCGAGGAACACCATCGACCGCACCGCGATCGAGTCCTGACCGTCGACCGACACCACGACGGGGCGCTTCACGACCGTGCCGACGCCGAGGATGGCGCGCTGCGGCTGGAAGACCACCGGGGTGTCGAACAGCGCGCCGCGCGAGCCCGTGTTCGTGAGGGTGAACGTGCCGCCCGCGAGCTCGTCCGGACCCAGCTTGTTGTCGCGGGTCCGCGACGCGAGGTCCGCGATCTGCTCGGCGAAGCCGCGCAGGTCGAGGCGCCCGGCGTCCTTGATGACCGGGGTCAGCAGGCCGCGCTCGGTGTCGACCGCCATCGAGAGGTTCTCGACGTCGGGGTAGGTGATCTCCTCGCCGTCGTCGGTCGCGTTGATGACCGGGTGCGCACGGAGCGCCTCGACGGCGGCGAGCGAGAAGAACGGCAGGAACGAGAGCTTCTGCCCCGTCTCCTCCTGGAAGCGACCCTTCACCCGGTCGCGCAGCTGCGCGACCTTCGTCACGTCGACCTCGACGACCGTCGTGAGCTGCGCCGTCGTCTGCATCGACTCGACCGCGCGCTTCGCCACGACCTTGCGCAGTCGCGACATCTTCGCGGTCGTGCCGCGCAGCGGCGAGTCCTCGACGGTGGCCGGAGCCGATGCAGCGGGTGCGGCAGCGGCGGCGGGCGCCGACGACGCGGCGGCCTCGGCGGCGGAGAGGACGTCCTCCTTGCGGATGCGACCGCCGACGCCCGTGCCCTGCACGGTCGTGAGGTCGACGCCGCGCTCGTGCGCGAGCTTGCGCACGATCGGGGTGACGTACACCGAGCCGCTGGAGGTGGCGGGCGCGGCGGGCGCCTGCTGCTTCGGAGCGTCCTGCGCCGGAGCCTCCTGCTTCGGAGCCTCCTGCTTCGGAGCCTCCTGCTTCGGGGCTGCCGGAGCCTCGGGCGCCTTCGGCGCCGGCGGGATCCCCTGGACGGCGGCGGGAGCCTCGGCGGGCTTCGCCTCGACCTTCGGCTCCTCTGCGGGAGCCTCCTGCGCGGGAGCCTCCTCGGCGGGGGCGTCCTGCGCGGGCGCCTCGGCCGGAGCCGAGCCGCCTGCCGAGCCGCCCACGCGGGCGATGACGGCGCCGACGTCGACGGTGTCGTCCTCCTCGGCCAGCAGCTCCGAGATCGTGCCGGCGACGGGCGAGGGCACCTCGGTGTCGACCTTGTCCGTCGAGATCTCGACGAGCGGCTCGTCGACCTCGATCGAGTCGCCGACCTTCTTGAGCCAGCGCGTGATGGTGCCCTCGGTCACGCTCTCGCCGAGCGCGGGGAGGGTGATGTCGGTCGCGTCGCCGCCTGCGTCGCTCGCACCGGCCGTGGGGGCGGGGGCGGGCTCGGACTCGTCGGTCGACGGACGCTCGGGCGCCTCGTCGGGCACGTCGGCGTCGACGTCGTCGGCGGCGGGAGCCGCGGGCTCCTCCACCGACTCCTCGGCGGGCGTCTCGGCGGGTGCCGCGTCGCGCGGCGCGTCGCCGGCGTCGCCCACGCGGGCGATGACGGCGCCGACGTCGACGGTGTCGTCCTCGTCGGCCAGGATCTCGGTGATGGTGCCGGCGATGGGCGAGGGCACCTCGGTGTCGACCTTGTCGGTCGAGATCTCGACGAGCGGCTCGTCGACCTCGACCGTGTCGCCGACCTGCTTGAGCCAGCGGGTGATCGTGCCTTCGGTGACGCTCTCGCCGAGCGCGGGCAGGGTGATGTCAGCCATGCGTCAGTCTCCTAGATGGCGTGGAGCGGCTTGCCGGCGAGCTTGAGCATCGTCTCGCCGATCGACTCGCCCTGGGTCGGGTGGGCGTGGAGCAGCGACGCGACGTCCTCGGGGTAGGCCTCCCAGTTCACGATGAGCTGGGCCTCTCCGACGAGCTCGCTCACGCGGCGTCCGATCATGTGCATGCCGACGACGGGGCCGTCCTTGACGCGCACGGCCTTCACGAAGCCCGAGGTGCCGACGATCTCGCTCTTGGCGTTGCCGCCGAGCGAGTACTCGTAGGTCTCGATCGCGTCGGCGCCGAAGTGCTCCTTGGCCTTGGCCTCGGTGTAGCCGACGGACGAGATCTCGGGGTCGCTGTAGGTGACCTTGGGGATGTTGAGGTCGTCGACGAAGCGCGGCTCGAGGCCCGCGATCTCCTCGGCGACGAAGATGCCGTGCTGGTAGCTGCGGTGCGCGAGCTGCAGGCCGGGCGTGATGTCGCCGATGGCGTACACGCCGGGGACCGAGGTCTGCAGGCGCTCGTCGACCGTCACGAAGCCGCGGTCGGTCGCGATGCCGACCTCCTCGAGGCCGATGTCCTGCGTGACCGGGCCGCGGCCGACGGCGACGAGCATGAGGTCGGCGTCGATCGTCTCGCCGGACTCGAGCGAGACGTGCACGCCCGAGTCGTCCTGCGTGACGCCGGCGAAGCGCGCGCTCAGCTTGAACTGGATGCCGCGCTTCTTGTACTGGCGCTCCATCTGCTTCGAGATGGACTCCTCCTCGTTGGGGACGAGGTGGGGGAGGCCCTCGATGATCGTGACCTCGGCGCCGAAGCCGCGCCAGACGCTCGCGAACTCGACGCCGATGACGCCGCCGCCGAGCACGATGACGTGACGCGGGATCCAGTCGAGCTGCAGCGCCTGCTCGCTCGTGATGACGCGGCCCTCGATCGCGAGGCCCGGGAGGGTCTTCGAGAAGGAGCCGGTCGCGAGGACGACGTTGCCGGCCTCGATGGTCTGGTCGCCGACCTGCACGGTCGTGGGCGACGTGATGCGGCCGGAGCCCTCGAAGACCGTGACGCCCTTGGCCTTGATGAGGCCCTGGAGGCCCTTGAACTTCTTGGCGACGATCTCCTCGCGGAAGCCCGTGACGGCCGCGATGTCGACGCCCTTCAGCTCGGCCTGCACGCCCGCGTGTGCGGCGTCGCGCACGACGTCGGCGACCTCGGACGAGTGGAGCATGGCCTTCGTCGGGATGCAGCCTCGGTGCAGGCACGTGCCACCGAGCTTGTCCTTCTCGATGATCGCGGCGGTCTTCCCGAGCTGGATTGCACGCAGCGCCACGGCGTAGCCGGCGCTGCCACCCCCCAGCACGACGATGTCGAACTTCTCGGCCACGTCACGCACTCCTTGGATGTCTCGCTGGCAGGCGTCGGCGCGTCGCCGCCGCCGTGTCCAACCCTATCGGCTGGCGTCCGCCCGCTGCGTCGTCCCGGAGAGCGCTGTGAGCGATCGCAGGAGTCCGCGCACGGCGACGCCCGTCGCACCCACGGGCACGGTGCCGTGGGCGGAGCCGGTGTTCGTCGACGGTCCGGCGATGTCGACGTGCGCCCACGGGATGGGCGCGCCGTCGCGCTCGCCGACGAACGTCGACAGGAACACGCCAGCGAGCAGCATGCCCGCGGCGCGGTTGCCCACCTTGGCGTTCGCGATGTCGGCGACGGGGGAGTCGAGCATCTGCAGCAGCTCCTCCGGCAGCGGCATGGGCCACAGGTCCTCGTCGACGGCGTCGCTCGCCTCGCGGATCGTCGCCACGAGCGCGTCGTCGTTGCCCATGAGCCCCGAGTAGCGGTCGCCGAGCGCGACGCGCTGCGCACCCGTGAGGGTCGCGACGTCGACGATCGCGTCGGGCAGCGTCTCGCTCGCGAGCGCGATCGCGTCGGCCATGACGAGACGGCCCTCCGCGTCGGTGTTCGTGACCTCGACCGTGCGGCCGCCGCGGATCGTCAGGACGTCGTCGGGGCGGATGGCCGTGCCGGAGGGCATGTTCTCGGCGAGGCAGAGGTACGCGGTGATGCGGACGGGCACCTGCAGCGCGGCGGCCGCGGCCGTGACGGCGTAGACGGTCGCGGCGCCGGTCATGTCGAACTTCATGTGCTGCATGGCGTCGGCCGGCTTGAGTGAGAGCCCGCCGGTGTCGTAGGTGATGCCCTTGCCGACGAGCGCGATGTGGCGCTCGGCGCCCGTGGGGGCCCACTCGACCGTCACGAGGCGCGGCGGCCGCGACGAGCCCTGGCCGACCCCGAGGATGCCGCCGAAGCCCTCCTCGGCGAGCGCGACCTCGTCGCGCACCGTGACGGCGAGGCCCGTCTGCGAGGCCTCGTCGCGCACGAGCTCGGCGAAGATCTCGGGGCTCAGGTCGCGCGGCGGCGTGTTCGACAGGTCGCGCGTGCGGTGGACGGCCTCCGCGACGATGCGGGCGCGGCGCACGTCGGCATCGGTCACGTGGACCTCGCCCACGACGACCGCGACCTCGGCGGGCGGCGTCGACGTCGCGTCGGCTGCCTTGTAGCGGCCGTAGCGGTAGGCGCCGAGCGCGGCGCCCTCGAGGACGGCGCCGACGTCGGCGGCATCGGACACGGGGAAGGCGATGGCGACGGTCGGGGTGCCCGCGAGCGCGCGCGTCGCCGCGGCGGCGGCGTCGCGCAGCGCACGGGTGGTCGCGGTGCGGCCGATGCCGACGAAGGCGACCCTGCGCCCGTCGACGACGGCGCGCACGACCTGCTCCGCACGCCCCGTGACGCCGAGGTCGGCCAGCAGCGCGGGATCGACGCCTGCGGCGTGCGGGGCGTCGGCGGCGAGCACGCCGTGCACGAGGACGTCCGCGGTGGCGTCGTCCGATGCGGCGATGAGCGAGAGTGCGGGGATCGGCATGCCGTCGAGCCTATGCGGCTCGCGACGCGAGCCGCCCGGTCGCGCGGCGACGCACGCCGCGACCGCTGGCTACGCTGGAGGCATGGTCAGGCCCGAGGATCTCATCGCGTTCTCCGACGAGGACGCCGTGCCGCCGGGCCTCGACCTCGTCGTCGCGATGCACGGGTTCGCCGACGCGGGCGCAGCAGCCGAGCTCGCGGCCGCCACGATCGTGTCGACGCTCCCGCACTCCTCGGTCGTCGAGTTCGACACCGATCTGCTCGTCGACCACCGCTCGCGACGTCCGCACGTGCTCTTCGACGAGGACCACATCGCCGAGTACGTGCCGCACGCCCTCACGATGTCGCTGTGCGAGGACGACGCCGGCAAGCCCTTCCTCCTGCTCTCCGGCCCCGAGCCCGACTACATGTGGGAGCGCTTCGCCGACGCCGTGCGCATCGTCGCCGAGCGCCTCGCGGTCCAGCGCACGACAATCCTGCTGTCCATCCCCATGCCCGTGCCGCACACGCGACCGCTCGGCGTCACGGTCTCCGGCAACCGCAAGGACCTCGTCGAGGCCTTCTCGGTGTGGAAGCCGACCTCGACGGTGCCCGCGTCGGTCATGCACCTCCTCGAGCACCGCCTCGCCCCCGAGATGCCCGTCGCCTCGTTCGTCGTGCTCGTGCCGCACTACGTGGGCGAGTCCGGCACGGCCGGCCCTGCGCTCGCGGCCCTCGACGGCGTGACGAACGCGACGGGGCTCGTGTTCCGCACCGAGGAGCTGCGCGGCACCGAGCGCGAGTTCCAGTCGCTCGTGAGCCAGCAGATGGAGGCGAACGAGGAGCTGCGGCGCCTCGTCGCGACCCTCGAGGCTCGCTACGACGCCTACATGGAGAACGCCGGCGTGCGCTCGCCCCTCACCGACGAGGACGGCTCGCTGCCGACGGCCGACGAGATCGCCGCCGAGCTCGAGCGCTACCTGGCTCGCAGGCGGGCCGACCCCACGCAGCCGTGACCGGAGCGCGCTCGTGAACGGGCGGATGGCGTGGGTCACCTGGGTCGTCTGCATCCTCGCCTACCTCGTCGCCACGCTCCATCGGTCCTCGCTCGGCGCCGCGGCGCCCGACGCGATCGTGCGGTTCGACGCCACGGCGGCCCAGCTGTCGAGCCTCGCGGTGCTGCAGCTCGTCGTCTACGCCGCGCTGCAGATCCCGGTGGGCGTGCTCGTCGATCGCTACGGTCCGCGCATGCTCGTCGCGATCGGCGGCGTGCTCATGGCGCTCGGCCAGGGCCTGCTCGCGGCGACGGACGACGTGCCGGTCGCGATCGGCGCGCGCATGCTCGTCGGCGCCGGCGACGCCGCGACCTTCATCTCGGTGCTGCGCCTGCTGCCGTCGTGGTTCTCCGGACCGCGCCTGCCGCAGCTGTCGCAGTGGACGGGCAACATCGGGCAGCTCGGCCAGCTCTTCTCGGCCGTGCCCTTCGTGTGGATGCTGCAGCACCTCGGCTGGACGACGTCGTTCGCGTCGGTCGCGATCGTCGGCGCGGTCGTCGCGGTGCTCGTGCTCGTCGTCGTGCGCAACGCGCCGCCGGGCATCGTCGCGCCCCGCACGGACAGCATCCAGCTGCCCGCGTCGTGGTGGCGCCGGCTGCGCTCCGCGATCGGCCTGCCCGGCACGCAGCTGGGGTTCTGGGCGCACTTCTCGACGCAGTCGCCCGGCACGGTCTTCTCCCTGCTGTGGGGGTTCCCGATCCTCGTCTCCGGCCTCGGCTACACGCGCGGCGAGGCATCGGGCCTCGTCGTCGTCATCATCGCGACCGGCGTCGTCAGCGGGCCGATCCTCGGACTGCTGAGCGCGCGGTTCCCGGCGAGGCGGTCGAACCTCGTGCTCGCGATCGTCGCGCACATGGCGCTCGCGTGGGCGGTCGTGCTCCTCTGGCCGGGCACCCCGCCGACCGCGGTCGTCGTGTGGATGCTCGTGGCGATCGGGATCGGCGGGCCCGGCTCGCTCATCGGCTTCGACTTCGCGCGCACCTTCAACCCCATCCGCTCGCTCGGGTCGGCGAACGGCTTCGTCAACGTCGGCGGGTTCACGGCGTCGTTCTGCCTCATGGCGCTCATCGGCATCGGGCTCGACGTCATCCATCGCATCCGGCTCGACGCGGGCATCGACGCCGGGCTGTACGACTGGGAGGCGTTCCGCATCGCGCTGTCGGTGCAGTTCCTCGCGCTCGGGCTCGGCGCCGCGATGCTCCTGCACGCCCGGCGGCGCACGAGGAGGCGTCTGCAGGAGGAGGATGGGGTGACGGTCGCGCCGCTCTGGTCGGCGCTGCTGGCCGCGATCCGACGTCGTCGAGGACGCGCGGGAATGCCGTAGCGTCCCGCGGCGCTATAATGGTACACATCCGCCCGTCGGACGCAAGGGTCATCTGCATCCGTCGGGCCTCCGCACATCTGCCCAGCCACCCTCCAGGAGGTGCCATGGCGACCCGCACCAGCACACGAGCGAAGGCCGACGCCGACGCGACCGACACGGCCGCGCCCACGACGACCCCCGCGACGACGAAGACGACCGCCGCGAAGACCGCGGCGGCCAAGGCTCCCTCCAAGGCCGCGGCTACGAAGACGGCGGCTGCCGCGAAGGCTCCCGCCGCCAAGGCCACGACGGCGAAGGCCACGACCGCGAAGACCACGACGGCGAAGGCGACGACGGCCAAGGCCACGACGACGCGCAAGGCGGCCGCCCCCAAGACGGCCACCGCATCCGCGACGCCGCGCACGAAGGCGAAGGCCCGTACGAAGGCCGCGTCCGAGGCGACGAGCGACGAGGCTGCCGACGAGGACGCCCAGGTAGCGGTCGACGCCGACGACGCCGACGAGACCGAGGACGAGGACGGCACGCCCCGTCGTCGTCGTGGCCAGAAGTCCGACGAGTCCGCGTACGACGAGAAGCTGCCGAACGGCGCGCTCATCATCTCGACGAACGAGGACGACGAGGTCCCGGTCTACTCGGCCACGATCACGGGCGCGACGGCCGACCCCGTCAAGGACTACCTGAAGCAGATCGGCAAGGTCCCGCTCCTCAACGCCGCCGAGGAGGTCGACCTCGCGATGCGCATCGAGGCGGGCCTGTTCGCCGAGGAGCGTCTCGCCGGCGACGAGAAGCTCGCTCCGAAGCTCACGCGCGAGCTCCGCTCGATCGCTCGCGACGGCAAGCGCGCGAAGAGCCACCTGCTGGGCGCGAACCTGCGCCTCGTCGTGTCGCTCGCGAAGCGCTACACCGGTCGAGGCATGCAGTTCCTCGACCTCATCCAGGAGGGCAACCTGGGCCTCATCCGTGCGGTCGAGAAGTTCGACTACACCAAGGGCTTCAAGTTCTCGACGTACGCGACGTGGTGGATCCGCCAGGCGATCACGCGCGCCATGGCCGACCAGGCGCGCACGATCCGCATCCCGGTCCACATGGTCGAGGTCATCAACAAGCTCGCCCGCGTGCAGCGCCAGATGCTGCAGGACCTGGGCCGCGAGCCCACGCCCGAGGAGCTCGCGCGCGAGCTCGACATGACGCCCGAGAAGGTCGTCGAGGTGCAGAAGTACGGCCGCGAGCCCATCTCGCTGCACACGCCCCTCGGCGAGGACGGCGACAGCGAGTTCGGCGACCTCATCGAGGACACCGAGGCCGTCGTGCCCGCCGACGCCGTCGGCTTCACGATGCTGCAGCGTCAGCTCGAGTCGCTGCTCGACTCCCTGTCCGAGCGCGAGGCGGGCGTCATCAAGATGCGCTTCGGCCTGGGCGACGGCATGCCGAAGACGCTCGACCAGATCGGCGACACCTTCGGCGTCACGCGCGAGCGCATCCGCCAGATCGAGTCGAAGACGATGGCGAAGCTGCGCCACCCGTCGCGGTCGCAGGCGCTGCGCGACTACCTCGAGTAGGCCGCCGCTCGCAGCGACGAGACATGGGGCGTCACCCGGCTTCGGGTGACGCCCCATCGGCGTATAGACTGACCTTCTACCCCCAAGAAGGAATGCCGATACCCATGCTCCGCTCGAAGTCGCTGCGCATCGCAGCCGTCACCGCCGCCGTCGCCTCCCTCGCGCTCGCCGGCTGCTCCGCGTCGTCCTCCGCACCCGAGTCCTCCGAGGAGGCGAGCGGGCTCACGCTCGCCGACGTGCAGGAGGCCGGCGTGCTCGTCGTCGGCACCGAGGGCACGTACTCGCCGTTCTCGTTCCACGCGGACGGCGGCACGGGCGAGCTGACCGGTTACGACGTCGACGTCATCACGGCCATCGCGGGCGAGCTCGGCGTCGAGGTCGAGTTCGAGGAGACGCAGTGGGACGCGATCTTCGCCGGCCTCGACTCGGGCCGCTGGGACGTCATCGCCAACCAGGTCTCGATCAACCCCGAGCGCGAGGAGCGCTACCTCTTCTCGACGCCCTACACGTACTCGCCGGGCGTCCTCATCGTGCCGACCGACAGCGACATCGCCTCGTTCGACGACCTCGAGGGCGTCACGAGCGCGCAGTCGCTCACGTCGAACTGGGCCGAGGTCGCCACGGAGTCCGGCGCGACGGTCGAGGGCGTCGAGGGCTTCGCCCAGGCGGTCGAGCTGCTCCGCACGGGCCGCGTCGACGCGACGATCAACGACCGGCTGACGTTCCTCGACTACGAGACCGCCCAGGGCGGCGACATCGGCGTCGAGATCGTCGACGAGACCGAGGACGTCTCCGAGTCGGCCGTGACCTTCCGTCAGGGCAGCGACGACCTCGTCGCCGCCGTCGACGAGGCGATCGCGACGCTCACGGCCGATGGCACGCTCGCGGAGATCTCGGAGCGCTACTTCGGCGAGGACGTCTCGGTCGCGACCGCGTAGGCGGCCGGCCCTAGGCTCTGGCCATGGACTGGGACCTCGTCCTCACGTCGATCGGGCCGATCGCGCTCGCCGCCGTGCGGGCGACGATCCCGCTCACGCTCGCGTCGTTCGCGATCGGGCTCGTGCTCGCCGTCGGCCTCGCCCTCATGCGCATCTCGGGCGTCGCCGTGCTCTCGGGCATCGCACGGGTGTACATCTCGCTCGTCCGCGGCACGCCGTTGCTCGTGCAGCTGTTCCTCGTGTTCTTCGGCCTGCCGTCGATCGGCGTCACGATCGACCCGTGGCCGAGCGCCATCATCGCGCTGTCGCTCAACGTCGGCGGCTACGCGGCCGAGGTCGTGCGGGCGGCGATCCTCTCGATCCCGCGCGGGCAGTGGGAGGCGGCGTCGATGCTCGGCATGACGCGCGGGCAGGCGTTGACGCGCATCATCCTGCCGCAGGCGTCGCGCGTGTCGGTGCCCCCGCTGTCGAACACCTTCATCTCGCTCGTGAAGGACACGTCGCTGTGCTCGACGATCCTCGTGACCGAGCTCTTCCGCGTCGCGCAGCAGATCGCGGCCCCCTCGGGGGAGTTCCTGCTGATCTACGGCGTCGCCGCCGTCGTCTACTGGGTGCTCTGCACGATCCTCGCGTTCGGGCAGGACCTGCTCGAGAGGAGGCTCGAGCGCCATGCCGTCTGAGCCCGCCACCGTGTCCGAGCCGCTGCTGTCCGTGCGGGGGCTGCGCAAGTCGTTCGGCGACCTCACCGTGCTGCACGGCGTCGACCTCGACCTGTTCCCCGGACAGGTGCACGCCCTCATCGGTCCGTCGGGCTCCGGCAAGACGACGGTGCTGCGCTCGCTGAACGGGCTCGAGACGGCCGAGGCCGGCACGCTCACGACGCCCGACTGGTCGATCGACCTCGCGCAGGGCCTCGGCCGGCGCGATCGCACGCGGCTCGCGGCGCTGTCGTCGATGGTCTTCCAGCAGCACCACCTGTTCCCGCACCTGTCCGTGCTCGACAACGTGACGGTGGGGCCGACCGTGGTGCAGCGCGTGCCGCGCGCCGAGGCCGAGCAGCATGCGCGGGCGCTCCTCGACCGCGTCGGATTGGCCGAGAAGGCCGACGCGCGACCCTCCGAGCTCTCCGGCGGGCAGCAGCAGCGCGTCGGGATCGTGCGGGCGATGGCGATGCGGCCGCAGATGCTCCTCTTCGACGAGCCCACGAGCGCGCTCGATCCCGAGCTCGTCGGCGAGGTGCTGCGGGTCGTCGGCGAGCTCGCGCACGAGGGGTGGACGATGGCGATCGTCACGCACGAGCTCGCGTTCGCGCGAGCCGTCGCCGACACCGTGACGTTCTTCGACGCCGGCGTCGTCGTCGAGCAGGGCACGCCCGAGCAGCTCTTCGACGACCCGCGGTCGGATCGTCTGCAGCGATTCCTGCGCAGGCTCACCGACCCGCTCGGCTGAGCAGCGGCCGAGCCGTCGGACGCACGAAGGGGGCCCGCCGTCCGGCGGGCCCCCTTCGTCGTCTGCGCTCAGTCCTGCAGCAGACGCTCGCTCTCGTCGTGCCACACCAGCGCGAGCGGCGCGAGCTTCTCGCGGTGCTTCGTCGCGTGGTGGGCGCAGAAGAGGAGGACGCCGGACTCCATGGTCGCTCGCACGTATGCCTGCGCACCGCAGCTGTCGCAGCGGTCGAGACCGGTGAGCGGTGCCGTGGCCTCATCCTCGATGGTCGAGATGGTGTCGTTCACGGGTACCTCCTTCTCCTGACGTAGATCCATGCTGCCATGCCTCGCGGTGCGAGGACGCGACATCCGGGTCCGTTTCGCGCGCGGCGTACGCCGCGAGCCTGCACCGAGGGTTCGTCGCCGCTGCCTAGTCTGGATGTCGACACGAGAAGGAGCACCGTGGCGTCGAAGGACTACACCGCCAGGCACCTGTCCGTCCTCGAGGGGCTCGAGGCGGTGCGCAAGCGACCGGGCATGTACATCGGCTCGACCGACTCGCGCGGGCTCATGCACTGCCTGTGGGAGATCATCGACAACTCGGTCGACGAGGCGCTCGGCGGCCACGGCACGCGCATCGAGGTGCAGCTGCATGCCGACGGCAGCGTCGAGGTGCGCGACACGGCCCGCGGCCTCCCCACCGACATCGAGCCCCGCACGGGGCTCACCGGCGTCGAGGTCATCTTCACGAAGCTCCATGCGGGCGGCAAGTTCGGCGGTGGCGCGTACGCATCCTCCGGCGGCCTGCACGGCGTCGGCGCGTCGGTCGTCAACGCGCTGTCCGAGCGCCTCGACGTCGAGGTCGATCGCGACGGCGCGACATGGGCGATGAGCTTCCACCGCGGCGAGCCGGGCGAGTTCCTCGACGGGAAGGACGGCCCGTCGCCGACGGCGACGTTCGTGCCCTTCGTCGACGGCTCGCGCCTGCGGAAGGTCGGCAGGGTCTCGAAGGCCACGACGGGCACGCGCGTGCGCTACTGGGCCGACCCGCAGATCTTCACGCGCGACGCCGCCTTCCAGCTCGAGCCGCTCGTGCGCCGCGCGCGTCAGACCGCGTTCCTCGTGCCCGGCCTCGAGCTCGAGATCGCCGACGATCGCACGCCGCCGACCGACGCGGAGGGCGCGGCGCCCGAGCGCATCCAGACGTTCCGCTACGACGGCGGCATCGGCGAGTTCGTCGACTTCCTCGCTCCGGATGCGGCGCTGACGCAGACGTGGCGCATCACGGGCGCCGGCGACTTCGCCGAGACGGTGCCGGTGCTCGACGAGCAGACCGGGCACATGATCTCGCGCGAGGTGCAGCGCACGTGCGAGGTCGACATCGCGATGCGATGGGGCACGGGCTACGAGACCGTCGTGCAGTCGTACGTCAACATCATCGCGACGCCGAAGGGCGGCACCCACCAGACGGGCTTCGACCAGGCCCTCACGAAGGTCCTCCGCGACCAGGTCGCCCAGAACGCGCGTCGGCTCAAGGCCGGCACCGACAGGCTCGAGAAGGACGACATCGCCGCCGGCCTCACGGCCGTCGTGACCGTGCGCCTCCCCGAGCCGCAGTTCGAGGGCCAGACGAAGGAGATCCTCGGCACGCCCGCCGTGCGCCAGGTCGTCCAGAAGGTGCTCTCGCAGGGCCTCACCGAGCGGTTCACGTCTGCGCGGCGCGAGGACAAGGCGCAGTCGGGCCTCGTGCTCGAGAAGGTCGTGAGCGAGATGAAGGCGCGCCTGTCGGCACGTCAACTCAAGGAGACGCAGCGCCGGAAGTCGGCGCTCGAGTCGTCGACGCTGCCGCCGAAGCTCGCCGACTGCCGCTCGTCCGACACGACGCAGAACGAGCTCTTCATCGTCGAGGGCGACTCGGCGCTCGGCACGGCCAAGCCCGCGCGCGACTCGGAGTACCAGGCGATCCTGCCCATCCGCGGCAAGATCCTCAACGTGCAGAAGGCGTCGGTCGCCGACATGCTCGCGAACGCCGAGTGCGCCGCGATCCTGCAGGTCATCGGCGCGGGCTCCGGCCGAACGTTCGACCTCGAGGCCGCGCGCTACGGCAAGATCATCATCCTGTCCGACGCCGACGTCGACGGCGCGCACATCCGCACGCTGCTCCTGACGCTGCTGCACCGGTACGCGCGGCCGCTCATCGAGGGCGGTCGCGTCTACGCGGCGGTGCCGCCGCTGCACCGCACGGTCGTCAAGGCGCAGGGACGCCGGGCAGGCGAGGTCGTCTACACGTACTCCGACGCCGAGAACACCGCGCTGCAGGCCCGCCTGGCGAAGCAGGGGCGGACGTTCGACAAGCCGCAGCGCTACAAGGGACTCGGCGAGATGGACGTCGACCAGCTCGCCGAGACGACGATGGATCGCTCGAGGCGCACGCTGCGACGCGTGACGATCACCGACACCGAACGGGCCAACGAGGTCTTCGAGCTGCTCATGGGCAACGACGTCGCGCCGCGCAAGGAGTTCATCGTCAACGCGCCCGGCTTCGATCGCGAGCGCATCGACGTCTGATCGACGCCGCGGTCGCGCGGCAGGCGGAGGCCCGCCGCGCGATCAGGTGCCGAGCGTGGTGCCGATGGCGCCGATCGGCTGCTCGATCGCGACCCCGGAGCCCGTGCGGGGCGTCGCCTCCGGCAGCGGACGCTGGCTGCCGTCCGACCCGACGGCGAGCGGCGCGACGCCCGCCCACGCGTGCGCGAGGGTCGTCTCGCCCTTGAGGAAGCGGTGGCCGCCCACGCCGCCCGTCGCACGCCCCTTGGCGGGGAACT
The DNA here is from genome assembly GCF_039531815.1 of Agrococcus versicolor. Taxonomy (NCBI): domain Bacteria; kingdom Bacillati; phylum Actinomycetota; class Actinomycetes; order Micrococcales; family Microbacteriaceae; genus Agrococcus; species Agrococcus versicolor. The sequence goes on along the minus strand of NZ_BAAAQT010000005.1, from coordinate 1,058,878 downwards.
CGGCGAGGTCGGAGACCTTGACGCGCGCATCGTCGAGCCCGGCGAGGGTCTCGGCGGCGACGGTGACCGTGACGATGCTCGCGGCGTCGGTGACGGCGCCCGCGAACAGCACGGTCGCGGCGCCCTTGAGCGAGATGCCCTTCATGCCCGCCGCGCCCGGCCCCTGCGGGTTCACGTCCTTCGCCTTGAAGCGCAGCACCTGGGCGTCGCTCGCCACGAGCACGACCCAGTCGTCGTCCGTCGCGTGCGCGGCGCCGACGACGCGGTCCTTCGGCTTGAGGGCGATGATCTCGGCCTCGTCGCGGTCGGGGAGCGCGGAGGGCAGCACGCGCTTGACGACGCCCTGCGCCGTCGCGACGAGGATGGGACGCTCGTCGGCCAGCGACACGATCGTCACGACCTCCTCGCCCCGCTCGAGCGCGAGCGCATCCTTGACCTTGAGGCCCGCGGTGAGGCCGATGGAGGTCGGCGGCACCGACGGCAGGTCGACGGGGGTCGTGCGCAGCACGCGGCCCGCGGTCGTGACGACGCCGAACGCGCCGCGGGTCGTCGTGCGCACCTCGGCGCGGATCGCGTCGTGGCGCGAGCGACGCGCAGGGGCCGGCAGCGGCTCGGTCGTGTCGATGCGCACGAGCCTGCCCGTGGCCGAGAGCACGACGGCCGTCGGCTCGTCGGCGACCTCGAGCTGCGCGGCCTGCGCCTTCGTCGTGGGCTTGGGGCGAGCCTCGGTGAGCAGCGTGCGCCGCGGCGTGCCGAAGCGCTCCGCGACCTCGTCGAGCTCGTCCGCGACGACGCGGCGCAGGAGACCGGGCTCGCCGAGGATGCGCTGCAGCTCCTCGATGCGCGCACGCAGCTCGGCCGCCTCCTGCTCGAGCTCGATGCGCGAGAAGCGCGTGAGCCGCCGCAGCCGCAGCTCGAGGATGTACTCCGCCTGCGCCTCCGAGAGGTCGAAGACGTCCTGCAGGCGCGAGCGGGCCTGCGCGGAGTCCTCGCTCGAGCGGATGACCTGGATGACCTCGTCGATGTCGACGATCGCGATGAGGAGGCCCTCGACGAGGTGCAGGCGATCCTGCGCCTTGCGGAGCCGGAACTCGCTGCGGCGGCGCACGACGCGCAGTCGGTGGTCGAGGTAGACGCGCAGCAGGTCGACGAGCCCGAGCGTGCGCGGCGTGCCGTCGACGAGCGCGACGGCGTTGATCGAGAACCCGTCCTCGAGCGGCGTGACGCGGTAGAGCTGCTCGAGCACCGCCTCGGGGCTGAAGCCCGTCTTCACGTCGACGACGAGGCGGAGGCCGTGCTTGCGGTCGGTGAGGTCCTGCACGTCCGAGAGGCCCTGCAGGCGCTTCGACTGCACGCCGTCCTTGATCTTCTCGATGACGCGCTCGGGACCGACGAGGTACGGCAGCTCGGTGAAGACGAGCTGCGACTTGCGCCCCGTGCGCTCGATGGACGCCTTCGCGCGCGTCTTGAACGAGCCGCGACCCGTCGCGTAGGCGTCGCGCACGCCGTCGAGGCCCGCGACGATGCCGCCGCCGGGCAGGTCGGGACCGGGCACGAACGCCATGAGGTCGTCGACGGTCGCGTCGGGGTGCTCGAGCAGGTGCTTCGCGGCCTGCACGACCTCGATGAGGTTGTGCGGCGCCATGTTCGTCGCCATGCCGACGGCGATGCCGCTCGCACCGTTGACGAGGAGGTTCGGGTACGACGCCGGCAGCACGACGGGCTGCTGGAACTCGCCGTCGTAGTTGGGCTCGAAGTCGACGACGTCCTCGTCGAGGCCCGCCGTGAGCGAGAGCCCGGCGGCGTCGAGCCTGGCCTCCGTGTAGCGCGAGGCGGCGGGGCCGTCGTCGAGCGAGCCGAAGTTGCCGTGGCCGTCGACGAGCGGCACGCGCATCGTGAACGGCTGCGACAGGCGCACGAGCGCGTCGTAGATGGGGGAGTCGCCGTGGGGATGCAGCTTGCCCATGACGTCGCCGACGACGCGCGCGCTCTTCACGTGACCGCGATCGGGCGTGAGCCCCATCTCGGCCATCTGGAAGAGGATGCGTCGCTGGACGGGCTTCAGCCCGTCGCGCGCGTCCGGCAGGGCGCGCGTGTAGATGACGGAGTAGGCGTACTCGAGGAAGGAGCCCTGCATCTCGGCGGCGACATCGACATCCTCGATGCGCTCGCCATCGGAGGGTGTGGCGATGTCGGTCATAGGCTGTCCGAATGCTACCTGCGCCCAGCCCTGCCGGCGTGCGCCTCGCCGACGTGCTGCCGTCGCAGATCCTCGCGACGCGGGGTGCGCAGAACCCCCTCGGCCTGCCGCGCGCACGCCGCACCGTCCTCGTGGTCGTCGACGGGCTCGGGGTCGCGAACCTCAACGCGCGCGCGGGGCATGCGCGCACGCTCGTCGCCGGCCCGCGCAAGGGCATCGTCTCGGGATTCCCGACCACGACCGCCGCGGCCCTCACGTCCCTCTACACGGGCACGGCTCCCGGCACCCACGGCATCGTCGGCTACGACGCCCTCGTGCCGGGCGTCGGCGTGCGCAACCAGCTGCGCGACTGGGGTCGCGACATGGATCCCGAGACGTGGCAGCGCAGCGCGCCGCTGCTCGCCGACGTGCCGAGCGTCGTCGTCAACGAGGCGCGCTACGCCGACTCGGGCTTCACGCGCGCGACGCTGCGGGGCGCGCGCTACGTCGCCGCGCGCTCGATCGACGATCGCGTCGACGCCGCGATCGAGGCGACGCACGCCGGCGACGGCATCGTGAGCTGCTACGTGCCCGACCTCGATCGCATCGGGCACGACCGGGGCTGGCAGTCCGACGCGTGGATCGACGCGCTCGAGCGGCTCGACGGGGCCGTCGCCCGCCTCGTCGACCGCGTGCCGGCCGGCACGGGCATCCTCGTCACCGCCGACCACGGCATGGTCGACGTGCCCGAGCATCGCCACGTCGTCGTGCCGCCGTCGCTCCTCGAGGGCGTCGCGCACGTCGCGGGGGAGCCGCGCTGCCTGCAGCTGCACCGCGACCCGACCTGGAGCGGCTGGGCGTCGACGGTCGAGGCGTGGCGCGCCGCGCTCGGCGACCTCGCCTGGATCGCCACGCGCGACGAGCTCGTCGCGTCGGGCTGGCTCGGCGTCGTCGACGACGCGGTGCTGCCGCGCATCGGCGACCTCGTGGTCGCGATGCGCGGCACCGGCGCCCTCTACCTGCGCGAGGACGACCCCGCGCGGGGCATGGTCGGCCAGCACGGCTCGCTCACGCCGGAGGAGCTGCGCGTGCCGCTCGTCCGCCTCGGGGCGTACGCGGCCTCCTAGCCCCCGCAGGAGGCCGGACCGCGCCCGCCTCAGGCGGGATCGTCGTCGTGCCGTGCGCCGAAGACGATCTCGTCCCAGCTCGGCATCGACTGCCGGCCGCCGCGCTTGGCACGGCCGCCCGACAGCGGGCTCGTGTGATGCACGCCGGGCTGCTCGTCGGCGGCGGCGGGCTCCTCCGACTCGAAGAGCGGCTCCTGCGAGCGGGGCAGATCCGGCACCGTGCCGGTCTCGGCCTGCTGCAGGGCGGCCTCGCGCTCGCCGCGGCGACGGCGCAGGGCCTCGAGCAGGTCGGCGGTGTGGTTGGGCGCCTGCGCCGGTCGAGCCGTCGACACGGCGGCCTCGACGACCGCGGCCGGCTGGCCCTGGGCGGCATCGCGCAGCACGGGGTTCGGCGTCACGGGCTTGGAGGGCCGCTGCTCGCCGACGTGGAAGGCGCCGGAGTCGAAGCGCTCGCCGTCGACGCGCGGCTGGGGCTGCGTCCTCGCCTGCTGCGGCGTCTCGGCGACCGCGGGCTCGGCGTCGGCCTGCTGCTGCTGGTCGACGGCGCGCAGGCGCGGCATGAGCACGGTCGAGGCGTCGCCGCGCTGGCTGAGGGCGGTGGCCTCCTTGTCGCGCGGCGTGAGCGCCGCCTTGCGCGGCTCGAACGTCCACGTCGCGACGTGGTCGATGCCCTGCGCGTGGAAGCGCAGCCGCACGACCCAGGCGCCCGCGCCCTCGCGCCAGGCGAACCAGGACTCGTCGCTCGCGCCGATGTCGCGCAGCCTGCCCTCGAGGGCGTCGCCGAACGTCGACTCCTTCGCGAGCGGGTCGATGTCGCCCGAGGCGACGGCGACCTGCAGCGCCTGGTCGAGCACGTGGTCGCGCTCGGCGACGACGGGACCCTCGAAGCGGCGCACGAACTCGAGCACCTCGCCCGTCTCGCTCGCGACCTCCTCGGCCGTCTTGCCGGCGCGCAGCGCCGTCTGGATCTCGCGCGGCGAGGCCTTGCGCTGCGACGTCTGGGCCTTCGCCCTCGGCAGCTCGGGCAGCGCCGCGACGTCGATCGCGAAGCGTGCGCCGTCGGCGGTCTCCACGACGAGCAGGTCGTCCTCGACCCCGATCACACTGAGCTTGTCCATGCGCCTCACGTCCCGGTTCGGATGGTCGCTGCCAGCATCGCATCGCGGGTCGATCGAGGGCGGGAATGACCGTGGCGTGCCGCGAGTTGCAATCGTCGGATCGAACGTGCAGACTGTGCGCCGACTCCCCCTGAATCCACGCCGAAGGAACGCTGAGCACGCAATGGCAACCGACTACGACGCACCTCGCAAGACCGACGACGACTCCGAGTCGATCGAGGCCCTGAAGGAGCGCGTCCCCGCCAAGGCGCAGACGGCGACGGACGACGACGCCGACAACCCCGGCAGCTTCGACCTGTCGGCGGCAGACCTCTCGGACGTCGAGCTCGAGACCATCGTGCTGCCCGCCCAGGAGGACGAGTTCACGTGCGTCAGCTGCTTCCTCGTGAAGCACCGCCTGCAGTTCGACCACGAGACGAAGCTCGGCCCCATCTGCAAGGAGTGCGCCTCCTAGGCACGCACCCCGGCGGCGCTCGCTAGGCGCGAGCGTCGCGGATCGCCGCGACGAGCGCCTCGGGCCGTCGCGTCGACACGACCCACGCGGTCGTCGGATCCGACCCGTCGACGACGGGCACCCGGACGAGGCGCCGCGTCCACGGCACCGTGGAGTGGTAGGCCCGTGCGTCCCACTCGGCGTGGAGCGTGACGTACGACTGCCGCGCGTCGAGCGCGACGGCCTCGCCGAGCGCCTCGAGCGGGATGCGCGCGCGCCCCGCGTGCAGCGTCGTCCCGTCGACCTCGACGACGGGCGCGGCGACGACGAGCCCGCCGGCGATGCCGAGGTAGAGGACGATCGCGACGATCCACCCCCACACGGGATCGATCGGCAGGAACACCAGCACCGCCGCGGGGACGACGAGCAGGCACACGGCGAAGAGCCAGATCGGGGGCAGGAGACGCTCACGGTGACGCACCCCTCCATCCTGCCCGCTAGCCTTGGCTCCCGTGGACGAGGTCGAGGTGCTCATCGTCGGCGACGTGCCGACCTACGCGCATCCGGGCGATGCGGGTGCGGACCTGCACGCCGCGGAGGCGCTCACGCTGCAGCCGGGGGAGCGAGCGGTCGTGGGCACGGGCGTGCGCATCGCGCTGCCCGCCGGTCACGTCGCGTTCGTCGTGCCGCGCAGCGGCCTCGCGGCGAAGCACGGCATCACGATCGTGAACGCGCCGGGCACGATCGACGCGGGCTACCGCGGCGAGGTGCGGGTCATCCTGCACAACATGGGTGCCGAGCCACACGCGATCGCCGTCGGCGACCGCATCGCCCAGGTGATCGTGCAGCGCATCGAGCGCGCGCGCTTCGTGCAGGTCGACGAGCTCCCGGGCTCCGACCGCGGCGAGGGCGGCTTCGGCTCGAGCGGATTCGGACGGACGAGGGAGACGCATGCCTGACGAGATCGACGACCAGGTCGAGGAGGAGTCGTTCGAGAAGAGCGCTCCCGCCGACCGCGCGGAGGCCGGACCGCTCGACGAGTCCGAGGCACCCGTGCGCCCGTACATCGACCTCGGCGGCCTGCGCATCGTGCCCAGGCAGGGGCTGCAGATGCGCCTCGAGGTCGAGGAGGCGTCCAAGCGCGTCGTCGCGGTGACGCTCGAGCACGCGGGGTCGACCGTGCAGCTCCAGCCGTTCGCGGCACCCCGCTCCGAGGGCATCTGGGGCGGCGTTCGCGCCGTCGTGTCCGCGCAGCTGCAGCGCCAGGGCGCGACGGTCGCGGAGGAGGAGGCCCTGCTCGGGCCCGAGCTCCGTTGCACGCTGCAGCCCGGCCCCGACGGCCAGCAGCGCTCCGTGCGCATCGTCGGCGTCGACGGTCCGCGCTGGATGCTGCAGGGCATCGTCGGTGGCGCCGCGGCGAGCGACGACGCGGCGATGGCCGACCTCGTCGAGATCTACCGCTCGACCGTCGTGTGCCGTGGCGACCTGCCCATGCCGCCGCGCGAGCTCATCCCGCTCCACGCCCCGAAGCCCGCATGACGAGCGAGCAGCGACCCGGCGAGGAGCCCGTCGAGCGCGACGCGACGACGGCCGCTGCCGACGGCGACGAGCGCGACCGCGCGGACGACGCGATCGCCAACGCCATCCGCTCGTCGCGGCTCGGGCACATCGCGCCGGGCGAGCGTCCGTCGGGCTCGGCGATCCTGCAGGCGATGGGCGGCGTGCGCGGCATCGTCGAGTCGCTGCTGCCCGGCATCCTCTTCCTCGTCCTCTACACGGTGACGCAGGACGTCTGGCTCTCGGTGCTCGTGCCGCTCGGGGTGTCGATCCTCGCCGTGCTGCTGCGCGTCGTGACGAAGGGGCAGCCGCTCCTGGCCTTCGCGGGCCTCATCGGAGTCGGCATCTCCGCAGCCGTCGCCATCTTCACGGGCAACGCCGCCGACAACTTCCTCTGGGGCTTCATCGTCAACACGGTGGGCGTCGTCGCCCTCGTGATCTCGCTCGTCGTGCGCCGGCCGCTCGTGGGCCTCCTCGCCGGCGGGCTCACCGGCACGCCGTACGCGTGGCGCACCGAGCCGGCACGGAAGGCCGTCGCCGTGCGCGCGACGATCCTGTGGATCTGCGTGCTGGGCGCGCGGCTCGCCGTGCAGGTGCCGCTCTACCTCTCGGACGCGACGCAGGCCCTCGCGACGACGAAGCTGCTCATGGGCGTGCCCCTCTACGGCGCCGCGCTGTGGATCACGTGGCTCATGGTTCGCGCCGTGCCCGAGCCCCTCGAGCAGCGCGACACGCCAGCGTCCGCCTGACGGGGTGCCCGCGCCGCGCGATCGGCGTAGACTGTCTTGACGTCAAGATACTTTCGGCCGGGGCGCCCAGCCCGCGGCTATGCTCGGACGCGCACAGCGTCAAGACGATCGTGTGGGGAGTCACCGTGTCGGCAGTCGACAGCTTCGGAGCCCGCAGCACCCTCGAGGTGGGCGGCCAGGACTACGAGATCTTCAGGATCGATGCGGTCGAGGGGCACGAGTCGCTGCCCTTCAGCCTCAAGGTCCTGCTCGAGAACCTCCTGCGCACGGAGGACGGCGCCAACGTCACCCGCGCGCAGATCGAGGCCCTCGGTGCGTGGAAGGCAGAGGCCGACCCCGACACCGAGATCCAGTTCACGCCCGCGCGCGTGGTCATGCAGGACTTCACGGGCGTGCCGTGCATCGTCGACCTCGCCACCATGCGCGAGGCCGTGACCGAGCTCGGCGGCGACCCCGCTCGCATCAACCCGCTCTCGCCCGCCGAGATGGTCATCGACCACTCGGTCATCGCCGACCTCTTCGGCTCCGACAACGCGCTCGAGCGCAACGTCGAGATCGAGTACGAGCGCAACGGCGAGCGCTACCAGTTCCTCCGCTGGGGCCAGACGGCGTTCGACGACTTCAAGGTCGTCCCGCCCGGCACCGGCATCGTGCACCAGGTCAACATCGAGCACCTGGCGAAGGTCGTCTACGACCGCACGGTCGACGGCGTCCTGCGCGCCTACCCCGACACGTGCGTCGGCACCGACTCGCACACGACGATGGTCAACGGCCTCGGCGTGCTCGGCTGGGGCGTCGGCGGCATCGAGGCCGAGGCGGCCATGCTCGGCCAGTCGGTCTCGATGCTCATCCCGCGCGTCGTCGGCTTCCGTCTCACGGGCGACATCCCCGCGGGCGTCACCGCGACGGACGTCGTGCTCACGATCACCGACATGCTGCGCCAGCACGGCGTCGTCGGCAAGTTCGTCGAGTTCTACGGCGAGGGCGTCGCCTCCGTGCCGCTCGCGAACCGCGCGACCATCGGCAACATGAGCCCCGAGTTCGGCTCGACGGCCGCGATGTTCCCCATCGACGACGTCACGCTCGACTACCTGCGCCTCACGGGGCGCGACGAGCAGACCGTCGCCCTCGTCGAGGCGTACGCGAAGCAGCAGAAGCTGTGGCACGACCCGTCGCGCGAGCTGCGCTTCAGCGAGTTCATGGAGCTCGACCTGTCGACGGTCGTGCCGTCGATCGCCGGCCCGAAGCGCCCGCAGGACCGCATCCTCCTCTCGGAGTCGAAGGGCCAGTTCGAGCGCGACATCCTCAACTACGTCGCGAGCCCGTCCGGCACGGCGACGACCGACGACGCGGCCGACATCGCCTCGATGGACTCCTTCCCCGCATCCGACCCGGGCAGCGTGCCCGGCGAGGAGCACGAGCAGCACGAGCACGCCGCGAAGGTCGCCGTGCTGCAGAGCGGCTCGTTCGAGGGCGCCTCGACGCCCGCCAACGTCACGACGCCCGACGGTCGCGAGTACGTGCTCGACCACGGCGCCGTGACGCTCGCCGCCATCACGTCGTGCACGAACACGTCGAACCCGTCGGTCATGATCGCCGCGGGCCTCCTCGCCCGCAAGGCGCGCGACCGCGGCCTGACGAGCAAGCCCTGGGTGAAGACGACGCTCGGCCCGGGCTCGAAGGTCGTCACCGACTACTACGAGAAGTCGGGCCTGAACCACGACCTCGAGCACCTCGGCTTCTACACGGTCGGCTACGGCTGCACGATCTGCATCGGCAACTCCGGACCGCTGATCGAGGAGGTCTCGGAGGCCATCAACGAGCACGACCTCGCCGTGACGGCCGTGCTCTCGGGCAACCGCAACTTCGAGGGCCGCATCAGCCCCGACGTGAAGATGAACTACCTCGCGTCGCCGCCGCTCGTCGTCGCGTACGCGCTCGCCGGCTCGATGCACTTCGACTTCGAGACCGACGCGCTCGGCACCGACCAGGACGGCGCGGAGGTGTTCCTCAAGGACATCTGGCCGTCGACGGAGGAGGTGCAGGAGATCGTCGACTCGTCGATCTCCCGCGAGCAGTTCATCACGCAGTACGCCACCGTCTTCGACGGCGACGAGCGCTGGCGGAGCCTGCCGACGCCCGAGGGCCCCATCTTCGAGTGGGACGCCGACTCGACGTACGTGCGCAAGGCGCCGTACTTCGACGGCATGACGATGGAGCTCACGCCCGTCGCCGACATCCACGGTGCGCGCGTCATGGCGACGCTCGGCGACTCGGTGACGACGGACCACATCAGCCCGGCCGGCAACATCAAGGCGGGCACCCCCGCCGCGCAGTACCTCACCGAGCACGGCGTCGGCCAGCGCGACTTCAACTCCTACGGCTCGCGCCGCGGCAACCATGAGGTCATGATCCGCGGCACGTTCGCGAACATCCGCCTGCGCAACCAGCTCACGGCGAGCGTCAACGACGGCACGGCGATCGAGGGCGGCTACACGCGCGACTTCACGCAGCCCGAGGGCCCGAGGTCGTTCATCTACGACGCATGCCAGTCGTACGCCGAGCAGGACACCCCGCTCGTCGTCTTCGGCGGCAAGGAGTACGGCTCGGGCTCGAGCCGCGACTGGGCCGCGAAGGGCACGCGCCTGCTCGGCGTCAAGGCCGTCATCACCGAGTCGTTCGAGCGCATCCACCGCTCGAACCTCATCGGCATGGGCGTCGTCCCGCTGCAGTTCCCGGCGGGCGAGTCGTGGGAGTCGCTCGGCCTCGACGGCACCGAGGTCGTCTCGATCACGGGGCTCGAGCAGCTGAACGAGGGCACGACGCCGAAGACGGTCACCGTGACCGCTGCGCCGAGCGAGCACTCGGCACCCGGCAAGGAGACCATCGAGTTCGAGGCGCTCGTGCGCATCGACACCCCCGGCGAGGCGGACTACTACCGCAACGGCGGCATCCTGCAGTACGTGCTGCGCTCGCTGGTCTGACCCGCACCGCACTCGCATCCCGGACCCCCGCAGGCTCTCAGCCTGCGGGGGTCCGCGCGTCGTAGCATCGAGCGCGAGCGGCGTCCGCCGCGCAGGCGAGGGAGACGACATGGGCCTCTTCAGGGCAGCGATCGACGCGGCGGGCGGCGTGCTCGCCGACCAGTGGAAGGACTTCCTCACCGTCCCGGACGGCCTGCCGGACACCGCGGCCCTCTTCGCGGCGGTGCCGCGCGGCCAGAACGCCGGGCGCGGCTCGAACACGAGCGGGTCGGACGGCGTCATCACGAACGGCTCGCGCATCGTCGTGCCCGAGGGCTACGGCCTCGTCCTCATGCAGGAGGGTGCCATCACGGGCTTCGCCTCCGTCCCCGGCGGGTACGAGTGGCGCAGCGACGCGCAGGAGTCGCAGTCGGTGTTCGCGGGCGACGACGTCGTCGGCTCGCTCGTGCGCACGTCGTGGGAGCGCTTCAAGCTCGGCGGCCGTCCCGCGGCGCAGCAGCAGGCGTTCTTCGTCAGCCTCAAGGAGCTGCCGAACAACCGCTTCGGCACGCAGTCCGAGATCTACTGGGACGACGCGTACCTGAACACGCAGGTCGGCGCCGTGACGCGCGGCACGTACACGCTCCGCATCGTCGACCCGATCCTCTTCGTCAAGGCGTTCGTGCCGGCCTCCTACCTGCGGCCCGGCGTCGTGTTCGACTTCGCGGACCTCGACAACGACGCGGCGGCGCAGCTCTTCAACGAGGTCGTCGCCTCGCTCGCGCCCGCGTTCTCGATGTACACGAACGATCCCGCCAAGGGCAATCGCATCACGCGCATCCAGCAGGACTCCGTCGGCTTCGCGCAGAGCCTCTCCGCCGCCGTCGAGCAGGGCTACCGCTGGACGACGGACCGTGGCATCGCGATCGTGAAGACGGCGATCGTCGCGATCGAGTACGACGCGCAGACGCGCGAGCTGCTGCGCAACGTGCAGCGCGCCGACGCGCTGAGCGGTCAGCGCGGCAACGCGAACCTCCAGGCCTCGGTCGCTGCGGGCTTCGAGTCCGCCGGCGAGCAGCAGGGCACGACCGGCATCCTCGGCATGGGGATGGCGGCGGGCACGACGGGCCTCGGCGGGCTGCAGCAGCCTGTGCAGCAGGCGCCGCAGCAGCAGGCGCCGCCGCAGCAGGCTCCCGCGCCCGCCGCGCAGGGCGGCTCGGCAGCGGAGGACCCGATGGCGGTCCTCACGCGCGCGAAGGCGATGCTCGATGCGGGCCTCATCACCCCCGAGGACTACGAGGCAGCGAAGGCGAAGGCGCTCGGGCTCTAGCTCGACGCCACGGTCGACCGCATGACGATGCCGCCACCGCAGGCGCCACCGCCTCCCGAGGGCGCGGGAGGCGGCGCGGCCGCGCCCGACGCGCGCGCCGTGCCGGTGGTGCCGCGGCGACCCCTGCCGCCGCCGCGGCCCGAGGACCGGCAGCGCGCGCCCGGGCCCGGCGAGCCGCCCGTCGAGCTCGCGGTGCCGCCCGCTGGGCCGCGGACGCAGAACGCGCGGCTGCAGGACGGCATCAACCGTTGTCCGCGCTGCGGGTCGACCGACATCCGCCTGAAGGTCGAGGGCGGCCTGCTGCGCTGCGGCTACTGCCGCAACGAGTGGTCCGAGGCGCGCGTGGAGGAGCGGCTCGGCCTCGGCGAGGGCATCCGCGACCTGCGGGGCACGCTCGTGGCCTCGGGCGCGCAGGACATCGACGCGGCGGTCGACACGTCGCTCACCATCGAGTGCGCCGGCTGCGGCGCCGAGGTCGTCATCGACACGGACGACGCGATGAGCGCGCGATGCCACTGGTGCAGGCAGCGGCTCGACGTCAACCGGCAGATCCCCAACGGCGCCGTGCCGGACGCCGTGCTGCCGTTCGCGCTCCCGCACGCCGAGGCCGTCGAGCGCATCCGCGCCTTCGCGCACGCCCGCCGCACCTTCGCGCACGCGCGGTTCAAGGCCGAGTTCCAGCCCGAGAACGTCGTCGGGGTCTACCTGCCGTACATGGTGGTCGACGCGCAGATCTCGACGCGTCTCGAGGGCGTCGGCGAGGTCGAGACGCGGCGGTACACGCGGGGCACGAAGAGCAACCGCAGGACGTACTACGACGCCGACGTCGTGCGCGTGCGTCGAGCGGTGGACGTGACGGTCGACGACCTGACGTTCGAGTCGTCGGCGCAGCGCTCGAACCTCGACGTGCACCGGTCGACGAACAACATCGTGAACTCGATCCTCCCGTTCGACACGAAGAACGCCGTGACGTGGAACGCCGCCTACCTCGCGGGCTTCACGTCGGAGCGCCGCGACCAGGACGTGCAGGCGATGCATCCGCGGCTTGAGGACCAGCTCCTGTCGATCGGGCGCTCGCAGGTCCGGGCCTCGCTCGGTGCGTACGACCGGGGCGTCCGCTGGGAGACGGAGGCGCTCGACGTCCACGGCACCCGGTGGGTCGCGATGTACCTGCCGGTGTGGCTCTACTCGTACCATCACGTCGAGGGTGGCGTCGGGATGGTGCACTACGTCGCCGTGAACGGGCGCACGGGGGAGACGATGGGCAGCATCCCGCTCGCGAAGGGGCGGCTGCTCGCCGTCGCCATCGGCGTCGGAGCCCTCGTCGAGGCGATCGTGCTGCCGCTCGTGGCGCTCGGGGTGCTGTCGTGGGGCCGGTGATGCACGCCGACGCGCTCGTCGCCGTCGCGGCCGTCGTCGCGTCCTCCGACGGCGAGGGATTCCTCTTCGCGCTGCTGGCTGCGGGTCCGGCCACCGGCATCGCCATCTACACGACGATCTACCGCCGCTACCGCAACCAGGACAAGACGCACGTCTTCGAGCAGGAGACGCGCATCGCGCCCGGACCGGTGCGCGGCGACGACGCGAAGGTCGACGAGGTGCGGGGCACGCGGCGCAGGCGCATCGAGGGCGACGTCATCGATCAGCCGCGGCAGCGCGTGCGTCGCGTCCCGTAGCGTGGGCGCGTGAGCCGAGGGGGAGCGCCCATGGAGCACTGGACGAGGGCCGAGGCACGCGCGTGGATGCGCGCGCCGGCGGCGACGGACGACAAGTACGCCCGCGGCGTCGTCGGGCTCGTCACCGGCTCGCACGACTACCCGGGCGCCGCCGTGCTCGGTGTCGAGGCGGCGCACCGTGCAGGCGCCGGCATGGTGCGCCACGTCGGGCCGCGCCGGGTCGGCGACCTCGTGCTCGCCCGTCGTCCGGAGACCGTCGTGCAGGCCGGCCGCGTGCAGGCGTGGGTGCTCGGCTCGGGCACGGATCCCGCAGGACGGTCCGACGCGCTCGCCGCCGTGCTGCAGGAGGCGCTCGACGAGGGCGTGCCCGCCGTCGTCGACGCGGGAGCGCTCGACCTCGCGGGCACGGGCGACGGTGCGCGGCTGCTCACGCCCCATGCCGGCGAGCTGCGCGCGCTGCTCGCCTCGCTCGGCGAGGACGGCCTGACGCGTGGGGACGTCGAGGCCGACCCCGAACGATGGGCTCGGCTCGCCGCGACGCGGACGGGTGCCACCGTCCTGCTGAAGGGAGCGCGGACCCTCGTGACGGACGGTGCGCGCGTCGTCCTCGTGGCGGCGCCGACGCACTGGCTCGCGACGGCGGGGACTGGCGACGTGCTCGCAGGCGTCGCGGGTGCGATGCTCGCCGCGCACGCCGACGCCATCGCGCGCGACGCGGGGATCGTCGTCGACCTCGGCGCGACGGCCGCCTGGATCCATGGCGCCGCAGGGGAGCGCGCCTCCGGCGGCGGGCCGCTCGTGGCGCTCGAGGTCGCCGAGCAGGTCGCCGACGTGGTGGCGGGCCTCCTGGCCTGAGCGCGTCAGCGCGAGGGCTGCTCGTCCGCCTCGACGAGCACGCCCTGGATCCACAGCTCCCGCACCGCGGGCAGCGCGCCGGCGGACAGCGCCTCCGCGTCGGCGTCGAGCAGCGACGCGATGGCGTCGAGGATCGCGCCGATCGACAGCTCGCCGTCGCATGCGCCCACGAGGGCGGCGACGGCCGTGTCGACGGACGTCGTCCGTCCGAGCGCGCCGCCCTGCACGAGCTCGATGACGCTCGGCCCCGTCGCCCCCGGGCGCAGGTGGCGCACCTCGGTGACGTCGGGCTGCGTGACGAGGTGCGTCGCGCGCAGCGCGTCGTCGGACAGGGTGGCCAGGCGCGCCTGCACGTCGAGCGACGCCTGCAGGTGCGCGCCGGCGTGCTCGAGCGCGATGGGCTGCGCGACGTGCTCGACGCGCACGCGCGGCGCGGGAACGCCCGAGCGTGCCTCGACGGCGACCCAGCCGAGGCCGATGCCGTGGACGCCGCGCTCGGCGAAGTCGTCGAGCCAGGCCGTGAGCATCGGTGCGTGGTCCACGTCGCCCGGGCGCGTGCCGCCGTCGCGCAGCCACAGCTCCGCGTAGCGCACGACGTCGAGCGTCTCGCGCTCGAGCACCCAGCCGTCGACGTCGCTCGCCACGACCCAGGAGCGCACGCGGTCGAGGCCCGTCCCGGCCGAGCCCGACTCCCAGTTGCCCAGCAGCCGTGCGGCGCCCCCTGGGCGAAGGTGCGCGCCGAGGCCCTCGACGACCTCCTGCATGAGCGCGTCGCCCGTGCGCCCGCCGTCGCGGTACTCGTACGTCGGCACGCCGTCGCTGCGCGGCGTGACGACGAACGGGGGGTTCGACGCGATGAGGTCGAACCGCTCGCCGTCGACCGGCGCCCAGAGATCGCCCGCGCGCGTCTCGACGTGGTCGACGCCGTTCAGCGCGCACGTGAGGCGCGTCATGGCGAGGGCGCGCTCCGACAGGTCCGTCGCGACGACGCGGTCGGCGATGCGCGCGAGGTGCAGGGAGACGATGCCGCACCCGGAGCCGAGGTCGAGCGCGCTGCCCGCGCGCACGGGCGGGAGGATCGCGGCGAGGGTGCGAGCGGCGCCGCCGACGCCGAGCACGTGGTCCGGGCGCAGTGGATGGACGCCGGAGAGCTCGTCGAGGTCGCTCGCGATCCACCACGAGCCCGATCCGAGCGCGTCGCGGAACGCGTGCGGACGCACGGCGATGCGCGGCACGACGTCGTCGCCGGCCGTCTCCACGATGCCGAGCGCCGCGGCACCGGCGACGTGCGCCGTGCCCAGCGCTCGCTCCGCATCCTCGACGGGCACCCGGTCGCCGAGCCACAGGAGGCGCACGAGGGTCGCGAGCGCG
The DNA here is from genome assembly GCF_039531815.1 of Agrococcus versicolor. Classification (NCBI taxonomy): domain Bacteria; kingdom Bacillati; phylum Actinomycetota; class Actinomycetes; order Micrococcales; family Microbacteriaceae; genus Agrococcus; species Agrococcus versicolor. The sequence goes on along the minus strand of NZ_BAAAQT010000005.1, from coordinate 1,043,520 downwards.
TCGCGGTCGACGCCGAGCGCACGGCGGGCCGGGCTCGCGACCATGCGGCCGAGCGCGTCGGCGGCGTCGACGCCGATGCGCGCGGCGACGCCCTCGCCCGCGTACCCGGCGGTGGCCAGGTCGTGGGCGAGGGCGTCGACGAGCGCGCGATCCACCTAGGCGGACGGCCCTGCGATGCGCGGCTCGTGGAAGGCGCCGCCGAACGCGCGCTCGGAGGCGTCGACGCGATCGAGGTAGGGCGTGATGCCGCCCATCTGGAACGGCCAGCCGGCGCCGAGGATCATGCACAGGTCGATGTCCTGCGGGCCGACGACCACGTCGTCCTCGAGCATCCGGTGGATCTCGTCGGCGAGGCCGACCTCGAGCCGCTCGCGCAGCTGCACGGCCGTGTACGGGGTCGCGCCCTTCGGCGTGTGCCGACGCACGATCGCGACGGCTCGCTTGTCGATGCCCTTCGCCTCGCCCTTGCGATCCTTCTCGAGCAGCACGCCGGCCTCGGCGAGCTCGTGCAGCGCCTTCGACTCGAAGAACCGGTCGGGGAAGGCCGCGTGGTGCGTGTCGAGCACGTGCGCGCCGACCGTGAGGCCGACGAGGTCGAGCAGGACGAACGGGTCCATCGGGAGGCCGAACGGCTGCTGCGCCGCGACGACCGTCTCGAAGGGCGTGCCCTGCTCGACGGCGTGCATGGCCTCGCCGAGGAGCTTCGCGAGCACGCGGTTCACGACGAATCCGGGGGTGTCGCGGGTGATGACCGCCGTCTTCCGCAGATCCTTCGCGACGCGCATCGCCGTCGCGATGCTCGCCTCGTCGGTGGCGGGCGCGCGCACGACCTCGATGAGCGGCATGACCGCGACGGGGTTGAAGAAGTGGAAGCCCACGAGTCGCTCGGGGTGCGCGAGGCGCGCGCCGATCTGCTCGACCGAGAGGCTCGACGTGTTCGTCGCGAGGATCGCGTCGGGGCTCAGGTGCGGCTCGACCTCGGCGAACACCTGCTGCTTGACGCCGAGCTCCTCGAACACGGCCTCGATGACCCAGTCGCAGTCGGCGAAGTCGGCCTTGTCGACCGTGCCCGACAGCAGGCCCGAGAGCCGGTTGGCGGTGTCGCCGTCGAGGCGGCCCTTCTCCTGCAGCGCCGCGATCTCGTCGCGGATGCCCGCGAGCGCGCGATCGACGCGACCCTGGTCGAGGTCGGTGATGACGACGGGCACCTGCAGGCGTCGCAGGAACAGCAGGGCGAACTGGCTCGCCATGAGGCCTGCGCCGATGATGCCGACCTTCGACACGGGGCGTGCGAGCTCCCTGTCGGGTGCACCGGCGGGGCGCTTGGCCCGCTTCTGCACGAGGTCGAACGCGTAGATCGACGCGTGGAACTGGTCGGATGCGATGAGCTCGGTGAGCGCGGCGTCCTCGGCGGCGAATCCCTCGGCGCGCGTGGCCTTGCGTGCGCCCTGCAGCAGCTCGAGCGCCTTGTAGGGGGCGAGGGCGACCGTGCCGATCCTCGACTCGAGGCTCTTGCGCGCGATCCCGATCGCGACGTCCCACTTCACGGCACGCTCGAGGCGCCCGGGCACGTTCGGACGATCGACCTTCGTGCCGCCCAGCACGCCGTCCGCCCAGGCGAGCGACTGCTCGAGGAACGAGGCGGGACCGAACATGGCGTCGGCGATGCCGAGCTCGAGCACCTGCTCGGCCTTGAGCACGCGGTTCTGCTTCAGCGGGTTCTCGATGACGACCTTGAGGGCGTTCTCGATGCCGATGAGGTTGGGCAGCAGCCAGGCGCCGCCCCAGCCGGGGATGAGGCCGAGGAAGACCTCGGGCAGCGCGACGGCGGGTGCCGCCTGGTTGATGGTGCGGTAGTCGGCGTTCAGGCCGATCTCGAGCCCGCCGCCGAGCGCGAGGCCGTTGATGAACACGAACGTCGGCACGCCCGCGTCGTGCAGGAGGCCGAGCGCACGGTGCCCGAGCCTGCCGAGCTCGGCGCCCGTCTCGCGGTCCGGCAGCAGGCCGACGTTCGACAGGTCGGCGCCGGCGGCGAGGAAGTAGGGCTTCCCCGTCACCGCGATGGCGTGGACGAGGCCGGCGGCCGCACGGCCGCGCTGCGTCTCGAGCACGTCGCCGAGCTCGAAGAGCGTCGCGGGCCCGAGCGTCGTCGGCCGGGTGTGGTCGCGGCCGTTGTCGAGGGTCACGAGCGCGAGGATGCGGCCGGACGGCAGCGTCACGTCACGGACGTACGAGTGCGTGACGACCTCGTCGAACTCGGTCGCCGCCAGGCGCGGGAACTCGTCTGCGATGCTCACTTGCGCTTCCTTCCGGTGTAGCCGGGGTTCTCCCAGATGACGGTGCCGCCCTGGCCGAGGCCGACGCACATCGCCGTGAGGCCGTAGCGGACCTCGGGGTGCTGCTCGAACTGGCGGGCGAGCTGCACCATGAGCCGCACGCCGCTCGATGCGAGCGGGTGGCCGATGGCGATGGCGCCGCCGTACGGGTTGACGCGCGGGTCGTCGTCCTCGATGCCGAAGTGGTCGGTGAACGCCAGCACCTGCACGGCGAAGGCCTCGTTGAGCTCGAACAGGCCGATGTCGTCGATCGACATGCCCGCCTTGCGCAGCGCCTTCTCGGTGCTCGGCACCGGGCCGATGCCCATGATCTCCGGGTCGACCCCGGCGAAGCCGAAGGAGACCAGGCGCATCTTGCTCGTGAGCCCGAGCTCCTTCGCGGCCTCGGACGAGGCGACGAGCGACATCGTCGCGCCGTCGTTGAGGCCGGACGCGTTGCCGGCGGTCACGCGGCCGTGCTCGCGGAACGGCGTCTTGAGGGTGCTGAGGCCCTCGAGCGTCGTCTCGGGCCGCGGCGCCTCGTCGGCGGTCGCGAGCCCCCAGCCCTCGGGCGTCTGCAGCGCGACGGGCACGAGATCCGGCTCGATGTCGCCGGCGGCGAGCGCCGCGGCGTACTTCTCCTGGCTGCGCATCGCGTAGCGGTCCGCACGCTCCTTCGTGAGGTGCGGGAAGCGGTCGTGGATGCGCTCGGCGGTCTTGCCCATGTTCAGGGCGTCGCCCGAGACCATGCGCTCCGAGACGAAGCGCGGGTTCGGGTCGGCGTCGAGGCCCATGGGATGCCTGCCCATGTGCTCGACGCCGCCGGCGACCGCGACGTCGTAGGCGCCGAGCGCGATGCCGCCCGCGACGGCGGTCACGGCCGTCATGGCGCCGGCGCACATGCGATCGAGCGCGTAGCCGGGGACGGACTTCGGCAGGCCCGCGAGCATGCCCACGGTGCGTCCGAGGGTCAGGCCCTGGTCGCCGGTCTGCGTGGTCGCGGCGATCGCGACCTCGTCGATCCGCTCGGTGGGCAGCGACGGGTTGCGCTCGAGGAGCCCGACGAGCGCCTTCACGGCGAGGTCGTCGGCCCGCGTCCGCCAGTACATGCCCTTCTCTCCCGCACGCCCGAACGGGGTGCGGACGCCATCGACGAACACGACGTCGTGTGCCACTGAAGCCTCCTGCATGGGTGGATGCACGTCTGGGTGCACCACGAGCCTAGGCAGGACGCCCGGGACGGGGGAGGCGCTTGCGGATTCCCTACGAGTCGACGTCGGACGGCTCGTCCGGCGTTTGGTCTGCATCTACAAAGGCGAGGGTGATCCGTTGTGCAGTCGCGTCAATCTGCCAGGGGCGAGCACCGAGGGCGGCGAGCCCGTTCCGCACGGCCTCGACCGAGGGCTCCGCGCCGTGATCCCACGTCAGCCTGCGCAGCGTGTCGGGCGTGAGCAGCTGCTCGTTCGGCATCGACAGCTCGTCGGCGATCGCCTGCACCGCGGCCCGGGCGCGCTGGAGCCGCGTCGCCGCCACCGGACGCTTCTGCCTCCAGAACCGGGGAGGGGGAGGGCCGTCGGCGGGCGTGCGCAGCACGGGGAGGTCCTCTGCGGCACGGCCGGCCTCGAGGGCGGCCAGCCAGCGGTCGAGCTGCGACCGAGAGGCGCGTCCGTGGAAGCCGCTCGTCGCCGCGAGCTGCGCCTTCGTGCGCGCGCCGCTCGTCGCGGCCGCCATGAGCGCGGCGTCGCCGATCAGCCGTCCGGGAGCGCCGTCGATCTCGCGCGCGTAGGCGTCCCTGGCCTCCCAGAGCGCTCGCGCGATCGCGAGGGTCCGGCGATCCTTCACCTGGTGCAGGCCCGAGAGGCGTCGCCACGGCTCGGCGGCGGGAGGCTTCGGCAGCCGCGTGCGCGCGGCCTCGAACTCCTGTCGCGCGATCTCCGCCTTGCCCTGCGCCTCGAGGTCGGCGGCCATGGCGTCGCGCAGGTCGACGATGAGCTCGACGTCGAGCGCCGCGTAGGCGAGCAGCGCGGGCTCGATGGGCCGGCGCGACCAGTCCGACGCCGCGTGCTCCTTCATGAGCCGGATGCCGAGGAGCCGCTCGACCACGGCGGCGAGGCCGACGCGCTCGTAGCCGGCGAGGCGCGCGCCGAGCTCGGTGTCGAAGAGCGTCGCGGGCTCGAGGCCGAGCTCGCGCAGGCACGGCAGGTCCTGCGACGCGGCGTGGAGCACCCACTCCTCGCCGCCGATGGCGTCCTGCAGCTCCGACCATGCCGTGATGCCGAGCGGATCGAGCAGCACGGTGCCCGATCCTCGTCGGTACAGCTGCACGAGGTAGGCGCGCGACGAGTAGCGGAAGCCGTTCGCCCGCTCGGCGTCGACCCCGATGGGACCGGTGCCGGCGAGCAGCCGCGCGATCGCGGCGCGCAGGCCCTCGTCGTCGACGACGACGTCCAGCGGGCCGACGGGGACGGCGTCGACGAGCTCGGGCTGCGGCGCGTCGGCCGCGGTCGCGTCGGTCATCGCGGCAGCCTGTGCGCGTCGAGGCTGATGGTGCCCGGCTGCAGCGGCATGCCCGCGACGGCGCACACGAGGTCGCACCACGCGGCGAGGTGCCGCTCGATGGCGTGATCGGTCGGCGTCCACGACGCGCGCAGCTCGAGCTGCGCGCCCTCGCCCTGCTCGGCGAGCTCGCCGAAGCCGGTCGACAGCACGCGCGTCGCGGTGCCGGATGCGGCGTGGTAGCCGGCGTCGCGCTGCTCGAGCGCCTCGAGCAGCCACGACCACGTCACCTCGGGCAGCATGGGATCCGGCGCGATGTCGAGATCCTGCGTCGCCTGCGTGAAGGACACGACGCGGAAGGCGCCGCCCCAGGCCTCGGGCTCCTCGGGGTCGTGCATGAGGATGAAGCGGCCGGTGCCGCGCTCGCTGTCGCGGCCGTGCTCGGGCGAGCCGACGTCGGCGGCGACCGCGTACGACCACGGCGCGATGCGACCGGGGGCGGGGATCTCTCGCACCGTGAGCTCGCCGCGCGTGTCGGCGGAACGCATCCGCTCGACGGCGGCGAGGAAGATCGCCGGCGCCTCGGCCGACTCCGAGCCTGTGTCCACGTCGAAAGACTAGGCTGACGCCGTGAGCAGACCAGCGAGGCGCGCCGCAGCCCTCGCCGCCGTCGGCCTCGCCGCGGGCGCCGCCACCGTCGCAGCGCTCTCGACCGTGCTGGCACGCACGCTCATCACCCCGCCGCGGCACCGCGACGACGTCGAGATCGTGTCTATCGACGCCGAGGGCATCCGCCTGCTGCGCACGCCGGACACCGAGCTGCCCGGCCGCTACGCCCTGTGGATCGGCGACCGGCTCGTGCGCATCGGCGAGATCGTCGCCGAGGACGAGACCACGGTGACGCGCACGGTCACCGGCAAGGCGCGCGTGCGCATCGGCGGCCGCGCGAGCGCGCGCTTCTCGGGCTACCACCTCTACCGACCGCGCGACCTCGGCCTGCCGTTCCGCTCGGTCATCGTCGACACGGAGCTCGGCCCCGCCCCGGCGTGGATCATCGGCGACGAGTCGGCGACGACGTGGTGCATCCAGGTGCACGGTCGCGGCGTGAACCGACGCGAGCCGCTGCGCGCCGTGCCGATCCTCGCCGAGCGCGGCATCCCGTCGATGTGCGTCGCGTACCGCAACGACGGGGAGGCGCCGCGATCGGCCGACGGCACCTACCGGCTCGGCCTCGACGAGTGGCGCGACGTGGACGCCGCGATCGACGTCGCCGTCGCAGCGGGCGCCGAGCGCATCCTGCTCATGGGGTGGTCGATGGGCGGCCAGGTCGTGCTGCAGCTCGCGCGCCGCTCGCGCCATCGCCGCCGGATCGCGGGCATCCTGCTCGACTCGCCCGTCGTCTCGTGGGGGCCGACCCTGCTCTTCCACACGCGTCTCGCCCGCGTGCCCGTCGCATTCGTGCACACGGCGACGGCGCTGCTCGAGTCGCCCGCCGCACGCCTGGCGGGCGGCGACGCGCTGGACTTCCGCGAGCTCGACGGCGTCGCCTACGCCGACTCGTACGCCGTGCCGATCCTGCTGCAGCACTCGGCCGACGACGGCTTCGTGCCGCCCGACGCCTCCCGCGCGCTCGCCGACGCCCGCCCGGACATCGTCGAGTACCACGAGTGGCACGGCGCCAAGCACTGCAAGCTGTGGAACCTCGACGAGCCGCGGTACCGCGAGATCGTGCACGGCTGGCTCGACCGCACGGGCATCGGCCCGCGCTAGCGAGTCGCTAGGCCGCCGAGCGCTCGCGGACCTGGCGCTGGATGCGGCCGAGCATGCCCGACATGCCGCGCAGGCGCAGCGGGGACACGGCGCGCTCGAGCCCGAGCATCGACGAGAGGTCGGCGGGCACCGCGAGCGCCTCGTCGACCGTCGCGCCGTCGAGGCCGCGCACGAGGATGGACGCGAACCCGCGGGTGGTCGGCGCCTCCGCCGGCGCGGTCGCGTGCACGTGCACCACGCCGTCGTCGACCTCGACGAAGAGGAAGACGGGGGACTGGCACTCGAGCACGCGCTCGAGCAGGTCGGGATGCTCGGCGTAGCGCTCGGGCAGGTCGGGCAGCGCGTCGGCGTGGTCGAGCAGGAGCATGAGCCGGTCCTGCTCGCCGATCGCGCCGAAGTCCTCGACGAACTCCCGCAGCGTGGGCGTGAGCGTCATCGGGCGGGCACCTCGCCCGGCTCGACGCCCACCACGATCGGCACGCGCACGAGGGAGCCCCACTCGGTCCACGAGCCGTCGTAGTTGCGCACGCGCGGATAGCCGAGCAGGTGCGCGAGCACGAACCACGTGTGGCTCGAGCGCTCGCCGATGCGGCAGTAGGCGACGACGTCGTCGGCCTCGCCGATGCCGGCGCGGTCGCGGTAGATGGCCTCGAGCTCGGCGCGCGGGCGGAAGGTGCCGTCCTCGCGGACCGCCTCGCTCCACGGCACGTTCGCCGCCGTGGGGATGTGGCCGGCGCGCAGCGCGCCCTCCTCCGGGTAGGCGGGTGCCGTCGTGCGCTCGCCCGAGTACTCCTGCGGGCTGCGCACGTCGATCATCGGCTTGCCGATGTGGGCGAGCACGTCGTCGCGGAACGCGCGCAGCGTCGAGTCGTCGCGCTCGACGACGGGGTAGTCGGTGGCGGGACGCTCCGTGCGCTCGCGCGTGAGCTCGCGGCCCTCGGCGATCCACAGGTCGCGCCCGCCGTCGAGGATGCGGGTGTCGTGGTGGCCGTAGAGCGCGAGCACCCACAGCGCGTACGTCGCCCACCAGTTCGACTTGTCGCCGTAGAGCACGATCGTGTCGTCGCGTCCGATGCCCTTGGTGCGCATGAGCTCGGCGAACGCCTCCGGGCCGAGGTAGTCGCGCGTCACGGGGTCGTTGAGGTCGGTGTGCCAGTCGAGCTTCACGGCACCGGGGATGTGGCCGGTCTCGTAGAGCAGCACGTCCTCGTCGGACTCGACCACGACGATCCCGGGGTCGCCACGGTGCTCGGCGAGCCACGCCGTCGACACGAGGCGCTCGGGGTGGGCGTACTCGGCGAACCGCGGCTCGGGCTCGTGCGACTGGGTCATTGCGGCTCCTCATCCGGCCGCAGGGTGCCTGCGGCCGCTCGTCTACGCTGGAACGCGGCGATCACGCCGATTCTTCCACGCAGCCGTCCGTCCATCGGGCGGCGCTCGATCCCGCACCGGAGCCCCGTGCCCACGCTCACGCGCATCGCAGACCGCAAGCCGACGACCGACGCCGCCCGCATCGTCGCGCACCTGACGCCGCCGCGGCAGTTCGAGACGGCGACGTTCGAGTCGTACGTCACCGACGACGCGCATCCCTCGCAGGCGCACGCGGTCGACCGCATGCAGGAGCTCGCGGGCGTCTGGCGCGGTGGCGGCCGCAAGGGGCTCTTCCGCAAGGCGCCGCAGGTGAAGCCCGGCATCTACCTCGACGGCGGGTTCGGCGTCGGCAAGACGCACCTGCTCGCGGCGCTGTGGAAGACGATGCCCGGCGTCAAGCACTTCGGCACCTTCATCGAGTACACGGCGCTCGTGGGCGCCCTCGGCTACAAGGAGGCCGTGCGCGCGCTCTCGGGCGCGTCCATCGTGTGCATCGACGAGTTCGAGCTCGACGACCCGGGCGACACGATGGTCATGACGCGCCTGCTGGGCGAGCTCGTCGAGGGCGGCACGAAGCTCGCGGCGACGAGCAACACGCCGCCGAACGCCCTCGGCGACGGACGCTTCGCCGCGAAGGACTTCCTCCGCGAGATCCAGGCCATCTCGGATCGCTTCGAGATCCTCCGCATCGACGGCGACGACTACCGCCAGCGCGACGTGTCGGGGGAGGCGCCCGTCGTCGAGGACGACGCGGTCGAGTCGGCGCTCGCCGAGCGCGGCGACGCCGTGGCGCTCGACGACTTCGACACGCTCGTCGCGCACCTCTCGAGCGTGCACCCCTCGCGCTACGTCGACCTCGTCGCCGACCTCGACGCCGTCGGCTGGCGCGGCGTGCGCACGCTCACCGACCAGAGCGAGGCGCTGCGTCTCGTCGCGCTCGTCGACCGCCTCTACGACGCCCAGGTGCAGATCGTCGCGTCGGGGACGCCGCTGAACCACGTCTTCTCCGAGGAGATGCTCGGCGGCGGCTACCGGAAGAAGTACCTGCGCGCGATGTCGAGGCTCATCGCGCTCACGACGGGGCAGGCCTAGCCGCTCGCCGCGAGCGCCTGCGGGCGCTCACTCGCCGACTCACTCGCCGTCGGTGCGACGGCGATCCTCGTCGGCGTCCGCGGCCGACCTCGCCGCGGCGTCGACGGGCGCGAGCCGCGCGCTGCGGACCGCCGCGACCGTGCCGCCGAGCACGATCGCCACGAGCGAGCCGACGAGCACGCCGAGCGTGCCGTCGACGAGCAGCTCCTCGGTGCGGCGATGCGCGAGCTCGTTCATGAGCAGCGCGACCGTGAAGCCGATGCCGCCCAGCAGCGCCACCGTCACGAGGTCGCCGAGCGAGAGGCGCTCGGCGCGCGGCGTGCGCAGCGCCACCTGCGCGAGCCAGCCGGCGGCCGTGATGCCGACGAGCTTGCCGAGCGGCAGCGCGACGGCGATCGCGAGGAAGACGGGGCTCAGCTCGCCCAGCGGCACCTGCGGGATGGCGACGCTCGCGGCGACGAACGCGAACAGCGGCAGCACGATGCCGTTCACGAACGGCTCGAGCCGGTGCCTCGCCGACTCGGCGGGCGCGGGCGCGAGCACGAGCCCCGCCGCGACGCCCGCGATCGTCGCGTGCACGCCCGACTGCAGCACGAGCCACCACAGCGCGAGGCACGCCGCGACGATCGCGATGCGCAGCGGCCAGCTGCCGCGCCGCGAGCGGTACGCGCGACCGAGCGCCCACACCACGACGACCATCGCCCCCGCGGCCGCGAGCGCCCACGCCTGCAGGCTGCTCGTGAAGAGGATGGCGATGAGGGCGATGGCGATGAGGTCGTCGATGACGGCGAGCGCGAGCAGCAGCGCGCGCACGGCGACGGGCAGGCGACGTCCGCAGATCGCGAGCACGCCCAGCGCGAAGGCGATGTCGGTCGCGGTGGGGATGGGCCACCCCGCGGCGAGATCGCCGGGCACGAGCGCGACGAACACGAGCGCGGGTGCGGCCACGCCGCCGACGGCGGCGATCGCGGGCACGAGCGCCCGACGGCGGTCGGCGAGCTCGCCCTGCGTGAGCTCGTAGCGCAGCTCGATCGCGGCGACGAGGAAGAAGACCGCGAGCAGGCCGTCGGTCACCCAGTGCGCCGCCGAGAGGTCGACGCCCCCGAACGGCGTCGGATGCCAACCCTTGAGCGCCTCGAGCGCCGGGCCGAGCGGCGTGTTGGCGACGACGAGCCCAACGACGGCCGCGACGAGCAGGATCGCGGCGGAGACCTGGGCGTTGCGGATCCATGTCACCCGTCCATCCAAGCAGCGCCCGCGCCGCGCACGGTGCGAAACATCCCCGCAACACCTGGCCGCGTTTCGTTACCTGCACGAAACGACGGACGCAGCCGGATGAAATGACGTTCGCTCAGGCTGGCACCAGTCCCTGACCGGAACACCCCCAAGGAGCCTTTCCATGGATGCAGGAAGCATCGCCTTCGGCGTCGCAGCGACAGCCCTCGTGCTGCTCATGACCCCCGGCCTCGCCTTCTTCTACGGCGGCCTCGTCCGCTCGAAGAGCGTCATCAGCATGATGATGATGTCGTTCGGCTCGATCGGCCTCATCGGCGTGCTGTGGATCCTCTACGGCTTCAACATGTCGGCCGTCGACAGCCCCTTCGCGTTCGCGGGCAACCCCTTCAGCGACTTCGGCCTCTCGGGCCTCGCAGCCGGCGAGACCGCGAACACCGACTTCATCGGCGTCGCCTACGGCTCGACCTTCGCGATCATCACGGTCGCCCTCATCTCGGGTGCGATCGCCGACCGCGCGAAGTTCGGCGCCTGGATGATCTTCGCGGGCGTCTTCGCCACGCTCGGCTACTTCCCGCTCGCGGCATGGGTCTGGGGCGGCGGCTGGATCTACAGCCTCGGCGACCTCATGGGCCTGCCGGGCGTCATCGACTACGCGGGCGGCACCGCGGTGCACATCAACGCCGGCGCCGCCGCGCTCGCCCTCGCCTTCGTCCTCGGCAAGCGCGTCGGCTTCGCCAAGGGCTCGCACAAGCCGCACAACGTGCCCTTCGTGCTCCTGGGCGCCGCCATCCTGTGGTTCGGCTGGTTCGGCTTCAACGTGGGCGCGGAGTGGCTGAACGAGATGGGCAACGCCGGCCTCATCACGATCAACACGATCGGCGCGACCGCTGCAGCCGTGCTCGCCTGGCTCGTCGTCGAGAAGCTGAAGGACGGCAAGCCCACCGCCGTGGGCGCCGCCTCCGGCGCCGTCGCCGGGCTCGTCGCGATCACCCCCGCATGCGCCAACCTCACGCCCGGCTGGGCGCTCGTGCTCGGCGTCGTCGCCGGAGCGGTGTGCGCCCTCGCGATCGAGCTGAAGTTCAAGCTCGGCTTCGACGACTCCCTCGACGTCGTGGGCATCCACCTCGTCGGCGGCCTCATCGGCACGATCTACCTCGGCTTCTTCGCCACCGACACCGGCCTGCTCCTCGGTGGTGGCGGCGGCCAGCTCGTCGTGCAGCTGATCGCGGCCTTCGGCGCCATGATCTACGCGTTCGTCGTCGCCTTCGTCATCGGCTTCGTCATCGAGAAGACCATCGGCTTCCGCGTGAAGAACGAGGACGAGCTCGCCGGGGTGGACACGATCGTCCACGGCGAGGAGGCCTACGCCTACGAGATCGAGAAGGTCTGATCTCGACTCGACGATCGAGGGGCCCGGATCC
>NZ_BAAAQT010000005.1:740887-1031793 GCF_039531815.1 Agrococcus versicolor | reverse complement strand
CGGCGTACCGGGCGCAGCGCGCCGCCACGCTCACCGAGGTCCGACGACCCCGGCGTCGAGGTCGTCGGCGAGACCGCGCAGCAGGTCGTGGAGCTCGGCGAGCCGATCGTCGTGCTCGGGGTCGGCGATCGCGGGCGCCTCGTGGAGCCTGCGCAGCGAGGCGTCGAACATGTCGTCCATCGCGCTCCGACGTGCGGCCACGACGATCGCGCTCACGGCGTCGTCGTCGTCGGCGAGCGCCTCGAGCCGCTGCGCGAGCAGCTCGGCGATGCGCGCGCGCAGCTCGAGCGGCGCGACGTCGCCGCGACGGTAGTCGGCGCCGTGCAGCGCCTGGCCGCGTCGGCCCGCCGCGCGGTCGCGGATGCGCTGGATGCGCTCGATGCCGGCGCGCTGCTCCTCGGCGAGGGCGAGCGCATCGGCGCGCACGGCCGCGGCGAGCGACGCCTCGGTCACGTCGGCACGATCGCGCAGCACGTCGAGCACGACGCGATTGCGCGCCGACAGCCGCAGCCCCGTGATCACGATGAGCAGACCCTCGTCGACCTGCACGCCGAGCTCGTCGTCGGTCGGCGGGGGAGCGGCGTCGTCGGCGTCGCGACGACCTCGTGGCCAGCGCACGACACCTCCCGTCACGAGGGCGCGGTCTGCGCCTGCGACGAGCCTACGGGCGGGTCGTGCGCGCCGCGCTGCCCCGGTCGTGCATGCGTGCCCCGGAGACGACGAAGGCCCCGATCCGATGGACCGGGGCCGTCCCTGCGGTGGGCGATACCAGACTCGAACTGATGACCTCTTCCGTGTGAAGGAAGCGCGCTACCAACTGCGCCAATCGCCCGCGACCGCTCCATCCTGCCACATCCGCGCCGCCGATCGTGACCACGACGCACGGGCATGTGCCGTCCCCGACATGCGCTCGACGGGTCGTCGGGCGGCCTCCGGCCGTGCGTCGCCGGTCGATTTGCCGAGCCGGGTGGGGTGGGCTACTGTGGGTCGAGTCCGAGGGGCGCAGGCCTCGAGGACAATGCGGATGTGGCGCAGTGGTAGCGCATCACCTTGCCAAGGTGAGGGTCGCGAGTTCGAATCTCGTCATCCGCTCGAGGAAACTCTCGTGGTCGAGCAGGGCATGCCCCGCTCGGCCGACGTGGTGGGGTGGCCGAGTGGTCAGGCAGCGGCCTGCAAAGCCGTCTACGCGGGTTCGAATCCCGTCTCCACCTCGCATCTGGGCGATTGGCGCAGCGGTAGCGCGCTTCCCTGACACGGAAGAGGTCACTGGTTCGATCCCAGTATCGCCCACCAGACATCGAAGCCCCGGCCCCAGCGGCCGGGGCTTCGTCGTGCGCCGTGACCGTGCCTCGGCCGAGGGGTCCGCGCCAGCGCGCGCGCCCTCGCACCCGCCGCGTGAGGCGTGCAGCGAGGGCTGCCCGCGCGCCTAGGATCGAGGGGTGACCACCGGCTTCGACCTCTTCTCCGACCGTGCCGTCGTCGCCATGCGCGTCGACGGCGAGCTCCAGGACCTCGCTCGCGAGGTGACCGACGCGCAGACGGTCGAGCCGGTGACGATCGACAGCGAGGACGGCCTGTCGATCCTGCGGCACTCGGCCGCGCACGTGCTCGCCCAGGCGGTGCAGCGCATCGACCCGCAGGCGCGGCTCGGCATCGGCCCGCCCATCCACGACGGCTTCTACTACGACTTCGACGTCGCCGAGCCCTTCACCCCCGAGGCGCTCAAGGCGATCTCGAAGGAGATGGACCGCATCATCCGCGAGGGCCAGCGCTTCACGCGCCGCGTCGTCACCGAGGACGAGGCGCGCGCCGAGCTGAGCGCCGAGCCCTACAAGCTCGAGCTCATCGGCCTCAAGGGTCCGAACGACGATGCGTCGGTCGAGGTCGGAGGCGGCGAGCTGACGATCTACGACAACGTGGACCGCGACGGCGAGACGGTCTGGAAGGACCTCTGCCGCGGCCCGCACCTGCCCTCGACCCGCATGGTCGGCAACGGCGCATCGCTCATGCGCGTCGCCGCCGCCTACTGGCGCGGCAAGGAGACGAATCCGCAGCTGCAGCGCATCTACGGCACCGCCTGGCCCACGAAGGACGAGCTGCGCGCCTACCAGGCGCGCCTCGAGGAGGCCGCGAAGCGCGACCACCGCCGGCTGGGCAAGGACCTCGACCTCTTCTCGTTCCCCGAGGAGGTCGGCTCCGGCCTCTCGGTGTGGCACCCCCGCGGCGGCATCGTGCGCCAGGAGATGGAGCAGCACGCCCGCAGGCGTCACCTCGAGGGCGGCTACTCGTACGTCTACACGCCGCACATCTCGAAGGCCGACCTCTTCATGACGTCCGGGCACCTCGAGACGTACAAGGAGGGCATCTGGCCCCCCATCCACATGGACGAGGTCGTCGACGCCGACGGCGCGATCGTCAAGCAGGGCGCCGACTACTACCTCAAGCCCATGAACTGCCCGATGCACATCCTCATCTACAAGGAGCGGGCGCGGTCGTATCGCGACCTGCCGATGCGGCTCGCCGAGAACGGCACGGTCTACCGCAACGAGCTCTCGGGAGCGCTCCACGGCCTGACGCGCGTGCGCGGCTTCACGCAGGACGACGCGCACCTCTTCGTCACGCCCGACCAGCTCGAGGCGGAGTGCGGCACGGTGCTCGAGTTCGTGCTGTCGCTCCTGCGCGACTTCGGGCTCACCGACTTCTCGCTCGAGCTGTCGATGCGCGACGACGAGAAGTCGAAGTGGATCGGCGACGAGGAGCACTGGGCCGAGGCGACCGACGCGCTGCGTCGCGTCGCGCAGTCGAGCGGGCTGCACCTCACCGAGGTCCCGGGCGAGGCGGCCTTCTACGGTCCGAAGATCGACCTGAAGACCAAGGATGCGATCGGTCGCACCTGGCAGCTGTCGACGGTGCAGATCGACTTCAACCTGCCCGAGCGCTTCGACCTCGAGTTCACCGGCCGCGACGGCTCGAGGCAGCGCCCGATCATGATCCACCGAGCCCTCTTCGGCTCGATCGAGCGCTTCTTCGCCATCCTGCTCGAGCACTACGCCGGCGCCTTCCCCGTGTGGCTCGCGCCCGTGCAGGTCGTCGGCATCCCCGTCGCGGCCGACTACGCCGACTACCTCGACGGCATCGCGGACCGCCTCCGCGCGAAGGGCGTCCGCATCGACGTCGACCACTCGGACGAGCGCATGCAGAAGAAGATCCGCACGCACACGCTCGCCAAGGTGCCGTTCCAGCTCATCGCGGGCGGCACGGACGCCGAGGCCGGCAGCGTCTCCTTCCGCTTCCTCGACGGCACGCAGGAGAACGGCGTGCCCGTCGACGACGCGATCGACCGCATCCTGCACGCGATCGAGACGCGGCAGACCGAGCTGGTCGCCTGATGCCGAGCGCCGACGGCCGCGGCCCGGGGGACTTCCCCGCGGCCGACGACCCGACGCGCGAGGCCGGCGCGCCGACGTGGATGTCGTCGGAGCTGGCGGGCGTGCCGGACGAGTTCCAGCGGCTCTGGACGCCGTACCGGATGGCCTACATCCAGCAGGGCCAGCAGCCCGAGCCGCATGCGTGCCCGTTCTGCGTCGCCCCGACGCTCGCCGATGCCGACGGCCTCGTCGTCCACCGCGGCCGCACGGCGTTCGTCATCATGAACCTGTTCCCGTACAACACGGGCCACGTCATGATCTGCCCGTACCGGCACGTCGCGACGTACGACCTCGCCACGACGGAGGAGACGGCCGAGATCGCCCTGCTCACCCAGCAGGCGATGCGGACGATCACGGCCGTGTCGGGCAACCACGGCTTCAACATCGGCATGAACCAGGGGCAGGTCGCCGGCGCGGGCATCGCCGACCACCTGCATCAGCACATCGTGCCGCGCTGGGCGACCGACGCGAACTTCTTCCCGATCATCGCGAAGACCAAGGCGCTGCCGCGCCTCATCGAGGAGGTCCGGGCAGAGCTGCAGGAGGGCTGGCTCTCGTAGCCGGCCCGCGCAGCGCCGCGCGCGAGCGGCCTGCGCGTCAGGACCCGCAGGGGACCGTGACGTCGACGGTCGCGGTGCCGGCCGTGAACGTCTCCATCGTGAGCGTCGTCGTGAAGACGCCGCCCTCGTACGTCGCGGGCGCCGTCTCGTCGACCTGCAGGTAGACGGCGTCGCCGACGACCATCGTGAACGTCTCGGCGACCCATGATCCGCCGTCGTTCGTGAAGAAGCCCGTGGCCACGTCGTCGATGTCCGCGCCCGACGCCATGACGGCGCTGTCGCCCGAGACGATGCAGCCGATCGAGTCGACCATCGCCGCGGGAGCCGGGGTGCCGTCGATGACGATGCTCGCGCCGCCCGAGGCGGCGGGCGGTGCCGACGAGGGGGCCGCCGAGCTCGGCGCGGGCTCGCTCGAGGCAGGGGTCGAGGGAGCGGGTTCGGTGCTCGGCTGGCTCGTCGGCTCGGTGACGGGCGGCGCCGGCACGAGCGTCGGCGGCTGGACGATGCACCCCGTGAGTGCGAGGGCGCCCACGGCGACGGCGGCGAGCGAGCGGGTGCGACGAGGGGCCATGCACGCATCGTCCCACCGGCGGCTGGGGGAGCGCCGACGATAGCCTCGGCGCCATGCAGCTCTACTCGGCCAGGCCCGATCGTCGCGCGTGGCAGATCGTCGGCGACGTCGTCGCGATCGGCGTGCTCGTCGGCGCCATCTGGCTCGCGGGCGAGGTGACGCGCGCGATCGACTCGCTCGCCAGGTTCGGCGTGCAGATGCAGGACACCGGCTCGGAGCTCTCCGGCACCCTCCTCGGTGCGGCCGAGGGCCTCGAGGACATCCCGTTCGTCGGCACGGGCCTCGGCACGCCCTTCGTCGAGGCGTCGGGCGCGGCCGACGGGCTCGCCGACGCCGGTCGCACGCTCGAGGCCGCCATCCACGCGCTCGCCGCGGGCGTCGGCGCCGCCGTCTGGATCGTGCCCGTGCTCGTGCTCGTGGGCGTGTGGCTCGTGCCGCGCATCCGGTTCGCTCGGAGCTCGGCGGAGACGGCGCGCGTCGCCGCGACCCCCGCCGGGCGGGACCTCCTCGCGCTGCGCGCGCTCGTCGCGAGGCCGCTGCCCGAGCTGCAGGCCGTCGCCCCCGACCCGCTGCGGGCGATCCGCGACGGCGACGATGCCGTCCTCGACGCGCTCGCCGCCCTCGAGCTGTCGGCGGCGGGCGTGCGGCGGCGTGCGCCGCTCGCCTCGTGAGCGCTCGGTAGACTGACCAGTCGATCGACCGGGAAGGCACCATGTCCGGACACTCCAAGTGGGCGACCACCAAGCACAAGAAGGCCGTCATCGACGGTCGCCGTGCGAAGTCGTTCGCCAAGCTCATCAAGAACATCGAGGTCGCCGCCAAGATGGGCGGCGCCGACCTCGCGGGCAACCCGACCCTGTACGACGCCGTGCAGAAGGCGAAGAAGACGTCGGTCCCGAACGACAACATCGACCGCGCGATCAAGCGCGGCGCTGGCATCTCGGGCGACGCGATCGAGTACATGACGATCATGTACGAGGGCTACGCGGGCGGCGGCGTCGCGCTCATGGTCGAGTGCCTCACCGACAACAGGAACCGCGCGGCGGCCGAGGTCCGCACGGCCATGAGCCGCAACGGCGGCACGATGGCCGACCCCGGCTCGGTCGCCTACAACTTCCACCGCAAGGGCGTCGTCTCGGTCACGAAGACCGACGACGTCACCGAGGACGACATCCTGCTCGCCGTGCTCGACGCGGGTGCGGAGGAGGTCATCGACCAGGGCGGCGGGTTCGAGATCCTCTCCGAGCCGACCGACCTCGTCGCCGTGCGCACGGCGCTCGTCGACGCCGGCATCGACTACGACGCCGCCGACGCCGAGTTCGTCGCCGACCTCAAGGTCGAGGTGGATGCCGAGACGGCGCGCAAGGTCATGCGCCTCATCGACGCGCTCGAGGACTCCGACGACGTGCAGAACGTGTTCTCGAACTACGCCCTCACCCCCGAGGCGCAGGCGGAGCTCGACGCCGAGGACGAGGACTAGCCCTCTCGCGGGGCCCGCGCCCATGCGCATCCTCGGCATCGACCCGGGCCTCACGCGCTGCGGCATCGGCGTCATCGATGCCGCCGGCCGCGCCGTGACCATGGTGTCGGTCGACGTGCTGCGGTCGGCGGCCGACGAGGCGCTCGAGCACCGGCTCCACCGCATCGCGACGGGGATCGAGGCGGCGATCGCCGAGCATCGCCCCGATGCGATCGCGCTCGAGCGGGTCTTCGTGCAGCAGAACGTGCGCACCGTCATGGGCGTCGCGCAGATCTCGGGCCTCGTGCTGCGCGCCGCCGCCGCGAACGGCATCGCCATCGAGCTGCACACCCCGAGCGAGGTCAAGGCGGCCGTGACGGGCTACGGCCAGGCCGACAAGCGCCAGGTCGGCGCGATGGTGCAGCGCATCCTGGGGCTCGCCGTCGCGCCGCGGCCAGCGGACGCCGCCGACGCGCTCGCCATCGCGATCTGCCACGCGTGGAGCGCCCGCAGCGCCGCGCCGACGGCGGCGCTCACGCCCGCGCAGCAGGCGTGGCAGGCGGCGGAGCGCGCGTCGCGCCGCTGACCCCTGCGGCGACGGCGCGGCGATCGGTGGGCGTCCGCGGTCGAACCTAGGCTGGAGCCCATGATCGCGAGGCTCGACGGCACGGTGCTGGGCGCCGCAGGCACCCGCGTCGTCGTCGGCGTCGGCGGCCTCGGGCTCGCGGTGTCGGTGACGCCCCAGCAGTCGCTCGTCGCCACGGTCGGCTCGTCGATCGCCCTCCACACGACCCTCATCGTCCGCGAGGACGACATGTCGCTCTACGGCTTCGGCACGCAGGCGGAGCTCGACGCCTTCGACCTGCTGCGCGGCGTCTCGGGCGTCGGCCCGAAGTCCGCGCTCGGCGTCCTCAGCCACATGACGCCGAACCAGCTCGCCGACGCCGTCGCGCGCGAGGACGAGACGGCGTTCAAGGCCGTGAGCGGCATCGGGCCGAAGACGGCGCGGCTCATCATCGTGCAGCTCGCGGGCAAGCTGCACGCGACGCCGACGACGGGGCGCGTGCGCGGCGACGCCGGCGCCGACGTCCTCGTGGCGCTCACGGGCCTCGGCTGGCCCGAGCGGCAGGCGCGCGCCGCGCTCGACGCCGTGGGCGCGCAGCCCGACGCGGGCTCGCTCCTGCGCGCCGCCCTCGCCGAGCTCGGGCCGCGCGCATGACCGACGACCTCGTGCAGCCGGAGGCGACGGTCGAGGAGATCGCGTTCGAGGGTGCGCTGCGGCCGGGATCCCTCGCCGAGTTCGTGGGGCAGCCGAAGGTGCGCGGGCAGCTCGAGGTGCTGCTGCGCGCCGCCGCGATGCAGGACCGCAGCCCCGACCACATCCTCCTCGCGGGCCCTCCCGGCCTCGGCAAGACGACGCTCGCGATGATCATCGGGGCCGAGACGGGCCGGGCCGTGCGCCTCTCGTCCGGCCCGGCGATCCAGCACGCCGGCGACCTCGCGGCCGTGCTGAGCGCCCTGACCCCGGGCGACGTGCTCTTCGTCGACGAGATCCACCGCATGGCGCGCTCCGCCGAGGAGATGCTGTACCTCGCGATGGAGGACTTCCGCATCGACATCATGGTCGGCAAGGGCGCCGGCGCCACGTCGATCCCGCTCGAGCTCGCCCCGTTCACGCTCGTCGCGGCCACGACGCGCTCGGGCATGCTGCCGAGCCCGCTGCGCGACCGCTTCGGCTTCACCGCGCACCTCGAGTTCTACGATCCCGTCGACCTCGAGCGCGTCCTGCGGCGCTCGGCCGACCTCCTCGGCGTCCCGCTGCCCGCCGAGGCGATCGGCGAGCTCGCCCGGCGCTCGCGCGGCACGCCGCGCATCGCGAACCGCCTGCTGCGCCGCGTGCGCGACTGGCTGCTCGTGCACGAGGGCAGCGACGGCATCGAGGCCGTGCGCGCCGCGCTCCTGCTCTACGACGTCGACGAGGCGGGGCTCGACCGCCTCGACCGCGCCGTGCTGCACTCCATCGCCCACCGCTTCCGCGGCGGGCCCGTCGGGCTGTCGACGCTCGCGGCGTCGATCGGCGAGGACGCCGACACCATCGAGTCGGTCGTCGAGCCCTACCTCGTGCGCGAGGGCATGCTCGCCCGCACGCCGCGCGGCCGCGTCGCGACGCCCGAGGGTCTCGCGCACGCCGGCGTCGTCGTCCAGCCCACATTGGACGATCGACTATGATCATCGGGTCCGTGCCCACGCGTCATGACGACGGCGCCCGGACCCATCCGCACTTCGACTGAAGCGACTTCCACCATGCACCTGCTCTCTCAGACCGCGAACGAGAACGCCCAGGCGGCGCCCATGTTCGACCCGCTGACGATCGGCATGCTGCTGATCCTCGCGGTGCTGATCTTCTTCATGTTCCGCAACAGCAAGAAGCGCAAGGCGCAGGCCGCGCAGCTGCAGGACAAGATGGTGCCCGGCGCGCAGGTCATGACGAACTTCGGCATGTTCGGCCTGCTCGTCGCGATCGACGAGGACACGAACGAGGCCCTCATCGAGGTCGCGCCCGGCACCACGCTGCGCGTCCACCGTCAGGTGCTCGCACGCGTCGTCGAGGACGAGACGCTCGACGAGACGATCGCCGACGACGCCGAGACCACCGGCGACGGCACCACCACCGAGCGCCCGTAGTGGCGCGGGCGCGGGCGCGCACCGGGCGCGCACTCATCTGGCTCGTCGTCATCGGCGCGGTCTTCGCAGCGCTCAACTGGGCGAGCATCGCGAACGGCGGCGGCTGGTCGCCGCGCCTCGCGCTCGACCTCGAGGGCGGCACGCAGGTCATCCTCACGCCGCAGCTGCAGGAGGGCCAGCAGGTCACCGACGAGCAGCTCGACCAGGCCGTGCAGATCATCCGCGACCGCGTCGACGCGTCCGGCGTCTCCGAGTCCGAGATCACGACGCAGGGCGGGCAGAACATCGTCGTCGCCATCCCCGGCGAGGTCGACGACGCGACGATGGATCGTCTCCAGTCGAGCGCCCGCATGGAGTTCCGCCCCGTCCTCACCGTCGCCGCCGCGCTGACGCCCGAGGAGATCGCCGCGAACCAGGCCGCGCAGGAGGCGACGCCTCCCGTCGACGACCCCGCCGCGCCCGAGCCGGCGGACGCCTCCGACCTCGCATGGATCACGCCGACGCTGCAGGCGTCGTACGACACCTTCGACTGCGCCGTGCTGCAGGATCCCGAGCGTGGCGAGCAGCCCCTCGACGAGCCGCTCGTCACGTGCAGCGAGGACGGCACCGCGCGCTACATCCTCGGACCCGTCGAGGTCGAGGGCTCCGACATCTCCGATGCGAGCGCCGGCCAGGCGACGACCTCGACCGGTGCGCCCACGGGCGAGTTCGAGGTCCGGCTGCAGTTCGACTCGGCCGGCAGCGACGCGTTCGAGGAGGTCACGAACCGCATCACGAGCCTCGAGAGCCCGCGCAACCAGTTCGGCGTCGTCCTCGACGGCGCGGTCATCATCGCGCCCGCGTCGAACGCCGTCATCACGAACGGCGAGGCGTCCATCACCGGCGGCTTCTCGCAGGAGACCGCGTCGTCGCTCGCCGACCAGCTGAAGTTCGGCTCGCTGCCGATCGGCTTCGAGGTGCAGTCGGAGGAGACGATCGCCGCGACGCTCGGCGAGAGCCAGCTGCAGGCCGGCATCATCGCCGGGCTCATCGGCCTCCTGCTCGTCATCGTGTACTCGGTGTTCCAGTACCGCGCGCTCGCGCTCGTCACGATCGCATCGCTCGCGATCGCAGGCGGGCTGACGTACCTCGTCATCACGTGGCTCTCGTCGGCGGAGGACTACCGTCTCTCGCTGGCAGGCGTCACGGGCCTCATCATCGCGATCGGCACGATCGCCGACTCGTTCATCGTCTACTTCGAGCGCGTGCGCGACGAGCTGCGCGACGGCCGAGCCATCACGAGCGCGGTCGAGGCCGGGTGGAAGCGCGCCTTCCGCACGATCCTCGCCTCCGACGCGATCAACTTCCTCGCGGCGATCGTGCTCTACCTCGTGGCGGTCGGCAACGTGCGCGGCTTCGCGTTCACGCTCGGCATCACGACGATCATCGACCTCATCGTGGTCGCGCTCTTCACCCACCCGATGCTGCAGCTGCTCACGCGCACGCGATTCTTCTCGAGCGGGCACCCGATGTCGGGTCTCGACCCTAACGCGCTCGGCGCCGTCTACCGCGGCCGCGCGAAGTTCCGCGACCCGGTGGCGGCAGGCCGCGGCGCGACGAGCTCCCGCGAGGCGCAGCGCCGTCAGTCGATCGCAGAGCGCAAGGCATCCGCCTCGACAGAGCAGGAGCGGTGATGGCATCCCTCACCCAGTTCGGCAATCGCCTCTACACGGGCGAGTCGTCCTTCCCGTTCATCCCGAGGCGTCGCACGTGGTTCCTCGTGGCGCTCGGCATCGTCGCCATCTGCATCCTCGGTCCGATCCTGCGCGGCGGGTTCGAGTTCGGCATCGAGTTCCGCGGCGGCAGCGAGTTCCGCGTCACGGGGGTCGAGCAGGTCGACGAGCAGGTGGCCGCGGACGCCGTGACGAGCGTGCTCGGCGCCCAGCAGGTGCCGAACGTCGCGCAGATCGGCCAGGACGGCCTGCGCGTGCAGACCGAGCAGCTCTCGGACTCCGACACCGTCGAGATCCGCGACGCCCTCGCGTCGGCGCTCGGCGTCGAGTCGAACGAGATCACCTCGTCGTTCGTCGGCCCGTCGTGGGGCCAGGACATCACGCGGCAGGCGCTCACGGGGCTCATCGTGTTCATCGTGCTCGTGGCGATCGTCATGGCGCTGTACTTCCGCACCTGGAAGATGTCGGTCGCCGCGCTGTCGTCGCTCGCCTTCGACCTCATCGTCACCGCGGGCATCTACGGCATCGTCGGCTTCGAGGTGACGCCGGCCGCCGTGATCGGCTTCCTCACGATCCTCGGCTACTCGCTGTACGACACCGTCGTGGTGTTCGACAAGGTGCGCGAGCAGACGGCGCCCGGCACGTCGGGCACCTACGCCGACAACATCAACCTCGCCGTGAACCAGACGCTCGTGCGGTCGATCAACACCTCGGTCATCGCAATCCTCCCGACGGCGTCGATCCTCTTCATCGGATCGTTCCTGCTCGGCGCGGGCACGCTGCGCGACATCTCGCTCGCGCTGCTCATCGGCACGCTCGTGGGCACGTGGTCGACGCTCTTCGTCGCCGCGCCGGTCTACGCGCAGCTGCGCATGGGCGAGGACATCGCCGAGGCGAGGGCCAAGCGCCCGTCCGAGCGCGGCGCGGTCGTCTGACGGTCGCTCGCGAGAGCAGGATGGACGCATGAGCGAGACGCAGACCACCGGCGCGTTCCGCACCCTGCTGCCCTTCCTGTTCTCGCGATCGAACCGCGCGGGGGCGATCGACGACCTCATCCGCACGGTCAAGGGCCACCACCCGAAGGCCGACACCGGCCTGATCCAACGCGCGTACATCGTCGCCGAGCGGGCGCACCAGGGCCAGTTCCGCAAGTCGGGCGAGCCGTACATCACGCATCCCGTCGCCGTGGCGCAGATCCTCGCGGACCTCGGCATCGGCCCGGTGACGATCGCGGCGGCGCTGCTGCACGACACCGTCGAGGACACCGAGTACACGCTCGACCAGTGCCGCGGCGACTTCGGCGACGAGGTCGCGATGCTCGTCGACGGCGTCACGAAGCTCGACCGTCTCCAGTACGGCGATGCCGCGCAGGCCGAGACGATGCGCAAGATGGTCGTCGCGATGGCGAAGGACATCCGCGTCCTCGTCATCAAGCTCGCCGACCGACTCCACAACGCGCGCACGTGGGGCTTCGTCTCGAGCGATTCGGCGCAGCGCAAGGCGCGCGAGACGATCGAGATCTACGCGCCGCTCGCGCATCGCCTCGGCATCCAGGCGATGAAGACCGAGCTCGAGGACCTCTCGTTCGCCGTGCTCAACCCCAAGGTGTACGTCGAGATCAAGAACCTCGTGGAGGGCCGCGCCCCCGAGCGCGACCGGTACATGGAGGAGGTCGTGCAGTCGCTCGTCGACGACCTGCGCGTCGCCCGCATCAAGGGCCGCGTGACGGGCAGGCCGAAGCAGTACTACTCGATCTACACGAAGATGCAGGTGCGGGGCCACGAGTTCTCCGACATCTACGACCTCGTCGGCGTGCGCGTCATCGTGCCGACGGTGCGCGACTGCTACGCGGTGCTGGGCCAGATCCATGCGCGCTGGAAGCCCATGCCGGGTCGCATGAAGGACTACATCGCGACGCCGAAGTTCAACCTGTACCAGTCGCTCCACACGACGGTCGTCGGGCCGGAGGGCCGGCACGTCGAGATCCAGATCCGCACGGAGGAGATGCACCGCCGCGCCGAGTACGGCGTCGCGGCGCACTGGAAGTACAAGCAGGGCGGCGGCCAGGCGGTCACGGGCGAGGACATGGCGTGGCTCGCCCACCTCAACGACTGGCAGGCCGACACGCAGGACCCGGGGGAGTTCCTCGACTCGCTGCGCTTCGAGATCGGTGCGAAGGAGGTCTACGTCTTCACGCCGAAGGGCAAGGTCGTGGGCCTGTCGAAGGGCGCGACGCCCGTCGACTTCGCCTACGCCGTGCACACCGAGGTCGGTCACCGCACGATGGGCTCGAAGGTCAACGGTCGCCTCGTGCCGCTCGACACCGGCCTGCAGACCGGCGACGTCGTCGAGGTCTTCACGTCGAAGAACCCCGATGCCGGCCCCAGCCAGGACTGGCTGTCGTTCGTGCAGAGCGCCAGGGCGCGCAACAAGATCCGCCAGTGGTTCACGCGCGAGCGCCGCGACGAGGCCATCGAGCAGGGCCGCGACGCCATCGCGAAGGCGATGCGCAGGCACAACCTTCCCCTGCAGCAGCTCATGAGCCGCGAGTCGTTCGTCGAGGTCGCCTCCGCCATGGGCTACGACGACGTCAACGGCCTCTACGCCGCCGTCGGCGAGGGCCACGTGTCGACGCAGTCTGTGCTCGAGAAGGTCGTCGCCGGGCTGCAGGGCTCGGTCGACGAGGACGAGTTCATCCCCGTGAGCCCCTCGCGCGGCGTGCCGACGCGCACGTCGTCGTCGGGGGTGCTCGTGCGCGGCGCCGCCGACATCCTCGTGAAGCTCTCGAAGTGCTGCACGCCGGTGCCCGGCGACGACATCGTCGGCTTCGTCACGCGCGGCCAGGGCGTGAGCGTGCATCAGCGCTCGTGCCCGAACGTGCAGGGCCTGCTCGCCGAGCCCGAGCGCATGATCGAGGTGTCGTGGGCCGACAACGTCAAGAGCGTCTTCCTCGTGCACATCCAGGTCGAGGCGCTCGACCGCTCGGGCTTGCTGTCGGACGTCACGCGCGTGCTCAGCGAGCACCACGTCAACATCCTCTCGGCGTCGGTGCAGACGGGCACCGACCGCCTGGCGATCAGCCGCTTCGTCTTCGAGATGGGCGACACGACGCATCTCGATCGCGTGCTGAACGCCGTGCGCCGCATCGACGGCGTCTACGACGTCTACCGCGTCACCGGCGGCTGAGCGCGGCCTGCGCCTGGAGCGCGGCGAGGCGCTCGAGCGACCTCGCGACGCTGCGGCGTCCGGAGACGCCGATCGCGCGCCGCACCGCCTCGACGTCATCGACGAGCAGGCGGATCGCGATGCGGGCGGCGTCGTCGTAGGGATCGTCGGCCAGCAGGTCGACGGCCGTGCGCAGGCGCGACGTCACGCGCACGCCGTCGACCTGCAGGCACGTGTCGAGCGCGACGCGGCGGATGAGCGCACGGCAGCCCGCCGGCACGTCGGCCCGGCGATGCCGCAGGGTCGCGACGTCGACGGTCGTCGGCAGCGCCGCGACGCCGTGCACCCACGCCGCGGCGAGCCCTGAGACGATGTGCGCGGGCCCGAGCGGCAGGCGCAGGGCGCGCACGCGGTCGGCGGGGGAGACGACGCGGTCGGCGTGCGTCGCCGACTCGGCGAGGTCGAAGAGGTCGCCGTCGAGGCGCATGGCGGAGCGTTCGGCGATGGAGAGCATGGCGGGCAGCATGCCCTGCCTCGACCACGAAGGAGGGCGCCGCCTCCACGGCTGTGGAGAGCGGCGCCCTGTGGATCGTGGTGCGTCAGCGCGCGGCTGCGACGACCGCGAGCCACTCGCGCTTCGTCGCGAGCTCGGCCTCGAGGCGCGTGACCGCTGCGGCGTCCTTCGACGCCTTCGCGGCCTCGAGCGATGCCTCGATCTGCTCGATCGACTCCTCGAGCTGCCCGGCGAGCCCCTCGGAGCGCGCCTTGCGCTCGGGGTTCGAGCTCGCCCAGTGGTCGTCGTCGAGCTTGCGGACGTGCGCCTCGATGCGGCGCATGCCGTCCTCGATCTCGCGCATCGCCTCGCGGGGCACGCGACCGATCTCGTCCCAGCGGCGCTGCAGGCCCGTGAGGGTCTCGCGCGCCTTGGCGCGGTCCTGCTCCTTGAGGAGCGGCTGCGCCTCCTCGAGGATCGCGCGCTTCGCGGCGAGGTTCTCGCCCTGCTCGCCGTCGACGACGGCGCTCGCCTCGGTCTTCGCCTGGAAGAGCACGTCGCCCGCGGCCTTGAAGTCGGCCCAGAGCGCGTCGTCGATCTTGCGGCCGGCGCGGCCGGCGGCCTTCCACTCGTCGAGCAGCGACCGGTACGCGGGGATGCCGTCGGCGCCCTGCGACGAGAGCGCCTGCGCGCGCTCGACGAGCGCCTGCTTGCGGGTGCGTGCGTCCTTGTGCTGCGAGTCGAGCTCGGAGAAGAACGCCCGGCGACCCTGCTCGACCGTCTGGCGGGCGTCGCGGAAGCGACGCCACAGCGTGTCGGCCGTCGACTTCGGGATCCGCGGGCCGTCCTTCTGCGCCGTCTGCCAGCGCTGGAAGAGTGCGTCGAGCTCGGCGCTCGCCTGCTTCCACTGCACCTGCTTCGGGTCGCGCGCCGCGAGCGCCTCCGCGGCGGCCACGATGGCCTCGCGATCGGCGACGGCCGCGAGCGACTCGCGCTCGGCCTCTGCCTTCTGCTCGGCGCTCAGCTCCTCGAGGCGCCCTGCGAGGGCGTCGAGGCGCGTCTGCAGCGCACCGAGGTCACCGACCGCATTCGCGCCGACCACCGACTCGCGCAGATGGCTCGCGGCCTTCTGCACGTCGGTCGCCGAGGCGCCGGCGCGCGACCGCTGCTCGAGCAGGCGCACCTGCCCCTCGAGGTCTGCGTACTTGCGCTGGAAGTATGCGAGCGCCTCTTCGGGGCTCGCGTCGGGGTACTGGCCGACCTCACGCCACTGCTCGCCCTCACGGACGGAGACGGTGCCATGCTCGTCGACGCGGCCCCACGGGTTCGCGTCCATGGCCCCAGGCTACTTCACGCGGAGCGACTCACTCGACGGTCGCGGCGTCGATCGTCACCGGGTTCAGCGGTGCGCCGTCCTGCGGGGCGGTGCCGGTGGCGGGATCCGGTGCCGTGCCCGCCGAGATGACGTCGGCCACGAGCTGGTCGAGCCCGCTCGTGACGGTGCCGACGACGGTGTAGCCGCCCGCCTCGTCGTTCGGGATCTCGGTGTCGCCGTAGACGATGAAGAACTGGTGGCCGTTCGAGTTCGCGGCGTCCTCGGGGGACAGGCCGCCGCCGGTGCCGCCGCGCGCCATCGCGATCGTGCCGGCCGGGTAGACCTGGTCGGCGGGCGCGTTCTCGATCGGGCCGTACTGGTAGGAGGGGTCGCCGGCGCCGGTGCCGTCGAGCGAGCCGCACTGCAGCACCTCGAAGCGCTCGGCGGTCGTGAGGCGGTGGCACGTCTTGCCCGCGTAGTAGCCGGTCTGGATGTCGTTGACGACGGCCGAGACGCCCTGCGGCGCCGCCGCGCCGTCGAGCTCGATGCCGAGCTCGACGCCGTTGATCGTGAGCGTGCCGGTCCAGTCGCGACCCTCGGCGAGCGAGGGATCGGGCACGGCCTCGCTCGCGGTGCCCTCCGTCGACGGCGACGGGGTCTCGGAGGCCGTGGGCTCCTCGGTCGCGGTCGAGTCGACGTACCACCACTGGCCGAGGCCGGCGAGCGTGCCGACGACGACGACCGCGGCGACCGCGATGACGTTGTCGCGACGCAGCCTGCGCTGCTTGCCCTCGTGCACCGTGCGGCGTGCGCGGTAGTCGCGGACGCGCCGCTGCTGCTCCTTGGTGCTCGTCACCGATGGTCTCCCGTCAAGATCGCTCGGATGAGCGTACCGGCTGCGCCTGTGCCGGTCC
The DNA here is from genome assembly GCF_039531815.1 of Agrococcus versicolor. Lineage (NCBI taxonomy): Bacteria > Bacillati > Actinomycetota > Actinomycetes > Micrococcales > Microbacteriaceae > Agrococcus > Agrococcus versicolor. The sequence continues at coordinate 1,015,491 of NZ_BAAAQT010000005.1, read as the reverse complement.
GTCGGGCGTCGGTGGCTCGCCGTACGATCGATGCATGGCGAACGCGGGGCTCGGATCGTCGACCGCGCCGCTCGCGGTCCGCATGCGGCCGCGCTCGCTCGACGAGGTGGTCGGGCAGACGCACCTGCTGCGGCAGGGCTCGCCGTTGCGCAGGCTCGCGACGCCCGGGGCGCGCAGCGGGCAGTCCGTCATCCTCTGGGGCCCGCCCGGCACGGGCAAGACGACGATCGCCCAGGCCATCGCCGCCTCGAGCGATCGCCGCTTCGTCGAGCTGAGCGCCGTGACCGCAGGCGTGAAGGACGTGCGCCAGGTCATGGAGGAGGCGCTGTCGACGCGCGACCTCTACGACACGCAGACCGTGCTCTTCCTCGACGAGATCCATCGGTTCACGAAGGCCCAGCAGGACGCGCTGCTGCCCGGCGTCGAGAACGGCTGGGTGCTGCTCATCGCGGCGACGACCGAGAACCCGTCCTTCAGCGTCATCAGCCCGCTGCTGTCGCGCTCGCTCCTGCTCACGCTCGAGCAGCTGCCCGACGACGACCTCGCCGGCCTCCTCGACCGCGCGGTCGCCGACCCGCGCGGCTTCGGCGGGGCGATCGCGCTCGACGACGCCGCGCGCGCCTCGATCGTGCGGCTCGCCTCGGGTGACGCGCGCCGTGCGCTCACGATCCTCGAGGCGGCGGGCTCGCACGTCCTGGCGGTGCCGCCCGCGCAGGACGACGAGGACGACGAGGACGAGGACGAGAAGGACGCCGACGAGTCGACCGCCGACGACGACGCCGAGGAGCCGCGGTCGCAGGCGACGCCGATCGTCACCGACGCGATCGTGGCCGAGAGCGTCGACGCGGCGCTGCTGCGCTACGACCGGCAGGGCGACGAGCACTACGACGTCATCAGCGCCTTCATCAAGTCGGTGCGGGGCTCCGACCCCGACGGCGCCCTCCACTGGCTGGCACGCATGATCGAGGCGGGGGAGGACGCGCGGTTCATCGGCAGGCGCCTCATCATCCTCGCCTCCGAGGACGTCGGGATGGCCGATCCCCAGGGCCTCGTCATCGCGACGGCTGCGGCGCAGGCCGTGCAGCTCATCGGCATGCCCGAGGGCCGCATCCCGCTCGCCGAGGCCACGGTCTACCTCGCGACGGCGCCGAAGTCGAACCGCTCGTACGCGGGGGTCAACGCTGCGATCGCCGACGTGCGCCGAGGCGCGTTCGGTCGCGTCCCGACGCACCTGCGCGACGCCCACTACCCGGGCGCCAAGCGCCTCGGGCACGGCAAGGGCTACCGGTACGCGCACGACGCCCCCGGCTCGGTCGCGACGCAGCAGTACCTGCCCGACGAGCTCGTGGGCACCGTGTACTACGAGCCGGGAGCACACGGGTACGAGCGCGAGGTCGGCGCGCGGCTCGAGCGCATCCGCGCCATCCTCCGCGGCGACTGACGCTCGGGGTCTTCGGCACTCCCGGGCGCCGGGCCGCCCGTCTGGTAGCCTGGACGACGGTCCACTCGGACCACCCATCCAGAAATCCTTGAGCCGTCCATCGCGACGGCTGGCCGCTCGCGCGGCTGCGATGCGAAGGAAGACACGCATGACCACCAGGACCAGCATCACGCGCAAGTCGCGTGCGCTCGGCATCGCCCTCAGCCCGAAGGCGGCCAAGTACCTCGAGAAGCGCCCGTACGGCCCCGGCCAGCACGGACGCACCAAGCGCAAGGCCGACAGCGACTACGCCGTCCGTCTGCGCGAGAAGCAGCGTCTGCGGGCCCAGTACGGCATCCGCGAGAAGCAGCTCCGCCTCACGTTCAACGAGGCCCGCCGCCAGGCCGGCCTGACGGGTGAGAACCTCGTCGAGCTGCTCGAGATGCGTCTCGACGCCCTCGTCGTCCGCGCCGGCTTCGCCCGCTCGACGGCGCAGGCCCGCCAGCTCGTCGTGCACCGCCACATCACCGTCGACGGCCAGCGCGTCGACCGTCCCTCGTTCCGCGTGAAGGAGGGCCAGGTCATCGGCGTCCACGAGCGCAGCGAGGGCATGGAGCCCTTCCAGGTCGCAGCCGCGGGCGGCCACGCCCAGGTGCTGCCGCCCGTGCCGCCGTACCTCGACGTCACGCTCGACCGCCTGCAGGCACGCCTCGTGCGTCGCCCCAAGCGCGCCGAGGTGCCCGTCGTGTGCGACGTGCAGCTCGTCGTCGAGTACTACGCCGCGCGCTGATCGCACGCAGCACGAGGGCCGTCCGGGACTCCCGGGCGGCCCTCGCTCGCGTTCGCGGCATCGCCGCTGGATAGAGTGGGAGTCCACTTCCATGAGGGGATCGCAATGAGGAGCATCGTCCTGGTCGCGCTGGGCGCCGCAGTCGGCGCGTACGCGGTGACGCGCATGCAGCGCACGCCCAAGGGCAGGGAGATGCTCGACGGCGCCGACGCGCGGGTGCGCGAGTTCACCGACGCCGTGCGCGACGGCTACGCCAGCCGCGACCGCGAGCTCCGCGGCGAGTAGCCCCGAGCCTCACACCGACCGACCGGCCCCACCAGCGAGGCCGCAGCGCCCGCATGGGCACCGAGAGACGCGAGCACGATGCAGACCGCCGAGATCCACGACCGCTTCCTGCGCTACTTCGAGCGGAGGGACCACACGATCGTCCCCTCGGCCTCGCTCGTGAGCGACGACCCGACGATCATGTTCACGATCGCGGGCATGGTGCCGTTCATCCCGTACCTCACCGGTCAGGAGCCCGCGCCGTACGCCCGCGCCGCCGACGTGCAGAAGTGCATCCGCACCAACGACATCGAGGAGGTCGGGCGCACGCCGCGGCACGGCACCTTCTTCCAGATGACGGGCAACTGGTCGTTCGGCGACTACTTCAAGCGCGGCGCGATCCAGTACGCGTGGGAGTTCCTCACCGGCCCCGAGGACGACGGCAACCTCGGCTTCTCGCCCGACGACCTCTGGGTCACGGTCTTCGAGACCGACGACGAGGCCGTCGCGCTCTGGAAGGAGATCGCGGGCCTGCCGGAGGAGCGCATCCAGCGCCTCGGTCGCGACACGAACTACTGGTCGACCGGCCAGCCCGGCCCCGCCGGCCCCTGCTCCGAGATCTTCTTCGACCGCGGTCCCGCGTACGGCATCGACGGCGGCCCGGCGACGGACGACGACCGCTACGTCGAGATCTGGAACCTCGTCTTCATGCAGGACCAGATCGCCGACGTGCGATCGAAGACCGAGTTCCGCATCGTCGGCGACCTGCCCGCGAGGAACATCGACACCGGCATGGGCCTCGAGCGCATCGCGTTCCTCAAGCAGGGCGTCGAGAACATGTACGAGATCGACCAGGTGCGCCCGGTGCTCGATCTCGCCTCCGAGCTCTCGGGTCGCGCGTACGGCGCCGACCACGAGGACGACGTCCGCATGCGCGTCGTCGCCGACCACGTGCGCTCGTCGCTCATGCTGCTCTCCGACGGCGTGACGCCGGGCAACGAGGGGCGCGGCTACATCCTGCGCCGGCTCATGCGCCGCGCGATCCGCGCCATGCGCCTGCTCGGGGTCCACGAGCCCACGTTCCCCACGCTCTTCGCAGCCTCGCGCGACGCGATGCAGTCGGCCTACCCCGAGCTCGCGACCGAGTGGTCGCGGCTGTCGCGCTTCGCGTTCGCCGAGGAGGAGACGTTCCTCAAGACGCTCGAGGCCGGCTCGACGGTCCTCGACGCAGCGCTCGAGACGACGAAGGGCGACGGTCGCGTGCAGCTCGCGGGCGACACCGCCTTCCTGCTGCACGACACGTACGGCTTCCCGATCGACCTCACGCTCGAGATCGCCGAGGAGCAGGGCCTCACGGTCGACCGCTCGGCGTTCGACCGGCTCATGGGCGAGCAGCGCTCGCGCGCGAAGGCGGATGCGAAGGCGAAGCGCGGCGCGCTCGCCGATCGCTCGGTCTACGGCGAGTTCCGTGCCGTCGGCGAGACGACCTTCCTCGGCTACGAGGAGCTCGAGGCCGACGGCCAGGTCGTCGGCATCCTCAAGGACGGCGCGAGCGTGCAGCGCGCCGCCGCGGGCGAGACCGTCGAGCTCATCCTCACGGCGACGGCGCTCTACGCCGAGTCCGGCGGCCAGGACTCCGACCAGGGCCGCCTCGTGGGCGATGCGTTCGAGGCCGACGTCGTCGACGTGCAGCGGCCGGTGCCGGGCCTCACGAGCCACACCGTCACGGTCGTGTCGGGCGAGGTGGGCGTGGGCGATCGCGCGCGCTCCATCGTCGACGCCGCGTACCGTCGTGGCGCGACGCAGGCGCACTCGGCGACGCACGTCATCCACGCCGCCCTGCGCCAGGTGCTCGGCCAGGACGCGCACCAGTCGGGCTCGTACAACAAGGCCGGCTACATGCGCCTCGACTTCTCGTGGTCGAACGCGCTGAGCGCCGAGACCCGCTCGGAGCTCGAGGAGATCGCCTCGAGCGCCATCGCCGACGACCTCGCGGTCGACACGCGCGTCATGTCCCTCGACGAGGCGCGCGCCGCCGGCGCCATGGCGCTCTTCGGCGAGAAGTACGGCGAGCGCGTGCGCATGGTCGACATCGGCGGGCCGTGGTCGCGCGAGCTGTGCGCGGGCACCCATGTCGCGTCCTCCGGCCAGATCGGGCTCATCGCCATCACGGGCGAGTCGAGCGTCGGCGCGACCAACCGCCGCGTCGAGGCGATCGTCGGGCAGGACGCCTTCCGCGAGCTCGCGGCCGAGCGTGCGCTCGTGCAGACGATCTCGCAGAGCCTCAGGACGCCGAGGGACCAGCTGCCCGCGCGCATCGAGGACCTCGTCGCCTCGCTGAAGGTCGCCGAGCGCAAGGTCGCCGAGTTCGAGTCGCAGCGCCTCGCGCTGCGCGTGCCCGAGCTCGCCCAGGGGGCGTCGCGCGAGGGCCGCTCGCGGCTCGTCGCGGCGGACCTCGGCACCCTGGCGTCCGCCGACGACGTGCGATCGCTCGTCATGCAGGTGCGCGAGCGCCTCGGCGCCGACGCCGCGACGGTCGCGCTCGGTGCGACGGTCTCCGGCAAGCCCGTCGTCGTCGTGGCGACGAACCAGGCGGCGCGCGACGCCGGCGTGCAGGCGGGTGCGCTCGCGAAGACCGCCGCGGGCGTCCTCGGCGGCGGGGGCGGCGGCAAGCCCGACCTCGCGCAGGGCGGTGGCACCGACGCGACGCGCATGCCGGATGCCCTGCGGGCGATCGTGGAGGGCCTGGCCTGATGCGTCCGGGCGTCCGCCTCGGCGTCGACGTGGGCAGGGTCCGCGTCGGCGTCGCGCGGTCGGACCGCGACGGCCTGCTCGCGACGCCGGTCGAGACCATCCAGCGTGACGGTCTCGACGGGCTCGTGGCACGTGTGCGCGAGCTCGCGACCGAGGTCGACGCCGTCGAGCTCGTCGTCGGCCTGCCGCTGTCGCTCTCGGGAGGCGACACCGCGAGCACGCAGGACGCCCGCGACGTCGCGGCCGCCCTCGCGGCGGTCGCGCCGGTCCGTCTCGTCGACGAGCGGCTCTCGACCGTGACGGCGCAGGCCGGCATGCGGCTCGCCGGCCGCTCGACGCGCAGGCAGAAGGGCGTGATCGACCAGGCCGCGGCCGTCGTCATCCTGCAGCACGCGCTCGACGCGGAGCGCGGCGGGCGCCTTCCGGGCATGATGGTGGATCACGAGGAGGGCTGATGGGACGTCGGGGGAGACCGCCGGGAGGGCCTGAGGGCCAGGAGCCGGAGCCGTACGACGGCGTCGCGGACGAGGCGGCCGCGCGCACGCCCGAGCCCGCCGAGCCGCCATCCCGGGCACCCGGGAGCGACCAGGGCGCCCAGCCGTCGTTCGAGGAGATCTTCGGCGCTCCGACGCCGACCGCCGCGACGCCCGCAGCCCCGGCCCCGAGCCGGAACGGCGGCAGGCCCGCGAGCGGCGACGAGCAGGCGACGCCCGCTCACGAGGCCGCGGCCTCGCCCGTCGACGCCCTCGCCGACGCGGTCGGCGCATCGCCGTCGCAGACGCCCTGGGCGACCGCGACGTCGGCGTCGGCGCCCGCGACGGCGCAGCCGACGACGAAGCGCGAGCGAGCCCCCCGGGAGCCCGCGGCCGCGAAGGCCGCCGGCGGGCGTCGTCGCGGCGTCCGCGGCGGCATCGTCATCATCGTCGTCATCGTCGCGATCCTCGTCGGCGTCGTGGGCGGCGGCTGGGCGCTCCTCGGACCGGCGATCATGGACCGCTTCTCGGAGCCAGAGGACTTCCAGGGCGCCGGCTCGGGCGAGACCGTCGTGCGCATCGAGCCCGGATGGACGGGCGCGCAGGTCGCGACGATGCTCGAGGAGGAGGGCGTCATCGCCGACCAGGAGGCGTTCTACGAGCTCCTCGTCGCCGACGACAGCATCGGCTTCCAGCCCGGCTCCTACTCGCTCGCGCTCGAGATGTCGGCGCAGTCGGCGCTCGACGCGCTGCAGGACCCCGCCAACCTCCTCGTCCTGCAGATCACGATCCCCGAGGGCTTCGTCGTGCAGCAGGTGTACGCGCGCCTCGCCGAGCAGTCCGGCCTGCCCGAGTCCGACTTCGTGCAGGCCGCGAGCGACGCGAGCGCGTACGGCGTGCCGGGCTCGACGCTCGAGGGCTGGCTCTTCCCCGCGACGTACACGTTCGAGGACGGCGCGACGGCGCAGCAGATGCTGCAGGCGATGGTCGATCGCATGGAGCAGGCCCTGACCGACCGCGGCGTGCCCCAGGAGCGGTGGCAGGACGTCGTCACGTTCGCATCGCTCGTGGAGCGCGAGGGCGGGCCGGTGGAGAACTTCCCGCAGGTCGCCCGCGTCTTCCAGAACCGCCTCGACATCGGCATGCTGCTGCAGTCGGACGCGACGGTGCACTACGGCATCGGCGACTTCGGCGTCATCACGACGACCGACGAGGAGCGCGCCGACGCCAACAACCCGTACAACACGTACGTCTACACGGGCCTGCCGGAGGGCCCGATCGGCGCACCCGGCGACGCGGCGATCGATGCGGCGCTGTCGCCGGCCGAGGGCGACTGGCTCTACTTCGTCACCATCGACCCGTCGACCGGTGAGACGGTCTTCTCCGAGACCCTCGCCGAGCACAACCAGGCCGTGCTGCTGTTCCAGGCATGGCTGCGCGACAACCCGGAGTACGGGAGTTGAGGCTCGCGGTGCTCGGCGACCCCGTCGAGCACTCGCGGTCGCCGCGCATCCATGCCGCCGCCTACGCGGTGCTCGGGCTCGACTGGACGTACGAGCGCGTCCGGATGACGCCCGACGCCCTGCCCGCGCATCTCGGCGGGCTCGGCGACGAGTGGCGGGGGCTGTCGGTGACGGCGCCGCTCAAGGAGGCCGCGGCCGCCTGGGCGCGCGATCGAGACCCGCTCGTCGAGCGCACGGGCGCGGCGAACACGCTGCGCCCCGACCTCCGCGCCGCGTGGAACACCGACGTCGCCGGCATCGTCGACGCGTTCGCGGCCGAGGGGATCGACGGCGTCGGCCGCGCGGCGATCGTCGGGGGCGGCGCGACGGCGGCCTCCGCCCTCTGCGCGCTCGCGGCGATGGGCGCCGACCGCGTCGACGTCTGGCTGCGCACGCCCGCCAAGGGCGCCCGGCTCGTCGCGATCGGGGGAGGGCTCGGGGTCGACGTGCGGCTCGTCGGCCCGGACGCCGCGCCGCTCGCCGGCGAGGTCGTGGTGAGCACGCTGCCCGCGGCCGCAGGCGTCGCGCCGGGACTCGTGGGCCCTCGTGCGATCCTCGACGCCGACTACGCCTCCGGTGCCAGCCGCTACGCGGGCGTCGCCCCGCTCGTCCCCGGGCTGGCGATGCTGCTGCACCAGGCGCTGCGGCAGGTGCGGATCTTCGTCGCGGGCGACCCCGGGTCGACGCTGCCGCACGAGGCCGACGTCTGGGCGGCCATGGTGGCCGCGGCCTGACGCGCCGCGTGCGCGGCGGCACCCGCGCGGGATGGGAGGATGGATCCCATGCTTCGATGGCTGACCGCAGGCGAGAGCCATGGCCCCGAGCTCCTCGCGATCCTCGAGGGCCTCCCCGCCGACGTCCCCGTGACCGCCGAGGCGATCCAGGCCGACCTCCAGCGCCGCAAGCTCGGCGCCGGTCGCGGCGCGAGGATGAAGTTCGAGCAGGACGCGCTCTCGATCTCCGGCGGCGTGCGCCACGGCCGCTCGATGGGCTCGCCCGTCGCGCTGCGCATCGGCAACACCGAGTGGCCCAAGTGGACCGAGGTCATGAGCCCGGCGCCGCTCGACGAGGCGCCCTCCGGCGCTCGCGCCGCCGCGCTGACGCGCCCCCGACCCGGCCACGCCGACCTCGTCGGCATGCAGAAGTACGGCTTCGACGAGGCCCGCCCCGTGCTCGAGCGCGCGAGCGCTCGCGAGACGGCGGCCCGCGTGGCGCTCGGCGCGGTCGCGAAGGCGTTCCTCGGCGAGCTCGGCGTGCGGCTCGTGAGCCACACCCTCGCGATCGGTCCGGTGCGCGTGCCCGATGGCGCGCCCATCCCCGGTCCGGACGACGTCGACGCGCTCGACGCCGATCCGCTGCGCTGCCACGACCCCGCGACGAGCGCGCGGATGCTCGCCGAGGTCGAGGACGCGAAGTCGTCCGGCGACACCCTCGGCGGCGTCGTCGAGGTCTGCGCCTACGGCCTGCCGCCCGGGCTCGGATCGTACGTGCACTGGGATCGCAGGCTCGACGCCCGCCTCGCAGGAGCGCTCATGGGCATCCAGGCCATCAAGGGCGTCGAGGTCGGCGACGGCTTCGAGACCACGCGGCGCCGCGGCAGCGTCGCGCACGACGAGCTCGTGCCCGGCGCCGACGGCATCGAGCGCGTCACCGACCGGGCGGGCGGCACCGAGGGGGGCATGTCGACGGGCACCGTCCTGCGCGTGCGCGCCGGCATGAAGCCCATCGCGACCGTGCCGCGCGCGCTGCGCACGATCGACACGACGACGGGCGAGGTCGCCGCGGCGCACCACCAGCGCAGCGACGTCTGCGCCGTGCCCGCCTCGGGCGTCGTCGCGGAGGCGATGGTCGCGCTCGTGCTCGCCGACGCGATGCTCGAGAAGCTCGGCGGCGACTCGGTCGCGGAGGTCCGCCGCAACCTCGACGCCTACCTGGCCGCGATCCCCGAGACGCTGGCCACGTCCGCGTGAGACCCGTCGCGCTCATCGGGCCGATGGCGGCGGGCAAGTCGAGCGTCGGCCGCAAGCTCGCGAGCCGCATGGGTGCGACGTTCGTGGACACCGACCGCGAGATCGTCCGCGAGCACGGGCCGATCGCCGACCTCTTCGCCGAGCAGGGCGAGCCCGCCTTCCGCGCCATCGAGGAGGACGTCGTCGCGGCGTCGCTCGTCGACGGCGCCGTCGTGTCGCTCGGCGGGGGAGCGCCGCTCGCCGCGGGCACGCAGGAGCGCCTCGCCGCGGCGCGCGTCGTCCTGCTCATGATCGACGACCGGCAGGCGGAGCGCCGCATCGCCGGCTCGAGCCGACCCCTGCTCGCCGACGGCGGGATCGACGCGTGGCGTCGCATCCTCGCCGAGCGCGAGCCCACGTACCGCGCGCTGGCCGACCTCGAGGTCGACGCCTCGCGCCGCCGCATGAGCGACATCGTCGCCGACATCGCCACCTGGCTGGAGGAGCACCCGTGACCACCACGATCCCCGTGAGCACCGACCGCCCGTACGACGTCGTCGTCGGCCGCGACATCCTCGTCGAGCAGCTGACCGAGGCGCTCGCCGGGGCCGCGCAGGTGCTCGTCGTGCATCAGCCGGCCATGGCGCGGCAGGCCGACGCGATCAAGACCGCGATCGGCGACCACGTCCTGCTCGCCGAGGTGCCGGACGCCGAGGCTGCCAAGCGCATCGAGGTCGCGCAGTTCCTCTGGCAGATCATGGGGCAGGCCGACTTCACGCGCAGCGACATGGTCGTCGGGCTCGGCGGCGGGGCCGTCACCGACCTCGCGGGCTTCGTCGCGGCGACGTGGCTGCGCGGCGTCGGCGTCGTGCTCGCGCCCTCGAGCGTGCTCGGCATGGTCGACGCTGCCGTCGGCGGCAAGACCGGCATCAACACCGAGCAGGGCAAGAACCTCGTCGGCGCCTTCCACCACCCCGCCCGCGTCGTCTGCGACCTCGCGCTGCTCGACACCCTGCCCCGCAACGAGCTGCTCACGGGCTTCGCCGAGATCGTGAAGGCCGGCTTCATCGCCGACCCCGAGATCCTCCGCCTGCTCGAGGAGCACCTCGACGCCACGACCGACCCCGCGACGCCCGAGTTCGCCGACGCGATCGCCCGCGCCATCCGCGTGAAGGCCGACGTCGTCGCGCAGGACTTCACCGAGCAGGGGCTGCGCGAGATCCTCAACTACGGCCACACCCTCGCCCACGCCATCGAGCACACCGAGCGCTACCGCTGGCGGCATGGCGCCGCCGTCGCCATCGGCCTCATGTACGCCGCCGAGCTCGGACGGCTCGCGGGCAGGCTTCCCGAGTCGGTCGTCGACCGCCACCGCGCGATCCTCGAGTCGCTCGAGCTGCCGACGTCGTACCCGATCGGGCGCTGGCAGACGCTCCTCGCGACGATGCGGCGCGACAAGAAGTCGCGCGGCTCCATGCTGCGCTTCATCGTGCTCGACGACGTCGCGCGCCCGCGCGTGCTCGAGGGGCCCGACGACTCCATGCTGTTCACCGCGTACCAGTCGCTGGCCGACTGAGCCGCGCCCTAGGCTTCGACGCATGCGCATCCTCGTGCTCAACGGCCCCAACCTCGGCAGGCTCGGATCCCGCGAGCCCGAGGTCTACGGGTCGGCGGGCCTCGACGAGGTCGAGCGCGTCGTCGCCGCCACCGGCGTCGAGGTCGACCTGCGGCAGACCGACGACGAGGCCGAGCTCGTGCGCTGGATCCACGAGGCGGTCGACACGAGCACGCCCGTCGTCCTGAACCCCGCGGCGTTCACGCACTACTCCTACGCGCTGCGCGACGCGTGCGCGCTCGTGACCGGCGCGGGCATCCCGCTCGTCGAGGTGCACATCACGAACCCGCACGCGCGCGAGGCCTTCCGGCACACGTCGACGATCTCGGCGGTCGCGACGGGGGTCGTGGCGGGCTTCGGCATCGACGGCTACCGGCTCGCCGCCCTCGCGATCCTCGCCCGCTGACGCCCGGGCGCCCGGGCACGTCGGACGGCGTCGGATAGGATTCCTCTTCGGCCCCCGCATCGGGGCCGAGCAGGCTTTCGACGAGGGACTCATGGCGACGACGAACGACATCAAGAACGGCGCGGTGCTCAGCATCGACGGGCAGCTCTGGAGCGTGATCGAGTTCCAGCACGTCAAGCCGGGCAAGGGCGGCGCCTTCGTGCGCACGAAGCTGCGCAACGTGCGCAGCCTCAAGGTCGTCGACAAGACGTTCAACGCCGGCACCAAGATGGACTTCGCGACGGTCGACCGCCGCGACTACCAGTTCCTCTACAACGACGGCACCGACTACGTGTTCATGGACAACGACACGTACGACCAGTTCCAGGTCAGCCCGGAGATCGTCGGCGACGCCGCGAAGTTCCTCCTCGACGGCGCCACGGCGCAGATCACGATGCACGAGAACGAGGCGCTCCAGGTCGAGCTGCCCGGCTCCGTCGTGCTCGAGATCACCTACACCGAGCCCGGCCTCCAGGGCGACCGCTCGAGCGCGGGCACGAAGCCGGCCACGGTCGAGACCGGCGCCGAGATCCAGGTGCCGCTGTTCGTCGAGCAGGGCACGCGCGTCAAGATCAACACGGCGGACGGCTCGTACCTCGGCCGCGTCACCGACTGACGTGGCGCAGCAGGTCTACCCCTCGCGTCGCAAGGCCAGGAAGCACGCCGTCGAGGTCGGCTACAGCGCCATCGTGCGCGACGGCGACGCCATCGAGCTCCTGCGCGTGACGACGCTCGACCAGGGATGGTCGAAGCACCCGTGGTTCGCCTACTGCGAGGAGCTCGTCACGGGCGTCGTGCATCACGTCGACGAGCTCGACGAGCTCATCGAGCAGTCGAGCGAGCACTGGTCGATCGACCGCATGGCGCGCATCGACCTCGCGATCCTGCGCGTGGCGGCGTGGGAGCTCGCGCACAACCGGGCCGTGCCGCAGGAGGTCGCGATCTCGGAGGCCGTGCACCTCGCCGGCGAGCTGTCGACCGAGCGCTCCGGCCCGTTCGTCAACGGCGTCCTCGCGACGATCGCCGGTCAGGTCGGCTGAGCGCCGAGATCGGCGGGCGCCGGAGTCGACGATGCGGGCCGTCGCGGGCCGCTCGCCGCGCCGGGTTCGCTAGGCTGGGGGCACCGACAACCTTTCGAGCCGTCCTGCGAGACGGCCGACACGCCCTGAGAGGCAGGAAGGGGGTCTGCATGCCTGCGCGCACCGTGCTGCAGGAGGCGGACATCGCCCGGGCGCTCACGCGCATCGCCCACGAGATCCTCGAGGCGAACCGCGGCGACGCGTCCCTCGTGCTGCTGGGCATCCCGACGCGCGGCGCGTTCCTCGCCGAGCGCATCGCCACGCGACTCGGCGAGATCACCGGCACCGACTTCGCGTCCCGCACCGGCACGCTCGACGTCACGATGCACCGCGACGACCTGGCCCGCACGGGTGCGCGTCCGACGCATCCCACCCGCATCCCCGGCTCGGGCATCGACGGCCAGACCGTCGTGCTCGTCGACGACGTGCTCTACTCGGGCCGCACGATCCGCGCCGCGCTCGATGCGCTGACGGACCTCGGCCGGCCCGCCGCCGTGCGGCTCGCCGTGCTCGTCGATCGCGGCCACCGCGAGCTGCCGATCCGCGCCGACTTCGTGGGCAAGAACCTGCCGAGCGCCGCGAGCGAGCACGTCTCGATCCTGCTGCGCGAGACCGACGGGCAGGACGCCGTGACGATCCAGGAGGGTGCGACGCGATGAGGAGCCTGCTGACGGCCGCGCTGACGCGCGACGAGGCGATCGAGCTGCTCGACATCGCCGAGGACATGGACCAGATCCACGACCGCGACCAGAAGAAGCTGCCCGCGCTGCGCGGCCGCACGGTCGTGAACCTGTTCTTCGAGGACTCGACCCGCACGCGCTCGTCGTTCGAGATCGCGGGCAAGTGGCTCTCGGCCGACGTCATCAACGTCTCGGGCAAGGGATCGAGCGTCTCGAAGGGCGAGGACCTGCGCGACACCGTCACGACGATCGCCGCGATGGGCGTCGACGGCGTCGTCGTGCGCCACGGCTCGTCGGGCGCGCCGGCGCTCGTGGCCTCGTGGATCCCGCAGGTCGTGGTGAACGCGGGCGACGGCACGCACGAGCACCCCACGCAGGCCCTGCTCGACGCCTTCGCGCTCCGCCGCCGCATCCACGGCGCCGCGTCGCGCGGCAAGGGCCTCGACGGCGTCCGCGTCGCGATCGCCGGCGACGTGCTGCACAGCCGCGTCGCGCGCTCGAACGCGCTGCTGCTGCCGGCCCTCGGCGCGGAGGTCACGATCGTGGCTCCGCCGTCGATGCTGCCGCCGGGCATCGAGACCTGGCGCGCCGCGCACACGACCGACCTCGACGCCGTCGTCGACGCGCGGCCCGACGCGATCATGATGCTGCGCGTGCAGCTCGAGCGGCAGACGGGCGCGTTCGTGCCGAGCGCCGCCGAGTACGTCGGCGGCTGGTCGCTGAGCCCCGAGCGCTTCGCGAGGCTCGGGGGCGAGACGCTCGTGATGCATCCCGGCCCGATGAACCGCGGGCTCGAGATCTCCTCGGTCGCCGCCGACGCCGCCGCGTCGCTCGTGCTCGAGCAGGTGCGCGCGGGCGTCTCGGTGCGCATGGCCGTGCTCTACCGACTCCTGGCAGGAAGGACCGACTCGTGACCCTCATCGTGCGCGGCGCCCGCATCCTCGGCGGCTCGGCCGCCGACCTGACGATCGAGGACGGCACGATCACCGCGATCGGCACGGCCTCGGCATCCGCCGACGCGACCGTCGTCGACGCCGACGGCCTCGTCGCCCTCCCCGGGCTGGTCGACCTGCACACGCATCTGCGCGAGCCGGGCTTCGAGCAGTCCGAGACCGTCGCGACGGGCGTGCGGGCGGCCGCGGCCGGCGGCTTCACGGCCGTCTTCGCCATGGCGAACACGCGTCCCGTCGCCGACACCGTCGCGGTCGTCGAGCAGGTCGCCGAGCTCGGCCGGCGCGCCGGGCTCGCGTACGTGCAGCCCATCGGCGCCGTGACGGTCGGGCTCGCGGGCGAGCGGCTCGCCGACCTCGGCATGATGGCGCGCTCTGCCGCGAGGGTCCGCGTCTTCTCCGACGACGGCCACTGCGTGCACGACGCGCAGCTCATGCGCCGCGCGCTCGAGTACGTCGCGCCCTTCGACGGCGTCATCGCGCAGCACGCCCAGGAGCCGACGCTCACGGTCGGCGCGCAGATGCACGAGTCGGCGCTGTCGGGCGAGCTGGGGCTCGCGGGATGGCCCGCCGTCGCCGAGTCGGCCATCGTCGCGCGCGACGTGCTGCTCGCCGAGGCCACCGGCGGTCGCCTGCACGTCTGCCACGTGTCGACGGGCGAGACGGTCGAGGTGCTGCGCTGGGCGAAGGCTCGCGGCATCCGCGTCACCGCCGAGGTCACCCCGCACCATCTCGTGCTCACCGAGCAGGAGGTGCGCGGCTACGACGCGCGCTTCAAGGTGAACCCGCCGCTGCGCGCGGCGAGCGACGTCGACGCGCTGCGCGCCGCGCTCGCCGACGGCACGATCGACGTCGTCGCCACCGATCACGCGCCGCACCCCGTCGAGGCGAAGCAGGCGGCCTGGGCCGACGCCGCGATGGGCATGGTCGGGCTCGAGACGGCCCTCGCCGTCGTGCAGGAGGCGATGGTCGACACGGGCCTGCTCGACTGGGAGGGCGTCGCGCGCGTGCTGTCGACGACCCCCGCGCGCATCGGCCGCCTCGCGACGCAGGGGCAGGGCATCGTCGTCGGCGCGCCCGCGCACCTCGCGCTCCTCGACCCGAGCGGCGCGACGAGCATCGAGACGCATCACCTGCACGGCACGTCGACGAACTCGCCGTTCCTCGGGCGCTCGCTGCCCGGTCGCGTCGTGCACACGATCTACGACGGCCGCCCGACGGTCTCGGACGGGGTCGTCGCATGAGCTACGAGGCATTCATCCTGCTCAGCATCGCGCTGATCGCCGTGCTGCTGCTCGTCGGCGTCCTCGGCTGGCGCGCCCGTCGCCGACGCCATCGAGACCTGCAGGCGCCGCAGGTGCCGTCGGGCTTCCAGGCCGTCGTCGACGCGCCCATCCTCTACGTCGCGACGACGACCGCCGGCGATCCCTACGACCGCGTCGCCGTCCACGGGCTCGGCTTCCGCGCCCGCGGGCGCGTCGCGGTGGGCCCGACGGGCATCGTGCTCGACCTCCCGGGCTCCGCCGTGCTCGTGCCCGTCGCCGACCTCGACGGCGTCGAGCGCGCGACGTGGACGATCGACCGCGTCGTCGAGCCCGGCGGCCTCCTCCGCATCGCCTGGCGCCTGGGGGAGCGCCGCCTCGAGACCTACCTCCGCGTGACCGGCGACGACGCCCCCGTCCTCGCCGCCATGCACGACATCCAGCCGCACCCGACCGCTTCAGGAGCTGCAGCATGACCCACGCACACCTCGTGCTCGAGGACGGCACGATCTACCGCGGCCGCGCCTACGGCGCCGTCGGCACCACCCTCGGCGAGGCCGTCTTCGCCACCGGCATGACCGGGTACCAGGAGACGATCACCGATCCGTCGTACGCGGGCCAGATCGTGGTGCAGACCGCGCCGCAGATCGGCAACACCGGCGTCAACGACGAGGACCCCGAGTCGCGTCGCATCTGGGTCGCCGGCTACGCCGTGCGCCAGGCGAGCCGCATGGTGTCGAGCTGGCGCGCGACCGAGAGCCTCGACGCCCGGCTCGAGCGCGACGGCATCGTCGGCATCCAGGGCATCGACACCCGCGCGCTGACGCGTCGCCTGCGCGACGCGGGCAGCATGCGCGCCGGGATCTTCTCGGGCGACGCGATCGCCAGCGACGAGGAGATGCTCGAGCAGGTGCTGCAGAGCCCGCAGATGGCCGGCCAGCGCCTCGCGGACGTCGTCTCGACGCCCGAGGCCTACACGCTGCCCGCCACGACCGAGCGCATCGGGCACCTCGCCGTGCTCGACCTCGGCATCAAGGCGTCGACCCTGCGCTACCTCCAGGGACGCGGCTTCGACCTCACGGTGCTGCCCCACTCGGTCACGGCCGAGGACGTCCTCGCCCTCTCGCCCGACGCGGCCTTCTACTCCAACGGCCCTGGCGACCCCGCGGCCTCCGACCAGTACGTCGAGCTGCTGCAGGCGCTGCTGCGCGCCGGCGTGCCGTTCTTCGGCATCTGCTTCGGCAACCAGCTGCTCGGCCGCGCGCTCGGGTTCGGCACCTACAAGCTGCCCTTCGGCCACCGCGGCATCAACCAGCCCGTGCTCGACGTCGCGACGGGCACCGTCGAGATCACGAGCCAGAACCACGGCTTCGCCGTCGACGCGCCCATCGGCGAGATCGTCGACAGCCCTGCGGGCTTCGGCCGCGTCGAGGTGAGCCACTACTCGCTCAACGATCACGTCGTCGAGGGCCTCCGCGCCCTCGACATCCCCGCGTTCAGCGTGCAGTACCACCCCGAGGCCGCTGCCGGACCGCACGACTCCATGTACCTCTTCGACCGGTTCGCAGCACTCGTGCGCGAGCGGAAGGACGCCTGATGCCCAAGCGCGACGACATCCACTCCGTCCTCGTCATCGGGTCGGGCCCCATCGTGATCGGCCAGGCCGCGGAGTTCGACTACTCCGGCACCCAGGCGTGCCGCGTGCTGCGCGAGGAGGGCATCCGCGTCATCCTCCTGAACTCGAACCCGGCGACGATCATGACCGACCCGGACTTCGCCGACGCGACGTACATCGAGCCGATCACGCCCGAGATCCTCGAGACGATCATCGCCAAGGAGCGGCCCGACGCCATCCTCCCGACGCTCGGCGGGCAGACGGCGCTCAACGCCGCGATCGCGCTGCACGAGCAGGGCATCCTCGAGCGCCACGGCGTCGAGCTCATCGGCGCGAAGGTCGACGCGATCCACCGCGCCGAGGACCGCCAGCTCTTCAAGCAGCTCGTGCTCGACGCCGGCGCCGACGTCGCCTCGAGCGTCATCGCGAAGACCGTCGACGAGGCGCTCGCGTTCGCCGAGGAGTACGGCTACCCGGTCGTCGTGCGCCCGTCGTTCACGATGGGCGGGCTCGGATCGGGCTTCGCGCACGACGAGCCCGAGCTGCGGCGCTTCGTCGCCGACGGCATCCACTCGTCGACCATCGGCGAGGTGCTGCTCGAGGAGTCGATCCTCGGGTGGAAGGAGTACGAGCTCGAGCTCATGCGCGACACGGCCGACAACACGGTCGTCATCTGCTCGATCGAGAACGTCGACCCCGTCGGCGTGCACACCGGCGACTCCATCACGGTCGCGCCCGCGCTGACGCTCACGGACCGCGAGTACCAGGAGCTGCGCGACATCGGCATCCGCATCATCCGCGACGTCGGCGTCGACACGGGCGGCTGCAACGTGCAGTTCGCCGTCGACCCCGCGACGGGTCGCATCATCGTGATCGAGATGAACCCGCGCGTCTCGCGCTCGAGCGCCCTCGCGTCGAAGGCGACGGGCTTCCCGATCGCGAAGATCGCCGCGAAGCTCGCCATCGGCTACCGCCTCGACGAGATCCCGAACGACATCACGGGCGTGACGCCCGCGTCGTTCGAGCCGTCGCTCGACTACGTCGTCGTCAAGGTGCCGCGCTTCACGTTCGAGAAGTTCCCCGCCGCCGACCCGACGCTCACGACGACCATGAAGTCCGTCGGCGAGGCGATGGCGATGGGGCGGACGTACACGCAGGCGCTGCAGAAGGCGCTGCGCTCGATGGAGCGCCGCGGCTCGAGCTTCCACTGGTCTGGCGAGGTCGGCGACAAGGACGAGCTGCTCGAGCGGTCGCGCACGCCCACCGACGGCCGCATCGTCACGCTGCAGCAGGCGATCCGTGCCGGCGCGACGGTCGAGGAGGCCTTCGAGGCCACGTCGATCGACCCGTGGTTCATCGACCAGATCGTGCTGCTCGAGGAGGTCGCGCAGGAGATCCGCGACGCCGAGTGGCTCGACGAGGAGATCCTGCGGCACGCGAAGGAGCACGGCTTCTCGGACGTGCAGATCGCCGAGCTGCGCGGCGTGCCGGAGGACGAGGTCCGCGCGACGCGCTGGGAGCTCGGCCTGCGTCCGGTCTTCAAGACCGTCGACACGTGCGCGGGCGAGTTCCCCGCGCTCACGCCGTACCACTACTCGTCGTACGACCAGGAGACCGAGGTCGTGCCCTCGGACCGCCGCAAGGTCGTCATCCTCGGCTCGGGTCCGAACCGCATCGGCCAGGGCATCGAGTTCGACTACTCGTGCGTGCACGCGTCGTTCGCGCTGCGCGACGCCGGGTACGAGACGATCATGATCAACTGCAACCCCGAGACGGTCTCGACCGACTACGACACGAGCGACCGGCTCTACTTCGAGCCGCTCACGCTCGAGGACGTCCTCGAGGTCATCCACGCCGAGTCCGCCTCCGGCGAGCTCGTCGGCGTCATCGTGCAGCTCGGCGGGCAGACGCCGCTCGGGCTCGCGCGCGGGCTCGAGGCCGCGGGCATCCCGATCCTCGGCACGCAGCCGGACGCGATCGACCGGGCCGAGGAGCGTGGTCAGTTCCAGGACATCCTCGACGCCGCCGGGCTCGTCGCGCCCCGCAACGGCACGGCGACGACCGAGGAGGCCGCCCTCGAGGTCGCCGAGCGCATCGGCTACCCCGTGCTCGTGCGGCCGTCGTACGTCCTCGGCGGTCGGGGCATGGAGATCGTCTACGACCGCGAGACGCTGCACGGCTACTTCGAGCGCATGGCCGACACCGCCATCATCGGGCCGGGCAAGCCGCTGCTCGTCGACCACTTCCTCGACGACGCGATCGAGATCGACGTCGACGCCATCTACGACGGCACCGACCTCTACGTCGGCGGCATCCTCGAGCACATCGAGGAGGCGGGCATCCACTCGGGCGACTCGTCGTGCACGCTGCCGCCCATCGGGCTCGGTCGCTCGCAGATCGACGAGGTGCGCGACGCGACCCTCGCGATCGCCCGCGGCCTCGACGTGCGCGGACCGCTCAACGTGCAGTTCGCGATCTCGGCGGGCAGGCTCCACGTCATCGAGGCGAACCCGCGCGCGAGCCGCACGGTGCCGTTCGTCGCGAAGGCGCTCGGCTCGCCGATCGCGCGCGCGAACGCGCTCGTCATGGCGGGTCGGACGATCCGCGAGCTCCTCGACGAGGGGTTCCTGCCCGAGCGCGACGGATCGACGCTCCCGCTCGACGCACCGGTCGCCGTCAAGGAGGCCGTGCTGCCCTTCCGTCGCTTCCGCACCCGCGAGGGCGCGCTCGTCGACAGCCTCCTCGGCCCCGAGATGCGCTCGACGGGCGAGGTCATGGGCATCGACCGCGACTTCCCGCGCGCGTTCGCGAAGAGCCAGATCGCCGCGTACGGCGGCCTGCCGACGTCGGGCACGGTCTTCGTGTCGGTGAGCGATCGCGACAAGCGCCAGGTCGTCCTGCCGATCCACCGTCTGCGGCAGCTCGGGTTCCGCGTCCTCGCGACCGAGGGCACGGCCGAGATCCTCGTGCGCAACGGCATCGAGGTCGAGACGATCGCGAAGCACAACGAGGTCGGCGTCGAGGCGTCGATCGTCGGTGCGATCCACCGCGGCGAGGTCGACATCGTCATCAACACGCCCACGGGTCCCGCAGCGCGTCTCGACGGCTACGAGATCCGCGCCGCGACGGTCGGCGCCGACAAGGCGCTCTTCACGACGGTGTCGCAGCTCGGCGCGGCCGTCGCGGCCATCGAGGCCGCGAGGTCGCCGTTCGAGGTCACGAGCCTGCAGGAGTACCACGCGAGGAGGACGGCGTGACCTTCGGCGAGCGCCTCGCCGCCGCGGTCGCCGAGCGCGGCCCCGTGTGCGTCGGCATCGATCCGCACGCCCACCTGCTCGAGGCGTGGGGCCTGCCCGACACGGCAGCGGGCGCCGAGGCCTTCGGGCTCGAGCTCGTCGCGGCGGCGGCGGGTCGCGTCGCGGTCGTCAAGCCGCAGGTGGCGTTCTACGAGCGGCACGGCGCCGCGGGCATCGTGGCGCTCGAGCGCGTGCTCGAAGCCGCGCGCGACGCCGGCCTGCTCACGATCGCCGACGCGAAGCGCGGCGACCTGGGCTCGACGATGCAGGCGTACGCCGAGGCCTGGCTGACGCCCGGCGCGCCGCTCGAGGCCGACGCCATCACCGCGTCGACCTACCTGGGGCTCGGCGCGCTCGAGCCCGCGCTGCGCCTCGCCCACGAGCACGGCAAGGGCGTCCTCGTGCTGTGCGCGACGTCGAACCCCGAGGGCGTCGACGTGCAGGCGCGCACGGATGCGGCGGGGGAGTCCGTCGCCGCCGCGATCGCGCGCGGCGCCGCCGACTGGAACGCCGCGCACGCCCCGGGCGCCATCGGCACCGTCGGGCTCGTGGTGGGCGCGACGATCGATGCCGCGGCGCTCGGGCTCGCGCTCGAGCGCTCCACGCCGATCCTCGCGCCGGGCTTCGGGCACCAGGGCGCGCGCCTGGGCGACCTCGCGCGGCTGTACCCGGCGGATGCGCTCGTGCTCGCCTCGGTCTCGCGCAGCGTCTCGGCCGATCGCGACGGCATCGTCGCGGCGATCGACGCCGCCGTGGAGGAGGCGCGATGACGCTCGATCCCGCCGCCGGCGCCGAGGCCGCGCTGCGGGCGCGACGCGCCCGGGCCGAGGTCAAGCGCGCGGTGCACGCGCGCGAGCGCACCGCGCTCCAGGTGGCCGAGGCCGCATGGGAGCATCCCGGCTCCGCGGAGGCGAGCCTGCGCGTGACCGAGCTGCTCGACGCGATCCCCGGCATCGGCGCGCGACGCGCCGAGCGCACGCTCGAGCGCCTCGAGATCTCGCCGCGCAAGCGCGTGGGCGGGCTCGGCGCGCGCCAGCGCGAGCGCCTGCGCGAGTGGCTCGACGTCGACCCCGCGCCCGCGCGCCTCATCGTGCTCGCCGGCCCGACGGCCGTCGGCAAGGGCACGGTCGCGCAGCACGTGCGCGAGCACTACCCGTGGATCCGGCACTCCGTGTCGTGGACGACGCGGGCGCCGCGCCCGGGCGAGATCGACGGCGTGCACTACCGCTTCGTCTCCGACGCCGAGTTCGACGAGGGGCTCGCCGAGGACGCGTTCGTCGAGTGGGCCACCGTGCACAACTCCCATCGCTACGGCACGCCGCGCGCGCAGGTGCAGGAGGTGCTCGACACGGGCGACTCCGTGCTGCTCGAGATCGACCTGCAGGGTGCGCGCCAGATCCGCGACAGCATGCCCGAGGCGCTCCTGGTGTTCCTCGCGCCGCCGTCGTGGGAGGAGCTCGTCCGCAGGCTCGTCGGGCGGGGCACCGAGGACGAGGCGGAGCGCACGCGCCGCCTGGCGACGGCCGAGGTCGAGCTCGCGAGCCAGGACGAGTTCGACGCGATCGTCGTCAATCGCGACGTGGCCGAGGCCGCGGCAGAGGTCGTCGGCCTGATCGGGCGCTAGACTGTTCCACTGCGCCGCCTCTCATCGAGGGGCTCGAGCGCGCACACGCTTCCCAAGGAGGACCCATGGCCGCGAAGGGCATCATCAACCCGCCGATCGACGACCTGCTGTCGAAGGTCGACTCGAAGTACCAGCTCGTGATCTTCGCCTCGAAGCGCGCGCGCCAGATCAACGACTACTACACCGACCTCCACGAGGGCAGCATGTTCGACAACGTCGGACCGCTCGTCGACTCGACGCTCGAGGACAAGCCGCTGTCGGTGGCGCTCCACGAGATCCACGAGGACAAGCTCCTCCTGAAGCCCTCGCAGCCCTCGGCGTAGTGCGCGTCGTCGTCGGCGTCGCCGGCGGGATCGCGGCCTACAAGGCCGCGCACGCCATCCGGCGCCTCGTGCGGGATGGGCACGACGTCCACGTCGTGCCCACCGCGTCCGCCGTGCGCTTCGTCGGCATCCCGACGTTCGAGGCGCTCAGCCGCAACCCGGTGACGACCGACCTCTTCGACGACGTCGCGGAGGTGCGCCACGTCGCCCTCGGCCAGTCGGCCGACCTCATCGTCGTGCTGCCCGCCACCGCGTCGACGCTCGCACGCATCGCGCACGGCCTCTCCGACGACCTGCTCGGCACGACGATCCTCGCCTCCGAGGCGCCGCTCGTCGTCGCCCCGGCGATGCACACCGAGATGTGGCGCAACGCGGCCACCCAGGCGAACGTCGCGACGCTGCGCGAGCGCGGCGTCACGATCGTCGGGCCCGCCGACGGGCTGCTGACGGGCGCCGACTCCGGCCCCGGCCGCATGGTCGAGCCCGACGACGTCGTCGAGGCCGCCTACGCCATCGTCGCGCCGACGCGCGACCTCGAGGGCATGCGCGTCGTGGTGAGCGCCGGCGGCACCCGCGAGCCGATCGATCCCGTGCGCTTCCTCGGCAACCGCTCCTCCGGCGCCCATGGCGTCGCCCTCGCCGCGCGCGCCGCCGCGCGCGGCGCCGACGTGACGCTCGTCGGCGCGAACCTCCAGGTCGAGGCGCCGCGCGGCGTGCGGCTCGTGCCCGTGTCGACCACCGCCGAGCTGCGCGACGCGATGCTGCTCGCGAGCCGCGACGCGCACGCGACGATCATGGCCGCGGCGGTCGCCGACTACCGCGTCGCCGAGGTGAGCGACGCGAAGCTCAAGAAGGACGCCTGGGGCTCGTCGCCCACCCTGCGCCTGACCGAGAACCCCGACGTGCTCGTCGAGCTCGCGGCGCGCATGCCGCGCGGCGTCGTCGTCGGCTTCGCGGCCGAGACCGAGCCCGACGCGGACGCCCGGCGCGCGATCGCCGTCGCGAAGCTCGCCCGCAAGGGCTGCGACCTCCTCGTGCTGAACCAGGTCGGCGTGGACCTGGGCTTCGGCGACGTCGAGACCGTCGTCGAGATCCTCGACGCCTCCGGCGTCGTCGCCACCGCCTCCGGACCGAAGACGTCGGTGGCCGATGCCATCCTCGACGTCGTCCGATCGACCCTGCAGGAGCACGCATGACCTCCCGGCTGTTCACGTCCGAGTCCGTCACCGAGGGGCACCCCGACAAGATCTGCGACCAGATCTCGGACCGCATCCTCGACGCGATGCTCGCGCAGGACGCGCACTCGCGCGTCGCGGTCGAGACGCTCGTGACGACGGGGCTCGTGCACGTCGCGGGCGAGGTGCGCACCGAGGGCTACGTCGAGATCCCGAAGCTCGTGCGCGACACGATCGTCGCCATCGGCTACGACTCGTCGGCGGTGTCGTTCGACGGCAACTCGTGCGGCGTCACGGTGTCGATCGGCGAGCAGTCGCTCGAGATCGCCACGGGCGTCGACACGGGCCTCGAGGCCCGCGGTGGCGAGACCGACGTGCTCTCGCAGCTCGGCGCCGGCGACCAGGGCATCATGTTCGGCTACGCGACCGACGAGACGCCGACGCTCATGCCCGCGACGGCCTGGGCGGCGCACCGGCTCGCGGAGCGGCTCACGGCCGTGCGCCGCGACGGCACCATCCCGTACCTGCGGCCCGACGGCAAGACGCAGGTGACGATCGAGTACGTCGACCACGAGCCCGTGCGCGTCGACGCCGTCGTCGTCTCCACCCAGCACGCCGAGGACGTCGACCAGGCCGTGCTGCGCGCCGACGTCGAGCGCCACGTCATCGCGCCGATCCTCGAGGCGCTCGGCCTCCCGCACGACGACGTCACGATCTTCGTGAACCCGTCCGGCTCGTTCGAGGTCGGCGGGCCCAAGGGCGACGCCGGCCTGACCGGTCGGAAGATCATCGTCGACACGTACGGCGGCGCCGCGCGCCACGGCGGCGGCGCCTTCAGCGGCAAGGACCCGTCGAAGGTCGACCGCTCGGCGGCGTACGCGCTGCGCTGGATCGCGAAGCACGTCGTCGCGGCGGGTCTCGCTCGTCGCGTCGAGGTGCAGGTCGCCTACGCGATCGGGCGCGCGACGCCCGTGGGGCTGTACGTCGACTCGTTCGGCACCGGCACCGTCGACGACGGCACGCTCACCGACGCGATCCTCGCGACGTTCGACCTCCGCCCCGAGGCGATCATCCGCGACCTCGACCTGCGCAGGCCCATCTACGCGCAGACGGCGGCGTACGGCCACTTCGGCCGCGAGCTGCCCGACTTCACGTGGGAGCACACCCCCCGCGTCGACGCCCTGCGCAAGGCCGCCGGCGTGGCATGAGCGTCGCGCGCGTCGTCGTCGAGTCGCGCCTGCCGCAGCTCGACCGGCGCTTCGACTTCCTCGCCGACGACGTCGCGCCGGGCGTCCGCGTCCGCGTGCCGTTCGGCGGTCGCATGCTGCCGGGCTACGTCGTCGAGGTCGTCGAGGACAGCGACTTCGCCGGCGAGCTGCACCGCGTCGAGCGCGTGCTCTCGGCGGTGCCGGTGCTGCAGCCGGAGGTGTGGGCCCTCGTGCGCGCCGTCGCCGACCGCG
Source organism: Agrococcus versicolor (assembly GCF_039531815.1). Lineage (NCBI taxonomy): Bacteria > Bacillati > Actinomycetota > Actinomycetes > Micrococcales > Microbacteriaceae > Agrococcus > Agrococcus versicolor. The sequence continues at coordinate 990,815 of NZ_BAAAQT010000005.1, read as the reverse complement.
CCGCGGGCTCGGCGGCCGACGTGCTGCGGATCGCGATCCCCGGTCGGCAGGCGCGGCCGGAGACGGCCTGGCTGAAGGCGGAGCGCGTGACGCCTGCGCCGCCCGAGGCGGGCGAGAGCATCCTCCCGGGGCTCGTCGAGCGGCGCGAGCGCATCGCCCTGCGGTCGGCGCCCGGCGTCGAGCGGGTGGGGGAGACGTGGGTCGGGCGCTGGGCCGTCGAGCTCGCCGGCCTCGCGCGCGACGCGCTCGCCCGTGGCGAGCAGGCGATCCTCGTCGTGCCCGACCACCGGGAGCAGCGGCAGCTCGTGGCCGCGCTCGAGGCCGTCGTCGGCGATCGCGTCGTCGAGCTCGACGCCCGCCAGTCGAACCCCGATCGCTACCGCGCGTTCCTCCGGGCGATCGACGGCGGGCCCATCGCGATCGTCGGCCCGCGCAGCGCCGTCTACGCACCCGCGGCGAACCTCGGGCTCCTCGCGGTGTGGGAGGACGGCGATCCGCTCCACGACGAGCCGCTCGCGCCCTACGCGACGACGCGCGACGTCGCGCTCGTCCGCCAGCAGCAGTCGGGATGCGCGCTCGTGCTCGCCGGCCACGCGCGGTCGACCGAGACGCAGCGGCTCCTCGAGCTCGGCTTCCTCGACGCCGTGACGCGCGGCAGGCCGCCGCGCACCCTGCCCGCCGCGCTCGTCGACGGGCCGTCGGCGCGCATCCCCGGCATGGCCTTCCAGGTCGCGAAGGAGGCGATCGCGCACGGGCCCGTCCTCGTGCAGGTCGCACGGCCGGGGCACGCGCCAGCGCTCGCGTGCGCGCGCTGCGGCGAGCGGGCGCGGTGCAGGCGCTGCTCGGGACCGCTGCGTCGGGCGCGCGCCGAGGCGTCGCCGTCGTGCGCGTGGTGCGGCGCGGTGCACGCCGCGTGGTCGTGCACGTCGTGCGGCGGTCGGGGCATCGTCGAGCTCGGACGCGGCTCGATGCGCACGGCGGACGAGCTGGGCCGCGCCTTCCCGAACGTGCCGGTCGTCGTGGCCGACGGGCAGCACGAGCGGCTCGAGGTCGACGACCGACCGCGGCTCGTCGTCGCGACCCGCGGCGCCGAGCCCATCGCGGCGGGCGGCTACCACGCCGTCCTCCTCCTCGACGGCGAGCGGCTGCTGGCGCGCGAGAGCCTGCGCGTGGCCGAGGACGCCGTGCGCGCGTGGTCGGGCGCACGGGCGCTCGCACGCGACGACGCGACGATCGTGCTCACCGGCGCCGTCGGCCGGGTCGCCGCCGCCATGACGGCGCGCGAGCCCGCGGCGTTCGCCGCCGCCGAGCTCGCCGACCGGCGCGCCCTGCGCTTCCCGCCGGCCGTGCGCGTCGCATCCGTCGTCGGCGGGCCCGACGAGGTCGAGCGCGTCGTGCGCGCCGTGGGCGAGATCGGCGCGACGGACGCGCTCGGACCCGTCGACGTCGGCGAGGGCGCGGTACGGTCGATCGTCCGCTTCGACTACGGAGCGGGCGTCGACGTCGCGCAGGCTCTGCGCGCCGAGATCGTGCGGGCTGCCACGCAGTCGCGATCGCGCGTCGCCAAGGGCGCGCCCGTGCGCGTGCACGTCGACGACCACGAGCCGTTCGAGGGGATCTGATGCGCATCGTCTTCGCCGGGAGCCCGGAGGCCGCCGTGCCGAGCCTCGAGGCGCTCGCCGCCGTGCACGACGTCGCGCTCGTCGTCACGCGCGCCGCCTCGCCGCAGGGCAGGCGCCGCGTGCTCACGCCGACGCCGGTCGCCGCGGCTGCCGAGCGGCTCGGCCTGCCGGTCCTCGAGGCGAACCGCCTCGACGCCGACGCGACCGAGCGCATCGTGGCGACCGGTGCGGCGCTCGGCGTGGTCGTCGCCTACGGCGGCCTCGTGCGCGAGCCGCTGCTGTCGGCGCCCGAGCACGGCTGGATCAACCTGCACTTCTCGCTCCTGCCCGCGTACCGCGGCGCTGCGCCGGTCCAGCGTGCGCTCGTCGCCGGCGAGCACGAGACGGGCGTGAGCGTCTTCCGCCTCGTGCCCGAGCTCGACGCCGGCCCGATCGTGCGGATGGAGGCGTCGCCCGTGCCGCCGCTCGCGACGGCCGGCGACCTCCTGGCGCAGCTCGCGGCATCGGGTGCCGGCGTGCTCGTCGAGGCCGTCGACGCGATCGCCGACGGCACCGCCGTCTTCGTCGAGCAGGTCGGGGAGCCCTCGTTCGCACCGAAGCTCGCGCTCGCCGACGGCCTCCTGCGCCTCGACGAGCCCGCGCCCGCCGTGCTGTCGCGCTTCCGCGGCGTCACGCCCGAGCCGGGCGCGCACGTCCTGCTCGCGGGCGAGCGCGTCAAGGTGCTCGGGCTGTCGCGCAGCGCCGCCGATCCGCTGCCGGCGGGCACCGCGCGCCTCGTGGGTCGCGATGCCGTGCTCGGCACCGCATCGTCGCCGCTCGCGCTCGGGCAGGTGCAGCCCGCGGGAGGACGCCCGATGGCCGCCGCCGACTGGTTGCGCGGCCGCGGCGGAGAGGTCGTGCTCGATGCCTGATCGCCGGAGCGACCGAGCGCCGCGTCGGCGCACGACCGAGCGTCCCTCTCCGCGCCGCGTGGCGCAGGAGGTCGTGCGCGACGTCGACGTCGACGACGCCTACGCCAACCTGCTGCTGCCCGCGCGCATCCGCGAGGCGGGCCTCGACGCGCAGGACGCGGCGTTCGCGACCGAGCTCGCCTACGGCACGCTGCGCTGGCAGGGCCACCTCGACGCCATCGTCGTCGCTGCCGCAGGCAGGCCCATGGACGAGATCGACGCGACGACCCGCTCGGTCCTGCGCGTCGCCGTGCATCAGATCGCGAGGATGCGCGTGCCCGCGCACGCGGCGGTGCACGAGTCGATCGAGCTGCTCGGCGACCACCGCGGGCGCCGCGGGTTCGCGAACGCCGTGCTGCGTCGCGTCACGGCGACGTCCATCGACGAGCAGGTCGACGCCATCGCGGCGGGCATGTCCGCCGACGACGCCCTCGCGCTGCGCGCGGCGCACCCGACGTGGGTGGTGCGGGCGCTGCGCCGGGCGCTCGACGCCGAGGGCGCGGCCGACGAGCTCGAGGCGCTCCTCGCGGCCGACAACGACGCGCCCCGCGTCCAGCTCGTCGCCCTCCCGGGCCTCGCCGAGCCCGCGGAGCTCGGCGACGAGTCGACGGCATCTCCCCTCGGCAGGCTCTCGCCCGCCGGCGACCCCTGGCGCGTGCCGGCCGTCCGCGAGGGCAGGGCGCGCGTGCAGGACGCCGGCAGCCAGCTCGCGGCGCTCGCGCTCACGCGCGCCGAGCCCGTGGCCGCCGGCGAGCGCTGGCTCGACCTGTGCGCGGGCCCGGGCGGCAAGGCCGCGCTGCTCGCCGCCGAGGCGCGTGCGTCGGGCGCGCACCTCGAGGCCAACGAGCTCGTCCCCGCTCGCGCGGGGCTCGTGCGGCAGGCGCTCGCCGCCGTCGATCCGTCCGTCGAGGTCGCCGTCGGCGACGGTCGCCGGTACGCCGACGTCGACGGCGTCTACGACCGCATCCTGCTCGACGCCCCGTGCACGGGGCTCGGCGCGCTGCGCAGGCGGCCCGAGGCGCGCTGGCGCAAGCAGCCGAGCGACGTGCCCGAGCTCGCACGCCTCCAGTCCCAGCTCCTGCGGGCCGCGATGCGCGCCGTGCGACCCGGCGGCCTCGTGGCGTACGTGACGTGCTCGCCGCACCTGGCCGAGACGCGGGCGATCGTGCAGGGTGCGATCGCCGACGGCGCCGAGGCCGTCGACACCCGTGCGGTCATGACGCGGATCGCCCCGGATGCGACGCTCGGCGGCACGGGCGAGGCCGTGCAGCTCTGGCCCCACCGCACGGGCACCGACGCGATGTTCGTGCAGCTGCTGCGTCGTCCCGGCGGCGACGCCGCGGCGTCCGCTCGATAGCCTCGAGCCGTGCGCATCCACCCGAGCATCCTGTCCGCGGACTTCGCCAACCTCGAGCGCGACCTCCTCGCCATCGCCTCCGCCGACGCCGTGCACGTCGACGTCATGGACGGCCACTTCGTGCCGAACCTGACGCTCGGCCTCCCGGTCGTCGAGCGCATCGGGCAGGTCTCGCCCGTGCCGCTCGACGTGCACCTCATGCTCGAGGACGCCGACCGCTGGGCGCCCGAGTACGCGCTGCCCGGCGTCGCGAGCGTCACGTTCCACGCCGAGGCGAGCGCCGATCCGTTCGCCCTCGCCCGCACGCTGCGCGACGCGGGCGTCGCGGCAGCGGTCGCGCTCAAGCCCGGCACCGACGTCGCGCCGTTCGTCGATCGCATCGACGCCTTCGACATGGTGCTCGTCATGACGGTCGAGCCGGGCTTCGGCGGGCAGTCGTTCATGCCGGAGGTGCTGCCGAAGCTCGGCGCGCTGCGGCGTGCGGCCGTCGACGCGGGCGTCGAGGTGCGCCTGCAGGTCGACGGCGGCATCTCGACCGACACGATCGGCGAGGCCGCCGCCGCCGGCGCCGACACGTTCGTGGCCGGATCCGCCGTCTACGGCCACGGCGCACCCGCCGGGCGCATCCAGGCGCTGCGCGACGTGCTCGCTCGGGCGACTACCCTGGAGCGGTGAAGACCTTCGACACCCTGTTCGCCGAGCTCGCGCAGGCCGTGGCCGACGGACGCGAGGGCAACACCCTCTCGCGCGTCGAGGGCGGCGTGCACTCGATCGGGAAGAAGATCGTCGAGGAGGCCGCCGAGGTGTGGATGGCGGCCGAGCACGAGGGCGACGACGCGACGGCGGCCGAGATCTCGCAGCTGCTCTACCACCTGCAGGTGCTCATGCTCGCGAAGGGCCTGAGCCTGCAGGACGTGTACCGACATCTCTGAGCCCGCCGCCCACCGCTCGCTCGCTCACCCAGAAGAGACCCCCATGCTGAAGATCGCCGTGCCCAACAAGGGCGCGCTGTCCGAGACCGCCGCCGGCATGCTCGAGGAGGCCGGGTACCACGGCCGCCGCGACGGCAAGGAGCTCATCGTCGCCGATCCGGCGAACGACGTCGAGTTCTTCTACCTGCGCCCGCGCGACATCGCCACGTACGTGGGCTCGGGCGTCATCGACGTCGGCATCACGGGCCGCGACCTGCTGCTCGACTCGGGCTCGCCCGCCGTCGAGGTGCACGGGCTCGGCTTCGGCCGCTCGACGTTCCGCTTCGCGGGCCCCGTCGGCACCTTCTCGTCGACCGACGAGCTCGCGGGCGTCCGCATCGCGTCGAGCTACACGGGGCTCCTGCGCTCGTGGCTCGACGCCCGCGGGCTCGATGCGACGCTCGTGCACCTCGACGGCGCCGTCGAGTCGGCGGTGCGACTCGGGGTCGCGGATGCGATCGCCGACGTCGTCGAGACGGGCGCGACGCTGCGCAAGCAGGGGCTCGAGACCTTCGGCGAGCCCATCCTGACGTCCGAGGCGGTGCTGATCTCCTCGGGCCGCGCGAGCGACGGCCTGCACGTTCTGCGTCGTCGCCTCGAGGGCGTGCTCGTGGCGCGCCGCTACGTCATGGTCGACTACGACGTGCGTCGGGAGGACCTCGACGCCGCGGTGCGCGTCTGCCCCGGCAAGGAGTCCGCGACGATCTCCCCGCTGCGCGACGACGACTGGGTGGCCGTGCGCGTCATGACCGAGTCGCAGGACGTCAACCGCGTCATGGACGACCTCGAGGCCGCGGGCGCGAAGGCGATCATCGTCACGCGCATCCACGCAGCGAGGGTCTGATGCTCACGACGCGCGTCATCCCGTGCCTCGACGTCGCGGGCGGCCGCGTCGTGAAGGGCGTGCGGTTCCAGGACCTCGCCGACCAGGGCGATCCCGTCGAGCTCGCCGCGCGCTACGCGCAGCAGGGCGCCGACGAGCTGACGTTCCTCGACGTCACCGCGACGGTCGAGGGCTCCGACACGATCCTCGAGGTCGTCGAGCGCTGCGCCGAGCAGGTCTTCATCCCGCTCACGGTCGGCGGCGGCGTCCGCACGGTCGCCGACGTCTCGCGACTGCTCGCGCACGGCGCCGACAAGGTGGGCGTGAACTCGGCGGCGATCGCACGGCCCGAGGTCGTCGACGAGATCTCGGCCGCGTTCGGCGCGCAGGTGCTCGTCGTCTCGCTCGACGTGCTGCGCTCGGCCGACACCGCGAGCGGCTTCGAGGTCACGACGCACGGCGGCAGGCGCCGCACCGGCATCGACGCCATCGCGTGGGCGGCGGAGGTCGACCGCCGCGGCGCGGGCGAGCTGCTCGTCAACTCGATCGACGCCGACGGCACGAAGGCGGGCTTCGACCTCGAGCTCATCGCCGCCGTGCGAGCCGCCACCGGCGTGCCCGTCGTGGCCAGCGGGGGAGCGGGCGGCCCGGAGCACTTCGCGCCCGCCGTCTCGGCGGGGGCGGACGCCGTGCTCGCGGCGAGCATCTTCCACTCGCAGCAGAGCACGATCGACGACGTGAAGGCCGCCATGCGCGCGGCGGGGGTGACGGTGCGATGATCCCGCAGCTGAAGACCGACGAGCACGGCCTCGTGCCGGCGATCGTGCAGGACGACGAGACGGGCGACGTGCTCATGCTCGGCTACATGGACGCCGAGGCGCTCCGGCGCACGTCGACCGAGGGGCGCGTGACGTTCTGGTCGCGGTCGCGGCAGGAGTACTGGCGCAAGGGCGACACCTCCGGCAACGTGCAGGTGCCCGTGTCGATCGCGATCGACTGCGACGCCGACACGCTGCTCGTGCGCGTGCAGCAGACGGGGCCCGCGTGCCACACGGGCAACCGCACGTGCTTCTTCACGCCGCTCGAGGTCACGTCGTGACGACGACGACGCGCGAGCAGTTCGACGCGCTCGTGCCGACGCACCGCGTCGTGCCCGTCGTCCGCGAGATCCTCGCCGACACCGAGACGCCCGTGGGCGTCTACCGGAAGCTCGCGGTCGACCGACCGGGGTCGTTCCTCCTCGAGTCGGCCGAGCAGGGCGTGTGGAACCGCTTCTCGTTCGTCGGCGTCTCGTCGTTCGGGCAGCTCTCGGCCGACGAGGGCGAGGTCTCCTGGCGCAGCCACGGCCTCAGCGTCGAGCGGCTGCTGGGCGACGACGTCGAGCGCTCGCCGCTCGAGACGGTCGCGCACGTGCTCGAGCGCTGGCGCACGCCGCGCGTCCCCGGGCTCCCGAGGCTCACGGGCGGGCTCGTCGGGCACGTGGGCTGGGAGGCCGTGCGCGAGCTCGAGCACCTGCCCGACCCGCCCGAGCGCCAGGTCGACGTGCCCGCGATCGGGCTGTCGTTCGTCGCGGAGCTCGTCGTGCTCGACCACCGCACCGGCACGGCGCTGCTCATCGCGACGGCGCTCGCCGACGGCGTCGAGGACGCCGACCGCCTGTGGGCGGGCGCGCAGCGGCAGCTCGACGACATGCAGGCGCGACTGGCCGAGGACGCGCCGACGTGGCTCGCGGAGCCGCTCGCCGACGTCGAGCCCGAGCCGACCGCCTCCGTGAGCGCCGAGGGGTTCGGCGCGATGGTCGAGCGAGCGAAGCGCCACATCGTCGACGGCGACGTCTTCCAGGTCGTGCTGTCGAGCCGGTTCGACGTGCCCCTCACGGCGCATCCGCTCGACGTCTACCGCGTCCTGCGCCTCCTGAACCCCTCGCCCTACCTGTACCTCCTCACGCTCGAGGACGCGAGCGGCAAGCCGTACCAGGTGGTCGGCTCGAGCCCCGAGGCGCTCGTCACGGTGCACGAGGGCCTCGCGACGATGCATCCCATCGCGGGCTCTCGGCCCCGCGGGGCCGACACGGCCGCCGACAACGCCCTCGCGGACGAGCTGCTCGCGGATCCGAAGGAGCGGTCCGAGCACGTCATGCTCGTCGACCTCGCCCGCAACGACCTCGCGAAGGTGTGCGAGGCGGGCTCGGTGGCCGTGACCGAGTTCATGGTGATCGAGCGGTTCAGCCACATCATGCACATCGTCTCGACCGTCGAGGGGCGCATGCGCGCGGGCGCCTCCGCCGTCGACGCCTTCCGCGCGACGTTCCCCGCCGGCACGCTCTCGGGCGCGCCGAAGCCGCGCGCGCTCGAGATCATCGACGCGCTCGAGCCGGCGCAGCGCGGCGTCTACGGCGGCGTCGTCGGCTACTTCGACTTCGCAGGCGACGCCGACCTCGCCATCGCCATCCGCACCGTGACGATCGTCGACGGCATGGCGCACGTGCAGGCGGGCGCGGGCCTCGTGGCCGACAGCGTGCCCGCGACCGAGCACGCCGAGGTGCGCAGCAAGGCGGCGGCGCCGCTGCGGGCGACGGCGCGCGCGGACGCCATGCGCAGGATCGTCCGATGAGGGCGCGCGGGCGCGTCCTCGCCGTGCTCGCGCACCTCCTGGGCGGCGCGGCGATCCTCTCCGGCTCCGTGCTGACGTGGGCGACGGTCATGCCGCCCGACGCCGGCGCCATCGAGCTCGACGGCACGACCGTCGCACCCGCGCTCGCGCCCGTCGCGCTCACGATCGGCGCGCTCGGCCTCGCGCTCACGCTCGCGCGACCGCTCGTCGCCCGCGTGCTCGCGATCGTCGGCGTCGCGATGGTCGGGGTGGGCGGCACGCACCTCGCGCAGCGGCTCGCGGGCCTCGACGGCACGATCGCCGATGCCGCGAGCGCGGCGACGGGCGTCACGACCCTCGATGCGACCGCCACGACGACGGCTGCGCCGGCGCTCGCCGTCGTGGGCCTCGTCCTCGCCCTCGCCGCGGCGATCTGGACGTTCGCGACGGCCGGCGCATGGCAGCGCAGGCAGGCCGTGCAGCGCTTCGAGCGCGCGGAGTCGGGGCTCGCATGGGATGCGCTCGACGACGGCGAGGACCCGACGGCGACGCGCGGGCCCGAGGCCGAGGACCGGTAGACTGAGCGAACCCATGGATTCGAGGAGCACCGTGAGCGACCAGACCGCCATCGAAGAGCACGTCGAGCCGGGCGAGGGCCACTCGCCCGCCGCCTGGACGGCCGTGATCATCATGCTCGTGGCGATCGCAGCGGGCACGCTCTTCTTCTGGCTCGACCAGCCGCTGCTCGTGGGCATCGCCGCCGTCTTCGTGCCGATCGGCGCGATCGTCGGATGGGTGCTCGCACGAGCCGGCTACGGCGTGAACGGACCGAAGTACTCCGCGAAGGAGCACTGATGCTCGACGCCCTGACCGCCGGGGCGCTCGAGGACGCGGAGGTCCGCCGCGCCGCGCTGCCGTTCGACGAGCTCGACGCGATCGCGCGCGGCTCGCGAGCCCCCATCGACGTCATCGCGCTGCTGTCGCAGCCGGTCGACGGCGTCCACGTCATCGCCGAGGTGAAGCGCGCGAGCCCCTCGCGCGGGCCCATCGCCGACATCCCCGAGCCCGCCGCGCTCGCCGCCGCCTACGCGGCCGGCGGCGCGAGCGTCATCAGCGTGCTCACCGAGGGCCGCCGGTTCCTCGGCACGCTCGACGACCTGCGCGCCGTCCGCGCCGCGGTCGACGTCGCCGTGCTGCGCAAGGACTTCATCGCCTCGCGCTACCAGCTGCTCGAGGCGCGCGCCGCGGGCGCCGACCTCGTGCTGCTCATCGTCGCGGCGCTCGACGACGCGACGCTCGCCGACCTGCACGCGTTCGCGGAGGGGCTCGGCCTCTCGGTGCTCGTGGAGGTCCACGACGCCGACGAGGTCGCGCGCGCCCTCGCGGTCGGCGCGCGGATCGTCGGCGTCAACACGCGCGACCTCAAGACGTTCGAGATGCATCCCGAGCGCTTCGCCGAGCTCCGCCCCCTCATCCCCGAGGGCGTCGTCGCGGTCGCGGAGTCCGGCGTCCGCACCGTCGACGACGTCCGCGCATACAGGTCGGCGGGTGCCCACGCGGTGCTCGTCGGCGAGACCCTCGTGCGCGACGGCGACCCCGCCGATCGCGTCGCGGCATTCAGGAGTGCATCATGAGCCTTCGCGACGAGCGCGGCCCCGACTTCGGCCTCTTCGGCGGCGTCCACATGCCCGAGCCCCTCATGGCGGCGATCGACGAGCTCGCCGCCGCCTACGAGGAGGCAAGGCAGGATCCGGCGTTCGGCGAGGAGCTCGCGCGCCTCGGCCGCGAGTACACCGGCCGTCCCTCGCTGCTGACGGAGGCGCCGCGACTGTCGGCGGCCGTCGGCGGCGCGCGCATCATGCTGAAGCGCGAGGACCTCAACCACACCGGCAGCCACAAGATCAACAACGTGCTCGGCCAGGGCCTGCTCGCGCAGCGCCTCGGCAAGACGCGCCTCGTCGCCGAGACGGGCGCCGGCCAGCACGGCGTCGCCACCGCGACGGCGGCGGCGCTCTTCGGCATGGAGTGCACGATCTACATGGGCGAGGTCGACACGGAGCGCCAGGCGCTCAACGTCGCCCGCATGCGGCTGCTCGGCGCCGAGGTCATCCCCGTCACGACGGGTGCGCGCACGCTGAAGGACGCGATCAACGAGGGCCTGCGCGACTGGGTCCGCACCGTCGAGACGAGCCACTACCTCATGGGCACCGTCGCGGGCCCGCACCCGTACCCGGTCATGGTGCGCGACTTCCACGCCCAGATCGGCGAGGAGGCGCGTGCGCAGATGCTCGAGCAGGTCGGCAGGCTGCCCGACGCCGTCCTCGCATGCGTCGGCGGCGGCTCGAACGCCATGGGCATCTTCCACGCGTTCCTCGACGACCCGGACGTGCGCCTCATCGGCTACGAGGCGGCGGGCGACGGCGCCGACACCCAGCGCCACGCCCTCACGATCCGCCACGGCAGCCCCGGCATCCTGCACGGCTCGCGCTCGCTCATGCTGCAGGACGCCGACGGCCAGACGCTCGACTCGCACTCGATCTCCGCGGGCCTCGACTACCCGGGCGTCGGCCCCGAGCACGCCTGGCTGCACGACATCGGCCGCGCGGAGTACGAGCCCGTCTCGGACGCGGAGGCCATGGACGCGTTCCGCGAGCTGTCGCGCCTCGAGGGCATCATGCCCGCGATCGAGTCGGCGCACGCGATCGCGGGCGCGATGCGCCTCGCTCGCGAGCTCGGCCCCGACGCCGTGCTGCTCGTGTCGCTCTCGGGCCGCGGCGACAAGGACGTCGCGACCGCCGCGAAGTGGTTCGACGTCATCGACGAGGGTGCGACGCAGTCATGAGCGCGACGAAGCAGGCGATCGACGCCTCGGGCGGCCGCGCCCTCATCGGCTACCTCCCCGCGGGCTACCCGTCGCAGGAGGCGTGCGTCGAGGCGTGCGTCGCCCTCGCCGAGGGCGGCTTCACGGCCATCGAGCTCGGGCTGCCGTACTCGGACCCGAGCCTCGACGGCCCGGTGATCCAGGCGGCGACGCAGACGACCCTCGATCGCGGCTTCCGCATCGAGGAGGCGTTCGAGACGATCGCGGCGGTCACGGCGCGCACGAGCATCCCCGTGCTGGTCATGACGTACTGGAACCCCGTGCTGCGCTGGGGCGTCGACCGCTTCGCGGGCGCCCTCGCCGAGGCCGGGGGAGCAGGGCTCATCACGCCCGACCTCGTGCCCGAGAACGGCCGCGAGTGGATCGACGCCGCCGAGCACCACGACCTCGACCGCATCTTCCTCGCCGCGCCGTCCTCGTCGGACGCGCGGATCGACGAGGTGCTGCGGCGCTCGCGCGGCTTCGTCTACACGGTGTCGACGATGGGCACGACCGGCGCCCGCGGCTCGATGGACGTCGCGGCGCGCACGCTCTCGGACCGCCTCGAGGCGCGTCGCACCGCCATCGGCGTCGACCTGCCGCGCTGCGTCGGCCTCGGCATCTCCACCGGCGACCAGGTCGCCGACGTCCTGACCTACGCCGAGGGCGCCATCACGGGCTCCGCGCTCGTCGGCGCGCTGCGCGACGGCGGCATCGACGGCCTGCGTGCGCGGGTCGCCGACCTCGCCGCGGGTACACTCGTCCAGTCCCACTGACTCGAGGTGGTCACCCACCGATCACGGAGGATCCGTGCTGCAGAGCATCCCCAGCCCGTCGCCTGACCTTCAGGGCATCCCCGTCGGCGAATGGCTCACCTCGCTGCTGCCGTTCCTCGGCAACCCGATCACGCTGCCGAACGGCGCCGTCGTGTCGCTCGCCGACTGGGACATCCGCACGTACGCGCTCTGCATCCTGCTCGGCATCCTCCTCGCGGCGTTCATCACCGCGCGCCGGCTGCGGCAGCGCGGCGTCGACGGCGGCCTCGTCATCGACATCTCCGTGTGGGCCGTGCTCCTCGGCATCGTCGGCGCGCGCATCTTCCACGTGCTCACCTACCCCGACGAGTACCTGGGCGAGAACTTCGACCTCTGGAACGTGATCGCCGTCTGGAACGGCGGCGTCGCGATCTTCGGCGCCATCATCTTCGGCGCGCTCGGCATCTGGATCGGCTGCCGGATCACGGGGCTGCGGTTCACGACGTTCGTCGACGCGCTCGCGCCCGGCATGCTCGTGGCGCAGGCGGCCGGCCGTCTCGGCAACTACGTGAACCACGAGCTCTTCGGCCAGCCGACGTCGCTGCCGTGGGGCCTGCAGGTCGAGGCCACGAACCCCGCCTTCCCCGTCGGCCTGCCCGAGGGCACGCTCTTCCACCCGACGTTCCTCTACGAGATCGTCTGGAACCTCGTCGGCGCCGCCGTCATCATCTGGCTCGACCGTCGTCGCGACATCCAGTGGGGCAAGGCCGCGGGCCTCTACCTCATCTGGTACGGCGTGGGCCGTGCGGTGTGGGAGACGATCCGCATCAACCCGTCCGAGGTCTTCTTCGGCATCCGCGTGAACGTGTGGGCCGCCATCGCCGCCGTCGCGCTCGGCGTCGTCATCTGGATCGTGCAGAGCCGCAGGCACCCGGGCCTCGAGCCCGCACCCTGGCAGCCTGGCAGGGAGCCCGAGGATGAGGCGGTAGACTCCGACGTGTACTCCGAGCTCGACGAGGCCGACACAACGGCCGAGCCGGCGGTGGCAGCGGGAACCGCCAAGACCACCACCTGATCCGCCACACGGGCCGACGACGTTCCGTGCCGCCCTCTTTCCCTCGGAGGCTCGTCATGGCACCCATGCTCCGCCACCTCGGTGGTCACCCCGAAGCCGGGATGTACGACCCCACGCTCGACCGCGACTCCTGCGGCCTCGCGATGGTCGCCACCCTGCGCCGCAGCGCCGGCCACGACATCGTCGTGTCGGCGCTCGACGCGCTGCGCAACCTCGAGCACCGCGGGGCGGTGGGCTCCGACGCCGGCACCGGCGACGGCGCAGGCATCCTCACGCAGATGCCCGACGAGTTCCTGCGGGCCGTCGCGGGCTTCGCGCTGCCGCCGGTCGGCGCGTACGCGGCCGGGCTCGTCTTCCTCCCCACCGACCACGCCGAGCGTGCACGCGCGCGCTCGTCGATCGAGCGCATCGCCGGCGAGGAGCGCCTCACGGTGCTCGGCTGGCGCGAGGTGCCCACGCGCCCCGAGTCGCTCGGCGACCTCGCCCGCGCCTCGATGCCCGCCATCGAGCAGGTCTTCATCTCGTCGGCGGGCACCCAGGCGTCGGGCATCGACCTCGACCGCCTGACCTTCCGCCTGCGCAAGCGCATCGAGCGCGAGGTCGGCGACTACCTGCCGTCGCTGTCGGCGCGGACCATCACCTACAAGGGCATGGTCACGACGCTCCAGCTCGAGCCGTTCTACCCCGACCTGTCGGACGAGCGCTTCGCGACGCGACTGGCGATCGTGCACTCGCGCTACTCGACGAACACCTTCCCGTCGTGGCCGCTCGCGCAGCCGCTGCGCATGATCGCGCACAACGGCGAGATCAACACCGTCGAGGGCAACCGCAACTGGATGCGCGCGCGGCAGTCGCAGCTGCGCAGCGAGCTGCTCGGCGACCTCAAGCCGCTCTTCCCGATCATCACCCCGGGCATCTCCGACTCCGGGTCGTTCGACGAGGCGCTCGAGCTGCTCACGCTCTCGGGCCGCAGCCTGCCGCACGCGATGATGATGATGGTGCCGGAGGCGTGGGAGAACGCCACCGACCTGCCGACCGAGCTGCGCGAGTTCTACGAGTACCACTCGCTGCTCATGGAGGCGTGGGACGGCCCCGCGGCCATCTCGTTCACCGACGGCACGCTCGTCGGCGCGACGCTCGACCGCAACGGCCTGCGACCGGGCCGCTGGCTCGTCACCGACGACGGCCTCGTCGTCGTCGCGAGCGAGACGGGCGTGCTGCCCATCGACCCTGCGCGCGTCGTCCAGCGCGGTCGCCTCCAGCCCGGCCGCCTCTTCATCGTCGACACCGAGCACGGCCGCCTGCTCGACAACTTCCAGACGAAGATGGAGCTCGCGCGGTCGCAGCCGTGGGGCGAGTGGCTCGAGTCGAGCCGCATCCACCTCTCCGAGCTACCCGACCGCGAGCACGTCATCCACACGCCCGCCTCGGTCACCCGTCGCCAGCGCACCTTCGGCTACACGGAGGAGGAGGTGCGCATCCTGCTCACCCCCATGGCCGGCACCGGCGCCGAGCCGCTGGGCGCCATGGGGTCGGACACGCCCATCGCGGTGCTGTCCGAGCGCCCCCGGCTGCTGTTCGACTACTTCGCGCAGGCCTTCGCGCAGGTCACGAACCCGCCGCTCGACTCCATCCGCGAGTCGGTCGTCACGTCGATGCGCCTGGGCCTCGGGCCGGTCCGCAACCTGCTGACGGCGTCGGCGGCGCACGCGAGCCAGGTCATCCTCGACTTCCCCGTCATCGACAACGACGAGCTCGCGAAGATCCGCCACATCGACCGCACGCCCGGCTCTCGCCGGACGGTGACGATCTCGGCGCTCTACCCGGTCGACGGGGGAGCGGACGCGATGGTCGACCGCCTCGACGCCATGTGCGCCGAGGTCGACGAGGCGATCGCCGAGGGCGCGCAGTACGTCGTCATCTCGGACCGCGACTCGAACGAGCAGCTCGCGCCCATCCCGAGCCTCCTCGCGGTCTCGGCCGTGCACCATCACCTCATCGACGCCGAGACGCGCATGCGCGTCGGCCTCGTGGTCGAGACGGGCGACGTGCGCGAGGTGCACCACGTCGCGCTGCTCATCGGCTACGGCGCCTCCGCCGTGAACCCCTACCTCGCGATGGAGACCGCGGAGCAGCTCGCGATCACCGGCCGCCTCCCGGGCATCAGCCCCGAGGACGCCGTGCACAACGTCATCAAGGCGCTCGGCAAGGGCGTGACGAAGATCATGTCGAAGATGGGCATCTCGACCGTCGGGTCGTACGCGGGCGCGCAGGCGTTCGAGGCGGTCGGCCTGTCCGAGCAGCTCGTCGCCCGCTACTTCGAGGGCACGCCCACCCGCCTGGGCGGCGTCGGCGTCGAGGTGCTCGCGAGCGAGAGCGCCCAGCGCCACGCGATCGCGTACCCGCCGGAGAAGGCGCCGTTCGCGCACGAGGGGCTGCCGACCGGCGGCGAGTACCAGTGGCGCCGCGACAGCACGCCGCACCTGTTCAACCCCGAGACCGTCTTCCGCCTCCAGCACTCGACGCGCACGCGGCAGTTCGACGTGTTCCGCGAGTACTCGCGCGCCGTCGACGAGCAGGCTCGCGAGCTGAAGACGCTGCGCGGCATGTTCCGGCTGAAGACCGAGGACGTCACGCCCATCCCGATCGACGAGGTCGAGCCGATCTCCGAGATCGTCAAGCGCTTCTCCACGGGCGCGATGTCGTACGGCTCCATCTCGAAGGAGGCGCACGAGACGCTCGCGATCGCGATGAACCGGCTCGGCGCGAAGTCGAACACGGGCGAGGGCGGCGAGGACGTCGACCGGCTGCTCGACCCCGAGCGGCGCTCGTCGATCAAGCAGGTGGCGTCGGGTCGCTTCGGCGTCACGAGCATGTACCTCACGCACGCCGACGACATCCAGATCAAGATGGCGCAGGGCGCGAAGCCCGGCGAGGGCGGCCAGCTGCCCCCGGGCAAGGTGTACCCGTGGGTCGCGCGCACGCGGCACGCGACGAGCGGCGTGGGCCTCATCTCGCCGCCCCCGCACCACGACATCTACTCGATCGAGGATCTCAAGCAGCTCATCTTCGACCTCAAGCGAGCCAACCGCGACGCGCGCATCCACGTGAAGCTCGTCTCGCAGTCGGGCATCGGCGCGGTCGCCGCGGGCGTCGCGAAGGCGAAGGCCGACGTCGTGCTCGTCTCCGGCCACGACGGCGGCACGGGCGCGAGCCCCCTCAACTCGCTGAAGCATGCGGGCACGCCGTGGGAGATCGGGCTCGCCGAGGCGCAGCACACCCTCATGGTCAACGGCCTGCGCGAGCGGGTCGTCGTGCAGGTCGACGGCCAGCTGAAGACGGGTCGCGACGTGCTCGTGGGTGCGCTGCTCGGCGCCGAGGAGTACGGCTTCGCGACGGCGCCGCTCGTCGTCTCCGGCTGCATCATGATGCGCGTGTGCCACCTCGACACGTGCCCGGTCGGCGTCGCGACGCAGAATCCCGTGCTGCGCGAGCGCTACACGGGCAAGCCCGAGTTCGTCGTCACGTTCTTCGAGTACGTCGCGCAGGAGGTGCGCGAGCTGCTCGCGTCGCTCGGCCTGCGCTCGATCGACGAGGCCATCGGACGCTCCGAGCTGCTCGACGTCGACGACGCCATCCACCACTGGAAGGCCGACGGCCTCGACCTGCGCAAGGTGCTCGACGTGCCGGCCGACGCCGGCGAGCGCCGCAACCGCACGTCGCAGGACCACGAGCTCGACGACCAGCTCGACATGCGCCTCATCGACGAGGTGCTGCGCGCCCATCACGCCGGCGAGACCGTGCGCCTCGACATCCCCGTGGCGAACACCGACCGCGCCGTCGGCACGATGCTCGGCAACGAGGTCACGAAGCGCCACGGCGAGGCGGGCATGCCGCCGGACTCGATCGACATCACGCTGCGCGGCTCCGCCGGCCAGTCGCTCGGCGCCTTCATCCCGCGCGGCATCACGCTGCGCCTCGTCGGCGACGCGAACGACTACGTCGGCAAGGGACTCTCGGGCGGCCTCATCGCCGTGCGCCCCGACCCGACGGCGCCGTTCGTCGCCGAGCGCAACGTCATCGCCGGCAACGTCATCGGCTATGGCGCGACCTCCGGCTCGCTCCACATCCGCGGCATCGTCGGCGAGCGCTTCCTCGTGCGCAACTCCGGCGCGACCGCGGTGTGCGAGGGCACGGGCGACCACGCGCTCGAGTACATGACCGGCGGCATCGCCGTCATCCTCGGCACGACGGGCCGCAACCTCGGCGCCGGCATGTCGGGCGGCATCGCCTACGTGCTCGACCTCGAGGCCTCGCGCATCAACCGCGAGTCGCTCCACGCGGGCGAGCTGCTGCTCGAGCGGCTCAGCGAGGAGGACGAGATCGAGCTGCGCGCGATCCTCGAGCGCCACGTCGAGCTCACGGAGTCGGCGGTCGCGCAGCGCCTGCTCGACGCTCGCGGCGGGCTCACGGGCTTCACGAAGATCGTGCCGCGCGACTGGGCCGCCGTGCGGGACATCCGCAAGCAGGCCGAGGACGCGGGCATCGATCCCGACTCCGACCAGATCTGGAAGAGCATCCTGGAGGTGACCGGTGGCTGACCCCCGCGGATTCCTGAAGACGACCCAGCGCGAGGTCGCGCCGAAGCGCCCGGTGTCGGTGCGCATCCTCGACTGGAAGGAGATCGGCGAGCTCGGCGACAAGGCGGTGCTGCGCAGGCAGGCCGGACGCTGCATGGACTGCGGCGTGCCCTTCTGCCATCAGGGCTGCCCGCTGGGCAACCTCATCCCCGAGTTCAACGACCTCACGTGGCGCGGCGAGGGCCGGGCCGCGAGCGATCGCCTGCACGCGACGAACAACTTCCCCGAGCTCACGGGCCGCCTGTGCCCCGCGCCGTGCGAGTCGTCGTGCGTGCTCGGCATCAACCAGCCGGCCGTCACGATCAAGCAGGTCGAGCAGGCCATCGCGGTCGACGCGTTCCAGAACGGCTGGATCGAGCCGCACCCGCCGGCACGCCTCACGGGCAAGACCGTCGCGGTCGTCGGCTCGGGGCCCGCGGGCCTCGCGGCCGCGCAGCAGCTCACGCGCGCCGGCCACACCGTCGCCGTGTACGAGCGCGACGATCGCATCGGCGGCCTGCTGCGCTACGGCATCCCCGACTTCAAGCTCGAGAAGCGCACGATCGACCAGCGGCTCGCGCAGATGCAGGCGGAGGGCACGCGCTTCCGCGCGGGCGTCGACATCGGGCGCGACATCACGTGGGACGCCCTGCGGCAGCGCTTCGACGCCATCGTCGTCGCGACCGGCGCCATGGTGCCGAGGCAGCTGGCGATCCCCGGTCGCGACCTCGCGGGCGTGCACTACGCCATGGAGTACCTGACGCAGCAGAACCGCACGGTCGCCGGCACCTCGGTGTCGAGCCAGATCACGGCGGCGGGCAAGCACGTCGTCGTGCTCGGCGGCGGCGACACGGGCGCGGACTGCATCGGCACGGCGCACCGCCAGGGTGCGCTGTCGGTGACGAACCTCGCGATCGGCGCGCAGCCGCCGAGCGACCGGCCCGACCACCAGCCGTGGCCCATGCACCCCGCGATCTTCGAGGTGCAGTCGAGCCACGAGGAGGGCGGCGAGCGCACGTACCTCGCCTCCACGGTCGAGTTCGTCTCGAACGACGTCGGCGAGGTGCGGGCGATCCTGGTCGCCGAGACCGAGATCGTCGACGGCGTGCGGCAGCCGAAGCCGGGGACCGAGCGGGAGATCCCCGCCGACCTCGTGCTCCTGGCGCTCGGCTTCACCGGCGCCGAGGACGAGACCCTCGCAGGGCAGCTCGGCACCGACTTCTCCCGCGGCACGGTCTCCCGTGACGCGGACTACGCGACCTCGACGGAAGGCGTCTTCGTGGCTGGCGACGCCGGTCGAGGTGCATCGCTCATCGTGTGGGCGATCGCAGAGGGGCGCGCGGCGGCGGCAGCGGTGGACCGGTACCTGGAGGGGTCGACGACCCTGCCATCCCCGGTTCGCGCGACCGACCTCCCGATCCGCGCCTGAACCTGGAAGACTCGCGAGCGGCGCACGACGCCCCCGCAGAGTCCTATGTGAGAGAGAGCAGATGAGACGAGCGAAGATCGTCGCGACCTTCGGGCCGGCGCTGTCGGGCTACGAGCAGACGAAGGCCGCCATCGCGGCCGGCGTCAACGTGGCCCGCCTGAACCTGAGCCATGGCGCATATCCGGTCCACGAGGCCGTCTACGAGGACATCCGTCGGGCATCCGACGAGCTGGGGATGCCCGTGGGCATCCTCGTCGACCTGCAGGGGCCGAAGATCCGCCTCGGCAAGATCGCCGCAGGCCCGCAGGTGCTCGCCGACGGCGACACCTTCACCATCACGATCGAGGACGTCCCGGGCGACAAGGACGTCGTGTCCACGACGTTCAAGGGCCTGCCGGCGGACGTCGCACCCGGCGACCCGCTGCTCATCGACGACGGCCGCATCGCGCTCGAGGTCGTCTCGACCGACGGCGTGCGCGTCGTGACGAAGGTCGTCGTCGGCGGCAAGATCAGCGACAACAAGGGCATCAACCTGCCCGGCGTCGCCGTCAACGTCCCCGCCCTGTCCGAGAAGGACGAGGCGGACCTGCGCTGGGCGCTGCAGCTCGGCGCCGACATCATCGCGCTGTCCTTCGTGCGCGACGCGTCGGACATCACGCGCGTCCACGAGATCATGGACGAGGAGGGCCGTCGCCTCCCGGTGGTCGCCAAGGTCGAGAAGCCGCAGGCGGTCGAGAACCTCGCCGACATCATCGACGCGTTCGACGCGATCATGGTGGCGCGCGGCGACCTCGGCGTCGAGCTGCCGCTCGAGCAGGTGCCGCTCGTGCAGAAGCGCGCGGTCGAGCTCTCGCGTCGCTGGGCGAAGCCCGTCATCGTCGCGACGCAGGTGCTCGAGTCGATGATCGAGTCGCCCCGTCCGACGCGCGCCGAGGCGAGCGACTGCGCCAACGCCATCCTCGACGGCGCCGACGCGGTCATGCTCTCGGGCGAGACGAGCGTGGGTGCGTACCCGATCGTCACGATCCAGACGATGGCGCGCATCATCGAGTCGACGGAGGCGCACGGCATCACGCGCATCCCGCCGCTCGGCACGAAGCCGCGCACGCAGGGTGGCGCGATCACCCTCGCGGCACGCGAGGTCGCCGAGTTCGTCGAGGCGAAGGCCATCGTCGTCTTCACCGAGTCGGGCGACTCCGCACGCCGCATGTCGCGGCTGCGCTCGGGCATCCCGATGATCGGCCTGACGCCGGACCCCGAGATCGAGTCGCGCATGCAGCTCATCTGGGGCATGCAGACGTTCCTCGTCGACCGCGTCACGCACACCGACGAGATGATGGCGCTCGCCGACGACATCCTCATCGGTCGCGGGCTCGTCGAGATGGGCGAGAAGGTCGTGGTGATCTCCGGATCCCCTCCCGGCATCGCCGGCTCGACGAACGACCTGCGCGTGCACGTCGTCGGCGACGCGCACAACGAGGCGGCGCAGGCCTACCACGGCATCCGCCGCATCGAGGTGCCGACGAAGGCGCAGGCGCGAGCCCGCGAGTCGACGCCCACGGCCTGATCCGCTCCGGACGATGGACGCCCTCACCCGTCGGGTGGGGGCGTCCTGCGCGTGCGGCTCGCGTGCCGGCACAGGGACTCGAACCCTGACTCCGTGAGGAAGCGCAGTTTGAGTGCGCCGCGTCTGCCAATTCCGCCATGCCGGCGCAGGCGGGGGTCCGCGCGCGCATCCCATAGGCTAGTGGAATGACCGACGCGACGTTCCTGGAGCCCGAGCTTCCCGACGCGGAGCCCGCCACGGGCCGCGTGCGACGCCGCGTCGTCGTCGCGGAGGACGAGTCGCTCATCCGCCTCGACATCGTCGAGACGCTGCAGGACAACGGCTTCGAGGTCGTCGGCGAGGCCGGCGACGGCGAGAAGGCCGTCGAGCTCGCCACGGCGCTGCGCCCCGACCTCGTCGTCATGGACGTGAAGATGCCGAAGATGGACGGCATCTCGGCTGCCGAGAAGCTGTCCGAGGGCAAGATCGCGCCCGTCGTGCTGCTGACGGCCTTCTCGCAGAAGGAGCTCGTCGAGCGTGCGTCGGAGGCCGGCGCCCTCGCGTACGTCGTGAAGCCGTTCACGCCGAACGACCTGCTGCCCGCGATCGAGATCGCGCTGGCGCGCTACGACCAGATCCAGACGCTCGAGACCGAGGTCGCCGACCTCGCCGAGCGCTTCGAGACCCGCAAGCTCGTCGACCGTGCGAAGGGCCTGCTCGGCCAGCGCATGGGCCTGTCGGAGCCCGAGGCCTTCCGCTGGATCCAGAAGGCGTCGATGGATCGCCGCCTCACGATGGGCGAGGTCGCGCGCGCCGTCATCGAGCAGCTGGGCGACGGCAAGAAGGACTGACGCGTCGGCGCTGCGTGCCCGGCTGCGGACTGGTCACGTCTTGCGCTGACCGGTCACGTTCTGCGCCGAGAGGTCGCATCTCGTGCTCGAATGGTCCAGATCTGGACCGCTCGACCGTCGAATGGTCCAGATCTGGACCGATCGGTCTGCGCGCGGCGCAGGCTGCGACCGATTCGCACCTGCGAGCGACGTCCCTCACAGGTGGCTGCTCTCCACGGCCGACGATCCAGCCGCACGCGCGCTCGCGTCGAGTGGCACGGTGCGCGGATGCTCACCGACGACGCTCGCCCTGTCCGCGCCTTCCCCGTTCGTGCTGCGCTCGAGCACGGGTTCACGCCGCATGCCCTTCGCTCGGCCGCGCTCGCGTCGCCGACGTGGGGAGTTCGACTGCTCCAGCCGAGCGGAGAGCCCGCCCATGACCTGCTCGCCGCGCTCGAGGCGGTCCGGCGGCCCGACCAGTTCCTGTCGCACGCGTCGGCCGCGCGCATCCATGGCCTGCCGCTGCCGTCGCGGATCGGTACGCTGCCCATCCACCTCGCCTCGCCCTCGAGGGCGCCTCGCATGCGGCGGCCCGACGTCGTCGGACACCGGATCAAGGCGCGCGTCGTCGAGCTCGGAGGTCTGCGGGTCGAGTCCGTCGAGGACTGCTTCGTGCACGTCGCACGCCAGCTCGATCACGACGAGCTCGTCGCCGTCGGCGACGCGATCGTGGCGCGCGACCGGCCGGGGCGACTCGACGTCGCCGACCTCGCGCAGAACGCGGAGCGGTACCGCGGCGCGCGTGGCATGAGCCTCGTGCATCGCGCGCTCGGAGCGATCCGCGTCGGTTCCGAGTCACCGCAGGAGACGCGGCTGCGACTGATCCTCGTGCGCGGCGGGGTGCCCGAGCCGCAGCTGCAGGTGGAGGTCAGGGATCTGGACGGGCGGCTCATCGGGCGACTCGACATGGCGTGGCGGCGGCTGCGTCTCGGCGTCGAGTACGACGGTCAGCAGCACCGCACGGACGCGGTGCAGTACGCGAGGGACGTCGAACGTCATCGTCGCCTGCAGGACGCCGGCTGGCAGGTGATCCGCGTCAGCGCGCGCGACCTCGACGACGGCGGTCGGCGCATCGTCGCCCTCGTGCGAGCGGCGCATGCGCAGCGCCGGCCCTGAGGACTCGCACATGCCCCGGCGCGCAGCGACCGGTCACGATCGGTGCGGCGTGACGCTGGCTCGCACGTACCCGTCGCACTGCTCGTGGAGCGGTCGAGTCATGCGCGCCGACTGCATCGAGTGGTCCAGATGTGGACCTCTCGACGGGCGAACGGTCCAGATCTGGACCTCTCGGGCACCCGTTGCGACCGGTCGGCGCAGGACGTGACCGGTCGGCGCAGGACGTGACCGGTCGGCGCAGGACGTGACCGGTCGGCGCAGGACGTGACCCGTCGGCGCAGGACGCGACCGGTCGGAGGACGCGCCCGCCCCAGCCTCAGCGGTCGCGCAGGAGGTTCGTGATGCGGGCCGTCGAGATGCGGCGGCCGTCCTCGTCGGTGACGACGATCTCGTGCACCGTCATGGTCGAGCCGAGGTGCACGGCCGTGCACGTGCCCGTGACGGTGCCCGAGCGCACCGACCGCGTGTGCGTCGCGTTGATGTCGATGCCGACCGCGTAGCGGCCGAGCGTGATCGCGTGCGCGTTGGCCGACATCGATCCGAGGCTCTCGGCGAGCACGCAGTAGGCGCCGCCGTGGACGAGGCCGATCGGCTGGCGATTGCCCTCGGCGGGCATCGTCGCGACCGATCGGTCGGCCGAGAGCTCGGTGAACTCGATCCCCATGCGCTCGGCGAGCTCGCCGCGGCCGCGCTCGCCCAGGAGGTCGGACGCGCCCGGGCTCGACGCGACGTCGGAGGGGATCGCGTGCGGGGGAGTCGCGGGCGAGGTGGCGTCGGGCAAGGGTGCTCCTGGGTGCGGTGTCGCTGGTGCTGGCTAGGCTGGCTCCGTGCCGGACACGAAGCCTACCCTCATGGTCATCGACGGCCACTCGCTGGCGTTCCGCGCGTTCTTCGCGCTGCCGCTCGACAACTTCGTCAACAGCGAGGGGCAGCACACGAACGCCATCCACGGGTTCATCTCGATGCTGCTGCTCATCCTCAAGAACGAGCGGCCGACGCATCTCGCCGTCGCGTTCGACATCTCGCGGTTCTCCTTCCGCACGCGCGAGTTCGCCGAGTACAAGGGCACGCGCGCCGAGACGCCGCCGGAGTTCAAGGGGCAGATCCCGCTCCTCGAGGAGGCGCTGCAGGCCATGGGGATCCGCACGATCTCCAAGGAGGACTTCGAGGCAGACGACATCCTCGCGACCCTCGCCAAGCGCGGCGTCGCCGATGGCATGCAGGTCCTCGTCGTCTCCGGCGACCGCGACACCATCCAGCTCGTCAACGGCGACGTCACGCTGCTCTACCCGTCCGCGCGCGGCGTCTCCGAGCTCAAGCGCTACACGCCCGACACCGTGCGCGAGCGGTACGGCATCGAGCCGCACCAGTACCCCGAGATCGCCGCGCTCGTCGGCGAGACGAGCGACAACCTCCAGGGCATCGACAAGGTCGGCGAGAAGACGGCCGTCAAGTGGGTGCAGCAGTGGGGCACCGTCGACGAGATCCTCGCCCACGCCGACGAGATCAAGGGCGTCGTCGGCAACAACCTCCGCGAGCAGCAGGATCGCGCGCTGCGCAACCGCCGGCTCAACCGGCTCGTCGACGACGTCGAGCTGCCCATCGGTCCACTCGACCTCGCGCGGCAGCCGATCGACGAGGGCAAGGTGCGCGAGCTCTTCTCGCAGCGCCTCCAGTTCCGCACGCTCCTCGACCGCGTCCTCGCGCAGGAGGGGTCCGGCGCCGAGGGCGAGATCGCGCCCGCGGCCAACGCCCCGAAGGCGCCCGCCGTCCACACGATGGTCGACGAGGAGCTCGCGACCTGGCTCGAGCGTCAGAGCGGCGACGTCGCCGTGCACCTCGAGCGCACGGGCGACGCGCTGGCGGGCATCGGCCTGTCGACGGAGGCGTCGAGCGCGTACGTGCCGTACCAGGCGGGCACCGGCGACTACGACGCGCTCGTCGCCTGGCTCGCGGGCGACCACCCGAAGGTGCTGCACGACGCGAAGCTGCAGCGCCGCTGGCTGTGGGCCGCCGGCCTCGAGCTCGAGGGCGTCGTGCTCGACACGCGCATCGCCGCCTGGCTCGTAGCGCCGACGGCGCTGGCGAAGACGTACGAGCTCGACCACCAGGTGTTCGCCATCCTCGGCGAGGCCATGCCGAAGCCCGATCCCACGCAGCTCGTGCCCGACGTCGAGCCCAGCGCGACCGCGACGATCGCCTGGTACGTCAGCCGCATCGCCGGCCCGCTGCGCGCCAACCTCGACCCCGGCACGCTCGGCGTCGAGTCCGACATCGAGCTGCCGCTGCAGCCCGTGCTCACCCGCATGGAGAACGCGGGCGTCGCGATCGACGACACCGTCCTCGCCCGCATCCACGCCACCATGCGCGAGAAGGCCGACGGCCATGCGCGCGACGCATTCGCCGAGATCGGCCACGAGGTCAACCTCGGCAGTCCCAAGCAGCTGCAGACCGTGCTGTTCGACGAGCTGGGCATGCCGAAGACGCGCGCGACGAAGACCGGCTACTCGACCGACGCGAAGTCGCTCGCCGACCTGCAGGAGTCGAGCCCGCACGCCTTCCTCGGGCTGCTGCTGCAGCACCGCGAGGCCACGAAGCTCATGCAGATCATCGAGACGCTGCAGAAGGGCATCGGCCCCGACGCCCGCATCCGCACGACCTACGACCAGACGGGCTCGAACACCGGCCGCCTGTCGTCGAACGACCCCAACCTGCAGAACATCCCCATCCGCACCGACGTCAGCCGCGAGATCCGCACGGCGTTCGTGCACGGCGAGGGCTTCGAGACGCTGCTCACCGCCGACTACTCGCAGATCGAGATGCGCATCATGGCGCACCTGTCGGAGGATGCGGGTCTCATCGAGGCGTTCCACTCGGGCGAGGACCTCCACCGGTTCGTCGGCTCGCGCGTGTTCGGCGTCGACCCGGCCGACGTCACGCCGCTCATGCGCACGAAGGTCAAGGCGATGTCGTACGGCCTCGCCTACGGCCTCAGCGCCTTCGGCCTCTCGAAGCAGCTGCGCATCCCGCAGTCCGAGGCGAAGCAGCTCATGCTCGAGTACTTCTCGCGCTTCGGCGGCGTGCGCGACTACCTCCGCGGCGTCGTCATGCAGGCGAAGGACGACGGCTACACCACGACGATCTTCGGCAGGCGCCGCCCGTTCCCCGACCTCCACTCGGCCAACCGCGTGCTGCGCGAGAACGCCGAGCGACAGGCGCTCAACTCGCCCATCCAGGGCTCCGCGGCCGACATCATCAAGCGCGCCATGCTCGCGATCGACGCGCAGATGCTCGAGGAGGGCCTGCGCTCGCGCATGCTGCTGCAGGTGCACGACGAGCTCGTGTTCGAGGTCGCCGCCGGCGAGCTCGACCGCATGACCGAGATCGTGCGCGAGGGCATGGGCGGCGCGGCCGACCTGTCGGTGCCGCTCGACGTCGCGGTCGGCGTCGGCCCGAACTGGGATGCCGCGGGCCACTGATCCCGAGCCGCACGCGTCGGTAGGCTGCCGGTCATGACGCTGCGCACCGGACTCTTCATCCCGCAGGGCTGGCGACTCGACCTCGTCGACGTCGAGCCTGCCGACCAGTGGCGCACGATGCTCGACGTCGCGCGTCGTGCCGAGGCGGGGCCGTGGGAGTCGGTGTGGGTCTACGACCACTTCCACACGACCCCGCATCCCACGCACGAGGCGACGCACGAGGCGTGGTCGCTCATGGCGGCGCTCGCCGCGGCGACCGAGCGCGTGCGGCTCGGCCAGATGTGCACGTGCATCGGCTACCGCGAGCCGGCCTACCTCGCGAAGGTCGCCGCGACCGTCGATGCGATCTCCGGAGGTCGCGTCGAGATGGGCATCGGCGCCGGCTGGTACGAGCACGAGTGGCGCGCGTACGGCTACGGGTTCCCGGGCACGGGCGAGCGCATCGGCAGGCTCCGCGATGGGGTGCAGATCATGCAGCGCCTGTGGCACGACGGCGAGGCGACGCTCGAGGGCGAGTGGTACTCGGTCGACGGCGCCATCTGCCGTCCGCAGCCGCTGCAGCGGCGCGCCGACGGCACGCCGCACATCCCGACGTGGATCGCGGGCGGCGGCGAGCAGCGCACGCTGCGATACGCCGCCAAGTGGGGCGACGCGTCGAACTTCGGCGGCACCCCCGAGCAGTTCGCCCGCAAGCGCGACATCCTGCACCGCCACTGCGAGACCGCCGGACGCGACCCGGGCGAGATCGTCAACTCGACGAACCTCAACGTCGTCGTGCGCGAGACCGAGGCCGAGGCGCGTCGCGTCGTCGACGAGATCCACGCCCGCACCGATCGCACGCTGCCCGCCGACCAGGCCGGGGCGGCGTTCAAGGCGGAGGGCGCCGCGATCGGCAGCCCCGAGCAGGTCGCCGAGCGCATCCGCGCGCTGCAGGCCGCCGGCTGCGACTACCTCGTCGTCTACATGCCCGACGTCGCCTACGGCCTCGAGGGCGTCGACGCCTTCGAGGAGGGCGTGCTGCCGCTCGTCTCCTGAGGCGCGGCACCCGCTGCGGCGTGGGAGGCCGCCGGTAGGGTCGAGGCATGACGGAGACCCCGCAGGAACGACCCACCACGCCCATCGACGCGATCGCCGAGGCGGTCGTGCAGAAGGAGATCGAGCTCGAGCCGCGCACGCGCGTCTGGCTCGGCGCACCCGGTGACAAGACGCAGTACGGCGACCTCTCGCGCGAGGGCGTGCAGCCGCGCATCGAGGCCGCGCGCGGCGCCCTCGCGGCGCTCGCCGCCGAGGAGCCCGTCGACGACGTCGACTGGGTCACGAAGACCGACCTGTCGCGCGAGCTCGAGCTCGAGGTCGAGACGCTGGAGTCCGGCTGGTGGCAGCGCGACCTCAACAACATCGCCTCCGAGGCCCAGGGCATCCGCGACGTCTTCGACATGATGCCCACGGCGACCGAGGGCGACTGGTCCGACGTCTCCGGGCGCCTGCGCACGGTGCGCGGCGCCATCGAGGGCTACGTCGACTCCCTGCGCGCCGGCATCGAGGTGGGCAACACGCCCGCTCGGCGCCAGGTCGAGCAGGTGCTCGAGCAGCTGGACGACATCGGCGACGGCGCCGGCTTCTTCCACGACCTCGCGAACGGCGCGACGGCCGACGAGGGCGACCTCTCCCAGGGCCTCCGCAGCGACCTGCAGGGCGGCGCGCAGTCGGCGACGCTCGCCTACGGCGTGCTGCGCGACTTCCTCCGCGACGAGCTGCTGCCGGCAGCACGCGAGGAGGACGCGGTGGGCCGCGAGTTCTACCAGCTCATGTCGCGTCGCTTCCTCGGTGCCACCGTCGACCTCGACGAGACGTACGAGTGGGGCATCGAGGAGCTCGCCCGCATGCGCGAGGAGCAGGAGCGCATCGCGAACGAGATCCTCCCGGGCGCGAGCGTCCAGGAGGCGATCGCGCACCTCGACGGCGACGCATCGCGCAAGCTGCACGGCACCGACGCCCTCAAGGCGTGGATGCAGCGGACGAGCGACGAGGCGATCGCCGAGCTCGGCAAGACGCACTTCGACATCGCGAAGCCCATCGAGGCGCTCGAGTGCATGATCGCGCCGACGCAGACGGGCGGCATCTACTACACGGGTCCCGCCGACGACTTCTCGCGTCCGGGCCGAATGTGGTGGTCGGTGCCGAAGGGCGTCACCGAGTTCGACACGTGGCGCGAGCTCACGACCGTCTACCACGAGGGCGTCCCGGGGCATCACCTGCAGATCGCGCAGGCCACGTACAACCGCGAGCAGCTGAACACGTGGCGCAGGCTCGCGGGCACGTCGGGTCACGCCGAGGGCTGGGCGCTCTACGCCGAGCGCCTCATGGAGTCGCTCGGCTACCTCGACGACCCCGCCGACCGCCTCGGCATGCTCGACGGGCAGCGCATGCGCGCGGCGCGCGTCGTGCTCGACATCGGCGTGCACCTGGGCAAGCCGCGCCTCGACGGCACCGGCACGTGGGACTTCGACTACGCGTTCGACTTCATGCGCCAGAACGTCAACATGAACGAGCCGTTCGTGCGCTTCGAGGTCAACCGCTACTTCGGCTGGCCGGGACAGGCGCCCTCGTACAAGATCGGGCAGCGCATCTTCGAGCAGATCCGCGACGAGGCGAAGGCCGCCGAGGGCGACGCGTTCGACCTCAAGGACTTCCACATGCGCGTGCTGAACATCGGCGGCGTCGGCCTCGACACGCTCAAGGCCGCGGTCCTGCGGGGCCGATGAGCGCCGTCGACCGAGCGCACGAGATGCGCGGACCCGTCGAGACCTTCGGCGGGTTCGCGCACCTCGAGATCGCCGCGATCGACGACGAGCGGCGCCTCGCGACGCTGCTGGCCATCTGCGACGAGGCCCTCGAGGAGTCGCAGGCGCTGCTCGCGGCCCGACCCGACGCCCCGGGAGCCCCGCCCGTGTCCCCGCCGCCTGCGCCGGGGCTGCTCGCCGGGCTCCTCCGCGCGGCCGGCGGCGGCGACGAGGCGCGACGTGAGCGGCAGCGAGCCGAGATGGATGCGTGGTTCGAGCGGGTCGAGGCCCTCGAGGCCGCGACGACGGGCCGCGTCGCCGCCTGGCGCGCCGCGGTCGACGCCGAGTGGCTCGCGGGCGCGCTCGCCGATCGCGACGCCGCGCTCGAGTCGCTCGTCGAGCGCGGCGCCGCGACCCGCGAGATGGTCGACATCGTCGCCGAGCACCCGTTCGGCGACCTCATGCTCCGCGCTGCGCTCGCGCACGACTGATCCGCGACGGCACCGGGGGCGACGACCCTGGGTGCGTGGGCCATCCGGATGCGCTAGCCTTGAGCGTCGCTTCTGCGACCCCAGTTCCGCATGCTCGCGGGCGGATCCCCATCAGGATGCACGCGCGAGCCAGACTCTGTCCGAACCGAAGGCAACCAACACCACATGACCACTGCAACGACCAAGGCTCCGAAGCAGGTCGCCGTGAACGACATCGGCAGCGCCGAGGACTTCATGGCAGCCGTCGAGAAGACCCTGAAGTTCTTCAACGATGGCGACCTGATCGAGGGCACCGTCGTCAAGATCGACCGCGACGAGGTCCTTCTCGACGTGGGCTACAAGACCGAGGGCGTCATCCCCTCGCGCGAGCTCTCCATCAAGCACGACGTCGACCCGACGGAGGTCGTCGAGGTCGGCGACGCCGTCGAGGCGCTCGTCCTCCAGAAGGAGGACAAGGAGGGTCGTCTGATCCTCTCCAAGAAGCGTGCGCAGTACGAGCGCGCCTGGGGCGACGTCGAGAAGATCAAGGAGACCGACGGTGTCGTCACCGGCTCGGTCATCGAGGTCGTCAAGGGCGGTCTCATCGTCGACATCGGCCTGCGAGGCTTCCTGCCCGCGTCGCTCATCGAGCTCCGCCGCGTCCGCGACCTCACGCCCTACCTGGGCCAGGAGATCGAGGCCAAGATCCTCGAGCTCGACAAGAACCGCAACAACGTGGTCCTGTCGCGTCGTGCGCTGCTCGAGGAGACCCAGTCGGCCTCGCGCACGCAGTTCCTGGACGGCCTGCAGAAGGGCCAGATCCGCAAGGGCGTCGTCTCGTCGATCGTCAACTTCGGCGCATTCGTCGACCTCGGCGGCGTCGACGGCCTCGTGCACGTCTCGGAGCTCTCGTGGAAGCACATCGAGCACGCATCCGAGGTCGTCGAGGTCGGCCAGGAGGTCACGGTCGAGGTCCTCACGGTCGAGCGCGACCGCGAGCGCGTCTCCCTGTCGCTCAAGGCGACGCAGGAGGACCCGTGGCAGGTCTTCGCCCGCACGCACGCGATCGGCCAGCTCGCACCGGGCAAGGTCACGAAGCTCGTCACGTTCGGCGCCTTCGTCCGCGTCGCGGACGGCATCGAGGGTCTCGTGCACATCTCGGAGCTCTCCGAGAAGCACGTCGAGACGGCCGACCAGGTCGTGTCGGTCAACGACGAGGTCTTCGTCAAGATCATCGACATCGACCTCGAGCGTCGTCGCATCTCGCTCTCGCTCAAGCAGGCGAACTTCGACGTCGACCCCGAGGCGACCGAGTTCGACCCGGCGCTCTACGGCATGCTCGCCGAGTACGACGACCAGGGCAACTACAAGTTCCCCGACGGCTTCGACGCCGAGACGAACGAGTGGCGCGAGGGCTTCGACGAGCAGCGCGAGGCATGGGAGGCCGAGTACGCGGCCGCCCAGGCTCGCTGGGAGTCGCACAAGGAGCAGGTCAAGAACGCACGCGAGGTCGAGGCAGCCGACGTGGCCGCCGGCACCTCCACGGGCTCGACCTACTCCTCCGAGTCGAACGGCGGCGGCACGCTGGCCGACGACGAGGCGCTCGCAGCGCTCCGCGAGAAGCTCACGGGTCGCACCGACTGAGCCACCCCGCATCACGCACGAGGGCCGCATCCCCACGGGGATGCGGCCCTCGTCGCATGCGTGGCGGGCTAGGCCGCCGCGCCATCCGCGCGGTCGAGGGGGATGCCGGGGCCGCGCCTGCCGCGGCGGACGATGGCGACGACGATCGCGACGAGCACGAGGATGCCGACGACGACGAGCACGGGCATCACGATCGCGAGCACCGTCATGCCGACGGCGCCGACGTCCTCGAACGTCGAGATGACGGGCGCGGCCGTGCCGCCCGTCGCGACGTTCGCGATGGGTCGCACGGCCATCTTCGTGCCGTGCACGACGAGCGCGATGACGGCGCCGACGACGATCGGCACCCATTGGTTCGACGCGAAGAACGCTGCGGGATCGGTGACGGCCATCGTCGACGCCGTGGAGGAGGAGCCGAAGACGAGTCCGCCCGCCGTGGGCCGCACGACGGTCTGCAGCACGTCGTTGACCGTGTCGACCGCCGGGATCTTGTCGGCGACGACCTCGACGACGAGCAGCACGGCGACGATGCCGAGCACCCACTCGTTCGACAGCCACGCC
This sequence comes from Agrococcus versicolor, assembly GCF_039531815.1. Taxonomy (NCBI): domain Bacteria; kingdom Bacillati; phylum Actinomycetota; class Actinomycetes; order Micrococcales; family Microbacteriaceae; genus Agrococcus; species Agrococcus versicolor. Next base: position 959,273 of record NZ_BAAAQT010000005.1, on the reverse strand, counting down.
CAGCCCTCCGGCAGCTGCATGAGCTGCGGGAGGAAGCGGTTCGCGACGCCGACCGCGAGGAGGGGGATGTAGGCGTTCATGCCCGCGGCCGCCGCGAGGCCGGAACCGGTGAGGAGCTCGAGCATCCGTGCCTCCTGGCCGGGGGAGCATCCCCCTCGCGCAGATGGTAGCCCCGCGAGGTCGGACGGTCCTGGGATGATGGGCGGATGCAGCTCATCGGCCTCACCGGCGGCATCGCAGCCGGCAAGTCCACCGTCGCGGCGAGGCTCGCCGAGCACGGCGCCATCGTGATCGACGCCGACCGCGTCGCCCGGGAGGTCGTCGAGCCCGGCGAGCCCGCCCTCGACCGCATCGCCGAGCGCTTCGGCGCGCACGTCGTCGTCGGCGGCGCGCTCGACCGCGCGGCGCTCGGCGCGATCGTCTTCGCCGACGCTGCCGCGCGTCGCGACCTCGAGCGGATCACGCATCCCGCCGTGCAGTCGCGCGTGGCCGCACGCATCGCCGAGCACGCGGGCGATCCCGACGCCGTCGTCGTGTACGACGTGCCGCTGCTCGTCGAGGCGCGCGTGCCGCATGACTTCGCCGGGGTGGTCGTCGCGCACGCTCCGGCCGAGCAGCGCATCGCGAGGCTCGTCGCGCTGCGCGGCATGGAGCAGGCCGAGGCCGAGCGGCGCGTGCGCTCGCAGGCCTCCGACGACGAGCGACTCGCCGTCGCCGACGTCGTGGTCGACACGTCGGGCACGATGGAGCAGACGATCGCGCAGACCGACGCGCTGTGGTCCGCGATCCAGGAGGGGACGGCATGGTGAAGGAGTCCGACGCGTCGGTCGCCGCGCGCAACGCGCTCGACCATCTCGTGAGCTGGATCGAGTACCGCGTGTGGCGCACGCGCGTGCCGGGCGCGCAGGTCGCGATCTGGTTCGGCGGAGGCCTGCGCATGTCGAAGGCGTTCGGCGTCGCCGACGTGTCGACGGGGGAGCGGCTCACGCCGACGCATCAGTTCCGCGTCGCCAGCCACTCGAAGATGCTCGCGGCGACGACGGTGCTGCAGCTCGTCGAGCAGGGCAGGCTCCGGCTCGACGACGTCGCGAGCGAGCACGTGGCGCAGCTGCGGGGCACGGGCGCCGAGCACGTCACGATCCGCGAGCTGCTCTCGCACGGCTCCGGCATCACGCGCGACTCGGCCGACACGTCGTTCTGGTCGCTCCAGCGGCCGTTCCCCGACGCCGCCGAGCTCGACGCCATCCTCGCCGAGCCGCTCGACGTGCTGCCGACGGCGACCTCGTTCAAGTACTCGAACGTCGGCTACGGCATCCTCGGGCTCGTCGTCGAGACGGTGACGGGCTCGCGCTACGAGGAGCACCTGCGCGAGGCGGTCCTCAAGCCGCTCGGCCTCGCGCGCACCGTGCCCGACGTCGACGCGCGCAAGAGCGCCCGACTCGTGTCGTCGCACTCGGGCATCCACACGTCGATGACGCGCGAGGTGCTCGAGAGCCCGTCGTCGGGCTCGCTCGCGGCCGCGACGGGGTTGACGTCGACCGCGGCCGAGCTCGTGCGCTTCGCCGCCGCGCAGTTCCTCGGCTCGGGCGAGCTGCTCGACGACCGGTCGAAGCGGCGCATGGCGCAGCAGCAGTGGTCGACCCGCGAGCGCGACGGCGTCGCCGCCGGCTACGGGCTCGGCATGCAGCTGCGCGACGTCGCGGGTCGCACGTGGCTCGGCCACGGCGGAGGCTGGCCCGGGCAGAGCACCCGCACCCTGTTCGAGCCGCGGCTCGGCATCGCCGTGAGCGTGCTGACGAACGCGATCGACGGTCCCGCCGCCGAGCTCGCCGAGGGCATCGTCGAGATCCTCATGGCCACGCAGCGCCGCGACGCGGACGACCTCGCGATGACGTCGGGGCACGACGTGCCCGAGCACGGCTCGGCCGCGATGGCGCCCGTGCGCGGGGCGCGCCGCGTCGACCTCATGCGGTTCACGGGGCGCTTCCAGAGCCCGTGGCAGCTCGTCGACGTCGTGCGCCTCGGCGACGCCCTCTACGCCATCCCGCCCGGCGCCGCGGCACCCATGGCGTCGGCGCAGCGCCTGCGCGTCCTCGACGAGCAGACGCTCGTCGTCGACGACGCGAGCGGCTACGGATCGGTGGGCGAGCCCATCCGCTACGAGTTCGACGCGCGCGGCTCCGTCCGCCGCATCACGGGCGGCTGGCGGCTCGAGCCGGCCCGATCGCTGGAGGCGTACCGCCAGGATGCGAGCGCTGTCGGTGGTCGCTCCTAGGCTCGAGGCATGGAACCGACGCGCGCCGTACGGCCATTCGAGGTCATCTCCGAGTACACCCCCTCGGGCGACCAGCCGAAGGCCATCGCCGAGCTCGCCGCTGCCGTGAACCGCGGCGAGACGGACGTCGTGCTGCTCGGCGCGACGGGCACCGGCAAGTCGGCGACGACGGCCTGGCTCGTCGAGGCCGTCCAGCGCCCGACGCTCGTGCTCGCGCACAACAAGACGCTCGCGGCGCAGCTCGCCAACGAGTTCCGCGAGCTGCTGCCGAACAACGCCGTCGAGTACTTCGTGTCGTACTACGACTACTACCAGCCCGAGGCGTACGTCCCGCAGACCGACACCTTCATCGAGAAGGACTCCTCGCTCAACGCCGAGGTCGAGCGACTGCGCCACTCGGCCACGAACGCGCTGCTCTCGCGCCGCGACGTCGTCGTCGTGTCGACGGTGTCGTGCATCTACGGCCTCGGATCGCCGGCCGAGTACCTCGAGGCGATGATCGCGCTGCAGGTCGGCATGCGCATCGACCGCCAGGATCTCCTGCGCCGCTTCGTGAGCATGCAGTACCAGCGCAACGACGTCGCGTTCGAGCGCGGCACGTTCCGCGTGCGCGGCGACACGATCGAGATCATCCCGATGTACGAGGAGCAGGCGATCCGCATCGAGCTCTTCGGCGACGAGATCGAGGCGATCTCGCGGCTGCACCCCCTCACGGGCGAGGTGCTGCAGCGGCTCGACGCCGTCTCGGTCTTCCCCGGCAGCCACTACGTGTCCGGCTCCGACCGCATGCAGCGGGCGATGGTCCGCATCCGCGACGAGCTCGACGCACGCCTGCAGCAGCTCGAGCGCGAGGGCAGGCTGCTAGAGGCCCAGCGGCTGCGCATGCGCACGACGTTCGACCTCGAGATGATGGAGCAGATCGGCTTCTGCTCGGGCATCGAGAACTACTCGCGGCACATCGACGGGCGCGAGGCCGGCGAGGCGCCCGACTGCCTCCTCGACTACTTCCCCGACGACTTCCTCGTCGTGATCGACGAGTCGCACGTCACGATCCCGCAGATCGGCGCGATGTACGAGGGCGACGCGAGCCGCAAGCGCACGCTCGTCGAGCACGGCTTCCGCCTGCCGTCCGCGCTCGACAACCGCCCGCTGAAGTTCGACGAGTTCCTCGACCGCGTGCCGCAGAAGGTCTACCTGTCGGCAACGCCCGGCAAGTATGAGATGGGCCTCGCCGACACCATCGTCGAGCAGATCATCCGTCCGACGGGCCTCGTCGACCCCGAGCTCGTCGTCAAGCCCGTCGAGGGCCAGATCGACGACCTGCTCGAGGAGATCCGCACGCGCGCCGAGCGCGACGAGCGCGTGCTCGTCACGACGCTGACGAAGCGCATGGCCGAGGAGCTCACCGAGTACCTCACCGAGGCCGGCGTGCGGGTGCGCTACCTCCACTCCGACGTCGACACCCTCCGTCGCGTCGAGCTGCTGACGCAGCTGCGAGCCGGCGTCTTCGACGTCCTCGTCGGCATCAACCTGCTCCGCGAGGGCCTCGACCTCCCCGAGGTGTCGCTCGTCGCGATCCTCGACGCCGACAAGGAGGGCTTCCTGCGCTCGTCGACGTCGCTCATCCAGACGATCGGCCGCGCAGCCCGCAACGTCTCGGGCGAGGTGCACATGTACGCCTCGAGGATCACCGACTCGATGCGCCTCGCCATCGACGAGACCGACCGCAGGCGCGAGATCCAGCGTGCCTACAACACCGAGCACGGCATCGACCCGACGCCGCTGCGCAAGAAGATCGGCGACATCACGGCGATGCTCGCGCGCGAGGAGGCCGACACCGCCGAGCTCCTCTCCAACACCAGGCGCGGCGCGCCGACGCCGCGGCTCGCGAAGGACCGATCGCCGCTCGACGGACCTGCGCAGCTCGAGTCGATCATCGCCGACCTCTCGGCGCAGATGTCCGAGGCCGCCGGCGAGCTGAAGTTCGAGCTCGCCGCCCGCATCCGCGACGAGCTGCACGACCTCAAGCGCGACCTCCGCCAGCTGCGCGAGGCCGGCTGAGCCCGGGCAGCGGGGCCGCGCGCATGACCTCGATCGACCTGAACGCCGACCTCGGCGAGAACGTGCCGAGCCGCGTCGTGGCCGACGATGCCGCGATGCTGCGCATCGTGACGAGCGCCAACGTCGCGTGCGGGTTCCACGCCGGGAGCCCGGAGGGCATCCGCGCGACGCTCGTCGGGGCCGTCGCGCGCGGCGTCGCGATCGGCGCGCATCCCGGCTACGACGACCTCGAGGGCTTCGGCCGTCGCGAGGTCGACGTCGACGACGCGACGCTGCAGGCCCAGGTCGAGTACCAGCTCGGCGCCGTCGGCGGGCTCGCGACCGCGGCCGGCGGCCGCGTCGCCTACGTCAAGCCGCACGGCGCGCTCTACGCCGCCGTCGCGCGCGACGAGCGGCGTGCGCGCGTGGTCGCCGCCGCGGTGCGAGCGATCGATCCCTCGCTCGTGCTGCTCGGGCTCGCCGGCTCGCGCGGGCTCGACGTCGCCGAGCATGCGGGGCTCGAGGTCGTCGCCGAGGCCTTCGCCGACCGCGCCTACGCACCCGACGGCTCGCTCGTGCCGCGGTCGCAGCCCGGTGCCGTGCTGCACGATCCCCGCGTCGTCGCCGCCCGGATGGTGCGGCTGGCCCGCGAGGGCGTCGTCGACGCGATCGACGGCTCGTCGATCGCCGTGCACGCTCGATCGATCTGCGTGCACGGCGACAGCCCGGGCGCCGTCGCGATGGCCGAGGCGACGCGCGAGGCGCTGCGAGGCGCCGACGTCGAGCTCGCTCGCTTCACGGCATGACGCGCGTGCGCGTCGCCGGCGAGGCGGCCCTGCTGCTCGAGGCGGCCGACCTCGACGAGGCCGTCCGGCTGCTCCCTCGCCTGCGCGAGGCCGCCATCGCGGGCGTCACCGAGCTCGTGCCGGGTGCCCGCACGATCCTCGTGCGGTTCGACCCGCGCGTCGTCGCCGAGCGCGACCTCGCCGCGCGCCTGACGGCGGTCGAGCCGGTCGCGCACCCGCCGGCGGGCGGTGCCCTCGTCACCATCCCGGTCCGCTACGACGGGCAGGACCTCGACGACGTCGCCGCGCTCCTCGGCGTCACGACCGACGCCGTGGTCGCACGCCACGTGGGCGCGACGTGGCGCGTCGCCTTCACCGGGTTCGCGCCGGGATTCGCCTACCTCGTGGCCGACGGCGCCGCCCCCGGGCTCGAGGTGCCCCGGCGAGCGAGCCCGCGCCCGCGCATCCCTGCAGGGTCCGTCGGCCTCGCGGGGGCCTTCTCGGGCGTCTACCCCCGTGAGGGGCCCGGCGGCTGGCAGCTCCTCGGCCGCACCGACGCGCGCATGTGGGACCTCGAGCGCGACGAGCCCGCGCTGCTCGCCCCGGGCGCGACCGTGCGCTTCGCGCGCGCGCCGCGCGAGCGCCTCGCCGTGTCCGGTCCGAGCAGCCGCGCCACGGGCCCGTCCGCGCGGCACGCGGCCTCGACGCATGCGCTCGAGGTCGTGCGGCCCGGCGTGCGGCTGCTCGCGCAGGATCTCGGCCGCCCCGGTCTCGCGGCGCTGGGCGTCGGCCGCTCGGGGGTCGCCGACCGGGCGGCCCTGCGGACGGCGAACCGTGCGGTCGGCAACCTCGCGCACGTCGCGGCGCTCGAGGCGGCCGGCGGCGGCGTCGTCCTGCGCGCACGCGGCGCGTCCGTCGTCGCGATCGCAGGCGGGCGCTGCGACGCGACGGTCGTCGGACGCGCCGGCACGGGCGTCGTCGCCCACGGCGAGCCCGCGGCGCTCGACGACGGCGACGAGCTGCGGCTCGGCACCATCCGCACCGGCGCGCGCGTCGTCGTGGCCGTCCGCGGCGGCATCGCCCTCGAGCCGGTGCTCGGCAGCCTCTCGACCGACACCCTCGCGGGCCTCGGCCCCGCGCCGCTCGCCGCGGGCGACGTCGTGCCGCTGCACGGCCCGGCGGCGGCGCCGCACGCCGTCGATCCCGTCCCCGAGCAGCGCGGCGAGCTGCCTGCGGCAGGCGACGAGGTCGAGCTGCGCATCGTGCTCGGCCCCCGCGCCGACTGGCTCGCGCCCGCGGCGATCGCGATGCTCACGACCCACCCCTGGGAGGTCACGACCACGTCGGACCGCGTCGGCCTCCGCCTCGCCGGTCCCGCCCTCGAGCGCGGACGCGTCGACGAGCTGCCGAGCGAGGGCGTGGTCGCCGGCGCCATCCAGGTGCCGCCCGACGGACGCCCGGTGCTCTTCCTCGTCGACCATCCGCTCACGGGCGGCTACCCGGTCGCGGCCGTCGTCGTCGACGCCGACCTCGACCTCGCCGGCCAGGTGCCCCCGGGCGCTCGCATCCGGCTCCGCGTCCACGACCCCAGCATCGGAGCGCCCGCATGACCCGCATCCGCACCGTCCTCATCGCCAACCGCGGCGAGATCGCCGTCCGTGTGGCGCGGGCGTGCGCGGAGGCGGGCATCCGGTCGGTCGCCGTCTACGCCGACCAGGACGTCGACGCTCTGCACGTGCGCGTGGCCGACGCGGCGATCGCGCTCGAGGGCACGACGGCGGCCGAGACCTATCTCGACATCCCGTCGCTGCTCGCCGCCGCCACGGCGTCCGGTGCCGACGCCGTGCACCCCGGGTACGGCTTCCTGTCCGAGCGGGCCGACTTCGCCCGAGCGGTCGAGGACGCGGGGCTCACGTGGATCGGGCCGACGCCCGCGTCGATCGAGTCCCTCGGCGACAAGGCGTCGGCGCGCCGCATCGCCATCGCGGCGGGCGCACCCGTGGTGCCGGGCATCGATCGCCCGCTCGCGGACGCCGCCGAGGCGGTGGCGTTCGCACGCGAGCACGGGCTGCCGGTCGTGGTGAAGGCGGCGTTCGGCGGCGGCGGTCGCGGCATGCGCGTCGCGCGCACGCTCGAGGAGGTGCCCGAGGCGTTCGCCGCGGCGACGCGGGAGGCCGTGGCGGCGTTCGGCCGCGGCGAGTGCCTCGTCGAGCGGTTCCTCGAGCATCCGCGACACGTCGAGGTGCAGGTGCTCGGCGATGGTCGCGGCGGCGTCGTGGTGGTGGGCGACCGCGACTGCTCGCTGCAGCGACGCGGGCAGAAGCTGCTCGAGGAGGCGCCGGCCCCGCAGCTCGACGACGCGCAGCGCGCACGCATCCACGCTGCCGCCCGTGCCGTCTGCTCCGCGGTCGACTATCGCGGCGCAGGCACGGTCGAGCTGCTCCTCGCACGCGACGGCACGCTCGCGTTCCTCGAGGTCAACGCCCGGCTGCAGGTCGAGCACCCCGTGACGGAGGCCGTCACGGGCGTCGACCTCGTGCGCGAGCAGCTGCGCATCGCCGAGGGGCTCGGGCCGTCGTTCACGGCGACCCCGGCGCCGCGCGGCCACGCGATCGAGCTGCGCGTCAACGCCGAGGACCCCGGGCGCGGCTTCCTGCCGAGCCCGGGGCGCATCGAGGCGCTGCGGGTGCCCGGCGGGCCGGGGGTGCGATGGGATGCGGGCGTCGAGGCGGGCGATCGCGTCGAGGCCGCGTTCGACTCCCTCATCGCGAAGCTCGTCGTGCATGCACCCGATCGCGACGCTGCGCTGGCACGCCTGCGCCGCGCGCTCGGCGAGCTCGAGGTCGTGGGGGTGCCGACCACCGCGGCGTTCGCGCGCGCCGTGCTCGACGAGCCCGCGTTCGCGACGGCGACCTTCGCGGCGTCGACGCAGTGGGTGGAGGCGGAGGTCATGCCGCGCATCGAGCCGCAGCTGCGCGCCTCGCCCGTGCCGAGCGCGGCGCTGCGGCGCATCGCGATCGAGGTCGACGGGCGACGGGTCGTCCTCGGGCTGCCGGACGCCGTGCTCGCGGCCGCCTCGGGCGGGGGAGCCGCAGGCCTGGCCCTGGACGACGCGGGCGTCGACGCCGCGGCGCTCGAGGCTCCGGCGCCCGGCACGCTCGTGCGCTGGCTCGTCGACGACGGCGCGACGGTCGTCGAGGGGGAGCGCGTCGCCGTGCTCGACGCCATGAAGATGGAGACGCCGGTCGTCGCGCACCGCGCCGGCACGCTCGCTCGCGCGATCGCGGAGGGCGCGACCGTCGCCGCAGGTGCCGCGATCGCTCGCATCGCCTGAGCGGCAGGCGGGTCGGCGCGCGGCATGGCGTCAAGCCCGCGCGGAAGATCGCCGCACCTGGCAGCGTTGGACGCAGACGAGACGGAAGGAGCCTCACCATGACGAACGTCACCAGCTCGAAGCTCGACGAGGCGCCCTACACGGTGCCCGGACTCGCCCTCGGCGAGGGCCACGAGGCGGCGCGCACCCTGCAGGACCGCCTGCACGCGCTCAACGACCTGCAGCTCACGCTGAAGCACGCCCACTGGAACGTCGTGGGCCCGCAGTTCATCGCGGTCCACGAGATGCTCGACCCGCAGATCGAGCTCGTGCGCGGCTGGGTCGACGACCTCGCCGAGCGCATCGCGACGCTGGGCCTCGCGCCGAACGGCCTGCCGGGTGCGCTCGTCGACGCGCGCTCGTGGAACGACTACTCGGTCCATCGTGCGCCGACGCAGGCCCACATCGCGGCCCTGAACCTCGTGTACGACGGCGTCATCGCCGACTACCGCGCCGTGCAGGAGCGCCTGGGCGAGATCGACCCGATCTCCGAGGACATCGCGATCGAGCAGATCCGCGGCCTCGAGCAGTTCCAGTGGTTCCTGCGCGCGCACCTCGAGGACGCCTCGGGCACGATGCCGTCGGAGGACGCGGGGACCGAGCTCGACGCGGCTCGCGCCGCCGAGGCTCGCGCCTGACGCACCCGCGCATGCCGTTCGAGGGCCGGCCGTCACCCGTGGGTGGCGGCCGGCCCTCGTGCGTGCGGTCGCGCGCACGGTCGGACGGCGACGCGACCCGGCCGGCGGCGCGTCGGCGATCCGCCGGGCGCGAACCCGGCCAGGTCGTGTCGGTGGTCGGACGTAGGCTCGTCAGGTGACTGTCGACATCGCCTCCCACCGCGCCGTGGAGTCCTCGCTGGACCCCGACACGCCGCAGCTGAGCGTCAAGGGCGCACGCGTCCACAACCTCAAGGACGTCGACCTCGCCATCCCGCGCGACGCCCTCGTCGTCTTCACCGGGCTGTCCGGATCGGGCAAGTCGTCGCTCGCGTTCGACACGATCTTCGCCGAGGGGCAGCGCCGCTACGTCGAGTCCCTCTCGGCCTACGCGCGCCAGTTCCTCGGGCAGGTCGACCGCCCCGACGTCGACTTCATCGAGGGCCTGAGCCCTGCGGTCTCCATCGACCAGAAGTCGACGAACCGCAACCCGCGCTCCACGGTCGGCACCATCACCGAGGTCTACGACTACATGCGCCTGCTGTGGGCGCGCATCGGCATCCCGCACTGCGCGGTGTGCGGCGAGCGCATCCAGCGTCAGACGGTGCAGCAGATCGCCGACGAGCTCATGGAGCTCCCCGAGCGCACGCGCTACCAGCTGCTCGCGCCCGTCGTGCAGCAGAAGAAGGGCGAGTTCGCCGACCTCATCCGCAACCTCGTCGCCACCGGCTACTCGCGCGCCGTCATCGACGGCGAGGTCGTGCAGCTCGCCGAGGCACCCGCGCTCAAGAAGCAGGTCAAGCACGACATCGCCGTGGTCGTCGACCGCCTCGTGGCCGGTCCCGACATCCTCACGCGCCTCACCGACTCGCTCGAGACGGCGCTGCGCCTCGCCGACGGGCTCGTCATGGTCGACTTCGTCGACGACGGCTCGGCCGACGGCACGCGCACGTTCAGCGAGCGGCTGTCGTGCCCGAACCGCCATCCGGTGACGCTCACCGAGATCGAGCCCCGCACGTTCTCGTTCAACGCGCCGTTCGGATCGTGCAAGACCTGCGACGGCCTGGGCACGAAGATGGCCGTCGACGAGGACCTCGTGCTCGGCGACCACGAGCTGTCGATCGCCGAGGGCGTCCTCCTGCCGTGGACGCAGACGGGCAAGGGCCTCTACACGTACTTCGCGCGCCTCATGCAGGGCCTCGCGAAGGAGCTCGAGTTCTCGCTCGACACCCCGTGGAGCGACCTCCCGGACGACATCCGCGAGATCGTCCTGCGCGGCTCCGAGGGCAACGTCACCGTGAAGTGGCGCAACCGCTACGGCCGCACCCTCTCGTACAACTCCGGCTACGAGGGCCTGCTGCCGTACGTGCACCGCAAGTTCATGGAGGCCGACAGCGACTGGTCGCGGTCGAAGCACGGCGAGTACCTGCGCGAGGTGCCCTGCCCCGACTGCGGCGGTGCGCGCCTCATGCCCGAGGTCCTCTCGGTGCTCGTGCACGGCCACTCGATCTCCTCCGTGACCGAGATGAGCCTCGCCGACGCGCAGACGTTCATGGCCGAGCTCGACCTCACCGACCGCGAGGCGCGCATCGCCGCCGCGGTGCTGCGCGAGATCCGCGCGCGGCTGTCCTTCCTCATCCAGGTCGGGCTGCAGTACCTCTCGCTCTCGCGCGCCGCCGGCACGCTCTCGGGTGGCGAGGCGCAGCGCATCCGCCTCGCGACGCAGATCGGCTCCGGCCTCACGGGCGTGCTCTACGTGCTCGACGAGCCGTCGATCGGCCTGCACCAGCGCGACAACCGCAGGCTCATCGAGTCGCTCGTCGACCTCCGCGACCTCGGCAACACGCTCATCGTCGTCGAGCACGACGAGGACACCATCCGCACGGCCGACTGGATCGTCGACGTCGGCCCGGGCGCCGGCGAGCACGGCGGCGAGATCGTGCACTCCGGCACCTACGAGGAGCTGCTGCAGAACCGCGCCTCGCTCACGGGCGACTTCCTCGCCGGACGCGAGTCCATCGCCGTGCCGGCGACGCGTCGCACCGTCGACCCCGATCGCGTGCTGCGCATCGAGGGCGCGCGCGCGAACAACCTCCAGGGCATCGACGTCGACGTGCCGCTCGGCATGTTCGTGGCCGTCACGGGCGTCTCGGGCTCCGGCAAGTCGTCGCTCATCAACGACATCCTCTACAAGGTGCTCGCCAACGGGCTCAACGGCGCCAAGCAGGTGCCCGCGCGGCACCGCCGCGTCACCGGCCTGCACCACCTCGACAAGGTCGTGCACGTCGACCAGGCGCCCATCGGCCGCACGCCGCGCTCGAACCCCGCGACGTACACGGGCGTCTTCGACAAGATCCGCGTGCTCTTCTCCGAGACGACCGAGGCGAAGACGCGCGGCTACCTGCCCGGTCGCTTCTCGTTCAACGTCAAGGGCGGCCGCTGCGAGCACTGCCAGGGCGACGGCACCATCAAGATCGAGATGAACTTCCTGCCCGACGTGTACGTCGCGTGCGAGGTCTGCGAGGGCGCGCGCTACAACCGCGACACCCTCTCGGTGCACTACAAGGGCAAGTCGATCGCCGAGGTGCTCGAGATGCCGATCGAGGAGGCCGCCGACTTCTTCGAGGCGATCTCGTCGATCCATCGGTTCCTCAAGACGCTCGTCGACGTCGGGCTCGGCTACGTGCGGCTCGGCCAGTCCGCCACGACGCTCTCCGGCGGCGAGGCGCAGCGCGTCAAGCTCGCCACCGAGCTGCAGAAGCGCTCGACGGGTCGCTCGATCTACGTGCTCGACGAGCCGACGACGGGCCTGCACTTCGAGGACGTCCGCAAGCTCCTCAAGGTGCTCGACGGGCTCGTCGAGAAGGGCAACTCGGTCGTGACGATCGAGCACTCCCTCGACGTCATCAAGTCGGCCGACTGGCTCATCGACCTCGGCCCCGAGGGCGGCTCGGGCGGTGGCACCGTCGTCGCCGAGGGCACGCCCGAGCACCTCGCCACCGTCGAGGCGAGCCACACGGGCAGGTTCCTGGCAGAGATCCTCTAGATGGCAGACACCGTCCCGTACAAGCCGAGGCCGGGTGAGATCCCCACCCGGCCCGGCGTGTACCGGTTCCGCGACGAGCACGAGCGCGTCCTGTACGTCGGCAAGGCCAAGAACCTCCGCCAACGGCTGTCGAACTACTTCCAGCCGCTGCACTCGCTGCACGAGCGCACGCGGCGCATGGTGCTGTCCGCCGCTCGCGTCGAGTGGACGATCGTCGGCTCCGAGCTCGAGGCGCTCGAGCTCGAGTACACATGGATCAAGGAGTTCGAGCCTCCCTTCAACGTGCAGTTCCGCGACGACAAGTCGTACCCGTACCTCGCCGTCACGTTCGGCGACCCCGTGCCGCGCGTGCTCGTCACCCGCAACCACGACATCCGCGGCGCCCGCTACTTCGGGCCGTACGCGAAGACGTGGGCGATCCGCGAGACGCTCGACGTGCTGCTCAAGGCCTTCCCCATGCGGTCGTGCTCGCAGGCGGTCTACCGCAAGGCCGAGCGCCAGCAGCGGCCCTGCCTGCTCGGCGACATCGGCAAGTGCTCCGCGCCCTGCGTCGGCCGCGTCTCGCAGGCCGAGCACCGCGACGTGGCGAAGGCGCTGTCCGACTTCATGGGCGGCGGCGACCAGCGCGTCGTCGACGACGTCAAGGTGCGCATGCAGCAGGCGAGCGCGCGCGAGGAGTTCGAGCGCGCCGCGGGCCTCCGCGACCAGATGCTCGCGCTCGAGAACGTGCTGTCGAAGACGTCCGTCGTGCTGTCCGACGGCATCGACGCCGACGTCTTCGGCACGGTGCAGGACGAGCTCTCGGCGGCGGTGCACCTGTTCTCGGTGCGCGGCGGTCGCATCCGCGGCACCCGCTCGTGGGTCGTCGACACCGAGCTCGACATGACGCCGGCCGAGCTCGCGAGCCAGATGCTGCGCGTCGCCTACCAGGGCGACGATCCGCCGCCGCGCGACGTGCTCGTGCCGCACCTGCCCGAGAGCGCCGACGAGGTCGCGGTCTGGCTCGGCGAGCGTCGCGCCGCCCACGGGCTCCGCGGCGCCGTGGGCCTGCGCGTGCCGCAGCGCGGCGACCGCCGCCAGCTCGCCGACTCGGCGACCGCGAACGCCGCGCACGCGCTGCAGGTCGCGAAGACGCGTCGCACGAGCGACTACGGCTCGCGCGCGCTCGCGCTCGCCGACCTGCAGGAGGCGCTCGGCATGGACGAGGCGCCGCTGCGCATCGAGTGCTTCGACGTCTCGCATCTCGGCGGCACCGGCATCGTCGCCTCGATGGTCGTCTTCGAGGACGGCCTGCCGCGCAAGGACCAGTACCGCAAGTTCAAGGTCGCGCAGGCGGCCGACGACACCGACGCGATGCACCAGGTCCTCACCCGCAGGCTGCGGCACCTCGTCGAGGGCGACCCCGAGGAGGGGGAGGGGCGCAACCGCTTCGCGTACCCGCCGCAGCTGCTGCTCGTCGACGGCGGGCAGCCGCAGGTCGCCGCCGCGGCGAGGGCAGTGCGCGAGGCCGGTGCGTCGATCGCGATCGTCGGCATCGCCAAGCGCCTCGAGGAGCTCTGGCTCCCGGGCGACGACCATCCCGTGATCCTGCCCCGCACGAGCGAGGCGCTCTACCTCGTCCAGCGGCTGCGCGACGAGGCGCATCGCTTCGCGATCACCTACCAGCGGCAGCAGCGCTCGAGCGCGATCCAGAGCGAGCTCTCGGCCATCCCCGGCCTCGGCGACGAGCGCGTGCGCAGGCTGCTCAAGCACTTCGGCTCCGCGAAGCGCGTGCGCGCGGCGTCGCCGGAGGAGATCGCGGAGGTCAAGGGCATCGGTCCGAGGCTCGCGGAGCAGGTCTGGACGTCGCTGCAGTCCGATACGGTGGAGTCCGATCGACGAGGGGGATCGTGACCGCACGAGAGGTGCTCATCATCACCGGCATGTCCGGTGCAGGGCGGTCGACGGTGGCGAATGCGCTCGAGGACCTCGGCTACTACGTGGTCGACAACCTGCCGCCCATCATGCTGCGCCAGCTCGTCGACGTCGTCCCGGCCGCGTCCGAGCAGCTGCAGCGGCTCGCGATCGTCGTCGACGTGCGCGGCGGCGTCCTCTTCGACGACGCCATGCGCCTCATCGAGACGCTGCGCACCGAGATGCCCATGACGGTCGTCTACCTCGAGGCGAGCGACGCGACGCTCGTGCGCCGCTTCGAGCAGGTGCGCAGGCCGCACCCGCTCCAGGGCGACGGCACGATCCTCGACGGCATCCGCACCGAGCGTGCGCGCCTCGCCGGCATCCGCGACCTCGCCGACGTGCTGCTCGACACGAGCGACATCAACGTCCACGAGCTCACGACGCGCGTCCGCGACCGCTTCTCCCGCGGCGAGGAGGGCGAGGTGCGCCTCACGGTCCTCTCCTTCGGGTTCAAGTACGGCACGCCGCCGGACGCCGACCTCATCGCCGACATGCGCTTCCTGCCGAACCCGTTCTGGCAGCCGGAGCTCAAGGCGCACACGGGCCTCGACGACGCGGTCCGCGACTACGTGCTCGCGCAGGAGGGCGCCACGGAGTTCGCCGACGCCTACCTCGTGGCGCTGCAGCCGGTCCTCGCCGGCTACGCGCGGGAGAACAAGCGATACGCCGTGCTCGGCATCGGCTGCACGGGCGGCAAGCACCGCTCCGTCGCGATGTCCGAGCACCTCGCCGCACGACTCGCCGACGCAGGCGTGTCCGTGACGGTGCAGCACCGAGACCTGGGAAGGGAGTGACGTGACCCTGACGCACGACGTCAAGGAGGAGCTCGCGCGCGTGCGCGTGCAGCGACCGCAGGCCAGGGCGGCGGAGGTGGCCTCCCTGCTCCGGTTCTCGGGAGGGCTCCACGTCATCTCCGGCCGGGTCGCGGTCGAGAGCGAGGTCGAGTCCGCCGCCATCGCGCGCCGTCTCGGGCGCGACCTGCTCGACCTGTACGGGGTGCGCGCCGAGATCGCCGTGATCTCCGGCGGGGCGCGCCAGCGGGCGTACCTCGTGCGCGTGGTCGCGCAGGGCGAGACCCTCGCACGCCAGACGGGGCTGCTCGACGCACGCCGTCGTCCCGTGCGCGGCCTGCCGAACCGCCTCACCACCGGCTCGCTCGAGGACCTCGCCGCCGTCTGGCGCGGCGCGTTCCTCGCGCAGGGCTCGCTCACCGACCCCGGCCGCTCGGCGGCGCTCGAGATCGCCTCGCCCGGCAACGAGGCGGCCATGGCGATCGTCGGCGCCGCGCAGCGGCTCGGCGTGCCCGCGAAGTCGCGCGAGGTGCGCGGCGTCCACCGCGTCGTCGTCCGCGACACCGAGCCGATCTCGCGCCTGCTGTCCGCGATGGGCGCGTCGGAGACCGTCGAGTCGTGGATGCAGATGCGCCAGCAGCGCGAGGTGCGCGCGAACGCGAACCGACTCGTGAACTTCGACGACGCGAACCTGCGCCGCAGCGCGCAGGCGGCCGTCGCGGCGTGCGCCCGCGTCGAGCGAGCGCTCGAGATCCTCGGCCCCGACGTCCCCGAGCACCTCGCCTACGCCGGCAGGCTGCGCCTCGACCACCGCGACGCGTCGCTCGACGACCTCGGCCGCCGCGCCGACCCGGCCATGACGAAGGACGCCGTGGCCGGCCGCATCCGTCGCCTCCTCGCGCTCGCCGACAAGACGGCGGAGGATCGCGGCATCCCGGACACCGAGGCCGCAGTCCCCGAGCTCGACTGAGCGGGCTCGCAACCCCGTCGTCGGGAACATCTCGGCGACTAGGATCGCTGTACGAGACGTACGCGACGACCATCGTTCGATCGAAGGAGACACGCATGACCGTCTACACCCTGCCCGAGCTGCCCTACGACTACGCGGCCCTCGAGCCGCACATCAGCGCCAAGATCATGGAGCTGCACCACGACAAGCACCACAAGACGTACGTCGACGGTGCGAACACGGCGCTCGAGCAGCTCGCCGCCGCGCGCGACGCGGGCGAGTTCGGCACGGTCTCGAAGCTCGAGAAGGACCTCGCCTTCCACCTCGGCGGCCACACGAACCACACGATCTTCTGGAACAACCTCTCCGGCGACGGCGGCGGCGAGCCCGAGGGCGAGCTCGCGGCGGCGATCGGCGAGTTCTTCGGCGACCACGCCAAGTTCCAGGCGCACTTCTCGGCCAACGCCACGGCCATCCAGGGCTCCGGCTGGTCCGTCCTCGCATGGGACTCGATCGCCGAGCGGCTCAACGTCTTCCAGCTCTTCGACCAGCAGGGCAACGTGCCGGTCGGCACGCAGCCCATCCTCATGCTCGACATGTGGGAGCACGCCTTCTACCTCGACTACCTCAACGTCAAGGCCGACTACGTCAAGGCGTTCTGGAACATCGTGAACTGGCAGGACGCGCAGGCGCGCTTCGACGCCGCCCGCACCAAGACCCAGGGTCTCATCACCCTCTAGATCCACCCCTGCAGGGGGCTCGAGAAGAGAGAGCCCGAGCCCCCTGCACCACCCCACCCACACCAGGGAGCAGGAATGACCACGAAGGTTGGCATCAACGGCTTCGGCCGCATCGGTCGCAACTTCCTCCGCGCGGCGCTCGAGCAGGGCGCCGACATCGAGATCGTCGGCGTGAACGACCTCACGGACAACGCGACGCTCGCGCACCTCCTCAAGTTCGACTCGGTGGGCGGCGTGCTCGACGTGCCCGTCCACAGCGACGGCTCGTCGATCACGGTCGGCGACCAGACGTTCCAGGCGCTCGCCGAGCGCGACCCGAAGGCGCTCCCGTGGGGCGACCTCGGCGCGGACGTCGTCATCGAGTCGACCGGCATCTTCACGAAGACCGGCGCAGCGAGCCAGCACATCGAGGCCGGTGCGAAGAAGGTCATCATCTCCGCTCCCGCGTCCGACCCCGCGCCGACGTTCGTCATGGGCGTCAACGAGGGCGACTACGACCCGGCGACGGACCACGTCATCTCGAACGCGTCGTGCACGACGAACTGCCTGGCACCCCTCGCGGGCGTCTTCCACCAGGCGTTCGGCATCGAGCGCGGCTTCATGATGACGGCGCACGCCTACACGGCCGACCAGAACCTGCAGGACGGCCCGCACAAGGACCTCCGTCGTGCGCGCGGCGCCGCGATCAACATCGTCCCCACCTCCACGGGTGCGGCGAAGGCGATCGGCCTCGTGCTGCCGGAGCTCAACGGCCTGCTCGACGGCTCGTCCTACCGCGTGCCCGTGCCCACGGGCTCGATCGTCGACCTGACGCTCGTGACGCGCGACGGCCTCACGGTCGACGAGATCAACGACGCCTACCGCGCGGCGGCCGAGTCCGGCCCGCTCGCGAACGTGCTGCAGTTCTCGGAGGACGCGCTCGTGTCGAGCGACATCCAGGGCAACCCGCACTCGGCGATCTTCGACTCGGGCCTGACCTCGGTCATCGGCAACCTCGTGAAGGTCTCGGCCTGGTACGACAACGAGTGGGGCTACTCGAACCGTCTCGTCGACCTGACGAGCTACGTCGGCGCGAAGCTCTGATGCCGGTCCGGACGCTCGAGTCCCTCGGGGACCTCGCGGGGCGCACCGTCCTGGTGCGCTGCGACCTCAACGTCCCGCTCAAGGACGGCGTCATCGGCGACGAGGGACGCATCGCGGCCTCCGTGCCGACGCTGCGCCACCTCCTCGACGCGGGCGCGCGGGTCGTCGCGATGTCCCACCTCGGGCGTCCGGACGGCTCGCCCGACCCGGCGTACTCCCTCGCTCCCGTCGCCGAGCGGCTCGCGTCGCTCCTCGGCACCGAGGTCGCCTTCGCGACCGACACCGTGGGGGAGGATGCCGCAGCCAAGCGCGCCGCGCTGACCGACGGCGCCATCGTGCTGCTCGAGAACCTGCGCTTCGACGCGCGGGAGACCAGCAAGGACGACGCGGAGCGCGCCGCGTTCGCCGAGCGGCTCGCTGAGGGTGCCGACGCGTTCGTCTCCGACGGCTTCGGCGTCGTGCACCGCAAGCAGGCGAGCGTCTACGAGGTCGCGAGCCTCGTGCCGAGCGCAGCCGGCCTCCTCGTCGCCGGCGAGCTCGACGTCCTGTCGCGCCTCACGGAGGAGCCGGAGCACCCGTACACCGTCGTGCTCGGCGGCTCGAAGGTCTCCGACAAGCTCGGCGTCATCGAGCACCTGCTGCCGCGCGTCGACCAGGTGCTCGTCGGCGGTGGCATGCTCTTCACCTTCCTCGCCGCGCAGGGGCACTCGGTGGGAAAGAGCCTGCTGGAGGCCGAGCAGCTCGAGACGGTGCGCGGCTACCTGCACCAGGCGGAGGCCTCGGGCGTCGAGATCGTCCTGCCGACGGACGTCGTGGTCGCGGAGGCGTTCGACGCCGACGCCGCCCACGAGACCGTCGCCGCCGACGCGATCGAGTCGAGCGCGTTCGGCGAGGCCGGCATCGGCCTCGACATCGGCCCCGACACCGCGAAGGACTTCGCCGCACGCATCGCGGCATCGCGCACGGTGTTCTGGAACGGCCCGATGGGCGTGTTCGAGATGCCGGCGTTCGCGAACGGCACGAAGGCCATCGCGCAGGCGCTCACCGAGGTCGACGGCCTCGGCGTCGTCGGCGGCGGCGACTCGGCGTCCGCGGTCCGCTCGATGGGCTTCGCCGACGACGACTTCGACCACATCTCGACCGGAGGTGGCGCGAGCCTCGAGTTCCTCGAGGGCAAGCGACTGCCAGGACTGGAGGCACTCGGATGGTGACCCGTACCCCGCTCATCGCAGGCAACTGGAAGATGAACCTCGACCACCTGGACGCGATCCGGGTGGTGCAGAAGCTCGCCTGGACGCTGCAGGACGCCAAGCACGACGTGCGCGACGCCGAGGTCGCGGTCTTCCCGCCGTTCACCGACCTGCGCAGCGTGCAGTCGCTCGTCGCCGCGGAGCGCTTCGACATCGCCTACGGCGGCCAGGACGTCTCCGAGCACGACTCGGGCGCGTACACCGGCGAGATCAGCCCCGTCTTCCTCGCACGCCTCGACTGCCGCTACGTGCTCGTGGGCCACTCCGAGCGTCGCCAGATCCACGGCGAGAGCGACGAGCTCATCGGTCGCAAGGCCGCCGCGGCGCTGCGTCACGGCGTGACGCCGATCATCTGCATCGGCGAGACGGCCGAGGACCTCGAGCAGCACGGTGCCTCCGCGGTGCCCGTGCAGCAGATCCGGACGATCCTCGACGGCCTGCCGGCCGGCGAGGTCGTCGTCGCGTACGAGCCGGTCTGGGCCATCGGCTCCGGCCAGGCGGCCACGGCCGAGCAGGCGCAGGAGGTGTGCGCCGCGATCCGCGCCGCGATCGCCGACGCCCGCGGCGCCGAGGCGGCCGAGTCGACCCGCATCCTCTACGGCGGCAGCGTCAAGTCCGCGAACATCGCGGGCTTCATGCGGCAGCCCGACGTCGACGGCGCGCTCGTCGGCGGTGCGAGCCTCGACGCCGTCGAGTTCGCGGCGATCAGCCGCTTCACCCACCACGTCGGCACCTGACGCACGCCTGGGCCCACGGGGGCCCAGGCTGCGATAGACTGACCGATCGACCAGAACTTCTCCGAGAGGCGAACGTGGAGATCCTCCAGATCATCATGCAGGTGATCCTCGGCATCACGTCGGTGCTGCTGACGCTGCTCATCCTGCTGCACAAGGGCCGCGGTGGCGGACTGTCCGACATGTTCGGCGGCGGCATCTCGTCGTCGATGGGCTCGTCGGGCGTCGCCGAGCGCAACCTGAACATCCTCACCGTGACGTTCGTCCTCACCTGGATCACGTCGATCACGGTGCTGGGCGTCATCACGCGATTCAGCGGGGGTGCCTGATGGCCTCGGGCGGCAGCGCCATCCGGGGCTCGCGCGTCGGCGCAGGCCCCATGGGCGAGCAGGACCGCGGCTTCCACGCCGAGCGCGTCGCGATCTCCTACTGGGACGCGTCGGGCAACGAGACGGTGCGCTACTTCGCCGCCGACCTCCCCGAGGACGAGATCCCCGAGGTCATCGACTCGCCGCAGACGGGCCTGCCCGCCGGCCGCGACAAGGATGCCCCGCCGCAGGTCTCGAAGGCCGAGCCGTACAAGACGCACCTCGCCTACGTGAAGGAGCGCCGCACGCCCGAGGAGGCGGAGCAGCTGCTCGACGAGGCGCTGCAGAAGCTGCGCGCACGCCGCGGTCAGGCGTCCTGACGCTCCGTCGGCGCTGACGACACGGGCCCCGCATCCATCGGATGCGGGGCCCTCGTCGTGCCGGTGCTCAGTCGAGCATGCCGTCGGGCAGGAGCGATGCCGCGGCGCGATCGACGAGGTAGCGCGTCTCCTGCGTGCCATGGACGCCGGCGGCCGGCACCTCGTGACGATCGGCGGCCGACATGGCGAGCGCGAGCGCCGATGCCTTGTCGTCGCCGGCGACGACGATCCACACGCGCCGCGCGCGGTTGAGCGAGCCGAACGTGAGGCTCAGCCGGTCCGGCGGCGGCTTGGGGGAGTCGCGGACCGCGATGACGCCCGGCTCGTCGACGTCGGTGCCGTCGTGGCCGGGGAACAGCGACGCGACGTGCGCGTCCGGACCCATGCCGAGCAGCACGAGGTCGAGGGCGCGATCGCCCAGCTCGCCCGACGCGGCAGCGGCGGCCGCGTCGAGGTCATGGCCGGCGTCCGAGGCGGGCATCTCGTGCACGTTCGCGGCGGGCACGTCGACGTGGTCGAGCAGCGCCTCGCGCGCCTGCAGCGCGTTCCGCTCGCCGTCGGCCGCGGCCACGAACCGCTCGTCGCCCCACCAGCAGTGGATGCGCGACCAGTCGAGCGCGCGGCCGCGCAGCGCGGCGAGCAGCTCGATGCCGACGGAGCCGCCCGTGAGGGCGACGTGGCACTCGTCCTGCTCGGCGAGCACGGCGCCGATCGTCGCGGCGATGCGGTCGGCGGTCTCGCCGACGAGCGACGCGCGATCGGCGTGGACCACGAGCTGGCGGCTCATCGGCTTCCTCCCTCGGGTGCGGGCACGCTCGTGCCCGCGGTGCCCGAGATGCGGATCGCCTCGAGCACCTGGTGGTACATCTCGTCGGGGTCGAGCCTGCGCAGCTCCTCGGCGAGCTGGTCGCGCAGCTGCCGGTGCGAGAGGGCGACCTCGTGGTCGGGCTGCCCGGGGATCTGCAGCAGACCCGTCGACGGCCGGATGCGCGTGAGCGTCGCGTCGCCGGAGGCGCGCGTGAGCGTCACGGACGACAGCCCGCTCGAGCCGAGCGGCCCGTCGGCGCGCGACGACACGTCGACGTCGACGCCGAGGCGCAGTCGGAGCCATGCGGCCATGAGGTGCACCGAGGGGCTGCGGAGCGCGCCGGTGACGCGTGCGTGCAGCACGGGCTCGTAGGGCGGCTGGTCGAGCACGGCGGCGAGCTGCGCGCGCCAGTTCGTGACGCGCGTCCACGCGAGGTCGGTGTCGCCGGGCTCGTAGCCCTCGGCGAGCGCACGGATGACGGATCGCGGATCCTCCTGGCGGGAGGCGTCCGTGATGCGTCGCTGCGCGAGCGCGCCGAGCTGCGCCGAGGCGGGGTGCTCCGGCATGCGGTGCGGCCACCAGCACACGACGGGCGCGTCGGGCAGCAGCAGGCCCTGCACGACGCCGATGAGATGCTCGCCGACGGCGCCGAAGCAGCGCAGCAGCACGACCTCGCTCGCGCCGGCGTCGCCGCCGACGCGGATCTCGGCGTCGAGGCTCGGCGCCTCGGCAGCGGCGACCTCGTCGATCGAGCGCGACACCACGAGGACGCGCATCGGGTGCTCGCGGCTGGCCTCGTTCGCCGCCTGGATCGCATCCTCCTCCTCGCCGAGGTGGGTGTGGATGATGAGCGTGAGCACGCGCCCGAGGGCGAGCACGCCGCCCTCCTCGCGGATCTCGATGAGTCGGCGCTGGATCGCGCTCGTCGTCGTGCCCTCGAGCGTGACGATCACGGGCGCCTCCAATGCCGGTCGGTGCGCCGCAGCATGGCGTCGGCGCTCGCCGGACCCCACGATCCGGGCGGGTACTGCTCGAGCGGACCGCCCGTGGCGGCCCAGTGGTCCTCGACGGGGTCGAGGATCGCCCACGACAGCTCGACCTCGCGCGCCTGCGGGAACAGCGGCGGATCGCCGAGCAGCACGTCGAGGATGAGGCGCTCGTACGCCTCGGGGGACTCCTCCGTGAAGGCGTGGCCGTAGCCGAAGTCCATCGTGACGTCGCGGACGTGCATGCCGGGTCCGGGGACCTTCGAGCCGAAGCGGATCGAGGTGCCCTCGTCGGGCTGCACGCGGATGACGAGGGCGTTCTCGCCCATCGACTGCGTCGCGGTGTCGGGGAAGAGGTACTGCGACGCGCGCTTGAACACGATCGCGATCTCGGTGACGCGACGGCCGAGGCGCTTGCCGGCGCGCAGGTAGAACGGCACGCCCGACCAGCGTCGGTTGTCGACCTCGAGCGTGATGGCGGCGTAGGTCTCGGTGCCCGAGTCGGGCGCCATGCCGTCCTCGTCGAGGAAGCCGGTCACCTGCTCGCCGCCCTGCCAGCCGCCCTCGTACTGGCCGCGTGCCGTCGATGCGTCGAGGTCGCCGGGGATGCGGGCTGCCGAGAGCACCTTCTCCTTCTCGGTGCGGAGGTCGACGGCGTCGAACGACACCGGCTCCTCCATCGCCGTGAGCGCGAAGAGCTGCAGGAGGTGGTTCTGGATGACGTCGCGCGCCGCGCCGATGCCGTCGTAGTAGCCGGCTCGGCCGCCGACGCCGATGTCCTCGGCCATCGTGATCTGCACGTGGTCGATGTAGTTGGCGTTCCAGATCGGCTCCCACAGGTTGTTCGCGAACCTGAGGGCGAGGATGTTCTGGACCGTCTCCTTGCCGAGGTAGTGGTCGATGCGGAACACGCTGTCGGGCGGGAAGACCGAGTCGACGACCGTGGCGAGCTCGCGCGCCGACTGCAGGTCGTGGCCGAACGGCTTCTCGATGACGACGCGACGCCACGAGGAGTCGCTCGTCGCGACGCCCGACCGCTTGAGCTGCTGCGTCACGACGGGGAACTGCCCCGGTGGGATCGAGAGGTAGAACGCGTAGTTCCCCATCGTCCCGCGGGCGCCGTCGAGCTCGTGCAGCGTCTCGGCGAGCCGATCGAAGGCGTCGTCGTCGTCGAAGTCGCCGCGCACGAAGCGGAAGCCCTCGGCGAGCTGGGCGAAGACGTCCTCGCGGAACGGCGTGCGCGCGTGCTTGCGCACGGCGCCCTCGACGACCTCGCGGAACGCATCCGCATCCCAGTCGCGCCTGCCGTAGCCCACGAGCGAGAAGCCCGGGGGCAGCAGGCCGCGGTTGGCGAGGTCGTAGATCGCCGGCAGCAGCTTCTTCTGCGCGAGGTCTCCCGTGACGCCGAACAGCACGAGGGCGTTCGGCTCGGGGATGCGCGTCAGACGGAGGTCCGTCGTGTCGCGCAGCGGATTCGTCCAGCCCGCCGGAGCGCTCATGCGGCGACTGCGGCGGCCAGGCGGCGGTACCCGTCGTCGAGGTCGGTCAGCGTCAGGGTGAGCACCGGACGGTCGTGCCCGGCGAGCACGGTGGCATCGCCACCGGCCTGCGCCTGCAGCAGCTGGCCGAACGTGAACGGACGGTCCGGGATCTCGAGGTCCTCGGCGGGGGCGCCGAGGATCTGCAGGAAGACGCCCGCGGGCTTGCCGCCCTTGTGGTACTGGCCGGTCGAGTGCAGGAAGCGCGGACCCCATCCGAAGGTCACGGGGCGCTGGACGCGCGCCGCGATGATGTCGCGGAGCGTCGCGAAGCGCTCCTCGCCGAGGCGATCGAGGTACGTGTGCACCGCGAGGTAGCCGTCGGCGGGGACGGCTGCGAGGAGCGCGTCGATCGACGACTCGAGCGTGTCGCCCGAGACCGAGCCGCGCAGCTCGATCGACCCGTCGACGACGTCGGCGGCCGCGGGCGGCGCGAGCGTGTCGAGGAGCCCGCGCGCAGCGTCCTTCGCCGACTCGACGTCCGGCTGGTCGAACGGGTCGATGCCGAGCAGGCGCCCGGCGACGGCGGTCGCGAACTCCCACACGAGCAGCTGCGCGCCGAGCGTGCCGGCCACCTCGACCTCGCCCGCGGCGACCTCGCGCGCCTCGGCGCGCGAGCCCACGACGCGGACGACCTGGAGGTCGGAGAGGTCCTCGCCGAGCTCGGGCGCGTCGACGTCGAGGACGACCGGCAGCACGCCGGTGCCCTGCTTGCCCGTCGACTCGGCGATGAGCTGCTCGGCCCAGTCGGCGAACCCGACGATGTGCGTGCCGTCGGCGACGATCCCGAGGTAGTCCTTGCGCGGCGACGTGCCCGCGAGGACGGCCGCGAGCCGCAGGCCGGGGTTGTCCTCGGAGTCCTCGCTGACCACGGGCAGCGCGGCCTCGGCCTCGTCGAGCAGCTCGGCGACGTCGACGCCCGCGAGCGCGGACGGGACGATGCCGAACGCCGTGAGCGCCGAGTAGCGGCCGCCGACGTTCGGGTCGGCGTTGAACACGCGGAAGCCCGCCTCGCGCGCGGAGGCGTCGAGGGGGCTGCCGGGGTCGGTGACGACGATGATGCGCTCGGTCGGGTCGATGCCCGCGTCGCGGAACCACGCCTCGAAGACGCGGCGCTGGCTGTCGGTCTCGAGCGTCGAGCCCGACTTCGACGACACGACGATCGCCGTGCGCTCGAGCTCGTCGCGCAGCGCCGTGAGGACCTGGCCGGGCTCGGTGGAGTCGAGCACCGTGAGGTGCACGCCGAACGTGCGCGTGATGACCTCGGGTGCGAGCGACGATCCGCCCATGCCCGCGAGGGCGAAGCGGTCGACGCCCTTGGCGGCGAGGTCGGCCTTGAGCGCGAGCACGTCGTCGACGATGCCTCGCGTCGTCGACGCGGCGTCGATCCAGCCGAGGCGCTTGGAGGCCTCGGCCTCGGCGGCCTCGCCCCACAGGGTCGAGTCCTTCGCGGCGATGCGGCCGGCGACGCCGTCCGCGACGAGCTGCGGCACGACGCGGTCGATGGCGTCCTGCGCGGCGCCGGTGGCGTGGAGCACGAAGGTCATCGGTCGCCCCCCGCCTTGGCCAGCTGGCCGTCGACGGTCTCGACGAGCTCGTCCCACGAGGCGACGAACTTGTCGACGCCCTCGCGCTCGAGCTGGTCGGTCACCTCGACGTAGGAGATGCCCTGCGCCTCGACGGCGTCGAGCACGCCCTGCGCGGACTCGACGTTCGCCGAGATCTCGTCGCCGGTGACGACGCCGTGGTCGGCGAGCGCCTCGAGCGTCTTCTCGGGCATCGTGTTGACCGTCTCGGGTGCTGCGAGCTCCGTGACGTAGAGGGTGTCGGGCAGCGAGGGGTCCTTGACGCCCGTCGACGCCCACAGCGGGCGCTGCGAGTTCGCGCCGGCGGCGAGGAGGGTCTGCGCGCGCTCCGAGGAGAACGCCTCCTGCCACACGCCGTAGGCGAGGCGCGCGTTCGCGATGCCCGCCTTCGACTTCAGGGCCGTGGCCTCGTCGGTGCCGATGGCCTCCAGACGCTTGTCGATCTCGCTGTCGACGCGCGAGACGAAGAACGACGCGACCGAGTGGATGGTCGAGAGGTCGTGGCCCGCCTGCTGCGCGCGCTCGAGGCCCGTGAGGTAGGCGTTGACGACGTCGCGGTAGCGGTCGAGCGAGAAGATCAGCGTGACGTTGACGCTGATGCCGGCGCCGATCGTCTCGGCGATCGCCTCGAGGCCCGCCTTCGTCGCGGGAATCTTGATGAGCACGTTCTCGCGGCCGACGCGCTCGTGGAGCGCCTTGGCCTCGTCGACGGTGCCCTGGGTGTCGAACGCGAGGCCGGGGGAGACCTCGATCGACACGCGACCGTCGATGCCGCTCGTCGCGGCGTAGATCGGCTGGAAGATGTCGCACGCGGCGGCGACGTCCTCCGTCGTCAGGGTGCGGATGACCTCGTGCACGTCGGCGCCGCCGGCCTTGAGCTCGGAGAGGCGGGCCTCGTAGCGCTCGCCGTTCGCGAGCGCCGCCGCGAAGATCGAGGGGTTCGTCGTGACGCCGACGACGTCGCGCGTCTCGATGAGCTCCTGCAGGTTGCCGGTCTCGATGCGCTCGCGCGACAGGTCGTCGAGCCAGATGCTGACGCCGACGTCGCTGAGGGCCTTCGTGGAATCCGTCATGCTCATGCCTCCTTGGTCTCTGCGAGCGACTCGCGCGCCGCGGCCACCACGGCCTGGTGCGTCATGCCGAACTCGCTGAACAGGGTCTTGTAGTCGGCGCTCGCGCCGAAGTGGTCGATGCCGACGGTGCGGCCGGCGTCGCCGACGATGCCCGCCCACGTGAGGGTCGAGCCCGCCTCCACCGAGACGCGCGCCTTGACGGCCTTCGGCAGCACCGACGCGCGGTACGCGTCGGGCTGCTCGGCGAACCACTCGAGGCTCGGCGCGGCGACGACGCGGGTGCCGACGCCCTCGGCCTCGAGCACCTCGCGCGCGGCGACGGCGATCTGCACCTCGGAGCCGGTCGCGATCAGGATGACCTCGGGGGTCTCGGACGACGACTCGACGAGCACGTACGCGCCGCGCGCGACGTTGGACGCCGCGGCGAACGTCTCGCTCGTCGCCTCGCCCTCGCCGCGCTCGAACGTCGGGATCGGCTGACGCGTGAGCGCGATGCCCACGGGCTTGCCGCGACGCTCGAGGATCGTCTTCCACGCCCACGCCGTCTCGTTTGCGTCCGAGGGGCGCACGACGTCGAAGCCGGGGATGGCGCGCAGGGTCGCGAGCTGCTCGATCGGCTGGTGCGTCGGGCCGTCCTCGCCGAGCGCGACGGAGTCGTGCGTCCAGACGTGGATGGGGTGCGCGGCCATGAGGGCCGCGAGGCGCAGCGCGGGGCGCTGGTAGTCGCTGAAGATCAGGAACGTGCCGCCGTAGGCGCGCGTGTTGCCGTGCAGCACGATGCCGTTGAGGATCGCGGCCATCGCGTGCTCGCGGATGCCGAAGTGCATCGTGCGACCGCCGAACGACGCGTCGGGGAAGACCTTGGTGCCGGAGCCGGAGGGCAGGAACGAGCCGAAGCCCTCGAGCGTCGTGTTGTTCGACTCCGCGAGGTCGGCCGAGCCGCCCCACAGCTCCGGGACGACGGGCGCGAGCGCGTTGAGCACCTTGCCGCTCGCGGCGCGCGTCGCGACGTCGGTGCCCGCCTCGAACACGGGCAGCGCCTCCTCGACGCCGTCGGGCAGCTCGCCGGTCTCGAGGCGGTCGAGCAGCGCCTTGCGCTCGGGGTTCGCCGACGCCCATGCGTCGAAGCGCTCCTGCCAGGTGCGACGGGTCGCGGCGGCGCGGTCGCGTGCGTTCTCGCGGGTGTGCTCGAGCACGCCCTCGGGGAGCGCGAAGTGCTCCTCGGGGTCGAAGCCCAGCAGCTCCTTCGTCGCCGCGAGCTCCTCGGCGCCGAGCTTCGATCCGTGGATCTTGCCCGTGTTGCGCTTCGTGGGGGCCGGCCAGCCGATGATGGTCCGCAGCACGATGATCGACGGCTTCGTGCTCTCGGCCTTCGCGGCCTCGATCGCGGCGTGGAGGGCCGGGAGGTCCTCGTGGTAGTCGGCGTCGTCCTTCGGGTCGCCGGAGCGCCAGTCGACCTCGAGCACCTGCCAGCCGTAGGCCTCGTAGCGCGCCTTGACGTCCTCGGTGAAGGCGACGTCGGTGTCGTCCTCGATCGAGATCTGATTGGAGTCGTAGATCGCGATGAGGCGACCGAGCTCCTGGCGGCCCGCGAGGGAGCCGGCCTCGCTCGTCACGCCCTCCTGGAGGTCGCCGTCGCCGGCGATGACGTACGTGTAGTGGTCGAACGGGCTCTCGCCGTCGGCCGCGTCGGGATCGAGGAGCGCGCGCTCGAAGCGCTGCGCGTAGGCGAAGCCGACGGCGGAGGCGAGGCCCTGGCCGAGCGGTCCGGTCGTGATCTCGACGCCGTCGGTGTGGCCGTACTCGGGGTGGCCCGGGGTCTTGGAGCCCCAGGTGCGCAGGCGCTGCAGGTCGTGGAGCTCGAGGCCGTCGCCGGCGAGGAAGAGCTGCACGTACTGCGTGATCGACGAGTGGCCCGCCGAGAGGATGAAGCGGTCGCGACCGATCCAGTGGTGATCCGCGGGATCGCGGTCCAGGACCTTCTGGAACAGGAGGTACGCGGCAGGTGCGAGGCTCATCGCGGTGCCTGGGTGGCCGTGACCGGCCTTCTCCACGGCGTCTGCGGCGAGCAGCCTGGCCGTGTCCACGGCCTTCGCGTCGGTCTCAGTCCATTCGAGCGTCAAAGCGGGCCCTTCCATGCGGGATCGGCCCCACGGCGTGGCGGGACCGATGCAGAGGTGGTGCGACGGTGCCAAGCATAGTGACGGGGCCATGCTCGGCCCGGCCCCTTGCGGACGGGTAGACTCGAAGCGTCACATCGCCACCTGCGACGCATCAGAGGGACATGACCGCCACCGCCCACCGCTCCGATCGAGCGCGTCTCGCCGACCGTGCGAAGGCGTACCTGGCACTCACGAAGCCGCGCGTGATCGAGCTGCTGCTCGTCACGGCGCTGCCGACGATGTTCCTGGCCGCGAACGGCCTGCCCGATCCCGTCGCGCTCGTCGCGACGCTCGTCGGCGGGTTCCTGTCGGCCGGTGCCGCGAACGCGTTCAACATGATCCTCGACCGCGACATCGACGCGGTCATGCAGCGCACGCAGCACCGCCCCCTCGTCACGGGCGCGCTCTCGCTGCGGCAGGCGATCGTCTTCGCCTGGACGCTCACGGTCGTCTCGACCGTCGTGCTCGCCGTGTTCGCGCACTGGCTCGCCGCCGTGCTGTCGCTGTCGGCGATCGCCTTCTACGTGCTGATCTACACGATGCTGCTCAAGCGCCGCACCGAGCAGAACATCGTGTGGGGCGGCATCGCCGGCTGCTTCCCGGTGCTCATCGGCTGGGCGGGCGTCACGGGCACGCTCGACTGGCCCGCGTGGATCCTCTTCACGCTCATCTTCCTGTGGACGCCGGCGCACTACTGGCCGCTGTCGATGAAGTACCGCGACGACTACGCCGCCGCCGACGTGCCCATGCTGGCCGTCGTGCGCGGCCGTGCGACCGTGGGCGTGCAGGTCGTGCTCTACGCCTGGGCGTCGCTCGCGTGCACGCTGCTGCTCATCCCCGTCGGCGGCATGGGCGTCGTCTACTCGATCGTCGCGCTCGCCGGCGGCATCTGGTTCGTCGCCGAGGCGCACGGGCTGCACTCGCGCGCGGTCCGAGGTGCCGAGGCGCGTGCGATGCGCGTGTTCCACGCCTCGAACACGTACCTCACGCTCGTGTTCCTCGCCGTGGGCATCGACCCGCTGCTGCCCTTCTGACGCCGCCGCGCCCGGCGCCGGACGCCCGTCAGAGACGGTCGACGTAGCGCAGCAGCCTGCCCTCGCGCAGCGCCCACGGCGAGACGTCGAGCTCGCGCACGCCGAAGGCGCGCATCGCCTCCGACAGCACGATGCCGCCCGCGACGATCTGGAACGTGCGATCGGGCGTGATGCCCGGCAGCGCGTGCCTCGAGTCGGCGTCCATGCGCGCGATGCGCGGCACCCAGTCGTCGAGCTCCTTGCGCCGCAGCACGACGCGATCGTCGCCGCCGAGGCCGGGGACGACGCTGCCGGCGAGCCGCGCGAGCGACCGGATGGTCTTCGACGAGCCGACGACGTGGTCGGGCCTGCCCGCACCGCGCACGGCGCCGACGACGTCGTCGAGCACGGCCTTCGCGTAGGAGCGCAGCGCTCGCTGCTGCGCGGCCGTCGGCGGATCGTCGGTGAGGAAGGAGACCGTCGAGCGCCCGGCGCCGAGCGGGACGGAGAGCGCGACGTCGGGCTCCTCGTCGGCGCCGACGGCGATCTCGAGCGAGCCGCCGCCGATGTCGAGCAGGAGGATGCGGCCGGCGGCCCAGCCGAACCAGCGTCGGACGGCGAGGAACGTCAGGCGCGCCTCGTCCTCGCCCGAGAGGATGTCGAGCTCGACCCCTGTCTCGGCCTCGATGCGCGCGATGACGGCCTCGCCGTTCTCGGCCTCTCGCACGGCCGAGGTCGCGACGACGAGCAGTCGCTCGAGGCCGACGGACTCGGCGACCTCGGTGCACTCGCGGATCGCCGCGACGAGCGCCTGCTGGCCCTCCTCGGTGATCGCGCCGTCGACGATGTGCCGCATGAGCCGCATGACGACCTTGTGCGACTGATGGGGGATGGGTCGTCCGCCGGGTCCCGCGTCGACGACGAGGAGGTGGACGGTGTTGGAGCCGACGTCGAGGACGCCCAGTCGCATGCTCATGGGCCGATCCTGCCGGACGCGGGCGTCAGGCGGCGACGCGCTCGCGCACGTCGTCGGCCTCGACCGACTCCGCGGCCGGCACGCGCAGCGACAGCGCGGCGACCACGGTGGCGGCGACGATCATGACCGAGATGACCATGTGGGCGCCGACGAGCGCGATCGGCAGGCCGAGGTTCGACTGCACGATGCCGATGGTCGCCTGCAGCACGATGAGCCCGAGCAGCGTGGCCGCCCAGATGCCGAAGGGACGCATGCGCCAGCCCGCGAGCACGAGGCCGACGGCGAGCGCGAGCAGCGCGTACGCCGGGAGGGCGTGGACGTGCTGCATCACGGCGGGGTCGAGGCCGTTGCGCGCGGCGCCGCCGTCGCCGGCGTGCGGGCCGGAGCCGGTCGTGAGGATGCCGACGTAGACGACGACGGGCACCATCACGGTCGTGGCGAGCATGAGGGAGCGCTGGGCGAGCGAGCCGCCCCAGCGCGCGCGTCGGCCGCGGAAGACGCGCCAGGCCATCCAGGCGGCGACGCCCACGAGCACCGCCGAGATCGAGAAGTGGATGCCGACGGTGTCCGGTCGCAGGTGCAGGAACACGACGACGGCGCCGATGAGCGCCTGCGCGATCGTGCCGACGACGATGAGGATCGCGAGGCGCAGGACGCCCGGGTGACGCCTGCGGTGCACGATCGCGAGCACGAGCATGATCGCCGCGACGAGCAGCACGACGCCGCCCATGACGCGGTTGGCGAACTCGATGATGCCGTGGATGCCCTGCTCGGGCACGGGCACGAACGACTCGGGCGTGCAGTAGGGCCACGTGGTGCAGCCCAGGCCGGAGCCGGTGAGGCGCACGGCACCACCGGTGCCGACGATGATGATCTGCGTCGCGAGGGTCGCGATGCTGGCGATGCGGATGCCGCGGGTCACGGTGTGCTCTCTTCCGGCGCAATCCGATTCCGGTGCGCGTGGGCGGGTCACGATAGGCTGGGGGGACGGATGAGGCCCGTTCGGGCTATGCCCATCAGCCCTCCAAGTCTGCCACCGCTTCGCGGTGCGCGTGGAATGACGAGGGTGGCCCATCCGTTTGCAGACTTCGAAGAGGTGAGGGGGAGCGATGGCAGATGTGCTGATCGACCGACCGGAGCTGGAGGGACTCGGCCAGTACGAGTTCGGCTGGCACGACTCCGATGCGGCGGGTGCGATCGCCAAGCGCGGCATCAACCCGCAGGTCGTGGAGGAGATCTCCGACCTCAAGAGCGAGCCGGCGTGGATGCGCGAGCGGCGCCTGAAGGCGCTGCAGCTGTTCGAGCGCAAGCCCATGCCCACGTGGGGCGCCGACCTCTCGGGCATCGACTTCGACAACATCAAGTACTTCGTGCGCTCCACCGAGCGCCAGGCGCAGTCGTGGGAGGACCTCCCCGAGGACATCCGCAACACGTACGACCGCCTCGGCATCCCGGAGGCCGAGCGCTCGCGCCTCGTCGCCGGCGTGGCCGCGCAGTACGAGTCGGAGGTCGTGTACCACCAGATCCAGACGGAGCTGGAGGAGCAGGGCGTCATCTTCATGGACACCGACACGGCCCTGCGCGAGCACCCCGAGATCTTCGAGGAGTACTTCGGCTCCGTGATCCCGTCCGGCGACAACAAGTTCGCCGCGCTCAACACGGCGGTGTGGTCGGGCGGCTCGTTCGTCTACGTCCCCAAGGGGGTCAAGGTCGAGATCCCGCTGCAGGCCTACTTCCGCATCAACACCGAGAACATGGGCCAGTTCGAGCGCACGCTCATCATCGCCGACGAGGGCTCGTACGTGCACTACATCGAGGGCTGCACCGCCCCGATCTACTCGTCCGACTCGCTGCACTCGGCCGTGGTCGAGATCATCGTGAAGAAGGACGCCCGCGTCCGCTACACGACGATCCAGAACTGGTCGACGAACGTCTACAACCTCGTCACGAAGCGTGCGATCGCGCACGAGGGCGCGACGATGGAGTGGATCGACGGCAACATCGGCTCCAAGGTGACGATGAAGTACCCGTCGATCTACCTCGCGGGCGAGCGCGCGAAGGGCGAGACCCTCTCGGTCGCGTTCGCAGGTCCCGGCCAGCACCAGGACGCCGGCGCGAAGATGATCCACATGGCGCCGCACACGACGTCGTCCATCGTCTCGAAGTCCATCGCCAGGGGCGGCGGGCGCGCGGGCTACCGCGGCGAGGTCCGGGTCGACGCGAACGCGCACCACTCGGCCAACACCGTGCGCTGCGACGCGCTGCTCGTCGACACGATCTCGCGGTCCGACACGTACCCGGCGATCGACATCCGCGTCGACGACGTCGTGCTCGGCCACGAGGCCACGGTCTCGAAGGTCTCCGAGGAGCAGCTGTTCTACCTCATGAGCCGCGGCATGCCCGAGGACGAGGCCATGGCGATGATCGTGCGCGGGTTCATCGAGCCCATCGCGCGCGAGCTGCCCATGGAGTACGCCCTCGAGCTCAACAAGCTCATCGAGATGAGCATGGAAGGATCCGTCGGCTGATGACCACGGCTGAGACCAGCACCGCAGACACCACCGAGACCGCAGCGGGCGCCGCGAGGACCGATCCCGGCGCGGCACCGCGTCGCGAGCGCAGCGCCGTGCCCGTGCAGACGCGATCCGGGCGTCCGACGTCGTTCGACCCCGACGCCTTCGGCATGCCCACGGGCCGCGAGGTCAACTGGAAGCTCTCCGACGTGCAGCGCCTCGCGCCGCTGTTCGTCGACGAGGCGACCGAGACGGGCGAGGCGCAGGCGATCGCGTACGACGTCGCGGCCATCGAGGCGGCCGGGTACCTCGTGCCGTCGAAGGGTCACGACGCGCCGGTGCGCGGCGAGATCTTCGTGCCGGAGGACGTGACCGCGGCCCTCGCCTGGAAGCACGGCGAGGATGCGCTGCACATCCGCATCCCCGAGGGCGAGACCGTCGACGAGCCGCTCGTCGTACGCCTCGTCGGCCAGGGTGCCGACAGGCACGGTCAGGCGCACGTCGTCATCGAGGCGCAGCCGGGCAGCGTCGCGACCGTCGTGCTCGAGCACACGGGCTCCGCGGCGTACGCCCAGAACGTCGAGATCATCGTGCGCGACGGTGCCCGCCTCACGGTCGTCGCCGTGCACGAGTGGGAGGACGACGCGGTGCACGCCGCGGCGCACCAGGCCGTCGTCGGCGCTCGCGCGTACCTCAAGCACGTCGTCGTGTCGTTCGGCGGCGGCGTCGTGCGCGTGAATCCGTCGATGCGCCTCGCGGGCGAGGGCTCGTCCGGCGACATGCTCGGACTCGCGTTCGCGGATGCCGGCCAGCACCTCGAGTCGCAGGTCTACATGCACCACGAGGGCGTCGCGACGAAGGGCGACGTGCTCTACAAGGGTGCGCTGCAGGGCAAGGGCGCACGCACGGTCTGGATCGGCGACGTGCTCATCGGCCACGGCGCGACCGGCACCGACTCGTACGAGAAGAACCAGAACCTCGTGCTCACCGACGGCACGCGCGCCGACTCGATCCCGAACCTCGAGATCGAGACGGGCGACATCGCCGGCGCGGGCCACGCCTCGGCGACCGGTCGCTTCGACGACGAGCAGCTGTTCTACCTGCAGGCTCGCGGCATCCCCGAGGAGCAGGCCCGGCGCCTCGTCGTCGTCGGCTTCCTCATGGAGATCGTGCAGCGCATCGGCATCCCCGCCCTCGAGGAGCGCCTCGCGGCCGACATCGAGGCCGAGATCGCGCGCGGCGCGGGGCTCGCCCCGGCGTCGCGGGCGGGGGCATGACCGCGACGCGCGCCTGCTCGACGACCGACGTCTCCGTCGCCGAGCCGCGCAAGGTCGAGATCGACGGCATCGCCGTGTCGATCGTGCGCGACTCGGCGGGCGACATCCACGCCATCGGCGACCGATGCACCCACGGCGACGTCTCGCTGTCGGAGGGCTTCGTCGACGGCGAGACGCTCGAGTGCTGGGCCCACGGCTCGGCCTTCTCGCTGCGCACGGGGCACCCCCTCAACCTGCCGGCCTACGAGCCGGTGCCGGTCTACCCGGTGACGATCGACGGCGACGACGTGCTCGTCGACGTCACCAACCCCATCGACGTATCCGGCCTCATGGCCGACGGAAGGAGCTGACGTGAGCACCCTGGAGATCAAGGACCTGCAGGTCTCGATCGAGACGCAGGAGGGCTCGAAGCCCATCCTCAAGGGGGTCGACCTGACGATCAACTCGGGCGAGATCCACGCGGTCATGGGCCCGAACGGCTCCGGCAAGTCGACGCTCGCGTACACGATCGCCGGCCACCCGCGGTACCAGGTCGACGGCGGCTCGATCACGTTCGACGGCCAGGACGTCCTGGCGATGAGCGTCGACGAGCGCGCTCGTGCCGGCGTCTTCCTCGCCATGCAGTACCCGGTCGAGATCCCCGGCGTCACGGTGTCGAACTTCCTGCGCACGGCCAAGACGGCGATCGACGGCGAGGCTCCCCAGCTGCGTCCGTGGATCACGTCGGTGCGCGAGGCGATGACCGACCTGCGCATGGACTCGACGTTCTCGGAGCGCAACGTCAACGAGGGCTTCTCGGGCGGCGAGAAGAAGCGCCACGAGATCCTGCAGCTCGAGCTGCTCCAGCCGCGGCTCGCCGTGCTCGACGAGACCGACTCCGGCCTCGACGTCGACGCGCTGCGCATCGTCAGCGAGGGCGTCAACCGCGTGAAGGCGAAGACCGACATGGGCGTGCTGCTCATCACGCACTACACGCGCATCCTGCGGTACATCGAGCCCGACTTCGTCCACGTCTTCGTCGACGGCAAGGTCGCCGAGCAGGGCGGCAAGGAGCTCGCGCAGCGGCTCGAGGACGAGGGCTACGACCGCTTCCTGAAGGCAGGGGTCTGATGCCCGTCACCGAGCTCGCACCCGAGCTGTTCGACGAGGTCACCGAGGCGATGAAGGGCGTCGTCGACCCCGAGCTCGACGTCAACATCGTCGACCTGGGCCTCGTCTACGACCTCGCGTGGGACGACGAGCAGGACGCGCTCGTCATCTCCATGACGCTCACGAGCGCGGGCTGCCCGCTCACCGACGTCATCGAGACCGAGATCGCCGACAAGCTCGACGGCACCGTCGCGCGCTTCCGCATCAACTGGGTGTGGATGCCGCCGTGGGGTCCCGAGCGGATCACCGAGGACGGCCGCGAGATGATGCGGGCGCTCGGCTTCACGATCTGACCTGATCCAGACCACGAACGGCGCAGCACCCACGGGTGCTGCGCCGTTCGTCGTGCGTGCGGCGTGCGCGGGGTCAGCGCCCGATGCGGCGGATGCGCGGCGCCCACGCCCGCACCGACTCCGCCTCGGAGAGCATCGACCACACGGTGGTCGCGAGCGGCGGGTAGTCGGCGGCGATGCGGCGCAGGACGACGTCGCTGACGTCGGCGTCGGGGCGCGGGGCGCCTGGCGGCAGGATGCGCTCGGAGCGCAGCAGGAGCACGACGAGCTCGTCGACGCTCGGCAGGTCGGCCATGAAGTCCCAGGGGTCCTCGCCGGCGCGCAGGCGCTCCTCGACGAGCACCTCGCGCTCGTCCGCCGCCTCGGCGCGGAGCACCTCGAGGCTCGCGCGTCGCCTCGGCGACGGGTGCGGGGCGGGGGCCTGGCCGGTCATCCGACAAGCCTACGACGGGCCGCCGACGGCACGCGGGCGGTTCGCCCGTCGCGGACGCGCGGCGCGTCCGCCGCCGACGCTCGGGCGCGCCCACGAGGCCGCAGGCGGGCTCCGATGCCAGGATGGCCGACGTGAGCTCGCAGACGACGACGCACCGCAACCGCGCCGCGGTGCTCCAGGCGGCCAGGGAGGCCCAGGGCGCCTCGCGCGCCGAGCTCGCCGACCGCACGGGCCTGAGCGTCGCGACCGTCTCGCGCGCCGTGGCGGCGCTCATGGACGCGGGGCTGCTGCTCGAGGAGAGCGCCGTCGGTCCGAGCGGCGGACGGCCGCTCGGCCGCGTGCAGGTCGACGATCGGGCCGCCGCGGTGCTCGCGGTCGACGTCGCCGACCGCCACACGACGCTCGCGCTCGTCGACCTCGGGGGAGCGGTGCGCGGCCTCGAGCGGCTCGTCGACCCTCCCGAGGATCCGCAGGCGAGGCTCGGCCACACCCTCGACGCCGTCGAGGCGGCGTGGCATGCGGCGCCGCGCACGCCCATCGCGCTCGGGATGGCGATCCCGGGGCCCGTGCAGCCCGACGGCGTCATCGACCTCGCGCCTGCGCTGCGGTGGCGCGGCATCCGCATCGGCGACCTGCTGCGCGAGCGCATCGACGCCCCCCTCGTCGTCGCGAACGACGCGAACCTCATCGCCCTCGCCGAGTCGCGCTGGGGCGAGCACCGCGAGGCGTCGAGCCTCGTCGCCCTCGCGGTCTTCGAGGGCATCGGCGCCGGCATCGTCGAGGGCGGGCGCGTGCTCGAGGGATCCCGGGGCTTCGCGGGCCAGATCGGCCGCATGCTGCTGGATGCGCGACCCATCGAGCGGCGAGCGGACGACTTCGGCGACCTCGAGACGCAGCTGGGCTCGATCGGCCTCGAACGGCGCGCGCAGGCCGACGGCATCGTGCTCGCAGGCGGCGATCCCTTCGCGGCCCTCTTCGCCGCGCTCGACGACACGGGGCCGGCGGCAGCGCTCGCGCATCGCGTGCTGGACGAGTTCGCGGTCGCCCTCGCGAACGTGTCGGCGCTGCTCGATCCCGAGGTCGTCGTGCTCGCGGGACGCTTCGCACCGCTCGCCGACGTCATCGTGCCGCAGCTCGAGCGCCGCCTCGCGGGCAGGGTCCTGCACCTGCCGCGGCTCGTGCCGCCCTCGACGGGGGAGGACGGCGCGCTGCTGGGTGCGGCCGCCGTCGCGATCGACGCCTTCGGACCGCTGGAGCGCCTGCTCGCGAGCTGAGCCAGGTCACGATCCGGTCACGGCCCTGGCACCGCGAGGAATCCTCGTGCAACACTGGCATCACCATTTCTCGCAGTCTGCGCAAAAGTGCCGGCTGCTGATGCAAGGAGGCATCGGATGCGTACGCGTCTTCTCTCGATCGCAGCCCTCGCAGCGACGGCGCTCGTCGCCACCGGCTGCTCCACCGTCTCGAACGAACCGGCCGCATCGGGCGACGGCGACGCCGCCGGCCCGTTCACGATCGGCGTCTCGAACGGCTTCGTCGGCTCCGAGTACCGGACCCAGATGATCTCCGACATCGAGGACGCGGCGTCGTCGTACCAGGACGAGGGCCTGCTCGAGGACCTCGTGCTCGAGAACGCCGACACCGACGTCAACGGCCAGATCCAGCAGGTCCGCAACCTCATCAACGCCGGCGTCGACGCGATCATCGCCGACCCGAACTCGGGCTCCGCGCTCGACCAGGTGTTCCAGGAGGCCACGGACCAGGGCATCCTCGTCTTCGCGATCGACCAGGCCGTGACGGCCGAGTCCGTCATCAACGTCGGCATCGACCAGGCCGAGTGGGCGGCCACGAGCGCCGAGTGGCTCGCCGAGCAGGTCGGCGACGGCGGCCAGATCGTCGCCGTCAACGGCATCTCGGGCCACCCCGCGAACGAGGCCCGCTACGGCGCGGCCCAGGAGGTCTTCGAGGCTGCCGGCGTCGAGGTCCTCACGACCGCCGACGGCGGCTGGGACCAGGCCACGGGCCAGCAGCAGATGGGCAACCTGCTCGCGACCTACCCCGAGATCGACGGCGTGTGGACGCAGGACGGCATGGCGCTCGGCGTGCTGCAGGCCGTCATCGCCGCAGGCCGCGAGGGTGAGATCGTCGTGACGGGCGAGGCCCGCAACGGCTTCCTCCAGCTCTGGAACGAGCAGTCGGACGACTTCGAGTCCATCGGCGTCACGAACCCTCCCGGCACCGGTGCCACGGCGCTGCACCTCGCGATGGCGATGCTGCAGGGCCAGGAGATCGACGAGTCGCAGCTGGTCGACGGCAACACGCTCGTGCTCGAGCTCGAGGAGCCCGTCACGAACGAGAACCTCGACGCCGTCTGGTCCGAGGTCGAGGGCGAGGGCGAGTCCTACGTGCTCGACTCGATCCTCTCGGCCGACGACGTCCAGCAGTTCCTCGTCCAGGACTGACCCGGTGACGACGACCTCGCCGCTCGTGCGGCTCTCGGGCGTGCACAAGCGCTACGGCGGCGTGCAGGCGCTCCGCGACGCCAGCCTCACGGCTGCGGGCGGCGAGGTCCACGGGCTGCTCGGGCCGAACGGCTCGGGCAAGTCCACCCTCGGCAAGGTGCTGGCCGGATCCGTCCGGCCGGACGCCGCCGAGATCGCCCTCGCGGGGGAGCCGGTGCGCATCGGCTCCCCCCGGGCGGCGGCCCGCCTCGGCATCGCCGCGGTGTACCAGCAGCTGAGCCTCGTGCCCGACCTCTCGGTCGGCCACAACCTCGTGCTCGGCAGCGAGCCCGGCAGGCTCGGCTTCCTCTCGGACCGCGCCGCCGCGCGACGCGTCGCCCCGATGCTCGAGCGCCTCGCGCCCGCGCTCGGCGACGTGCGCTTCGACGACGCCGTCCGCGACCTCGCGCCCGGCCAGCAGCAGATCGTCGAGATCGGCAAGGCGCTCCTGCGGCAGCCGCGCGTCCTCATCCTCGACGAGGCGACGGCGTCGCTGCATCGCGACCAGGTCGCGCTCGTCTTCGAGATCGTCCGCGAGCTGCGCGAGGGCGGCGCCACCATCCTCTTCGTCTCGCACCGCCTCGACGAGATCACCGAGCTGTGCGACCGCGCGACGATCCTCCGCTCCGGCGTCACCGTCGCCGAGACGTCCGTGCCGGACACGACGCCCGACGAGATCGTCCGGCTCATGGTCGGCGACGTGCAGGCCGTCGAGCGCGAGCACGGCGACGTCCCCGACGGACCGGTGCGGCTGCGCGTGCGCGGCCTGGCGGGCGGCGCGCTGCGGGGCGTCGACCTCGACGCTCGCGGCGGCGAGATCGTCGGCCTCGGCGGCCTGCAGGGCCAGGGGCAGTCCGAACTGCTGCTCGCGCTCTTCGGCGCGACCCACGCCACCGGCGAGGTCGAGGTCGACGGCGAGCCCGTGCGTCTCGCATCCCCGCGCACCGCCGCGAGCCGCGGCATCGCGCTCGTGCCCGGCGATCGGGGCACGCAGGGCACGCTGCCCGCGCGCCCGATCCAGGAGAACCTCGCCATCGCGAGCATCGCCGGGCGCTCGCGCGTCGGCGTGCTCTCCTCCCGGCGCGAGCGCGCCGCGGCCCAGTCGATGGTCGACGCGCTCGCCATCAAGATCGGCTCGCTCGCCGACCCGATCTCGAGCCTCTCGGGCGGCAACGCCCAGAAGGTCGTGTTCGGCAAGTGGCTCCTCACCGAGCCGAGCGTCGTGCTGCTCGACGACCCGACGAAGGGCGTCGACGTCGGCGCGAAGGCCGAGATCTACCGCATCGTCCGATCGCTCGCCGACCAGGGTGCGACCGTCATCATCAACTCGAGCGAGGACCGCGAGCTCGTCACGGTCTGCGACCGCGTGCTCGTGCTCTTCGAGGGCGCCGTGCGGGCGACGCTCGTCGGCGACGAGATCACCGAGGAGCGCCTCGTGCAGGCCGCCCTCCGCATCGGCGAGGGCGACCAGGGCGCACCCGCCGGAGAGGACGCGGCATGACCGCCACCGCGACGCAGGCGGCTCCTGCGACCTCCTTCGTCGACCGCGTGCGCGGCGTGCGCGTGGCCTCGTGGGCCACGGCTGCGCTGCTCGTCGTCGCCGTCGTGGCGGCGATCGCGCTGCAGCCCAACCTGCTGACCCCCTACGGCGTCGCCTCGACCTTCGCGACCTTCCTGCCGCTCGTCCTCGTCGCCGTGGCGCAGGCGATCGTCGTGATCGGCGGTGGGCTCGACCTCTCCGCCGGCGCCATCGTCGCCCTCTCGAGCGTCGTCGCGGTGCAGACGATGCGCGGCGAGGACGGTCTGCTGCTCGTCGGCGTCGCCGCCGCGGTCGCGACGGGCGTCGCCTGCGGGCTCGTGAACGGCCTCGTCGTGTCGCGCCTGCGGCTGCAGCCGCTCATCGCGACGTTCGCCTCGGCCTCGATCTTCTCCGGCCTCGCGCTGCTCGTGCTGCCGACGCCCGGCGGCACCGTGCCCGCCGTGCTCACCGGCACGTTCCGACAGGCGATCGCGACCGTGCCGATGTCGGTGCTGCTCGTCGTCGCCGTCGTGCTCGGCTGGCTCGTGCTGCGCCGCACGCGCGTGCTGCGGCACATCCGCGCCACCGGCGGCGACCCCGCGGCGTCGTACGCCTCGCTCGTGCCCGTGCAGTCGAGCCAGCTCGCCTCGTACGTGCTCAGCGGCGCCATCTGCGGCCTCGCGGGGCTCGCGGTGCTCGGGAACGCCGGCTCGGGCGATCCCTTCATCGGCGGCGACCTCGCGCTCAACAGCGTCGCGGCCGTCGTCGTCGGCGGCATCGCGCTGCGCGGCGGCATCGGCTCGCCCATCGGCGCCATCGCCGGCGCCATCATCCTCGCCCTCTCGTCGACGATCCTCTTCTCGATCGGCCTGCCCACGTCGTGGCGCGCCCTCGCAGCCGGCGTCGTCGTCATCCTCGCGCTCGCGTTGAGCGCCCTCGGAGCACCCAGGAGGCGCCGATGACCCGCGTCGTGGCGATCCTCAAGGATCCCGTCGTCGTCGCCGCGCTCATCGCGGTGCTGCTCATCGCGATCGGCGGCATCCTGCGCCCCGGCTTCGCGTCGCCCGACCAGATCGTCGACATGCTGCGCGTGGCGTCGTTCCTCGGCATCATCGCGATCGGCCAGACGATCGTCGTCCTCTCCGGCGGCGAGGGCATCGACCTGTCGGTCGGCACCGTCGCGACGCTCGGCGCGATCCTCGCCAGCCGCACCATGGCGGGCGACGACGCGCTCATCGTCCCCGGCGTCCTGCTCGCGCTCGGCGTCGCAGCCCTCATCGGGCTCGCGAACGGCCTCGGCATCGTGCTGCTGCGCATCCCGCCGTTCGTCATGACGCTCGGCATGCTCGGCGTCGTCGGCGGCCTCATCCTCGTCGTCACCGGCGGTCGCGCCGACGGTCGGGCCGCGCCCGCGCTCGTGTCGCTCGTCAACGGCCGCGACGTCCTCGGCCTCCCCGGCATCCTCCTCGTGTGGATCGTGCTCGGCGTCGTCGTCACGCTCGTGCTGCGCCGCACCGTCTTCGGCGCGCGGCTCTACGCCATCGGCACGAGCCGCGAGGCCGCGAGGCTCTCGGGCGTGCCCGTGCGCCGCGTCACCGTGAGCGCCTACGTGCTCTCGTCGCTCTTCGCAGCGCTCGGCGGCATCGCGATGGTCGGCTACTCGCAGCAGGTCTTCCTCAACCTCGCCGACGACCTCACGCTCCCGTCGATCGCGGCCGTCGTCATCGGCGGCACGCTCGTCGCGGGCGGCGTCGGCGGCTACCTGGGCAGCGCCGTCGGCGCCATCGTCCTCACCGTGCTCACGAGCCTGCTCACGACGCTCGCGATGCCCGAATGGGCTCGCATCGTCGTGCAGGGCGTCGTGCTCATCGCGCTGCTCGCCGTGTACGGCCGGCAGCGTCGGCTCCGCTCCTGATCAAGGGATCCACCATGGCAGATCGTTCCGTGCTCGGCGTCGGCATCGTCGGCGCAGGCTTCATCGGCGAGTTCCACGTGCGCTCGTGGACGGGGGTGCGCGACGCCGACGTCGTCGCCGTCGCGTCCCGCACCCGCGAGAGCGCGTCGCGCGTCGCGGCGATCGCCGAGGAGCTCGCCGTCGGACGCGACGTCACGGTGCACGACGACGTCCGCGCGCTCGTCCGCGACCCGCGCGTCGACGCCGTGTGGGTGCTCACGCCCAACCACACGCGGCTCGACGTCATCCGCGCCATCTGCGACGAGGTGCGCGACGGCGCGAGCCTCACGGGCATCGCGATCGAGAAGCCGCTCGGCCGCACGGTCGCCGAGGCGCAGACGATCCTCGACCTCGTCGAGGAGGCCGGCCTCCTGCACGCGTACCTCGAGAACCAGGTCTACTCGCCCGCCATCACGCGCGCGCACGAGCTCGTCTGGCGTCGTGGCGCCTCCGAGTCGGGCTCGCCGTACCTCGCGCGCTGCGCCGAGGAGCACTCCGGACCGCACAAGGGCTGGTTCTGGGACGGCGTCAAGCAGGGCGGCGGCGTGCTGTCGGACATGATGTGCCACTCGGTCGAGGCCGGCCGGTACCTGCTGACCCCGCCGGGCGTCGATCCGGCCGACTGGCTCACGCCCGTGTCCGTGACCGCGAGCATCCAGTCGCTCAAGTGGGGCCGCCCCGCGTACGCCGAGCGTCTGCTCGAGCTCTACCCCGACGCCCCCGACTACCGCGAGCGCCCGAGCGAGGACTACGCCCGCGCGGCGTGGGAGTTCGTCAACGGCGACGGCGAGATCGTCATCGCCGAGGGCACGACGTCGTGGAGCCACGTCGGCGCGGGCCTGCGCCTGTCGTTCGAGCTGCTCGGCCCCGAGTACTCGATGCAGTCCGACACCCTGCAGACCGAGTCGCGCGTCTTCCTGTCGCGCGCGCTCGGCCAGGGGCAGGGCGAGGACATGCTCGAGAAGCAGAACGCCGAGCAGGGGCTCATGCCCGTCGTGGCCGACGAGGCCGCGACCTACGGCTACACCGGAGAGAACCGCCACGTGGCCGCGTGCTTCCTGCGCGGCGAGCAGCCGGCGGAGTCGCTGCGCAACGGCGTGGCCGTCGCCGAGCTGCTCATGGCGGCGTACCTCTCGGCGCAGACGGGGGAGACCGTGCGCTGGCCCGTCGACCTCACCGACTTCGTGCCGGACGTCGCGCAGGGCACCTGGAACCCGCGCCGCTGACGGCGAGCCGGCTCGGCTCGACCGCCTCGCGTCGCCTCAGTCGCGACCGTGACGCGGCTTGCGGTCGTCGGTGCGCGGACGGGGACGGTCGTCGCGGTCGCGACGCGGGCGCTCGCTGCGCTCGCCGCGCTCGGGACGCCCACCGCTGTCGACGCGGATGTCGATCGGCTTGCCCAGGATGCGGGTCTCCGCCAGGCGCGCGAGCTGCGCGTCGTCGAGGCGGGGCAGCTCGACGAGCGTGAAGTCGAAGCGGATCTGGATGCGGCCGAAGTCGTCGCGTCCGAGGCCGCCCTCGTTGGCGAGCGCGCCGACGATCTGGCGCGGCTCGACGCGGTTCCGCGAGCCCACCGCGAGACGGTAGGTCGTCGCGTCCGACGGGCCACGACGCTCGCGGCGCGGACCGCGGTCCTCGCCGCCCCGGTCGCCGCGGTCGTCGCCGCGCGCGTCGTCGCGCTCGCGCGCACGCTTCGGCGGACGGGCGGCGACGTCGTCCTGCTCGTCGAGCAGCATGGGCGTCGGGCCCTGCGCCACGACGGCGAGGGCTGCGGCGACGTCGTTGTACGGCACGTCGTGGTGCTCGACGTAGTGCGCGACGATGTCGCGGAAGCGCTCGACGCGCGCCGACTCGGCCTCGAGGGCCGTCGTGATCGCATCGTCGAACTTCGACAGGCGCGAGGCGTTGACCTCGCCCGCGCTCGGCATCGGGATCTCCTCGACCGTGCCGCCCGTCGTGCGCTCGATCGAGCCGAGCATCCGGCGCTCGCGCGGCGTGACGAAGCTGATCGCGTCGCCGGTGCGTCCGGCGCGGCCCGTGCGGCCGATGCGGTGCACGTACGACTCGGTGTCGATCGGCAGGTCGTAGTTCACGACGTGGCTGATGCGCTCGACGTCGAGGCCGCGCGCGGCGACGTCGGTCGCGACGAGGACGTCGAGGCGGCCGTCGCGCAGCTGCTCGATCGTCTTCTCGCGCTGGGGCTGGGCGACGTCGCCCGAGATGGCGGCCGCCGTGTAGCCGCGGGCGCGCAGACGCTCGGCGACGGTCTCGGTCTCGGAGCGCGTGCGCACGAAGACGATGGCGCCGTCGAAGGGCTCGACCTCGAGCACGCGCGTCAGCGCCTCGAGCTTCTGCTGGTACGACACGAGGATCGCGCGCTGGCGGATGCTCGCCGAC
The DNA here is from genome assembly GCF_039531815.1 of Agrococcus versicolor. Taxonomy (NCBI): domain Bacteria; kingdom Bacillati; phylum Actinomycetota; class Actinomycetes; order Micrococcales; family Microbacteriaceae; genus Agrococcus; species Agrococcus versicolor. The sequence continues at coordinate 914,729 of NZ_BAAAQT010000005.1, read as the reverse complement.
GTCTTCGCGCCGCCCTGCACCGAGATCTCCTTCGGGTTCCGCAGGTGCTGCTGCGAGATCGCGCGGATCTGCCTCGGCATCGTGGCGGAGAACAGCGCGACCTGCTTGTCCTCGGGCGTCGAGGCCAGGATCTGGTCGACGTCCTCCGCGAAGCCCATGCGCAGCATCTCGTCGGCCTCGTCGAGCACGACGTGCGTGAGGTGCGACAGGTCGAGCGTGCCCTTCGCGAGGTGGTCCATGATGCGACCGGGCGTGCCGACGACGACGTGGACGCCGCGGCGCAGCGCCGACAGCTGCACGCCGTAGCCCTGACCGCCGTAGATGGGCAGGACGTGGACGCCGCCGAGGTGCGCCGCGTAGCGCTCGAACGCCTCGCACACCTGCACCGCGAGCTCGCGCGTCGGGGTGAGCACGAGCGCCTGCGTCGCCGTCGAGGTCACGTCGACCGCCGCGAGCACCGGCAGCGCGAACGCCGCGGTCTTGCCGGTGCCCGTCTGGGCGAGGCCGACGACGTCGTGCCCGGCGAGCAGCGTCGGGATCGTCGCCGCCTGGATGCTCGAGGGGGTCTCGTAGCCGACGTCCGACAGGGCCTGCAGGATGGCGGGCGGGAGGCCCAGGTCGGCGAACGTCTGGCGCTCGACGTCGGTGGCCTCGGCGGGCGCGGTGTCGGTCATGCCTCCAACGGTACGCGGCCCGGGGCTCCGCGCGCGCCACATGCCCCGTTCGGCGCCGGATCAGCCGAGCGCGGGCTCCTGCAGCGTGGTCTCGAGGAAGGCCAGGACGGCGTCGCGCACGCCCGGCTCCTCGAGCAGCCCGATCGAGTGGCGGTGCGACGGCACGACCGCGAGCTGCACCGGTGCGTCGGCATCCTCGAGCGCCTCGACGAACGATCGCGCCTGCGCGAGGGGGATGGGGTCCTCGTCGCCGTGCACGACGAGCACGGGGGGATCGGTGGGGTCGGCGAACGTCGCCGGGCTCGCGAGCGCGGCGGCGGCGCAGTCGACGAACGCGTCGCAGCCGAGGTACGCGAGCTGCCGGGCGACGAAGTCGTCGGCCACGTCGGCACCCGTGAGGTCGAGCGGCGCCGAGAGCGTCACGACCGACGCGACGCGCGGACCGGCATCCCATGCGCCCTCGCCCGACGTCGCGAGGAGCGTGGCGAGGTTGCCGCCCGCGGAGCCGCCGACGGCGCCGATGCGCGCGGGGTCGATGCGATACGCCTCGAGGGTCTCGGGCGCCCGCAGCCAGGCGAGCGCCGCCGTGACGTCGTCGATGCCCGCGGGGAACGGATGGGCGGGCGCGAGCCGGTAGTCGACGTTCGCGACGACGTAGCCGGCCGCGGCGAGCCACTCGCAGGTGTCGCGCCAGTGCGCGTCGGTGCGGCTGCCGCGGGCCCAGGACCCGCCGTGCACGAGCAGGATCGCGGCGCGGTCGACCGTGGCCTCGCCGCGGGGCAGGCACACGTCGATGCGCTGGGCGACGTCATCGCCGTAGGCGATGGCCTCGGCGATCGTCACGCCCGACGCCGATCGCGCGGGCACCGCCGCGCGGTCGCCGGCGAGGGACGGGATGGCGATGGCGCCGACGAGCACGAGCGCGCCGGCGACGCCGGCGCTCGCGAGCGCGAGCGCACGTCGCATCGCCATCGTCGGGGCCGCCGGATCCGTGCCGCTACTCGCCGCGACGCGCGTCGAGCGTGCGGACGCCGCGCCAGGCGAGCGGCAGGAGGGCGGCGGCGACGAGGGCCTTGACGATGCCGCCGGGGATGAACGGCAGCAGGCCCCACGCGAGCACCTGCTCGAGCGAGCCACCGGTCGCGAACGCGAGCCACGGCAGGCCGACGGCGAACGTGACGAGCGTGCCCGCCGTCATGGCGACGGCGGCGCCGAGGAAGCGGCGATCCCAGCGGCGCTCGGCGAGCCAGCCCGTGAGCGCCGCGGCGATGACGAACCCGACGATGTAGCCGCCCGTGGGGCCCGCGAGCACGGCGAGGCCGCTCGTCTGGTCGGAGAAGATCGGCAGGCCCGCGACGCCCAGCAGCGCGTAGGCCGCGAGCGATGCGGCGCCGCGCACGGCGCCGAGCGAGGCGCCCACGAGCAGCACCGCGAGGGTCTGCCCCGTGATCGGCACGGGCCACAGCGGGATCGCGACCTGCGCGAGCACGGCCGTGACGGCGACGCCGGCGCCGACGAGCGCGACGTCGGTCACGACGGAGCGTCGGGCGACGAGCCGATCGGCGAGCACGGTGGGGGCGACGATCGAGGTCATGCGGCGGCTCCTGTCGAAGGGCGGTGGGACCGATCCTAGGACGGCGAGCGCGCTCGCGTCCGCACATGACGGCATCGATCACCCAGCGGCGACGCGCATGGCACGCTTGCATCGTGGATCCACTCGCCTGGCTCGTCGACGCGTACACCGCGCAGATCCCGCTGCCCGGCGGGCAGTCGCTCCTGCTGCGCGAGGTCGTCGGCAACGTCTTCGGGCTCGCGAGCGCCCTGGGCGGCATGGCGCGGCGCGTGTGGGCGTGGCCGGTCGGCATCGTCGGCAACCTGCTGCTGCTGAGCGTCTTCCTCGCCTCGATCCTCGATCCCGCCCACGAGCTCCCGAGCCTGCTCGGCCAGGCCGGCAGGCAGGTCATGTTCATCGCCGTCTCGGTCTACGGCTGGGTGCGCTGGCGCCAGGCGCGCTCGGGCGGCGGCCAGATCACGCCGCGGTGGGCGAGCGGCCGGGCGCGCGTGGGCATCGTGCTCGCCATGCTCATCGGCACGGTGGCGCTCACGCCGCTCTTCCGCGCCCTCGGCTCGTTCGAGCCGGTGTGGGCGGACGCGTGGACGTTCGTCGGATCGCTGCTGGCCACCTACGGCATGGCGCGCGGCTGGACGGAGTTCTGGCTCGTGTGGATCGCGGTCGACCTCGTGGGCGTGCCGCTGCTGATCAGCGCCGGCTACTACGCGTCGGCGGCGATGTACGTGTTCTACGGGCTCTTCACCGCCGTCGGCTTCGTCGTCTGGGCGAGGACGCAGGGCGCCAAGCCCTCGGTCGAGACGCTCCTGCCGGACCCGCGCGTGCAGGACGAGGGCGCGGCGCGCTGAGCCTCAGAGCAGGCCGAGCTCCTGCGCGCGGGTCACCGCGCGCGTGCGGTCGGCGACCCCGAGCTTGTCGAAGACGCGCGCGAGGTAGGTCTTGACCGTCGCCTCGCCCACGTGGAGGTGCGCGCCGATGGCGCGGTTCGTCAGCCCCTGCGCGACGAGCGCGAGCACCTCCGCCTCGCGGGTCGACAGGCCCGGACGCGCCGGCTCCGGCTCGCGCGCCGCTCGGACGAGGGCGCGCGCGACGGAGGGCGCGAGGGCCGTCTCGCCGGCCGCGACGCCTCGCAGGCCCGCGACGACCTCGGCGGCGGGCGCGGCCTTCAGCAGGTAGCCCGCGGCACCGGCGGCGATCGCGGCGAGGATGTCGTCGTCGGACTCGTAGGTCGTGAGCACGAGGATGCGCGCTGCGGGATCCGCCGCCACGATGCGCGAGGTCGCCTCGACGCCGCCCATGCCGGGCATCCGCAGGTCCATGAGCGTCACGTCGGGACGCAGCGCGGCGACCCGTGCCACGGCACCGGCGCCGTCGGCCGCCTCGCCGACGACCTCGATGCCCTCCGCCCGCTCGAGCAGGGCGACGATGCCGGCGCGCACGACCTCGTGGTCGTCGACGACCAGCACGCGGATGGGGGCGCTCACGTGCGCACCTCGCTCGCGTGGTCGGTCGGCACGCGCACCTCGACGCGTGCGCCTCCGAGCGGCGAGCGACCGGTGGTGGCGGTCCCGCCTGCGAGGGCGGCGCGGCGCTCCATCGCGCCGAGGCCGAAGCCGCCGTGGGCCGAGCGGTCGGCGGGGATGCCCACGCCGTCGTCGTCCACCTCCAGCACGACGTCGTCGCCCGTCGTGCGGAGGGCGACGCGGGCTCGCGTGCCGCCGGCGTGCCTGCGCACGTTCGACAGCGCCTCCTGCAGCGCGCGCACGAGCACGACCTGCGCCTCGCGCCCGAGCGTCGTCTGCTCGACCTCGAGCACGACGTCGAGGCCGCTCTCGCGCGACCAGCGCTCGGCGACCTGCACGACCGTGGGCGCGAGGCCGCGATCGTCGACGTCGATCGCGATCTCCCCGGCGACGAGCGCCCGCGCATCCCCGAGGGAGCGACGCGCGGCCTGCTCGGCACGCGACAGGTCGTCGGCGTCGCGGCCGGTCGCGCGCTCGCGCACGCCCTCGAGCAGCATGACGACGCCCGCGAGGTCCTGCGCGATCGTGTCGTGGATCTCGCGCGCGATGCGATCGCGCTCCTGCGATGCGCCGTGCTCGGTCGCGAGGGCGGCCACCTCGTCGCGCGTCGCCTGCAGCGCCTCGACGAGCAGCTGCCGCTCGGTGCTCAGCCGGTCGATGGAGGCGATCCAGAGGCCGAACCACGCCGAGAAGCCCCACGAGCCGACCTGCACCGCCACGGCGATCCACCAGTCGGCAGGGTCGCGAGCGATCCACCCGACGCCGACGGCCGCGCAGAGCAGGCCGGAGCCGACGATGCCGACGCGGCGGCGGGCCGCTCCGAGCCACACGAGCGGGTGGAGCATGGCCTGGACGATCGCGAGCCACGGCGCGGCGAGGGTGCACGCGAGCCCGACGACGCAGAGCGCGGCGATCCGCCACGCCGAGCCGGCGAGGCCGACGTCGAGCGAGCGGCGCATCGCAGCCCAGACGACGACGAGGAGCACGAGCGCGGCGGTGCCGATCGCGACGCGATCGGGCGGCAGCGGCACGATCCACAGCAGCGCGCCGACGAGGACCACCATCGCGACGACCGCGAGATCGGCCCACCGCGTCGGGCGCGTCGGATCCGTCCGAGCGGGCGTCGGGCCGCTCGTCACGATCGCCGGATCCATCGGAACGTCAGGCGCACGAGCACGAGGCCGAGGACGAGCCAGATGCCGAGCGCCAGGGCGACGCCCCCGAGGTTCCAGACGCCGTCGAGCTCGAGGGCCGCGTACTCGTCCGGGAGCAGCGCGGCACGCATGCCGAGCGCCATCCAGGCGACGGGCAGGGCCTGGGACGCCTGCTGCATCCAGTCCGGCAGCAGCGAGAACTGGATGAAGATGCCCGACCCGAACTGCACGACGAGCACGATGGGGATGATGACGGCCGTCGCGCTGCGCCCCGAGCGCGGGAGGCGCGACAGGGCGATGCCGAGCAGCGCGCTCGAGAGCGTGCCGAGCACGAACACCCACGCGAAGGTCGCCCACGCGCCCGCCTCGGACGGCAGCTCGACGCCGAACGCCAGCCTCCCCACGAGCAGCAGGACGACGGCCTGCGCCACGCCCGTCACGAGCGCTTGGCCGAGCTTGCCAGCGAGGTACGCGATCGGCGGCATGGGCGTGCCCGCGAGCCGCTTGAGGGTGCCGTTCGTGCGTGCGATCGCGACGTCGACGCCGAGGTTCTGCACGCCGGAGAGCAGGATGCCCGACGCGAGCATCGCCGGCAGGTAGTACTCGGCCGCGGGGATCTCGGTCGAGCCGCCCGCGCCGTCCGGGAAGGTCATCGTCTCGAAGACCGACGCGAACAGCCCGAGCAGCAGCACGGGGAACAGGAACGTGAAGAAGACCTGGTCGAGCTGCCGGAAGTACGTGCGGACCTCGTACGCGACGCGGCCGGCGGCGATGCGCATCGTGCGTGCGAGGCCGGCGGCCGAGGTCGCGCGGGGCAGCGTCGTGCGGCTCATGCCGCCGCCTCCGCACGGTCGGCCCGCACGATGTCGAGGTAGACGTCCTCGAGGCTCGGACGCACGACCTCGAGGTCCTCCGGCTCGCCGAGCCGCGCGATGAGCGCGGCGACGAGCACGCCGGGTGCGTGCGTGCGCTCCTCGCGCACGGCCCCCGCCTCGCGCCAGCGCACGATCGGCAGGCGCGCCTCCGGTCCGCCGATCGACGTCGGCGTGCCCTCCGCCGCGACGCGTCGATCCGCGACGACCACGATCCGGTCGGCGAGCCGGGCGGCCTCCTCGAGGTAGTGGGTCGTCAGCAGGATGGTCGTGCCCTCGTCCTGCAGCGAGCGGATGAGGGTCCAGAAGTCGCGACGCGCCTCCGCGTCGAAGCCGGTGGTCGGCTCGTCGAGGAAGAGCAGCCGGGGCCGCCCGACGATGCCCATCGCCACCTCGACGCGGCGCTGCTGGCCGCCCGAGAGCGAGGCGATGCGACGGCCGGCGTGCCCGGAGAGCCCGACGGCGTCGATCACCTCGTCGACCTCGCGAGCGTCGGGGAAGAGCGCCGCGAGCGCGCGCAGCTCCTCGCGCACCGTCGCCACCGACGCCTCGCCGCTCGACTGCAGCACGATGCCGAGCCCGGCGCGCCAGGCGACGCCTGCGCGCTGCGGGTCCTCGCCGAGCACGCGGACGTGCCCGCCCGAGCGGACCCGATAGCCCTCGAGGATCTCGATCGTCGTGGACTTGCCCGCGCCGTTCGGGCCGAGCAGCGCGAGCGTCTCGCCCTCGTCGACGTGCAGGCTGACGTCCTCGAGGGCGACGTGGTCGCCGTAGGACTTGCTCAGGTGCTGCACGTCGACGAGCCTGCTGGATGCCATGACAGCAGCGTGCTCCCATCTGCTCGACGATGCGAGCGGCATGCGGTGGACGCGACGTCCACCGATCGGTGGACGTCGCGGCGACCGTCAGTCGGCGGCTGCGACCGCGGGCTCGGCTGCGGGAGCCGACGGCGCGGCGCCGGGCGCCTTGGGCCTCGCGAAGCACAGCGCCGCCACGACGCCGATCGCCGCGACCGCGGCGGGGAGCAGGAGCGACTGCCCGAGCGCCTGCGCGAAGGGGTCGGCGATCTCGGCGGGGATGTCGGCGACGAACGCACCGCCCGAGACCTGCTCGCCGCCACCGCCGAGCTCGGTCTGGATGCGCCACGACATCGCCGCCGCGATCGCGGCCGAGCCGATGACGGCACCCATCTGGCGCACGGTGTTGTAGACGCCCGAGCCGGCGCCCGCGAGGCGCGGGTCGAGGTTGCGCGTCGCGACGATGCCGAGCGGCCCCCAGACGAAGGCGCTCGAGACGCCCATGAGCGCGCTGGGGGCGAGCAGCAGCCACACGTCGACCTGCTGCTGGATCCAGAGCCCGTACCAGGCGACCGCCGCGCCCATGCCGAGGATGCCCGCGGCCGTGAACAGCCGCGGGTCGCGAGCCTGGAGGAAGCGGCTCGTGAAGGGCGAGAGGAGGCCGGAGCCGAGCGCCATCGGGATGAGGAGCAGCGCGGACTCCGTGGGCGACATGCCGCGCACGCCCTGCGCGTACAGGAATATCGGCACGGACATCGCCGTGACGAGGAAGCCGATCGTCGCGATGGCGATGCTCGCGAGCGAGAAGTTGCGATCGCGGAAGATGCCGAGCGGGACGAGCGGCTCGCGCGGGTTGCGCGCCTGCCACACGACGAACGCGACCATGAGCGCGACGCCCGCGACGATCATGCCCACGAGCGGGACCTCGACGCCGAGGATCGGCATCGTGCCCCAGTCGTAGGTCTCGCCCTCCTGGATGCCGAAGACGAGCAGGAACAGGCCTGCGGCGCTCAGCACGACGCCGAGCCAGTCGAACGAGTGCGCGTGCAGCGGCAGCCGCGGCACGAGTCGCATGACGAGCACGAAGCCGACGATGCCGACCGGCACGTTGATGAAGAAGATCCACTCCCAGCCGAGGGTGTCGACCAGGGCGCCGCCGAGCAGCGGGCCCACGAGCATCGCGAGGCCGGCGACGCCGCCCCACAGCCCCATCGCCGCGCCGCGGGCGTTCGGGGCGAAGGTGCGCATGATGACGGCCATCGTCTGCGGCGTCATGAGCGCGGCGCCGAGGCCCTGCACGACGCGGGCGAGGATGAGCATCTCGATCGAGTCGGCGAGCCCGCACCACAGCGACGCGAGCGTGAAGACCGTGAGGCCGGCGAGGTAGACGGGCTTCGGGCCGAACCGGTCGCCGAGGCGCCCCGTGATCAGCAGGGGCACGGCGTACGCGAGCAGGTAGGCGCTCGTGACCCAGATGACGGCGTTGATGCCGGCGTCGAGGCCCGTCATGATGTGGGGGATCGCGACCGAGACGATCGTCGAGTCGACGAGGATCATGAAGAACCCGATGACGAGCGCCCACAGCGCGGGCCAGGGGGAGCGGGTGGCGGGGGCGTCGGTCACGATCGTGTCCTTCTGCGGACCGGTGTGCCGTGCCGCGTGATCGAGCATGGCACGCACCTGCGACGCTCGGCGACCAGGTGCGTCCGCCGCGCCCGCGCCGGGCACGGTAGACTGGGCGGCTGGCCACGTCGGCCGCATCCCCACCCGCTCTCGAGCCGCGAGGCACAGCCATGATCTCCGTCACCGACCTCGACCTGTCCGTCGGCGCACGCACCCTCATGTCGGGCGTGTCCTTCCGCGTCGAGCGCGGCGACAAGATCGGGCTCGTCGGCCGCAACGGCGCCGGCAAGACGACGATGACGAAGGTGCTCGCGGGCGTCACCGACGATCGCGACGGCCACGACTACACCGGCCTCATCGAGCGCACGGGGGAGATCGGCTACCTGCCGCAGGACCCCCGCTCGGGCGACCCGAAGCAGACGGCCCGCACCCGCATCCTCGACGCGCGCGGCATCGGCACCGTCATCGAGGAGATGCGCACCGCCACCGAGCGCATGGCGCTCGGCGGGTCCGAGGGCGAGCGGGCCATGCGGGCGTACTCGCGGCTCGAGGACCAGTTCCTCGGCCTGGGCGGCTACGCGGCGGAGGCGGAGGGCGCGGCGATCGCGTCGAACCTGCAGCTGCCGGAGCGCATCCTCGACCAGCCGCTCGAGACGCTCTCGGGCGGCCAGCGCCGACGCATCGAGCTCGCCCGCATCCTGTACTCGGGTGCCGACACCATGCTGCTCGACGAGCCGACCAACCACCTCGACGCCGACTCCGTCGTGTGGCTGCGCGAGTTCCTGAAGGGCTACGCCGGCGGCATCGTCGTCATCAGCCACGACGTCGTGCTCGTCGAGGAGACGGTGAACCGCGTCTTCTACCTCGACGCGAACCGCCAGGTCATCGACATCTACAACATGGGCTGGAAGCACTACCTCCGCCAGCGCGAGGCCGACGCCGATCGCCGCAAGCGCGAGCGCACGAACGCGGAGCGCCAGGCCGGCGTGCTGCAGACCCAGGCCGCGAAGATGGGTGCTCGCGCCTCCGGCGCCGTCGCCGCCAAGCAGATGGCGAAGCGCGCCGATCGCCTGCTGTCCGGGCTCGAGGAGGTGCGCGCCGCCGACAAGGTCGCGAAGCTGCGCTTCCCGAAGCCCGCACCGTGCGGCCGGACGCCGCTGCAGGCGCACGACCTCTCGAAGTCCTACGGCTCGCTCGAGATCTTCTCGGCCGTCGACCTCGCGATCGACCGCGGCACGAAGGTCGTCGCCCTCGGCCTCAACGGCGCGGGCAAGACGACGCTGCTGCGGATCCTCGCGGGCGTCGCCGAGTCGGACACCGGCGAGATCGAGCGCGGCCACGGCCTGCGCATCGGCTACTACGCGCAGGAGCACGAGACGCTCGACGTCGACCGCACCGTGCTGCAGAACATGGTCTCGGCCGCGCCGGAGATCACCGAGATGGAGGCGCGGCGCGTGCTCGGCTCGTTCCTCTTCACCGGCGACGACGTGCACAAGCCCGCACGGGTGCTCTCCGGTGGCGAGAAGACGCGCCTGAGCCTCGCGACGCTCGTGGTGTCGGCGGCGAACGTCCTGCTGCTCGACGAGCCGACGAACAACCTCGACCCCGCGAGCCGCGAGGAGATCCTCGGCGCGCTCGACGCCTACGAGGGCTCGGTCGTGCTCGTGAGCCACGACCCCGGCGCCGTCGCGGCGCTGCACCCCGACCGGGTGCTCATCATGCCCGACGGCACCGAGGACCACTGGAACGCCGAGTACCTCGAGCTCATCGAGCTCGCCTAGATGATCGACGGCTGGCTCGGCGTCGTCCACGCCGCGCTCGTCGGGCTCGGCGTGCTGGCGTTCGCGATCTCCGGCGCGCAGCTCGCGGCGGAGCGCCGCATGGACGTCGTCGGCATGGCGTTCCTCGCCGTCGTCACCGCGACGGGCGGCGGCATGCTGCGCGACCTGCTCGTGGGGCGCACGCCCGCCGTGCTCGTCGACGTGTGGATGGTGGGCGTCGCCGTCGCGGGTGCCGCGATCGTCTTCGTGCTGCACCGCTGGATCGCGCACCTCGCCCGGCCCGTGCTGGTCTTCGACGCCATCGGCCTCGGGGTGTTCTGCGTCGAGGGCACGATCGTCGCGATCGAGGCGGGCATCGGGCCGGTCGGCGCGGCGATCGTCGGCATGCTGACGGGCGTCGGCGGCGGCATCCTGCGCGACGTGCTCGCGAACGACATCCCCGCGGTCATGCGGCGCGAGTCGCGCCTCTACCTGCTGCCGGCGCTCACGGGCGCCGGCCTCACGGCGGCGCTCGTCGAGCTCGGCGTCGGCTCGACGTGGGTGCTCGTCGGCGTCGGCGCCGCCGTCATCGCGTTCCGGCTGCTCGCGGAGCGCTTCCGCTGGCGCGTGCCTGCGCTGTCGACGACGGTGCTGCCGATCGTGGATCCCGGCTCGCGCGACGCGCGCTGAGCCCGGCGGCCGCGCGACCGGTCTCGCGCGTCAGCGGTCGGCGGCGTCGAGGATGGCGTCCTCGACGTCGGAGTCCGACTGCCGTCGGCCGCGCCGCGGCTCGCGGGGCTCGTCGAGCTCGGCGTCGCCGCGCGCCTCGCGCCGCAGCGCCCACACGTAGCCGACGAATCCCATCGCCGCGAACACGAACCACTGCAGCGTGTACGACAGGTGCGGGCCCTCGTCGAGCACGGGCCGCGTCGCGAGGGCGACGCCCTCGGGCGACGCGCCGTCCTCGGAGGCGAGCAGGCCGTACGCGCCCGTGTACACCGGCTCGTCGTGCGCCTGGGCGATCGCGTCGAGGTCGACGCTCGCGATCTGCCCCTCGGGGGCGCCGCGTCCGGCGATCTCGCCCTCGTCCTCACGGAGGCGCACGACGATCGTGACCTCGCCCGTCGGCGGCGCGGGGACGGCGTCCGGTGCGGCGGACGTGTCGCCGGGAGGCACCCAGCCGCGGTCGACGAGCAGGATGCTGCCCGCGTCGGTGCGGAAGGGCACGACGACGTCGAAGCCGACGGCGGTGTCGCGCACACGGCCGCGCAGGAGCAGCTGCTCGTCGGCGAGGTACTCGCCGCGGGCCTCGACGACCGTCCACTGCTGGCCGAGCTCGTAGTCGTCGGTCTCGACGAGGACGTCCTCGAGCGGCACGGCCGGCTCGTCGTAGTTGGCGTCGAGGCGTGCGATGGCGGCGAGCGCCTCCTCGCGGCGGTTCCACTGCCAGGAGCCGAGCGCGACGCACGCGACGGCGAAGAGGACGACGAGCGCGAGGTAGCCGAGCCAGCGGCGGGTGCGCAGGAGCGCGAGCATCAGAGCACCAGCTCAGCCGCGTCGCCGAACGGCGCGACCGCGACGGGGAAGTCGCGGCTCGCGAGCCAGTCGCGCAGGTGGTCGCGGTGCTCGTCGCACGCCGCCCACTCCTTCACGCGGTCCTCGGAGTGGATGCGCGGGTTGCGCCAGCCGATCGTCCACGCGGCGCTCGCATGGCAGCCCGCCGCGGAGCACTGGGCGACGCCCGTGGGGTCGCCGAAGCCGAGGCCGATCATGGCGATCGCCTCGTCACGACTCGATCTGGCGCCTGGTGACGCGATCGGTCTTCGTGCCGAGGGAGCTCGAGGCGTTCGCGACGACGACCGCGACCCAGGGGATCACGACGGCGACGACGGCCGGTGCGAGCTTCCACCAGTCGGGGACGACGATGAAGAGCACGATGCACACGAGGCGGATCGCCATCATGATCAGGTACGTCCTCGTACGCCTGCGTCGGTCCTCGGTGGGAGACACAGGGAGGTCTGTGATGGACGGCTCGTCGTGGTGCATGGGTTCCTGGTCACCAGCGTACGCCTGGCTAGGCTTGCCGACGACGACTCGCTGTCCGCCTTGAGAGGAACCCATGTCCCGCACCGTGCTCGTGACCGGCGGCAATCGCGGCATCGGCCGCGCCATCGCCACCGCATTCGTCGAGGCGGGCCATCGCGTCGCCGTGACCGCGCGGTCGGGCGAGGGCCCCGAGGGCACGCTGACCGTGCGCGCCGACGTCACCGACGCCGCGTCGATCGACGCGGCGTTCACGCAGGTCGAGGCGGAGCTCGGCCCCGTCGAGGTCGTCGTGGCGAACGCGGGCATCACGCGCGACACCCTGCTGATGCGCATGAGCGAGCAGGACTTCTCGGACGTCGTCGACACGAACCTCACGGGCTCGTTCCGCGTCGTGCAGCGCGCGTCGAAGGGCATGGTGCGCGCCCGGTTCGGCCGCATCATCCTCGTCTCGTCCGTCGTCGGCCTCCTCGGCGGCGCCGGGCAGGTCAACTACGCCGCCTCGAAGGCCGGCCTCGTGGGCATCGCGCGGTCGATCACGCGCGAGCTCGGCTCGCGCGGCATCACGGCGAACGTCGTCGCGCCGGGCTTCATCGAGACCGACATGACCGACGCGCTGCCGGCCGAGCAGCAGGCGCAGTACAAGGCGCAGATCCCCGCGGGCCGCTTCGCGCGCGCCGACGAGGTCGCACGCGTGATCACGTGGCTCGCGTCGGACGACGCCGCCTACGTCTCCGGCGCCGTCATCCCCGTCGACGGCGGCCTCGGGATGGGGCACTAGACGGACGCTCCGCCGCGCTCGCCCGCGTCGCCAGGCGGCTGGGGGGCACCGGTCGCGGCGGGCGTCGTCTCGGCGCTCGTCGGCTTCACCTCGTCGTTCGTCGTCGTGCTGCAGGGCCTCGCGGCCGTGGGCGCCGACGCCGACGAGGCCGCCTCGGGCCTGCTGGCGGCGACGATCGCCATGGGCGTCGGCAGCATCGTGCTCGCGGTCTCGACGCGCCTGCCGATCACCGTCGCGTGGTCGACGCCCGGTGCGGCGCTGCTCGTGGGCACGGGCGCCGTGACCGGCGGGTGGCCCGCTGCCGTGGGCGCGTTCGTCGTCGTCGGCGTCCTCGTGCTGCTCACGGGGCTCGTGCCGTGGCTGGGGCGTGCGATCGCCGCGATCCCGACCTCGATCGCGCAGGCGATGCTCGCGGGCGTGCTGCTCCAGCTGTGCCTCGGCGTCGTCACGGGGCTCGCGGCGAACCCGATCGCGGTGGCGCCGGTCGTGGTCGTGTGGATCGTCGCGATGCGCCTCGCACCGCGCTGGGCCGCGCCGCTCGCGTTCGTCGCCGCCGCCGTCGTGGTCGCGGTGCATCTGGCGACGACCGGGGCGTCTCCCGCGGTCGCCGACCTCGTGCCGCGCGTCGGCGCGACGGCACCCGCCTTCACGGTCGCGGGGGTCGTCGGCATCGCGCTGCCGCTCTTCCTCGTGACGATGGCGTCGCAGAACGTGCCGGGCGTCGCCGTCATGCGCGGCCTCGGCTTCGAGGTGCCGTGGCGCCGCTCGATGGTCGTGACCGGCATCGGCACCGTGGCGATGGCGCCGCTCGGCGGCCATGCCATCAACCTCGCGGCGATCTCGGCAGCGCTGGCCGCCGGCCCGGAGGCGGGGGAGGACCGTTCGCGGCGGTGGGTCGCATCCGTCGCGTCCGGCTCGCTGCTCGTCGTGCTCGGCGTCGCCTCGAGCGCGCTCGCCACGCTCGTCGGCCTCGCACCGGTCGGCGTCGTCGCGGCCGTCGCCGGCCTCGCACTCCTGGGCACCCTCGCGTCGTCGCTGCAGGCGGCGCTCGACGACGCGACCGACCGCATCCCCGCGGTCGCGACCTTCGTCGTCGCGGCATCCGGCGTCGCGATCGCCGGCGTGAGCGCGGCGTTCTGGGCGCTCGTGATCGGCGTGCTGCTGCGAGCGCTGCTGCGCGGGCGACGCCGCTGAGGACGCCGCCGCGTCAGAAGGGCAGCGCCGCGGGTTCGGGCTCGACGAACGTCGGGCCGGACGGGGGTGGTCGGTCGACGTAGGCGTGCCCGAGGGGCGACGCCCAATGGAGCTCGCCCGGGTGCGGCTGCGAGACCGTCCAGGCGGTGGCGTGCTTCAGCGTGTGGTGCCTGCGGCAGAGGGAGGCGAGGTTGCCGAGCGAGGTCGTGCCACCGTCGGACCAGGCGATCGTGTGGTCGACGTCGGCTTGGCGGGCCTGCGCGCCGCACCCCGGGAACCTGCAGCTGCGATCTCGGGCTCGGAGGTGTCGCAGCTGCGCGGCCGACGGCCGGTAGGCGTCGACCTCGAGCACGGTGCCGTCGATCGGATCGGTGAGCAGCCGCTCCCACGTCGCCGCGCCGCCCGCCAGCGCACGCGCCGTCTCGGGGTCGACCGGCTGGACGCCGTCGAGGGTCGCGGGACGATCGCCCGCACCCGTCAGGGTCGTGACGGGGATCGTGATCTGGACCACAGCGGCGATCGCGCCGAGGAGCCCGGGGCGCTCGACCGCCTCGCCGGAGTCGGTGCGCTCGCTCGTCGCCGCGCCCGAGCCCGTGAGCAGCAGCTCGCAGAACGCGTCTGCCCTCCACTGATCGATCGTGCGAGGGTCGTCGTCGGCCTTCGATCGCGCCCCTGCGAGGAGGCGATGCTCGATGCCGGCCGCGAGCACCGCCGGGACGAACGCGTGCACGTGCGCCATGCCGTCGTCGCCGGGCGAGACGCGCACGTGGCGGTCGTCGCGTGCACGCCGATGACGGACGGCGATCGGCTCGGCCAGGAACGCATCGGCACGGCGCCGCGCGACGCGCCGGACGCGCGCGGGGGTGGTGGTCTCGGCGAGCGCGATCATCTCGGCCGCGTAGGCCGCGCGCTGCTCGGGGTCGACCTCGGACGTGGCGAGCGGCCCGCCCGCCTCGACGATGACCCGCAGGTGCCCGCGACCGATGCGGGCCGTCGCGAACGCGTCGACCACCGTCGGCCACGAGTCGACGAGGTCCATCGCCTCGGACAGCTGCGCCTCGACCGTGCGATCCGACAGCCGCATGCGCACGCCGACCTCGGCAGCGACCGACCGCACGTGCATCGCGACATCGCCGCCGAGGACGCGGGCCCGCTCGACGCCGAGGTGCCCGAGCGCGGCGAGCAGCCGGAGCCGGTAGGCCTCGAGCGCCTGCACGCCCACGGCGATCGCGTCGAGCTGCGACAGGGCGTTCGCCTGGATCGCGTCGAGCGCGGCGGGATCCGGCCCGCTCGGGACTCGTGCCATCTCCTGCGCCATGCCAGGACCATGCCAGCCACCACCGACATCGCGACGGGCACCGACGATCGCCGGACGCGGACGCGGATGCGAGCTACGCGGCGTGCTCCGGCGCGGGCTCGAGCAGCGCGAGCACGTGGCGCATGTCGGGCTCGTCGACCCGCACGGCGCATCGCTCGCGCACGATGGGCTTGGCGCAGAACGCGACGCCGATGCCCGCGTCGGCGAGCATGAGGAGGTCGTTCGCGCCGTCGCCGATCGCGACGGTCGCCGAGAGCGGCACGTCGTGCTCGCCCGCCCATCGGTGCAACGCGTCGCGCTTGGCCGCGGCGTCGATCACGGGCCCGACCGTCCGGCCCGTCAGGCGTCCGCGATCCACGCCGAGGCGGTTGGCGAGCGTGCGGTCGATGCCGAGCGAGGCCGCGAGCGGGTCGAGGACCTCGTGGAAGCCGCCGGAGACGGCTCCGACGATGCCGCCGGAGGCGTGCACGGCGTCGATGAGCTGCTGCGCGCCGTCGGTGACGCGCACGGCACCGACGACGTCGTCGAGCACAGACGTCGGCAGGCCCTCGAGCACGAGCACGCGCTCGGCGAGCGACGCGGCGAAGTCGAGCTCGCCGCGCATCGCGCGCTCCGTCACGGCCTCGACGTGCGCCCGCGCGTCAGGCCCGACGGCGTCGGCGATGAGCTCGATGACCTCGTCGCGGATGAGGGTGGAGTCGACGTCGGTGACGACGACTCGTCTCACGCGAGCACCTGCACGCCCTTCGGCACCGTCACGATGCCCGTCTCCGAGACCGAGAAGCCACGCGCGCGGTCGTGGTCGTGGTCGACGCCGATCTGCACGCCCGGCGCGACGACGACCTCCTTGTCGAGGATCGCGCGGCGGACGACGGCGCCGGCGCCGACGTGCACCTGCTCGAACAGCACGGCGTCGGACACCGAGGCGCCCGAGTCGACCCGGTTCCACGGCGAGAGCACGCTGCGCACGATCGACGCACCCTGGATGACGCTGCCGGACGAGACGATCGACTCGATGACCTCGGCGGGGCGTCCGGACGCGTCGCGCGTGAACTTCGCCGGCGGCTCGTTGTACTGCGCCGAGTAGATGGGCCAGCGACGGTTGTACAGGTTGAAGATCGGCAGCGCGGCGATGAGGTCCATGTGCGCGTCGAAGAACGACTCGATCGTGCCGACGTCGCGCCAGTAGTACTTGTCGCGGTCGGTCATGCCGGGGACGGTGTTCGACTGGAGGTCGTAGAAGTACGCCTCGCCGCGGTCGACGAAGTACGGCACGATGTCGCCACCCATGTCGTGGCTCGACTCGTCGCTCTCGCCGTCGCTCCGGACGGCCTCCACCAGCGCGTCCGCGTCGAAGACGTAGTTGCCCATCGACGCGAGCACCTCGTCGGGGGAGTCGAGCAGCGGCTTCGGGTCCTTGGGCTTCTCGCGGAAGGCGTCGATCTTGCCCGAGCCGTCCGACGACTCCTCGATGACGCCGAACTGGTCGGCGAGCGCGATGGGCTGGCGGATGCCGGCGACGGTCATGCGCGCACCCGACGCGATGTGCGCCTCGATCATGTCGCGGAAGTCCATGCGGTAGACGTGGTCGGCGCCGACGACGACGACGATGTCGGGCTTCTCGTCCTTGATGAGGTTGAGCGACTGCAGGATCGCGTCCGCGGAGCCCTGGAACCAGCGCTTGCCGAGCCGCTGCTGCGCCGGCACGGAGGCGACGTACGAGCCGAGCTGCGGCGCCATGCGCCACATCTGCGAGATGTGCCGGTCGAGCGAGTGCGACTTGTACTGCGTCAGCACCACGATCTGACGGAGGCTCGAGTTCACGAGGTTCGACAGCGCGAAGTCGATGAGGCGATACGTCCCGCCGAACGGCACGGCGGGCTTCGCCCTGTCCTCGGTCAGGGGCATGAGCCGCTTTCCCTCGCCACCGGCGAGGACGATCCCGAAGACCTTCTTGTCCATGCGGCCCAACCTACCCGGCGCACCTGCGCCGCGCCGGGGCTTGCGCGCGCGGCCGCACCCCCGGCGTACGCTGACGGCATGCGCGTCGATGTCGTCACGAAGGAGTACCCGCCCGCCATCTACGGAGGGGCCGGGGTCCACGTCACCGAGCTGGTGCGCGCGCTGCGGCGCGACGCCGAGGTGCAGGTGCGCTGCTTCGGCGCGCCGCGCGACGAGGCGGACGTCACCGCCTACGAGGTGCCGAGCGAGCTCGCGGACGCGAACGCCGCGCTGCAGACCCTCGCCGTCGACCTGCAGATCGCCGACGCCGTCGCCGGCGCCGACGTCGTGCACTCGCACACCTGGTACGCCAACGAGGCGGGCAGGCTCGCGCAGGAGCTCCACGGCATCCCGCACGTCGTCACAGCGCACTCCCTCGAGCCGCTGCGCCCGTGGAAGGCCGAGCAGCTCGCCGGCGGCTACCGCATCTCGAGCGACGTCGAGCGCCGCGCCTACGAGGCTGCCGATCGCGTCATCGCCGTGAGCGACGGCATGCGCGCGGACATCCTGCGCTCGTACCCGAGCCTCGACCCCGAGCGCGTCGTCACGATCACGAACGGCATCGACCTCGACGTCTGGCACCGCGTCGACGACCCCGACCGCGCCCGCGAGCTCGGGCTCGACCCCGACCTGCCCTCCGTCGTCTTCGTCGGACGCATCACGCGGCAGAAGGGCCTGCCCTACCTGCTGCGCGCCGCACGGCAGCTGCCGGAGGACGTGCAGCTCGTGCTGTGCGCCGGCGCCCCCGACACGCAGGAGATCCTCGCGGAGGTCCGTGCGCTCGTCGAGGAGCTGCGCGAGACGCGCGGCGGCGTCGTGTGGATCGACGAGCACCTGCCGCGCGCCGACATGCAGGTGCTGCTCAGCCACGCGACGACGTTCGTGTGCCCGAGCGTCTACGAGCCCCTCGGCATCGTGAACCTCGAGGCCATGGCGTGCGGCGCAGCCGTCGTCGGCAGCGCGACGGGCGGCATCCCCGAGGTCATCGACGACGGCGTCACGGGCGTCCTCGTGCCGATCGACCAGGTGCAGGACGGCACGGGCACGCCGACCGATCCCGACCGCTTCGTCGACGACCTCGCCGCGGCCCTCGCCCGCGTCGTCGCGGACCCGGAGGCGGCGCGCCGCATGGGCGAGGCGGGCCGCGAGCGCGCTCGGACGCACTTCGACTGGGGCCGCATCGCCGACGAGACGCGCGCGCTCTACGAGACGGTCGTCGCCGAGCGCGCACGCTGAGCGGCGCGCGGGCGCGGCGCCCGACGCGAGCGGCCGACGCGGATAGGGTCGAGGGCATGACGCGTGTCCTCGAGCTCGACGACGTGAGCGTCGTACGGAACGGCGATCGGATCCTCGACGCGGTGAGCTGGAGCGTCGACTCCAGCGAGCGCTGGGTGATCCTCGGCCCGAACGGCGCGGGCAAGTCGACGATCCTGCAGCTGGCCTCGGCCTCGATGCATCCGACGACCGGCACGGTCGAGGTGCTGGGGGAGCGGCTGGGGCGCGTCGACGTCTTCGAGCTGCGCACGCGCATCGGCATGGCTGCCACGAGCCTCGGACGGCGCATCCCGCCGCAGGAGACCGTCGGCAACGCCGTGCTCACGGCGGCCTACGCCGTGACGGGTCGATGGAACGAGCGCTATGACTCGGTCGACCTCGAGCGCGCCGCCGTCGTCATGGAGGACTGGGAGCTCACCCGGCTGTCGAAGCGCGCCTTGGGCACGCTGAGCGACGGCGAGCAGAAGCGCGTGCAGATCGCGCGCGCCGTCATGACGGATCCCGAGCTCATGCTGCTCGACGAGCCGGCGGGCAGCCTCGACCTCGGCGCGCGCGAGGGCCTCGTGCGCTCGCTCGCCGAGTACGCCGCCAGCCCGCTCGCACCGGGCCTCGTCATGGTCACGCACCACGTCGAGGAGATCCCGCCGGGCTTCACCCACGTGCTGCTCCTCGCGGACGGGACGGTGTCGGCATCCGGCGCGATCGACGACGTCCTGACCGACGAGCAGCTCACCCGCACGTTCGGCACGCCCCTGCGCGTGACGCGCGACGGCGATCGCTTCTCCGCTCGCGCGGCGTGACGGTCAGGCCGCCCACGAGCACCATCCCGCAGCCGCTCGTCTGCTAGGCTCGGTCGCTGGCGACATCGCGCCGACGACTTCCATCCACACCCCGAGGTTCAAGCATGAAGACTGGCATCCACCCCGACTACCGCGACATCGTGTTCCGCGACCTCGCGTCGGGCGAGACGTTCCTCACGCGCTCGACGACGAACAGCGACAAGACGATCGAGCTCGACGGCGTCGAGTACCCCGTCATCGACGTCGAGATCTCGAGCGCCTCGCACCCGTTCTACACGGGCAAGCAGCGCATCATGGACTCGGCCGGCCGCGTCGAGAAGTTCAACAAGCGCTTCAAGGGCTTCGGCAACTGAGCCGCACCCCACGCGCAGCACGAAGGCGGGCACCCGATCGGGTGCCCGCCTTCGTCGTGCGTGGGGAGGCGGCGACTCAGCCGCGCGCCTGACGGATGGGCCAGCCGCGGTCGGCGAGGAACGACGGGTCGCGCTGCTGCATGTAGCGCGCGAACGACTCGGCCTGCTGCGTCGCCCAGTCGATCGTCTGCGCGTGCAGCTCGTCGGCCGGCACGCGCAGCTGCGGGAAGAGCTCGTGCATCGCGAGCGCGAGCCTGCCTGCGGCGATGGCGTCGGCCGAGGCGTCGTGCCAGGCGTCGAGCGTGACGCCGTAGTGCGCGCACGTGACGCCGAGCGTGCGCTTGCCCTTGCGGTAGCGGTCGACCTGCTTGTCGAGCACGAGCGGGTCGATGACGGGCGCGGGCTCGGGGATGGGCGCGATGCCGTGACGCAGCGCCTCGTGGTGCAGCACCGTGAAGTCGTAGGCGGCGTTGTAGGCGACGACCGGCGTGCCCTCGCGCAGCAGGTTCGAGAGCTCGGCGACGAGCGCCGCGACGACGTCGAACGCGGGCTGCCCCTCGGCACGTGCGCGCTCGGTCGTCACGCCGTGGATGGCCGCCGCGCCCTCGGGGATCTCGATGCCGGGGTCGGCGATCCATGCGTGCTGCTCGACGAGGGCTCCCGTCTCGTCGAGCACGCCGAGGAAGGCCGTGACGATGCGAGCGGTCGACGTGTCGACGCCCGTGGTCTCGAGGTCGAAGACGGCGACCCTCGACGTCCACGTGCTGGGCGGGCCGGCGTCGCCGGCGGCGCCCTGCACGGCGTCCTGCACGGCGAGGGCCTGCGTCACGAGGTCGTCGATCGGTCCGGCCTCGCCCGGCCGCGGGCTCTGGGTCTCGATCATGGCGCCACGGTAGCCCGCGCCGCCGACACGAGCGGGCAGGCGCGCCCCGTAGGCTCGGACGCATGGTCGAATCGCCGTTCCAGGAGCTGCTGGATGCGACGCCGCTCGCTCGCCACGAGGGCGTGGTCGACGGCATCCGCACCGCCTGGTTCTCCTACGGCGACCCCGAGGCGCAGCCCATCGTGCTCGTGCACGGGTACCGCGGCGACCACCACGGGCTCGAGACGATCGCCGCGCACCTCACGGGCATGCGCGCGATCGTGCCCGACCTCCCGGGGTTCGGCGAGACGGCCGCCGCGTCCGACGCCTCGATCGACGCCTACGCCTCCTGGCTCGTCGCCTTCGTCGCCGAGCACGCGCCCGGCGCACCCGTGCTCGGCCACTCGTTCGGCTCGATCGTCGTCGCCGCCGCGGCCGCGGCCGGGCTCGACGCCGAGCGCATCGTGCTCGTGAACCCCATCGCGCAGCCGGCGCTCGAGGGTCCGCAGCGCGCGCTGTCGCGCCTGACGCTCGGCTGGTACCGCGCGGCCGCCGCGGCGCCCGAGCGCGTCGGCCACGCCATGCTGTCGAGCCCCGTCATCGTGCGCGGCATGAGCCTCGTCATGACGAAGTCGCGCGATCGCGCCATGCGCCGGTGGATCCACGACCAGCACGATCGGTACTTCTCGGCGTTCGCGACCCGCACGTCGGTCGTCGACGCGTTCGAGACGTCGATCTCGACGAACGTCGGCCACTACGCCGATCGCATCGCACAGCCCGTGCTGCTCGTCGCTGCCGACCGCGACGACATCACGCCGCTGGCCGCCCAGCGCGCGCTCGCCACCCGATTCCCCGACGCGCGCATCGCCGTGCTGCACGGCACGGGCCATCTGGTGCACTACGAGCAGCCCGACCAGGTGGCGAGCCGCGTCCGCCGATTCCTCGCGGACGTCCCCGCATGAGGGTGCTGTTCGACTGCCGCTACGTCCGCACCGAGCGGCACGACGGCATCTCGCGCTTCTCGGCCGAGCTCGTCGCGAGGCTCGGCGCGCGCGCGGACGTCACGATGCTCGTGCACGACCCGGCGCAGCTGCGCATGCTGCCGGACCTGCCGCACGTGCTCGGTCCGAGCCCGACGGGCGCGCTCGAGCCGCTCGCGACGTGGCGCATGCGGCACGTCGACGTCGACGTCGTGTACTCGCCCATGCAGACGATCGGCTCGCTCGGTCGACGCACGGCGCTCGTCACGACCGTCCACGACCTCATCTACTACCGCCACCCCATGCCGCCGCGCGACCTGCCCGCGCCCGTGCGCGCCCTGTGGCGGCTGTACCACCTCTCCTACGCGCCGCAGCGCCTGCTGCTGCGCGGCGCCGACGCGACGGTCGTCGTCTCCGAGACGACGGCGAGCCTCGTGCGCGAGCACCGGCTGACGACGCATCCCGTCCACGTCGTGCGCAACGCCGCCGACGCGCTCGGCGAGCCCGTCGCCCACACGAGCCCGCCGACCCGGCGTCTCGTCTACATGGGCTCGTTCATGCCCTACAAGGGCGTCGACACGCTCGTGCGCATGGCGGCGCTGCTGCCCGAGCACGAGCTGCACCTGCTCAGCCGGATGCCGGCCGGCGAGGAGGCGCGGCTGCGCGCGCTCGCCCCGAGCGCGCGCGTCGTCGTGCACGACGGCGTGACCGACGACGAGTACGCCGAGGTGCTGCGCAGCGCGACGGCGCTCGTGCATGCGAGCCACGACGAGGGCTTCGGCATCCCGCTGCTCGAGGCGATGATGCTCGGCGTGCCCGTCGTCGCGAGCGACATCCCGATCTTCCGCGAGGTCGCCGGCGACGCGGGCGTCTACGCGCCCGTCGGCGACGCGCAGGGCTTCGCGGATGCCGTGCGCACGCTCGAGGGGGAGTGGGCGGAGCGCTCGGCCGCCTCGCGGCGCCAGGCGGCGACGTTCTCGTGGGACGCGTCGTCCGACGCGCTGCACGCGGCGCTCGAGGCGACGGTCGCGGCGCGGCGCACCGGGCGCGGCTAGCGCCTAGGACGCGTGCGGCGCCGGCGCGAGCGCGTCGGCGAAGGCCGTGAGCGTCTCGGACGTGCCGGCGTCGATGCGCACGGTCGCGCGCCGATCCCACTTCGTCACGCCGCGGTTGACGATGACGACGGGCAGCTCGCGCCTGCGCGCGACCTCGAGGAGGCGGATCGCCGTGTTGACCGCGAGCGACGATCCGGCCACGAGCACGACGCTCGCGGCGCGCACCGCCATGTCGGCCTCGTGGAAGACGTGGCTCGGCACGAGCTCGCCGAAGAAGACGACGTCGGGCTTCAGGATGCCGCCGCACACGAAGCACGCGGGCACCGTGAAGTCCTGGTCGCCCTCGAGGTCGACGTCGCCGTCCGGGTTCATGCGCACCGACTCCGGCAGCGTGATCCACGGGTTCTGCTCGGCGATGCGATCGGCGACGACCTGCCGGGGGAAGCGCGAGCCGCAGTCGAGGCACGTGACGGTCGCGTTGGCGCCGTGGAGGTGCGTGACGTTGCGGGTGCCCGCCTTCTCGTGCAGGTCGTCGACGTTCTGCGTCGCGACCCCCGTCAGCAGGCCGGCCGCCTCCAGGCGCGCGATGGCATGGTGCCCCGCGTTCGGCTGCGTCGACGAGAACGTGCGCCAGCCCAGGTGGCTGCCTGCCCAGTAGCGGCGCCGCGCGTGCTCGGAGGCGAGGAAGCGGTCGAGCTGCATCGGGTTGCGCGGCGGCGCGCCGGCGCCCCGATAGTCGGGGATGCCGCTGTCCGTCGAGATCCCCGCGCCGGTGATGACGGCGATGGGTCCGAGGCCGAGCGTGGCGATCGCAGTGTCGAGCACGTCTCGATCCTACGGACCCCCATACGCTGGACCCGCACGGAGGGGGGCCCATGGACATCGTGCGCATCGCGTCGCTCGACGATCCGCGGCTGACGGACTACGTCGGCCTCACCGACGTGCAGCTGCGCACGCGCAAGGAGGTCGAGCGCGGGCTGTACATGGCCGAGTCGCAGACCGTGCTGCGCCGCGCGCTCGCCGCAGGGCACGCCCCGCGCTCGGTGCTCGTCACCGAGCGGTGGCTGCCCGACGTCGAGGCGCTCGTCGGCCACCTCGACATCCCCGTCTTCCTCGGCGAGGAGTCGCAGCTCGCGACGCTCATCGGCTTCCACCTGCACCGCGGCGCCCTCGCGGCCATGCAGCGCCCCGAGCTACCGAGCGTCGCCGAGGTGCTGCGCGACGCGCGCGTCGTCGTCGTGCTCGACGGGCTCGTCGACCACACGAACGTCGGCGCGGCCTTCCGCAGCGTCGCCGGCCTCGGCGCCGACGCCGTGCTCGTGACGCCCACGTGCTCCGACCCGCTCTACCGGCGTGCCGTGCGCGTGAGCATGGGCACGGTGCTGCAGGTGCCGTGGACGCGCATCCCCGCATGGCCCGAGGCCGCGCCGCTGCTCCACGACGCGGGCTTCCAGATCGCCGCGCTCGCCCTCTCGGACGACGCCGTCGACCTCGCGAGCTGGCGGCACGATCGCGACGAGCGCGTCGCGATCGTGCTCGGCAACGAGGGGCACGGCCTCGGGCGCGACGCCCTCGCGGCCGCCGACGTCGTCGTGCGCATCCCGATGCGGCACGGCGTCGACTCGCTGAACGTCGCCGCGACGAGCGCCGTGGCGCTCTGGGCGGTGCTGCACGGATGAGCTACGTCACCGCCTCGACCCAGCGCCGCACCCGCACCCGCTGGTGGGTGCGCCTCCTGCAGGTGCTCCTCGTCGTCGTGCTCGTCGTGCCCGTGCCCTACGTCGGCGCCGCGATCCTCGCCCCGACGCCCGTCTTCGCCGCCGAGGAGGTCGCGCCGCCGGTGACGCCGGGTGCCGAGGCGCAGATAGACTGGCCGACGACCCCGGTCGCCGCGGGCTTCTCCGTCGTGGGCCTCGAGGGCGCCACGGGCACGTCCGGCAGCACGCAGTCGCATCCGACGGCGAGCGTCGGCAAGCTCATCACGGTCCTCGTCGTGCTCGACGCGCATCCGCTCGAGGGCGCCGACCGTGGGCCGACCATCACGTACGACGCCGTCGACGTCGCCCTGCAGGATGCGGCCTTCGCCGAGAACGCGCCGATCGCCCCCGTGCGCACGGGCGCGACGACCACGCAGCGCGACCTCATCGAGTACGCGCTCGTCGACTCCGCCGCGAACGCCGCGACGTCGCTCGCGCGCTGGGCCTTCGGCGACCAGGACGCCTACGTCGCCGCCGCCAACGCGTGGCTCGCGCGCGAGGGCCTCGTCGGCACGACCGTCGCCGATGCCGCGGGCCTCGACGCGGCGACCGTCTCGACGGCCGCGGACCTCGTCGCGATCGGCGAGCGCATCGTCGCGAACCCCGTGACCCTCGGCGCCGTGCAGCTGCCGAGCGTCACGATCCCCGGCATCGGCGCGGCGCCCAACACGAACCGCATCCTCGGCCAGCACGACATCGACGGCGGCAAGACCGGCACGCTCGTCGTCTGGGGCCGCAACCTCTTCGTCACCGCCGAGCGCGTCGTCGACGGCGTGCCGCGCCGCGTCGTGATCGTCATCATGGGCACCATCCAGGCGACGGTGACCGACGAGGCGGCGATCGCGCTGCTCGAGTCGGTCTACGCCAACATCCAGCAGCGCGAGCTGCTGCCCGCGGGCGCGGTGGTCGGCACCTACGAGGCGCCATGGGGCTCGAGCGTCGAGGCGACGACGACCGAGGCCGTCGTCGGCACGACGTGGGGCACGGCGGTCCCCGCGATCGACGTCGAGCTCGAGGCGCTGCCGACCGAGGCCCACCGCGCGGAGGTCGGCACGATGACCGTCGCGCTCGCCGACGGCGAGGTCGTCGTGCCCGTCGAGCCATCGGGGCGCATCGCCGCGCCCGAGCTGTCGTGGCGGCTGACGCATCCGCTCGTCGTGCTCGACTGGCTCACCGGCTCCTAGCCGTCGTCGCCGCTGCGGCGCACCGGCTCGGCGAGCGGTCGCTTCGGCAGCAGCCGATCGCCCGACGATCGCCCGGTGAGGCGTCGCACGACCCACGGTCCGAAGAACTCGCGGGCCCACACGATGTCCTCGCCGGCCGCCTGGCGCCACGTGCGGCTCGGCAGCGGCTCGGGGTGCTGCGGGTGGAGCTCGTGCTCGACGCCGAGCGCGTCGAGCACGAGCATCGCGATGCGGTGGTGGCCGAGCGCCGAGAAGTGCAGGCGGTCGGGCGCCCACATGCGCGGGTCCTGCAGCTCGGTCGCCGACCACATGTCGGCGACGATCGCGTCGTGCCTGCGGGCGAGGCCCGCGAGGTTGCAGTTGTAGATCGCGACGCGGCCGCGGATCGAGCGGAGCACGGGCGTCATGCCGATGTCGGGCCCGTTGAAGAGCACGACGGTCGCGCCGCCGGCGGCGAGCCGCTCGACGGCGCGCTCGAGCCGCGCCGAGACGCGGTCGGGATCGGCGCCCGGGCGCAGGAGGTCGTTGCCGCCCGCGGAGATCGACACGAGGTCGGGCTGCAGCTCGAGGGCGGGCTCGAGCTGCTCGTCGACGATGCGGTCGAGGAGCCGCCCGCGGATGGCGAGGTTCGCGTAGGCGAGGTCGGGCTGCGTGCGCGCGAGCTCCTCGGCGACGCGATCGGCCCAGCCGCGCACGCCGTTCGGCAGCGACGGCTCCTCGTCGCCCACGCCCTCGGTGAAGGAGTCCCCGATGGCGACGTACCGGGTCCACGGATGCTGCATGCCCTCCATGCTGGCACGCGCTCCCGAGCGCGACATCCTCCCTCCGTCGGAGATCGCCGAGCGCGCCGGGAGCGCCTGCGCGTCGATGTCGGAGGACGCTGGGACCATGGAGACGTGAGCAAGCAGGACGGCTCGAACCGCATGGTCTCGAGCCTCGACGTCGACGATGCGTCGGCGACGATCCTGCACGTCGACCTCGACGCGTTCTTCGCCTCGGCGTCGCTCATCGCACGCCCGGACCTCCGCGGCCTGCCCGTCGTCATCGGCCACGACTCGTCCCGCTCGGTCGTCACGGCCGCGACGTACGAGGCGCGGCGCTACGGCGTGCACTCGGCGATGCCGATGGGCAGGGCGCTGCAGCTGTGCCCGAACGCCGTCATCCTCGAGCCCGACTTCGCGCTCTACTCGCGGCTGTCGCACGAGGTCATGGCGATCCTCGACGACTTCTCGCCCGAGGTCGAGCGGCTCGGCATCGACGAGGCGTTCGTCGACGTCGCGGGGGCGCGCCGTCTGCTCGGCGGCGCCGTCGCGATCGGCACGGCCATCCGCGAGCGCGTCCGCGCCGAGACGGGGCTCGTGGCGTCGGTGGGCGCGTCGTCGACGAAGTTCATCGCGAAGCTCGCCTCGGGCAGGGCGAAGCCCGACGGGCTGCTCGTCGTGCCCGCCGACGAGGCGGTCGCGTTCCTGCATCCGCAGCCCGTCGGCGCGCTGTGGGGCGTGGGGGAGCGCACGCAGGAGCGGCTCGAGCGCTACGGCCTGCGCACCGTCTCCGATGTCGCCCACACCCCCCTCGCGACGCTCTCGGGCTGGTTCGGGCCGTCGCTCGGGCCCCACCTGCACGCGCTCGCGTGGGCGCGCGACGTGCGCGCGGTCCGCGAGCGCGCCCGCGAGCGGTCGATGGGCCACAACCACACGTTCGGCGTCGACGTCACCGACCGCGACGACCTCCGCAGCGAGATCCTGCGCCTCGGCACGGGCGTCGGCAGACGCCTGCGCGCCGCGGGCGCCGTCGGCCGCACCGTGACGCTGCGCGTGCGCTTCCACGACTTCCGCACCATCACGCGCTCGCGCACCCTGCCCGACGCGACCGACGTCACGCGCGTCATCGTCGAGACGGCCTGGACGCTGCTCGACGAGCTCGACGACCCGACGCCCGTGCGGCTGCTCGGCGTGCAGATGACGCAGCTGTCCGATCCGTCCGACGCGGGGCTGCTCTGGGACGACAGCGAGGACTGGGGCAGCGCAGAGCGCGCGATGGACGCCGTGCACGATCGCTTCGGCACCCTCGCCGTCACGCCGGCGTCGATGCTGCGCCGCGAGCGCAAGCGCGAGGACGCCGGGCCGTCCGGCGGCGACTGACGCTCAGCGCACCGGGTTCGCGGCGAACCAGTCGCGCATCGGCACGAGGTTCGTCAGCGGCGCGAACGCGCCAATCGTGCCGTGGTCGAGGGCGAGCGCCACGATGCCGGCGCCCTGCAGGGTCGCCGCCCACTCGATCGCGCCCGGCAGCGGCGTCGCGAGCAGTCGACTCGCCTCGTCGGAGGAGAGCCCCATCGACAGCCCGGCGTCGTGGGCGCGCTGCGCCGTCGTGAACGCGAGGACCATCGGACCCTGCGGCATGGCGGCCGCGAAGGGCATGGGGTGCTCGGCGTCGCCGCGGGCGATGAAGATCCATCGGTCGAGGCCGAGCACGGCCCGCCAGAGCGCTGCCATCGCCGCCCGGTCGTCCGGAGCGGCCCGCGACGCCTCGGCGAGGCGATCGATGCGGGCGACGACCTCCGGTGCCGCGTCCAGGGAGGGGGAGCGGTCGCCGACGTCGGAGGTCGACATGGCTCAGCGGCGTCCGAGCCAGCGCGCGAGGGGGATCGAGCCGTCCTGCCAGGGCGTGACCGCCCAGGCGACGAGGTACGCGGCGATGCCGAGCACGGGAAGCAGGAAGGAGAGGAGGACGATCAGGCGCACGAGCCACACGTTCCAGCCGACGCTGCGGGCGATGCCGCCGGAGATGCCGCCGAGGAGACGCTGCGGGCCACGGCGGAAGCCGGTCTTGCGGATGCCGTCGAAGATGCTCATGCGGCGAGGCTAGAGGGCCGTCCTGTGCTGCGGCCATGGCCGAGGTGGGCCGCCGCAGAGCCCTCCGGATACGAGGAAGGCCCGGAGCCGAGGCTCCGGGCCTGTCGTGCGCGAGGGGGGACTTGAACCCCCACGCCCTATGCGGGCACTAGCACCTCAAGCTAGCGCGTCTGCCATTTCCGCCACCCGCGCAGGTGACGATCCCTCTCGGGACCGGAGACGACTCTAGCACGCACGCGGCGGCGCACATGACCACCGGGGGCCGCCGACGGGACGCGGCGTCGTCCTCGCGCATGACGACCGGACGCACCGGTCGCGACTAGCCTTGGACGGTGACCGACCAGCTCTCGCCGACCGCTGCCATCGCTCGTGACCTCATCCGGTTCGACACGCAGAACTACGGCGAGGGCCGCTCGAACGGCGAGGCGGACGCCGCCGCGTACGTCGCCGACTTCCTCGCGCGCCTCGGCATCGAGAGCCGCACCTTCGAGGCCGCTCCGGGTCGCTGCAGCGTCGTCGCCGAGCTGCCCGGCAGCGATCCGAGCCTGCCCGCGCTCGTGCTGCACGGCCACCTCGACGTCGTGCCCGCGGACGCCGCGCAGTGGAGCGTCGACCCGTTCGCGGGCGTCGTGCGCGACGGCATGCTGTGGGGCCGCGGCGCCGTCGACATGAAGGACATGGTCGCGATGATGCTGCAGGCGGTGCGCCAGCTCGTCGAGGCGGGCGTCCAGCCCCGCCGCCGCGTCATCCTCGGCTTCTTCGCCGACGAGGAGGACGGCGGCGCCTACGGCGCCCACTGGCTCGTCGAGCACCACCCCGAGGTCTTCGCCGGCGCCTCGATGGCCATCAGCGAGGTGGGTGGGTTCTCAGTCACCCTCGACGGTCGGCGCGCCTACCTGCTGCAGACGGCCGAGAAGTCGCTGCTGTGGATCCGCCTGCGCGCGACGGGCACGGCGGCGCACGGCTCGCAGGTCATGCGCGACAACGCGGTCACGAAGCTCGCCAGGGCCGTCGCGGCCCTCGGCGTCCACGACTTCCCGATCGAGCTCACCGACACGACGCGCACGCTCGTCGACGAGGTCGCGGCGCTGCTCGGCGTCGACGTCGACGAGCTCGGCCCCGACGAGGTCGCGCTGCGCACCGGCGGCATGTCGCGCTTCCTGCGGGCGAGCCTGCGCACGACGGCGAACCCGACGATGCTCGACGCGGGCTACAAGCACAACGTCATCCCCGGCACGGCCGAGGCGCGCATCGACATGCGCACCCTGCCCGGCCGGGAGGACGAGGCGCTCGAGACCGCCCGGCGCATCGTCGCCGAGGCCGCCGACGACGTCGAGCTCGACATCGTGCGCCAGGACGTCGGGCTGGAGGTGCCGTTCGCCGGCGAGGCCGTCGAGGCGATGGTCGCCGCGCTCGGCAGGCACGACCCCGACGCGCCCGTGCTGCCGTACATGCTCTCCGGCGGCACCGACAACAAGGCGCTCTCGCTGCTGGGCATCGCGGGCTACGGCTTCGCGCCGCTGCGCCTCACCCCCGAGCTCGACTTCGCGGCGATGTTCCACGGCGTCGACGAGCGCGTGCCGCTCGACGCGCTCGACTTCGGCACCGCCGTGCTCGCCGACCTCCTGCAGGAGCTGTAGATGCAGTGGATCGAGGCGATCCTGCTGGGCATCCTGCAGGGCGCGACCGAGTTCCTGCCCATCTCGTCGAGCGCGCACCTGCGCATCGCCGGCCTGTTCCTGCCCGGTGCCGAGGACCCGGGCGCGACGTTCACGGCGATCACGCAGATCGGCACCGAGCTCGCCGTCGTCCTCTTCTTCTGGCGCGACATCGTGCGCATCCTGCAGCGCTGGTTCGGCGCCCTGCGCGGCACCGTGCCGAAGGACGACCCCGACGTGCGGATGGGCTGGCTCGTCATCATCGGCACCGTGCCGATCGTCGTCGCCGGCGTGCTGCTGCAGAGCCTCATCCGCGACCAGCTGCGGTCGCTCTGGATCACGGCGACCGTCCTCATCGTCTTCGGCCTCATCCTCGGCGCCGCCGACCTGCTCGGTCGACGCGACAAGGGCCTGCGCGACATCACCTACCGCGACGGCATCCTCGTCGGGTTCGCGCAGGTGCTCTCGCTCATCCCCGGCGTCTCGCGATCGGGGGCGACGACGACCATGGGCCGTGCGCTCGGGTACGAGCGGCCGGCCGCGGCGAAGTACGCGTTCCTGCTCGCGATCCCCGCCGTCTTCGGCGCCGGCCTCTACGAGACGTACCAGGCGCTCACCGAGCCCTCGTCGGCCGGCTACGGCTGGGGGCCGACGATCGCCGCGACGGTCGTCGCGTTCGGCGTGGGCCTCGTCGTGATCCGCTTCCTCATGGCCTACATCTCGAAGCGGTCGTTCCTGCCGTTCGTCGTCTACCGCGTCGCCCTCGGCACGGCGCTGCTCGTCGCCCTCGGGGCAGGATGGATCGCCGCATGAGGACCTGGGATCGCGCGCACACGCCCCGCCTGCCCGGGCGCGGACCGCGCCCGGCGCTGCACGACGCCAAGACCGACGCGCCCGTCGTCGTGCCGGGCGGCGACGACGCCTCGCTCTACACGTGCGGCATCACGCCGTACGACGCGACGCACATCGGCCACGCCGCGACGTACCTCGCGAGCGACACGCTCACGCGGGTCTGGCTCGACGCCGGGCTCACGGTGCGCACGGCCATGAACTCCACCGACGTCGACGACCCGCTGCTCGAGCGCGCGACGCGCGACGGCGTCGACTGGCTCGAGCTCGCAGAGCACGAGCAGGAGGTCTTCCGGCACGACATGGCCGCGCTGCGCATCCTGCCGCCCGACGCGTGGATCGCCGTGACCGAGCGCATCGACGCGATCGCCGAGGCCGTCGCGCGGCTCGTCGACTCCGGCGACGCCTACCGCGTCGACGACGACGTGTACTTCGACACGACGCGCGAGCGCGCCTACCCGCTCGGGCTCGGCAGCCGCACCGACCGCGACGCGATGCTGCACCTCGCGCGCGAGCACGGCGGCGACCCCGAGCGGCCCGGCAAGCGCGACCCGCTCGACCCGCTGCTGTGGCGCGCCGAGCGGCCGGGGGAGCCCGCATGGGACTCGCCGGTCGGCCGGGGTCGTCCTGGCTGGCACATCGAGTGCGCCGTCATCGCGATGGCCGAGCTCGGCGCGCCGTTCACCGTCGCGGCCGGCGGCATCGACCTGCGGTTCCCGCACCAGGAGATGCAGGCGCATCACGCCCTCGCCCTCGGTGCGACGCTCTTCAGCGAGACGCGCGCGAACGCGGGCCTCGTCGCGTACGACGGCGAGAAGATGTCGAAGTCGCTCGGCAACCTCGTGAAGGTGCGCGTGCTGCTCGAGGAGGGCGTGCGCCCCGCCGCGATCCGCCTCGCGCTGCTCGCGCACCACTGGCGCACCGACTGGGAGTGGACGGCGGCCGACCTCGAGGCCGCCGACGCCCGGCTCGACGCCTGGACGGCGTGGGCGCAGATCCCGCCCGACGATCCGTCGCTCGACGACTCGGTGCTCGAGTGGCTGCGCTCGACGCTGCACCACGACCTCGACACCCCTGCCGCGCTGCAGGCGGTCGACGCGTTCATCGCCCGCGCACCCGCCGACGACGTGTCGATCGACGCGATCGACGCGCTGCTCGGCGTGCGCCTGCGCTGAGCACGGCGGCGGGGTCGGCGCAAGTCGGTTGCCGCCGCCCTCGCGACGCGGTCTGCTGGGATCCCCTGCACGAGAGGACTCCGCCATGCGCGCTTCCGAGGACCCCATCCGCCCCGACGACGACCGGACGCGGCCCCTGCCGTCGGACGGCACGACGCGCGACGACGTGCGCCGCGACGCCGTGCCGGTCGACCGGGACGATGCGCGCACCGCGCGCGTCGAGCGCGTGCCGACGGGCTCGACGGCCCACGGTGCCGCCGGCGCCACCGCGCTCGGCATGTCGCGCCAGGAGGTCGTGGCGCGCGAGAAGCAGCGCTTCGGCGGGATGAAGATGGGCAGCGCGTTCTTCGGCTGGCTGACCGCGACCGGCTCGGCGGTGCTGCTCACCGCGCTCGTCGCCGGCGCTGGCGCGGCGATCGGCCTCGGCACGGGCACGTCGGCCGAGGAGGCCGCCGCCGACGCGGGCGG
The DNA here is from genome assembly GCF_039531815.1 of Agrococcus versicolor. Classification (NCBI taxonomy): domain Bacteria; kingdom Bacillati; phylum Actinomycetota; class Actinomycetes; order Micrococcales; family Microbacteriaceae; genus Agrococcus; species Agrococcus versicolor. The sequence continues at coordinate 882,148 of NZ_BAAAQT010000005.1, read as the reverse complement.
CACGATCGGGCTCGTCGGCGCCATCGTCGTGCTCGTCGTCCTCTTCGTCGCCTACCTCGCCGGCGGCTACGTCGCCGGTCGCATGGCGCGATTCAGCGGTGCGAAGCAGGGTCTGGGCGTATGGATCTGGGCCATCCTCGTCGCGATCGTGCTCGCCATCGTCTCGGCGATCGCGGGCAGCCGGTGGAACGTGCTGGCGAACCTCGACGCCTTCCCGCGCCTGCCGTTCGGCGAGGGCGAGCTCACGACCCTCGGCATCGTCACCGCGGTGCTCGCGCTCGTCGTGAGCCTCGCGGGCGCCGTGCTCGGCGGCCTCGCCGGGATGCGCTTCCACCGCCGCGTCGACCGCGAGGGCCTCGGGCGCTGAGCCCGCGACGATCGTGACGACGCCACCGCGCCGGAGCAAGCCGTGCGAGCAGTGCGGCCGCCCCTTCGAGGATCGCAAGCGCTGGTCGGGGCGCGACCAGTGGGACGACGTGCGCTACTGCTCGCGCCGCTGCCGCGGCGAGGCGGCCGCCGCGCGGCGGCGGACGCGCTCGGACGGCGGCGCGTCGGCGTGACGCTCAGGCGACGGATCGCGAGAAGCGCCCCGTCGCGAGCCAGGCCTCGAGCCGCGCGACGGCCCGGAGGAGGTAGCCCTCGCCCTGCGCGCGCAGCGACGCGGTCGCGGATCCCAGCATGTCGTTCGCCAGCAGCAGCTGCCGACCCGCCACGAGCGCCTCGAGGTCTGCAGGATCGACGTCGGGCAGCGCTCGCACCGATCGATAGCCGGCATCCAGCGCGGTGCGGATGTCCGAGGTGTCGCCGTAGAAGGCCGCGATCGCGAGGTCGAGCGCGGGCACGGCGAGGGCCGCGTCGTCGAAGTCGAAGACCGCGACCTCCGAGCCCGCTCGCTTGAGGTTGCCGGCGTGGAGGTCGGCATGGAGGATGCGGGGCGCATCGGCCGCGTGCACCCGCGCGTGCGCGGCGTCCGCGATCTCGAGCGAGCGCCGCAGCACGTCGCGCGCCGCGGTCGTCAGCACCCTCGCGTCGAGCAGCGCGGGTGCGTCGCCGAACAGCGCGTCGCGGTACTCGGGCACCGACGACCCGGCGGGAGCGCTCCATCCCTCGGCATGGTCGTGCATCCGCGCCATCGTCGCGCCGAGCGCGGAGGCGACCGAGGGATCGAACGTGCCGACGTCGTCGCCCGCCAGCCAGCCCGCGGCGGTGACGAGCCGCTCGCCCGCGGCCGGCTGCGAGCGCACGCTCGCCTGCCAGGCGCCCTCCGTCGTCCGACGCGGCACGGGCACGAGCACGTCGGCCTCCGCGGCGAGCGCCAGCTGCCACGCCTGCTGGGCGGCGACGTGCGACGCGTCGCTGTGCGAGCCGACGAGCACGCGCAGCGCCCAGGACCGCGCCCCCTCGTCGACGCGGAAGGTCGCGTTGTACGCGACGAGCACGGGCTCGAGGCGCACGACGTCGAGGCCGAAGGACGCGGCGGCGTCGACGGCGACCGCGCGGAGGATCTCGACCTGCTCGGCCTCCGGCCGGTCGGCGAGGTCGGCCACCTCAGACCGGAGGCGGGGGAGCGGTCGGCTCGTCGCCCTCGCCGCTCGACGCGCCATCGGCGCCGTCCTCGTCCTCGTCCTCGGGAGTCTGCGTCTCGAGGAAGCGCTGGAACTCCTTCGCGAGCGCCTCGCCCGACGCCTCGGGGCTCTCGGCCGTGTCGCGCTGCTGCTCGAGGTGGCCGATGTACGCGCGCATGTCGTCGTCGCGGTCGGCCAGCTCGTCGACGCCCGTCTCCCACTCGCCCGCGAGCCGCGGCAGCTCGCCGAGGGGCACCGTGACGTCGAGCAGCTCGCTGAGCCGGTCGATGATCGCGATGGTCGCCTTCGGCACGTGGGTCGCGTGCACGTAGTGCGGCACCGACGCCCAGACGCTCGCCGTCTGGATGCCGAGCTGCTCGGCGGCCATCGCGATGACGCTCATGACCCCGGTGGGGCCCTCGTACTCGCTCTGCGCGACGCCCAGGCGATGCCGCAGCGACGCGGACTCGCTCGTGATGCTCGTGGGCGTCGGGCGCGTGTGCGGCACGTCGGCGAGCATCGCGCCGACGAACACGATGGCGTCGACCTCGCACTGGCGCGCGATGTCGACCGCCTGCTCGGCGAAGTCGAGCCAGTTCCTGCTCGGCTCCGCCCCCAGGAGCGCGAAGAGCTCGCCCTCGGCGCCCGTGGACACGGGCAGCCCGGCATCGTCGGCGATCGCCTCGCGCACGCTCGAGCGCGTCGGGGCGTAGGCGATGGTCGCGGGCCACGACAGCGCGCGCGAGCCGTCCTCGAGCCTGCGGATCTGCGGACGGGCGAAGGTGAAGTCGAGGAAGTCGTCCGGCTCGATCTCGTCGAAGGGCTCGAGCCCGCACGCCTCGATGACGGCGCGCACCGCCGAGGAGGCGGCCTCGCCCGCGTCGTTCCAGCCCTCGAAGGCCACGAGCATGATGCGCCCGACGATCGGTCCCGTGGTCACGTGCGACGTCCTCTCATGAGGCGTCCACTCTACGTGCGCCGCCTCCCGGCCCCGGCAGGTTCTCCCCGTGGCGGAACGTAGGATGGTGCGGTGAGCGATCTGGATGCCGTGCTGTGGGATCTCGACGGCACCCTCATCGACAGCGAGTCGTACTGGCGCGTGTCCGAGCGGCGCCTCGTCGACGAGTTCGACGTGGCGTGGACCGCCGACGACGAGACGGCGCTCATCGGCGTCGACCTGTGGGCGGGAGCCCGCTACATGATCGGTCGGGGCGTGCGGATGGAGCCCGACGCGATCGTCGAGCGGCTCACGCACGAGGTCACCGACCAGCTGCGCGTGCACGTGCCCTTCCGTCCCGGTGCCGCCGAGCTGCTCGGCGCGCTCGGTGCGGCGGGCGTGCCCATGGCGCTCGTGACGATGTCGACGCGCTCGCTCGTCGACCTCGTGCTGTCCGCGAGCGCCGAGCAGCTGGGCATCGATCCCTTCGCGACGACGGTCACGGGCGACGAGGTGCCGCGCGGCAAGCCGTTCCCCGATCCGTATCTGCAGGCGATCGACGCGCTCGGCGTGCGCGCCGGCGCGTGCGTCGCGTTCGAGGACTCCATCCCCGGCGCGACGTCCGCACGCGACGCCGGTGCCGTCGCCGTCGGCGTGCCGCACGAGGTCGACCTCTCGGGCGTCGAGGGCATCGTGCTCTGGGACGGTCTCGCAGGCCGCTCCGTCGACGACGTGCGCGGCCTCGTGGGGGTGCGCGCATGAAGCCCCGCACCGGCCCGCTCGGCTACGGCGATCCCGTGCAGCTGACGGGACCCAAGCAGCGCCAGCACACGGTCGTCCTCGCCGAGGGGCTCGCGTTCCACACGCAGCACGGCGTGCTGCCGCACGCCGACATGGTCGGCATCCCCGACGGCTCGATCGTCCACGTCGGCGAGCACGCGTACCTCGCGGTGCGGCCGCTCCTGCACGACTACGTCATGTCGATGCCGCGCGGCGCGGCGATCGTCTACCCGAAGGACGCCGGCCACATCCTCACGTACGCCGACGTGCAGCCCGGCCTCCGCATCGTCGAGGCGGGCGTCGGCTCGGGCGCGCTGTCGCTGTGGCTCCTGCGCGCCCTCGCCGGCCAGGGCGAGCTCGTCTCGTTCGAGCGTCGGCAGGAGTTCCTCGACATCGCCGAGGCGAACGTCGCCGGCTGGTTCGGCGAGCGCCCCGACACGTGGCGCACGATCGTCGGCGACCTCGCCGAGACCCTCGGCGACCACGTCGCCGAGCAGACCGCCGACCGCGTCGTGCTCGACATGCTCGCGCCGTGGGAGTGCGTCGACGCCTCGGCGACGGCGCTGCAGCCCGGCGGCATCCTGCTCGCGTACGTCGCGACCGTCACGCAGCTCTCGCGGACGGTCGAGGCCGTGCGCGAGGACGGCCGCTTCGCCGAGCCGCACTCGCAGGAGACCCTCGTGCGGTCGTGGCACGTCGACGGCCTCGCCGTGCGTCCCGACCACCGCATGGTCGCCCACACCGGCTTCCTCATGACCGCCCGCCGCGTCGCCGACGACCTCGACGTCCCGTCGTTCAAGCGCCGGTCGAACAAGGCCTCCTACACCGACGCCGACGTCGAGGCGTGGACGCCCGGCGCGGTCGGCGACCGCGAGAAGAGCGACAAGCGGCTGCGCCGCGCGCTGCGCGATGCGCGCAGGCAGTCCGACCGCCTCGCCGCCGGTACCATCGACTCCGACTCCCGAACCGAGGAAGACGCGTGACCAAGCACCTCCGCCGCCCGCTCACGGCGGCAGCCGCCCTGCTCGTCGTCGGCACCGCCCTCACGGCGTGCCACGTCGTGCCGTCCGAGCAGTCGATCGCCGGGTGCACGCCGACGATCCAGCCCGGCGGTGCCTCGAACGCCGTCCGTGCGACGACGGGCATCGACGCGCTCCCGACCGACGTGCCGTTCTCGGCGCCCGTCGCGATCGAGGCGCCGCAGGCGAGCATCGTCGGGGCGACCGACGACCCCGCCGAGCCCGGCGACGTCGTCGTCGCGACCTACACGCTCTACGACGGCACGACGGGCGAGGTGCTCGAGTCGACCGACTCGACGCTGCTGACGGCGCTCGCCGCCGAGACGGGCGAGGCTGCGCCGCCGGCCTCGTCGCCGCTCACGCTGCGCACCGGTGGCGAGACCGTGCTGTCGCAGGGCCTCGAGTGCGCGACGCCCGACTCGACCGTCGCGCTCGTGGCGCCCTTCATCGACCTCTTCGGCGACTCCGTCGCGCAGGCCGGCATCGACCCCGAGTCGACGGCCGTGCTGCTGCTCGACGTGCAGGACGCGTTCGCCGGTCGCGCCGAGGGCTTCCCGCAGCCCGCCGTCAACGGCGTGCCCGCCATCTCGCTGGCACCCGACGGCACCCCCGGCGTGACGTTCCCCGGCGGCGAGGCGCCCACCGACCTGACCGTCGCGACGACGATCCGCGGCGACGGCGACGAGGTCGAGGAGTCCGACTCCGTCGTCGTGCAGTACACGCTGCTGGAGTGGGGCGGCACGACCGTGACCGAGACCACGTGGGGCTCGGCGCCGGCGACGTTCACGCTCGCCGACCTCATCCAGGGCTTCCAGCAGGCCATCGTCGGCCAGGAGGTCGGCAGCCAGGTCGTCGCCGTCGTCCCGCCGGACCTCGGCTACCAGGACGGCCGCACGCTCGTGTTCGTCATCGACATCCTGGACGCCGAGGCGGCGTGAGCCCCGTCAGCGTCGAGGAGCGCCAGTTCTCGCTGATGCTGGCGCTCCTCCACGCTGCGCACGGTGCGACGAAGCGCGAGCTCTTCGAGCGCGTCGCCGGCTACCAGGGGCGCGCGATCGACGCAGCCCTCGAGCGTCAGTTCGAGCGCGACAAGGACGACCTGCGCGAGCAGGGCTTCGTCATCGACGTCTTCACGCCGCCCGCCGAGCATGACAACAACCAGGAGTCGCGCTACCGGCTGCTCGACGCGATCGTCGGCACGCCGGAGGACCTCGAGTTCTCCGACGCCGAGCGCACCCTCATCGACCTCGCGCTGCGCGTGTGGCGCGACGGCGGTCTCACCGAGGAGTCGCAGCTCGCCACGACGAAGCTGCGGGCGCACCCGCGGTTCCGCACGGGGCTCGAGCAGGCGGTGTCGCCGACGCAGTCGGCCGTCGACCGCGCCTTCCACGCCCTCAAGCGGGCGACGGAGCGCGGCTCCGTCGTGCAGTTCGCGTACCTGAAGCCCGGCGAGCGCGAGGCGACGCGGCGCACGGTGCAGCCGTGGTGCGTCCTGCTCTTCCGCAGCCGGTGGATGCTGCACGGGTTCGACGTCGACCGCGGCGAGACGCGCACCTTCCTCATGCGACGCATCGTCAGCGACGTGACGCAGCAGCGCCCGCGGGAGCCGTTCGCCGTGCCCGACGGCGCCGCCGACGCGGCCCTCGCCGACCTCGAGCGCATCTGGGCGTCCGCGACGGCCCGCGTGCGGGTCCTGCCCGGCTCCGACGCCGAGGTGCGCCTCGCGCGTCGCCGCGACACGACGGTCGACGGCGACGTGCTCACGCTGCACCACGCCGACACGAACCTGCTCGCGGACGAGCTGACGGGCTACGGCGCCGACGTCGTCGTGCTCGAGCCTCCGCTGCTCGCGCAGCTCGTGCGCGCACGGCTCGAGCGCATCCGCGACGCGCATGGGGAGGCGTGATGGCCAGGGCATCGCAGCGAGGGCAGCGCCAGTCGGTCGCGCTGCTCGTCTCGCTCATCCCGTACCTCGCCGCCGAGGGCAGCGTGACGGTCGCCGACGCGGCGAGGCACTTCGACGTCTCGGAGCAGCGCATCCGCGACGCCGTCCGCCTCATCTTCATGTCGGGCGTGCCCGACGGGTTCGGCGACTTCGACCGGTTCGACCTCAACGTCGACGCGTTCGAGGAGCAGGACGTCATCGAGCTCGGCTACCGCCCGGCGCTCGACGGCGACGCCATCCGGCTCGCGCCGCGCGAGGTCGGCGCGATCCTCGCCGGCCTGCGGCTCATCGCCGGGGTGCAGGGCATCGACGACGACGCGGTCGCGGCCCTCGTCGGTCGGCTGCGCCGGGCCGCGGTGCCCGCCGCCGCCACCCTCGGCGTCGACGCGCCCGTCGCGGATCGCGCGGCGCGCACCGTGCGCGACGCCATCGAGCACCGCATCGTCGTGCACCTCGACTACCGCAAGCCCGGCGCTCCCACCGAGCGGCGCACCGTCGCGCCGACGGCGCTCGAGCTGCGCGACGGTGAGGCCTACCTGCGCGGCTACGACCTCGATCGCGCCGCGGAGCGTCGCTTCCGGCTCGACCGCACGGAGTCGGTGACGCACTCGGACCTGCCGTTCCCCGAGGCGGCCCTCGCGCCCGCCCGGGATCGCATCGACCCCGACGAGACGATCGTCGTGCGCGCGACGCCGGCCGCGGCGGCGCTCCTCGCCGACTACGCCGACGGTCCGGCGCGCACCGACGGCGACCAGGAGATCGTCGAGATCCGCGTCTGGAACGCCGACGCCGTCCTCCGCCAGGTCGCCTCGCTCGGCGGCGACGCCGTCGTGCTGCGCCCCGCCTCGGCCCGCGCGGCGATGCGTCGCTTCGCCGAGGACGCGCTGCGCGCAGCCGACGGCGCGCGAGACGCATAGGCCGCGCACAGCGGAACGTCGTGCGACGCAGCGCGGCGCGGTCCGGCGAGGAGTACCCTGGGGGAGACGAGAGGAATCGATCATGGGCGGATTCGGCGCCAACCTGGCCTCGCACTGGTGGGTCATCCTCATCATCGTGGTGCTCATCTTCGGAGCGACGCGCCTCCCGATGCTCGCGAAGGGCGTCGGCGAGTCGATCAACATCTTCAAGCGCGAGGTGAAGAAGGACGGCGCGGGCCCGGAGGACGAGCCCACCGCAACCACGACGTCGAGCGACACGCGCGACACGAAGTAGCGGATGGCCGTCACGGCCGGCGCCGCTCGGCGCACGCGGAGGGCACCCGACGGTCGCATGCGACTCGTCGAGCACCTGCGTGAGCTGCGCACGCGCTTCGTCATCTGCTTCGCCGCCATCGCCGTGCTCGGCATCGGCGGCTTCTTCCTGTCGGACCTCGTGCTCGAGCTGCTCGCCGCGCCCCTCGAGCCGCTCCAGGCCGACCGCATCGTCGAGCTGAACTTCACGTTCATCACGCAGTCGTTCGACATCAAGATGCGCATCGGCCTCCTCGTCGGCGTCATCGCCGCGAGCCCCGTGTGGCTCTACAACATCCTCGCCTTCCTCCTGCCCGGGCTCCACAAGGGCGAGCGCCGCTACGTGTGGGGCTTCCTCGCCTCCGCCGTGCCGCTCTTCCTCGGCGGCTGCACCATGGGCTGGCTGCTGCTGCCGCGCATCGTGCAGCTCTTCGTCGGCTTCGCCCCCGAGGGCACGACGTCCGTGCTGTCGGCGCAGGAGTACTTCGACTTCTCGTTCAAGCTCGTCGTCGCGATCGGGCTCGGCTTCGTCGTGCCGGTCGTCATCGTCTTCCTCAACCTGGCGGGCGCGATCACGGGCGCCGCCATCCTCAAGGGCTGGCGCTGGGCCGTGCTCGGCATCGCGCTCTTCGCCGCATGCGTCACGCCGGCGGGCGAGCTGCTGTCGATGTTCCTCATCGCCGGCCCGATCATCGTGCTCTACTTCGCCGCCGGCGGCTTCGCGGTGCTCAACGACCGCCGCCGAGCGAAGCGCCTCGCCGCCGACGTGGGGCAGGCTGCGTGACGTCGATCGCCACCGAGGCCTTCGGCGCAGCGCTCCCGTTCGGCCTCGATCCCTTCCAGCGCGAGGCGTGCGAGCACGTCGAGGCGGGACGCAGCGTCCTCGTCGCGGCCCCCACGGGCGCCGGCAAGACGATCATCGCCGAGTTCGCCATCCACCTCACGCTCGCGGCGCCGACGGGGCGCGTGTTCTACACGACCCCCATGAAGGCGCTGTCGAACCAGAAGTTCCGCGAGCTGCAGGCCGTCTACGGCGACGACGCGGGGCTGCTGACGGGCGACACGTCGATCCGCGGCGACGCTCGCGTCGTCGTCATGACGACCGAGGTGCTGCGCAACATGCTCTACGAGGGGCGCGACCTCTCGGACCTCGAGCACGTCGTGATGGACGAGGTGCACTACCTCGCCGACCGGTTCCGCGGCGCCGTGTGGGAGGAGGTCATCATCCACCTCCCGCAGCACGTGCGGATGGTGTCCCTCTCGGCGACGGTGTCGAACGCCGAGGAGTTCGGCGCCTGGCTCCAGGCCGTGCGCGGCGAGACGAGCCTCGTCGTGAGCGAGCACCGGCCCGTGCCGCTCGACGGCCACGTGCTCGTGCGCGGCTCGCTCGTCGACCTGTTCGACTCGCGCGGCGACGCCGAGAGCCACCGGCCGAGCCGCGAGCTCGTCGAGCGCACGCGCGGCAGCGACGGCTCGGCGACGCACGGGCACCGCGACCGCGGCGGGCACAACCGGCACGTGCGCCGCGGCCAGCAGGGACGCAAGGGGCAGCGCCAGGGCGGCGCGGTGCGCGGCGACTCGCACACGTGGCGCGGCGATGGGCAGCAGCGCAGGCTCGACCGCGTCGCGCTCGTCGAGCTGCTCGACGAGGCGTCGATGCTGCCGGCGATCTGCTTCATCTTCTCCCGCAAGGGATGCGACGCCGCGGTCGAGCAGGTCGTCCGCGGCCGCACGATCCTCACGACGGCGGAGGAGCGCGGCGAGATCCGCGCGCTCGTCGAGGAGCGCACGCAGCGGCTCGACGAGTCGGACCTCGCGGTGCTCGGCTACTGGGAGTGGCTCGACGGGCTCGAGCGCGGCGTCGCCGCCCACCACGCGGGGCTGCTGCCGGTCTTCAAGGAGATCGTCGAGGAGCTCTTCCAGCGTCGGCTGCTGCGCAGCGTCTTCGCGACCGAGACCCTCGCGCTCGGCATCAACATGCCCGCGCGCACCGTCGTGCTCGAGCGGCTCGAGAAGTTCAACGGCGAGGCGCGCGTGCGCATCACGCCCGGCGAGTACACGCAGCTCACGGGCCGTGCCGGCCGGCGGGGCATCGACACCGAGGGCCACGCCGTCATCGTGTGGTCGGGCGAGCAGTCGCCGCAGGAGATCGCGAACCTCGCGTCGCGCCGCTCCTACCCGCTGCAGTCGAGCTTCCGCCCGACGTACAACATGGCCGTGAACCTCATCGACCGCTTCGGCGTCGACCGCACGCGCGGGGTGCTCGAGACGTCGTTCGCGCAGTTCCAGGCCGACCGCTCGGTCGTGCAGCTCGCGCGCAAGGTCGTCGACCAGCGCTCGAGCCTCGAGGGCTACGCCGAGGCCATGACGTGCCACCTCGGCTCGTTCCCCGAGTACGCCGCGCTGCGACGCGAGTCGAGCGACCTCGAGCGCGAGGCGCAGCGCGGCGGGCGCAGCCACGCCGAGCGCGACGCCGTGCAGCAGCGCCTCGGCGACCTGCGCGCGCTCATGCGCTCCCACCCCTGCCACGCGTGCCCCGACCGCGAGCAGCACGCCCGCTGGGGCGAGCGGTACTGGCGGCTGCGTCGCGAGGTCGACCAGGTCGACCGCCAGATCTCGCGCCGCACGGGTCAGGTCGCGCAGCAGTTCGATCGCATCTGCGCCGTGCTGCGCACGCTCGAGTACGTCGTCCCCGCCGACGACGAGTCCGGCGAGCAGCGGGTGACGGCCGCGGGGGAGACCCTGCGCCGCATCTACGGCGAGCGCGACCTGCTCGTGGCGGAGTCGCTGCGCCGCGGACTGTGGACGCACCTCGACGCCGCCGATCTCGCCGCGCTCGTGTGCGCGCTCGTCTTCGAGCCGCGCCGCGGCGAGCAGGCCTCCGAGCGGCACCTGCCCGGCGGCCCCTTCCGCGACGCGCTCGCGGCGACGACGACGCTGTGGGCCGAGCTCGACGACCTCGAGCGCTCGCGGCAGCTGCCGGGCAGCGAGCCGCCGCAGACGGGTCTGTCGGTCGCGATGCATCGGTGGGCGCGCGGCGCGCACCTCGACGTCGTGCTGCGCGACACGGACCTCGCCGCCGGCGACTTCGTGCGGTGGGTTCGTCAGACGGTCGACGTGCTCGAGCAGCTGCAGGACGTCGGCACCGCACGCATCCGACGCACGGCGCGCGACGCCGTCGACCGCATCCGCCGTGGCGTCGCCGACCTCGGGCAGGAGGCCTCGTGAGGCCGTTGCGGCTGCGCGCACCGCTGCCCGCGTGGGGCTCGGTGCTCGCCGGCGTCGGCGGCGCCGTGCTCCTGACGCTCTCGTTCCAGCCGTTCGACTGGTGGCCGCTCGTGCTGCCCGGCGTCGCCCTCGCGCTCGTCGCGCTGCGCGGACGTCGCATGTCGGCGGCGTTCGGCATCGGCACGCTCACGGGCGCCGTCTTCTTCGGCATCCACATCCAGTGGATCACCGTGTACCTCGGGCCGCTGCCGCTCATCGGCCTCACGGGCATCATGGCGCTGTGGTGGGGCCTCGGCGGCATGCTCCTCGCGCTCGCCTGGCGTCTGGGGGAGCGGCTCCGCTCGGCCTGGGCGCGGCTCGTGGCCCTGCCCGCGCTGCTCGCGGGCGTCTGGATGCTGCGCGAGTCGCTGTCGTCGACGGTGCCGTGGGGCGGCTTCTCGTGGGGCAGGCTCGCGTACTCCCAGGCATCGAGCCCCATCGGCGACGCCGTCTCCTGGGTGGGTGCACCGGGCCTGACGTTCCTGCTCGCGTTCGTCGCGGCGTTCGGCGCCTGCCTGACGCTCGCGCGCGGCATGCTCGTGCGGCGTCGCGTGACGGCCGCGGCGGCCGTCGCCGTCGCGCTCGTCGCGATCCCGGCCTTCCCCGTCCAGGAGGTCGGCGAGGTGCGCGTCGGCGCGGTGCAGGGCGACAGCGAGGCCGGGCTGCTCGCCCCCTACGCCGCCGGCGACATCATCCGCCAGCACGCCGACGCCACGGAGCTCCTCGCGGGCGAGGACATGGACCTGCTCGTATGGCCCGAGAACGCGGGGGAGACGGATCCGCAGGACTCGCCCGCCTCGGTCGGCATCCTCGACGCCGTGCAGGAGGAGGTCGACGCGCCGATCGTGCTGGGCGCCGTGACGTACGAGGGCGAGGACTCCTACAACTCGCTCCTGCTGTGGGACGAGGGCGTGCAGGCCGACTACCACAAGCGGCACCCCGTGCCGTTCGCGGAGTACCTCCCCGAGCGCGACTTCTTCGGCCCCATCCTCGACGCGTTCGGGTTCCTCGAGCTCATCCCGCGCGACTACTCGCTCGACCCCACGAGCGCGAACGCCTTCGACGTCGACGGCGTCTCCTACGGCCTGGCGATCTGCTTCGACATCATCGACGACGGCCTCGTGCGCGAGATGGTCGTCGAGCACGGCGCGCAGATCATCCTCGCGCCGACGAACAACGCCGACTTCGGCGAGGGCTCGTGGGAGAACGTGCAGCAGCTCGCGATCGCGCAGCTGCGCGCGCAGGAGGCCGGCCGCGCGCTCGTCAACGTGTCGACGGTCGGCACGAGCGCCATGGTGCTGCCCGACGGCACGATGGTCGATAGGCTGCCGCAGTACGAGCCGGGAGCCATGATCGAGACCTTGCCGCTGAGCGACACCGTGACGCCTGCGATGGCCGCGGGTGCTGCGATCGAGCGCGCGATCGCCATCGCGGCCCTCGGCGCCCTCCTCGGGCTCGCCCTCGTGGGGAGGCGACGTGCCTAGCGCGCTGGTGGTCGTCCCGACGTACGACGAGGTGGACAACCTCGAGCGCACGATCGGCAGGCTGCGGCAGAGCGTGCCGCACGCGCAGGTGCTGATCGTCGACGATGCGAGCCCCGACGGCACGGGTGCGCTCGCCGACGCGCTCGCGGAGGGCGACGCCGGCGTCGAGGTGCTGCACCGCACCGACCGCGGGTACGGCTCCGCCGTGCGCGCAGGGCTCGCACGCGGCCTCGAGGCGGGCGTCGACGCCATCGCCGTCATCGACGCCGACGGATCGTACGACGTCATGCTGCTGGGGGAGATGCTCGAGGCGATCGACGCCGACGTCGACCTCGTCATCGCATCGCGCTGGGTGCCCGGCGGCGACGTGCGCGCCATGGCCGGCCGACGACGACTGCTGTCGCGCGCCGGCAACCGCTACGCGCGCACCCTGCTCGGCACCGACGTGCAGGACCTGACCTCGACGTGCCGCGTCTACTCGACGCGCGTCCTGCGCCGAGTGCCGTTCGACCGGCTGCGCTCGGACTCGATCGCGTTCCAGATCGAGCTCGCCGTGCGGATCGCGCAGGCCGGCGGACGCATCGTCGAGATGCCCGTGCAGTTCACCGAGCGTGCGGTCGGCGTCTCGAAGACCGACGTCGGCATGGTGCTCGACACGCTGCGCCGCGTGACGCTCTGGGGTGCGCGCGGCATCCGCGCTCGCCCGCGCGGGTAGCGCTCCTCAGCCGTCTCGCTGATCGCGCAGGGTCGCGACGGCGACGTCGGCGCGGTCGGTGACGATGCCGTCGACGCCGAGCGCGACGAGCCTGCGCATGGCGCCCGCGTCGTTCACGGTCCACACGTGCACCTCGACGCCCGCGTCGTGGAACGCGGCCACGGAGCGCGCGTCGACGATGCGCACGCGGCCGAGCCGCTCGGGCACCTGCACGGCGTCGATGCCCGCGAGCGCGCGGCGGAGGGCGCCGCGCCTGCGCAGGCGGACGGCGACGAGCGCTCGCGTCATGATCGCCCGCGACGCGCTCGTGGCGACGCCCGGCAGCGCGGCGACGGCTCGAGCACGCGTCGTCTCGTCGAACGACGTCACGAGCACGCGATCGGTGGCGCCGGCCTCGCGGATCGCTCGGACGGCGGGCTCGACGGCACCCGGAACCTTGAGGTCGAGGTTGAACCGCGCCTCGGGGAGGGCGGCGAGCGCCTCGGCGAGCGTCGGGACGCCGTGCCCGCCGGCGAGCCCGGCGGCCGCGAGCGCGGATGCCGACGAGACGTCGATGCGGCCCTGACCCCCGCCGACGCGCTCGAGCGTCGCGTCGTGGGCGAGCACGGCGACGCCGTCGGCGCTCACGCGGACGTCGGACTCGACGTGCGTGGCACCGACGGCGATCGCCGCCGCGAAGGCGGCCAGGGTGTTCTCGGGGACCTCGACCGCGAGCCCGCGATGAGCGAGGATGCGCGGTCGAGGCCCCTCGAGGAACGTCACTGCTGCGGCGGCTGCGGCGGCTGCTGCGGCTGCTCGGGCTGCTGCGGCGGGGCCGGGGGCTGCGGCGCCTGGCCCGGCACCTCCGCCTCGGCCTCCCGCACGGAGTCGAGCGCCTCCTCGAGGCCCACGCCCGGCGTCTCGTCCGCGAGCGAGGTCGTCGACGAGATCGTGTTCGACTCGCCGGCGCCCTGCGGGTCGATGCCCGATCCGCGCAGCGTCTCGGCGATCGACGGCACCGAGACGTCGCTCACCGAGTCGGGCTCGAACGTCTCGTCGAGGATCGACGGGCCCTGGCCGTCGGAGAAGGACTTCGTCGCCTGGAACGGGATCTCCGCCTTGCCCTGGAAGAAGCCCTTGCCGATCTCCTGCAGCGCGTCGGTGAGCTCGGACGGGATGATCCAGAGCTTGTTCGCGTCGCCCTCGGCGAGCTTCGGCAGCGTCTGGAGGTACTGGTACGCCAGGAGCTTGTTGTCGGCGTCGCCGGCGTGGATGGCCGCGAACACGCGCTCGATGGCCTCCGACTCGCCCTTGGCGAGCACGACCTGCGCCTCGGCGTCACCCTTGGCACGCAGGACCTGCGACTTGGCGTCACCCTCCGCGCGGAGGATCGTCGACTGGCGCGAGCCCTCCGCCTCGAGGATCTGCGACTGCTTGAGGCCCTCGGCCGTGAGGATGGCGGCGCGACGCTCGCGCTCGGCGCGCATCTGCTTCTCCATCGGCTCGAGGATCGAGGGGGGCGGGTCGATCGACTTGAGCTCGACTCGCGTGACCTTGATGCCCCACTTGCCGGTGGCCTGGTCGAGCACGGCGCGCAGCTGCGAGTTGATGACGTCGCGGCTCGTGAGCGCCTCCTCGAGGTTCATCGATCCGACGACGTTGCGGAGCGTCGTGGCCGTGAGCTGCTCGACGGCCGAGAGGTAGTCGGCGATCTCGTAGGTCGCCGACCGCGGGTCGTTGACCTGGAAGAACACGACGGTGTCCATCGCGACGTTCAGGTTGTCCTCGGTGATGACCGAGAGCGGCGGGAACGTGCGCACCTGCTCGCGCATGTCGACGCTGTACGCCAGCCGGTCGATCACGGGCACGAGGATGTTGAGGCCGGGGCCGAGCACGCGGTGGAAGCGACCGAGGCGCTCCACGATGCCCGTGAATCCCTGCTTGATGATGCGGATCGACCTGGCGATGATCACGACGACGACGATCAGGACGATCGCGACGATGATCAGCAGCAGGACTGGGCCGAAGAGGTCCATGTCGTGCGTCTCCTAGCGTTGGGGTTGGGTTCGGGGTCAGCGCTCGGCGGGCACGACGACGGCCGTCGCGCCCTCGATCGCGGTGACGACGACGCGCTCGCCGACGTCGAGGTCGCGCGGGCGCGTCACGGGCGAGAGCCTCGCCGACCAGGTCTCGCCGTTCGCGAGCGTCACCTCGCCCATGAGACGGACGAACTGGCGCGTCACCTCCCCGCCGAGGCCGACGACGGCGTCGACGTTGGTGCGCGCGCTCTCGCCGGATCGGTGGAGCCGGTTGAGCAGCGAGGGCCGCACGAGGAAGAGGAAGAGCGCGGCGGCGACGGCGGCGATGATGACCTGCGCCCACAGCGGCAGGCCCGTGAGGCTCGACACGAGGCCGACGAGCGAGCCGAGGCCGAGCATGAGGAAGGTGAGCTCGAGCGTGATGAGCTCGATGACGAGGCAGATCAGGGCGACGGCGAGCCAGCCGACCCACGCCCACATGATGATGTCCATCCATCCTCCTCGCGCCCATCGTATCGAGCGCGCCCTGGGGCTGGCTGGGTGCGCCTCGGGGTTGCGGACGCGCGCACGGCCTCCCGTGCGCGGCGTCCCCCGAAGGTAGGGTCGAGGGTCGAGAAGAAGGAGCACTCGTGGACATTCCGCTGCAGCCCGCATCGCTCGCAGGCAAGGCCGCGCTGGTCACCGGATCGAGCCGCGGCATCGGCGCCGCGACGGTCGGGTTCCTCGCGGCAGCAGGCGCCGACGTCGTCGTCACCTACCGCAACAAGGCGCCGCGCGCCGAGAAGGTCGCAGCCGCCGCGCGCGAGCACGGCGTGCAGGCGCTCGTCGTGCAGTCCGACCTCACCGACGCCGCGAGCGTCGACGCGATGCTCCAGACGGCGAAGGACGCCTTCGGCGGCCTCGACGTGCTGGTGATGAACGCATCGGGCGGGATGGAGTCGGGCCTCGGCGAGGACTACGCCATGCGGCTCAACCGCGACGCGCAGGTCGCGCTGCTCGAGGCGGCGATCCCGGTGCTGCGCGAGGGCGCGCGCATCGTGTTCGTCACGAGCCACCAGGCCCACTTCATCCGCACGGTCGAGACCATGCCGGAGTACGAGGCCGTCGCGCTCTCGAAGCGCGCTGGCGAGGATGCGCTGCGCGAGCGCATCGTGCAGCTGCAGGCGCGGGGGATCGACCTCGTCGTCGTCTCGGGCGACATGATCGAGGGCACCATCACCGCGACGCTCCTCGAGCGAGCCAACCCGGGAGCCATCGCGGGCCGCCGCGAGGACGCCGGCCGCCTCTACGACGTCGACGAGTTCGCCGCCGAGGTCGCCCGTGCCGTCGTCGACCCCGTGCCGCACGACCACACGCGCCTCGTCGGCGACGTCTCCGGCTTCCAGGCGCAGCGCTGATGCGCGCGGAGCACATCGAGCACCTCGTCGAGCTCTCGGCGCCGGCCGTCCATCCCTCCGGGGCATGGGCGGTCGTCGCCGCGTCCCGGCCGTCCATCGCGGCGAACCGTCGCGTGGGGCAGCTCTGGCGCGTGTCGCTCGCCGACGGATCCCGCACCCGCATCACGCAGGGCACCTCGGATGCCGCGCCGCGGCTCACGCCCGACGGCGATCGCATCCTCTTCCTGCGCGGCGACGCGAAGGACCGCCAGCAGGTGTGGGTCATGCCCGCCGACGGCGGCGAGCCCGTGCAGACGACCGACGCGCCCGGCGGCGTGACGGGCTTCCGCATCTCGCCGGACGGCACGCGGCTCGCGCTCACGGTGCGCGCCGACGAGCCCGGCCGAGGTCGCTCCGTCGAGGGCCTGACGCCCGAGGCGCAGTCGCCCCGCCGCATCCTCGACCTGCACGCGCAGCGCAACGGCGCCGGCTACCGGATCGACGCGCACAGCCGCGTCGCCGTCGCCCCCATCCTCGACGTCGGCGCCGAGCCCGACTACGACCGGGCGCCCGCCCCGCACGACGCCGGCGCGGAGCAGGCGCCGACGCCGTCGTCGCGCATCCCCGAGGCGACGGTGCTCACCTCGGGCGACGTCGACCACGTCGGTGCCGTGTGGAGCGTCGACGGCACCGAGATCCTCGCGGTGCGCGTCGACCTCGGCGCTCGCACGGACCTGCGCAACGCCGTCGTCGCGATCCCCGTCGACGGTGGCGACGAGCACGAGGTGCTCGGCACCTCGGCGAACCTGTCCATCGGCGAGATCGCCGCGGACGCGGGCGGCCTCTGGGTCGTCGCGCAGGACGTCGGCGAGACGGGCATCGACTTCGTCGCGCGGAGCGCCATGCTGCTGCGCGTCGCGGGCGACGCGGTCGAGCGGCGCACGGACGAGCAGACCGTCGACCTCGCCGAGGGCCAGATCACCCTCGTCGACGACGGCGTGCTCGTGCAGGACCGCACGCGCGGACGCGTGCAGGTGCTGCACGTCGGCGACGCCGGCGTCACGCGGCTCACGTCGGACGCGACCGAGGCGACGGGCCTCGGCGTCGCGGGCTCGACGATCGTCGCGACGGTGCAGACCCCCACGTCGTTCGGCGAGCTCGGCGTCGTCGAGGACGGCGGCGTGCGCATCCTCACCGACTTCGGCGCCGACCTGCAGGCCGACGGCATCGTCGTGCCCACCGAGCACGACCTCGTCGTGCGCGACGGCGAGCACGTGCACGGCTGGGTGTGGATGCCCGAGGGCGAGGGCCCGCACCCCGTGATCCTCAACATCCACGGCGGACCGTTCGCGCAGTACGGCGTGCACGTCTTCGACGAGGCGCAGGTCGCCGTCGACGCGGGCTACGCCGTCGTGCAGTGCAACCCGCGCGGCTCGGCGGGCTACGGGCGCGACCACGGCGTCGCCATCCGCCAGCGGATGGGCACGGTCGACCTGCACGACGTGCTCGACTTCCTCGACGGCGTCCTCGCGGCGCACCCCTCGCTCGACGCCGCACGCATGGGCATCATGGGCGGCTCGTACGGCGGGTACCTCACGGCGTGGACGATCGCCCACGACCACCGATTCCGCGCGGCGCTCGTCGAGCGCGGCTTCCTCGACCCCGACGCGTTCGTCGGCACGAGCGACATCGGGTCGTTCTTCGGCGACGAGTACGTGGGCACCGACCCCGAGCTCGTGCGGTCGCAGAGCCCGATGGCCGTGGTGTCGCAGGTCACGACGCCGACGCTCGTCGTGCACTCCGAGCGCGACCTGCGCTGCCCGCTCGAGCAGGCGCAGCGGTACTTCGCGGCGCTGCACCGCCAGGGCACGCCGTCGGAGCTCCTCGTCTTCCCCGGCGAGGACCACGAGCTCACGCGCTCGGGCCAGCCGCGCCACCGCGTCGAGCGCTTCGACGCCGTGCTCGAGTGGTTCGGACGACACGTCCGCGCCTGATCGGACGCGCACGACGAGGCCCCGCATGCAGCGTGCATGCGGGGCCTCGTCGATGGATCAGCGCGTGCGCGTCGATGCGCGCTCGCGCATGCCCGCCTCGTCGTCGAGCCAGTTCCTGCCGTCGTTGCGCAGGAAGAGCACGTAGACGACGAGCGACGCGGCGATCGCGACGGTGACGTAGCCGATGAAGAGCGGCACCTGGTCGGCGCCGTTCGCCGCCGTGTAGAGCAGGGGAGCGGTGCCGCCGAACATCGAGTTCGCGAGCGCGTAGCCGAAGCCCACGCCGAGCGCGCGGATGTGCGTGGGGAAGAGCTCGGCCTTCACGACGGCGTTGATCGACGTGTAGCCCGTGAGGATGACGAAGCCGCCGACGAGGATCGCGAACGCCGCGACGGGGCTCGTCTGCTGCGGGAGGAACGTCAGCAGGAACCACGTGTAGAGCACGCCGCCGATGCCGAAGAAGATGAGCAGCGTCCGCCTGCCGACGATGTCCGAGATCCATCCGCCGAGCGGCTGCAGCAGCATGAGGATGGTCAGGGCGACGAGGTTGATGACCGTGCCCGTGACGACGTCGTCGCCCGCGAACGCGCCCTTGACGATGTTCGGCCCGTTGACCGAGTACGTGTAGAAGGCGACCGTGCCGCCCATCGTGACGAGGAAGCACAGCAGCAGCGGACGCCACTGGTGCACGAGCAGCTCGCGCATCGAGCCCGACTGCCGCGACGCACCCGTGCGCACGGCCTCGATCGTGTCGGAGGTGAGCGACTCGTCCATCGTGCGGCGCAGCCAGAAGACGACGAGCGCGGCGACGCCGCCGATGCCGAACGCGACGCGCCAGCCCCACGAGGAGATGGCGTCGTCCGACATCGTCAGCACCATGATCAGCAGCGTCGACTGCGCGAGGACGTGGCCGCCGACGAGCGTCACGTAGTGGAACGAGGAGAGGAAGCCGCGACGCCCGGGGATCGCGGCCTCCGACATGTACGTGGCCGACGTGCCGTACTCGCCACCGGTCGCGAATCCCTGCGCGAGGCGGCAGAGGATGAGGATGATCGCCGAGCCGGCGCCGATGGCGGCGGCCGTCGGCGTGATGGCGATGACGAAGGAGCACGCCGCCATGAGCGACACCGACACCGTGAGGGCGTAGCGGCGGCCGCGGCGGTCGGCGAGCCGCCCGAAGAACCAGGAGCCGACGGGCCGCATGATGAAGGTCACGGCGAAGATGGCCCAGATGAACAGGCCCGTCCCCTCCTGACCCTCGGAGAAGAACTGCGACTCGAAGTACGTCGCGAAGACGGAGTAGACGTAGACGTCGTACCACTCGACGAGGTTGCCCGCCGAGCCCTTCAGGGTGTTGGACACGGATCTGCGGAGGCTCACGGGCGCGTGGGTCGTCGTCGACATGGTCATCGAGCCTAACGACGTCGCGCCCATCGCGCCGAGCCGTAGGATCGTGCGCGTGGACGCCTTCGCCGTGGACCAGCTGCCCGTCACCGCGACCGAGATCGCCTCGTGGGCGATCGCGCTCGTCGCGGTCGCCATCGTCGTGATCGGCGGTGCGGTGCTGCTCGTGTCGCGTCGCCGTCGCGCCCGGCAGGCGGCCGAGACGCCCGTCGCCGAGCAGGGCGACCCGACGGATGCCTGACGCGAGGGGCGTGCGCCGCACGGCGCGCATCCTCTGCGTCGATCCCGCCGGAGCGACGCTGCTGCTGCGGACCCGATGGGACCATGACGTCGCGCCGCCGCGCTGGCTCACACCGGGTGGTGGCATCGAGCCCGGGGAGACTGAGCGCGAGGCGGCGGTGCGCGAGCTCTTCGAGGAGACCGGGCGACGCATCGGCGAGGACGACCTCGTCGGCCCGATCGCGCACGCGCGCGTGCCGCATCCCGACGGCCACCCGTACGCCGCGACCGACGCGCTCACGTTCCTCTGGCGCTGCGAGCGGTTCGAGCCCGGTGCCGAGCACCGCATGGACGACGAGCTCGACGACATCCTCGAGCACCGCTGGTGGACGGCCGACGAGATCCGCGCGTCCGACGACGACTTCAGCACGGAGGACGTGCTCGCGCAGCTCGACCGGCTCGCGGGCGGCGAGCCGCAGCCGGGCGACGCCGTGCGCGTCGAGGGCGCGAAGTGGAACGGGAAGCCGCACTGGCGCTACGACGCACGGGTGCTCGGCACCGACGAGCACGGGCTGTGGATCGGCGTCGACGCCGGCACGACCGTGCTGAAGGGCTGGCGCAAGGAGTACCTCACGGGCCATGCGTTCGTGCGGCTCGTGCCGCCGACCGCCGTCGCGTGGGACGACGGCACGTGGATGCTCGCCGGCTGGTGGGATCGCTCCGACGTCGACGCCTACGTCGACGTGTCGACGCCGCCGACCCTTCGGCGCGGACCGGAGGGCTGGATCGTCGAGTACGTCGACCTCGACCTCGACCTCGTCGTGCCCGCGAGCGGCCTCGCCCCCTGGATCGACGACGAGGACGAGTTCGCCGCGCGCTCCGTGAGCCACGGCTGGCCGACCTGGCTCGTCGAGCGCGCGCGGTCGGTCGCCGACGACCTGCTCGTGCGCTCGTCGAGCGCCCCGGCCGTCGCCATGGACGCGGGCCACCGCTGGCTGGCGCAGCAGCTCGAGGCGGACGGCGAGCGCTGAGCGCTCGCCGGTCCGGACGGCCGGACCGGGCCAGGGCCTTGGCCAGCTGGGCTATGCCTGCACCTCGCGCTCGGCGGTCGCGACGAGCGATGCACGGGACGCCTCGCGAGGACCGTCGCCGGCGAGGCCCTCGAGCACGGCGGCGTGCACGCGGGCGACGCCCTCCTCCGACACCAGCCCGAGGCCGCACGCGAGCCGCGCCGCCCCCGAGTACGTCTCGAACGTCGAGATGCCCTGCCTCGACCAGCGTCGGCGACGCCCCGCGTCGACGCCCGTGACGTCGTGGATGAGCACGCGCGCGACGAAGTCGGGCGCGCGCGCGACCATCGCGGCGCCGACCTGCGGGTCGGCCTGCCCGGAGTCGCCGACGAAGAGGTACCGGCACTCGGGGAAGAGCTGCCGCTCGTGCTCGAAGTTCTGCAGCTTGCGCGCCGCGATCGACGCCTTCGTCACGAGGTTGAAGAACGAGCCGCCGAGCACGGCGTGCGGCGGCAGCCCGAGCGGTGCGAGCGCGTCGCGCGTGTACTGCTCGATGAGCGCCTTCGGCCCCTCGGGCCGCGCGGTGACGAACGTGAGGTCGCCGGGCCTGCTGGGCTCGGCGGCCGCGCCGTTGTCGAGCTCGGTGAGGAAGGCGACGGCGCCGGGGTAGATCGTGCCGCGGGCGTACCGGCGGTCGTGCAGCATGCACTTGACGGTGTCGTCGATGTCGCTGAGGATGCGCAGCTCGTGGTCCTGGCGCTTGCTCGACTCCTCGGCGATGCGACGCAGCACGTGGCGGCGATCGGCGTGCGTCAGGCGCTCGAAGACGAGGTGCTCGAGGTCGTGGCGGTCGCCGGTGGCGTTGAGGCGGTACTTGAAGTCGCGGAAGGCCTCGCCCTCGAGCGCGTCCATCACGCTGCGGATCGCGCCGGAGAACGTCGCGCGATTGCGCACGGAGCGCATGGCGTGCACGACCTTCGCGAGCACCGCGGGGGAGAGGTCGCGCGCGCGGTCGAGGCACAGCAGCGCGACGAGCTCGGGCCTGCGGTCGTGCGCGAGCAGCGGGCCGTCGAAGCCCTCCATGAGGCGCTCGAGGTCGAAGCCGTCGAGCACGGCGTCGAGGTCGTCGGACTCGCGCAGCGTCGTGAGGATGCGTGAGCGGGCGTCGGTCATCGTGGTCCTCCAGGTCGGCGCACCAGCAGCACGCCGGGGTCGATCCATGCGTCGAGCGCCGTGATGCGCCCATGGGCGTCGCCGTCGATCTGCACGGGGATGCGGTCGGCCTCCAGGCGCACGCGGCGCCCGATGCGATGCGACAGCACGCCGCGCGCTCGCGCGAGGCCCATGCCCGACAGGGCGATGCGTCCCCAGTGCAGGATGCGCCGCGGCGAGACGGCAGCGACGTGCAGCAGGCCGTCGTCCGGGCGCGTGTCGGGCACGACGCGCAGCCCGAGCGTGATGCGCGCCGTGTTGTGGACGAGCACCGTCCACGCCTCGGTGCGCATCGGCGCCCCGTCGTCGATCGTGGCGCGCACGGGGATGAGCGGACGCGCGAAGCGACGGGCGCCCGCCACGACGTACGCGCCCCATCCGAGCCGTCGCTTGCGGGCGAGGGAGGCCGCCTCGACGGCCGTCGCGTCGTGGCCGATGCCGACGACCACGAGGAAGACCCGCTCGGGATCCACCTGGTCGCCCGTCGTGAGGACGACGCGGCCGAGGTCGGTCGGCAGGGCGGCGGCGCCGAGCGCGAGGCGCGCGGCGGCGGCGAGGTCGCGCAGCGGCAGGTCGAGGTTGCGTGCGAAGAGGTTCGCGGTGCCCGCCGGCACGATGCCCATCGGCACGCCCGTGCCCGCCAGGCGGTCGGCGACGTCGCGGATCGTGCCGTCGCCGCCGACGACGATCACGGCATCCGTGCCCTCCGCGAGGGCTGCGGCGGCGATGGCGTCGGCGCGGTCGTCGCCCGTCCAGCGCACGTCGAGCCCGCCGCCTGCGGCGACCTCGAGGGCGCGGACGCCGCGGATCGAGGCGCGCGCGATCGGGTTCGCGATGACCACCGGCACGCACCGAGGCTAGCCGCCCGTGCCTGGACGGCTGCGCCACGCGCCGCTCCGCCGGCCGCGGCGCGGACCGCGATGCGCCGCGTGGATCGCCGCGGCGGGGCACCGCACGTCGTAGCGTGGGAGCGTGACCCACGCGAGCCAGCATCCCGCCACCATCGCCGTCACGGCCGGCCGCCCCGCGGCCGAGCCGGACCAGCCGCTCAACGTGCCCGTGACGCTCGCGTCGTCCTACGTCGCGGGCGGCGACCTCGAGTACGCGCGCTACGCGAACCCGACGTGGACGGCGCTCGAGGATGCGATCGGCGCCCTCGAGGGCGGTCGTGCGCTCGCGTTCGCCTCCGGCATGGCCGCCGTCGCCGCCGTGCTCGACCAGGTGCCGGTCGGCGGGCGCGTCGTCGTGCCGCGGCACGCGTACCAGGGCTCCCTCGGTCTCCTCGAGCAGCACCGCCTCGCTGGGCGCATCGAGCCGCAGCTCGTGGACGTCGAGGACGCGTCCGCCGTCGTCGCGGCGATCCCCGGGGCCGCGCTCGTATGGATGGAGACGCCCACGAACCCCGCGCTCGAGGTCGCCGACCTGCAGCGCATCGTCGCGGCCGCCAAGGAGGCGGGCGTGCCCGTCGCCGTCGACAACACCTTCGCGACGCCGCTGCTGCAGCGCCCGCTCGAGGACGGCGCCGACGTCGTCGTGCACTCGGCGACGAAGCTGCTCTCGGGCCACTCCGACGTCATCCTCGGCGCCGTCGTGACGCGCGACGACGACTGGCTCGCCCGACTGCACGCGAACCGCTCGCTGCACGGCGCGATCCCGGGCCCGTTCGAGGCGTACCTCGTGCTGCGCGGACTGCGCACGCTCGACGTGCGGCTCGAGCGGGCGCAGGCGACGGCGAAGGTCGTCGTCGCGGCGCTCGAGGCGCACCCCGCCGTCGTGCGCGTGCGCTACCCGGGCTTCTCGACCGTCGTGTCGTTCGAGCTCGAGTCGGCCGAGCGCGCCGATCGCGTCGTCGCCGCCGTGCGCCTCGCACGGCACGCGACGAGCCTCGGCGGCGTCGAGACGACGCTCGAGCGCCGCCGTCGATGGGCGAGCGAGTCGAAGAGCATCCCCGAGGGCCTCGTGCGCCTGTCGGTCGGCATCGAGCACGCCGACGACGTCGTCGCCGACCTGCTGCAGGCGCTCGACGCCTGATCGCGGGCCCGTCCCGCCGCGCATCGGTGGACGGGCCGGCCGCACGTCGGCCGTCGGCCGTACCATTCGGATGCGCGCCGCGTCCGTGGCGCGGTCAGCGACGACCGACGGAGCAGCATGAGCGCCTCCCAGCACCCTGCCGACGGCCACGACGTCATCCGCGTCCTCGGCGCGCGCGAGAACAACCTGAAGGGCGTGTCCGTCGACATCCCGAAGCGGCGCCTCACGGTCTTCACCGGGGTGTCCGGCTCGGGCAAGTCCTCGCTCGTGTTCGGCACGATCGCCGCCGAGTCGAAGCGCATGATCGACGAGACCTACCCGGCGTTCGTGCAGGGCTTCATGCCGTCGCTCGCCCGGCCCGAGGTCGACCGGCTCGAGGGCCTCACGACGGCGATCATCGTCGACCAGGAGCGGCTCGGCGCGAACCCCCGCTCGACCGTCGGCACCGCGACCGACGTCAACGCCATGCTGCGCATCCTCTTCTCCCGCCTCGGCGACCCGCAGATCGGCTCGCCGAACGCGTTCTCCTTCAACGTGCCGAGCGTGAAGGTCTCGGGCACGATGACGATCGAGCGCGGCGAGGGCTCGCAGTCGATCGAGCGCTCCGACACGATGCTCGGTGGCATGTGCCCCCGGTGCGAGGGCATCGGGCGCGTCAACGACATCGACCTCGCGCAGCTGTTCGACGACTCGCTCTCGCTCGCCGACGGCGCGATCACCGTGCCCGGCTACACGCCGGACGGCTGGTACGTGAAGATCTACACCGAGTCGGGATTCGTGCCCGGCGACGTGCCGATCCGCGACCTCACGCCCGAGCAGCGCGAGGCGTTCCTCTACAAGGAGGCCACGAAGGTCAAGGCCGCCGGCATGTCGATGACGTACGAGGGCCTCGTGCCCAAGCTGCAGCGCACGCTGCTGTCGAAGGACGTCGACGCGATGCAGCCGCACATCCGCACGTTCGTCGAGCGGGCCGTGCGCTTCCTGCCGTGCCCCGACTGCGAGGGCACGCGCCTGTCGGCATCCGCACGATCGTCGCGCATCGCCGGACGCTCGATCGCCGACGCCTGCGCCATGCAGATCAGCGACCTCGCCGAGTGGGTGCGCACGATCGACGACGCCTCCGTTGCCCCGCTCGTGCAGTCGCTCGCGCAGACGCTCGACTCGTTCGTCGCCATCGGCCTCGGCTACCTGTCGCTCGACCGCTCGTCGGGCACCCTCAGCGGCGGGGAGGCGCAGCGCACGAAGCTCATCCGTCACCTCGGCTCGGCGCTCACCGACGTCACGTACGTCTTCGACGAGCCGACCATCGGCCTGCACCCGCACGACATCCAGCGCATGAACGACCTGCTGCTGCAGCTGCGCGACAAGGGCAACACCGTGCTCGTCGTCGAGCACAAGCCCGAGACGATCGCGATCGCCGACCACGTCGTCGACCTCGGGCCTCGCGCAGGCACCGAGGGCGGCGAGATCCAGTTCGAGGGCACCGTCGAGGCGCTGCGCGCATCGGACACGCTCACCGGCACGCACCTCGACGACCGCGCGTCCCTCAAGCCCGCGGTGCGCGACCGGTCGGGCGCGATCGAGGTGCGCGGCGCAACGGCGAACAACCTCGTCGACGTCGACGTCGACGTGCCCACGGGCGTCCTGACGGTCGTCACGGGCGTGGCGGGCTCCGGCAAGTCGTCGCTCGTGCACGGCTCGATCGGCACGCGCGACGGCGTGGTCACGATCGACCAGACCGCCATCCGCGGATCGCGTCGCTCGAATCCCGCGACCTACACGGGGCTGCTCGAGCCCGTGCGGAAGGCGTTCGCGAAGGCCAACGGCGTCAAGCCCGCGCTGTTCAGCGCGAACTCCGAGGGCGCGTGCCCGACCTGCAAGGGCGCCGGCCTCATCTTCACCGACCTCGGCCCCATGTCGACGGTGTCGACGACCTGCGAGGACTGCGGCGGCAAGCGCTTCATGGCGTCGGTGCTCGAGTACCGGCTCGGCGACCTCGACATCAGCGAGGTGCTCGGCCTGTCCGTCGCCGAGGCGCGCGAGTACTTCGCGCAGCCCGCGTCGAGGGTGCCGGCCGCATCCTCGATCGTCGACCGCCTCGCCGACGTCGGCCTCGGCTACCTCACCCTCGGCCAGCCGCTCAACACGCTGTCGGGTGGCGAGCGGCAGCGGCTGCGGCTCGCGGTGCAGATGGGCGAGACGGGCGGCATCTACGTGCTCGACGAGCCCACGACCGGCCTGCACCTCGCCGACGTGCAGCACCTGCTCGGCCTGCTCGACCGCCTCGTCGAGTCGGGCAAGACCGTCATCGTCATCGAGCACCACCAGGCGGTCATGGCGCACGCCGACTGGATCATCGACCTCGGCCCGGGTGCCGGGCACGACGGCGGTCGCATCGTCTTCGAGGGCACGCCCGCCGAGCTCGTCGCCGCGCGCTCCACCCTCACGGGCGAGCACCTGGCGACCTACGTCGGAGCCTGACCCGCACGGCAGCGCAGACGGATGGGCGCCCGCGGCGACAGGTCAGTGCTGCGACGCGCCCCGCTCGCCGCCGATGACCGGCCAGGGACGGTCGGGCACGCCGTCCTCGTTCATGTCGCGTCGTCGCGCACGGCGCGCATCCCAGCGCAGCTCGTGGGCGGCGAGGATGGCGGCGATGGCCGAGCCGACGAGGATCGCCAGCTTCGCAGCATCCGTGTGCACGGCATCCGGGAACGAGAGCTCGGCGATGAGCAGCGACACCGTGAAGCCGATGCCCGTGAGCAGCGCGATCGGACGGAGGTCGCGCAGCCCGATGCCGTCGGGAAGGCGCAGGGGAGTGAGGCGGGTCACGAGCGCCGTGACGCCGAGCACGCCGATGACCTTGCCGGCGAGCAGCCCGACGACGATCGCGATCGCGACGGGCTGGGCGATGAGCTCGCCGAAGCCCGCCGGCCCGATGCTGACGCCGGCGGAGAGGAAGGCGAAGACCGGCAGCGCGATCGCGGTCGAGATGGGACGCACCACGTGCTCGTAGCGGTGGGTGCGCGGCTCCGCCTCGCCGTGCACCGCGGTCGCGGGCACGACGGCACCGAGCATGACGCCCGCGACGGTGGCGTGCACGCCCGACTCGTGCATGAGCGCCCAGGCGACGACGGCCACCGGCAGCAGCAGCCACCACCGGGCCCACCGCGTGCGCACGAGGACGGCGAAGACCGCGACGCCCGCGATCGCGCCGACGAGGGCGAGGAGGCTGATCGACGCCGTGTAGACGACGGCGATGACGAGGATCGCGAGGAGATCGTCGACCACGGCGAGGGTCAGGAGGAAGGTGCGCAGGGGCACGGGCAGCCCGCGACCGAAGACCGCGAGGATGCCGAGCGCGAAGGCGATGTCGGTGGCCGTGGGGATGGCCCATCCGGTGAGCGCCTCGGTGTCGCCGGAGATGAGGACGATCGCGACGTAGATGACCGCCGGCGTCGCCATGCCGCCGATCGCGGCGAGCACGGGCACCGCGGCCTGCCGTGGATGCCGCAGGCTGCCGGCCGCGATCTCGTGCTTCAGCTCGACGCCGACGACGAAGAAGAAGATCGCGAGGAGGCCGTCGGCCGCCCAGGTCGTGAGCGAGAGGTCGAGGTGCAGCGCCGCAGGACCGACGACGGTCGAGGAGAGGGCGGCGTAGCCCTCGCGCCAGGGTGAGTTCGCCCAGATGAGGGCCGCGGCCGCTGCGATCAGCAGCAGCGCACCGCTCGTGGTCTCGAGGCGGAGTGCGGCGCCGAGGCGTGCACGGCGGGTCATGGGGCTGTCCATCGGGGTCCTTCGATCCGATCACCGCCGCGTGGACACGCGGCGAGCCGACCAGGCTTCCCGGCGCACCACGGACGAGTCTACCGGGCGAGCGGCGTCGGCACCCGAGGTCGGGGCCCCGGTGGCGCTACTCGGTGGTCGCGACCGGACGGGCGTGCGAGCGCCGTCCGCGGAAGGTGCCGATGAGCACGAGGCCGTCCTCGCCGACGCCGGGGGAGGAGTCGCGCGACGTGATGACGGTCGCGCGGTCGTCGTCGGTGCGGACCAGCCGTCGGCGTCCGGCCCGCAGCCAGTCGAGCTCGTCGAGTCGCTGCTCCGCGTGCTCCTCGGGCCGCACGTGGAGCGCGAGGTGGCGTCGCCATGCCTCTGCCGCTGCGTGCGGCGAGACGGTGCCCACCGCGGCGATGCCTTGCTCGGTCATCACGATCATGACGTGCTCCATCCCGTCCTCCTCCAGGTGCGCGCTCCCAGGACGACGCATCCGTCATGGTGTTCGGAGTCGGCGGGGGACAGGATGGGCGCGATTCGGGCAAAAGATGCTGAGTTCTTGTCACCCGATCGCGTGGGCATGCGATGGCTAGGCGTCCTCCGCGCGCATCGTGGCGACGCGTGCGGCGAAGGCCTCCACGTCGAGGGTGGGCCCGGCGACGAGCATCGAGCCGTCGGGGGAGAGGCGCGTCTCGGCGTTCGCGTTGCGCAGCGCCTCGCCCTGGCGGACGGCGACCACGACGACGCCGTGCTCCTTCTGGATCGCGAGCTCCCGCAAGGGGACGCCTGCGAGTCGACGAGGCACCCGCACGACCATCGCGCCGTACGCGCCGTCGACCTCGAGGAAGTCGTCGGACGAGCCGCGCACCATGTGCGCCACGCGACGGCCCATGTCGGCCTCGGGGCTCACGACGTGGTGCACCCCGAGCTGCTCGAGGATGACGGCGTGCTGCGGCGAGATGGCCTTCGCCCACAGCTCGCCGACGCCGGCGCGCAGCAGCTGGCTCGTCGTGAGGATGGATGCGGTGACGTCGGAGCCGATCGCGACCACCACGCGTGCGTACTCGCCGAGGCCGAGCTGCTCGATGACGGCGGGATCCGTCGAGTCGCCCTGGACGACGTGCGAGAGCGTGCCGTGCAGGTGCTGCACGACGTCCTCGCTCGCGTCGACTCCGAGCACCTCGGCACCGTGCTGCGCGAGCTCGATCGCCAGTGCTGTGCCGAAGCGCCCGAGCCCGACGACCGCGATCGCCGAGTCGTGCCGTGTGCGTCGTTGCCTAGCCAATGAGTGGCCTCTCCTTCGGGAGCTCGAATGCGCGCCGGCTTCGGCGCAGGGCGATGGCGGTCGCGACCGTCGCGGGTCCGACGCGTCCGAGGAACATCAGCATGACGAGGATGAGCTGGCTGGGCCAGCCCAGGTCGGCGGTGATGCCGGTCGAGAGGCCGACGGTCGCGAACGCGCTCACGGACTCGAACAGGACGGCCTCGAACGGCTCGTCGGTGAGCACGAGGATCGCGAGGGTCGCGGCGACGACCAGGCCGACGGCGAGGAGGGCGACGGTAATCGCCTCGCGGTGCACGGCGCGCGAGACGCGTCGTCCGAAGGCGTGCACCGTGCCGTCGCCGCGGACCTCGGCGAGGATGATGAACAGCAGCACGGCGAACGTCGTGAGCTTGATGCCGCCGGCGGTGCCCGCCGGCCCGCCGCCGATGAGCATCAGCACGTCCATGACGAGCAGCGTCTCGGGTCGCATCTGCCCGATGTCGACCGCGTTGAACCCGGCCGTGCGCGTCTGGACCGAGTGGAACAGGCTCGTGAGGATGCGGCTGCCCGTGTCGAGGGTGCCGAGCGTGCCGGGGTTCGACCATTCGAGCGCGCCGATGGCGAGGGCACCCAGGGGGAGCAGCACCGCGGTGCCTGCGAGCACGAGCAGCGCGTGCAGCGAGAGGATGCGCGAGCGCCGCGAGACGCGCTTGAGGATCTGCAGGATGACCGGGATGCCGAGCCCGCCGACGACGGTGGACACCATGAGCGGGATGCAGATGAAGGGGTCGTCGACGAATCCGATGAGGTTGTCGGAGTAGAGCGCGAACCCGGCGTTGTTGTACGACGACACCGCGTGGAACACGCTGAGCCACACCGCGTCGCCGAACGACTCGCCGTAGCCCAGCATGAAGCGCGGCAGCATGGCGAGGGCGACGGCCGCCTCCACGATGAGCGACGTCGCGACGATCGCGCGCACGATGCGACCGATGTCGCCGATGCCCTGGCTGTGCGTCTCGGCTGCCGCGCCGAATCGGGCGCCGATGGTGAGGCGTCGGAGCACGACCACGCCGATGAGCGTCGTGAACACCATGACGCCGAGGCCGCCCAGCTGGATGAGCGCGAGGATGACGCCCTGACCGAACGGCGTCCAGTACAGCGCGGTGTCGACGACGGTCAGGCCGGTGACGCATGCGGCGGAGACGGCGGTGAACAGCGCGTCGATCCACGAGGACGAGCCTTCAGGCGTCGACGAGATCGGCACGGCCAGCAGCGCCCAGCCGGCGAGGTTCAGCACGACGAATCCGACGAACACCCGCCGCGCCGGATTCGGACGTGCGCGTGCGACGGGACTCGACCACGGCATGCGCACGATCGCTGACTGTACGCGCGTGCGCGCTGCGGTGTCGTCACGGCTCGCGGCGGGCTCGGTTCGGCGGGCGGGCCACGGGCCCCGCTCGCCGCGGTTCCCGTACGCCGATAATGCACATTATGTCGGTTCGAAAGAGGGATGAAGCACTCACTACTTGTTGATACGCCTCCCGCACGCGAGGGCCGCTCTGCGGGAATCGGCTCTCGACCGGCGTTTTCCTTGATCGGACGGCAACGCGCGACCCCAACTCGCCGGCTCGGGTGGTGCAGATGTCTCGTGCGTCGGGAAGGGAGCGTGCAAGTCGGTCGAGCTTCGCGACGACGAGGGTGTCGCCTTGCCGGCACGCGGCGAGCGCTTCGCGGAGACCGGGGCGAGCACTATTGGTGCCGGTGAGCCCTTGGTCGACGTGGACCTTTCGAGAGTCGACGCGGAGCGCGACGAGATATCCAGTCGAAGTGAGCAGAGTACCCCTCCTCGCTTGCTTGGCAACCAGGACGGCCGGCCCGATGGCCTGCGCTCAGTTACGCACCTCCGTGCCTGCCGCGTGCTCCAACGGTGTCGGGACGCGCATCGGTGAGCCGTTCGTACCGATCCCATTCGCCCGTTCGTGCTGAGGAATGTCGTCAGCGGGCGGTGGGTCGCTCGCGACTCAGACGATCGACGCGGTGCTCGCCAGGCGCGCAGCGCTGCGGCGCTCGGTAATGAGGAAGACCACGAGCAGCACGACGCCGACGAGGACCACGACGATGTTGCCGAGCTGTGCGAGCGACGCGAGCGGGCCGGTGAGTGGGTAGGTCCCCTGCATGAAGATGCTGGGGTCGGTGCTGGCGTGCAGCAGGATCGGCGCGACGATCGTGCGAGTGACGCGGAGCGCGAGGTACATGCAGAAGCCGAAGAAGAAGGTGTAGAGGATCTGCAGCGCAGTCGACAGCAGCGGCTGGCCGAGGAAGAGGTTCGACGCGTGCAGCAGCGCGAACAGTGCCGCGGACACGAGGCCGACGGCAATCTCGGACCGCCCGGACGAGCGCATGATGCGCACGACGTATCCACGGGTCAGCAGCTCCTCCGTGAAGCCGATGAGCAGCCCCGCGAGGAGCCAGGCGGCGACCCAGTCGAACCCCGCCGCTGCGTAGTCGATGCTCGCGAAGCGCATGACGTTGAACAGCAGCACCACTGCGACCGCGATCCACATCCATCCGCCGCCGCGGATCGACTGCCGAGCGAAGGTGCTGCGGAGCCAGCGGACGCTCGCGCCGAAGCCGACCAGGATGAGTCCGCCCATCAGGATCGGGACGACGAGCAGCACCACCACGTAGCTCGCCGACTCGGCACCGCCGATGAACGGCACGAACGGGGCCATGAGCAGCGACGCCGACTCGTAGAGCGCGAGGTAGCCGACCGCGAGGATGAGCGCCTTCCACCACCTCCCGCGATCCCAGAACTCCACCCACGACTTCCGCACGCTCGCCACCTGGACTCCACTCGATCGCATCGTTCCGCGCCACCGTATCGCGATGCCTGTACATCTGAGGCGTCAGTACCTCGCAGCCGCGGGCGGGCGCGTGAGGCCGCCGTTCCAGGCGCTGGGATCCGATGGTGGGGCGCGGTCCGTGAAGGTACGCGCGCTCGGATCGCCCACCACACTGGGCCAGAAGCACAGGATCCGGCTTGGTTCCCCGGCCGAGCGCCGTTGAGACCTCAGCAGCTCGGCGCCGCGGGAGTCAAGAGCCCGCTCCTCGCGCACCTCCCGGTATTGGCTGGCTCGAGCTTGCGGAACGCTGAGCGTGCTGCGCCAGGAACGGCAACTGTGGTCAGGTCGATCCCCTGCCTCGTCGGGCGGCACTCACGACCTACGTTGACATCCCAGATATCCAGTCGAAGTGCGTAGTACCCCTCTCTCGCTCGTTCGGTAACGGCTGAGCCGTCCGCCGTACGTCAGCCACAAGCGCGCGCTGACCGGTTCTTCTTCACGTCGACGAGCTCAACCTGCGCCGCAGTAAATGTCCTCGACGGTCACACGGGTTCGCACGCCTCGCAGTCGACGCACGCGTCGGGTCGATGTGCAGCATCCGCTCGCCGTCGGAGATGCAGTCGACGGGGCATTCGTCGATGCACGTGCGGTCTTTCACGTCGAAGCATGGGAGCGCGATCACGGAGGTCATGCCCGCGAGACTAGACATTGCACTCGACTTCAAGGTCTAGCCTTCGACCGTGCGGATCTCCGAGGTGTCACGGCTGAGCGGGGTGCCCGCGAGCACGTTGCGGTACTACGAACGGATCGGCCTGATCGCATCCGATCGCGAGCTCAACGGATACCGCGACTACGACGCCGAGGTCATCGATCGCCTCGCGCTCGTCGACGGCGCCAAGCAGCTGGATCTGTCGCTGCCGGAGATCGCAGAGCTGCTGCGCGCGGTCGACGGCGACACCTGCACGCAGGTGCGCGAGTCGCTCCGTCCTCGTCTGGCGAAGCGACTGAGCGAGGTCGACGATCGACTCGCGATCCTCCAACGTCTCCGAGACCGACTCCTCGCAGCCTCCCGCCGAGTCGATGCCTGCCCTGACAGTGGGGACCAGTGCCGAACGGAATGCATGCTGATGCGCGAACGACCGTGCGAACCGCGCCCCAGCCGGTCGGGCATCGGTCGATGACGGCCCGCATCGTCGAGGCATGGGACCGGCAGCAGGTGCCGCTCTACCTCGTCGCCATCGCGGCAGGAGCGATCGCCGGACTCAGCGCCCCGCAGATCGCGCCCACGCTCGAGCACGCGATCGAGCCCGTGCTGATGCTGTTGCTGTTCGCGACGTTCCTCGGCGTACCGCTCATCGAGGTCGGCCGATCGTTCAAGGACGGACGCTTCCTCATCACCGTGCTGCTGGCGAACTTCCTCATCGTGCCGGCGATCGCATGGGCACTGTCCCGATTCGTCGCAGACGATCGCGGGCTGATGCTCGGTGTGCTGCTGGTCCTCCTCACCCCGTGCATCGACTACGTCATCGTGTTCACCGGACTCGCCGGCGGCGCTCGCGCACGCCTGCTCGCCGCCGCACCTCTGCTGATGCTCGTCCAGATCCTGCTGCTCCCGCTCTACCTCCTGCTGTTCGCCGGCACCGACGTGCTCGACATCATCGACCTCGCCCCGTTCGCCGAAGCGTTCCTGCTGCTCATCGTCATCCCGCTCGGGGCCGCCGCGCTCGTGCAAGCGATCGCACGCCGTCACCGCGCAGGCCGAGCGATCGCAGTGGCCATGGCCGGCGCCATGGTGCCCCTCATGATGGCGACGCTCGCCGTCGTCATCGGCTCCCAGGTCGCTGCCGTCGGCGCGCAGATCGCCGCACTCGCACGAGTCGTGCCGCTCTACATCGCGTTCGTCGTCATCGCCGTTCTGGTAGGCATCCTCGCGGGCCGTGCCGGTCGGCTCGACGTGCCGGGCACCCGCGCCACGGTGTTCTCCGCCGCCACGCGCAACTCGCTCGTCGTGCTGCCGCTCGCGCTCGCACTGCCGCCGTCGCTCTCGATCGCTCCCCTGGCCGTCGTGACGCAAACGCTCGTCGAGCTCATCGCGGTGGTCGTACTCGTCCGCATCGTCCCTCGACTCGTGCCGACGCATCCAGCAGCTCACGACCTAGGTTGATATCCCCGTGAGCAACCGAAGCAGTGGCTGCAACCCAGAATTGGCGACGAAGCCGCAGATCGCGCCAGCGCCTACAGCCTCGTCGCCATAGCCTCTGCGACGTGCTGGCGAGGCGCCCCTCGGACTAGTCGACTTCACGTCGACGCCCGGCTCGTTGATGACAATGTGTTGTCATAGACTGGTGCTATGCGGACTCCCCAGCACGACGAGCACGGTCCACCGCTCCAGGACTTGATCTTGAGTGTGTTCCAGTTGAGCAACGTGCTGACGGCGTCGGGCGATCGACTCGTGGCCGACCTCGGATTGACGTCCGCGCGTTGGCAGGTCCTGGGGGCCGTCACCCTCGGTCCCCCGCAGTCGGTCGCCTCGCTCGCGCGCGACCTCGAGGTCTCACGCCAGAACGTGCAGCGCATCGTGAATGACCTCGTGCGCGACGGCTTCGTCACGTTCGAGTCGAACCCGAAGCACCGCCGCGCACAACTCGTGGTCATGACGACGCAAGGGGCCGGCGTCATGGCGGCCGCCGCGACGCGCGCACGCCCGTGGGCCGAGCATGCCGGAGCGGCGCTGACTCCCGGCGACATCGACACTGCCCGCCGGGTGCTGCACGCCATCGGCGCAGCCGTTCAGGGCTACGACCATCACGAACCTCACGAGGAGAGCGCATGAACCGCCGTCCTGACCTCCCGCCGATGCTGAAGTACGGCAACGCACTGGTCAAGCTCTTCAACCGCCTCGGCATCGCTGCTGGCCCACCGCGCATTCTCACCGTGCCGGGACGCAAGAGCGGAGAGCCCAGGTCCACGGCGGTGTCGCTCGTCGCGCTCGACGGTTCCCGCTACGTGGTCGCTGGCCGACGCATGGAATGGGTGAAGAACGTCCGCGCCGCCGGCGAGGGCGAGCTCAAGCACGGTCGTCGTCGTGAACGCGTGGCGTTCACCGAGCTCCCCGAGGAAGAGCGCGGGCCCATCTTGCGCGCCTATTGGCACCAGCACAGCCAGGGACGCAAGGTCGCCGCGCGCATCTTCGAGGTCGGCGAGAACGCCGGCCCGGACGACTTCGCAGCTGCAGCACCCCGCTGCGTCGCCTTCAGGGTCGAACCCGCGGGCTCCCAGATTCGATAGGGCTGCGCACTCCGCCGCGACCGGCCGGACGGTCACGACCTACGTTGATATCCCCTAGATCCAGTCGAAGTGATGTTGTGAAGTAGTTCGATTTGTCTTCGGGGCACTTGGCCGCTGGTTTCTCATGCGTTGATGCATGTGATGCACTATCGTTTCGAACTACTTCGCCGCGTGGTTGTCGTCGGGTCAAGGCTCAGTCTCCGCGAGTTCACGACGTCGACGGTGAACCCGTGCGCAAGGCCTGGAGCGATCCGCCGTCGACGGCTTGGCTGTGTCGATGGCTTCGACTCCCCCAGGTGCTGTCCACCGCGATGTCGCGACCACTCCGTTGACCGTGCTGGGCGTGCCGAACAGCGCGAGCGCGTACTGCGTGGGGGTCGAGAGGGCGCCAGCAGCGATGCGCGAGGCGGGGCTCGTGGAGGCGCTGCGCGCGACCGGCCTCGAGGTGGTCGATGCGGGCGATCTCACGATGCGGCGGTGGCGACCGGATCCGAGTCACCCGTTCGCGCAGAACGTCGATGAGGAGGCGCGTGCGACCGCCGAGCTGGCGGGGGCCGCCGGCAGGCTGCTCGGAGAGGGGCGTCGGCTGCTCGTGCTCGGCGGCAGCTGCGTCGTCGCGGTCGGCATGTGCGCGGGCATGCGGATCGCGGGCGCGCGTCCGCAGCTCGTCTACGTCGACCGTCACCTCGACCTGAACACGCCTTCTTCGACGGCAGAGGGGTCGCTGAGCTGGATGGGCATGGCGCACGCACTGGGTCTCGAGGGCGCGGCGCCCGAGCTCGTGGATGCGACGGGCCGCACGCCAGTCCTCTCTCCGCGCGACCTCGTCTACCTCGGGGCCGACCCGACGAACGAGACGACGCAATGGGAACGCGATCGGATCGACGAGCTCGGGATCGAGGTCGTCGACCAGGCGGCGATGTGCGCGGACCCGGCGCACGCCGCCGCGCGCGCAAGAGCGCACCTGACCGACGAGCCGTTCGTCGTGCATCTGGACGTCGACGTCCTCGACTTCCTCGACGCCCCGATCGCTGAGAACGTGAACGGCCGCAACAGCGGGCCGACAATCTCAGTGCTCGGGCGATCTCTCGCCGTGCTGATCGGAGATCCGCAGTGCTGGGGCCTCTCGATCGGCCAACTCGATCCGAACCACGCCATCTCGGACCCCACCGCGCTCCCCCGGCTGATCGCGACTCTCGGCGCCGCTCTCACGCCCGCCCCTTCGGCCGATGGCGAGCTCACGACCTAGGTTGATATCCCCGATATCCAGTCGAGGTGGGTAGAGGCG
Source organism: Agrococcus versicolor (assembly GCF_039531815.1). Taxonomy (NCBI): domain Bacteria; kingdom Bacillati; phylum Actinomycetota; class Actinomycetes; order Micrococcales; family Microbacteriaceae; genus Agrococcus; species Agrococcus versicolor. The sequence goes on along the minus strand of NZ_BAAAQT010000005.1, from coordinate 845,486 downwards.
ATGGCGACCTCTTGGCACGCCTCCCCGCGTGCCGAGGTCGCCCCTCAGCCAACCCCGCACGAGCAGCACGCGCGTCGCTCGGCCTACGCTCATCGGATGAGTCCGTATCTTCCTGGTTCGCGCGGCACGCAGCCCTGCCCGAACTGCGGCGGCGCGGTCGCCCAGTCCGACCGGTATCCCTCGTATCTGTGCCTCGAATGCGAGGCTCGCGCAGTCGATGCGAACGGCGCACGCGTGGCTGGATCGAACGCGTCGTTCGGCGGAGGGTTCGTGTTGCACTGGCCGGACGGCGAGCACGAACCGCTGCCCTGCATCTCGGCGCTGGTGTGGGTCGACGGACGCGAGTGGGACTACTCCGAGGCGCGGTTCGGCGGAGTGCTGATCACGCCAGCGCGCAAGCGCTGACCGACGTCACGTCTGTGGATCTCGTGCAGCTCGTCGAGGACGCAACCGTGCAGCTCCTTCGGACCGCGACGGCCCTCCTCTGCTCCGGCCGCCCGTGGTCGGGCGCGGCGGTCGCTCACCAGCTCGGCGATCGACGCTTGAGCGCTCAGAGCGCGCGCACGGATGCCGCGACGCGCTCGAGCGCGCCGTCGGCGATCGCGTAGTACGCCCACCTGCCGCGCTGCTCGCGCGTGACGAGGCCCGCGCTGCCGAGGATCTTCATGTGGTGCGACACGGTGCCTTGCGAGAGGCCGACCGGGTCGATGAGGTCGCAGATGCAGGCCTCCCCGCCGTCGCTCGACGCGATGAGCGAGAGCAGGCGCAGTCGCGTCGGATCGCCGAGCGCCTTGAACGCCATTGCCAGGTGCTCCGCCTGCTCGGGCGGCATCGCCGACGCCGTGGCAGGACTGCAGCACGCGGCGGCGATCGTCGTGGCGGATGCGCTCATGCATCCATCGTGACAGATGCATTGACATCCGTCGATGGATAGCGCACGGTTGACGCATCGACCTCCTTCGATCCGAGGAGTGGCATGTCGGACCTTCCCGTCCTGGTCGTCGGCGCCGGGCCGCAGGGCCTCGCCGCCGCCGCGCACCTGCTCGAGCGCGGCCTCGAGCCGATCGTGCTCGAGCGCTGCGACGCGGCAGGGTCCGCCGTCGCCGAATGGGGTCACGTGCGCCTGTTCTCGGCCTGGCCAGAGCTCGTCGACGCCGCAGCGGCCAGGCTGCTCGCGTCGACGGGGTGGCACTCCCCCGCGCACGCCCATCCCACGGGCGCCGAGTGGGTGCGGGACTACCTGCAGCCCCTGGCGGACGCGCTCGGACGCCACGTCCGCTACGGCAGCGAGGTCACGAGCATCACGCGTCGTGGCCGCGACAAGGTCGTCGAGAGCGGCCGCGCGCAGCAGCCGTTCGTGGTCCGCGTCCGCGCGACCGACGGTGTCGAGACCCGCATCGAGGCGCGGGCGGTCATCGACGCCAGCGGCACGTGGTCGACTCCGGCGCCTGCGGGCGCGGATGGGGTGCCCGCCATCGGCGAGCGTGCTGCCGCCGAGCGGATCTCGTACCGCATCCCCGACGGAGTCGACGCGCTCGCCGGACGGCACGTGGTCGTGGTGGGCGCCGGGCACTCGGCCACGCACGCCGTGCTGCGCCTGTGCGACCTCGCCCGCCGCGAGCCGACGACGCGCGTGACGTGGGTGCTGCGCCGTGCATCGGTCGGGACGGTCTTCGGCGGGGGCGCGGCCGATGACCTGCTGGAGCGAGCGGTGCTCGGCGGCAAGGCTCGTCGCGCCGTGCAGACCGGCCGTGTGGCGCTCGAGACCGGCTTCCGCGTCAGCGAGATCCGCGCCGACGGCGATGCCGTCACGGTCGTCGCCGACGACGGACGCGAGCTGACGGACGTGGCGCAGGTCTTCGCGCTCACCGGGTTCCGACCCGACGTGTCGATCCTGTCGGAGCTGCGGATCGCGCTCGACCCGGCGCTCGAGGCGGTTGCGGGCATCGCGGCCGAGATCGACCCCAACCTCCACTCGTGCGGCTCGGTCGGCGCGACGGGTGCCGCCGAGCTCGCCCAACCCGAGACGGGCCTGTTCATCGTGGGCGCGAAGTCGTACGGGCGCGCACCCACGTTCCTGGCGCTCACCGGCTACGAGCAGGTGCGCAGCGTCGTCGCGCACCTCGCCGGCGACGAGGAGGCGGCAGCCCGCAGCGAGCTCGTGCTGCCCGACACCGGCGTGTGCGGCGGTGCCGGCGACTTCGACGCGCCGACCGGCGGCGGCTGCTGCGCCTCGCCGGCGCTCATGCAGATCGTCAGCGCACCCGCGGGCACGTCCGCCTAGGCGGGCTCGAGCCGGCCGGCCGGGTCGTCGAGCTCGGCTGCGTGCTGTCGAGCCCGACGGTGGAGACCGTGCATCGAGTCCAGCCGGCGTCCGACGAGACGTGGGAAGGTCCCGTCATGACGACCGAGGACGGCACCCCCCGCTCGCTGCGACTCCCCCTCGTCGGGGCGTCCTTCTCGACGGCCATCGTGCGGTTCTTCCGCAAGTACGTCGACTTCGGTGGACGAGCGAGCCGATCCGAGTACTGGTGGGTCGTGCTGGCGCTGACGCTGGCGTCGTTCGCGGTGCAGATCGCTGCGGACGTCGCGGACGGACCGACCCCTCGAGGCAGCGAGAGCACGATCGACTTCGCGCTGCCGTTCGTCCCCGGCATCGGCGTGCCGGCCGTCGGCCTCGACTCGCCCTGGGGCGTCGTCGCCAGCCTGCTCGCCCTCGCCGTGCTGCTCCCCAGCCTGTCGCTCAGCTGGCGACGACTCCACGACACGGACAGATCCGGCTGGTGGTACCTCATCGTGCTGATCCCGGTCGTCGGCTGGATCGCGATGCTCATCTTCATGCTTCAGGCGCCGCGGCCCGAGGGCGCACGCTTCGATCGTCGCTCGGACGAGCGTCCCATCGCTCCGAGGTAGCCGGGCGGCAAGGAACGACGACGGGTCGCTCGACGGGTCGAGGGGCGCGGCTGCCCGCGGGCGGGGCCGGATGCCGAGCCGAGCGTCGCTCGTCAGACGAGGATGCGCAGAGCGAACGCCAGGACGCAGGCCGCCGAGAGCAGCAGCACGGCGAGGCGGTTGCGTCGCTGCGCCACCAGCAGTCGAGCCCCGTCGACCTCCATGCGCCGGCCGTCGTGGTCCCGAGGGTCCTTGGCTCGGCTCACTCGAACCTGCGTGACGATCCAGAGGACGAGCGTCGGGACGACGAGCAGGAGCACGATGAGCGTGTCGTAGGGGCCGTCGAACACTCGATCAACCTCGCAGGTCGGCCTGGGGTCGTGCTGTGGGCCGAGCCATCGCGGCGCGCACCGATCAGCCGGTCGCCTGCTCCTGATCGTCCGGTGACCACCGGGCCGCGTGCCACGGCCACGTCGAGGTGATGCCGCGATCGAGGTCGATGCCTCGCGGGCGAAGCAGCAGCACGCCGACGACCGCGAGGACGTGGCGCTCCCAGCCTCGCCTGCGAGGGTGGCAGCATGCGTCGTCTCCTCGGCTCCATCGGGGCGTTCCTCGCGTCCATCTCCGCGCTGCCGTTCTCCCATCCGGAGGTCTCGAGGCGGCTCGAGGAAGCGGACGACGAGCGGCACGAGACGCGGGATGACCAGGGAGACCGGCCGTCCACGACCCGCTGAGCGCAGGGAGGCGAGCACGCGGCGGCACCCATCGGCCGGGTGCGACGGTCGGCGCCCACTCCCCATCCGCGTGCGCGAACCGCCTCCGCGGGCGACCCGGATGCATGGACACGAGTCGCTGCGACGACAACCATGGGTGCATGAGCAGCAACACCCCTTCGACGCACGGTCTCCGCTCGGCGGCGCCGGTCCTGTCGACGGCCGACGTCGCCGCCTGGCTCGAGCACTACCTCGCGCTCGGCTTCGTCGTCGACGCGCACGACGAGACGTACGGCTTCGCGTCGCTCGGTCCGGTCGAGCTGCACGTCGCGCTGCACCCGGATCACGATCCTCGGACGACGGCGGCTGCCGTCTTCGTGCACGTCGACGATGCGGATGCGGTGTGGCGTCGATGGTCGACCGTGCCCGGCGGGCGCGAGGTGGCCCCGGTCGACACCGACTATGGCATCCGCGAAGGAGCGCACGTCGACCCCGACGGCAACCTGCTCCGCCACGGCTCGCGCATCTGACCTGGGGGTCGGCGGGAGCCGCCCCTGGGAGCGTCGGCACTGGTGAGGGCGCCCTCGTGCACCTTCGTGGGCAGCCGGCGCCGCTCCTCGATGCGCCGACCCCAGACGGTGCCGACGAGGATGAGCGCGATGCCGACGCAGCGCGGCGCCGTGATGGCGTCGCCCGCGAGCGTCAGCCCCACGACCGCCGCCCACACCGGCTCCGTGCCGAGCAGCAGGCTGACCCTGGAGGGCGAGGTGCGCCGGACCGCCCAGGTCTGCACCAGGAACGCGAAGACCGTGCATCCGACGACGAGGTAGGCGAGCAGCACCCATCCGCCGCCGTCGAGCGCCGAGACGTACGCGGGGATGGGCTGACCCACGATGGTCGACGCGACGACGAAGACGATCGCGCACGTGGCGAGCTGCACCGTGGTCATGCGGATGGAGTCCATCGCACGCCCTGCCGAGAGCCGATGCATCGACACCACGTGCACCGCACGGACGACGGCCGCTGCGAGCATGAGCAGATCGCCCGGCCCGGGCGGTCGCAGCGTGCCGCCGCCGGCGAGGAGCGCGACCCCGGCGACGGCGGTCGCGCAGGCGACGAGGAACCGCGGCTGCGGCCGGCGCCGCGCGAGCGCAGCCTCGAGCAGGGGCGTGCACACGAGCGTCAGGCTGATGATGAGCCCGGCGTTCGTGGCGGACGTGTGCGCGATGCCGAAGGTCTCGAGGGCGAAGATCGCGGACAGCAGCAGGCCGAGGATCGCGCCGACGCGCCACTCGGCCGCCGCCACGCCACCTCGACGCATCCAGACGACGACGAGCAGCAGGGCGGCGGCGATCGTCATGCGCACGCCGAGGAGGGCGAGGACGGAGTCCTCCGTCACGAGCTCCTTCGCGACGAGGTACGTCGAGCCCCACGCCATGGCGACGAGCAGCAGGGGAAGGTCCGTGCGGGCCTGGATCGTCGTGGGCACGCCTCATGCTCCCCCGCCGGAACACGTGCGACAAGACGCCGATGTCTGTCGCGACGATTAAGGTACGACTCATGGAACTGGGTCAGCTGCGGGCGATCCGCGAGCTCGGCGAGCGAGGGAGCATCGCCGCGGTGGCCGAGGCGATGCACGTGACGCCATCGTCGATCTCGCAGCAGATCGCCGCGCTGCAGCGCCACAGCCCCGTGCCGCTGACGCAGCGCGACGGCCGACGCACGGTGCTCACCGAGGCCGGGCGCACGCTGGCGGCAGCGGCGGTCGACGTCGAGGTCGCCCTGCAGCGCGCTCGACGGACCGTCGCCTCCCCCGACCTCGATGCAGGCCGCCCCGTGTCGATCGCGGCCTTCCACAGCGCGAGCCGGGCGCTGTTCGTCCCGCTGCTGCTGAGCACGGGTGCCGAGGACGCGCCGGCGGTCATGCTGCACGACTTCGACGTCGCCCAGGAGGACTTCCCACCGCTCGTCGCCGAGCACGACCTCGTGATCGCCCATCGACTCTCCGGCAGCCCCGCGTGGCCGTCGTGGGTGTCCACGCGGTCGCTGTTCCTCGAGCCGCTCGACGTCGCGATGCGCGTCGGGCACCCCCTGGCCGGAGACGGTCCGATCCAGCCGGCCGACCTCGCGGATGCGTCCTGGGTCGCGGTGCACGAGGGCTTCCCGCTGCTGCAGGCGGTCTCCGTCATCGCCACGCTGTCCGGCAGGAGCCCCCGCGTCGCGCATCGCATCAACGACCTGTCCGTCGCCACCGGCGTCGTCGCGGCGACCGACGCGATCGCGCTGATGCCGAGGTACACGGCCGCGCTCGAGCAGCATCGCGACGTGGTCCTGCGCCCGCTCGCCGTGCCCGGGTTCGGCCGCCATGTCGACTGCCTCGCTCGCCCCGAGCAGCTCGAGCGCCCCGACGTGCGCGCGACGCTCGACCGCATCCTCGCGATCGCGGCCGCCCTCAGGGCGGCGGGCACCGCCTGACCTGAGCCCGCGCACGCTGCGCGTGCCCGGCTCGCCGCGCGAAGCGGCATCGGATTGGCGATTCGACAACGTGTTGTCATATCCTGCCCTCATGCGAGCCCCGCAGCATCCCGAGCACGGCCCGCCGTTCCAGGACCTCCTCCTCAGCGTCTTCCAGCTCAGCAACGTGCTGTCGTCCTCGGGCGATCGGCTCGTGGCCGACCTCGGGCTGACGTCCGCCCGCTGGCAGGTGCTGGGTGCCGTCGCGATCGGCGCGCCTCGCCCCGTCTCCTGGCTCGCCCGCGACCTCGACGTCTCCCGCCAGAACGTGCAGCGCATCGTCAACGACCTGGTCCGCGACGGCTTCGTGACGCTCGAGCCGAACCCGAACCACCAGCGTGCGCAGCTGGTGACGATGTCGGAGGCAGGCGCGGAGGTCATGGCTGCGGCCGCGCTCCGCGCACGCCCCTGGGCGGAGCACGCCGCGAGCGGCATCAGCCCCGATGACATCGACACCGCCCGGCGCGTGCTGCACGCCATCGGTGCCGCGGTGCACCACCACGACCACCGCACGAACCAGGAGGAGCCCGCATGAGGCACCGCCCCGACCTGCCGCCGATGCTGAAGTACGGCAACGCGCTCGTGAAGCTCTTCCACCGCATCGGCCTCCCCATCGGGCCACCGCGCATCCTGACCGTCCGCGGACGGATCAGCGGACAGCCGCGATCCACCCCGGTGTCGCTCGTCGCGCTCGACGGCGACCGCTACGTCGTCGCCGGCAGGCGCATGGAGTGGGTCAAGAACGTGCGCGCCGCGGGCGAGGGCGAGCTGCAGCACGGCCGACGACGGGAGCAGGTCACGTTCACCGAGCTGCCCGAGCATGAGCGCGGCCCCGTGCTCCGCGCGTATTGGCATCAGCACAGCCAGGGACGGAAGGTCGCCGCGAGGATCTTCGAGGTCGAGGACGACGCCGGCCCCGACGACTTCGCCGCTGCCGCACCCCGCTGCGTCGCCTTCCGGCTCGAGGCGCCGCGCTCCGAGGCGTAGGCCTCGAGCGAGGCCCTGCGCGCTGCTCGAGCGGTACCGTCTCCGTGGGCACCGCCGGCGCCATGCGCGCCAGGTGCCCCCACCGGTGCGACGACGAAGGGGTTCGCGATGCAGGACACGGCATGGTCGGACGGTCGGTGGACGACGGCGCCGGCGGCCGTCGAGGAGAGCGCGGACGGGCTGCGCGTCACCGCGCGCGAGGGCAGCGACGCCTGGCGACTGACCTCCTACGGCTTCGTGCACGACACCGAGCACGCACTGCTCGCGCCGTTCCCCTCGGAGAGCGCAGTCGAGGTGACCTTCCTCCTCGACCTCCACGAGCAGTTCGACCAGGCGGGGCTCTTCGTGCGCCAGGACGAGGAGCACTGGGTCAAGGCCGGCGTCGAGCGCAGCGACGGGAGCGACAGCCTCGGCGCCGTCGTCACGCGGGGCGCGTCCGACTGGTCGCTGGCTCCCGTGCCGCACTGGAGCGGCCGACCGGTCACGATCCGAGCCAGCCGCTCGGGCGACGCCCTCACGATCCGTGCACGTGCCGACGACGGCCCCTGGCAGATGGTGCGCGTCGCTCCCCTCGCTCCTGACGCGTCCGTGAGCGCCGGCCCGTACTGCTGCGCACCGACGCGCGCCGGCCTGACGGTGCACTTCACCTCCTGGCGGACGGGCGCTGCCGACGCATCGCTGCACTGAGGCGACCGCCGCCGGCGCGGGTGGCCGGAGCCGTCTAGGTGCGCACCTCGTGCCGGGCCGGCTTCAGTCGCGCGGGGGCGTCGCTCGCGGGCACCCACTCGCAGGTGAACGAGCCGCGGTAGCCGAACAGGAAGCCGAAGCGGTCGTTGCGCACCTCGAGGTCGATCTCGAACCGCTCGGCCTCGGCATCCCACCGTTCGCGCAGGAGCGCTCGGCCGCTCGCGACCATCGGGAACGCGAACGAGACCGGCCCCTCGTGGAACCGCTGCGCGTGCGAGCGCAGCTCGAGGCCGCCCTCGTCGTCGACGCGCAGGTCGAGATCGACGGCGAGGTGCTGGTGCGTGCCGAGGTAGTCGACGATGCGACCGGCGTCGAGCACCATCGTCGCGTCGAAGCGACTCGGCGTGCGCCCGACGGCGTACTCGCGCACGAACGTCACCGTCTCCCGTCCGAACGGATCGCGGTACGGGTAGCACTCGATCGTGAACGGAACGTCCTCGCCCACGACGGGCACGAGGATGTTGCGCAGCCGGCCGATCTGCAGGAACGGCACGGTCCACCACGGGCCGCGGCGGATGCTCGTCATGACGCCTCGGCCGATGCACGCCTCCCCCGCGTCGAGCCCCACGCCGAAACGACGCTGCAGCATCGGATGCAGGCGGGCGAAGTCGTCGCCCAGGGCCTGCTCGAAGATCGACGTCATGCTGCTCCTTCGTGATCGTTCGGATCCGCCAGTCGCGCCAGCGACGCCGGGGCATCCCGCAGCTGGTCGTCGCTGCGGCGACCCCCAGCCGGCGCGCGGAGGCAGCGTCCCGCGCGCGGGCGGTCACGGCGCCAGATCCACAGCACGCTGCGCAGCGGCCACCGCTCGGGCTCCTCGCCGCGCTCGAGCCAGATGCGCAGCCGGTCGAAGCTCCATGCCGTCGCCCATCCCAGCAGCGGCCGGGCGACGACGTCGATGAGGCGGCCCATGCCGGGCTCGAAGTCGTAGCCGGTGATGAAGCGCACGCGATCGCCGTCGGGGACGTAGCGCCAGTAGCCGCGCCCCGAGCGGATCGGAGAGAGCGGATCGTCCGTCGCGAAGCGCAGCGCCGACGTGCGTGCGCCGTCGCTGCTCGAGCGCTCGCCGATCGAGATGCCGACGCCGTCGACCGTGTGGAACGGGATGCGCCGCGTGTAGGTGAAGCGCTGCCCGTCGCCGTCCGTCGCCGTCGGGGTGATCGACGAGAAGCGCACGTCCCATCGCGGATGATCGTCGGTGTCCTGCGTGCGCTCCCACACGTCGGCGATGGCCGCGCGGATGCTCGCCTCGACGTAGATGCCGCGTCCGCCCACGCTCCGACGCTAGCCGCACCGCCCGAACGTCTCCTCGACGCTGGGCGGACTCCAGCGCGTCGATGCTGCAGCGATGCGAGCAGCGTCGGGCTGGGCACGACGCGGTGAGCGGCTCGCCTTCCGACGGTAGGATCGGAGCAGATCGACGCCCATCGCGTCGCCGCACGTCCGAGGAGCTCCGGCATCGACGATCGCCACGCAGGTGCGCAGCCGGGCACGGGCGCGGACGGCGCCTGGTCGCGGCTCCGCCGCCTCGTCCACATCTCCCGGCCCGTGCTGTGGATCAACACCATCGGCACCGGCGCGCTCGGCATGTGGCTCACGGGCCAGCTGCTCGACGTCGCCGCGATCCCGATCATCCTGTGGCTGACGCTGCCGTTCAACCTGCTGATCTACGGCGTCAACGACATCTTCGACCAGGACACGGATGCCCTGAACCCTCGCAAGGGATCGATCGAGGGTGCGCGGATCGAGCCGCGGGAGGTCCGCCTCATCGTGTGGGGCGTCGTGGTGTCGAACCTGCCCTTCCTCGTCTACTTCCTCGTGGCGCTGCCGCCGCTCGCGATCGCCGCGATCGCGCTCTACACCGCCGTGTTCGTCTTCTACTCGGCTCCCCCGCTCCAGCTCAAGCGGCGACCGTTCCTCGACTCGATCAGCAACGCCGCCTACGGCCTGCCGCTGCTGATCATGCCGCTCGCGCTCGAGTCGACGCCCGTCTGGCCCGCGGTGGCGGGGCTCCTCGCCTGGAGCGTCGCGAAGCACGCGTTCGACGCCGTGCAGGACATCGAGGAGGATCGCGCCTCCGGCATCACGACCACCGCCGTGCTCCTCGGACCTCGTGGCACCGCCGTCTGGAGCGGCGCCTGGTGGATCGTCTCCACCGTGCTGTTCGCCGTCGTCAGCGTGCCGGTGGCCGTGGTCAACGCGCTGATCGCGGGCACGCTCGTGGTGTGGCTGCTGCTGCGCCCGACGACGGCGACCGGACACCGCCTCTACCCGCTGTCGGTGGCGTTCCCGTACGTCGCCGGCTCCGTCGCGAGCGGGATCCTGCTCGCCGCAATCGTCTTCGAGGTGTACCCATGAGTCGCATCGTCGTGGTCGGAGCAGGCATCGGTGGCCTCGCGGCATCCGCGCTCCTCGCGCACGCCGGCCACCGCGTGACGGTGCTCGAGTCGGCTCCGGAGGTGGGTGGCAAGAGCCGCAGGATCGAGCTCGACGGCGAGCGGATCGACACCGGGCCGTCCCTCGTCTCGTTCCCGCGCGTCTGGGACGAGCTGCTCCGTCGCCTCGACACGGGATCCCACGGCGTCGCAGGCATCGGCGAGATCGCGCTGACGCGACTGCCCGAGGTCGGCCGGTACTACCACGACGGTCGATCGACGACGCTGCCGGTCGAGCCCGGGCATCCCTGGCACGCCGCGTGGCAGAGGTTCAGCGAGCTCCACGCTCCGCTCGCCGACGACGTCACGACGCTGCTCGTGGCCGACCCGCTCGACCGGTCATCGCTGCCCGCGCTCCGTCGCATGCTCGCCGTGTACGGCCCGCGCCTCAGCACCCGCGCGTACCTCGACAGCCTGCCCTGGCTGCCCGACGGCCTGCGCGAGGTCATCGCCATCCACACCCTGAACGCGGGCGTCTCCCCCGCGCGAACCCCGGCGCTGTACGCGAGCATGCCGGCCATCATGGCCGAGACGGGCGTGTGGGTGCCCGAGGGCGGCATCGTGGAGATCCCGCTCGCGCTGCGACGGCTCGCCGAGGCCACGGGCGTGGAGGTGCGGACCGGCGAGGCCGTGCTGCGCGTCGAGCGTGGTCGGGTGCGCACCACGAAGGGCGTCCACGAGGCCGACCTCGTCGTCGGCGCGCTCGACGCCGACCGGATGGATGCGCTGCTCGGTCGCCGTCGCGCACGCGCGTCCTCCCGCACGCTCTCGTGCTCGGCCGTCGCGATCTACGGCGTGCTCGACGAGCCGTTGCCCGAGGGGATCGCCGCGCACAGCATCGTCCTCCCCACGCGGCCCGATGCGCTCCATCGCAGCCTCGCCGCGGGCGACGAGCCCGCCGACACGATGGCGTTCGTGAACCACTACCGCCCCGGCGAGATCTACCCGAACGACCGAAGCACCCTCGCCGTCCTCCTCACCACGCCGGCTGACGGCCGGGAGTACACGCTGGAGCACCCGTTCGTGCGCCGCGAGGTCGACCGCATCTCGGCGCTCATGGGGCTCGATGGGCCGCTGACCGATGCGATGGTCGAGAGCACCGTGCTCGATCCTCGGTACTTCGGATCCTTCGGGGAGCCCCACGGCGCCCTGTACGGCGCGTCTCGCCCGTTGTGGATGAGCGGTCCGTTCCATCGCCCGGCGCACCACGACGTGCGCACGCCGTGGCTCTGGCGGGTGGGCGCGTCCGTGCACCCTGGCGGCGGCATCCCCGCCGTGCTCGGCGGGGCGATGATGGTGGCCTCGAAGCTGCTCGCGAGGCATCCCGCCTGAGTCCGACGGCAGCCGGACGGCAGCCGAGCGGACCCTCGCTCAGAACGCGTCGACGGGGATGCCGTGTCGCTGCGCCTGCTGCACGACCGCTGCGAGCACCTGCTGCACGTCCGTCTCCGGCAGGGTGCCGAGATTGACGAGCGCGGAGGCGGTCAGCCCTGCGATCGGCCGGGTGAGGGTCGTCGCCATGGCCTTCGTCGTCGCGCGCGCCTCGATCGGCGGCCAGTCACGCAGCTCGAGGCTCATGGTGGTCCAGACGTCGGAGACGCCATCGGCACGCATCATCGCGCGCGTCGTGGCCCCGGCGATCCCACGCCCGCCACGTCGCACGCGGGTGACGAGCACCTTCGACACCTCGGTCCACGCGATGGGCAGGCCACCCTGCACGACGATCCCCTCGTCGAGCACGATCGCCACGATGAGGTCGTCGCCGCGCAGCCTCGCGATGCCGACCGCGTTGCCACGTTGGATGAGCGCGACGAGGCCGACGAAGAAGGTGACGATGACGACGATGAACACGCCCATCGCGGCGAGATCTTGGACGACGCCGGCGACGAGCAACACGACCCCGACGAGCGTCAGGATGCCGAACACGATGGAGACGACGCCGCGGCGAGCGATGTAGCCGGATCGGTCACGCACGGGCTGGCGCATGTCGAGTCGGCGGGTCCACGTGGCGGTGTCGAGCTGCATGTCTCGACGCTATGCGCGGCGACTCCCCGAGCCTGGGAGCCCGTCGCGCGAAGGCTGCCGATGCGCTCCACCCGTTCGGCTCGGACATCGCTCAGGGGCCATCACCGGTGTCGGCCTTCCGACGCAGGCACGACCGGCGTACCGTCGACGCATGATTCAGGACCTGGTCGACGGGCATGGCTCGAGGCCGCGCTCCACGTGCTCCCCCGCCGCCCGTGAGGAGAGGCGAACGCGATGAGGCCGCTGCGCTACGCCATCAACGTCACCCTCGACGGCTGCGTGCACCATGAGGCCGGCGTGGCGCCCGACGACGAGTCGATGCGCTTCTGGACCGCGGAGATGCAGCGGGCGGACGGCCTGCTCTACGGCCGCGTCACGTACGAGATGATGCAGGCCGCGTGGCGACGACCGTCGAGCGGCGCGTGGCCGGACTGGATGGATGCATCGGAGACGCCGTTCGCCGAGACGATCGACGGCATGCGGAAGCACGTCGTGTCGCGCACGCTGACCGAGGCCGACTGGAACGCCGAGCTCGTGAGCGGCGACCTCGAGGCGTCGGTGCGACGGCTCAAGGAGCAGCCTGGCGATGCGCTGCTGGTCGGCGGGGTGACGCTGCCCGCCGCGCTCGCCGACCTCGGGCTCGTCGACGAGTACGTCTTCCTCGTGCACCCGGTGCTCGCCGGCCACGGGCCGACGCTGCTGTCCGGTCTGCGCGAGCGCATCCGGCTCGACCTCGTCGATCGTCGGGAGCTCGGCTCGGGCGCGGTCGTCATGCGCTGGCGACCCGCGTCGTCGGACTGATCCGGCCGCCGCAGTCCCGATCCGGGACTACTCCCGGCCATCCTCGAGCGGGATGAGCATCGTCCGGAACTCGCCGGGCGTGGCGTGCAGATCCCAGATGCGGTCGGCGACGTCGTCGATGCCGCGCTCGAGGTCGAGCTTCGGGATCGCGCCGGGGATGACGAGCTGGGACACGCCGATGCCCTCCTCGGCCAGTGCCTCGTGCAGCATCTCGCCGTAGGCGCTCTCGGCCGGGAAGGCGACCGACGTGGCCGAGAAGCCGGCGCGAGCCTGCACCGAGGTGCCGCCGTTCACCAGGATGATGCTGCCGGAGCGGGTCTCGCGCATGGCGGGCAGCACGGCGCGGACGGCGTGGATGAGGCCGATCGCCGAGAAGCGCAGCGCCTCGCTCGCGAGCTCGGGCGTGAGGTCGAGGACCGGGTGCAGGTAGGTGCGCGCCGGCAGCGGGCTGTACTGCAGCACGGAGATGGTGCCGAGGTCGGCGGATGCGCGCGCCAGCGCATCCTCGAGGGCCTGCGGGTCGAGCACGCTCGCGGCGTAGCCGCGCGCCTCGAAGCCCTCGCTGCGCAGCTGCGCCGCCAGGTCCTCGAGCCTCGCGGCGTCACGGGCGATGAGCGCGATCGCGTGCCCCTCCCGCCCGAAGCGGCGAGCGACGGCCGCACCCAGTCCGGGGCCGGCCCCGACGATCGCGATGGTTGCCATGAAGCGCCTTCCTCGATGCGTACGTCCTCGTCTGCGAGCCTACGGGCCGAGGGGGCGTGTCACTCACGTCGACGGACGCGTCCGTGCTCGGCGAGGCGCGCACCGGTCGTCCGAGCGCCACCGTCGCCCCACCGCTCGGGCCGGCACGTCAGCCGAACGACACCGTGCCGTCGTCGGCCACGTGCCAGCCGGGGTTGTGCGCGATCTCCCAGACGACGCCGTTCGGATCGGCCACATGACCGTGGAAGATGCCGCCGAACGCGCCCTCCCGGGCGGGCTTCAGCACCGTCGCGCCCGCGGCCTCGAGCGCGGCGATCGCGTCGACGACCGCGTCGCGACTCGGCACGTTGTGCGACAGCGTGACGCCAGAGGTCCCCGTCGTCGTCGAAGCGCGCAGGAGGTCCTCGTCGTACCTGGCGGCATCGAACATCCCCAGCACGAGTCCCGGCGCGACCTGCAAGAAGAGCACCTCGCCCGGCTCGTCGTGCAACGGCTGCCAGCCGAGGCCGTCGCGGTAGAACCGGCGCGCGGCGTCGAGGTCGGGCGTCGCGAGGGTGACGAAGTGCAGCCGGGGTTCCATGTGGCAAGCGTGCCGTGCAGCGCTCGCCGGCGGAAGCCCCGGCTCGGCGAGCGGCGCCGCCGGGTCAGGGCAGGATCGCGTCCACGTAGCCGCCATCGACGCGCAGGGCGCCGCCCGTCGTGGCCGAGGCGAGCGGCGAGGCGAGGTAGACGACCATGTTCGCGATCTCCTCAGGCTCGATGAGCCGCTGGAGCAGCGACTGCGGGCGATGCAGCCGCATGAACTCGCGCTGCGCCTCCTCCCAGGGCAGGTCCGATCCCACGAGCTCGTGCACGAAGTCCTCGACGCCACCGGTGTGGGTCGGACCGGCGATGACGGAGTTCACCGTGACGCCCGTGCCCGCAGCGGCCTTCGCGAACCCGCGGGACGCGGCCACGAGGGCCGTCTTCGAGACCCCGTAGTGGATCATCTCGGCGGGGATGGCGACGGCGGAGTCGCTCGCGATGCTCAGCACGCGCCCCCAGCCGCGCTCGATCATCGCCGGCAGCGCCATGCGCGTCAGCCGGACCGCTGCGAGCACGTTGACGTCGAGCATGCGCCGCCACGCGTCGTCGTCGATCTCGAGCGGCTCGACGGCGCCGAAGATGCCGAGGTTGTTGACGAGCACGTCGACGACGCCCGCGGCCTCGAGCAGCGTCGCGGCCCCCTCGTCCGTCGTGACGTCGGCGGCGACGCCCAGCACCTCGGCGGTGGGATGCGCTGCACGCACGCGATCGACGGCGGCCGCGACCGATCCGTCCGAGCGTCCGTTCACGACGACCCGCGCACCCGCCGAGGCGAGGCCCATCGCGATCGCGAGGCCGATGCCGCTCGACGATCCGGTGACGACGGCGGTGCGTGCTGACAGGTCGATGCGCATGCCGACAGGCTGCCACCGGCGGGTCACGGCGCGTCGAGGAACGCGCGCAGCACGCACGCCCACGCGTCATGCGCGTCGAGGTGCGCGTCGTGCGAGGCGCCCGGCAGGTCGGCGCGCGCGACGTCCCGCCCATGAGCGACGAAGCGCGCCTGCTGCGCTGCCGTGAACATCCCGTGCTCCGCGAAGACGACGAGCGTCGGCGCCTGCACCGCAGCCCACTCCTCCCAGCGCGGCACCTCGACGTGCTCGAGGATCGCGACCATGACGTCGGCGTCGAACCGGGGTCGCAGGCCGCCGTCGCTCGCCTCGAGGTCGGCGGCCCAGGCCTCGGCGAGAGGTCCCCCTCCCAACGCAGCCGACGCCGCGTCGCGGGATGGGAACGGCACGCGCCAGGAGCGCAGGAACGCCCCGAGCTCCTCGCGCTCCTCGCGGGTGCCGCCGCCCTCGGTGCCCTCGAGCAGCACGAGCCGGCGCACGAGGTCGGGTCGGACCGCGGCGACGAGCATCGCGGTGTGCGCGCCCATCGAGTGCCCGACGAGATCCACCGGCGAGGTCGTCTCTGCCTCGATCACGCGGACGACGTCGGCGACGAAGGCCGCACGGCGCACGTCCGCGGGCCGCCGGGTGCTCTCGCCGTGGCCGCGCTGGTCGACGAGCACGGCACGCCTGCCGCCGAGGGCGCGTGCCGTCGGCAGGAGCTCGGTCGCGCTGCCGGCGAGTCCGTGCAGCAGCACGACCGCCGGGCTCGTCCCCGGCAGGTTCAGGACCGAGATCGTCGCGCCGTCCTCGACCGCGATCGACCGTCGCTGCGGCTGCATCCGCCCGCCGGCCTCGCGCAGCAGCGCACCGATCCGCGGGACGAGCAGCGGCCACGCCGTGCGGGGAGGCAGCCCGTGCCCGACGTCGTCGAGCAGCAGGAACGAGGCGCCGATCGTCGCGGCGAGCGCCTCGCCGTGCTGCGCGGGGAACACGGGGTCGGCCGCGCCGTGCACGACGAGCGCCGGGATGCCGCGCAGGGCGTCGAGCTCGACGGAGGGGCCGGATGCGGCGACGAGGAGGTGGTTGGCCGCAGCCGGCTCGAGGCTCGGGGTTCGCGCGACCGCTCGGCGCGCGATCGCTCGCACCATCGGCTCGTCGAGCGCGCCCGTCCCGGCGACGGCCCGCTCGGCGGCGACGATCCAGTCGACCACCTCGTCCGCATCGTCCCAGTCGGGCTCCGAGGGATCGACGACGCCGCCGACCGCGGCATCCAGCGGACGTCCGACGGGGCCTGCCGGAGCGCTCGAGAGCACGACGAGACCGGCGACGCGCTCCGGCGACCGGCCGGCGACGAGCTGCGCGAGCCCTCCGCCCATCGAGCACCCGAGCACCACGGCGCGATCGACGCCGCACGCGTCGAGCACCGCCACCGCGTCGTCGGCGAGATCCTCGGCGTCGTAGTCGGGCGCGCCCGGGGGCGAGGACGTCGACGCCCCGGTGTCGCGAGCGTCGAATCGCACGACACTCGCTCCCTGCGCGACGAGCGCCGCGCAGAGCTCGTCCGGCCACCAGTCGCGCGACCAGGTCGCACCGCCGAGCAGCAGCAGGGGCACGTCGCCCTCGCCCCCGTCCGTCGTCTGCGCGGCGAGGGTCGCTCCGCGCGCGTGCACGGCGACCTCCCGCCAGGCGATGCGCGTGCGCTCCTCCATGGTGACGACGCTACGGCTCGCTCGCGAGACATGGCAGGCACGAGCACGGTCTCGGCGCGTCGGCGCGATCGCGGTCGCGGCTAGCCTCGAGGCGTGCGGATGGGATCGGGGATGACGTCCGACGCTCCGCGCGCAGCAGGTCGCGGTCTCGTCGCCGCCTGGGATCGCCACCAGGTGCCGCTCTTCCTGGCCGCGCTCGTGCTCGGCGGCGTCGTCGGGCTGTCCGCGCCGCGTCTCGCGCCGTCCCTCGAGCATGCGATCGAGCCCGTGCTCATGCTGCTGCTCTTCGCGACCTTCCTCGCCGTGCCGCTCGGGGAGGTGGGTCGCGCCGTCCGGGATGGGCGCTTCCTCGCGACGGTCCTCGCGGCGAACTTCGTCGTGGTGCCCGTGCTCGCGTGGGCGCTGTCGCGTCTCGTCGTCGACGATCGCGGTCTCCTCCTCGGGGTGCTCCTCGTCCTGCTGACGCCATGCATCGACTACGTCGTGGTCTTCACAGGGCTCGCCGGAGGCGCGCGCGCCCGCCTCCTCGCCGCCGCTCCCCTGCTCATGCTGCTCCAGC
Source organism: Agrococcus versicolor (assembly GCF_039531815.1). Lineage (NCBI taxonomy): Bacteria > Bacillati > Actinomycetota > Actinomycetes > Micrococcales > Microbacteriaceae > Agrococcus > Agrococcus versicolor. The sequence continues at coordinate 827,984 of NZ_BAAAQT010000005.1, read as the reverse complement.
TCCTGCTGCTGCCCGTGCTCCTCCTGCTCCTCGCCGGTGGGGACGTCCTCGAGGTCGTCGATCCCGCGCCCTTCGCGCGCGCGTTCGTCCTCCTGATCGTGGTGCCGCTCGTCGCGGCGGGGATCGTGCAGGCCCTCGCGCGTCGACGTCGCATCGGGCGTGCGATCCAGGCGGCGATGGCCGCTGCCATGGTGCCGTCGATGATGGCGACCCTCGCGGTCGTCGTCGCCTCGCAGATCGCCGCGGTCGGCGCGCAGGCGACGGTCCTCGTGCGCGTCCTGCCGCTGTACGTCGCGTTCGTCGTGGCCGCGCTCGGCGTCGGCGTGCTCGCCGGACGCGTCGCTCGGCTCGACGTGCCCGGGACGCGCGCCGTCATCCTCTCCACCTCGACGCGCAACTCGCTCGTGGTGCTGCCGCTGGCGCTCGCGCTGCCGCCGTCGCTGGGCATCGCGCCGCTCGCGGTCGTGGCCCAGACGCTGGTGGAGCTCGTCGCGCTGATCGTGCTCGTGCGGCTCGTGCCGCGACTCGTGCCCGAGCGCGGGACGGCTCCGACCTAGCGCCCGGCGGGCATGCACCGCTCGGTTCAGCGCACCGTGTACTGTTCATCGCATGCTGACCGATGCGTTGCCCGTCCGTGCCGACGCCGTCGACGTCATGGTGCGACTCGGGCGTGCGATGGGCGACGCGACGCGAGCGCGCATCCTGCTCGCGATCGTCGACGGCCCCCGCTACCCCGCCGACCTCGCCGACGCGCTCGGCCTCAGCCGCCCGAACGTCTCCAACCACCTCGCGTGCCTGCGCGGGTGCGGCCTCGTCGTGGCCGAGCCGCAGGGACGCCGCACGAGCTACGCGCTGGCCGACCGCCATCTCGCCGGTGCGCTCACCGCGCTCACCGACACGGTCCTCGCCGTGGACGCCGGCGCGACGTGCGACGACCCCGACTGCCTGCAGCGGGGGTGCTGCGCATGAGCACGGCCTCGATGCTGCCCACCGGCCGACGCCGCATCCTCGAACGCCGCGTGCGCCTCGTGGTCGCGATCACCATCACCTGGAACGTCGTCGAGGCGATCGTCGCGCTGTGGGCGGGCGCGGTCGCCTCGTCGGCGGCGCTCATCGGCTTCGGCCTCGACTCGATCGTCGAGGTGCTCTCCGCCGCGGCCGTCGCCTGGCAGTTCTCCGCGCGCGACCCGCTGCGCCGCGAGCGGGCGACGCTGCGGGTCGTCGCGATCGCCTTCTTCCTGCTCGCGGTCGTCGTGGGCAGCGACGCGCTGCTCGCGCTCGTGCAGCAGGAGCGGCCGGACGCGAGCCCCGTCGGCATCGCCATCGCTGCGCTCAGCCTCGCCGTCATGCCGTTCCTCAGCTGGTTCGAGCGGCGCACGGGGAGAGAGCTCGGGTCGGCGACGGCGATCGCCGACTCGAGGCAGACGCTGCTGTGCACGTACCTCTCCGCGGCCCTCCTCGTCGGGCTGCTCGCGAACGCCGTGCTCGGCTGGTGGTGGGCCGATGCCGTCGCCGCGCTCGTCATCGCCGTGATCGCGGTGCGCGAGGGCGTGCTGACGCTGCGCGGCGAGGGATGCTGCGCACCCAGCGCGCACGTGCACGCGCACGCGCGGGACTCGACCGACGCGCAGCAGCCGGACGCCGCCGCGATCGCCGCCCCGTCCTGCGAGTGCTGCGCACGCTGATCGCACCCGCTCGACGACGGCCCTACCAGGCCGACGGCCCGCCGCTGCCCGCCTCGTACGCCTCGAGCTCGCCATCGCCCGCGGCCCATGCGTCGAGCACGGGCGTCACGATGCGCCAGCACTGCTCGGCGACGTCGCCCGGCACCGACAGCAGCCGGTCGCCGGCCAGGAGGCCGAGCAGCACCTGCCCGTAGGCGCTCAGCGGCGCGGCCGCGGGGCGCGCCGTCGCGCCGAGCGGCGCGAGCACGTGGGCGTGGCCCGGGTCGTCGACGAGGAGCTCGACGTCGATCGCGGCGTCCTCGAGCGAGATGCGCAGCACGGACCCGGCACCGTCGGCGGGTACGGCGATGCCCTCGAGAGGCGTCGCGGCGCGCAGGTGGATCGCGATCTCGGCACGCGGATCCCCGATCGCCTTGCCCGAGCGCAGCACGAACGGCACCCCCTGCCAGCGCGGCACGTCGACCTGCAGCACGAGCTGCGCGAGGGTCTCGGCCCTCGCATCCGCGTCGACCCCCTCCTCGTCGACGTAGGACGGCAGCAGGCGACCCTCGACGCGTCCCTCCTCGTACCGCGCGCGGCGGGCGGCGCCGGGGTCGTCGCGCCACAGCCGCGTCGCGCCCAGCACCTCGGCCATGCGCACGTGGACGTCGGCCGCCGTCACGGCATCCGGCCGTTCCATCGCGACGGCGGCGAGCACCATGAGCAGGTGGCTCTGCAGCATGTCGCGCAGCGCGCCCGTGCCGTCGTAGAACGCCGCGCGCCCCTCGACGCCGAGGGTCTCGTCGTAGACGATCTCGACGCGCTCGACATGCTCGGCCGACCAGCTCGCCTCGAGCAGCGGATTGCCGAAGCGCAGGCCGAGCATGCCCACGACCGCCTGGTTGCCGAGGAAGTGGTCGATGCGCCAGAGGCGATCCTCGGGGAGGACGGCGGCGAACGCCTCGTTGAGCGCGCGCGCATCGGAGAGGTCCTCGCCGAAGGGCTTCTCGATCGCGACGACGAGGTCGTCGGGCAGGTCGATCTCGGCGAGCGACGCCGCGACGGCGTGGCCCATGGCAGGAGGCAGCGCCACGTAGAGCACGGGCGAGGTCGGACAGGCGTCGAGCAGGGCTCGCAGCTGCTCCGGGTCGGAGGCGTCGGTCGCGACGAAGCGCGCGCCCGACGTCAGGGCGTCGACGACGTGCGCGGCGATGCCTGCGGACTCGAGGCTGCCGCGCACGACGCCCTGCCACTCCTCGTCGGTCTGCGGCGTCCGCGCGGCACCGATCAGCGTGACGTCGTCGAGGCGGGCCAGCTGGGCGACCTCGCCGAGCCCGGGCAGCAGGAGCCGCTCGGTGAGGTCGCCGCCCGCGCCGAGGATCGCGATCGTGCGGCCTCGCTGCTCGAGGTCGTCCGCCGAGGGGATGCCGGGCCGAGCGCGCATGCGGTCTCCTTCGCTGCTGGGGATCGCGTGCGTGCGCGCGCGACCGTCCATGACGATGCCACCCGCCGGCCGTCGGTGCGTGCCGGTTGCGTCGGCGCCGAGCACGTGCTCGGGATCGAGGGCCGCTCGGTCGTGTCGACGTCCCCCGCGCCGAGCGGGGGTCTAGACTGACGACACCTCACTTTCTCATCGAAGGCATCTCGTGCAGATCCGCTCCGCCATCGTCGCCGAGGCGAGGCTGTGCGCCGGCATCGTCGCCGCTGCCCTGCTCGACGATCCCGTCGGCGCACGCGCCATCCCCGGCCGCGCCGATCGCCTCCGTCGACTGACGAGCCTGTACGAGGCCGAGCTCCGCGTGGGCTCGTTCGACCACGGGGCCGTCGACGTCGCGGTCGTGGACGGGGTGATCGTCGGCGTCGCCGCGTGGGAGTCGCCGCGCCTCTGCCGACGTCGGGCAGCCCTCCTGCGCCAGGCACCTCGCTACGCCTTCGCGATCGGCCCCGTCCATGCCGGCGTCGCCCTGCGCACGCTGGGCATCCGACGGCGCGCCCGACCCGAGGGCACGTTCGTGGTGCTCGCCGACATCGCCGTCGCCGCGTCGGCGCGCGGCCTGGGCGTCGGCACCGCGCTGCTCGAGCACGGGCTCGCGCGTGGCGACGACGGCGTCTACCTCGAGGCGACGACGCCCGCGAGCAGGCGGCTGTACGAGCGGCACGGCTTCGTCATGCGCAGCGAGATCGGCCTCGTCGCCGACGGGTATCCCGTCGCCATGTGGCGCGCGCCTCGGCTGCCCATGGAGCCCGCGCTCGCCTGACCCTCGGTCGACGCGCCGTCACCGTCGCGACTCGGGCCGCGGCCCCGGCGTGCGCCGCGGCGCGATGCGCGGTCGGACGACCGCCCCGCCGGCGTAGACGAGCCGGGCCACCCGGTAGCGGTGCCCGCGCCACGGCTCGAGGAACGCCACGAGCTCGGCATCGTCGAACGAGCGACCCGCGAGCGTCTGACCGACGACGGGGGCCAGATGCACGTCGCCGACCGACACGGCGTCGGCATCGCCCAGCACCCGCTGGCGCACCTCCGCCGACGTCCACGGGCCGATGCCCGGCATAGACAGCAGCACCCGGTCGATCGTCTCGAGGTCGCGACGCTCGTCGACGAGGCGTTGCATGCTGCGCTCGCGGGCCGCGACCCAGCGGATGGTCGCGGCGCGACGCAGGTCGACGCCCACCGCGCGCCACTCCCCCTGCTCGAGGCCGAGCCACGCCGCGCCGCTCGGGAAGATGCGCATGCCCGCAGGGGCAGGATGCGGCGCGGGCTCGCCGAGCCGCTGCACGAGCCGAGACCAGGAGGCGAGCGCCGCGACGGCCTCGACGCGCTGCTCGAGGATCGCGCCGACCAGGCCGTGCAGCATGTCGCCGCTGCCTGCGATGCGCATGCCGGGGTGCCTGCGATGCGCGGCCTCGAGGAAGGGATGCTGCGGCTCGAAGCCCGACGGATCGTCGCCATCGCCGAGCAGCCACGGCGCGCGCTCGACCGCCCACGCGGCGCCCGCACCCCACGCGCGACACAGGATCCGTGCACCACGCTGCTCGAACCGCACCACGGCCGGACCGTCCGGCGTGCGCATCGTGCGCCACACGGCCCCGTCCGGATCGCGCCGCTGCGTCGGGTCGCGCCTCCCCTGCTGCGCGCGCCCGATCGTCTGCGCGATCGACGTCGGGAGTCTCGGCGCCCATTCGCGCCAGGCGTCGGGCGCGGGCAGGCTCGGCGCGTCGTCTGCTGCTGCCATCGTCTCCGAGCGTAGGGCCGCCTCCTGCTCGGTCACCCGGCGGCTGCCTCGTCGAGCGCGACGAGGTCGCGCAGCGCGAAGCGCAGGTGCTCCCACTCCTCCTCGAGGATCACGTGGATGCACGAGCGCACCGTCTCCTCGCGCGCCGGCTCCCAGGGATTGCGTCGCGGCGCCGCGAGCCCGTCGGCGTCGATGCTCGCGAGCAGGTCGCGGACCATCCCGACGCGATCGGCGCGCACCGCGAGCACCGTGGACCACTCGGGCGACGTCTCGGAGAAGGTCGCCGCGTCGCCTCCCTGGGCGGCGTACGACCCGTCGGGCTGCCCGATGGGATGGAACGGCCGCTCGATGCCGAGGATCGCGCCGCGCAGCCAGGTGTCGGTGGCCATGACCAGATGCCGCAGCGTCTGGGCGAACGACCACTCGCCGTCGACCGAGACGTCGACCGCGCGCCCGGGCATCCCCTCCGCGCGCCGCACCGCTGCGGCCCAGGCGTCCTCGACCGCTCGCCACGCCTCGCGCAGCCCCTCGGGGTCCGGCGCCCGGCGCAGCGCGCGCCCCGGCATGCGCCGGCAGAGCTCGGCCTCGACGAGCGGTGCGACGTCGACGCCGTTGACGAGGAGGGTGCTCTCGCCGTCGAGGAGCCAGGGCGCGTCGAGGTCGCCGCCCGCCAGGTCGACGCCGCGCATGACGACGCCGCGGAGGTCGACCTCGACGAATCGCGCATCGCGCATGCTCGCGTGCTCGTATCGCACGCCGTGCAGGTCGCCGGTCGTGGTGCGCTCGGTCATGGCTCCCCCTCGTGCTCGCCACCATCATGCGCCGCACCTCCGACGGCCGGATAGCGTGGAGCGATGCCTTCTCCCTCGATCGCGCCACGCCTCCGCCGTCCGAGCCCGGTGGACGCGGCGTGACGCGCACGCTCGTCGTCGTCGCCCATCCCGACCCCGCCTCGCGGACCATGCGCGTGGCCGAGCGCCTCCGCGACCGGCTCGGCGGCGCGACGATCGCCGACCTGGCCGCCGAGGGCTTCGATCCGCGCTTCGGCGTCGCCGACCTCGCCGACTACCGCGCGCAGACGCGCACGGACGACGCCGTGCTCGCCGAGCAGGCGCGCGTCGACGCCCACGACCACCTCGTGCTCGTCTTCCCGGCGCACTGGTGGTCGATGCCCGCCCTGCTCAAGGGCTGGATCGACCGCGTGCTCGTGGGCGGCTGGGCGTTCGCGCTCGCGCACGACGGCAGCATCGTCCGCATGCTCGATCGGCTCACCGTCCACGCCATCCCCGTCGCGGGCACGGATGCCGCCCTCTGGGAGCGGCACGGCTACGCGGCGGCGCTCGAGACGCAGCTCATGCACGGCGTCGTCGACTACTGCGGTGCACGCCGCGGCGCGGTCGTGATCCTGCACGACTCCGAGCGACCCGACGACGCCGCGCTCGCCGCCGACCTCGAGTCGACGGTCGCGGCCGTCGCCGCCGCGATCCGGATGACGCCGACGCGCTGATGGCGGATGTCGGCGGCCCGGGCTAGCGTCGCGGCATGTCCGATGCCACCGAGGCCCCAGCAGCCAGCCCCGACGCCTCCCCCTGGGAGCCGCCGCTCGCCGGCAGCGAGGTCGAGCACGTGCTCGCCTCGCTCGACCGGCTCCGCACCACGTTCCGCTGGAAGGCGGACGACCTGACCCTCGAGGCGCTCCACGCACGCACCGGCGCCTCGGCGCTGTCGTTCGCGTCGCTGCTCAAGCACCTGGCGTGCGTCGAGGACGAGAAGACGGGCATGGCCCTCAGCGGCGCGTCCTACGGACCGCCGTGGGCGGGCATGGCCGGGTACGAGGGATCCCCGCAGGAGTACGCGTTCGATCCCGGGGCGCTCTCGGCGGCCGAGCTCTACGCCCTGTGGGACGACGCCGTCCGGCGCTCGCACGACCGGCTCGCCACGGCCCTCGCGGACGGCGGGCTCGACCAGCGCGTCGCGATGGGTGCCGACGACGGCCTGGTGGTCAGCCTGCGCCGCCTCCTCCACGACCTCATCGAGGAGTACGGCAGGCACACCGGCCACGCCGACCTGCTGCGCGAGGCGATCGACGGGCGCGTCGGCGAGGATCCGCCGGAGGGATGGCACGCGACCTCCGGCTCGTCCCCCGTCGGATGCCGCACGCCGGCGAGCATGGATCCCGCTCGTACCCCGACTTCGTAGGATCGGCACGATCCACCGCCTCGGGAGGCCATCCATGCAGCTGTCGTTCCTCTTCCAGCCCGTCGACGACCTCGCGGCAGCGGCCGCGCACTACGCGGCCCTCGGCTGGGAGGAGGCGTGGCGACAGGGCGACCACACCATCGCGCTGCAGTGCCCGGGCCTCGACACGCAGCTCATGCTCGACGACGAGCCGGGATGGGGTGGCCCCGGGCCGATGTACCTCGTCGACGACGTGCAGGCCTGGCTCGACGCGCATCCCGTCGCGCAGGTGGCCACGCGCATCGCCGACATCCCCGGCGGTCGCGTCGCCGACATCCAGGCGCCGGGGCACGTCTACTACGTGTTCTCCGTCGAGGACTGAGACGGTCGCTCGCCGCAGGGGCGCGAGGACTAGGCTGCGGGCACGCACCGTCGCGAGGAGGCACGGATGACCACGCACCCGAAGCTCGAGCAGCAGGTCGAGCCCGAGGAGGTCGGCGTCTCGAGTCGGCACCTCGCGCATCTCGACGAGCTGCAGCGGCGCAACATCGCCGACGACGCGTACCAGGGCTCCGTCATGCTCGTCGCTCGTCACGGCAAGGTCTGCTACCTCAAGGCCTTCGGCAAGGCCGACGAGGACGTGCCGATGGAGACCGACTCCATCTTCCGGTTCGCATCCATGTCGAAGACCGTCGCCGCCGCCTGCGTCCTGCAGCTGTTCGAGCGGGGCCTCATCGGGCTCCACGACCCGGTCGCGCAGTGGCTGCCCGAGCTCGCCGACCCCCGCGTCGCGGTCGTCGAGGACTGGGGCGTCACCCGCATGGCGAGCGCCGAGCGCCCCATCACGGTGCACCACCTGCTCACGATGACGGCCGGCTACACGAACACGTGGTGGCACCGCCTCTTCGAGCCGTCCGTCTACGGCGTCGTGCCGCAGCTGCTGAAGGACGCCGGCGTCATCGACACCTTCGAGGCCCCGGCGACGAACCTGGCCGAGGTCGTCGAGCGGCTCGCGACCGTGCCGCTCATCGCCCAGCCGGGCACGATGTTCGACTACTCGAACAACTCCGTCAACGTGCTCGCGCGCCTCGTCGAGGTCGTCTCGGGCCTCGACTTCGACACCTACCAGCGGCGCAACATCCTCGAGCCGCTCGGCATGGACGAGACGTGGTTCTTCGTGCCCGAGGCGGAGCAGCACCGCCTCGCCGCCGTCTACTGGGCCGGTCGCGACGAGCGCCAGCTCGAGGACGCACCGCTCGGCGCGGGCATGCTCGGGCCCGAGTACTCGTTCAGCGAGCATCGGACGCTCTTCAGCGGCGCCGGCGGCCTGCACGGCACGACCGGCGACTACCTGCGCTTCGCGCAGATGCTGCTGAACGGCGGCACGCTCGACGGCGTGCGGGTGCTCTCGCCCGCGTCGGTTCGGCTCATGACGACGAACCAGATCGGCGACAAGACGAACTGGCAGCTCACCCAGAATCGCTGGGGCTACATGGTCGACATCCAGGAGGGCGAGAACGCTCCCGCAGGGTCGGCCCACTACCTCGGGGCGCCCGGCGCCTACTCGTGGCAGGGCTTCTTCTCGACGAAGTTCGTCGTGAACCCGCGGGCGGACACCGTGATCCTCACGATGTCCACGCCCGGCTTCGACGGGGCGCTGCCGCACAACCTGCGGCTGCTCGCCGTGGCGAACGCGGCCGTCGACGACTGATCGTCGACGGCGCGGCGGCTGACGAGGTCAGTCGCCGCCGTTGTTGATGAGCTGGAGCCAGCGTCCGAAGGGCGCCTCGGCGACCTCGTCGGGCCATCCTGCCTGCGTGTCGTCGTCGCGGTCCATGGCGCGCTCCTCTCGATCCGCACGTGGGCTCGGATGCGAGCCGACGCGGTGCTGCGGCGAGGAGACGGTCGTCCCCCGCGTCCTCAGCATGCGTCGCGGCGACGGGCGATCCCAGGGGTCGCGGGAGGAAACTTCCCGCATTCTTTCCCTATGCGTGCAGGAATGCGAGAACCCGTGCGGCGCCGCACGCATGGACCGCATGTTCCTGCGCCGAGCCGGAGGGTCGCGCCGACCTTCTCGCGCAGCGTCGAGCGGCGTCGACCGGGCATGCTCAGCGGTTGACCGACATACCCCCTAGGGGTATCGTCGGGCACCGGGACGTCGATCGACGCCGCCGAGCGACGATGGGAGACGAGCACGTGGACGCCGGTCACGAGGGGCACGCAGGACACGTCGCGCAGCGGGAGTCCGAGGCACGCGCCGAGCACGCGGGCCACGGCGGGCACGCGGGCCACGGCGGGCATGCGGGCCACGGCGGGCATGGCGGTCACGCCGACCACGCGGCCCAGTTCCGCTCGCGCTTCTGGATCGTGCTCGCCCTCGCGGTGCCGACAGTTGCCTGCTCGAGCATGGTCGCGTCGCTCCTCGGGTACGCGCTCCCGGACGTGCCGGGCATCGCCTGGGTCTCCCCCGTGCTGGGCACGATCATCTACGCCTGGGGAGGATGGCCCTTCCTGCGCGGCGCGGTCGACGAGCTCCGTGCTCGGCAGCCCGGCATGATGCTGCTCGTCGCGCTCGCCATCACCGTCGCCCTCGTCGCCTCGTGGATGGCGAGCCTCGGCCTCGCGGCGCACCACCTCGACTTCTGGTGGGAGCTCGCGCTGCTCGTCGCGATCATGCTCCTCGGCCACTGGATCGAGATGCGCTCGCTCGCGCAGACGACCTCGGCGCTCGACGCGCTGGCCGCGCTCCTGCCGGACGAGGCGGAGCGGGTCACCGCCTCCGGCACCGAGCGCGTCGCGCCGGCCGAGCTGCAGGTCGGCGACGTCGTCGTCGTCCGCCCGGGTGCCGCGGTGCCCGCCGACGGACGCATCCTCGACGGCTCGGCAGCGCTCGACGAGTCGATGATCACGGGCGAGTCGAGCACGGTCGCGCGCAGCGTCGGCGACGCCGTCACCGCAGGCACCGTCGCCACCGACTCGAGCCTGCGCGTCGAGGTCGTCGCGACCGGCGAGGACACCGCGCTCGCCGGCATCCGCAGGCTCGTGGCGGACGCCCAGTCGTCGACCTCGCGCGCGCAGCGGCTCGCCGACCGCGCCGCGGCGCTGCTGTTCTGGTTCGCGCTCGGCGCCGCAGCCGTCACCGCGGTCGCGTGGCTGCTCGTCGGCACCCCCGAGGAGGCCGTGGTCCGCACCGTGACGGTGCTCGTCATCGCCTGTCCGCACGCCCTCGGCCTCGCGATCCCGCTCGTCGTCGCGATCGCGACCGAGCGCGCGGCGCGCGGCGGCGTGCTCGTGCGCGATCGGCTCGCGCTCGAGCGCATGCGCTCCGTCGACGTGGTCGTGCTCGACAAGACCGGCACGCTCACGCGCGGCGAGCCGGCCGTGCTCGCCGTCGAGCCGGCGGGCGGCCTGGATGCCGATGCGCTCCTCGCGCTCGCGGCGGCCGCCGAGTCCGACAGCGAGCATCCCCTCGCCCGGGCCATCGTGCGCGCCGCGCACGACCGTGCTCTGACCCTGCCGGTGGCGAGCGACGCCTCCTCCTCCCCCGCCGTCGGCGTGGTCGCGACGGTCGCGGGAGCCCGGGTGCACGTCGGCGGACCGCGCATGCTGCGCGACCGCGGCCTCGAGGCGCTCGACGTCGCGAGGCGGTGGGAGTCCGAGGGCTCGACGGTGCTGCACGTCGAGCGCGACGGCGCCGTCGTCGGCGCGATCCGCCTCGCGGACGAGATCCGTCCGGAGTCCTTCGACGCCGTCCGCGCGCTCCACGCGCTCGGCATGGAGGTCGTGCTGCTCACGGGCGACGCCGAGCCCGTCGCGCGCGCCGTCGGCGACGCGCTCGGCATCGACCGCGTCGTCGCCGGCGTGCGCCCCGAGGACAAGGCCGATCACGTGGCCGCCCTGCAGGCCGAGGGGCGCACCGTCGCCATGGTCGGCGACGGCGTCAACGACGCACCCGCGCTCGCGCGCGCCGACGTGGGCATCGCGATCGGCGCGGGCACCGACGTCGCGATCGGCTCGGCGGGCGTCATCCTCGCCGGCTCCGATCCTCGATCGGTCGTCTCGATCGTCGAGCTCTCGCGCGCCGGCTACGCCAAGATGCGGCAGAACCTCTGGTGGGCCGCCGGCTACAACCTGCTGTCCGTGCCGCTCGCCGCCGGCGTCCTCGCCCCCATCGGCTTCGTGCTGCCGATGTCGGTCGGCGCCCTGCTCATGTCGGCCTCGACCGTCGTCGTCGCCGCCAACGCGCAGCTGCTGCGCCGGCTCGACCTGCGACCCGAGCGCAGCGTCGCCCGCGTGCTCCACGACGCCTGATCCGATCCGTCCATCCATCCCGCTCCCCGAGAGGACCCCATGCCGAACCGCATCGCCACCACCGTCGCAGCCCTCGCCGCCGCCGCCATCGCGCTCTCCGGCTGCGCGTCGCCCGAGGTCGGCGGGGACCACGCGGGGCACGGCTCGTCGCAGGCGCCCTCCGGCGCGGCCGCCGACGTCGCGTTCGCGGCCGCGATGATCCCCCACCACGAGCAGGCCGTCGAGATGGCGGACATCGTGCTCGCGAAGCCCGACCTCGACCCTCGCGTCGCAGACCTCGCCGAGCGCATCCGAGCCGCGCAGGAGCCGGAGATCGCGACGATGCGGTCGTGGCTCGAGGCCTGGGGCGCCGAGGCCGACGCGCACGGGGGCATGGACCACGGCGACGACGGCATGCTCACCGAGGGGGAGCTCGCCGAGCTCGAGGCGGCCGACGGCGCCTCGGCGTCGACGCGCTTCCTCGAGGGCATGATCGCGCACCACGAGGGTGCCGTCGCGATGGCCGAGCAGGAGCTCGACGACGGCGAGGACCCGGACGCCCTCGCCCTCGCCGCGTCGATCGTCGACGCGCAGCAGCGGGAGATCGACGAGATGCGAGCGCTGCTCGACGCGCTGTGACGCGTCAGCCGATGCGCAGCCGCACGACGACGTGGTCGCCGATGCCGATGCCGTGCTCGGCGCGCACCGCCGCCTTGAGCGGCACGAGGTAGCCGCCCTCGCGGGGGAAGAGCGAGGTCGTGAACTCCGTGCCGAGCAGCCAGCCGCGCACGGGGATGACGCCCCAGCCGTACGAGACGTGCGCCGCGAGCTCTCGGATGGCCTCTGCCTCCGCCTCGGGGACGCGGACGAAGTGGTGGGGCGCAGGGCCGCGCCACTCGAGCACGTCGCCCTCGATCGTCACGTCCATGCGGACCTCCCGTCGAGCGGCATCCTCGCACGCACGTGCGACGTCGCGCGCGGGATCAGTCCTCGAGCGCAGCCTGGATGCCGGCCTCGATGTCGTCGACCGTCTGCAGCTCGAGGACCTCGCCGTCGATGAGGATCGTCGGGGTGCTCTGCACGCCGAGCGCGACGCCGGCCTCGTAGTCCAGCTCGACGCGGTCGCCCGTCGCGGGATCGGCCACGGCGGCGTCGTACGCCTCCATGTCGAGGCCGAGGTCCTCGGCGAAGGTGCGGAACGTCGCGTCGGCGTCCTCGGTGCCCGCCCAGTCGGTGTGCGTCTCGAACAGGCGCTGGTACATCGCCTCGAACTGCCCCTGCTGCGCCGCCGCCTCGGCCGCGATCGCGGCGGGGTAGGCGTTCTGGTGCGCCGCGAGCGGGAAGTAGCGCACCGCGAACGTGACCTCGCCGGCGTACTCGGCGCGCATCGTCTCCATCGTCGGGTAGACGAGCGCGCACGACGGGCACTCGAAGTCGAGGAACTCGACCACGACCGGCGCACCCTCGCCCGCGTCGTCGAGGACGTGCGTCGTCGCGTCGAGCGTGTCGGCGGCCGAGACGTCGCCGGCGGGAGCGGCGGTCGACGCCTGCTCCCACGGCCGCGTGACCGCGAGGACCGTCGCGACGACGATCACGAGGGCTGCGGCGACGATGCCGAGGATGTTCCAGGTCTTGGCGGTCATGCGCGGCCTCAGCAGGGGTCGTGGAGCAAGGGATCCCCTCGAGCCTAGGCGCGCGATCTATGCGGCACCCATGGCGATCGGCTCGCCCTGGGGAGACCCGCCGACGCCTGTCGGCGCTCGACCGTATGGTCGTCGCATGCACGGCATCGTCCCTCCCTTCCTGCTCGAGCGTCTCGGCGACCACCCGAGCGCAGCGGTGGCGCGCGGCGCCCAGCGCACGCTCACGCTCGACGAGGCGGTGCGCACGTCGCGCCGCTCGTCCCGGGCCGAGCCCGCCACCGGACGGCGCTCGCTCGTCCCCGACGCTCGCCCCGCGCCGCGTCGCACGATCGCCGACGCGCAGGGCACGATGCGGCTGCCGGGCACGACGGTGCGCCGCGAGGGCGACGAGCCGACGAGCGACGTCGCCGTCGACGAGGCGTACGACGGGCTCGGCATCACCTGGACGCTGCTGCACGAGGCATTCGGCCGCGACTCCCTCGACGGCGCAGGCATGCCGCTGCTCGCGACCGTGCACTACGGCGAGGCGTACGACAACGCGTTCTGGAACGGCGAGCGCATGGTGTTCGGCGACGGCGACGGCGAGGTGTTCCTCGGGTTCACCGGCGCGGTCGACGTCATCGGCCACGAGCTCGCCCACGGGCTCGTGCAGGCCACGACCGACCTCGTGTACCAGGGACAGCCCGGCGCGCTCAACGAGTCGGTCGCCGACGTCATCGGCTCGCTCGCCAAGCAGCACGCGCTCGGCCAGACCGCCGACGAGGCCGACTGGCTCGTGGGCGCGGGGCTCTTCGCGCCCGGCGTCCAGGGCGTCGCGCTGCGATCGCTGCGCGCCCCCGGCACGGCCTACGACGACGACGTGCTCGGCAGGGATCCGCAGCCGGCGACCATGGCCGACTACGTCGACACCACGAGCGACAACGGCGGCGTGCACATCAACTCGGGCATCCCGAACCATGCCTTCTACCTCGCGGCGACCGCGATCGGCGGCCGCGCGTGGGAGGGAGCCGGGCTCGTCTGGCTCGACGTGCTCACGAACGGCTCGATCGACGCGCACGCCGACTTCGCGGCGTTCGCAGCCGCGACGATCGCGGCCGCCGAGTCGCGCTTCGGCGCCGACTCGCGCGAGCGCACGGCCATCGGCGATGCGTGGGACGCCGTGGGCGTCACGGGTGGGGCTCCGGCAGCACCGCCCACGACCGACGATGCGGGCACGGTGCGCGTCGCGCGATCGGGCGGCATGCTCGGGCGCGAGCGCGTCGGCGAGCTGCCCGAGTCCGCACTCCCGAGCCGCGATCAGCGGGCGCTCGAGACCCTCATCGACTCGGGCGAGCTCGCCGACCTCGCCGGCGCCGACGACGACCGCGTCCGCGACGCCTACGTCTGGCGCGTCACCGTCGAGACGCGCATCGACGTCACGGTCGTCGAGCCCGCCCTGCCGGACGAGGTGCTCGTGCTGCTGCACCGCATCCTCGAGCTGGGCGAGCGCCGCTGACGTCGGGGCGTCGGCCGGCGGACCGCCGGATCCACGCGTGAGCGGAGGGTCAGGCGGAATGCGCAGCCGACCACCCGCTGACGCGTGGATGCGGCGGGCCCATGCGCACGTGGTCCCGTGCCGCTAGACGACCGCGACGATCGCGTCGATCGCCGCGCGGATCGCGGGCACGCGATCGGCGCCGGCACGGTGCCGAATGCTGAGGACGCGGCCCGAGCCGTCGGCGAGCGGGCGGGCGACGACGCCGACCCGCTGATGCGCCGCGAGGCCCATCGCAGGCAGCAGCGCGACCGCGCCGGTGCGCGAGACGAACGACTGCGCGGCGACGAGGTCGTCGGTGGAGTGCCGCACGTCGGGCTCGAAGCCCGCCCGGTCGGCGAGCGTCTCGAGGTGCAGGCGGCATCGGGGGCAGCCCGCGACCCAGCGCTCCCCCGCGAGGTCCTCGAGGTCGATCGCGCCGAGCGCCGCGAGGGCGTGGCCCTCGGGCACGACGACGAGGCTGGGGTCGTCGCCCAGCTCGACGCGCTCGAGGCCGACGTCGTCGTGCGACTCGGCGTACTCGAACACGACGGCGAGATCGACGTCGTTCGCGCCGACCGCCGCGAGCGCCTCGGGAGGCTCCGCCTCGACGACGCGCACCTGCACCTGGGGCGCCACCTCGAGCAGGCGCGCGATCGCTCGCGGCACGAGGTCGGCCATCGCCGACGGGAAGGCGGCGAGCGTCACCGTGCCGCCGCCGGCGGCGAGCTCGGTGAGCTCGGCCTCCGCCTGCCGCAGCGACGCCTCGATGGCATCCGCGCGTGCGAGCAGGCGCTGCCCCGCCTCCGTGAGCGTCACCCCGGTCGGGCCGCGCAGCAGCAGCGCCATGCCCAGCTCTCCCTCGAGGAGGCGCAGATGCTGGCTGACGGCCGGCTGCGTCCAGCCGAGCGTGCGCGCACCGCCCGACACGGAGCCCGCGCGGGCGACCGCACGGAAGATGAGCACGCGCCGCGGATCGATGTCCATGCCATAACCCTAGGTGATGGATCGCCCAAGAGATACAAGACTACCCGATGCCGTCCCCTGCTGGTCCCATGGAGGCATGGAGACCATCGGACTCATCGGCGGCATGAGCTGGCACTCGACCGTCGACTACTACCGTGCCATCAACGCCCGCGTCGCGGAAGCGCTCGGCGGGCATCGCTCCGCGCGCATCCTGCTGTCGAGCCTCGACTTCGCCGAGGTGCGCGACCTGCAGGTGCGCGAGGACTGGGACGCCGCCGGCGCCCTCCTCGCCGAGGAGGCGCTGCGCCTCCAGACCGCCGGAGCGCACCGCATCGCGATCTGCACGAACCTCATGCACAAGGTCGCCCCGGCCGTCGAGGCCGCCATCGACGTCCCGCTCGTGCACATCGCCGATGCCGTCGCCGCCCGCGCCACGACCCTCGGCGTCCGTCGGCTCGGCATCCTCGGCACCGACTGGGTCATGCGCGAGCCGTTCTACCGCGACCGCCTCGCCGCCCACGGCATGGAGGGCATGGCACCCGCCGCCGACGACCGCGCCGTCGTCGACGGGATCGTCTGGTCCGAGCTCACGCGCGGCATCGTCTCCCCCGCCTCGCGCGCCGCCTACCTCGGCGTCATCGACCGCCTCGTCGCCGACGGCGCGGAGGCCGTCGTCCTCGCGTGCACCGAGATCCAGCTGCTCGTGCGCCAGGAGGACGTCCCGGTGCCGATCGTCGACTCGATGGCCGCCCACGCCGACGCCATCGTCGACGCCGCGCTCGTCGGCGTCGCCGTCTGAGGGCTCACGGAGCGCGACCACTCGCCTCCGAGCCGCGTCGGGCATAGCGTGGCGGTCATGAGCGAGTCGATCGAGATCGTGGACGCACCCGAGCGCGGCAGGTTCGAGCTTCGGGTGGACGGGGTGCTCGCGAGCGTCGCCGACTACATGGACGCCGCGGACGGCCGTCGCATCTTCCCGCACACGCAGACGGCACCGGAGCACGGCGGTCGGGGACTCGGCACGCAGGTGGTGCGCGCAGCACTCGACGAGGCCGTCGCCTCGGGCCGCTCCATCGTGCCGGCGTGCCCCTTCGTGCTGGCGATCGTCGCGAAGGACGAGGACGCGTACGGAGCCCTCGTCGCCTGACGCCGCGCCGCGCGCGCCGGCCGACTTGCCGAGCGGGCCGCGCAGGAGGACGCTGACGCGAGTGACCACCTCCCGCTCCCGCTGGCTCGGCCTCGTCTGCATCAGCGTCGCCGTCGCGCTCATCATCGTCGACTC
The DNA here is from genome assembly GCF_039531815.1 of Agrococcus versicolor. Classification (NCBI taxonomy): domain Bacteria; kingdom Bacillati; phylum Actinomycetota; class Actinomycetes; order Micrococcales; family Microbacteriaceae; genus Agrococcus; species Agrococcus versicolor. The sequence goes on along the minus strand of NZ_BAAAQT010000005.1, from coordinate 811,215 downwards.
GACGATCGTGAACGTGGCGATCCCGTCGATCGTCGACGACCTCGGCATCACCTCGACGCAGGTGCAGTGGGTGCAGGAGAGCTACACGCTCGTGTTCGCCGCGCTCCTGCTCGTCTTCGGGGCGCTCGCCGATCGGCTCGGCCGCCGCCGCATGCTGCTGATCGGCGTCACGATCTTCTCCCTCGCCTCCGTGCTCGCTGCCCTGGCGCCCACGGGCGACCTCCTCATCGGCGCCCGCGTCATCCAGGGCGTCGGCGGGGCGATGATCCTGCCCACGACGCTGTCGATCATCAACGCGACGTTCCGGGGCAAGGATCGCGGGATCGCGTTCGCCGTGTGGGGCTCGACGATCGGTGGCATGGCGGCCGTCGGTCCGCTGCTCGGCGGTTGGCTCACGACGGCGTTCTCCTGGCGGTGGGCGTTCGGCATCAACGTGCCGCTCGGGGCGCTGATCGTCGTCGGCCTGCTCGTCTTCGTCGCGGAGTCGAGGGATGCGGATGCGCGCGACGGCATCGACGTCGTCGGCGCGCTGCTCGCCGTGCTGACGACGGGCGCCTTCGTCTTCGGGCTCATCGAGGGCCGCACCTACGGATGGTGGACCGCGACCGAGGACGTCCTGGCGTGGTGGCCGCTCGACCTCTCCCCCGTGCCGATCGCCTTCGGCGTCGCGCTCGTGGCCGGCATCGCCTTCGTGCGCTGGGGCCTGCGACGGGAGCGCGCCGGGCGCAGCACCATGCTCGCGTTCGGGCTGCTGCGCATCCCCTCGTTCCGCAATGGCAACGTCGCCGCGATGATCGTCTCGCTCGGCGAGTTCGGCATCATCCTGTCGCTGCCGCTGTGGCTGCAGGGCGTCCTCGGCTACGACGCGCTCCAGACGGGCCTCGTGATCCTCGCCCTCGCCGTCGGCTCGTTCGTCGCGAGCGGTGCAGCGGGCGCGTTCGGGTCGCGCGCGACCCCCGTCGGCATCGTGCGGGCGGGCCTCGTCGCGGAGGTCGTCGGCCTGCTCGCCGTCGCCCTCGCGATCCAGCCCGACAGCGCCTGGTACGCGATCGTGCCCGGGCTCTTCGTCTACGGCTTCGGCGTCGGTCTCGCGACGGCGCAGCTCACGAACGTCGTGCTGCAGGACGTGCCGGTGCAGCAGAGCGGGCAGGGCTCGGGCACGCAGAGCACGGCGCGGCAGATCGGCTCCGCGCTCGGCATCGCCGTGCTCGGCACCATCCTGTTCACGAGCGTCGGCGGCATCCTCGACGCACGGCTCGAGGCGCGCGACGTGCCGTCCGCGGCGCGCGAGCAGATCGTCGACGTCGTCGTCGACTCGAGCGGCACGGCGATCTCGGCGCTCGAGGCGCAGGATGCCGACGCGGCCGACGACGCGCGCGTCGCCTTCAGCGACGGCACGCGCTTCGCGGCGTTCGCGGCCGCCGGCTTCGTCTCCCTCGGACTCCTCGCGACGCTGCGGCTCGCGAGTCGCCGCGACGACGACGACGCGGCGACCGACGCGGCTGCGCCTCGGGAGGCGCCTGCCGCCTGAGCGGGCTCACGCCTGCAGGGTGCCCTCGCGCACGATCGGACGAGAGCCGCGCCCCATGCGCTCGGCGAGGGCGCGTCGCAGCGTCGAGTCGTGCGGCAGCGCGGACGCATCGAGCGTGGCGTCGCGCGTGCCGAAGACGAAGTACGCCACGTCCTCCCAGCCGTCGACGTCGGCGCCCGCGTGCGTCCACCGCGCGGCGAACGCGGCGAGCCGCGTCCCGGGCAGCGCGTCGACGAGCCACGGGTCGAGCATCCACGACCGGCAGTGCCAGGTCGTCGTGGCCCGTTCGGGGAACAGGCGCTCGCCGACGAGCGCCGAGGCCGCGAGCGACGCGTCGATCGCGTCCGGATCGAGCGAGGCACCTGCGGGGATGTGCACGGACCGCACCCAGCCGAGGCGCGGATGGCGCACGTGCGCGACCTGCAGCGCGCCATGCCGCAGCAGCGCGCCCGACCACGCGAGGGCGAGCCAGTCCTGCGTGTCGAGCCCGCCGACGCCCACGACGCGGCGATGCACGCGCAGCTGCGCGCCGAGGTCCGCGACGCCCGACGAGGCCGTCGCCTCGTCCGCACCGCGCGCACGCAGCCAGGCCACGACGTCGGCGGCCGTCGCGACGAGCGCGAGGATCGCGAGCCGTCCGGGAGCGCCAGGGCCCTCGGGCAGGGACGCGAAGGGATGCCGCGGCTCCTCGTCGCCGCAGCCGAGGCCGTCGACGAGCGCCGTCGCAGCCGCAGCGACCCCTCGTGCGTCCGCATCGTCGAGCGTCGCGATCGCGTCGGCGACGAGCGCGCGATCCTCCGGCGCGAGCGCGAGCAGCGCGATCGGCGCACGCTCGAGCCGGTCGCGCACGCCCGCCGCGTCGATCGTCACGACTCGTCGAATCCACGCTCCACGAGGTCCGCGACGGCGGCGACCGCCTCCTCCGCCTCCGGCCCCGTGGCCCGGATCGTGACGCTCGCGCCCCGGTCGAGCCCGAGCCCGAGGACCCGCAGCATGCTCCTCGCGTCGACGCCGTTCACCTGCACGCGTGCGTCGAAGGTCGCGGCGAGCTGCACGAGGTCGGCGGCGGGCCGGGCGTGGAGCCCGGAGTCGTTCACGAGCGTCAGCGTGCGCGTCGGGCCGTCGTCCGGGACCGTCCGCGCGTCGTCCACCGGCGAGGGGCCACCCGCCGCCGTGCGCGCCGCGGCGAGCACGCCATCGACGTCGTCGCCTGCGCTCGCGGCGACGGCCGCGGCGACGGCGCCCTCGACGATCGGCGCGTCCGCGATCCGCACGCGGGATGCCGCCGCCTCGTCGAGCAGCTCGAGCGCGGTCTCCGCCGTCAGCACGGCCGATCCGAGGTCGCACAGCACGACGACGCCCTCGCCCGAGTCGGCCGCCTGCATGCCCGCCGTCACGAGGTCGAAGCTCGTGCCGATCCCGCCGTCCTCTGCGCCGCCGGCGGCGACGATCGTCACGCCCTCGGCCATCTGGCCCGCGAGCTCGACGACGCCCTCCGCGATGCGCACGGAGTGCGAGACGATCAGCAGGCCCACGCTCACGCGTCGGCCGCCGCGCGGAGGATGAGCGCCGTCGACTCGCTGCCCGGGTCGCGATGCCCGATGGCGCGCTCCCCGAGGTAGGACGCGCGTCCCTTGCGCGCCACGAGGGGCTCGGTCGCCGCCGCGCCCGCCTCCGCCGCGGTCGCCGCCGCCTCGAGCGCCGAGCGCGCGTCCGTCGCCGCCGCGGCCGCCTCGACGGCGGGCGACCACGCGTCGACCATCGTCTTGTCGCCCGCCTCGGCCTTGCCGCGCGCCACGATCCCGTCGCGCGCGGCGCGCAGCACGTCGACGAGCACGTCGTCGAGCGTCTCGGCATCGCCCGCCGCGGTCGACGCCCGCAGGAAGGCCGTGCCGTAGAGCGGTCCGCTCGCTCCGCCGACGGTCGAGATCAGGGTCGTGGCGACGAGCTTGAGGATCGCGCCGGGCGTCGCCGCCGCGTCGAGGTCGTCGAGCCGCGCCCGCACGGCCGAGAAGCCGCGGTCGAGGTTCTCGCCGTGGTCGCCGTCGCCGATGTCGCGGTCGAGGTGCGTCAGCTCGGCCTTGCGCTCGGCGATGCGGTCGGCGACGAGCACGATCCACCGCCTGGTCCAGTCGGCGTCGAGGCTCATCACCGACCCCAGCGCAGCGCGGGCGTCTGCACGGGCGCGTCCCACAGCTCGACGAGGGCGTCGTCGAGGCGCAGGAGCGTGATCGAGCAGCCCTGCATGTCGAGGCTCGTGACGTAGCTGCCCACGAGCGTCCTCGCGACCTCGATGCCCTGCGCGGCGAGCACCTCGGCCGCACGACGGAAGACGACGTACAGCTCGACGAGCGGCGTGCTGCCCATGCCGTTGACGAACAGCAGCACGCGGTCGCCGGAGGCGAACGGCAGGTCCTCGACGATGGGAGCGAGCAGGCGGTCGACGATGCCGTCCGCGGGCTCCATCGCGATGCGCTCGCGACCGGGCTCGCCGTGGATGCCGATGCCGATCTCGATCTCGTCCTCGGCGAGGTCGAACGACGGCTCCCCCGCGTGCGGCACGGTGCAGGGCGTGAGCGCCATGCCCATCGACCGCACCTGCGCGTTCACGCGGCGCGCGATCGCGGCGACCTCGGCGAGCGAGTCGCCGCGCTCGGCGGCGGCGCCCGCGATCTTCTCGACGAGCAGCGTGCCCGCGACGCCGCGACGCCCGGCCGTGTACAGCGAGTCCTTCACGGCGACGTCGTCGTCGACGACGACCGACTCGACCTCGATGCCCTCGGCGAGCGCGAGCTCGGCAGCCGTCTCGAAGTTGAGGACGTCGCCGGTGTAGTTCTTCACGATGTGCAGGACGCCGGCGCCGCCGTCGACCGCCTTCGTCGCGGCGAGGATCGGGTCGGGCGTGGGCGAGGTGAAGACGGGCCCGGGCACCGCGGCGTCGAGCATGCCGTGGCCGACGAACCCGCCGTGCAGGGGCTCGTGGCCCGAGCCGCCGCCGGAGACGAGGGCGACCCTGCCCGGCCTCGGGGCGTCGCGACGGGCGATCACGTAGGGCGGGTCCTCGATGACGCGGAGCTCGGGGTGCGCGGCGGCGATGCCGGCGACCGCCTCGTCCACGACCTTCGAAGGATCGTTGATGAGCTTCTTCATGGTCTCCCACTTCGATCGGGGGTGCGACGTCGAGGCCAACCTACGCCCACCGACGCGGCGAGCGCGGGGTGACGACACGGTGCGAGGACGCGTGCCACGACGCATGGCGCAGGCATAGTCTTGCGCTGCCCCTCGCACCCGAGGGACCGGGCCGACGCCCGATGCCCACTCGGACAGCAGGTGCACATGGACAACCTCGGACTCGTCCTCCTCTCGGAGACGGTGGGCACGGCGCTGCTGCTGCTGCTCGGCACGGGCGTCGTCGCGAACGTCGTCCTCGCGAAGACGAAGGGCTTCGGCGGCGGCTTCCTCATGATCAACTTCGGCTGGGGCCTCGCGGTGTTCGCCGGCGTCCTGGTCTCGGGCTACTCGGGCGCGCAGCTGAACCCGGCGGTGACGATCGGCCTCGTCGTCAACGGCCTCGTGCAGGGCGACGAGGTGCCGTGGGCCGCCTACGGCGTGGCGGTCGTCGGCCAGCTGCTCGGTGCCTTCATCGGCGCCGTGCTCGCCTGGCTGACGTACAAGCAGCACTTCGACGCCGAGGAGGACCCGGCGGCGAAGCTCGGCACCTTCTCGACCGGCCCCGGCATCCGCTCCTACGGCTGGAACCTCGTCACCGAGATCATCGCGACCTTCGTGCTCGTCTTCGTCATCCTGTCCTTCGGCCTCAACGGCGCCGACGAGGCGCTCACCGGTCCGCTCAGCGCGCTCGCCGTCGGGTTCACCGTCGTCGTGATCGGCGCCTCGCTCGGTGGCCCGACCGGCTACGCCATCAACCCCGCCCGCGACCTCGCCCCCCGCATCGCGCACGCCGTCCTGCCCATCGCGGGCAAGGGCGACAGCGACTGGGGCTACGCGTGGGTGCCGGTCGTCGGCCCGCTCATCGGCGGTGCGCTCGCCGGCGCGCTCGCGCCCGTGCTGCTCGCCAGCGGCCTCGCCTGACCCGCACGCGGCCGCGCGTCGTCGCACCGACGGCGCACAGCCGCCTCCCCTAGCATCCGAATCGACCCCAACCACGAAGGAGTGACACGGTGAACGACTACGTCATCGCGATCGACCAGGGCACCACCTCGACGCGCGCGATCCTCTTCGACCACGCCGGGAGCATCGTCTCCACGGGGCAGCTCGAGCACGAGCAGATCTTCCCCCAGGCCGGATGGGTCGAGCACGACCCGAAGCAGATCTGGAACAACACGCGCGAGGTCATCGGCCAGGCGCTCTCGAAGGCCAACGTCACGCGCCACAACGTGAAGGCCATCGGCATCACGAACCAGCGCGAGACCGCGGTCGTCTGGAACAAGACGACGGGCGAGCCCGTCTACAACGCGATCGTCTGGCAGGACACGCGCACGCAGAAGATCGTCGACCGTCTCGCCGACGGCGACGTCGAGCGCTACAAGGCCAAGGTCGGCCTGCCGCTCGCGACGTACTTCTCGGGCACGAAGATCGTCTGGATCCTCGAGAACGTCGAGGGCGCACGCGAGGCCGCGGAGGCGGGCGACCTGCTCTTCGGCACCACCGACTCCTGGGTGCTGTGGAACCTCACCGGCGGCGTCGACGGCGGCCTGCACGCCACCGACGTGACGAATGCGTCGCGCACGCTCTTCATGGACCTCGAGACGCTCTCGTGGGACGAGTCGATCCTCGCCGACTTCGGCGTGCCGGCCTCGATGCTCCCCGAGATCCGCTCGTCGTCCGGCGACTTCGGCGTCGCGAGCGACGCGAGCCTCCTGCGCGAGACGCCCATCACGGGCATCCTCGGCGACCAGCAGGCGGCGACGTTCGGCCAGGCCGCGTTCGACAAGGGCGAGGCGAAGAACACCTACGGCACGGGCAACTTCCTCATCTTCAACACGGGCGAGGAGATCGTCCACTCGAAGAACGGCCTGCTCACGACCGTCGGCTACAAGATCGGCGACGAGCCCACGCACTACGCGCTCGAGGGATCGATCGCCGTGACGGGCTCGCTCATCCAGTGGCTGCGCGACAACCTCGGCCTCATCCCCGACGCGCCCGCGGTCGAGCAGCTCGCGACGTCGGTCGACGACAACGGCGGCGCCTACTTCGTGCCGGCGTTCTCCGGCCTGTTCGCGCCGTACTGGCGTCCCGACGCCCGCGGCGCCCTCGTGGGCCTCACGCGCTACGTGAACAAGGGCCACATCGCCCGCGCGGCGCTGGAGTCGACGGCGTTCCAGACGGCCGAGGTCGTCGACGCGGTCAACGCCGACTCGGGCGTCGACCTCACCGAGCTCAAGGTCGACGGCGGCATGGTCGCCAACGACCTGCTCATGCAGTTCCAGGCCGACATCCTGCGCGTCGCGGTCGTGCGCCCCGTCGTCGCCGAGACGACGGCGCTCGGCGCCGCCTACGCTGCCGGCCTCGCGGTCGGCTTCTGGGCGAACCTCGACGAGCTCCGTGCCAACTGGCAGGAGGACAGGCGTTGGGAGCCGCAGCTCGACGAGGCCGAGCGCGAGCGCACCTACCGCCTGTGGAAGAAGGCCGTGCAGAAGACGCTCGACTGGGTCGACGACGACGTCAGCTGATCGACGACGCACGACGAGGGGGGCCGGCATCGCCGGCCCCCCTCGTCGCGTCTACAGCCAGGCCGGATCGAGGAGCCAGATCGCGATCGTCGTGACGGCGACCCAGCAGATGGTGAGCTTCGCGTAGGCGACGACGAGCAGGGCCGTCGCGAACCAGTCCTCGTCGGGGTCGAGCCGCGACTGCGCCGTCGGCTGCTTCGCGAGGTGCAGCAGCACGATCGCGACGGGGTCGAGCATGCACGCGGTGAGGATGCCCGCGAGGCGGATGCGCTCGCGCTCGCTGCGCACCGGGAGGTCCGAGGACCGCGTGGACATCGGCAGCAGCACGCGCGCCCAGCCGTCGATCCACCACGCGAAGATGACGAGCGCGACGCCGACGCCGACGATGACGAGGCTCGCGATCGCGTCGTCGTCGACGATGAGCACGGCGGCCTGGCCGCCGGCCTGCGCCTCGAGGCGCTCGCGCATGAGCGGCAGCACGCGACCGAAGAACGCGAGCCCCGCGAGGCAGCCGCCCATGAGCGTCGTGAGCACGGTGACGGGGTGGCGCATCCGCAGCAGCAGCATGACGGCGACCCACGTGATGAAGCCCGCGAACTCGACGGCCGAGATCGCGCCGATGCGCAGCCGACCGAAGACGTCGGTCGAGACCATCACGGCGCCGGTGACCGCCACGAGGGCGTGCAGCACGAGCGCCCACGCCGCGATGAGCCGCGCGTCGCGCGACGAGGGTGCGAGCGCGATCGCGAGCACGAGCAGCATGACGCCCAGCACCCGCAGCGCGAGCAGGGCCTCGAACGCGGGCGGCTGCTCGAGCAGCAGCGTGATGCCGTAGGCGACGAGCACGGCGCCTGCCGTGAGCGCCATGACGACGAGCGAGCGCGTGCCGTGGTCGCCCCATCGCAGCGGCACGCGGCGCCACGGCTCGACCGTGTCGCGAGATCCGAGCCTCGCCTCGACCGTGCGGTCCTCGAGCAGCGTCGCCATCGGGCCGGCGCCGAGCGCCTGCTCGGCGACGCGCCGCTCCACGTCAGGCGCCCGTCGGGACGCGCGACGCCGCCCGGCGCCAGCGGTCGAGGGTGCCGCGCGCCGCACCGGAGTCGATCGCGGCGGCCGCGACGACGAGCTCGTCCGAGAGCCGCTCGCGCAGGGGACGGTCGCCCTGCCGAGGGTCGGCGTGCACGCGCCACGCGGCGAGCGCCGCGGCGGCGTTCAGCAGGACGATGTCGCGCACGGGGCCCTGCTCGCCGTCGACGATGCGGCGCACGGTGTCGGCGTTCGCGTGGGCGTCGCCGCCGACGAGGTCGCCCATGCTCGCGAGCGGGATGCCGAGCTCGCGCGGGTCGACGTCGTGCTCGACGACCTCGCCGCGCACGACCTCCCACAGCTCCGAGTGGCCCGTGGTCGTGAGCTCGTCGAGCCCGTCCTCGCCGCGGAAGACGAAGGCCGTCGCGCCGCGCGTCGCGAAGACGCCGACGAAGTTCTGGATGCGCGATCGGTCGGCGACGCCGCACGCGGTGACCTCGGGTCGCGCAGGGTGGACGAGCGGTCCGAGCTGGTTGAAGACGGTCGACACGCCGAGGGCCGCACGGACCGGGCCGGCGTGTCGGAATCCGGGATGGAATCGCATCGCCCAGGCGAACGAGATGCCGGCCTCCTCGAGGATGGCCCGCACGACCGCGGGGTCGTCGTCCTCGGGGATGACGCCGAGCTCGGTCAGCACGTCCGACGCGCCCGTGAGCGACGACACGGCGCGGTTGCCGTGCTTGAGCACCGGCACGCCCGAGGCGGCGCACACGATGCTCGCCATCGTCGACACGTTGACGGTGCCGTGGCGGTCGCCGCCCGTGCCCACGATGTCGAGCACGAGCGACTCGCCCGGGAGCGCGACGGCATGCTGCAGGATCGCGTCGCGGAAGCCCACGAGCTCGTCGACCGACTCGCGCTTCGCCCGCAGCGCCGCGAGGAACGCCCCGAGCTGCGCGGGCTCCGCGAGGCCCGTCACGACCTGCTCCATGGCCCACGACGCCTGTCCGATGGTGAGATCCTCGGGCGTCAGCAGCGTCTCGAGGACGCCTGGCCAGGACTTGGGCTCCATGTCGACAGCCTATCGACGCCACGCAGCGCAAGCGCTGCCGAGAGGACGCTCCGAATCGCCTAGGATGGGACTGTGACCAGCACCTCCCTCTCCCACCCCGGAGCGACGCAGCTCGTGCGTCGGCCCAACAGCGTCGCGGTCGGGACGATCGTGTGGCTCGGCAGCGAGGTCATGTTCTTCGCCGCCCTCTTCGCGATCTACTTCACGCTGCGCTCGACGACCGGCGATCTGTTCGCGACCGAGTCCTCGCTGCTGAACGTGCCCTTCGCGACGGTGAACACGACGATCCTCGTGCTCTCGTCCGTGACGTGCCAGTTCGGCGTGTTCGCCGCCGAGCGCCTGCAGGCCCGCCGCACCGGCCCGCTGCTGAGCGTGAAGTCCTGGGGCATGGTCGAGTGGTTCTTCCTCACCTACGCCATGGGCGCGGTCTTCATCATCCTCCAGGTGTTCGAGTACGCCGTCCTGGTCCACGAGAACGTGACGCTCGCCACGAGCGCCTACGGCTCGGCGTTCTACATCACCACGGGCTTCCACGGCCTCCACGTCACCGGCGGCCTCATCGCCTTCCTCTTCGTGATCGGCCGCGCGTACGCGGTCAAGAACTTCGGTCACAAGGAGGCGACGACCGCGATCGTCGTGTCGTACTACTGGCACTTCGTCGACGTGGTCTGGATCGCCCTGTACCTGATCATCTACTGGCTCCGCTAGGAAGGCGCTCCCTTGGCACACCGCAGCAAGAAGACCGGCCGGCGACACCCGCTCGCGAGCCTCGGTCTCCTGGTGCTCGGCCTCGTCGCCGCCGGCGGCGTCTCGACGGTCGTCGGACAGGTCGCATCGGCAGACGCCTCGTCGCAGCAGGCGACGCAGCTCACGGTCGACGACGGCGAGCAGCTCTTCCAGGCGAACTGCGCCTCCTGCCACGGCGTCAACGCCGAGGGCTCGTCGGAGGGTCCGAGCCTCATCGGCGTCGGCGCGGCGTCGGTCGACTTCCAGGTCATGACCGGACGCATGCCGCTCGCGTTCTCGGGCCCCCAGGGCGCCGCGCGCGAGCCGGTGTTCTCGCAGGAGCAGTCCGACGCGATGGGCGCGTACATCGCCGAGCTCGCACCCGGACCCGACGTCCCGAGCGAGGAGCTCCTCGACACGGCCGACGCCAACGTCGCCGAGGGCGCCGAGATCTTCCGCATCAACTGCGCCATGTGCCACAACGTGGCCGGCGCCGGCGGTGCGCTCACCGAGGGCAAGTTCGCCCCCGACCTGCACGACGTCGAGGCGTCGCACATCTACGAGGCCATGCTGACCGGCCCGCAGAACATGCCGGTCTTCAACGACGACAACATCTCGCCGGAGGAGAAGACCGACATCATCGCGTACCTCCACTTCCTCGACGAGAACCCGAGCGTCGGCGGCTTCGACCTGGGCTCGCTCGGCCCCGTGTCCGAGGGTCTGTTCATCTGGATCTTCGGTCTCGGCGGCATCGTGGCGATCACGGTCTGGCTGACGGCGAAGCCCAACTGATGACCGAGGAGAGCAAGATGGCGGAGGTCGAGGTCCACCGCGAGGCCGCGCTCCAGCGTGCCGACGACTTCGAGAACCCCGGCCTGCCGCCGCACAGGAAGCGTCAGACCGATCTCCACCCGGAGAAGGAGAAGCGCGCAGAGCGCGTCGTCTTCGGCTGGTTCCTGCTGTCGGCGCTGGGTTCGATCATCGCCGTGGCCGCGTACGTGGCCGTGCCGATCACGCCGGGCGACCTGACGACGACGAGGTTCAACAACCTGTTCCTCGGACTCGGCATCGCCCTCGCGATGCTCGCGATCGGCATCGGCGCCGTGCACTGGTCGAAGCAGCTCATGAGCGACGAGGAGCACGTCGAGCTCCGCCACAGCACGAAGGGCTCCGAGAAGACGCGCGCGAAGGCCGTCGAGGTCTTCACGCTCGGCGACAAGGAGTCGGGCTTCACGCGCCGCTCCCTCATCCGCAACTCCCTGATCGGTGCGCTGGCGTTCGCGCCGCTGCCGGCGGTCGTGCTGTTCCGCGACCTCGCCCCGGCCGACCAGGTCCCCACCGACGTCTTCGCGCACACCATGTGGGAGGCCGGCACGCGTCTGTGCCTCGACCCCACGGGAACGCCCATCCGCGCGTCCGACGTCTCCTACGGCTCCGCCTTCCACGTCATGCCCGAGGGCATCGACGAGGCGGAGCACCCGCTGGACGAGAAGGCGCTGGCAGCCGTGCTGGTGATGCGCCTCCCCGCCGATCAGCTCAACGAGGCACCCGACCGCGCAGGCTGGTCGTACGACGGCATCGTCGCGTACTCCAAGATCTGCACGCACGTGGGCTGCCCCGTCGCGCTGTACGAGCAGCAGACGCACCACCTGCTCTGCCCCTGCCATCAGTCGACGTTCGACGTCAAGAACCACTGCAAGGTCATCTTCGGCCCGGCCAACCGCCCGCTGCCGCAGCTGCCCATCGCCGTCGACTCCGAGGGCTACCTCATCGCGCAGCGCGACTTCACCGAGCCCATCGGTCCGTCGTACTTCGAGCGTCTCCATGACGTCGACGAGGATGAGCACATCCTCGTCGCCGGCACCACAGAGGACCGCGCATGACCACCACGCAAGCACCCCAGCAGCGCAGGACCGTCACGTCCTGGGCCGCCAACTACCTCGACGAGCGCACGAGCATCTCGGGCGTGACGGCCTACCTCGGCCGCAAGATCTTCCCCGACCACTGGTCGTTCATGCTGGGCGAGGTCGCGCTCTACTCGTTCGTCGTGATCCTGCTCTCGGGCACGTTCCTGACGTTCTTCTTCGACCCGTCGATGGGCCACACGGTCTACGAGGGCTCGTACGTGCCCCTCAAGGGCATCGAGATGTCGATCGCCTACGCATCGTCGCTCGACATCTCGTTCGACATCCGCGGCGGCCTCCTCATGCGCCAGGTGCACCACTGGGCGGCGCTGCTGTTCGTGGCATCGATCGGCCTGCACATGCTGCGCGTGTTCTTCACGGGTGCGTTCCGCAAGCCGCGCGAGCTCAACTGGGTCATCGGCTTCCTCCTCTTCATCCTCGCGATGGCAGAGGGCTTCACGGGCTACTCGCTCCCCGACGACCTGCTCTCGGGCAACGGCCTCGCGATCATCAACGGCATGGTCAAGGCCATCCCGCTCGTCGGCGGCTGGATCTCGTACCTGCTCTTCGGCGGCATGTTCCCGGGCGTCGACGTCATCCCCAGGCTCTTCGTGCTGCACATCATGCTGCTGCCGGCGATCCTCATCGTGCTGCTCGGCCTGCACATGGTCCTGCTCGTGCTCAACAAGCACACGCAGTTCGCGGGCCCCGGCAAGACGAACGACAACGTCGTGGGCGTGCCGATCATGCCCGTGTTCGCGGCGAAGGCCGGCGGCTTCTTCTTCCTGGTCTTCGGCGTCATCGTCGGCATCGCGGCCACGTTCACGATCAACCCGATCTGGAACTACGGGCCGTACGATCCGTCGCCGGTCTCGGCGGGCACCCAGCCCGACTGGTACATCGGCTTCGCCGACGGCGCGTTGCGACTCATGCCCGGATGGGAGTCGGAGCTCTTCGGGCTCACGTTCTCCTGGAACCTCCTCGTGGTGATGGCGGTCCTCGGACTGTTCATCGTGCTCGTGATGTTCTATCCGTTCATCGAGGCCTGGATCACGCAGGACAAGCGCGAGCACCACCTGCTCGACCGCCCGCGCAACGCGGCGACGCGCACGGCCATCGGTGCCGCCGGCGTCACGTTCTACGCGGTCCTGTGGGCCGGTGCCTCGTCCGACCTCATCGCGACGCACTTCCACCTCAACGTGTTCCAGGTCACCTGGGTGCTGCAGGCGCTCGTCATCCTGGGGCCGGTCATCGCCTTCTGGACGACGAAGCGCGTCGCCCTCGCGCTGCAGAAGAAGGATCGCGAGATCCTCCTCCACGGCTTCGAGTCGGGCCGCATCGTGCGTCGTCCGGGTGGCGAGTACGTCGAGGTGCACCAGGGCCTCGACGAGTACGAGTCGTGGCGCCTCAAGGCGTTCGAGTCGCCCGAGCCTGCGAAGGTCCGGCCGGACGAGCGCGGTCGCATCACGGCCGGCACGCACGTGCGCGCCGCGCTGTCGCGCTGGTTCTTCGAGGACCGCATCGAGCCGGTCTCGTCGACCGAGCTCGAGCGCACCTCGCAGCACTGATCCGCATGCTGGGCTTCGGGCTCCACACCTTCGGCGACGTCGTCGGTGCGGAGCCCGACGCGCATCCGCGGACGATCCGCGAGGTCGTCGCCGAGGGCGTGCTCGCGGACGCGCGCGGCGTCGACTTCCTCGGCCTCGGCGAGCACCACCGCGCCGACTTCTCGCTCTCGGCCCCCGAGATCGTCCTGGGTGCCCTCGCGGCCGCGACCGAGCGCATCCGCCTCGGCACCGCGGTGACGGTGCTGTCCTCCGCCGATCCCGTGCGCGTCTTCGAGCAGTTCGCGACGATCGACGGGCTGTCGGGCGGCCGCGCGGAGCTCATCGTCGGGCGCGGATCGTTCGTCGAGTCGTTCCCGCTGTTCGGCTTCCGGCTCGAGGACTACGAGGCGCTGTTCGAGGAGCGCCTCGAGCTGCTCGCGGCGCTCGTCGCCGAGCAGCCCGTCACGTGGAGCGGCAGGCTCCGGGCGTCCCTGACCGACCAGGAGGTCTGGCCGCGGTCGCAGGCGTCGGCGACCGGTGGACGCATGCCCGTGTGGGTGGGCGTCGGCGGCACGCCGCAGTCGGTCGTGCGCGCAGCCAGCCACGGCTTCGACCTCATGCTCGCCGTCATCGGCGGCAGCCCCAGGGGCTTCGCGCCGTTCTCGCGGCTCTACCGCGAGGCGATGACCCGCTTCGGGCACGAGGGCGGCAGGGTCGGCCTCCACTCCCCCGGCCTCATCGCCGAGACCGACGCCGAGGCGCGCGAGCTGCTGCGGCCGCACTGGATCACGCAGCGCAACCGCATCGGCGCCGAGCGCGGCTGGGGTCCGGCGAGCGTGCGGGAGTTCGACGACGCCGCGAGCGACGACGGCGCGCTCTTCGTCGGCTCGCCCGAGACCGTCGCCGCGAAGATCGTCCGTGCTGCGCGCGACCTCGGCCTCGACCGGTTCGACCTCAAGTACGCCTCCGGCACGCCCCACGCCGAGAACCTGCGCACGATCGAGCTCTACGGCACCGAGGTCATCCCTCGCGTGCGCGCCGCGCTCGCCGAGGGCTAGGCCGGCAGCGGGGCACCGCAGTCACGGCACGTGTCCGCGGCGGGCACGACCATGAAGCACGCCAGGCACGTGACCTCGCGCATGCTGCCGGTCGGGAGGGCGCGCGGCACGGGCGTCGTGCGCCGTGCGCGCGGAGCCGTGCGCGTGGCCGCCGGCCGTGCGACCGTGCGCGGCGTGAGCTGCGGCTGGCCGCCTCCCGGGGGCAGCGTCGCGCCGAACGCGCGGTAGCACTCGAGCCGATCCTCCGCGGCCAGCCGCTCACGGGCCTGCACGCCCTCGCCGGGCACCGAGCCGGCATGATCGCCCACCGAGAGGTCGGCCCGCACGCACAGCGAGGCGAGCCTCGGCTCGCCGCGCATCGCCGCCTCCGCCGCGACGCGCGCGAGCAGGTTGCCCACCCACTCCTGGGCAGGCTGACGCGTGGTGACGCCCGTGGCGGCCTGCACGCGCTCGGCGAGATCCTCCTCGGTGATCCACGCGCCGTACTCGTGCGCGACGGCGACGAGCACCTCGCGGGCCGCCGGCGCCCACTGCCGGAGCGCGTCGGACTGCGAGACGTACTTGCCGCTGGCAAGGTCGGGCATCTGGGTTCCTCCTCGGAGATGGTCCGTCTGCCAGGCTACGCGTCAGTCGCGTGTGCCGGCGAACGGTGCGAGGGCGTCGCGCAGCGCGACGAGCGCCTCGGGCGACATCCCCGTGGCCTCCATGACCTGCTCGGGCACCCGCAGCGCCTCGCGACGCAGCGCGACGCCCGCATCCGTCAGCCCGATGTCGAGGACCCGCTCGTCGACGGCGCTGCGGACCCGCGTGACGATGCCCTGCGCCTCGAGTCGGCGGACGAGCGGCGAGAGGGTCGCAGGCTCGAGAGCGACGGCCGCCGCGAGGTCGCGGAGCGACCGAGGCGCACGCTCCCACAGCGCGAGCAGCACGAGGTACTGGGGATGCGTGAGGCCGAGCGGCTCGAGGATGGGGCGGTAGATCGCGACGACGTTGCGCGCCGCCGTGACGATCGCGAAGCAGACCTGCTCGTCGAGTCGCAGCATGTCGTCGCGTTCGCTCATGGCAGCCCTCTCCCCCGTCATTCGTGAGTACACTGATCATCATGGCACGAAGAGACTCGCTGCGCGCACGGATCAAGGCCGCCGGCGGACTCTACCGGTGGGCGAACGCCCACCTCATCCGCGTCGCCGGGCCGCCGCAGCTCGGTCCGTGGGGCGAGGATCGGGAGGGCCGCGCGACCGCCCGTGGATGCCCCGAGTGCGGCGCTCCCTGGGAGGCGCACGAGACGCTGCACGTGCTCGGCCGCGCGAAGCTCGTCTGCCCCGTGCCGGACGCGCGCGAGCCGTCCTGATCCGGCAGCGCGCAGCACGGGGCTGCTAGCGTCCTCGACATGCTCGGTGCCGACGACCCGCTGCCGCATGCGCCCGAGCGCATCCTCGTCGCCGGCGTCGCCGGCACGGGCAAGACGACGCTCTCCGCACGCCTCGCGGCGAGGCTCGGCGTCGTCCACGTCGAGATCGACGGCCTGCACTGGGGTCCGGACTGGACGCCTCGAGCATCGTTCTCGGACGACGTCGACGCAGCGATCGCCGGCGATCGCTGGGTGATCGAGTGGCAGTACCGCATCGCGCGTGAGCGCCTCGCGCAGCGCGCGGACCTGCTCGTCTGGCTCGACTACCCGATCCGCGTGTCGATGGCGCGCGTCATCCGCCGCACGCTGCATCGACGGCTCCGCCGCGTCGAGCTGTGGCATGGCAACGTCGAGCCCCCGCTGTGGACGCTGCTCACCCACCGCGACCACATCGTGCGCTGGGCGTGGCGCACGCGGTCCAAGCACCGCGAGCCCCTGCTGCGCATCCACGAGCCGCACCCGCACCTGACGGTCGTGCGGCTGCGCAGCCAGGCCGAGACCGACCGATGGATCGCACGCCTGCCCGCGTCGTCCCCGCCCTGAGACGACGAACGCCCCGACCGAGAGGGTCGGGGCGTCCGTGGAGCGCGATGCGTCAGCGGCCGAAGTTGCCGCGATAGAACTCGAAGACCCAGCCCACCAGCATGATGAGCACGAGGGCGGCGCCGATCGGCACGAGGAAGACCGAGATCGCCAGGCCCATGAAGAGGATCATGAGGGATCCGGCGAGGAACACCGGCCACCACGACCACGGCGCGAAGTGCCCGATCTCGGGGTCGCCGTCGTCGATGAGCGCAGCCGCGTCGTCCTCGGGCAGCTGCCCGCCCGACGTGCGGTGCACGATGCCCATGTACGCGCCGATGAAGGCGGCCAGGATGGCGCACAGGCCCATGCCCAGCGTCCCGACCCACTCCACGGCTCCGTCGTAGGAGATCATGTGCCAGATCGTGTACGCGGTCGCCGCGAGCAGGAAGAAGACCGACAGGACCCAGAGGATCGTGATGTTGGCGCGCATCGGCTACTTCACCTTGCCTTCGGAGATGTCGAGCACGGGGCGCTCCGGAGCATCCTTGAACGGTCCGACGCCCACCTGCGGGCCCACCTCGGGGTGGTGCAGGTCGAACGCCGGCGACTCGCTGCGGATGCGCGGGATCGACGTGAAGTTGTGGCGCGGCGGCGGGCAGCTCGTGGCCCACTCGAGCGAGCGGCCCGAGCCCCACGGGTCGTCGACGGTGACCTTCTCGCCGTGGCGAGCGGTGACGTAGACGTTCCAGAGGAACGGCACCATCGAGAACGCGAGGATGAACGCGCCCACGGTCGAGACCTGGTTCATCCAGGTGAAGCCGTCCTCCGGCAGGTAGCTGTAGTAGCGACGCGGCATGCCGATGACGCCCAGCCAGTGCTGGATGAGGAACGTCATGTGGAAGCCGACGAACAGGAACCAGAAGTGCACGTGGCCCAGGCGGTCGTTGAGCATCTTCCCGGTCCACTTCGGCCACCAGAAGTAGAAGCCGGCGAACATCGCGAACACGACCGTGCCGAAGACGACGTAGTGGAAGTGCGCCACGACGAAGTACCCGTCCGACAGGTGGAAGTCGAGCGGCGGCGAGGCGAGGATGACGCCCGTGAGCCCACCGAAGACGAACGTCACGAGGAAGCCGATCGACCACACCATGGGTGCGTCCCACGTGATCGACCCGCGCCACATCGTGCCGATCCAGTTGAAGATCTTCACGCCCGTCGGCACGGCGATGAGCATCGTCGTCAGCGCGAAGAACGGGAGCAGCACGGATCCCGTGACGTACATGTGGTGCGCCCACACCGCGACCGACAGGGCCGCGATGGCGATCGTCGCGTACACGAGCGTCTTGTAGCCGAAGATCGGCTTGCGCGAGAACACCGGGAGGATCTCGGAGATGATGCCGAAGAACGGCAGGGCGATGATGTACACCTCGGGGTGCCCGAAGAACCAGAACAGGTGCTGCCAGAGCAGCACGCCGCCGTTCGACGGATCGTAGATGTGCGCCCCGAAGAGGCGGTCTGCGGCCATGCCGAACATCGCGGCTGCCAGCACGGGGAAGGCGATGATCACGAGGATCGACGTGATGAGGATGTTCCACGTGAAGATCGGCATGCGGAACATGGTCATGCCCGGCGCGCGCATCGTCATGATCGTCGTGATGAAGTTCACGCCACCGAGGATCGTGCCGAAGCCCGACAACGCGAGGCCGAGGAACCACAGGTTGGCGCCGACGCCTGGCGACCAGGTCTCATCGCTCAGCGGGGCGTAGGCCGTCCATCCGAACGACGCCGCACCCTGCGGGGTGAGGAAGCCGGCGACCGCCATGAGCGAGCCGAAGGAGTACAGCCAGTAGGCGAACGCGTTGAGTCGCGGGAAGGCGACGTCGGGCGAGCCGATCTGGATGGGCATGAGCGCGTTGGCGAAGCCGGCGAACAGCGGCGTCGCGAACATCAGCAGCATGATCGTGCCGTGCATCGTGAACAGCTGGTTGTACTGCTCGCGCGTGGGGACGATCTCGAGGCCGGGCTCGAAGAGCTGCGCACGGATGAGCAGCGCCATGACGCCGCCGATGCAGAAGTACACGAACGACGTGATCAGGTACATGTACCCGATGGTCTTGGCGTCGGTGGAGGTGATCCACTTGACGAGCACGTTGCCCTTGCGCTCGAAGCCATCGGAGCCGGTGCGCTCCTCCTGGATGGTGCTGGTGGCCATCACTCGCCTTCCTGGTCGGCGGGAGCCTCGGGCGTCGAGTCTCCGCCCTCCTGGTTCGCCGGGTTCGTGACGGGGTTGAGGCCCTCGCCGAACTGCTCGATCTCGTCCTCGCCGGACAGGACGTTGCCGTCCGTCTCGAGGCTCTCGAGGTAGGCGTCGTACTCGGCCTGCGAGACGATCTCCACCTGGAACAGCATCAGCGAGTGGTACTCGCCGCACAGCTCCGCGCACTTGCCTGCGTAGACGCCCTCGGTGTCGCCGGTCTCGAAGTAGAACCGGTTCGTGACGCCCGGGAGGGTGTCCTTCTTGTAGAGGAAGTCGACGATCCAGAACGAGTGCGCGACGTCGCGCGACTCGAGCGTGATCTCGACGGATGAGTTGACGGGCAGGTACATCGTCGGCAGCTGCTCGGTGTCGACCGAGCCGTTCTCGCCTGCGATCGTCTGCGCCTGGATGCCCTGGAAGTAGACCGACTGCTGGTCGGACTGCTCGTAGACGAAGTCCCACGCCCAGCGCTTGCCGTAGACCGTGATGGACACGTCGGGGTCGTCGATCGGCTCCTCGATGGCGGCCTGGTCGCGGGCCGTGAAGGCGAAGAAGCCCACGACGAGGATGACCGGGACGACCGTGAAGAAGACCTCGATCGGCATGTTGTAGCGCAGCTGCACGGGGAACCCGGTCTGGCCCTTGCGCCGGCGGTAGGCGATGCCCGCCCAGAGCATGAGGCCCCAGGTGATGACGCCGACGGCGAGGAGGACGATCCACGACGTGACCCACAGGCCGACGACGCGGTCGACGTGGTTCGTGAGGCCGGGCGTCGACGGGAGCCAGCCCTGGAGCTGCTCCTGGGTGCACCCCGCGAGGGCGAGCGTCAGGACGCCGACCACGGGGATCGCGAGCCATCGGGAGGTGCGACGAGTGCGCAAGAGAGGGTCCTTACGTATGCCTGCTGTGCAGCCCAATCCTAGTACGCGCCCAGCAGCCGGCGAGGACCGCGCCATGGGCGTTGCGCGAGGGCAGTGGCCATGCTGGGCACGCGCTCGGGCGTGTCGTCCGCGCGCCGCCGCACGACGACGGCCCCGGCGCGTGCTGCGCCGGGGCCGTCGTCGTGGTTCGAGCGGCGTGCCGCCCTAGTGGAAGCTGTCGCCGCAGGCGCAGGAGCCCTGCGCGTTCGGGTTGTCGAGCGTGAAGCCCTGCTTCTGGATCGAGTCCTCGAAGTCGATGCTCGCGCCGTCGAGGTAGGGCACGCTCATGCGGTCGACGATGACCTCGACGCCGTCGAAGTCGCGGACGGCGTCGCCGTCGAGGTAGCGCTCGTCGAAGTAGAGCTGGTAGATGAGCCCCGAGCAGCCGCCGGGCTGCACGGCGACGCGCAGGCGCAGGTCGGTGCGGCCCTCCTGGTCGAGCAGGCGGCGCACCTTGTCGGCGGCGGCGTCCGTGAGCGCGACGCCGTGCTCCTGGTCGATCTGCTCGGCAGCGCTGGTGGTGGTGTCGGTCATGATGCTCCCCTCGACGAGTCGAACGCGTCGTGTGCCTCGATCATTCCACCGAGCGCGCGTTCGCGCGAGCGAGCAGCGCCGCCTCGGCGAGGATCGCCTTGCGCAGCACGCCGAGGTGCTGCGACTCGTTCGGGCTGTGCGCCATCGTCTCGGGGTCCTCGACGCCCGTGACCAGGATCTGCGCCTCGGGGAACTGGTCGACGAGCTGCGCGATGAATGGGATCGACCCTCCGACGCCCTGCAGGACGGGCTCGGCACCCCACGCGTCGGCCATCGCGGCCTGCGCCTCCCCCGCCGCCCAGCCGTCGACGTCGACGAGGAAGGGCTCGCCGAGGTCGACGTCGGAGATGTCGAGGTGGGCGCCGAAGGGCGCGTTCGCCTCGAGGTGCGTGCGCAGCGCCTCGAAGGCCGACTGCGCCGTCTGGCCGGGCGCGATGCGCGCGGACAGGCGCACGGCGACCTCGGGCAGCAGGGTGTTGGACGCGTCGGCGACGCTCGGGGCGTCCATGCCCGTGATGGTGATCGACGGCTGGAACCACGTGCGCGAGAGCACGCTGCCCGAGCCGAGCAGGCGCACGCCCTCCAGCAGCGCGGCCTCGTCGCGCAGCTGGTCCTCGCCGCGGTCGGGCGTCGGCGCGTCGTGGCTCGTGAGCCCGGCGACCGCGACGCTCCCGTCGGCGGTCCAGAGGGTGTCGAGCAGGCGGATCGCCGCGAGCATCGCGTCGGGCACCGCGCCGCCGTACATGCCCGAGTGGCTCGCGTGGTCGAGCGTGCGCACGCCGAGGCGGAAGGTGACGTTGCCGCGGAGCGCGACGGTGAGCGAGGGGACCTCGGTCGACCAGTTGTCGCTGTCGGCGACGACGATGACGTCGGCGGCGAGCGTGTCGGCGTGCGTCTGCAGGAAGCGGCCGAACGAGCGGGATCCGAACTCCTCCTCGCCCTCGACGAAGAGCACGATGCCGAGGTCGGGGTCGGGCGTCGTCTCGGCGAGGGCGCGGAGCGCCGCGACGTGCGTCATGACGCCCGCCTTGTCGTCCGAGGCGCCACGTCCGAAGAGCCGGTCGCCGACCTCCGTGGGCTCGAACGGCGGCGTGCGCCACAGCGACTCGTCTCCCCAGGGCTGCACGTCGTGGTGCGCGTAGAGCAGCACGGTCGGGGCGCCGCCGCGGGCGGGACGACGGGCGAGGACCGCCGGCTGCCCCTCGCGGCCCTGTTCGTCGTCGACCTGCTCGATCGCGACGTCGTCGAACAGGCCCGTGCCGAGCACGAGCTCGCGCACGGCCTCGGCGCTCGCACGCACGTGGGCGCGGTCGTACGCGGCCCACGAGACGCTCGGGATGCGCACGAGGTCCTTGAGGTCGCCGACGGCGCGGTCGAAGCCGGCGTCGACGGCGGAGCGGAGCTGGTCGAGGTCTGCGGATGCCATGCGTCCGATCCTAGGGACGGTCGGGCGCGGTATCCTGGGGTCTCGAACGCCGACGTCAGGATCCTCCGTGCCCCTCTTCTCGAAGCCCAAGGACGTGCCCGTCGAGGCCGAGGTCGTCAAGGCCCACGGCAAGGGCACCGCGACCCCCAAGCGCAGCCAGCAGGTCGCGCGCAACGCACGCCCGCTCGTGCCGACGGACCGCAAGCAGGCCAAGCGCGACTCGCGCGAGGAGCTCGCGGCGCGCCGCGAGGAGCAGCGACGCGGCTTCGAGCGAGGCGACGAGAAGTTCCTCCCGGCGCGCGACCGCGGACCGGTGAAGCGCTACGCCCGCGACTACGTCGACGCGCGCCTGTCGGTCGCGATGCTCATGATCCCGGCGATGGTCGTCGTCATCATCCTGACGTTCTTCGACTCCATGGACGTCCGCGTCATCGCCAACGTCGTGCTCTTCGCCTTCATCGGCGTCGCGATCCTCGACTGCCTCCTGCTCAGCTTCCTGCTCAAGCGGCGCATCACGGCGAAGTTCGGCCCGGGTCAGACGAAGGGCGTCGCCTGGTACGCGTCGATGCGCGCCGCGCAGCTGCCGTTCATGCGCATGCCGAAGCCGCAGACGCGCCTCTTCCAGTTCCCCGAGTGACGCCGCACGGCCCCCGGCCGCCCGTCTGAGCCGCGGTCACGTCGTCGCGACGACGCGTCCGCCCGCGAGCACCATGCGGCGCTCCGGCAGCCGCACGAGCGCGTCCATCGCGTGCTCCGCGTCCACGAGCACGACGTCGGCGCGTGCGCCGGGCACGAGGTCGTGCACGTCGCGGCCCACGGCCCATGCGCCGTCGGTCGTCGCGAGGCGGACGACGCGCTCCAGGTCGTCGTCGCGCACGAGGCTCGAGGCGCGGGCGTACTGCCTCGCGATCGCGAGCGTGTCGCCGTCGCCGTAGGGGCTCCAGAGGTCGCGGATGCCGTCCGTGCCGAGCCCGAGGCGCACGCCCGCGTCGGCGAGCTCGTGCATGGGCAGCTGCGGCAGCCGCAGGGGTGCGACGGTCGTCATGCCGACGCCGGCCTCCCCCATCCGGCGCAGCAGCCCGGCACGACGGTCGGGCGCGAGCTGCGCGATCGCGAAGCCGTGCGCGATCACGACGCGTCCCTGCAGCCCCAGGCGCTCGACGCGCTCGAGCACGAGCTCGATCTGGAAGGCGCCGAGCTCGGCCGGATCGTGCAGGTGGATGTCGACGCCGACGCCCGTGTCGGCCGCGAGGCCCATGACGAGGTCGATCTGCCCCACGGGGTCGCGATCGATCGACGCGGGGTCGAGGCCGCCGACGTGCACGGCACCCGCCTCGACGGCGTCGCGCAGCAGGCGGTCGACGCCGGGGCGGCGCAGCACGCCGTCCTGCGGGAAGGCGACGATCTGCACGTCGAGCGCGCCGCCGTACGCCGCCGCCGCCTCCTGCACCGCCTCGATGCCGGCGAGCCCGATGCCGAGGTCGACGTCGACGTGCGTGCGGATCGCGGTGGTGCCGTGCCGGACCATCTCATGCAGCACGGCCGCCGCGATCGGGGTCGACGGGATGCCGAGCTCGCCGCGGCGGGCCCGCTCGTGGCGGATGCGGCCGTCGACGCCGGCCTCGCCGGCGTACGACTGCCACGGCAGCCCCCACCACGACTTGTCGACGTGCGCGTGCGCGTTCACGATGCCCGGCAGCGCGCAGTGCCCGCGGCCGTCGACGACGATGCCGGCGTGCTCGGGCGCGGCGCCGTGCGGATGGATCGCGGCGATCGTCGCGCCGTCGACGTCGAGGTCGACGGCGTCGCCGCCCCAGGGCCGGACGTTCGCGAGCCTCGTGATGGGCGTCGTCTCGTGCTGGGTCATCCGCGCTCCTCGTCCTCGGCGCCGGAGGCGGCCCGAGCGGGTCGACGCCGACGGCACCCGAGTCTAGGAGCGAGGTCGTCGCCTCAGCGCTTGGCGACCGTCGCCGTCACGGGCGTGGGGTTCGCGAAGAGGTCGAGCACGGGGCAGTGGGCGTCGACGGCGTCGCGCAGCCGCTCGTAGCGCTCGATCGACTCGGGGCCGTCGATGCGGATGTCGAGGCGGATCGCCGAGAACCCGGCGCGGACCGACTCGTCGGCGCCGAAGAGGCGCGCGGCGTCGAGGTCGCCCTCGGCCGTGATCTCGATGTCGTCGAACGGGATCGACAGCGCCTGGGCGTAGAGACGGTAGACGACGACCTGGCACGACACGAGCGCGCCGAGGGCGATCTCGACCGGGCTCGCCGCGACGTCGTCGCCCGCGAGCGCCGCGGGCTCGTCGATCCAGAACGTGTGGGCACCCGCGCGGACGCGGGTGGCGACGGCACCCTCCCCCGTGCCCTGCACGCGGTAGCGCAGGTGGGCGGCGGTGCGGTCGGCGGCGATGCGCTCGCCCCAGGCGGAGCCTGCGTCGGCGAGCCTCGTCGCGCGCTCGTCGGCGCTCGAGTCGGGCAGGGTGCGGGTGGCGGTGTCGATGCTCATGCGTGCGACGGTACGAGCGCGTCGCCGGCCGCGGCACCCCGCGACGTCACACGAGGTCGCGGGGCGTCTCGGAGCGTCGCAGAGGGTCGCCGAGGGTCGCGCGACGCCGTCAGGCGGCCGCGAGGACGCGCTGCAGGCCGAGCGCCGTGACGAGCACGACCCCCGCGAGCCCGATCGCGGCGACCGCGATGCCGCCTGGCACGAGGATCGCCAGCACGATGCCGCCGAGCGCGACGGCGACGGCAGCGCCCAGCAGGACGAGCATCCGCTCGACCTCGCGATGCACGGCGTCGACGCGGTCGTCGGCGATCGGCCCGGGCACCTGGGCCCACTCCGGGCGGGTCGAGAGCCAGGCGACGAGCAGCTGCAGCGCCAGCCACGCGCCGGCGAGCGGCGCGAGGGTCCACCTGGGACCGAACGCGTCCGCCTCGCCCGTGACGCCGAAGTGCGTCGGGATGGTCTCAGGCAGCGTCGGGATGACGGCGAGCGTCGCCACGGCGCCCAGCACGGTCGCGACGAGGGTGGCGATCCGGAGGCCCCGGATGCCGGGAGCGCTCGGTCCGTGCCAGCGAGGGCGGGTGGCTGCGCGCATCCCACGACCGTATCGAGGGGTGCTGGACGGCACCGTCGGGCGTGCACGGCGCGACGTCAAGGGCGCGCGCCGGCCCCGGGCGCGGACGTACCGTCGTCCGATGGGAACGCAGAGATCCATCGCACGCCGAAGCCGCGTCGCCGTCGTCGCCGGCGGCTCCCGCGGCCTCGGGCTGCTCGTCGCGCTCGACCTCGCCAGGCGGGGCTGGAGCGTCGCCGTGTGCGCGCGCGGCGAGGACGGCGTCGCGCACGCCGTCCGCAGGCTCGACGGCGCCGCTCGTCGCGGAGCCGCCATGCGCGGCGCCGTCTACGACGTGGGCGACGCGGACGCGGTCGCCGCATGGATCGCCGACGTCGAGGACGAGCTCGGCCCGATCGACGCCGCCTTCTCCGTCGCGGGCGTCATGGACGTCGGCCCGGCCGAGACCATGCGCATCGCCGACTTCGACCAGGCGATCGACGTCATGCTGCGCGGCCCCATCCACCTCGCATGGGCCGTCCTGCCCGGGATGCGTGCGCGTCGCCGCGGCCGCATCGGCGTCGTCACGAGCATCGGCGGCATCGTGTCCGTGCCGCACCTCCTTCCCTACTCGGCCGCGAAGGCCGGGGCGGTGGGCTTCACGGAGGGGCTCGCGGCCGAGCTCGCCGGCACCGGCGTCTCGGCGACGACGATCGTGCCCGGCCTCATGCGCACGGGCGCCCACGAGGTCGCGCGCTTCCGCGGACGCCGGAGCGCCGAGCTCGCGTGGTTCTCGGCCGGCGCATCCCTGCCGATCGTGTCGACCTCCGCCGAGCGCGCCGCGCGCCGCATGGTCGAGGGCGTGCTCGCCGGTCGGCCGCACGTGCGCGTGCCGTGGTGGATCCACGTGGCGATGCGCGTGCACGGGCTCGCTCCCTCGACGACCGTGCGTGCCGCCGGCCTCGCAGGCAGGCTGCTGCCGTCGGCCGGCCGGAGCCCCGACGGACCCGCCGAGGGTGGCACGGTGCCGCGCTCCCCCGTCGTCGCAGCGCTCACGGTGCTCGGCACGCGTGCAGCGCAGCGGCTGGGGACGCGCGTCGACCGCGAGGGCGACGGGCGCTCCTGACGCGCCGGCGCCCCTGCCGGGTCCGGCCGGGCTGCCGGGCCGAGCCGGGCTGCCGGGTCAGGCCGGGCGCAGCTCGGGCTTGAGGACGACCTTGATGCAGCCATCCTCCTTGCGCTGGAACGTGCGGTATGCCTCCGGCGCGGCGTCGAGCGGCAGCCGATGCGTCGCGAGCTGCTCGAGGCCGAGCACGTCGCCCTCCTCCTCCACGATCGGCAGCAGGTCGTCGATCCACCGGCGCACGTCGCACTGGCCCATGCGCATCGCGATGCCCTTGTCGAACATGATCCGCAGCGGCATCGGGTCGGCGACGCCGCCGTAGACGCCCGAGATCGAGACCGTGCCACCGCGTCGCACGGCGTCGATCGCGGTCATGAGGGCCGAGAGGCGGTCGATGCCGCCGTGCTCGATCGCCGCCTGCGCGACGCTCTTCGGCAGCCTGCTCGCGAGGCCGATCGCCACCGCGGCGGCGGGGTTGCCGTGTGCCTCCATGCCGACCGCCTCGACGACGGCGTCGGGCCCGCGACCGTCGGACGCGTCGCGCATCGCCTGCACGGCGTCGTCGACGTCGACGGCCACCGCGCCCCACTCGACGGCGAGCGCGCGGCGCTCGGGCTCGGGGTCGGAGCCGACGACGCGGATGCCGCGGCGGACGGCGAGGCGGACGACCAGCTGGCCGACCGGTCCGAGGCCGACGACGCCGAGGGTGCCGCCGTCGGGCACGTCTGCGTACTCGAGCGCCTGGTACGCGGTGGGGAGGATGTCCGAGAGGTACAGGTAGCGCTCGTCGGGGTGCTCGGAGCCGACGACGATCGGTCCGACGTCGGCGAACGGGACGCGCAGCCGCTCCGCCTGGCCGCCGGGCACCGCGCCGTACATCGACGTGTAGCCGAACAGCGCGGCACCGGTGCCCTGCTCGCGGTCCTGCGTCGTCTCGCACTGGGCGAAGCGCTTCCGCTCGCACATCCAGCACTCGCCGCACGCGATGACGAAGGGCACGACGACGCGGTCGCCGACCTTGAGGCGGGTCACCTCGCTGCCGATCTCCTCGACGACGCCCATCGTCTCGTGGCCGAGGACGTCGCCCTGCGTCAGGTACGGCGCCAGGACGCGGTAGAGGTGCAGGTCGGAGCCGCAGATCGCGGTGGAGGTGACGCGGATGATCGCGTCGGTGGGCAGCTGGATGGTGGGGTCGGGGACCTCCGCGACGCGGACGTCCTCGATGCCGTGCCAGGTGAGTGCTCGCATGTCCCGGACCCTATGCGCTCGCCACCGCGCTGACGAGCGGGTGGACAGCGCGGCGGCGGCGTGCGACGCGTCAGCGCCGGCGGGCGAGGAGCCCGCCGAGCACCGCGTGCAGGAGCGGCACGACCGACGCGACCATGAGCGCGGTGCCGAGCCAGGCGCCGTCGCCCTGCAGCACGGCGCCGCCGACGAGGAGCCCGACGAAGAGCACGGCCGACACGACGCGCGCGATGCTGCGCTCGACGCGGTCGATGCGCCGCTCGATGCGCGGCACGGCGACCTGGAGGCGCCCCTCCTCGATCCGCGTCGCGAGGTCGTCGAGGCGACGGGGCAGGCCTGCGGCGACGCGGGCGGACTGGAGCGCCTGGCGCCCGACGTCCTGCACGACGTTGCCGCGCTCCTCCTGCAGCAGCCGCGACGCGTACGGCTCGACGGCATCCCACAGGTTGAAGGCGGGATCGAGCGACGAGCACACGCCCGACGTGAGCGACATGGCCCGGATGACGAGCAGCATGTCCTCGGGCAGCTGGAAGGGCAGCGTGCGCAGCAGCTCCTGGAACTCGAGGGCGAAGTCGCGGAACTCGCGCGGGTCGACCTCGCGCAGCTCGGCGAAGCCCATGCCGCCGAAGCGTGCGAAGGCCTGCGTCATCGCCCGCTCGAGCTCGGCGGTGTCCGCCGAGGGCAGCAGCACGCCGACGTCGCGGATGCCGTCGACGAGGCCCGTGCCGTCGCGCGACGCGGCGGCGATGAGCATCCGCCGCAGGCCGCGCCGCGTCGTGGGCGGGACGGCGCCCATCATGCCGAAGTCGATGAAGGTGAGCCGCCACGTCGGGCGTCCCTCGGCGTCGATGCCGCCGAGCGGCGTGACGAAGACGTTGCCCGGGTGCGGATCGGCGTGGAACCAGCCGTGCGAGAAGAGCTGCTCGAACATCGTCCTGGCGAAGCGGTGCGCGACGATCGACGGCTCGATGCCCGCGGCGAGCAGGGCCGCGTGATCGGTGATCTTGATCGCCGTGACGTCCTCGAGCGTCAGGACGCGGCGCGTCGTGCGCTCCCAGACGACCTCGGGCGCGCCCACGCCGTCGTCCTCGGCGAAGATCGCGGCGAACCGCTCGGCCGACTGCGCCTCGTGGAGGTAGTCGATCTCCTCCTCGCTCGTGCGGGCGAACTCCTCGACGAGCGCGGGCATGTCGGCGCGGTCCGAGATGAGGCGGAAGCGGCTGAGCCAGCCGCCGACGCGGCGCAGCGCCGCGAGATCGGTGTCGACGATCTCGGCGATGCCGGGTCGCTGCACCTTCATGACCGCGTCGCGGAAGCCGGTCTCGGCGGCATCGGCGTCGACGAGCGTCGCGCGATGCGCCTGACCGAGCGACGCCGCGGCGATCGGCGCGTCCGCGACCTGCGCGTAGGCGACCGAGAGCGGCATGCCGAGCTCGGCCTCGGCCGCGCTGCGGATGGCGGGCGTCGGCACCGCGGGGACCTCGTCCTGCAGCCCCTCGAGCTCCTTCGTGATCTCGGGCGGCAGCACGTCGAGGCGCGACGACATGAACTGGCCGACCTTGATCATGAGCCCGCCGAGCTCGACGGCGAAGTCGTGGAACGAGCGGGCGAAGCGCGTCATGCGGCGCGGTCGGCTGCGCGCGGCGAGGCGCGCGAGGCCGATGCGGGGCATGGCGATCTCGAACCACCACGTCACCGCGAGGTGGCGGGCGGCGAAGCGGAGGATGCGGCGGTACCGGGCGCGGGAGGGCGCGGCGTCAGCCATCGCACCTCCCGCAGGCCCGGCAGAGCCGGAGCGCAGACTCGATCGCGCGCTCAGTCGCGCGCGAGGATCGAGTAGAGCCTACGACGCGCGTCCTCGAGGATGACGACGGCCTCGTGCACCTGCTCGGGCGTGCCCGTGCGGCCCACCTGCGCGGCAGCCTGGGCGAGCTCGAAGCCCGCCTTCGGCAGCGCGGAGAAGCCGGTCGACTCGCGCTGGTCGGCGCTCGCCCACGGCGTGCCCTGCTCTGCGGCGGCGTCGGCGACGGCGCGGCCGGCCTCGGTGAGCGAGTAGGTCTTGCGCCCGCCCGCCTCCTCGGCGCCGACGAGGCCCTCGTCGGCGAGCAGCTGCAGCGTCGGGTACACCGAGCCGGGGCTGGGGCGCCACGTGCCACCCGAGCGCGCCTCGATCTCGGAGATGAGCTGGTAGCCGTGCTTCGGCCCCTCGACGAGCAGCGACAGGAGCGCCTGCCGCACGTCGCCGCGGCCCATGCGGGTGCCGGGCGCCTTGCGCTCGAACTGGCTGCGCAGGTGCTCCATCGCCTCCCACATGCCGCTGCCGGGACGGCCGCTGCGGCCACCGTCGAACTGGTCCTGCTGGAACGATCCGTGCATGATGCTCCCCTCTCGTCGACGACTGTCGGCGATGCATCGACGATATGTCGGTAGCGGCGTCGGCGACAGGGGCGTTCGCTGCAGGCGTGCATCGCGACGGATGCGCGACTATCGTGCGATCCATGGCGGAGCACAGGATCTACGGCGTGCCCTTCGCGAGCATCCACCCGCACTACGTGACGAAGGTCGAGCGCAAGGGTCGCACGGTCGCCGAGCTGCACGAGGTGCTCACGTGGCTCACGGGCTACGACGAGGCCGGCATCGCCGAGACGCTCGCCGACGAGCGCTCGCTGCGCGACTTCTTCGACCGGGCGCCCGCGATGCATCCCGCCGCCTCGCAGATCACCGGCGTCATCTGCGGCGTGCGCGTGGAGGAGATCGAGGATCCCCTCATGCAGCGCATCCGCTGGATGGACAAGCTCGTCGACGAGCTCGCCAAGGGCAAGGCGATGGAGAAGGTCCTGCGCCAGGTCGCGGCGTAGCCCCTACGACTCCGGGTCGTGCTGGAACTCCCGCAGCTCCTGCGGGCAGCGGCACGCCGCCGCGATGCGCGCGGCCCACTCCTGCGCCGTCTCGCGGTCGGGCAGGTCGAGCACGGCGTAGCCGCCCTCGATGCGCGCCGTCTGCGGGTAGGTGCCGGGCTCGACCGTGCGGTCGGCGTGCACGCGCACGGGCGGCACCGACTCCTCGATGCCGCCGGCGAAGACGTAGACGCCGGCCGCCTTCGCGTCGCGCATGACCTGATGGGCGTCCTCGACCACCTGCTCCCACTCGCCGTCGGCGACGTCCATCTCGCCGCTCGGGAAGGAGATGAGGTACTTCGGCATGTCGGGATCCTCCGTCCTGGGTGCGCTCACGGTACGCCTGTGCGTGAATGGTGTCCATGTCCACCCGCATCCTCCACGTCGTCGCGAACGCCCAGCACGGCACGGCCCTCGCCGAGCTCGTCGACGCCTGGCGGGTGCTCGAGGCGGCCGGGTTCGAGCAGCTGCTCGTGAGCCCGGCGGGAGGTGCGGCCGACGTCGACGTCGACTCGCCCGCAGGTCGGGCATGGACGGAGGACGCCGCCAGGCGCGTGCTCCTCGCGCGGACCGCGGCGCCGGGGCAGATCGACGCGGGTGACTTCGACGCCGTCGTGTGCGCCGCCGGCGCCGACGACGACACGGTGCACGCGAGCGGCGGCCTCGAGCGCGTCGTGCGCGGCGTCGCCGTCGACGGCGGTGCCGTCGTGGCGATCGGCCACGCCGACTGCGCGCTCGTCCGCCTCTCCGGCGCTGCCGACGGGGCCCGGCCGATCGCGGTCGGCGCCGTCGAGGCCGCCCGGGCGCTCGTCGCGCGGCTCGCCACGCGCTGAGCCGGCCCATGGCCCGGATCAGTCCCCGGGCCGCTCCAGCAGGTCGCGCACGAGCTCGACGAGCAGCGCCGTCCGCGGAGCGATCTCTGCGACGAGCGCGTGCTCGTGATCCGCGTGCGCTCCCCCGCCGACCGCGCCGAGCCCGTCGAGCGTCGGGATGCCGAGGCTCGCCGTGAAGTTGCCGTCGGATGCCCCGCCGACCGAGATCGTGTCGGGCACGGGGATGCCGATGCGCTCGGCCGCGGCGACCGCACGTCGCAGCACGACCTCGGACGAGCGGCGCTCGAGCGGCGGCCGGTTCACGCCGCCGACGATGGCGATGCCCGCGCCCGTCACCGACGTCAGGGCGTGGAAGGCCTCGTCGACGCGCTGCTGCTCGGCGGCCGTCTCGGCCCGCACGTCGACCGTGAACGACGCGTGCGCGGCGACGGTGTTCGACGTCGTGCCGCCCTGCGCGACGGTCGGGGTCACGGTCGTGCCGAGGGCCGGGTCGCCGAGGCCCGCGATCGCGACGATCTGCGCACCCATCTCGACGGTCGCGTTCAGGCCGCGCTCGGGCTCGAGCCCTGCGTGGGCAGCCCGGCCGGTCAGCTCGACGCGGTAGTTCGAGACGCCCTTCCTGCCGACCTTCCACGCCCCGCCGTCGCCGCTCGCCTCGAGCACGAGCGCGGCGACGCATCCCTGCGCCTCCTGCTCGATGAGCGCTCGCGACGTCGTCGATCCGACCTCCTCGTCGCCGGTGACGAGAAGCGTCGCCGCCGTCCCCGGCGGCAGCGCGACCGCGGACAGCGCATGGACGGCCATGATGAGGCCCGTGAGCATGTCGAAGCATCCCGGGCCTCGCACGACGCCCTCCTCGATCGACCACGGATGCGTGGCGAGCGAGCCGATCGGCCACACGGTGTCGTGATGCGCGAGGAGCAGCACCCGCGGGGCGTCGTCGTGCTCGGATCCGATGCGCCAGCGCAGGTGCGTGACGCCGTCGACGACGATGCGGTCGGCCTCCGCGCCGAGTCGCGCGAGGCCGATCGCGGCGACGAGGTCGGCCGAGCGCGCGACGGCCTCGTGGTCGGACGACGGCGACTCGCAGCGCACGAGTCGCTCGAGGTCCTCGAGCATGTCCGCGAGCCGGGCCTCGGCGTCGGCGAGCGCGTGCTCGCCCATCAGCGCAGCGCTCCGCGGAGCCCACGGCCCGGGTAGGCGTCGACGACGACGTCGCCGTCGCGCACGACGAGCTCGCCGCGCACGAGCAGGTGGTCGACGCCGAGGGACGGCCGCGTCGAGTCGAGGTACGTCGCCTGGTCGGTGATGCGCTCGGGGTCGATGACGACGAGGTCGGCGTCGGCCCCGATGCCGAGGTGCCCCTTCTGCGCGAAGGCCGGCGAGACACGGTCGAGCACGCGTGCCGGCAGCATGCTGCAGCGACGGAACGCCTCGAGCCACGTCCACGCACCGCGCTCGCGGACCATGGTGCGCAGCGAGCGGGCGAACGTGCCCGCGGTGCGCGGATGCGTCATGCCGCCGGCGGGCAGCGGCCACTCGCGGGTGTCGGTCGAGCCGTCGGGCCACGTGACGTGCATGGCGTCGGAGGCGACGATCGAGTCGGGGAAGGCGAGCGACCGCTCGAGCAGCGCCCGATCCGCCGGGTCGCGCTCGTCGAGGTACTCGACGATGCACGCCGCCCCGGGATCCGTCGCACGCACGTGGCGCAGGTGCGCCTCGTCGCGGATGCGCTCCCCCGTCGCGACGATGACGATGCTGCTCGGCGTCAGATCCCACACCGGCAGGCGCTCGGGCGCGAGGAACGCGGCGCCGATGCCCGTGCTGCCCGCGCCGTAGGGGTAGGCCTCGACCGTGATCGTCGCGCCCCCGGTGCGCGCACGGTCGATCGTGCCGAGCACGCGCTCGATGTGCCGACGCGACGTGCTGTTGACGTGGCAGTGGTGCACCTGGCCGCCGAAGTCCATCGCGGCGCGCGCCGCCTCCTCGGTGCCGTCGATGGGCGTCGTGGCATCCGCCTCCACGATCTCGCGGACGTGCGTGAACGTCGGCGCGCCCGCGCGTGCCGCGAGCTCCTGCACGGCGCGATGCTCGGCGGGGTCCGTCCGTGGCGCGTAGCCCTGCAGGATGCCGATGCCGAGCGCGCCGTCCGCGAGCTCGGACTCGAGCCGGCCGAGCCACTGGCGCAGCTGCGTCGGCGACGAGTCGGCCTGCCAGGCGGGGTCGGAGAGCATCGACAGCCCGAGGTCGGCGTCGGGCTGCCTGCCGGAGAGGACCTCGGCGCGCGCCATGCCCCACGACGCGGAGAAGCCGAAGTTGATCGGCCGCCCCTCCTCGAGGGCGCGCGCGTAGGCCAGCTCGACCGGCAGGAGGCCCGCCTCGAGCTCGAGCGCCGTCGTCACGCCGTCCATCGCCTGGAGGCGCTGGCCGGCGATGCTGTTCACGTGGCTGTGGAGGTCGACGAAGCCGGGGCCGACGATCCTGCCGGCGACGTCGATGACCTCGGCGCCCTCGTGCACGAGGTCGACGCCGATCGCGGCGATGCGGCCGCCGTCGACGAGCACGTCGGCGATGCCGTCGAACCCGGTGCCCGGGTCGACGACGCGACCGCCGCGCAGCAGCACGGCGGTCACGCTGCCTCCTCCGTGCGCCTCGGGAGGCAGCGGATGCCGACGTACGCCGCGGGCGCGCCATCGACGGTCGTGAAGGACACGCTCGCCCAGGGCGTCAGCGCATCGGGTCGCACGACGAAGCGGGACGGATCGGAGGTCGGCAGCATCGGCATCGCCTCCGGCTCGTCGGCGCCCGGCACGATGCCCATGCGGCTCGCGACGGTCGCCTGGAACCCGCCGCCCTCTGCGCGCGCGACCGTGAGCGTCGTCGAGGCATCGCCGTAGCCGCCGAGCCATGCGTCGTCGACGACCGCCTCCGTGCTCGGGCCCGTCGGCGTCACGGGCCTCGGCGGGGCGACGTCGGCGAACGCCGCCGCGAACGCCCGGTACACCTCGGCGGCGGCCGACGGGGCGATGCCGCCGTTGCAGAAGACGACGAGCACGAGGCCGTCGTCCGGCAGCACCTGCAGCCAGGCGTTGTTGCCGATCGTGGTGCCGCCATGCCAGTGCATGCGGTGGCCGTCCCACTCGTCGAGCATCCAGCCGAGGCCCCAGCGCGGCGCCATCGCCGCGGCCGCAGGGTCGAGCTCCCACTGCGTCGCCGTCATGGCGTCGACCGACTCCTGCTGCAGGATGCGACCGCCGTTCGGTGCGCGCCCGCCGCGCACGAAGGCGCCGCCGAACGACAGCAGGTCGTCGACGCTGCTCGTGATGAGGCCCGCGGGCCCCATGGAGCGCGTGATCGACGTCACGGCGCTCGGCGTCCAGGTCGTGGCTCCCGGCGCGCGCACGTGACCGAGCTGGTGCCGGTGGCCGAGCACCTCCTCCGGCATGGTGAGGAAGGTCGACAGGCCGAGCGGCTCGGTGATGCGCGCGCGCAGCGACGCATCCCACGTGCGCCCGTCGAGCACCTCGACGATGCGGCCCGCGACGACGAAGCCCGAGTTGCAGTACGACCATCCCGTCGACGGTGCGAACAGCGCGTCGGCGGTCGCGAGCGTCGCGACGTAGCGCTCGAGGCAGTCGTCGCCGCGGCCGGTGTCGGTGAAGAGGTCGCCGTCGATGCCGGACGTGTGCGTCAGCAGGTGGCGGACCGTGATGTCGCCGGCGTGCGGCGACTCGAGGGCGAGCTCGGGGAGCACGTCGACGACGGCGTCGTCGAGCCCGAGCCGCCCCTCCTCGACGAGCTGCAGGATCATCGTCGTCGTCACGACCTTCGTGATCGAGCCGACCTGGCAGACCGTGTCGCGGTCGGTGACGTCGCCCGTGCGCAGGTTCGCGAGCCCGGCGCGCGCGACGAGGCGCTGCTCGAGCCCCGTCTCGGGATCGATGCGCAGCACGCCCGCCACGATGCCGGGGACGTGGTGCCGCCTGGCGATCTCGGCCAGCAGCCCGTCCCAGGGTGCCGGGTCGAACGCGGTGGGACTGAGGTGGACGGACATCTGCGCTCCATTCGCTGCTTCGGTCGGGGTGCCGGCGCATCGCCGACGATGCGACGGGCGGGCGCGCTCGTGGCACGCCCGCCCGTCCGTGCCGCTACGGCTGCACGAGGGTGAAGAACGACACGAGGTCGCCGGCTGCGCCCATCGGCGCGTCGATGCCGCGCGAGTACATGACGTCGGGACGCATCGCGAACGGCACGTAGTCGGCCGAGGCGTACATCTCCGACTCCGCCTCCTCCCACGTCGCGCAGGCCTCGCTGCCCGTGAGCTCCGCCGCCTCCGCGACGATCGCGTCGAAGTCGGGGTTCGAGATCGCGGCGTAGTTGTTGCCGAGCGGCGGGGCGTCGCCCGAGACGAACGAGGCGAGCACGTTCGGCACCGAGTAGTTCGCGGCGAGCCAGATGACCTCGAACTCGCTCGGAGCCCCCTCGGCGCGCACGTCCTCAATGAAGACGCCGTACTCCGAGCCGTGCTGCTCGACCCCGACGCCGATCGCCGCCCACTGCTCGGCGATGAGCTCCGCCGTCGCGGCGGTCTCGGGCCAGCGCGTGTTCCAGGCGAAGTCGAGCACGAGCGGCACGCCGTCGCGCTCGCGGATGCCATCCGACCCCATGACCCAGCCGGCCTCGTCGAGCGCGGCCTCCGCGGCATCCACGTCCTGATCCGGCAGGTTCGCGGCCGCGTCGTACTGGCAGATCTGCGGCGGCAGCACCGCGAGGCTCGTCGCCCGCTCGCCGGTGTCGGACGTCTGCACGCGCATGAGCGCGTCGAGGTCGAGCGCCTGCGTGAGCGCGATGCGCACGGCCTCGTCGGCCGTCGGCTGCCCCTCCGCCTGGCTGTACGCGAAGCCACCGGTGACGAGCGACGTCGCGATGAGCGGGTCGGCGGTCGCGGCGACGCGCGCCTCGTCCGGTCCCTGCACGGCCGTGAGGTCGATCTCGCCGGACAGCAGCAGGTTGGCGCGCGTGCTCGGGTTCTCGATGATGCGCACGTCGACCGTCTGCGGCACGCCGGGCGTCGAGCCGTCGGGTGCGCCCTCGGGGCCCCAGGCGTAGTCGTCCTTGCGCTCGAACGTGTAGTGGTCGCCCGCGACGGCCTCCGCGAGGCGGTACATGCCCGTGCCGTTCGTGGCGCTCGCGACGCTGTCGGGGTCGTCGAGCGCGCCCTGGCAGTAGATGGGGTGGATGCCCAGCTGCGGCAGCAGGAACGAGTTCGGCGTGGTCGTCGTGAGGCTCACGGTGCGCGACGCCTCGTCGTGCTCGACGACGGCATCGGCGGGCACCACGAGGCCGACGAAGCTCGAGCCGTTGGCCGGGTCGAGCATCCACCGGTAGTTGTTCGCGACCGTCTCGGCCGTGAGCGTCGTGCCGTCCTCGCACTGCACGCCCTCGCGGATCGTGAACTCGAGCGACGTCGGCGTCTCCTCCCACGACTCGGCGAGCCAGCCCTGCGGCTCGCCCGCGTCGTCGAAGTAGACGGGCGCCTCGTACGCGAACGGGTACACGTAGCTGAGGGTCGCGCTGGAGTTGAGGTGCCGGAAGAGGTTGCCCGGGTCCTCGTTGATCGCGAACGTGAGCGTGCCGTCGACGACGGGCTCGCCCGCAGCGCCGCCGGAGCCGCCGGAGCCGCCGCCTCCGCAGCCGGTCAGGACGAGGGCGACCGCCGTGCAGGCGGCGACGCCGAGCAGGTTCTTCTTCATGGGTGTCCTCCGGATGATGGTGCAGGGAGCATGGTCATCGTCTGCTGGCACTCTCCCGCCCGCAGCCGGCCGCGGCATCGTCCGAACGCACGGAAGCCGTCGAGCGGCCTTGGGGGAAGCGACAGGCGCGCGACGCGTCAGGCGTCGCGGAGCTCGGCGACGGCGGCCGCGGCGATCTCGCCGATGGCGCGGTCGGCGGACGGCACGACGGACGCGGTCGAGCGCAGGCGCAGGAACACGGCCACGGTCCACGCGCGACCGCTCGCGAGGTCCTCGACGACGCCGACCTCGTTGCGCACCGTGGGGAGCGTGCCCGTCTTGCCGCTGACGCGGATGCCGTCGTCCGGGAAGCCGGCGCGCAGGCGGTGCGACCACGCCTGCATGCCCAGGATGCGGCGCGCCTCGGTGCACGCCGCCGGCGCGAGGCCGCGCTCGGTCCAGATGCGGTCGAGCAGCAGCGTCGACTCGCGCGGCGTCGTGCGGTTCGTGCGTGCCGGATCGAGCGCCGCCGCCGCACGGAGCACGTCCTCGTCGACCGTCGCGACGTCGAGGTCGCCGTCGCGCGGCATGCCCACGTCGTCCGCGAGCGAGCCGAGCAGCGCCGCGCAGTCGCCCTCGAGCACGGTGCCCGGCAGCTCGAGCGCGCGCATGGTCGCGTTGACGCGGTCGAGCCCGACGGCGTCGATGACGACGTCCGTCGCCCGATTGTCGGAGACGGACATCATCGACAGGCACAGGTCGCGGAACGAGAGCGACACGGGGTCGAGGAAGACGGAGATGCCCGTTGGGCCCGGGACGACGAACGCGTCCGCAGCGAGGTCGACGCGGCGGGTGGCGTCGATCTCGCCTGCGGCGACCTGGCTGCACGCCTCGACGAGCACCGGCACCTTGCAGACGCTCGCCGCCACGACGGCGTCGTCGGCGCGCACCCCGACCTCCCGGTCGCCGCCGATCTCCGCGGCGTGCACGAACGCCGTGATCCCCCATCGCCCCTCGAGCGCGTCCACCGTCTGCTGCAGTCCCATGCCCTCACCCAACGCACGCGCATGCCGTGGCGCATCGGCGTCGGCGACGACATGGGAGGTCGCACGTGGTGCGTCCGGACAGGCGCGGCGGCCAGGCCGGACGGGCTTGTCGCTTCGGACAAGGAGGGGGGTCGGGGATGATCCGCCTGCATGATGCCCAGCCGTCGCGGACGCGCGAGCCTGGCTCCAGCACCAGACGAAGGGGACAGTGTGATCGATGCGCACGCCGGCTCGGCCATCGCGACGCCGACCACCGCCGCACGCGCCCTCGCGGACGAGGCGTGCGCCGCGGCCGGCATCACGATGGTCGACGCCGCCGACCCCGTCGCGACGCAGCGCGTCGCCGCGGTGCTGAGCGCCGTGTGGAGCAGGCAGGGCGCCCAGATCATGGACCCCGCGATGCTCGTCGCCATCGCCCACGCCGGCAACCTCGTGTGCGTCGCGCTCGAGGACGACGTGCCCGTCGGCGCCGCCGCCGGCTTCTGCGGTCCGCCCGGCAGCCCCTTCCACTCCCACATCGTCGGCCTGCTCGAGACCGCGACGGGCAGGGGCCTCGGCCGCGCGATCAAGCTGTACCAGCGCGCCTGGTGCCTCGAGCACGGCATCCGCGCCATGTCCTGGACCTACGACCCGCTCGTCGCCCGGAACGCGTACTTCAACCTCCGCAGGCTCGGCGCGCGGGCGACGTCGTACCACCCGGACTTCTACGGCGTCATGACGGACGTCATCAACGCCGGGCAGCGCTCCGACCGCATGGTCGTGCGCTGGGACCTCGACGTCGAGCCGCCGCCGGCCGGTCCGTCGTCGCAGCCCGACGAGGCGCCCGAGGACGCGCACGTCGTGCTCGCCGACGTCGACGGCGAGCCCTCCGCGGTCGTGCTGCCGGGCGCCACGGCGCGGACGGCGGTCGTCGCCGTGCCGCGCGACGTCGAGGCGATGCGCCGTGTCGAGCCCCAGCAGGCCCTCCGCTGGCGGGACGCGACGCGCGACGCCCTCTCCACGCTCCTCGCCGACGGCTGGACCGTCGTCGACTTCACCCGAACCTGCCAGTACGTGCTCCACCGCGAAGGGACGCCATGAGACTCCTCGGCCTGCGCCTCCACCACGTCGAGATGCCTCTCGTCGCACCGTTCACGACCTCGTTCATGACGCAGACGCACAAGCGCTGCTTCCTGGTCGAGGCCCGCGTCGAGACCGCGAGCGGAGCGATCGTGACCGGCTGGGGCGAGAACGTCGCCCTCGACCGGCCCTTCTACTCCCCCGAGCACGTCGACGGCGCCTCGGAGGTCATCGAGCGCTGGATCGCGCCGCTGCTGTTCGCCGTCGAGGACCTCACGGCCGAGACCGTCGCCCATCACCTCCGACGCATCGTCGGGCATCCGATGGCCAAGGCGTCGGTCGAGATGGCCATGCTCGACGCGCAGCTGCGCGCCGAGGGGCGGTCGTTCGCCTCCTACCTCGGTGCCGTGCGCACGAGCGTGCCCTCAGGGGTCTCGGTCGGCATCCAGGACTCCGTCGCCGCGACCCTCGGGGTCATCGGCGGCTACGTCGAGCAGGGCTACGCCCGCATCAAGCTGAAGATCCGGCCCGGCGCCGACGTCGAGCACGTCGCGGCCGTGCGCCGCGAGTTCGGCGACGACCTGCCCTTCCAGGTCGATGCGAACGCCGCGTACACCCTCGTCGACGCCGCGCATCTGCGCAGGCTCGACGCGTATGGCCTGCTGCTCATCGAGCAGCCGCTCGGCGAGGCGGACATCCGCCAGCACGCCGAGCTCGCCCGGCTCATGACGACGCCGATGTGCCTCGACGAGTCGATCGACTCCGCCGAGGCCGCCGTCGACGCGATCGTGCTGGGCGCCGCGGCCGTCGTCAACGTGAAGCCCGGTCGCGTCGGCGGCTACCTCGAGGCGCGCCGCATCCACGACATCGCCAGCGCGCACGGCATCGCCGTGTGGTGCGGCGGCATGCTCGAGACCGGCATCGGCCGTGCGGCGAACGCCGCCCTCGCCGCGCTCCCCGGCTTCACGCTGCCCGGCGACATCTCGGGCTCCGACCGCTTCTACGCCGAGGACGTCGTCACCGAGCCGCTGCGCATGCACGACGGCGTCGTCGACGTGCCCACGGGCCCCGGCTTCGGCGTCGAGATCGACGAGGGCAGGCTCGACCGCTTCCGCACGAGCCTCAAGGAGATGAGCGCGTGACCCGCACCCCCACCCTCGACGACCTCGGCGCGTTCGTCGAGTCCGGCAGCCCCGTCCTCGCACCCGACGGCGCGCACGTCGTGTCGGTCGTGTCGCGCGTCGGCGCGTCCGGGTCGACGACGTCGCGGCTGCACGTGCGCGCGCTCGGCGACTCCGACGTCGGCGGCGCCGGTGCTCGCGACGTCGAGCTCACGACGGGCGACGGCGACGCCAATCCGGCGGTGTCGCCGGACGGCGCGACGGTCGCGTTCGTGCGCACGGACGGCGACGACCCCGGCATCCACGTCGTGCCGCTCGCCGGCGGCGAGCCGACGCGCGTCACGAGCGGGCTGCGCGTCGTCGGCGCCCCGCGGTTCTCGCCCGACGGCGCATCCCTCGCGTTCGTCGCGCTCGTCGACGACGACGCCGCGACGCCACCCGCGCCGCTCGTGTTCGACGGCGACCCCGACCACAAGGTCGACGGGCTCGGATCGATCGGCACGACGCGCATGCACGTGCACGTCGTGCACGTCGCCGATGGCACCGTGGAGCGGATGACGGTGGAGGGGCACTGCACCGATCCGGCCTGGTCGCCCGACGGCACGACGCTCGCGTTCGCGCAGTCCGGCGTCGCCGTCGACGGGCATCCCCTCGCGCGCCGCGTCGGCCTCGTCGACGTCGACGCTCCTCGCACCTCCGTGCGGCTCCCGTTCGCCGCGAACGCCGTCGGCGGGCCGCTGGCGTGGACGCCGGACGGCGTCGCGATCGTCGCGATCGGCGACGTGACCACGCGCGTCGGGCACGGACGCCTCGTGCGCCTCGACGTCGCCGACGGCTCCGCGACGATCCTCGCCGCAGACCTCGACCGCAACGTCATGGGCGGCGGCCCCGGCTACCCCGGCGGTGCGCCGGCGTTCGACGCCGACGGCCGCCTCGTCTTCTGCATCCGCGACGGCGGCCAGACCGTCGTGCACTCGCTCGATGCGGACGGCGGCGACCTCCGCAGGCACGACGCCGGCGATGGCGTCGTCGTGAGCGGCCTCACGATCGCGGGCACGCGCGCGGTCGTGCGCGTGTCGGATGCGACGGTGCCGGCCGAGCTCGCACTGCTCGACCTGCGCGCCTCCGACGGGGCGGGCGACGCCGTGCAGCGCCTCACCGACCACCTGGGGGACGCGCTGCCGGACGTCGCCTTCCTGCCGACGCGGCCGGTGTCGTTCGCCATCGCCGACGGCACGACCGTGCACGGGTGGCTGCTGCGCGATCCCGACCTCGAGGGGCCGGCGCCGACGCTGCTCGACATCCACGGCGGACCGCACAACGCGTGGACCGGCGCCGCCGACACCGCGCACCTCTACCACCAGGTGCTCGCGGCCCGCGGGTGGAACGTGCTCACGCTCAACCCACGCGGCTCCGACGGCTACGGCGAGGCGTTCTTCACGGATGCCGTGGGCGGCTGGGGCGAGCGCGACCAGCAGGACTTCCTCGACCCCCTCGACCGGCTCGTCGCCGACGGCATCGCCGATCCCGACCGGCTCGCCGTCACGGGCTACAGCTACGGCGGCTTCATGACGTGCTGGCTCACGACCGTGACGGATCGCTTCCGCGCGGCCGTGCCCGGCGGGCTCGTGTGCGACCAGCGCACGCAGGGCGCGTCGAGCGACCTCGGCGGCCTGCTGCGCGACCTCGAGATCGGCGGCGTCGCGAACGCGACGCGGCTGTCGCCGTCGACGCACGCCGACCGCGTCACGACGCCGTCCCTGATCCTCCACGGCGCCGACGACCAGCGCTGCCCCGTCGCGCAGGCCGAGCTGTGGCACGCGCTGCTGCGCGAGCACGACGTCGAGTCGCGCCTCGTGCTCTACCCCGGCGGCTCGCACCTGTTCATCCTGAACGGCCCGCTGTCGCACCGCCGCGACTACAACGAGCGCGTGATCGACTGGGTGGAGACGCGCGCGGCGGCGCGCTGAGCGCCGGCGCAGCCGGCGACGGCCTGCATGCGCGGCCGGCAGCCGTGGCCTGCGTCGACCGGTCACGTCCTGCGCCGACCGGTCACGTTCCGCGCCGACCGGTCACGTTCCGCGCCGACCGGTCACGTTCCGCGCCGACTGGTCGCGATCTGCGCCGACCGGTCACGTTCTGCGCCGACTGGTCGCTGTTGCACGTTCGGTGGTCACCGCTGCACGCACGGTGGTCACGGTTGCACCCCGCTCGGCCTTATCGAGGTGCAACCGTGACCACCGTGCGTGCGATCGTGACCAGTCCCGCACCGGTCGTGACCGGTCGACGCAGGACGTGACCGATCGACGCAGGTCGCGACCGCCGGGCCGTCCGCGTCGGCTGATCGGCGCGGGAGCAGCACCCCGCACCCGCTCAGAGCGTCGGCACCGCTGCGATGAGCTCGCTCGTGTACGCCTGGGACGGCTGCTCGAGCACCTGCAGCGTGTCGCCCACCTCGACGAGGGCGCCGTGCCGCATGACGGCGACGCGATCGCAGACGACGCGCACGACCGCGAGGTTGTGGCTGATGAAGAGCACCGAGAAGCCGAGCTCGCGCTGCAGGTCGCGCAGCAGGTTCAGCACGGCGCCCTGCACCGAGACGTCGAGCGCCGACGTGATCTCGTCGGCGAGCACGACCGACGGGCGTGCCGCGATCGCGCGAGCCACGGCGACGCGCTGGCGCTGGCCGCCCGAGAGCTCGGTCGGCATGCGATCGGCCATCGCGGCCGGCAGCGCGACGGCTTGCAGCAGCTCGCCGGCCTCCGCACGGCGTGCTCGCGCACCGGCGGCCGCCACGCCCTCCCGACGGGCGGCCTGCACGAGGGCCTCGTCGATCGACTGGCCGATCGTGCGGCGCGGGTCGAAGCACGACTGCGGGTCCTGGAAGATCATCTGCACCCGACGCCGCTCGCGGGCTGCGGCGCCGCGGGCACGCGAGATGACGGTGTCGCCCAGCAGGATGCGCCCGGCCGAGGGCTCCTGCAGCCCGACCGCCGCGCGCGCGAGGGTCGACTTGCCCGATCCCGACTCGCCGACGAGGCCCAGCATCTCCCCCGGCTGCACCGTGAGGTCGACGCCGCGCACGGCGGCGAAGGTCGACGAGCCGTGGCCGAACGTGATGGTGACCGTCTCGAAGGTCAGCGGCATGCTCATGAGGCCCCCTCCGCCAGCGCCGTCTCGCCGAACGTCTCGACGAGCGCCGGATCGTCCGCGGCACGCACGACCTCGACCTCCGCGGCTCCGGCGGTGAAGTCGGCGTCGTCCGGGATCGACGCCATCGGCTCGCCGCGCGGCGTCGACATGGTCGGCACGGTCGCGAGCAGCGCCCGCGTGTACGGATGCGTGGCACGACCTGCCTTGAGGTCGCTCGAGCGCACGTCCTCCACGAGCCGTCCCCGGTACATGACGAGCACGCGCGAGCACAGCGACGTCACGACCGCGATGTCGTGCGAGACGAGCACGATCGAGGTCCCGTGCTCCTCGTTGACCTGCCGCAGCTGCGCGAGGATCTCGGCCTGCACGGTGACATCGAGG
This sequence comes from Agrococcus versicolor, assembly GCF_039531815.1. NCBI lineage: Bacteria > Bacillati > Actinomycetota > Actinomycetes > Micrococcales > Microbacteriaceae > Agrococcus > Agrococcus versicolor. The sequence continues at coordinate 767,940 of NZ_BAAAQT010000005.1, read as the reverse complement.
GCCGTCGTCGGCTCGTCGGCGAGGATGAGCGCCGGCGTGCCCATGAGGCCCGTCGCGATCATCGCGCGTTGCCGCATGCCGCCCGAGTACTCGTGCGGGTACTGGCCGTAGCGGCGCTCCGCGTCGGGGATGCGCACGGCCCGCAGCCGCTCGATCGCCGCCGCCTTCGCCTCCGACCGCGACATGCCGAGGTGGAGGATGCCGGGCTCGGCGACCTGCGAGCCGACGCTCAGCGCGGGGTTGAGCGACGACATCGGATCCTGGAACACGATCGCGAGGCGCTGCCCGAGCCGGTGGTCGACGGACGAGGCGCGCGCGTCGGTCGTCATGGCGAGCGGCTCGCCGTCGAACCGCGCACCGGCGGCGCCGACGCGCAGCGGGGCGTCGAGCAGGCCGGCGATGGCCATGAGCGTGACGCTCTTGCCCGAGCCCGACTCCCCCACGACGCCGACGATCTCGCCGCGCGCGACGTCGAACGAGATGCCGTGCACGAGCGGCTGCCACTGCCCGTCGGCGCCGGGCGCCGACACGTGCAGGTCGCGCACGGACAGCACGGCGTCCTCGTCGACGGCCGTGGCGTCGGCGGGCGCCTCCGACGTGCGCTGCGCCCTGCGCATCGCCCGCGGCACGCGCCGACGGGTCGAGGGCGTGAGCGCCTGCCCGAGCACCTCGCCGAGCAGCACGAACGTGAGGCCGGCGAGGATGATGGCGGCGCCCGGCACGAGCGCGGCCGCGGGCGTGACGAAGATGCGCGTGACGCCCTCGTTGAGCATCCGGCCCCAGTCGTACTCGGGCACCTGGATGCCGAGGCCGAGGAACGACAGGCCCGCGAACGCGAGGAGCGCCGTGCCCGCGGTGATCGCGGCGTTCACGAGCAGCGGGTCGCGCACGTTCGGCAGCACGTGGCGCAGCACCGTGCGCCAGTCGGGCACGCCGAGGACGCGAGCGGCCGACACGAAGTCGCGACCCCAGACGGAGGCGGCGAGATTGTGCGTGAGGCGACCGTAGCTGGGGATCATCGCGATCGCGATCGCGAGGGTCGCGGCGGTGCCGCTCTGCCCGAGGATGACCGAGAACGCGATCGCGAGCAGGAGGCTCGGAAAGGCGACGCCGATGTTGATGGCGGCGACGATGAGGCGGCCGGCGCGGCCGCCGAGCATGAGCGGCAGCAGCCCGAGCACGACGCCGCACACGACGCCCGCGAGGGTCGCGGTGAGCGCCATGACGACCGACAGCCGCGTCGCGACGAGCGTGCGCAGCAGGATGTCACGGCCGCTGCCGTCGGTGCCGAAGACGTGCTCGGCGCTCGGCGGCTGCGACAGCTGCTCGGTGTCGGTGACGGCTGCCGCCGCGCCCCAGACGATCGGCGCGAAGATCGCGAGGAACGCGAGGGTGAGGCACGCGACGACGGCGAGGATGCCGACGGGCGAGCGCAGCACGGCGAGCACGCGACGCGTCGTGCGGCTCATGCGGCGTCCAGGGCCGTGCGCGGGTCGACGACGATGAGGATGACGTCGACGACGAGGTTGATGAGCAGCACGGCGGCGCCGTAGAAGAGGATGATCGCCTGCACGAGCGGGAAGTCCTGTCCTTGGATGGAGCTGACGATCGTGCTGCCGAGGCCCGGCCAGGCGAAGATGTTCTCGACGAGCACGGTGCCGGCGATCATGCCGCCGAGCAGCAGGCCCGAGATCGTCAGCGTCGAGGTCAGCAGGTTCGGCAGCACGTGCCGCCGGTACAGGCGCGCGGCCGACATGCGGCGCGAGCGGGCGGTGCGGATGTAGTCCTGCTCGAGCACCGTGTGCGTCTCGGCGCGCACGATGCGGGTGAGCGCCGCCGTCGGCCCGAGCGCGAGCGCGATGACGGGCAGCACGTAGGAGGCGGCGTCGGATCTGCCGGCGACGGGCAGCCACTGCACGTTGACCGCGAAGAGGTAGACGAGCACGATGCCGGCGAGGAACTCGGGGATGACGGCGACGACGGCCGAGATGGACGTGAAGCCCGCCTCGGTCCCCGGGCGGCGCTGGCCTCGCGTCAGGGCGCCGAAGGCGAGGCCGACGGGGATCGCGACGACGAGCACGACGGCGACGGCGAGCAGCGCGAGCTCGAGGGTCGCCGGGGCGCGGGTGGTGAGGACGTCGATGACGGGCGTGCGCGACGTGAACGAGTCGCCGAGGTTCCCGGTGAGCACGCCGCCCCAGAAGCGCAGGTACTGCACGACGAGCGGCTGGTCGAGGCCGAGCTCGATCCTGCGTGCCTCGACGGCCTCCGGCGTCGCGAGCTCGCCCGCCGAGGCGCGCGCCGGATCGCCGGGGATGAGCTGCACGAGCAGGAACGCGAGGGTGACGAGCACCACGAGCGAGGCGACGAAGTACATGGCGCGGCGCCCGAGGTACCGCAGCCAGGGGTTGCCGCGGCGCTGCTGCGCCGCGAGGGCCAGGACGGTGGTCGTGGACGCCACGGATCACCTCACCTCTCCCGCATGGATCGCGTGGTCACGAGCCTGGCGGGTCCGCCCCGCCGCGGCATCGTCTGATCCGCCAGCGAGTGCGCGACGCGTTCGTGCGATCGGGCGAAGCGCCTGCCGCTGGCGCGCATCGCAGGCGATCACGGGTGGCCGGGGGCGATGCTCCCTCGCCCGCACCGGTTCGCCTGCGAAGCGCACCCGACCGAAGGCATGCACGGCGCGCGCGCTCGACGCGAGGTGGCGTCGGGCGCGGCGCAGGTCAGGCGCGGCGCACGAGCTCCGGGACGATCCGCAGCTGCAGCTGCGCCGCGAACCGGGCGTCGGCGTCGCCGAGGTCCATGTCGCCCACCTCGGCGAGGCGTCGCAGGCGGTAGCGGAAGGTGTTCGGGTGGATGTGCAGGCGCTCGGCGGCGGTCGAGACGTCGCCCATGCTGTCGAGCCAGACCCGCAGGGTCTCGACGAACTCGCTGTCGTGCTCGCGGTCGTGCTCGAGCAGGCGCGCGACGGGACCGGTGGCCCACTCGCCGCCGACGGCGAAGCGGTCGCGCAGCTCGAGCAGCAGCGACTCGACGTGGACGTCGCTGAACAGCGCGACGCGAGCCGGCGACGCCTGCTGCATCAGCACGCGCAGCGCGCGCTCGGCGCCCTCGCGCGAGTGCACGAGGCCGCGTGCGCCGCTCGTGATCCTGCCGATGCCGATCGCGAGGCCCGATCCCTCGCCGATGCGCGCGAGGAAGTCGCCCGCGAGCCGTGCGGCCTGCGCCTCGCCCTGCTCGGGCGAGCGCACGGGGATGAGGCCGTAGATCGTGCCGCCCATGAGCGCGGCGGACGCCTTGGGATGCACGGCCGCGAGGTGCACGACGATGGCGTCGGCGATGCGCTGCCGCCTGGCCTCGCGACCGCTCGCCTCGTCGAGGCTCTCGTCGTCGCCGACGATGCCCGCGGCGAAGACGGCGACGTGCTCGTCGGCGATGCCGAGCCGCTCGAGCGCGTACGCGGAGCCCTCGCGGCCCTCGAGGGCCGTGCTCAGCACGTCGGCGCGCATGCGGTGCGTGACGTCGGCGCCGGCGCGGATGCGCAGCATGTGCAGCGCGACGACCTTCGCGGCATCGCGCAGCGCGGCGGTGCGCTCGGGGCTGAGCGGCTCGGTGACCGCAGCCCAGATCGACCCGAGGATCTCGTCGCCCGCTCGCACGGCGAGCGCGGCACGCGTCTTCAGCTCCTCGCCGTCGACCGTGAGGTCGATGTACGCCGGGTCCTGCGACGAGTACAGGGTCTTGAAGAAGCCGGCCTCCGTCAGCATCCGCGAGTACCGCTCGGGCACCTGCCGCTCGAGGATCGTGGCGATGCGCGAGGGGTCGGCGCCGTCCTGCCTGCTCGAGAACGCGATGACGCGCGACGAGCGGTCCTCGATCGTGATGGGCGCGTCGAGCAGCGCCGAGATGGCGTTGGCGAGCGTGAAGAGGTCGCCGCTCGGCAGCCCGCCGATCGTGCCGCCGGCCGGCGCCTCCTGCGACGCGGCGAGCAGCGATCCGACCATCGCGCTCAGCTGCGCCCACGAGGCGCCCCGGGTGAGGCCGAGCAGTGCGACGCCGTGCTGCTCGGCGACGCCTGCGGTCTCGTCGTCGACGACGACGGGCTCGCGCAGCACGATCGCGCTCGCGCCCTGCGCGCCGGCGATGCCGAGCACGGCGCGCAGCTGCGGCCCGTCGGCGAGGCCGACGCCCAGCACGACGGCGCCGTGCGGCACGGCCTGCGTGTCGAGCGGGTCGTAGACGAGCACGCCGCCGATGCGGCGGGACGGATCCGGCAGCGGCGCGAGCGGCGACAGGAACGTCGTGCCGAGGTCGTCGAGCATGCGCGAGAGCGTCGGACGCGGCCACGGCGCCGGCTGCGCGGCGCCGCGCGCGGGCGCCTCGAGCGTGCCGTCGATGCGGGAGGAGGGCAGCATCCGCCCACGCTATACGCCTCGCCGTCGTGGATCCTCGACGCCGAGGCGCCCGCGGAGACGACGGAAGCCCCGCCGACAGGCGGGGCTTCGATGGTGGATCTGAGGGGATTCGAACCCCTGACCCCCTGCATGCCATGCAGGTGCGCTACCAACTGCGCCACAGACCCGTTCGCCGCCGAAGCGACTCCACGAGACTACACCACGCGACGCCCTCGACCGAACCACGCGGCGCCGAGCAGGGGTGCCGTGTCGCCGAGCGCCGCGCGTTCGAGGCGGCCATCCCAGCCGTCCAGGCCGGCGATCACCGCGGGCTCGACGAGGTCCCACGAGCGCGACATCGAGCCGCCGATGACGAGCACCTCGGCGCCGAAGCGGTCGAGCCAGGGGCGGATGACCTCCCCCACCGCCGAGAAGCCGGAGGCGAGCACGGCCGCGGCGGCCTTCTCCCCCGCCCGCGCCGCGATGGCGAGCTCGTGCACGTCGCGCTCGACGCCCGTCGCCGCGAGCCCGGCAGCCATGAGCGCACGACGCGACACCACGTCCTCCACAGGCAGGCCGCGCACCGACTCGAAGTGGATCTCGCCGTCGAGCGGCACGTCGGCGCCGGCAGCGATGGGCGCGCCCTCCGCGACGAACGCGCTGCCGAGGCCCGTGCCGAGCGTCAGGAGCACCGCGCGCGACGAGCCCTCCGCGGCACCCGCGAACCACTCGCCGAGGCCGTAGGCGTCGGCGTCGTTCACGAACCGCACGTCCGCGCCGAGCGCCTCCCGCAGCGCGGCGCCCACGTCGACGCCGTCGAGGCTGTCGAACTTGCCCACGTCGCGGAACCGGCCGATGCCGGCGTCGTGGTCGAACGGCCCGGGCATCGCGACGACCCAGTCGCCGGCCACGTCGCCCAGCAGCCTCGCCGTGTCGATCCAGCCGGACAGGATCGCCTCGGCGGAGCCCTGCGCATCCGGGTGCCCGCGATGCTCCGCGAGCACGCCGTGCGCGTCCAGGTCGACGAGCGCGGCGGTCACGTGCGTGCCGCCGATCTCGAGCACGGGCACGACCGCATGCGTCATCGCTTCGTCCCCATGGTGCTCCCTCGTCGACCGGCCGGATCGATCGTAGCCGCGCCGGTCGCCCGCGCCGTGGCGGGCGCGCGGGTCAGTCGCGGCGACGCACCTCGTCCTCGGCGGCGGGGTCGGGCCGCTCGTCGGGGCGCAGGCCGGCGTCGGCGAGCACGTCGACGACCTGCAGCTCGCCCGTCGCGTCGGCTGCGGCCTCCTCCTCGACCTCCTCGAGCTCCTCGGGCGAGGGCACGACGAGCGCCGCGATCGCCGTCGTGATCGGGATGGCGAGCACGAGGCCGATCGAGCCGACGAGCGTGCGCACGATCTCCTCCGCGATCTGCCCCGTCGTCCAGCCGACGTTCCCCGGCGCATCCGTGAGCACCATGATCATGAGCACGGGCAGCGCGGCGCCGACGTAGGCGAAGGCGATCGTGTAGACCGTCGAGGCGATGTGGTCGCGGCCGATGCGCATGGCGCGCGCGAAGAGCTCGCGGCGCGATGCGAGCGGCGAGACGGCGCGCAGCTCCCACACGGCCGACGCCTGCGTGATCGTGACGTCGTTGAGCACGCCCATGCCGGCGAGCACGAGCCCGCAGAGGAAGACCTGCTGCAGGTCGAGGTCGGCGCGGATGAGGAGGAGCCGCGCGTCCTCGGTGGCCGTGCCCGTCATGCTCGCGCCCTGCGTCGCGATCCAGCCGATCGTCGCGGTGAACACGAGGCCGATGAGCGTGCCGAGCAGCGCGGTCGACGTGCGCGCCGTGAAGCCGTGCGCGACGTACAGCACGATGAACATCACCACCGCGCTCGTCACGAGCGCGACCGGCAGCCCCGGCTGCCCCGTCAGCAGCGCGGGCAGCGTGAAGAGCAGGATCATCGCCCCGGCACCGACGAGGCCCACGATGGCGGCGAGGCCGCGCCAGCGGGCGACGAGCGCGACGACCAGGATGTACAGCGCCGCGAGGATCCACAGCGGGATCTCGCGCGCGAAGTCGATGAAGACGTACGGGCTGCCGTAGATGGCCGCCTCGGGGATGTAGAGCACGCGCAGCTGGTCGCCCGGGCCGATCGACTCGATGACCTCGGGCGGCACCGTGACCGTGATGGCCTCGCCGTCGAGCGTCGCGTCGACGATCTGGGATGCCGGGTCCGGCACGCCCGTCGCCTCGACCTGCAGCACCTCGGCGCCCTCGGCCGCGAACGGCAGCGAGTCGGGCATCTCGTCGGCGTGCGGCCACAGCATCGCCATGCCGACGAGCGCGACGAGCAGCAGCGGTCCGAGCAGCGCCGCCAGCACGAGGCGCGTGCGCGGCGTCGTGGGGGCGGCGGGCCCGTGCCCGTGGCCGTGCGCGTGATCGTGCGGATGCGCGTCGCGCTGCTCGCGACGCGTCAGCCGGTCGCGCAGCCGCTCGCGCCGACGCACCTCGGCGTCGAGCACGGGATCGACGTCGTGCACGTCGTCGTCGTCATGCCTCGGCCCGTGCTGCAGCCCGCCGTGCCGTCCCATGCGTCCCCCGCTCGTCCGCGGGCGATGCTACCGAAGCCGGTGGCATCGCCCGCGGTGACGCGTCGAGCGATCAGCCGAACGACTTCTCGAACCCGAGCTGCTTCGCGATGATCGCGAGCTGCACCTCCGTCGATCCCTCGCCGAGGGTGAGGATGCGCGAGTCGCGGTAGTGGCGCGCCACGACGTTCTCGTTCATGAAGCCGTAGCCGCCCCAGATCTGCGTCGCGTCGGCGGCGTTCGCCATCGCGGCCTCGGAGGCGATGAGCTTCGCGAGCGACGCCTCCTTCGTGAACGGGATGCCCGCGTCGATGCGGCGCGCCGCGTCGTGCATGACGGCACGCGCGCCGGCGACGCGCGCCTGCATGCGCGCGATCGTGAAGGCGATGTGCTGGTTGTCGCCGATGGGCTTGCCGAAGACGACGCGACGCTTCGCGTAGTCGACGGCCTGCTCGAGGCAGCCCTGCGCCGCGCCGACGCACAGCGCCGCGAACGCGACGCGGCCCTCGTCGAGGATCGACAGGAAGTTCGCGAAGCCGCGGCCGCGCTCGCCCAGCAGGTTGCCCTCGGGCACCTTGACGCCGTCGAACACGAGCGGGTGCGTGTCGGAGGTGTGCCAGCCGACCTTGTCGTAGGCGGGCAGCGCCGTGAAGCCGTCGATCGGCACGGGCACGATGATCGTGGACAGCTCGGGGCCGCGGCTGCCGTCGCGTCGCTCGACCTCGCCCGTGACGGCGGTGACCGTGACGACGCTCGTGATGGGCGTGCCGGAGTTCGTGATGAACTGCTTCGTGCCGTCGATCGTCCACCACCCGTCCTCGAGGGTCGCGGACGTCTTCGTCGCACCGGCGTCCGAGCCTGCGCCCGCCTCCGTGAGGCCGAAGGCGGCGAGGTGCTCGCCGCGCGCGAGGCTCGGCAGGTAGGTGCGGCGCTGCTCCTCGGTGCCGAACCGGTAGATCGGCATCGCGCCGAGGCCGAGGCCGGCCTCGAGCGTCACGGCGATCGACTGGTCGACGCGGGCGAGCTGCTCGACGGCGACGCACAGGTGCATGTACGTCTTGCCCTGCCCGTCGTACTCGGTGGGCAGCGGCAGGCCGAACAGGCCCATGCGGCCCATCTCGCGGATGATGTCGAGCGGCAGGCGGCGCGCGGTGTCGTACTCGTAGCTGGCGGGCGCGACGACCTCGTCGGCGAACGTGCGGACCTCGGCGGCGAGGCGCTGCAGCTCGGGCGAGAGCATCTCGGTGCCGTCCACGGGCAGCTCGGTGCTCGTGAGCTCGCGATCGATGGCGGTCATGATTCCTCCTCGGGTGCTCGTGGCACGTCGGTGGCGGTGCCCTGCCGGGTGGGCAGGGAGTCGGTGGTGGTGCGGATGGCCGCGGCCCGAGCGCGGACGCTGCGCGCGTGGCGCAGGATCGGCTCGTCGACCATGCGGCCCTCGAACGAGAGCACGCCCGGGTGGTCGGCCGCGGCGGCGAGCACGCGCTCGGCCCAGTCGGCCTCCTCGGCCGTCGGCGCGAACGCCTCGCGGATGGGGGCGACGTGCGAGGGATGGATGGCCGCCTTGGCGGCGAAGCCGGAGGCCGCGGCGTCGAGCGCCTCGACGCGACAGCCGTCGACGTCGGCGATGTCGGTGCGGATCGCGTCGATCGCGCGCTTGCCCGACGCGGCGGCCGCGAGCAGCACGTGGCTGCGGGCATGGGTCGCGACGGCGCGGTACGCGCCCGTCGCGTCGCGGCTCGAGGTGCCGCCGATCGAGGCGACGAGGTCCTCGGCGCCCCACATGAGGGCGACGACGTTCGGATGCGCCGCGATGTCCGCGGCGTGGACGACGCCCGCGGCGGTCTCGCAGAGCGCGACGACCGCGAAGCCGTCGAGCGCGTCGAGCTGCCTGGCCGACTCGGCCTTCGCGAGCATGATCGTCGTGACGCCCGCGCTACGCGCGGCGTCGAGGTCGGCCTCGAGCATGCCCTCGCCTATGGCGTTGACGCGGACGATGGTGCGCTCGGGGTCGACGATCGCGGCCGCGACGGCCTCGCGCGTCGCCGACTTCGCATCCGGGCCGACGGCGTCCTCGAGGTCGAGGATCACGGCGTCGGCGCGCTCGGCGGCCTTGCCGAAGCGGTCGGGGCGGTCGCCGGGGCAGAACAGCAGGGCGGGACCCATTGCGAAGATCATGCGTCGCCCTGCCCCTCGGCGGGACGACCCTGCATGAGCACGGAGCGCGTCGCGACCACGACGACCTCGCCGCGCTGGTTGCGACCGGTGTGCTCGAGGGTCGCGATGCCCTGGCCTGGCCGCGACGACGACGGGCGCACGTCGACGACGAGCGTCTCGGCGTACAGCGTGTCGCCGTGCCGCACGGGCGCCGGGAAGCGGATGTCGGCGAAGCCGAGGTTCGCGACGATCGTGCCCTGCGTGAGCTGCGCGACCGAGAGGCCCACGAGCGTCGCGAGCGTGTGCATCGAGTTGACGAGCCGCTCGCCGAACTCCGTGCCCTCCGCCCACGCGGCGTCGAGGTGCAGGGCCTGCGTGTTCATCGTCAGCGTCGTGAAGAGCACGTTGTCGGCCTCGGTCATGGTGCGGCCGGGACGGTGCTCGTAGATCGTGCCGGGCTCGAGCTCCTCGAGCCACAGGCCGCGCTGCCGGATGCGGCGCTCGGTCATCGCTCCCCCTCGGTCGTGTCGGATGCGCTGGCCCCATCCTGCTCCGCATCGGGCTCGACGGCCGCGACCTCCTGGCCGCGGCGCACGGTCTCGCCGACGGCGACGTGGATGCGTGCGATGCCCGCGGTCGGGGCACGCAGCACGTGCTCCATCTTCATGGCCTCGACGCTCACGAGCGCGGCGCCCTCGGCCACGACGTCGCCGTCGGCCGCGTGGACCGCGACGACGGTGCCCGGCATGGGCGAGGCGAGGCTCGGCGCGGCGGACGCGCCGGCACGAGCGCGCGCCGCGGGCCGGGCGTGCTCGACGAGCCAGTCGCCGCTCGCGAGCGGCATCCACACGTCGCCGTCGCGCGTGATGGTCGGATGGATCGACCGCTCGACCGAGCGGACCTCCTCGATCGTCCCGTCGGCGCGCGCGACGCGCAGCTCGACGTCGCGCATCGCGTGCTGACCACCGACGAAGGCGAAGTCCGTCTGCTGCACCCCTCCGGGCGCACGGGTGACGGTCGCGATGCCGTCGCCGTCCGTCAGCCGCACCGAGGCGCCGCGCGCGCCCGCGATGCGCCATCCGTCGCTCGACCACGCGCGCGTGCCGACGCCGCCACGCTCGATGAGCGCGAGGCCGGCCTGCGCCAGCACCGCGGCGGGCATGGGACGAGCCGCGAGCCGCTCGGCGTCGCGATCGATGAGCCCGGTGTCGAGGTCGCCCGCGAGCACCGCAGGCTCGGCGAGCAGCGCGCGGAGGAAGGGCACGTTCGTCGTGACGCCGAGGACGTGGGTCGATCCGAGCGCCTCGTCGAGCGCGGCGATGGCCGCCTCGCGCGTGGGACGGTGCGCGATGACCTTCGCGAGCATGGGGTCGTAGCTCGACGAGACGACCGAGCCGCGCTCGATCCCCGCGTCGACGCGCACGCCGTGCGGCCACCGCAGCTGCAGCACCTCGCCACCGGTCGGCAGGAAGCCGGCCGCGGGATCCTCGGCGTAGATGCGCGCCTCGATCGCATGGCCCGTCGTCCGCACCTCGTGCTGCGCGATGCCGAGGTGCTCGCCGGCGGCGACGCGCAGCTGCTGCTCCACGAGGTCGATGCGGGTGACCTCCTCGGTCACGGGGTGCTCGACCTGCAGCCTCGTGTTCATCTCCATGAAGAACGGCTCGTCGGGCTGGTCGGCCGACACGATGAACTCGACGGTGCCGGCGCCGACGTAGCCGACGCTGCGCGCCGTCTCGCACGCGGCTGCGCCGATGGCCTCGCGCTGCTCGGGCGTGAGCAGCGGGCTCGGCGCCTCCTCCACGACCTTCTGATGGCGACGCTGCAGCGAGCACTCGCGCTCGCCGAGGTGGATGACGTGGCCGTGCTCGTCGGCGAGCACCTGCACCTCGATGTGGCGGGGGTTCGCGACGAACCGCTCGACGAAGAGCGTGTCGTCGCCGAACGCCGCGGCGGCCTCGCGCCTGGCCTGCACGAGCGCGGCGGGCAGGTCGGCGGCATCGTCGACGCGGTGCATGCCCTTGCCGCCGCCGCCGGCGGACGGCTTGACGAGCACCGGATAGCCGACGCGCTCGGCGCCCGCGACGAGCGCCGCGTCGTCGAGCCCGGGCTCGGCGATGCCGGGCACGGTCGAGACGCCGCGCGCCTCGACGGCGGCACGGGCGCGGATCTTGTCGCCCATCGTGTCGATGGCCGCGGGCGTCGGGCCGACGAAGACGATGCCGGCGTCGGCGCACGCGCGCGCGAACGCGGCGCTCTCGGCGAGGAAGCCGTAGCCGGGGTGGATCGCGTCGGCGCCGGTCTCGCGCGCGGCGGCGATGACGCGGTCGATCGCGAGGTACGACGAGCGGGCGTCGGCCGGGCCGAGTCGCACGGACTCCCCCGCCATCCGCACGTGCGGCGCGGCCGCGTCGGCGTCGGAGTAGACGGCGACGGAGGCGATGCCGAGGCGGTCGAGCGTGCGGATGATGCGCACGGCGATCTCGCCCCGGTTGGCGATGAGGACCTTCTGCAGCACTGCCATCACATCCTGAAGACGCCGTAGCGCACGTCGGGCATCGGCGCGCGGCCGACGACGTCGAGGGCGAGGCCGAGCACGCGGCGCGTGTCGGCGGGGTCGATGACGCCGTCGTCCCACAGTCGGGCCGTCGAGTAGAACGGCGAGCCCTGCTGCTCGTACTGCTCGCGCACGGGCGCCTCGAACGCCTCCTGCTCCTCGGCGCTCCACGAGCCGCCCGCGGCCTCGATCTGGTCGCGCTTCACGGTCGACAGCACCGACGCCGCCTGCGGTCCGCCCATGACGGAGACGCGTGCGGTCGGCCACAGCCACAGGAAGCGCGGCGAGTAGGCCCGCCCGCACATCGAGTACGTGCCGGCGCCGAACGAGCCGCCGATGACGACGGTGAGCTTCGGCACGCGGGCGCACGAGACGGCCGTGACCATCTTCGCGCCGTGCTTGGCGATGCCGCCGCGCTCGTACTCGCTGCCGACCATGAAGCCCGCGATGTTCTGCAGGAAGACGAGCGGGATGCCGCGCTGGTCGCACAGCTCGATGAAGTGCGCGCCCTTCTGCGCCGACTCCGAGAAGAGCACGCCGTCGTTGGCGACGATGCCGACCGGGTGGCCCCAGATGCGCGCGAAGCCCGTGACGAGCGTCGTGCCGTAGCCGGCCTTGAACTCGTGCAGCTCGGAGTCGTCGACGAGGCGCGCGATCACCTCGCGGACGTCGTAGGGCGTCTGCAGGTCGGCGGGCACGGCGGCGCCGAGCGTCGCGGGGTCGACGGCAGGGGCGGCGGCCTCGAGCACCTCCCACGGGGGTGCTGGGCTCGGCGGCAGGGTCGAGACGATGTCGCGCACGATGCGCAGTGCGTGCTCGTCGTCGTCGGCGAGGTGGTCGGCGACGCCCGAGACGGTCGTGTGCAGCTCGCCGCCGCCGAGGTCCTCCGCGGTCACGACCTCGCCGGTCGCGGCCTTCACGAGCGGCGGGCCGCCGAGGAAGATCGTGCCCTGCTCGCGCACGATGACGGTCTCGTCGCTCATGGCGGGCACGTACGCGCCGCCGGCCGTCGACGAGCCCATGACGCACGCGATCTGCGGGATGCCCGCGGCGCTCATGCGCGACTGGTTGTAGAAGATGCGGCCGAAGTGCTCGCGGTCGGGGAAGACCTCGTCCTGCATCGGCAGGTAGGCGCCGCCCGAGTCGACGAGGTACACGCACGGCAGGCGGTTCTCGCTCGCGATCTCCTGCGCCCGCAGGTGCTTCTTCACCGTCATCGGGAAGTAGGTGCCGCCCTTCACCGTCGCGTCGTTCGCGACGATCATGCAGTGGCGGCCGGAGACGAGCCCGATGCCGGCGATGACGCCCGCGGCGGGCGCCTCGTCGTCGTACATGCCGTTCGCGGCGAGCGGGGCGACCTCGAGGAAGGGGCTGCCGACGTCGAGGAGGCGCTCGACGCGCACGCGCGGCAGCAGCTTGCCGCGCGCGACGTGGCGCTCGCGCGACCGCTCGGGTCCGCCGAGCGCCGCCGTCGCGAGCCGCTCGCGCAGGTCGTCCACGAGCGCGCGCATCGCGTCGCCGCGGTCGGCGCCCTGCGCCGACGCCGCGTCGACCGTCGTCGTCAGCCGCTCCACGTCAGCGCCTCGCCAGCGCGAGGCCGGGGTGCTCGAGCAGCGCGCCGACGTCGGCGATGAACGCGCTCGCCTCCTTGCCGTCGAGCACGCGGTGGTCGAACGACACCGTGATCTGCATGACGTCGCGCAGCGCGATCTCGCCGCGGTGCTCCCACGGCGTGCGTCGCACGGTGCCGAGCGCGAGGATGACGGCCTCGCCGGGGTTGAGGATCGGCACGCCGCCGTCGACGCCGAAGACGCCGACGTTCGACACCGTCATGGTCGACGAGGTGAGCTCGGCCGGGCTCAGCTGGCCGGCTCGGGCGCGCTCGGCCTGCGTGCGGATGCGGTCGGCGAGCTCGGTCGCGTCGAGCAGGTCGGCGTCGTCGACGCTCGCGACGACGAGGCCGCGGTCGGTGGCGACGGCGATGCCGAGGTTGACGGCGCCGTGCACCTCGATCTCGTTCGCGTCGGCGTGGAAGGTGCTGTTCACCTCCGGCGTCCTGGCGGCGGCGAGCAGGATCGCCCTGCACGCCATCGAGAGGAAGGTCGGGGTCGCGCCGCCGCGGGCGCGGGCCTTGAGGTCGTCGACGAGCTGCTTCGTCTCGGTCACGTCGACCTGCAGGAAGACCGCCGCGTGCGGCGCCGTGAAGGCCGAGTCGGTCATGGCCTTCGCCGTGTGCTTGCGCAGGCCGGTCACGCGCTCGCGGCGCGAGGCGCGCGGCTGCGACGTCATGGCCTCGGCGGGCGCCGCGTTCGTGCGGTCGAGGTCGGCGCGGGTGACGACGCCGCCCTCGCCCGACGGCTCGATCGCGGCGAGGTCGATGCCGCGCTGGCGCGCGAGGGCGCGCACGGGCGGGTAGGCGCGCGCGGGTCGGCGCTCGTCGCGCACGAACGGCGTGGGCTCGAACGTGCGGCGGCGGCGCGTGGCGCGTGCGCCCGTGCCGAGCTTCACCGAGCCGACGAGCACGCTCACGCGCTCCTCGACGGGCTTGGCGTCGGCGGGCTTGCGCTCCTCGACCGGCTGCGCGGGCGCCGGCTGGCGCTCGGGCTCGGCGGCCTCCGGCGCGGGTGCCGCAGTGGCCTGCTCGGCCTCCGCGCCCTCGACGTCGTACTCGATGAGCGGCGCGCCGACGGCGATGGTCTCGCCCTCGGTGGCGTGCAGGCGGGTGACGACGCCCGCGTACGGGCTCGGCAGGTCGACGACGGCCTTGGCCGTCTCGACCTCGGCGAGGATCTGGTTCAGCTCGACCTCGTCGCCCTCGGCGACGAGCCAGCGCACGATCTCGGACTCGGTGAGCCCCTCGCCGAGGTCCGGCAGGCGGAAGGTGGTCATCGGGATCCTCCCTGCAGGGCGGGCGTGCGATCGCCGGCGGTCCGCGAGCTGCGGCGGCCGAGCGTGCGGTCGACGGCGTCGAGGATGCGGTCGACGCTCGGCAGGTACGCCTCCTCGAACGCGCTCGGCGGATACGGGGTGTCGTAGGCGGTGACGCGCTCGGGCGCGGCCTGCAGCGAGGCGAAGGCCCGCTCGACGACGCTCGCGACGAGCTCGGACGACACCGACGACTCCTTGGGCGCCTCATGGGCGACGACGAGGCGGCCGGTGCGCTCGACGCTCGCGACGACCGTGTCGACGTCGAGCGGGGAGATCGAGCGCAGGTCGATGACCTCGATCTCGATGCCCTCGTCGGACGCCGCGACGGCGGCGTCGAGCGCGGTCTTCACGACCGGCCCGTACGTGGCGAGGGTCACGTCGCGGCCGCGCACGAGCACCTCGGCGGTGTCGAGGTCGCGCACGATCGAGCGGTCGACCTCGCCCTTCGACCAGTAGCGCGACTTCGGCTCGAAGAAGAGCACCGGGTCGTCGCTCGCGATGGCGGCGCGCAGCGTCGAGTACGCCTCCTGCGGCGTCGCGGCGGTCACGACCCGCAGGCCGGCGGTGTGGGCGAAGTACGACTCGGGGCTCTCGGAGTGGTGCTCGACCGAGCCGATGTCCCCGCCATACGGCACGCGGATGACCATGGGCACGCGCACGCGGCCCTTGGTCCGGTAGTGCAGCTTCGCGACCTGGGCGACGATCTGGTCGAACCCGGGGTAGATGAAGCCGTCGAACTGGATCTCGACCACGGGCCGGTAGCCGCGGTAGGCCATGCCGATCGCGGTGCCGATGATGGCCGACTCCGCCAGCGGCGAGTCGATGACGCGCTTCGGGCCGTACGTGGCCTGGAGGCCGTCGGTGACGCGGAACACGCCGCCGAGGGCGCCGATGTCCTCGCCCATGAGGAAGACGCGGTCGTCCTCGGCGAGGGCGTCGTGGAGCGCGGCGCCGATGGCCTTGCCGAGCTGCATCGTCTCGGGCGCGGTCATGCGTGGTCCTCCGCCTCGACGCTCGCGACGAACGCGTCGTGCTCGGCGAGCTGACGCTCGAGCCGCTTCGTGGGGGTCGTGTAGACGTGCTCGAAGAGCGTGCGCTCGTCGGGCACGTGCACGGCCGTGACCGCGGCGCGCAGCTCCTTCGCGACGGCGTCGCAGCGGATCTTCGCCTCCTCGCGGATGCGCTCGATGGGCGCGCCGACCGACTCGAGGTGACGCTCGAGGCGCACGATCGGGTCCTTGGCACGCCAGCTCGCGACCTCCGCCTCGTCGCGGTAGCGCTTGGGGTCGTCGGTGGAGGTGTGCGGGCCCATGCGGTACGTCATGGCCTCGATGAACGTGGGGCCGCCGCCCGAGCGTGCGCGCTCGACGGCGATGCGCGTCGCGGCGAGCATCGCGAGGACGTCGTTGCCGTCGACGCGCAGCGCGGGGATGCCGAAGCCGGTCGGGCGCAGCGCGAGCGGGAAGCCCGACTGCACGGCCACGGGCTCGGAGATCGCGTACTGGTTGTTCTGGCAGACGAAGATCACGGGCGCCTGGAACGCGCTCGCGAACACCATCGCCTCGTTGACGTCGCCCTCGCTCGTGGCGCCGTCGCCGAAGTAGGCGACCGCGACGTCGTCCGAGCCGTCGAGCGTCGACGCCATGGCGTAGCCCGTCGCGTGGAGCGACTGCGCCCCGATGATGATCTGCGGCGTCGCGAGGTGGTGCTCCATCGGGTCCCAGCCCGACTGCTGCACGCCCTTCCAGACGCGCATCGCCTCGCCCTGGTCGACGCCGCGTAGGTACGCGAGACCGTGCTCGCGGTACGAGCCGAAGACGAAGTCGGTGTCGCGCAGCGCACGCCCGGAGCCGATCTGCGCGGCCTCCTGGCCCTGCGACGGCGGCCAGAGCAGCAGCTCGCCCTGGCGGGTGAGCGCGAACGCCTCCGCGTCGATGCGGCGCAGGATCGACAGGTCGACGTAGAGGTCGGTGAGCAGGTGCTCGTCGACGTCGCCGAGCTGCGGGTCGAGCAGCGCGCTCGCGTGGCGCGAGCCGTCGGGGTGCAGCACGGTCAGCGGCTCGTCGAGCCCCGCTGCGAGCGCCGGGTCGGGCGCGGGTACGGTCAGCGACATGGGCGGAACCTCCTCGTTCACGCACCTCGTGGGCGCATCGCGGGCCGTGGTGCGGGCCCTGCTGTCGCAACGCTATCGACGTCGCGCAGATCGAGCAACGCCGACGCGCCGCATTGCGCATCCTGCTGTCCACATCCATGCATCCCGCATAGGATGCATCGCATGAAGGTCGTCGATGACACCGATCGCAAGATCCTGCTCGCCATGACCGAGCACCCGCGGTCGACGATCGTCGCCATCGCCGAGCGCCTCGGCCTCGCCCGCAACACCGTGCAGGCGCGCGTGCAGGCGCTCGAGGGGTCGGAGGCGCTGCAGGGCTTCGACCGCCGGCTGCACGCCGAGGCGCTCGGCTACCCGCTCACGGTCTTCATGGCGACGCACGTCGACCAGCCGCGCATCGACCACGTCGTCGCGCAGCTGCGCGAGATCCCCGAGGTCGTGCAGGCGCACGGCATCGCCGGGCAGGCCGACGTGCTCGTGCGCTGCGTGTGCAAGGACGCCGAGGACCTCTACCGCGTCAGTCGTCTCGTGCTGCAGTGCGAGGGCGTCGTGCGCACGGAGACGTGGCTGTCGATGGGCGAGCTCATCCCGTTCCGCCTCGCGCCGGTGCTCGAGCGCGACCTCGGGGCGTAGGCGGGGTCGCCCGGCGGGGGGTCCGGTGCGCGGGCCGCCGCGGGGGCCCATCCTCCACCCGGCAGCGCAGCCCGCGGACGGGCGTCGGGCCGAGTTCGCATCGGCGCGACCCTCGGCATGACTGGTCGCATCCTGCCTCGACCGGTCGCATCCTGCCTCGACCGGTCGCATCCTGCCTCGACTGGTCGCATCCTGCCTCGACTGGTCACGTTCTGCGACGACCGGTCTCGTCTCACGTCGACGGGTCACGTCCTGCGATCGCTCCCCTGCCTCGACTGGTCACGATCTCACTCGCACTGGTCACGGTTGCACCACGCTGGTCACCACTGCACCCGCACTGGTCACGATCGCACCCGCACTGGTCACGATTGCACCCACGCTGGTCGCCATTGCACCTCCGAGGACCCATTCGAGGTGCAACCGTGACCAGTCGACGCAGAACGCGACCAATCGACGCAGGATGCGACCAGTCGACGCAGGATGCGACCAGTCGGCGCGCCCGTGCCGCAGCGCCACCTCGGCGCCTGACGCAGGGGCGACCGCGCAACGGGTGTCGAGCGCACGGCGCTGCGCGTAGCGTCGGCGGCATGGTTCCTGCAACGCAGACGTCCGTCGCCCTCGCGCACGGCTTCGCCGACGACCTGCCCGAGATGGCGATCGCCTGGCAGGCCGAGGAGCCGCCGGATCCGCGGCTGCTCGTGCTGAACGAGCGGCTCGCGACCGAGGTCGGGCTCGATCCCGACGCACTGCGGACGCGGGAGGGCGTGCGGATGCTCACGGGGGCCGCCGTGCCCGAGGGCGCCCATCCCGTCGCGCAGGTGTACGCCGGCCACCAGTTCGGCGGCTACTCGCCCCGCCTCGGCGACGGACGCGCCCTGCTGCTCGGCGAGCTGCGCGCGCCCGACGGTCGCCTCCTCGACCTCCACCTCAAGGGCTCGGGCCGCACGCCGCTCGCACGCGGCGGCGACGGCCTCGCAGCGGTCGGCCCCATGCTGCGGGAGCACGTCATCAGCGAGGCGATGCATGCGCTCGGCGTCCCGACGACGCGCTCGCTCGCGGTCGTCGCCACCGGTCGGTCCGTGCAGCGCGACACGCTGCTGCCGGGCGCGGTGCTCGCACGCGTCGCGAGCAGCCACCTGCGGGTCGGCAGCGTGCAGCTCGCGAGCGCGAGCGGCGACCGAGCGCTGCTGCGTCGGCTCGTCGACCACGCGATCCGCAGGCACCATCCCGACCTCGTCGACGCCGACGTCCCCGCCCTCGCGCTGCTGCAGCGGGTGATCTCGGCGCAGGCCTCGCTCGTCGCGCGATGGATGCTCGTCGGCTTCGTCCACGGCGTGATGAACACCGACAACATGACGCTCTCGGGCGAGACGATCGACTACGGCCCCTGCGCCTTCATGGACGCCTTCGACCCGCAGACGGTCTACAGCTCGATCGACGTCGGCGGCCGCTACGCCTACGGCAACCAGCCGGGCATCGCGGCGTGGAACCTCGCACGGCTCGGCGAGGCGCTGCTGCCCGTGCTCGACGACGACCCCGACGCCGCGCTCGCGCTCGCCCAGGAGGCGATCGACGCCTTCGCCCCGCAGCATGCGACGGCGTGGACGGACGGGATGCTGGCGAAGCTCGGCGTGCGCGGCGACGTCTACCCGCAGGTGGCGTCCTCGCTCGTAGGCGACCTCGTCGCGATGATGCAGGCCACGCGCGCCGACCACACGTCGTGCTTCCGAGCGCTCACGGATGCGGCCCGCGGCGACGCGACCCGCATGCACGCGCTGCTCGGTGCCTCCGAGGAGCTCGAGGCCTGGACGCGACGCTGGATGGCCCTCCACCCGGACGGCGAGGCGATGGCCGCGGTCAATCCGGTCGTCATCCCCCGCAACCACCTCGTGGAGGAGGCGCTCGCCGCGGCGACCGCGGGCGACCTCGTGCCGCTCGAGCGACTGCTCGACGCGGTCTCCCTCCCCTACGCGGAGCGTCCCGGCCTCGAGCGCTACGCCGAGCCGGCTCCCCTGGCCTTCGGCACGTACCAGACCTACTGCGGCACCTGACCGAGCAGCTGCCACCCTCGAGTCCTGCACCCCGCGAACGCCCAGCGAGGCGGACCTAGCGTGGTCTCGTCGGAGGGGGCCCGGATGGGGTGGCAGGAGGCAGGACGCGTGCGGCGCTCGTCGAGCACGGGCGCGCATCCCGGCTGGCCGTGGGGCATCGTGCTCGTGCCGGCGGGCGTCGGGCTGGCCGCCGGCGGCGTCGCCCTCGCACGAGCGCTCGATGCCGGCATCGGCACCGCGATCGGCGTCGCCCTCGTCGCATGGGGCGCGACGCTCGTCATGCCATTCGTCGTCATCGCCTGGTACGCGGCGCAGGCGGCCTGGAAGGCGCCGCGCGAGGCGTCGGGCGCCGAGTTCCGCGCGCCGTCGCACGAGCTGCGACGCATCGGGTTCCGGATCCGATGGAGTCCGGGCGCGCGCAGCCTCGTCTTCGGCTCGGCGGCGCACGACGGCCGTGACCTGCCGATGCTCGTCGTCGGCCGCGTCGTGCACGTGCTCGGCATCGTCGTCCTCGTCGTCGCCGGCCTGGGCGCGGCGCTGTCGAACCTCGGAGGCCGCTGACGTCGGTGCATGCACTCGTGCAGACGAACGGCGAATCCTGGTGTGCCGAACCGCCGAATGGATACACTCCTGACGTGGGCATGGATGCGAGCACTCGGCGACGCGCCGGCGAGCACGCCTACGCGCGGCTGCGCGACGACATCCAGTCCGGCGCCCTCCCACCCGGCTCCGTGCTTGGCGAGGTCGAGCAGGCCGCGCGCATCGGCGTGAGCAGGACGCCGCTGCGCGAGGCGCTCGACCGGCTCGAGTCCGAGGGGCTCGTCGTGCAGCGCAGCCCGCGCGTCACGGTCGTCGCCGACGTCTCCCTCGGCCAGATCCGCGACCTCTTCGCCGTGCGCCGCGCGCTCGAGGAGCGCGCCGCGAGCCTCGCCGCCGAGCGCTCCGACGCCGAGCGCAACGCCTTCGCACCGCTCGCCGACGCCTTCGAGCGCAGCGACGTCACCGACGACGTCGCCGCCTACTACGCACGCGTCGCCGAGCTCGACGCCGCGATCGAGGCCGCCGTGGCCAACGCCTTCCTCGCCCGCGCCCTGCAGCCGATCCGTGCGCACCTCGGTCGCATCCGCAGGCTCGCGAGCGATCGACCGGAGCGGCTGCGCGCCTCCGCGGCCGAGCACGCGCTCATCGCTCGTGCGATCGCCGCCGGCGACGGCGACCTCGCCGCCCACGCGACCCACGTCCACCTCCACCATGCCCTCGCGAGCGTCGAGCTCGCCCTGGCTCCCGACTCCCCCGACGCCGCCACCGGAAGGACCCCATGACCGAGCTCCACCACCTGCGCGCCCATCGCAGCGCCGAGCCCCTCCCGCGCGAGCAGCAGCTCGCGTGGCGCATCGCCGAGGTCGCGGCCGATCCCGTCGCGGTCGACGCCGACGTCGCCGAGATGATCGTCAACCGCGTGCTCGACAACGCGTCCGTCGCGATCGCGAGCCTCACGCGCGCTCCGGTCACGGCCGCCCGCGAGCAGGCGCTGCGCCATCCGTACGCGCCGGGCGCCACCGTCTTCGGCGTCGACGACCGCGTGAGCCCCGAGTGGGCGGCGTGGGCGAACGGCGTGGCCGTGCGCGAGCTCGACTTCCACGACACGTTCCTCGCCGCCGACTACTCGCATCCCGGCGACAACATCCCGCCGATCCTCGCGGTCGCGCAGCACGTCGGCGCCGACGGCGCAGCCCTCGTGCGCGGCATCGCGACCGGCTACGAGATCCAGGTCGACCTCGTCCGCGCCATCTGCCTCCACGAGCACAAGATCGACCACGTCGCCCACCTCGGCCCGTCCGCCGCCGCCGGCATCGGCACGCTCCTCGGTCTCGACCGCGAGACGATCTTCCAGGCCGTCGGGCAGGCGCTCCACACGACCACCGCCACGCGGCAGTCGCGCAAGGGCGAGATCTCGACGTGGAAGGCGCACGCGCCCGCGTTCGCGGGCAAGATGGCCGTCGAGGCCGTCGACCGCGCCATGCGGGGTCAGACGAGCCCCACGCCCATCTACGAGGGCGAGGACGGCGTCATCGCATGGCTGCTCGGCGGCTGGGATGCGCGCTACGAGGTGCCGCTGCCCGTCGCGGGCGAGGCCAAGCGCGCCATCCTCGACACGTACACGAAGGAGCACTCGGCCGAGTACCAGGCCCAGGCCTGGATCGACCTCGCCCGCCGCCTCGGCACCGAGCGCCCCGAGCTGCGCGACCCGGCGAACGTCGCCTCGATCGTGCTCCACACCTCGCACCACACGCACGTCGTCATCGGCTCCGGCGCGAACGACCCGCAGAAGTACGACCCGACGGCGTCGCGCGAGACCCTCGACCACTCGATCCCGTACATCGTGGCCGTCGCGCTGCAGGACGGTGGCTGGCACCACGTCGACTCGTACGCACCCGAGCGCGCCGCCAGGCCCGACACCGTCGCGCTGTGGCGCAGCGTCACGACGGTCGAGGACGCCGAGTGGACGCGTCGCTACCACGACCCCGACCCGGCGGCGAAGGCGTTCGGCGGTCGCATCGAGATCACGCTCGCCTCGGGCGAGCGCATCGTCGACGAGATCGCCGTCGCCGACGCGCACCCGGCCGGTGCGCGCCCCTTCGCCCGCGCCCAGTACCTCGAGAAGCTGCACACGCTCGCGGACGGCGTCGTCGACGCGGGCGAGCTGCAGCGGTTCGTGGACCTCGCCGAGCGCCTGCCCGAGCTGACGGCCGACGAGGTGCGCTCGCTGACGGTCGCCGCGCCCGCGGGCCTCATCCGCCCGACGACGACGCAGGGGATCTTCTAGTGCTCTCCTCGCCCATCGACGCCCGCGCCAAGCGGCAGGCGTTCCGCCTCGGGCTCGCATCCGGTCGCATCCAGCGCTTCCCCGGCGCCTTCACGCCGCTGTCGACCGCGCTCATCGAGGCCAAGGGCTTCGAGGGCGTGTACCTCTCGGGCGCGGTCATGGCGGCCGAGCTCGGCCTGCCGGACATCGGGCTCACGACGCTGACGGAGGTCGCGCAGCGTGCGCACCAGGTCGCGCGCCAGACGTCGCTGCCCGTGCTCGTGGACGCCGACACGGGCTTCGGCGAGCCCATGAACGTCGCGCGCACCGTGCACGAGCTCGAGGACGCCGGCGTCGCAGGCCTCCACGTCGAGGACCAGGTGAACCCGAAGCGCTGCGGCCACCTCGACGGCAAGGAGGTCGTCTCGACCGCCGCCGCGACGCGGCGCATCGCCGCCGCCGTCGCCGCCCGCCGCGACCCCGGGCTCGTCATCATGGCGCGCACCGACGTGCGCGGGGTCGACGGGCTCGACGCCGCCGTCGACCGCGCGCGTGCGCTCGTCGACGCGGGTGCCGACGCGATCTTCCCGGAGGCGATGGCCTCGCTCGAGGAGTTCGCCGCCGTCCGTGCCGCCGTCGACGTGCCGATCCTCGCCAACATGACGGAGTTCGGCAAGAGTCCGCTGTGGACCGCGCAGCAGCTCGAGGACGTCGGGGTCAGCATGGTCATCCATCCCGTGTCCCTGCTGCGCGTCGCGTTCGGTGCGATCGAGCGCGCGCTCGACGCCCTCGCGACCGAGGGGTCCCTGGCGTCGCAGGTGGAGACCATGCAGACTCGAGCCAGGCTCTACGAGCTCAACGACTACCAGGCGTACGCCGCGTTCGACGCGGGCGTCTTCGACTTCGAGGTGCCAGGCGCACCCGACCGGCAGCACCGAGGCCAAGGAGCACTCCCATGACCGAGCAGGACATCAAGAAGGGGCTCGCGGGCGTCGTCGTCGACACCACGGCCATCTCGAAGGTCAACCCCGAGACGAACAGCCTGCTCTACCGCGGCTACCCGGTGCAGGAGCTCGCCGACACGCAGTCGTTCGAGGCCGTCGCGCACCTGCTGTGGCACGGCGAGCTGCCGAGCGACGCCGAGCTGGAGGCGCTGCAGCGCCAGGAGCGCGGCGATCGCGCGCTCGACCCGCTCACGCGCGAGCTCATCGACCGCTCCCCCGTCACGGCGCACCCCATGGACGTGCTGCGCACCGCCGTCTCCGCCACGGGCGCCGACGACCCCTCCGCCGACGACGCGTCGCGCGAGTCCGACCTCGACAAGTCGGTGCGCCTGCTCGCCCGCATCCCCGCGATGGTCGCGTACGACCAGCGCCGCCGTCGCGGCCAGGACATCGTCGCCCCGCGCGACGACCTCGACTTCTCGGCGAACTTCCTCTGGATGACGTTCGGCGAGGAGCCCGAGCCCGTCGTCGTCGACGCCTTCCGTCGCTCGATGGTGCTGTACGCCGAGCACTCGTTCAACGCGTCGACCTTCACGGCGCGCGTCATCACGTCGACCACGGCCGACCTGTACTCGGCGGTCGTCGGCGCGATCGGTGCGCTGAAGGGCGCGCTGCACGGCGGCGCGAACGAGGCCGTCATGCATCTGTTCGACGAGATCGGCGAGGCGTCGAACGTGTCGGCCTGGCTCGAGACGGCGCTCGCCGAGAAGCGCAAGATCATGGGCTTCGGCCACCGCGTCTACAAGCACGGCGACTCGCGCGTGCCCACGATGCGCGCTGCGCTCGACGAGCTCGTCGAGCACTACGGCGCGCAGGACATGCTCGCGCTCTACGAGGAGCTCGAGCGCGAGTTCGTCCGTGCCAAGGGCATCCACCCGAACCTCGACTACCCCTCGGGCCCCGCCTACCGCCTCATGGGCTTCGACACCCCCACGTTCACGCCGCTGTTCGTCGCGGCGCGCATCACGGGCTGGACGGCGCACGTCATGGAGCAGGCGGCGTCGAACGCGCTCATCCGCCCGCTCGCGGCGTACGACGGCCCCGACGAGCGCCACGTCCCCGGCGCCGAGGGCTGACGCG
The DNA here is from genome assembly GCF_039531815.1 of Agrococcus versicolor. NCBI lineage: Bacteria > Bacillati > Actinomycetota > Actinomycetes > Micrococcales > Microbacteriaceae > Agrococcus > Agrococcus versicolor. The sequence goes on along the minus strand of NZ_BAAAQT010000005.1, from coordinate 743,637 downwards.
ATCGGTCGGCGGAATGCGGAGGCGGCAGGCGTGGTTGCTTCGAATGTGAACGATTTCCTGCCCGACGCGACCCGCATGGGTCCCGTCACCCTCCGCACCGCCGACCTCGCCCGCCTCGAGCGCTGGTACCTCCAGGGTCCCGGGCTGTCGCCCATCGCCGAGTCGCCCGGCGCCGTCGAGCTCGGCGTCGACGGTCGCACGCTCGTGCGCCTCGAGGCCGCGCCCGACCTGCGCGGTCCGGATCCGAGGGCCGCCGGCCTCTTCCACACCGCGGTGCTGTACGAGGACCAGGCGTCGCTCGCGGCCGCGGTGCTGCGCATGACGCAGGTGCCCGGCATGGTCTTCGCTGGCGTCGGCGACCACGGCGTCTCGGAGGCGTTCTACTTCGTCGACCCCGACGGCAACGGCGTCGAGCTGTACGCCGACCGCCCGCGCGACGTGTGGCGCTGGCAGGACGGCCGGGTGCAGATGACGACCGACGGGTTCGACCCGAGCGCATTCGTGCGCGAGCACCTCGTCGAGGGCGCGGGGCAGCCCACCGGCGCGACCGTCGGCCACGTCCACCTCCAGGTCGGCGACGTGCCGACGGCGCGCGCGTTCTACGTCGACGCGCTCGGCTTCGCCGAGACGGCATCCCTCGGAGGGCAGGCGCTGTTCGTGAGCGCGGGCGGCTACCACCACCACATGGCGATGAACACGTGGAACTCCGCGGGAGCCGGCCGACGCGCCGACACGCTCGGGCTCGGCCTCGTCGACGTCGTCGTGCCCGACGCGGAGTCGATGGGCGCGGTGCGCGAGCGCCTCGCGGACCGCGGCGTGCAGGTCGCCGACGACGGCGCGACGCTCGGCTTCGACGACCCGTGGGGCAACCGCATCCGCCTCGGCGCCTGAGGCCGCCCCGCAGGCGTCAGACCACGCCGCGCTCGCGCAGCGCCGCGAGCTGCTCGGGCGTGACGCCCACCTCGGCGAGCACGGCCTCGGTGTCGGCGCCGTGCCGCCTGCCGGCGTGCCGCACGGCGCCCGGCGTCGCCGAGAGGCGGAACAGCACGTTCTGCATCTTGAGGCGCCCGAGGTCGTCGTCGTCGAGCTCGAGGATGGTGCCGAGCGCGTCGTACTGCGGGTTCGCCATGACGCCCGCGACGTCGTCGACGACGCCGATCGCCGCCTCGACGCGAGCGAACTCCGCCAGGACGACGTCGAGGTCGCGCTCGCCGATCCAGCCGCCGACGGCCGCATCGAGCTCGTCGACGTGGGCGGCGCGGTCGCGGCCGGTGCCGAACCAGGGCTCGTCGACGACGTCGGGACGGCCGACGAGCCGCATGACGCGCTCCGCGATCGACTGCGACGACGTCGAGACGGCCACCCATCGGTCGTCGCGCGTGCGGTAGACGTTGCGCGGCGCGTTGTTCACCGAGCGGTTGCCCGTGCGCGGCTGCAGGTAGCCGAGCTGGTCGTAGGCGGTGATGCCGCCGCCGAGCAGCATGAGGATGGGCTCGATGATCGCCATGTCGACGACCTGGCCCTCCCCCGTGCGCTCTGCATGGCGCAGCGCGATCGAGCACGCGTAGGCGGTGGCGAGCGCCGTGATGCCGTCGGCGAGGCCGAAGGGCGGCAGGATCGGCGGTCCGTCGGGCTCGCCGGTGATGGCGGCGAACCCGCTCATGGCCTCGGCGATCGAGCCGAAGCCCGGCTGCGTCGCCATCGGACCGGTCTGGCCGAAGGCCGTGACCCGCGCGATGACGAGGCGCGGGTTCGCCGCGAGCAGCCGCTCGGGGCTGAGACCCCAGCGCTCGAGCGTGCCCGGCCGGAAGTTCTCGACGAGCACGTCGGCGTCGGTCGCGAGGTCGACGAGGAGGTCGGCGCCGTCCTGCGACGAGAGGTCGATCGTCGCGGCGCGCTTGTTGCGACCGAGCGTCTTCCACCAGAGGTTGACGCCGTCCTTCGCCTGCCCGTGGCCCCTCGCGGCGTCCGGGCGGCGAGGATGCTCGATCTTGACGACGTCGGCGCCGAAGTCGCCGAGGAACGTCGCGGCGAGCGGGCCTGCGAAGAGCGTGGATGCGTCGATGACGCGCACGCCCTCGAGCGGACCGGTCATGCCGTCTCCTCCGTGTCGTGCAGGTCCCATGCGAGACGGAACCCGATGGCGTCGCTGCGGTCGAGCCCCGTGCGCAGCCACGACAGCACGCGCTCGGGCGGCTGCGCACCGCCGTCGGCGTACCAGTCCGATCCCTCGACCGCCCGGGCGCTCCCGCCGACGAGCAGCACGCGACGCGTCACGCCGTCGGTGCGCTCGGTCTCGGTCCACTCCCATGGCGACGGCGCAGGACGCTCGAGCGCCGCGGCGGCCTCGCGCCACTCGGCATCGGTGGGCAGGCGTGCCCCGTGGGCGGTCGCGTAGGCGCGCGCCTCGTCGAGGTCGACGTGCGTCGCGGCCGCGCCTGGCACGTCGGGCGTCGTCGCGCCGCGCCACGCGGCGAGCTCGCCCGCCGTGACGGGCGTCCGCGCGACGGCGACCGCGCCGAGGCGCACCGTGCGCTCGAGTCGCTGCACGTCGTGCAGGCGTGGCGGGAGCGGCTTCCACTCCTCGACGTAGGGCGCCTCGCCCTCGAGCCCCGTCTCGCGGCGTCGCCACTCGACGACGTGCCGACGCTCGCCGGCGGCGATCCGCACGGCGTCCGCCGGGGCGTGGGCCCTCGATGCCGCGTGCGGCACGAGCGTCGCCTCGCGCGCGGGGAACGACGCGTCGGGGT
>NZ_BAAAQT010000005.1:429418-740836 GCF_039531815.1 Agrococcus versicolor | reverse complement strand
CGCGAGCCACGCGGGCTCCTCCCCGCGCACGACGACGACGCCCGCGATGCCGTGCGCCGGGATGCGCACGGTGGCCTCGACCGGCATGCCGGCCGTCACGTCCCACGCCGTCGCACCGTCGAGGAGGCCGACGGCGAGGTGGTCGCCCTCGCGGTCGACGGCCGAGCGGTTGACGAGGGTGACGAGCGTGACGTCGCCGAGGGAGAAGGTCGAGCCGTAGACGCCGTCGATCGCCGCCTCGTCTCGCGCCCCGCCGAGCGGACTCCACTCCCCCGCCTCGAGCACGTCGTGGAGCGCCCGCTGCACGCGCGACATGCGGCGCAGCGTCGAGCGGTCGCGGGCGCTCCAGCCGACCCAGACGCCGAAGACCGCGTCCCACACGAGCACGCCGACGCCGTTCATCCAGCTCGACTGCAGCTCCTCGTGATGGTGCCGGTTCCACCGCCGCACCGAGTGCAGCATGTGCCGCCGCTCGACGAGGCGAGCGCGCAGGACGCCGGGTGCCTCCGAGTCGGCGAACCACTGCGCCCAGGACAGCACGTGGTCGCGCAGCCGCTCGCTCGGCGCCCGCGACTCGCCCTCGAGCGCCAGCGGGCGGTCGCCGCCCATCCAGCCGAGGAACTCGGCGTCGGCGTGCTTGAGGGTGTCGAGGAAGACGCCGTCGACCCCCAGGGCGTCCGACGTGCGGCGCAGCGCCTCGCCGTCGGAGACGACCGAGCCGTCGGCCCGGCGCTCGCGGCGCGTGCCGACGTCCCACGGGTTGTAGTCGACGAACACGCGCACGCCGCGGGCCTGCAGGTCGGCGACGAGCCGCCGGATGCCGGGCACGTCGCGGTACCAGTCGAACTGGTTGCGGTCGTCGATGCCGATGCACGGGTAGGCGTGCCAGAGCACGAGGCCGTCGAGGCCGCCCACGTCGTCGTAGGCGGCGAGCAGCCGGTCCGGCGTGAAGCGGCGCGCGCGCCAGTCGTAGAGCCGCTCGTCCCAGAGCCAGATCTGCGCGGCGACGCGGCAGCGCGACGCCCAGGGCAGCGCGTCGTACGCGGCGTCGTCGTGGCCGAGGCGCTCGCGAGCGTCGGCGGCGAGCGCCGCGAGGTCGTCGCGCCACGCGGGCCAGCGGGACGGGTCGTCGGGCGCCGCGAGGATCTTGGCGACGTCGAACGCCTCGGCGTCGACGGCACCGCCCGCCGGCACGATCGTCGGCAGGTCGATCGGGCGGGGCACGAGGGGGTCGAGCACGTTGGTCGCCGCCTCGTCGGGGTCGATGCGCGTCATGCGGCGGTCCCTGCCGCGAGGGCGTGCGTCCGCTCGGCGAGCGCCTCGAAGCGCACGCCGTCGAACCCGGCGAGGGTCGTGCGGTACACGCCGTGGATGGGCGCGGCCAGGTGCGCGGGGATCGCCGCCATGCCCTGCGCGCCGACGAGGCCGCCGACGCTCGCACCGGCGGAGTCGGTGTCCCAGCCGGCGGCGACGGCGATGCCGACCGCTCGGGCGAGGTCGTCGGCACCCCGCACGGCGGCGAACGCGACGACGGCGACGTTGTGCAGCACGTGCACCCAGTGCAGGTGCCCGTAGCGCTCGTGCAGCACGTCGAGCGCCGCCTCGTCGTCGAGGTCGGCGTCGGCGAGCTCGAGCCCGAGCCGCACGGCGTCGGCGACGCGCGATGCGGGCGGCACGCACGCGAGCCCCGCCTCGAGCGCCTCGCGCATGGACCCGCCCGCGACGGCGGCGGACGCGGCGCCCGCCATGAGCGCGGCGCCGTGCACGCCGGCGCGCCGGTGGGTGAGCCGGGCGTCGGTCACCGCGAGGCGCGCGGCGGTCGCAGGATCGCCCGGATGGGCCCAGCCGTAGGCGTCGGCGCGGATGAGCGCGCCGATCCAGTCGACGAAGGGGTTGCCGGGCACCGCGGCCTCGTCGGGCTCGGCACCGGCGAGCAGGTTGCGCAGCGCGATGCGCTCGGCGGTGAAGATGCGGCCCGCCGGCAGCTGCTCGAGCCACAGCGCCGCCACGTCGTCGACGCCGAGGGCATCGCCGTGGCGCTCCTGCGCGACGAGCGCGAGCACCGCGAAGTTCAGGTCGTCGTCCTCGGGCATGCCGTCGATGACGCCGTCGAGGCTCGTGGGCCTCGAGCGACGGTTCCACGGCCATGCCGCCGCGACGTCCTCGGGCAGGCCCGCCTCGGTGAAGTAGCCCCGCACGGGCCAGCGGCCGGTGGCCTCCGCGATGGCGCGGATGCCCTCGCGCGGGATCTTCTCGACGGGCTTGCCGACGAGGCAGCCGATCGCGCGTCCGAGCCACGCGCCGCGGAGCCGGTCGGCGAGCCCGTCGGCGACCGGCAGCGCCATGGGCGCGAGCGCCATGCTCGGCCAGTCGTCGGGCTCGGCGTCGACGAGCGCGGACGGGCGGGGCCGCGCGCACGCCTCGTCCGTGACGCGCCGGGCGACGGCGCGCAGGGCATCGCCGGCCCGGTGCGGCGACGCACCGCTCACGGGCGCCTCCAGCGAGCCGCCCGCCTCCACGAGGTCGCGCTCGAGGTCGGCGACGTCGACGCCGTCGAGCCGCGCGGCGGCGAGCGCGTGGGCTGCGAGGTCCTCCGGCTGCGTCCAGCTCAGCCGGAGCATCAGGCGGACATCCCGAGCCGCTCCGCCACCGATCGGCGCGCGGCGAGCCGCGCCTCGTCGGCGGCGAGCACCTCGCGCGCCACCTCGGCGATCGCGGCCCCGGGCGCCCGCAGGTCGAGGCGCGAGGCCGTGCCGACCTCGTCGATCCACTCGGACGGCACGACGGCCTCGCCGCCGAGCGCCCCGGCGACCGATGCCGCCATGACGGCGATCGAGTCGGAGTCGCGGCCGTAGTTCACCGCACCGAGCACGGCCTCGCGGAAGTCGCCCCCGCAGGCGACGAGCATCCCGAACGCGATCGGCAGCTCCTCGATGGCCTTCGTGCGGCTCGGGAGCCGAGCGTCCATCGCCGGTCGGCGGTACGCGTCGCCGACGGTGTCGAACGGCGCGACGGCTCCGCGCAGCACGGCGAGCCCGCCGTCGCGCCAGCCGTCGATCCCGGCGGCGGCGTCGACGACGGCCTCGATCGCGGCGCGCGTGCCGTCCTTGGCGAGGGCGAGCGCGGCGTCGACGACGTCCGACACCGTCGCGCCGGGCGCCGCGGCAGCCGCGACCGCGGCGGCGAAGACGCCCGCCGCCTCGCGGCCGTAGCTCGACTGGTGCGCGCCGGCGACGTCGATCGCCTCGGCGTAGGCGCCGACGGGATCGCCGGCGTTCACGAGCCCGATGGGCCCGACGTACATCGTCGCGCCGCAGTTGACCACGTTGCCGACGCCCGCCTCGCGCGGATCGACGTGCCCGTAGTGCAGGCGGGTGACGAGCCACTTCTCGGCGAGGAAGACGCGGTGCAGCGGCAGCGCCTCGGCCTCGAGCTCGGGGATCCACACCACGTCGCCGATCATGCGCGGCACGAGGTGCTCGGCGACGTCGTGCGCCGTGAGGTGCCTGCGCACGTCGGCGTAGACGTCGACGAGCAGGCCGGTCATGAGGGTGTCGTCCGTGACGTGCCCGTCGCCCTTGTGGTACGGCGCGATGGGCCTCGCGGTGCGCCAGTCGGCGTTGAACGGAGGCACGATGCCCTCGATCGTGCCGCCGTAGCGCTGCTGGATGACCTCGGGGGTGTTGCCCTCCGCCGCGCCGCCGAGGGCGTCGCCCACCGCCGATCCCGCGAGCGCGCCGATCGCCGCGTCCTCGATCGAACCTGCCACTGGTGCTCCTGTCCTGACCGCGCGCTGCCCGCGCGGCTCGTCGTGCATCCGTGCTCGGATGCGTGTCCATGGGCGGGATGCGGGGCCGGCGTCGGCCCCGCATCCCCCGGGCGTCAGCCCACCTGCTCCCAGCCGTCGGCGAGCTGCTGCTGCAGCTCCTCGAGCGTGATGGCGTTCGCGAGGTACTGCTGGAACAGCGGCGTCGCGTACTGGTCCTTCCACTGCGGGTAGCCGGAGGCGAGCTGGAACGGCGCGGCCTCGAGCGTCTCGCCGGAGGCGAGCATCTCGGTCCAGCCGGTCTGGCCCTCCGTGGCGCTCGCGAGGTCGGCGCGCGCCGGCTCGCTCGCGGGGATGAGGCAGTCGCCTTGGCCGATCGCCGCGAGGTTCTCCGGCTGCATGAAGAAGTCGATGAACTCGGCCGCTCGGTCGGCGTGCTCGGACTCGGCGGGCACCGACAGCGTCTGCGGGCTCGTGCCCTGGACGCCGCCTGCGGAGCCGGCGAGCGGAGGCAGCACCGTCCACTCGAAGCCCTCGGGCGCGCTGTCGGCGATCTGCTGGGCGAGGTACGAGCCGCCGACGTACATGCCGTACTGGCCGCCGAGGAAGCCCGGCAGCACGTCGCCGCCCGACTGCGTGAGCGTGACGGGGTCGAGCGAGGCGTCGTCGTAGGCCATGGCGTGCACGGCCTCGGGGACGGCGAGCTCGCCCTCGCCGACGTCGATCGTCGCGCTGCCGTCGTCGGCGACGTCGAAGTACGTGCCGTCGAAGCCGAGGCCGAGGTTCATGAACGCCGCGGTGGGCTGGCGCAGGCCCCAGCCGACGCCGAAGCGGCCGTCGGCGGTGAGCTGCTGCGCAGCCTCGCGCAGCGCGTCCCACGACAGCTCGTCGCCCGTGGGCACCTCGACGCCCGCCTCCTCGAACATCGCGGTGTTCGCGAAGACGACGTACGACTGCATGACGGTCGGTGCGGCGAAGACCGCGTCGCCGATCGTCACCGACTCCCACAGGCCCTCGCCCACGGAGTCGACGACGTCGTCCGACAGGTACGGGCTGAGGTCGGCGAGGTAGCCGTCCTGCGCGAAGCCGGTCATGTCGCTGGCCTCGTTGTGGATGATGTCGGGTGCCTCCCCGCCCTGGAACTGCGTCACGAGCTGGTCGTGCACGTTGTCCCACGAGCCCTGGACGACCTCGACCTGCGTCTCGGGGTGGTCGGCGTTCCACGTGTCGACGATGTCCTGCGTCGCCTGGATCGTCGCGTCCTGGAACGCGAGCGACTGGAACGTGAGCGTGACCTCCTCGTCGGGGTCGCTCGTGGCGGCTGCGCCGCCGCCGCCGCCGAAGGCGCAGCCGGTGAGCAGCACGGCGCAGGCTCCGATGCCTGCGACCGCACGGATGGATCGGTGCATGGGGTTCCCTCCCTGGTGGTTCGTCATCCCTTGACCGCACCCGAGAGCAGGCCGGACGTGAGACGACGTTGGATGATGGCGAAGAAGACGAGCGACGGGATGCACGCGAGCAGGCTGCCCGCGGCGAGCTGGCCGAGCGCGACCTGGCCCTCGGAGCCGACGAAGAGCGCGAGCCGCTGCGGCAGCGTCTGCAGCGCCTCGTCCTTGATGAGGACGAGCGCGAAGAAGAACTCGTTCCACGAGCCGATGAACGCGAACAGCGCCGTGGCGACGAGGCCGGGGCCGAGCAGCGGCATGATGATCGAGACGAGCACGCGCAGCCGCGAGGCGCCGTCCATCGCGCCGGCCTCCTCGAGCTCGCTCGGGATCGCGGCGACGTAGCCGCGCAGCATCCACAGCGCGAACGGCAGCGACCACACGACGTACACGACGACGAGGCCGCCGAGCGTGTTGTTGAGGCCGAGCGGCCGCAGCATGAGGAACAGCGGGATGATGATGAGGATGAACGGGAAGACCTGGCTCAGCAGGATCCACCCGGTCGCGAGCCCGCGCAGCCGCGTCTGGAAGCGCGCGAGGGCGTAGGCCGCCGGCAGCGACACCACGACGACGATGAGCGTCGTCGCGAGGGCGACGACGAGGCTGTTGAGCGCCGCCTGGCCGAGGCCGGCGCGCTCGATGGCGCCGATGAAGTTGTCGAGGTTCCACTGCGCGGGCAGCAGCTGCGGGTCGGGCGACTGCAGCTCCTGCTGCGTCTTGAACGCGGCGGTGACGAGGAACAGCAGCGGGAATCCGAGGAAGCAGACGAAGAGCACGAGCGCGACGTACTGCAGCGCGCGCCACACGCGCCTGCGGGTGCGTCGGCTGCGCGAGCGGTCGTCGTCCTGGCCGCCCGAGTCCTGCGCGCGAGGGGCATCCGTGATGACGCTCATGCGGTCCTCGCCTTCGCCTGGGCCCGGAGGTACACGAACAGGAACGCCGCGATGACGATCACGATGACGTTGCCCATCGCGCTCGCGAGCCCGAAGTTGCCGTAGCGGAATGCCTCGTTGTAGGCGAACAGCATCGGCAGCATCGTGCCGTAGGCGCCCGCCGTCAGCACGTAGACGAGTGCGAACGAGTTGAAGTTGTTGATGAAGTCGAGCGTCGTGATGGCGACGATCACGGGGCGCAGTCCCGGGATCGTGATGTTCCAGAACCGCTGCCACACGCTCGCGCCGTCGATCTGCGCGGCCTCGTGCAGCTGGTCGTCGATGCCCTGGAGGCCGGCGAGCAGCGTGATGGTCGTCTGCGGCATGCCCGCCCAGACGCCGACGACGATGACGGCCGGCAGCGCCCACTGCGCCGTGCCGAGCCAGTTCGTGTCGTCGGGCAGGCCGAGCGCGCCGAGCCCGCCGTTGATCGCCCCGTACGTGGGGTGCAGCATGAAGCGCCACATGATCGCGATGATGACGGGAGGCATCGCCCACGGGATGAGCGCGATCGTGCGCGCGATCCCCTGGCCCCACAGGTTGGCGTTCAGCAGCAGCGCGAGGCACAGCGCCGCGACGAACTGGATGATCGTCACCGCGAACGCCCAGATGAGCCCGATCCCGAACGACTGCCAGAAGAGGTCGTAGTCGAGCAGGCGCACGTAGTTCTCGACGCCCGTGAACGTCGTCACCGCGCCCAGACCCGACTGCGAGTCGGTGAACCCGAGCAGGATGCCCTGCACGAGCGGGTAGACGCTGAAGGCGAGGATCGGGATCATCGCGGGGACGAACAGGAGGTATGCGCTCCAGTCCTGCCGACCGCGACGACCTCGACGCGCGGGGGCGGGAGGCGTCGGTGCCTCCGGCCGTGCGACGACGGTGGTCATGGGTGCTCCTTCGTGGTCGACTCGCGCACGACGAGGCGCGGCGCGACGGCCTGCGAGCCGCGGGGCTCGGCGCCCTCGATGCGGCGCAGCAGGGTGCGCGCCGCGATGCGCGCGCGGTCGTGGGCGCCGAGGTCGACGCTCGTGAGGCTCGGGACCGACAGCTCGGCCGGCTCGGTGTCGTCGAGGCCGGCGAGCAGCAGGTCGTGGGGCACGCGCAGGCCGAGCGTCGCGCACTCGCGCAGCGTGGCCAGGGCCATGGCGTCGTTCGCGCCGACGATGGCGTCGGGGACGCCGCGCCCGAGCAGGGCGCGTGCAGCGGGGCGCGCGGCGGCGTGGGTGAAGTCGTCCGCGACCTCCACGAGGTCGGCGCCCAGGCCGTGCCGCTCGCACGCGGCGACGAAGCCGTCGAGTCGGGTGCGGCCGGGCGTCGTGTCGATGGGGCCGTCGAGCAGGGCGATGCGTCGGGCGCCGCGCTCGACGAGGTGCGCCACGAGCAGCTCCATGCCGGCGCGCGAGTCGGCGCGCACGCTGTCGATGCCCGCTGCCTCGACGAGGCCCAGCACGACGACGGGCACGGCGGCGACCCGCACGGCCTCGACGATGCGGTCGGTGACGCGCAGGACGACGACGATGGCGCCGTCGACGAGGCCGGCGCTCAGCTCCTCGACCGCGGCGACGGGCTCGGCGGGCACCTGCTGCATGAGCAGGCGGATGCCATGGGCGTCGACCTCGGACTGGAGGGCGCTCATCATGCGCGCGTACACGGGGTTCGCCGCGTCGGGCACGAGCATCGCGACCTGGCCCGTGCGGCCCGACTGCAGGCCGCGCGCCATGTGGTTCGGGCGGTAGCCGAGGTCGCCCGCGGCACGCTGCACGCGCTCGATCGTCGAGGTCGAGGCGATGCCGCCGTTCAGGGCGCGCGAGGCGCTGGCGATCGACACGCCTGCGCGAGCCGCGACTGCGGCGAGCGTCGAGCCCTCGGCCATCCTTCGCGCCCCTTCGCACGTTGGAAACGTTTACAGTGCGACGGTAGCCGACGGCGGGGCCGCCGCGCAAGCGGCGATCCGGGAGGCGTCAGTCCGTCGCGCCGACCGTGAGCGGGATCGTCGGGCAGTCGCGCCACAGCCGCTCGAGCTGGTAGTAGGCGCGCTCCTCCTCGTGGAAGACGTGCACGACGAGGTCGCCGAGGTCGAGGAGCACCCAGCGCCCGTCGCCGCGACCCTCGCGGCGCAGCGGCTTGACGTCGAGCTCGATGAGTCGGTCCTCGATCGCGCGGGCGATCGCCGACACCTGGCGCTCGGACGTGCCCGTCGCGAGCAGGAACGCATCCGTGAGCGGCAGGCGCTCCGACACGTCGAGGCCGACGAGGTCGGTCGCGAGGACGCCGTCGGCGGCCTCCGCGGCCGCCTGCACGAGCATGATGGAACGATCGGTCGCTGCCATGGGTCAGATCCAGCCTGCGATGAATGCCACGACGGTCGCCGCGATGGCGGCGATGCCCACGCCGCCGCCCACGCCGACCACGACGGGCCAGGCGTTGCGGGTGCGGCGCTGCGGCGCGATGCGCACGCGGGCGTTGGCGTACGAGGAGACGGCTCGGCTGGCGCGCACGGGCTGCGTCTCGGGACTGCGGACCTCGCTCGAGTCGTCGACCGCGTCGAGGTCGGCGGCGTCGATCGTGCCGCGGCTGCGGCCGGAGGAGGCGAAGCCGTCGGGGAGGTCGATCGAGCCGGTGACGATGACGCCGTCGGCGGTCTCGACCGTGATCGGCTCGTGCGCGCCGGAGGCGGGCAGCACGAGCGCGTTGGCCGTGATCGCCGACGTGCCGGTGCCGACGCTCGAGGCGCTGATCGCGCCCGTGTCGGCACGGAGGTCTGCGATGTGGTGCCGCGAGGTGTCCTCGACGACGTTGACGACGACGGGCATGCGGCCGGTGGCGCGCGTGGGCCCGGCCTGCACCTCGACCTCGTCGTCCTCGGCAGCGGCGACGTCGAGCGCCTCGCGGCGGTCCTCGAGCAGCGCGGGGGTCGACTCGGCGATGCGCCGGGAGGACACGGGCGCGTCGGCGACGACGACCTCGTCGATCTCGAGGCGGTCGATCTCGTCCTCGTCCACGGGATCGAGGTCGTCGACCTCGATGCGCTGGATGGGTCGCGCGGGCTCGCTCGTCGTGCCGGCGTCCGACTGCAGGTCGGCGAGGACGTCGGCGATCGACTCGGGGGCCGTCTGCTCGTCGGACGCGGACGCGGACTCCGGCTGCTGCGACGCGGTGCCTCGCCGGCCGAAGAACCGGCCGAGGCCCGTCGAGGCGGGCTCTGCGGGAGCGTCGGCGACGGGGGCGTCGTCGGTACGGGCATCGGCGGATGCGGCGGCCTCGGCGTCGGCCTGCACGGCCTCCTGCACCTTCACCTCCCCCGCGGCGGGCACGCCGGCGACGTTGCCGTCGGCCGCCGCCTGCTGCGGACGGAGGTCTGCGATCAGCTCGGAGACGTCGATCGCCTGCGTCTCGGCAGGCTCGACGACGGCGTCCACGGCCGCGGGAGCGTCGGGCTCGTCGTCGACGCCCTCGCCCTCGGTCGGGCCGGTGGTCGCGGCGTCCGGGCTGCTCGCCGGGACGGCGTCCTGCTCGACGTCGCGCTGCTCGGGATGGGCGCTGCCGCTCTGGTCGGCGGCGTCGGGTGCGTCCGCCGTCGTCGCGTCGACGGCGGGCGTCTGGCCGGTCGTCTCGGCGAGGAGGCGTTCGCGCTCCTTGCGCTCGCGCCGCGTGAGCGGCGGGCCGTCGTAGTCGGTCATGCCTCGATCATCCTGTACAGAGCGTGCTTGGTGATGTATTGAACCACCCCATCGGGGACGAGGTACCACACGGGGTAGCCGGCCTCCACGCGTGCTCGGCAGTCCGTCGAGGAGATGGCGAGCGCGGGAACCTCCAACGAGGATACCCGGTCTCGCGGGTACCCCTGCACCGAGAGCTGGTGGCCGGGGCGCGAGACCGCGACGAAGTGGGCGAGATCCCAGATGCCGTCGACGTCCTTCCAGCCGACGATCGACTGGAACGCGTCGGCGCCCGTGATGAAGAAGAGGTCCGCGTCCGGATGCAGCGCCCGCATGTCCTGCAGGGTGTCGACCGTGTAGGTCGGGCCGTGCCGGTCGATGTCGACGCGCGACACGGTGAAGCGCGGATTCGACGCCGTCGCGATGACCGTCATGAGGTAGCGGTGCTCGGCGGGGCTCGCCTCCGCCTTCATGTACGGCGTGCCGGTCGGGACGAAGACGACCTCGTCGAGCTCGAAGTGCTGCGCGACCTCGCTCGCGGCCACGAGGTGGCCGTGGTGGATGGGGTCGAACGTGCCGCCCATGATGCCGAGCCGGCGGCGGCGATGTGCCATGAAGCGGCCGGTCAGTGGTGGCCGGAGGTGTTCTGGGTGCTCTGGTCGAACTTGTGGCTGTGGCGGTTCGCGACGTCGCGGTACGAGTGCGTCACGACGGCGAGCATGATGAACACGGCCGCGGCGATGCCGCCGACGATGTACGGCATGAAGCCGGGATCGCTGTGGTGCTCGGTCGCCGCGAGGAGGAGGTCCATGCCCTCGATCCTACTCGCGACCGCGGGGTTCAGGCGCGCACCTGCCCCGTGCCGCGCACGAGCCACTTCGTGCTCGTGAGCTCGGGCAGCCCCATCGGCCCGCGCGCGTGCGACTTCTGGGTCGAGATGCCCACCTCGGCGCCGAAGCCGAACTGGCCGCCGTCGGTGAAGCGCGTCGACGCGTTGACCATGACGACGGCCGAGTCGACCTCGGCGAGGAAGCGCTCGGCCGCGACCGGGTCCTCGGTGAGGATGACGTCGGTGTGGTGGGTGCCGAAGCGCTCGATGTGGTCGATCGCGGCGTCGAGGTCGTCGACGACGCGCACGGCGACGTCCATCGACAGGTGCTCGGTCGCCCAGCCGTCCGGGCCGAGGGGCTCGGCGTCCGCGACGTCGCCGTCTGCGTGCACCGTCACGCCGGCGGCGCGCATGGCGTCGACCACGAGCGGCACGGCCGTCGCCGCCGCATCCCGGTGCACGAGCACGGTCTCGAGCGAGTTGCACACGCTCGTGCGCTGCGTCTTGGCGTTGAGCAGCAGGGGGATGGCCGCCTCGAGGTCGGCGGTCGCGTCGACGAACGCGTGCACGACGCCCGCGCCCGTCTCGATGACGGGCACCTGCGACTCGCGCACGACGGTCTCGATGAGGGATGCGCTGCCGCGAGGCACGAGCAGGTCGACGAGGCCGCGGGCGCGCATGAGCGCCGTGGCGCCCTCGCGGCCGAGCGGGTCGATCGTCTGCACGGACTCGCGCGGCAGGCCGACCGACGCGATGGCCTCCTGCATCGCCGCCACGAGCACGGCGTTCGTGCGCTCCGCGGCGCTGCCGCCGCGCAGCACGATCGCGTTGCCGCTGCCGAGGGCGATGCATGCGAGGTCGACCGTGACGTTCGGACGTGCCTCGTAGATGGCGCCGACGACGCCGAAGGGCACGCGCACCTCGGTGAGCTCGAGCCCGTTGTCGAGCGTGCGCGAGCGCGTCACCTCGCCCACGGGATCCGGCAGCGTCGCGAGCTCGCGCGCCGAGGCGGCAAGGGCGGCGACGCGTGCGGCGTCGAGCGCCAGCCGGTCGAGCATGCCGTCCGCGAGGGTGCCGCGGCCGCGCTCGAGGTCCTCGGCGTTCGCGACGACGATCGCGTCGACCGAGGCGTCGATCGCGTCCGCGATGGCCTCGATCGCCGCGCGCCGCGGCGCCGTGCCGGCCACCGCGAGGGCGCGCGCAGCGCGTCGGGAGGCGTGCAGCAGCGTCTCGAGGTCGTCCACGCGTCGATCCTAGGCGGCGGATGCCGCGCCGGCCGCGCAGGCGATCACGCCGAGCGGACGGCCTGCGCCTGCCTGGCCTCGAAGACCGTGCCGTGGTCCTCCCCCGCGAGCGCACCGGCGAACAGGTGGGTCGCGGTGAGCAGCACCTCGGTGCCGGCGTCGGCGGCGATGCGGGCGGCATCGACCTTCGTGCCCGCGCCGCCCGTGCCCACGGCGCTCTGCGAGACGCCGAGCGTCACGCCCTCGAGCCCGTCGCCGTGCGGCACGCGCGCGATGCGCTGCGCGCCGGGGGTGCCGGGAGGGGCGGTGTAGAGCGCGTCGACGTCGCTGAGCAGCACGAGCCGATCGGCCCGCACGAGGCGCGCGACGAGCGCGGCGAGCTGGTCGTTGTCGCCGAAGCGGATCTCGTGCGTCGCGACGGTGTCGTTCTCGTTGACGATCGGCAGCATCCCGAGGCCCAGCAGCCGCTCGAGCGCGTTGAGCGCGTTGACGCGATGCTGGTCGACGCCCATGTCGCTCGCCGACAGCAGCACCTGCGCCGCGACGATCTCGAAGCGGTTGAGGCTCCGCTGGTAGCGGTTCATGAGCACGTTCTGCCCGATGGCCGCAGCCGCCTGCGTCGTGGGCAGGTCGGCGGGCCTCGCTTCGAGCCCGAGGAAGGGCAGGCCGGTCGCGATCGCGCCCGACGAGACGAGGATGACGTCGGCTCGTGCGCGCAGCGCCGCGATGTCGTCGACGAGCGTCTCGATCTGGCCGCGGTTGTCGCCGGAGATCGACGACGAGCCGACCTTGACGACGATGCGCTCGGGCACCTGCCCGTCGTCCACGACCTCAGTCACGCGGGGCGTCCTGCTCGTCGCGGGCGTGGTCCACCTCGAAGCCGTCGTCGTCGACCCACAGGCCCGCCTTGCGCTCGCGGGCGAGCTCGTCGCGCGCGGCCTGCTTGGCGTTCATGCGCTCGTGGTAGTTCATGCGGCGCTCGTTGGTCGTCTGCCTGCCCTCGCCGTAGAGGCGCAGGTCGGTGCCGCGATCGCCGAGCTCGGCCATCGACGTCATGGTGGGCTCCCAGTCGAAGACCATGCCGTCGCCCGCGCCGATGACCACCATCGCGCCGGGCACGGCGCCGGCCTTCACGAGCGCGTCCTCGATGCCGAGGCGCGCCAGACGATCGGCGAGGTATCCGACGGCCTCGTCGTTGCGGAAGTCGGTCTGCTGGATCCAGCGCTCGGGCTTCGCGCCGCGGATGCGGTAGAGCGATCCGTGCGTGCCGCCCTCGACCTTGACCGTGAACCCGGCGTCGTCGATCGCGCGCGGACGCAGCACGATGCGCTCGGGCACGGGATCGGCCGCGTGCAGGGCACGATCCGCCTCGACGAGCTCGGCGAGCGCGAAGGAGAGCTCGCGCAGGCCGTGGCGCGTGACGGTCGAGATCTCGAGCACGCGGTAGCCGCGCTCCTCGAGGTCGGCGCGCACGAACTCGGCGAGCTCGCGCGCCTCGGGGACGTCGACCTTGTTGAGGGCGATGAGCTGCGGACGCTCGAGCAGGGGGGTCTGGCCCTCGGGCACCGGATAGGCGCCGAGCTCGCGCAGGATGACGTCGAGGTCCGAGAGCGGGTCGCGGCCCGGCTCGAGGGTCGCGCAGTCGACGACGTGCAGCAGCGCGCTGCACCGCTCGACGTGGCGGAGGAACTCGAGCCCGAGCCCCTTGCCCTCGCTCGCACCCTCGATGAGCCCGGGGACGTCGGCGATCGTGTAGCGCGTCTGCCCCGCCTCGACGACGCCGAGGTTGGGGTGCAGCGTCGTGAAGGGGTAGTCGGCGATCTTGGGTCGCGCGGCGCTCAGCGCGGCGATGAGGCTCGACTTGCCCGCGCTCGGGAAGCCGACGAGCGCCACGTCGGCGACGACCTTGAGCTCGAGCAGCACGTCGTGCGCCTGGCCCTCGGTGCCCAGCAGCGCGAATCCGGGCGCCTTGCGCTTCGACGACGCGAGGCGAGCGTTGCCGAGGCCGCCCTGGCCGCCCTCGGCGATGACGAGGCGCATGCCCGGGTGGGTGAGGTCGGCGAGCGGCTCGCCGTCGGCGTCGGTGACGACGGTGCCGAGCGGCACGGGCAGGATGAGGTCCTGCCCCGTGAAGCCCGTGCGGTGGTCGCCCATGCCGGGGCCGCCGTTGTCGCTCGTGCGGTGCGGGCGACGGTGGTACTCGAGCAGCGTCGTGACGTTGGGGTCGGCCACGACGACGATGTCGCCGCCGTTGCCGCCGTCGCCGCCGTCCGGGCCGGCGAGCGGCTTGAACTTCTCGCGACGCACCGAGACGCAGCCGTGACCTCCGTGCCCTGCCGAGAGATGCAGCGTGACGCGGTCGACGAACGTCGCCATCGGTTCCTCCTGGGATGCAGCGAGGGGGCGGGCATCAGCCCGCCCCCTCGCGTGTGTGCTTCGTGTGGCTAGGCCGCGACCTCGACCACGTTGACGACCTTGCGGCCGCCCTTCTGGCCGAACTGGACCGCACCGGGCTGCAGCGCGAACAGGGTGTCGTCGCCGCCGCGTCCGACGCCGGCGCCGGGGTGGAAGTGGGTGCCGCGCTGACGGACGAGGATCTCGCCGGCCTTGACGACCTGGCCGCCGAAGCGCTTCACGCCGAGGTACTGCGCGTTCGAGTCGCGTCCGTTGCGGGTGGACGATGCGCCCTTCTTGTGTGCCATGGTGCAGCTCCTACTTGATCGAGGTGACCTTGAGGCGCGTGAGGTCCTGGCGGTGGCCCTGGCGCTTCCGGTAGCCGGTCTTGTTCTTGAACTTCTGGATGACGATCTTCGGACCGCGGAGGTCTCCGACGACCTCGGCCGTCACCGTCACCTTGGCGAGGCTCTTGGCGTCGGCCGTGACCGTGTCGCCGTCGACGAGCAGGACGGGAGCGAGCTCGACCGTGCCGTCCTCGGAGCCCGCGATGCGGTCGACGACGAGCACCGAGCCCACCTCGACCTTCTCCTGACGCCCGCCGGCGCGCACAACTGCGTAGACCACGTGATTCCCTCACTCGGTGTGTGTATGAAGCCTTCGGCGCGCACGAGCGGATCGCGCTGGCGCCAACGGACGACGATACAGGGTGCCGAGGCACCCGGTCAAACGGCGACACGCGCCGCGAGCCCATCGCGTCCGACACCCAGCATAGGGTCGTGCGCATGGCACGGCCTGCAGCGACGCTCCGGACGATCGGGATCGAGGAGGCGCGCCGCATCGCGGTGCGCGCCCAGCTGCTCGACGATCGCCCGTCGAGCGACCTCCTCACGGTCGTCGAGCACCTCGGGCTCCTGCAGGCGAACGTCACCGACATCGTCATGCCCTCGGCCGAGCACGTCGCGTGGTCGAGGCTCGGCGACGGGCTGGCGTACGGCGACGTGCGGCGTGCCGTGGAGGTCGAGCAGCGGCTCTTCGAGCACCTGGGGCAGCCGACCCCGCTCGAGCCGCTCGCCGTCTCCCTGCGGCCGACGGCGCTGCTGCCGGAGCTCCTGCCGCCCATGCGGTCGTGGGCGCTCGAGCACCCGCGCGTCGCCGCCTGGGTCGCGGACGACCCCGAGTTCCGCGACGGGGTGCTCGACCTGCTGCGCGCCGACGGCCCGCTCCCCCAGCGCGACGTGCCCGACACCGCGAGGTGGCCGTGGGACTCGAGCGGGTGGAACGCGAACCGCAACGTCGCGATGCTGCTCGAGTTCCTGCAGTGCTCCGGCGTCGTGGCGGTCGCCGAGCGGCGGGGGGCGGAGCGCGTGTGGGACCTCGCCGAGCGCGTCCTGCCGCCGACCGAGCCGCTGCCGGCCGACGAGGCCGAGCGCCGCAGGCACGAGCGCGTGCTCGGCTCGCTGGGGCTCGCGAGGCCCCGCGTCGTCGGCGGCGTCGGCGAGGCCGTGCGCGTCGAGGGCGTGCGCGGCGACTGGCGGATCGCGCCGGGTGCGACGGCGGAGGGCTTCGCGGGGCGCGTCGCGGTGCTGTCGCCGCTCGACCGCCTCCTGTTCGACCGCAGGCGCATGCGCGACCTCTTCGCCTTCGACTACGCGCTCGAGCAGTACACGCCGGCGGCCAGACGTCGCTGGGGTGCCTTCGCGCTGCCCGTCCTCGACGGCGACGCGCTCGTCGCGAAGGTCGACGCCCGCCGGGACCGGGACGCGGGCGTGCTGCGCGTCGCGGCGATCCACTGGGACGTCGAGGCCGGCGCGAGGCTGCGCGACGCCGTCGCGGACGAGCTCGCCGGCATGGCCGGGTTCCTCGGCTGCGGCCTCGCGCTGCCCTGACGCGTGGGCGAGCGGCCTGCGCCGACGGCGGACGCGTGCGGCCGGACGGCATCCGACGCGGTACCGTCGCGCCATGGCGATCCTGGTCGACGAGCCCCGGTGGCCGAAGCACGGCACGACGTGGGCGCACCTCGTGAGCGACGAGTCGCTCGACGAGCTGCACGCCTTCGCCCGGCGCGCAGGGCTGCCCGAGCGCGGCTTCGATCGCGACCACTACGACGTGCCGGCCGAGCGGATCGACGCGCTCGTGGCGCTCGGCGCGCAGGCCGTCCCCGGTCGCGAGCTCGTGCGTCGGCTGCTCGCGAGCGGCCTCCGCGTGCGTCCTCGCGACCGCTGAGCACGCCCTCGCCGACACCGACGGCACGCATGCGTCCGGCCCCGCGACCGATGGTCGCGGGGCCGGATCGCGGGCGGGCTACTCGGCGTCGGGCTTCGCCGTGACGATGCCGCCGCTCGATGCCCGGCGGCTGCGGCGCGCGGCCTTGCCCGTGCCCGGCTCGGGTGCGGCGAGCGCGTCGAGCGCCCCGGAGAGCAGGCCCTCGACCTCGCGCGACGGCTGCGCCGCGGCGGGCTCGTCGCGCGCGGGGGCGACGGGGATGTCGAGGATCGTGAGGGACTCGCTCGCGGCGGCGGGTGCCGCCTCGGGCTGCTCCTGCTGCGCACGCTCCTGCGCCGCCGACGCCCTGCCCGAGCCACGGCTCGACGCGCGTCGGCTGCGACGCGGCTGCTGCTCGCGGGCGGGAGCCTGCTCGGGCGCCTGCTCCTGCTCCTGCGCACGCTCGGGCGACGGCACGTGCTCCTGCTGCGGCTCGGCCTCGACCGCGACGCCGTCGAGCTCGTCGTCGGCGCCGGGCTCGCGCACCTTGGCGGCCGCGGCGATCTGCGAGAGGCCCTTGCGGGCGTCCTCGGTGATCGCGTGCGTGCCCTGCTGCTGCGAGAGCTGCTGCACGCCCCCGGAGGCACCGCCGGCCGGCTGCGACTCCTGGCGCTTGCCGCCGCGGCGCCTGCCGCCGTCGCCGTTCGCACCGGCGCCGCCGCCGCGCGCCGAGCGCGACACGGGCTCGTGGTGCACGATGACGCCGCGACCGGCGCAGGCGTCGCACGTCTCGGAGTACGCCTCGAGCAGGCCGAGGCCCAGTCGCTTGCGCGTCATCTGCACGAGACCGAGGCTCGTGACCTCGGCGACCTGGTGCTTCGTCCGGTCGCGCGAGAGGCACTCGATGAGCCGGCGCTGCACGAGGTCGCGGTTCGACTCGAGCACCATGTCGATGAAGTCGATGACGACGATGCCGCCGATGTCGCGCAGCCGCAGCTGGCGCACGACCTCCTCGGCCGCCTCGAGGTTGTTCTTCGTGACGGTCTCCTCGAGGTTGCCGCCCTGACCGACGAAGCGACCCGTGTTGACGTCGACGACCGTCATGGCCTCGGTGCGGTCGATGACGAGCGAGCCGCCCGACGGCAGCCAGACCTTGCGGTCGAGCGCCTTGTCGATCTG
The DNA here is from genome assembly GCF_039531815.1 of Agrococcus versicolor. Classification (NCBI taxonomy): domain Bacteria; kingdom Bacillati; phylum Actinomycetota; class Actinomycetes; order Micrococcales; family Microbacteriaceae; genus Agrococcus; species Agrococcus versicolor. Next base: position 723,183 of record NZ_BAAAQT010000005.1, on the reverse strand, counting down.
CTCCGAGACGCGGAAGTGCTCGAAGGGGTCGACGTCGAGGTCGAACTCCTCGACCCGCTCCAGGAGGTCCGGCGCGATGGCGCCGAGGTACTCGCGGATGGTGGCGAGCGCCTCGTCGCCCTGGATCACCATGCGCTCGAAGTCCTCGTTGAAGACGTCGCGGACGATCTTCACCAGGAGGTCGGGCTCGGCGTGCAGCCGGGCGGGGCTCGTGCCGCGCGCCGTCTGGTCCTGGATGGACTGCCACTGGCGCTTGAGCCGCTCGACGTCGCGCGTGAGCTGGTCCTGCGTCGCACCCTCGGCGGCGGTGCGCACGATGACGCCCATGTCGTCCGGCAGCACCTCCTTGAGGATCTTCTTCAGGCGCGCGCGCTCGGTGTCCGGCAGCTTGCGCGAGATGCCGTTCATCGACCCGCCCGGCACCGACACGAGGTAGCGCCCAGGCAGCGAGATCTGGCTCGTCAGCCGAGCGCCCTTGTGGCCGATCGGGTCCTTCGTGACCTGCACGAGCACGGTGTCGCCCGGCTTGAGCGCGAGCTCGATCTTGCGCGGCTGGCCCTCGAGGCCCGCGGCCTCCCAGTCGATCTCGCCCGAGTAGAGCACGGCGTTGCGGCCGCGCCCGATGTCGACGAACGCCGCCTCCATGCTCGGCAGCACGTTCTGCACCTTGCCGAGGTAGACGTTGCCGATGAGGCTCGTCTCGGACGACTTCGCGACGTAGTGCTCGACGAGGATGCCGTCCTCGAGCACGCCCAGCTGCACGCGGTCGTGGCGCGAGCGCACGACCATGGTGCGCTCGACCGACTCGCGGCGCGCGAGGAACTCGCTCTCGGTCACCACCGCGCGGCGACGGCCCGCGTCGCGACCCTCGCGACGACGCTGCTTCTTCGCCTCGAGTCGCGTCGAGCCCTGCACCTTCTGGGGCTCGGTGATGAGCGGGCGCTCGGGCTGCGTGCCCTGCCCTCCCTGCTCGCCGCGCGTCCGGCCGCGCCGGCGGCGACGGCTCGAGCGGGGCTCGTCGTCGTCGTCGTCCTGATCCCGATCGTCGTCGTCGTCGACCGCGCGACGCTGCGACGGCAGCGGCGGCAACGGAGCGAGCGTCGCGAGGTCGGGCGCGAAGAACTGCACCGCGAGCGGCAGCGCGTCCTCCGCGGGCTCGGGCAGCCGCACCTCCGCCGGGCCCTCGAGGCCGGGCTCGTGCCCTGGCTCGGCCGCGGCCGACCCGTCGGCATCGGCGGGCTCCTGCGCGGCGTCGGCGGCGCCGGCGTCGGCCGCAGCCGACTCCTGCGCGACCACCTGTCCCGCGTCGGTCGTCACCTGCTCGGAGCCGACCGTCTCGGTCGTCTCGTGCTCGGTGCTGGTCTCGTCCTGGTTCGCGTCTGCCGACGCGTCGTGTGCATCCACCATCGCTGGCGTACTCCTCGAACACCGGCGTCGCCGCCGGTGCAATCCGTGCGCGGCGGGCAGTGCCCGCTGCGAATCCCTATGGGGCCCGTGCGGTGTCGCACGGCACCTGTTCGTCTGCTCGGAGCTGGCGATCCGACGCGCCCTCTCGGGCGCGGCACCGGTGTGCCCGGTCAAATCTGCGGCGCTGCTGCGCCGGGACCCACGATACCCCACGGGCGCCGGAAGGCACGTGCCCGCCGTCCCGCCCCGGCGCCGACGCGCGCGCATCCCATAGCGGGTGCTGCCACAATGTGCGCCGGAGAGGTGGACATGGCCACGAAGCAGACCGCGCGCATCGCGCCCACGGACGACGCAGCAGCCCCCGCGGCCGCACCGACCGGGTACCTGCCGCCGCTGTGGCTCGCCATCGTGCTCGCCGTCACCGGCGCCGCGGGCCTGCTCGCGGCCTTCACGCTCGCGGTCGAGCGCGTGCACCTGCTCGAGGACCCCGAGGCGACGCTCGGCTGCGACATCAGCCCGCTCGTGACCTGCTCGGGCGTCATGGCCGAGCCGCAGGCACGCGTGTTCCTCGACATCCCGAACCCGTTCTTCGGCATCATCTGCTTCACCGCCGTGCTCGTCATGGCGGCGCTCGCCCTCGGGCGCGTCCGCCTGCCGCGCTGGATCTGGACGACGTTCACGGTCGGCGTGCTGCTCGGCCTCGTCTTCGCCCTGTGGCTGTGGCAGCAGAGCGTGTTCGTGCTCGGCGTCGTCTGCCCGTGGTGCTTCCTCGTCTACATGACGATGTCCGCGCTCGCGCCGACCCTCACGATCTGGGCCATCGGCTCGGGCGCCGTGCCCGCGCCCGCACCCGTGCGCCGCGTGCTCGCGCACTGGGGCGAGTGGTCGTGGGTCGTGAGCCTGCTGCTGGCGATGACGATCGTGCTCGCGATCGTGCTGCGCCTGCCGGACATCCCCCGGTTCCTGATCCTCGGCTACTGAGCCGAGCCGCGGCCGCCGAGCCGCGAGACGACGAACGCCCCGGGCATCGTGCCCGGGGCGTCGGTCGTCGTGTCGTGGTCTCAGCCGAACCAGAGCGCGAGCTCGCGCGCCGACGACTCCTCGGAGTCGGAGCCGTGCACGAGGTTCTGCTGCACGGGCAGGCCCCAGTCGCGGCCGAGGTCGCCGCGGATCGTGCCGGGTGCGGCCGTCGTGGGGTCGGTGGTGCCGGCGAGCGAGCGGAAGCCCTCGATGACGCGGTCACCCGACAGCCGCACGGCGACGCTCGGGCCCGAGAGCATGAACTCGACGAGCGGCTCGAAGAACGGCTTGCCCTGGTGCTCGGCGTAGTGCTCCTCGAGCAGCGCCCGCTCGGGGTGCACGAGGCGGAGGTCCTCGATGACGTAGCCCTTCGCCTCGATCCTCGCGAGGATGCGGCCGGTGAGCCCGCGGGCGACGCCGTCGGGCTTCACGAGGACGAGGGTGTGCTGCATCGGGTCCCTTCCCATCACTGCGCACGCCCGATCTGGCGCGCGCGCACGAAGCAATATATCCACATGGCGATGAAGGCCGCGGCCACGACGAGCATGAGCGGCTCGACGATCGCGAGGCACGCCATGAGCACCTGCGCGGCCGCGCTCGCGAGCCAGCCCCGCGGGAGGCGGAGGAGGCGCGTCGAGAGGATGAGCACGAGCGCGACGACGCCGAACGCCGCGGGCGCCGGCCAGTCGCGGCTCACGCCCCACACGGCGAGCGCACCGAACGCGAGCGCCGCGACCTCGAGGCCGTGGACGATCGTGAGCAGCTTCTCGAGCAGCCCGCGCTCGCGACGCGGCGCGGGGCTCATCGATGCATCCATCGCTCGACGCGCGCCTTCGCCTGCACGGCACCCAGCAGCGTGATCGAGCCGGCGACCACCACGGCGCCGCCGCGGTCCTCCGCCTGCTCGCGCGCCAGCTCGACGGCGCGGCCCAGCACGGGCTCGACCGTCACGCGCTCGGCGCCGAGCACCTCGACCGCGATGCGCGCGAGGTCGTCGGCGGGCATGGCGCGCTCGGACTCGGACTCGGTGACGACGACCTCCTCGACGTGCGGCTCGAGCACGCGCAGCACGCCTGCGGCGTCCTTGCCCTCGACCATGCCGAGCACGAGCTGCACGTGTTCGAAGGAGAAGACCTCCTGCAGCGCCGTCGCGAGCGACTGCGCCCCGTGCGGGTTGTGCGCCGCGTCGACGACCACCGTGGGATCGGTGCCGACGACCTCGAGCCTGCCGGGCGAGACGACGGCCGAGAACGCGGTCGAGAGCACGTCCTGCTCGATCGGTCGCGTGCCACCGCCGAGGAACGACTCGACCGCGACGAGCGCGAGCGCGGCGTTCTGGCCCTGGTGCCTGCCGAGCAGCGGCAGCGGCTGGTCCTCGTACTCGGCGGCGAGGCCGCGGACCGTGAGGAGCTGACCGCCGACGGCGAGCGTGCTCTCGCGGGCGAAGTCGCGACCCTCGAGCAGCACGCGGGCGGCGCCGACCTCGGCGGCGCGCGCCTCGATCACGGCGAGCGCCTCGGGCTCCTGCTCGGCGGAGACGACGATGGAGCCCGGCTTCACGATGCCGGCCTTCTCGCCCGCGATCGCCTCGACCGTCGTGCCGAGGCGGTTCGTGTGGTCGAGCGCGATGGGGGTGATGACCGCGACGTCGCCGTCGGCGACGTTCGTCGAGTCCCACGTGCCGCCCATGCCGACCTCGACGACGGCGACGTCGACCGGCGCGTCGGCGAAGATCGCGAAGGCGAGCACCGTGATGGCCTCGAAGAACGTCATGCGACGCCTGCCATCGTCCTCGAGCTCGCCGTCGACGAGGTCGAGGAACGGCCGCGTCTCGTCCCAGACGCGGGCGAACGTCGCATCCGACACGGGCTCGCCGTCGATGAGGATGCGCTCGGTGACGCGCTCGAGGTGCGGGCTCGTCAGCAGGCCCGTGCGCAGGCCGTGGGCGCGCAGGAGCGCCTCCGCGACGCGCGCCGTGGAGCCCTTGCCGTTCGTGCCCGTGACGTGGACGACGCCGTAGGAGCGCTGCGGGTCGCCGAGCAGCTCGACGGCGCGCGCGGTGGCGTCGAGCCTCGGCTCGACCGCCGACTCCCCCGCACGCTCGAGCAGCTGCGCGTAGGCGGCGTCCGCCGCCTCGCGATCCTCGAGCGAGTCGAGGATGCGCTCGTCGACGTCGTCCTCGTCCGCCTCGGGGTCCGGCAGCGGCACGATCGCCCCGCCGTCGGCCTCGAGGGCGTCGAGGTCGAGCTCGTCCTCGTGCGCGTCGGACTCCTCCTCGTAGACGTCGTCCCACGGGACGCGCGCCACGGGCTCGGGCGGCTCCTCGCGGGAGCCGCGGCCATCGACCAGGTCGCGGTCGTCGCTCATGCTCGCTCCAATCGGATGGTGAGGGGGGAGCCGTCGCCGACGATCGTCTCCCCCGCGTCGGTGCGCTCGAGCACGATGCTCGTCGCGAGGGTCTCGCCGGCGACGAGCGCGCGGTGCACCTCGAGGGCGGCGAGGCCGGCGTCGTCGGAGCCCAGCACGAGCGCGATGCGGTCCGACACGTCGAGCTCGGCGCGCTTGCGCGCGTCCTGCACGGCGCGGACGACGTCGCGGGCGAGCCCCTCGGCGCGCAGCGCCTCGGTCGGCACGGGGTCGAGGTCGACGAACGTCTCGCCGAGGAGCGCGGTGCTCGCGCCCTCGTAGCGCGACTCGGCGGGCTCGTCGAGCAGCGCGAACTCGCCGGGCTCGAGCGTCTCGCCGTCGACGAGCAGCCGGTCGCCCTCGAGCCGCCACTCGCCGCGGCGGATCGCGGCGAAGACTCGCGTGAAGTCGCCCTTCAGTCGCGGCGCGGCGACCTTCGAGACGATCTGCGCGGACTGCACGAGCCCCGGCAGGGGCTCGCCCGGCGCGACGGTGACGACGCGCACGTCCTTGACGTTGACCTCGTCGGCGATGAGGTCGGCGAAGCGGGCGAGGTCGACGCGGCTCGTGATGGTCGTCTCGCGCAGCGGCAGCCGGACGCGGTTGCCGTCGCGCTTGCGCAGCGCGTGCAGCGCGTTCACGACGGCGCGGGTCTCGTCCATCTGCGCGACGAGCTCGTGGTCTGCGGGCAGCGCGGAGGCGTCGGGCCAGTCGACGAGGTGCACCGACCTGCCGCCCGTGAGGCCACGCCAGATCTCCTCGGCGACGAGCGGGGCGAGCGGCGCCGCGATCGTCGTGAGGGTCTCGAGCACGAGCGCGAGCGTGTCGAACGCCTCCGTGCTGCGCGGGTCGTCGGTCACGCCCGCCCAGAACCGATCGCGCGAGCGTCGCACGTACCAGTTCGTGAGCGTCTCGGTGAAGTCGCGCAGCGCGAGCGTCGCCCCGGTCGCGTCGAGCGCGTCCATCGCGGCCGTCACGGTCTCGACCGTCTCGCGGAGGGTCGCGAGGATGTAGCGGTCGAGCACGTCGGTCGAGTCGGCGCGCGGCGTCGCGAGGTAGGGCTGCCCGTCGCGCGCGCGGTTGGCGTACGTCGTGAGGAAGTACCACGTCGACCACAGCGGCAGGTGGAACTGCCGCAGCGCCTCGCGGATGCCCTCCTCGGAGACGATGAAGTTGCCACCGCGCAGGATCGAGCCCTGCAGCAGGTTCCAGCGCACCGCATCCGAGCCGTACGCGTCGAACGACTCGTTGACGTCCGGGTAGTTGCGGCGGGACTTCGACGCCTTGAACCCGTCGTCGCCGAGGATGATGCCGTGGCTGATGACGTTGCGGAACGCCGCGCGGCCGAAGAGCGCCACCGACAGCACGTGCAGCACGTAGAACCAGCCGCGCGTCTGCCCGATGTACTCGACGATGTAGTCGGCGGGGCTGTGGGTGTCGAACCACTCCTGCTGCTCGAACGGGTAGTGCACCTGCGCGAACGGCATGGAGCCGGAGTCGAACCACACGTCGAGCACGTCGGGGATGCGCCGCATGGTCGAGCGGCCCGTCGGGTCGTCGGGGTTCGGACGCGTCAGCTCGTCGATGAACGGTCGGTGGAGGTCGGTGGGGCGCACGCCGAAGTCGCGCTCGAGCTCGTCGAGCGATCCGTAGACGTCGACGCGGGGGTGGTTCGGGTCGTCGCTCTTCCAGACCGGGATCGGGCTGCCCCAGTAGCGGTTGCGGCTGATCGACCAGTCGCGAGCGCCCTCGAGCCAGCGGCCGAACTGGCCGTGCTTGACGTTCTCGGGCACCCAGTTGATGTCCTCGTTCGCGGCGATCAGGTCGTCCTTGATCGCCGTGACGCGCACGAACCAGCTCGAGACCGCCTTGTAGATGAGCGGGTTCCGGCAGCGCCAGCAGTGCGGGTACGGGTGCAGGTACGACGCCTCGCGCAGCAGTCGGCCCTTCGCCTGCAGGCGTCGGATGATGGTGCGGTTCGCGGCGAACACCTGCACGCCCGCGATCTCCGCGAGCTCGCCGTCCTCGAACAGCCGCAGGAATCGGCCGCCGTCGTCGACCGAGAGGATCGTGGGGATGCCGGCCGCGGCCGTGACGCGCTGGTCGTCCTCGCCGTAGGCGGGCGCCTGGTGCACGATGCCCGTGCCCTCGCCGGTCGCGACGTAGTCGTCGACCAGGACGCGCCACGCCGACGCGGTGCCCCACTCGTCGGCGTCGGCGAAGTCGTCGAACAGCCGCTCGTAGGCGAGCCCGTCGAGCTCGGCGCCCGTCAGCTCGCGCAGCACCTCGGGCGCACCGTCCGGGTACCCGAGCACCGCGGCGTGCGCCGCGACGGTGTCTGCGGCGAGCAGGTAGCGCGTCTCGCCAGCGACGCCGCCGTCGGCCGCGCCCTCCGGTCCGGCCGCGACGACGACGTACGCGATCCCCGGGCCGACCGCGAGGGCCATGTTCGTCGGCAGCGTCCACGGCGTCGTCGTCCAGGCGAGCATGCGCACGCCCGCGAGGCCCGCGGCCTCCGCGGCGTCGCCGACGAGCGGGAACGTCACGGTCACCGACGGGTCCTGACGGTCCTGGTAGACGTCGTCGTCCATGCGCAGCTCGTGCGCCGACAGCGGCGTCTCGTCGCGCCAGCAGTACGGGAGGACTCGGTAGCCCTCGTAGGCGAGGCCCTTCCGGTGGAGCTCCGAGAACGCCCAGATCACGCTCTCCATGTAGCCGAGGTCGAGCGTCTTGTAGTCGTGCTCGAAGTCGACCCAGCGCGCCTGGCGCGTGACGTAGTCCTGCCACTCGCGCGTGTACTCGAGCACCGACTCGCGCGCCTTGGCGTTGAAGACGTCGACGCCCATCGTCTCGATGTCGGCCTTCTCGGTGATGCCGAGCTGCTTCATGGCCTCGAGCTCGGCGGGCAGCCCGTGCGTGTCCCAGCCGAAGCGCCGCTGCACCTGTCGCCCGCGCATCGTCTGGTAGCGCGGGAAGACGTCCTTGGCGTAGCCCGTGAGGAGGTGACCGTAGTGGGGCAGGCCGTTCGCGAACGGCGGGCCGTCGTAGAAGACCCACTCCTCGCAGCCCTCGCGTCGATCGATCGACGCCTGGAAGGTGTCGTCGCCCTTCCAGAACGCGAGGATCCCTTCCTCGATCGCGGGGAACGACGGGTTCGGCACGACCGTGCCACCGTGCTTGGGGTAGCGCTGCGCGTCCACCTGACTCCTTCGAAGCTGCTGCCGTCTCGGAGCCGGGACGCTCTCGCGCGGTACCACCCGGCTTGCAGCCCGGAGGCTGCCGCTCGCTCTTCGGCTGTGACGGGCCGGACCCGCTCGGATCTACTGGGCGACGCCCCTCGCGGGACGATGCGGTTCTGCCGAGGACTCCCCGGTGATGGCCGGTTCGACGTCTGTGGCTCCATCGTACGCCGTCGGCGGGGGCGGCGCGCGCCCGGCGGGAGCGTGGATGCCGACCATCGTCGCGCCACAGGCGGAGCATGGGAACCACGCCTATCCTGGCGGTCATGCGCATCCGCTCCTCGGTCCCTCTCGCCCTCGCGGCGATCGCGATGCTGACGGCCTGCGCCGGTGGCCAGGCCGACCCCGCTCCCTCGGCATCGGCCGCGCCCTCCGCCTCCGCGTCGACGTCGTCGCAGTGCGACGAGGTGCTCGCCGAGGCGCAGCAGCTGAGCGTCGACGTCTCGGCGCTCGCGAGCCGCTTCGGCAGCGACCCGCTCGGCGCCCTCGCCGCCGTGCCCGGCATCGTCGACCGCGTGACGACCCTCGGCGACCAGGTCACCGACCCCGAGCTCGCGCAGCACGTCGACGCCGTGACGACCGTGGCCACGACCGCGATCGAGGAGGCCCAGTCGGCGATCGCCCAGGGCGACACGCAGGGCGCGATCGACGCGCTCTCGCAGGCCGCGTCCGACGTCGAGCCCGCCGTCGCCGCGCTGCAGGAGTACTGCGCGGCGCAGTGACCGGGCCGGGCTCGACCTCGTAGCCTGAGCGCATGAGCGCTCCCCTGCTCGCGCTGCTCGACGGCTCGATCGTCGACGTCGCGACACCCCTGATCCGAGCCGACGACCTCGGCGTGGTCCGCGGCGACGGCGTCTTCGACGCGATGCTCGTGCGCCGCGGCGTGCTCGGCGACACCGACGCGCACCTCGACCGCCTCGCCCGGTCGGCCGAGATCCTCGCGCTGCCCGCGCCGGATCGCGACGGCTACCGGCGCGCGGTCGACGCCCTCGTGGCGGCGTGGGACTGGGATGCGGCGCCCGAGGCGCTCGCCCGGCTCGTGCTCACGCGCGGGCCGGAGGGCGGTGGCGACCCGACCGCGTACGTGCTCATGCTCGCGCTCTCCGCGAGCGTCGTCGCCGAGCGCACGGACGGCGTGCGCGTGCTGCTGCTCGATCGCGGCTTCGACGGCGAGGTCGTCGCCGGGATGCCGTGGCTGCTGCCCGGCGCGAAGAGCCTCTCGTACTCGATCAACATGGCCGCGAAGCGCCACGCGCACGAGCACGGCGCGGACGACGTGCTGTTCGTCGCGCCGTCCGGCCGGCTGCTCGAGGGGCCGACGTCGACGCTGGTGCTCGACGTCGACGGCGAGCTGCTGACGCCCGAGCAGGACGGCATCCTCGCGTCGATCACGCTCGAGCAGCTCGAGCGCGGCGCGCCGGCGGCCGGCCTCTCGGTGCGGCACGCGCCGCTCACGCGCGACGACCTCGCGCGGGCTCGCGGCGCCTGGCTCATCTCCTCGGGGCGTCTCGCAGCCGCCATCACCTCGATCGACGGAGCGCCGTACCCGGCGTCGCCGCTGCACGAGACGCTCTTCCGCATCCTCGACGTCTGACGCTCGGCCCGGCGTCCGCCCTCGTCGTCATCCCGCGGCGGTGCGCGCGGCGCGCAGCGCGGCGTCCGAGGCGGGGCCGCGGGACCGCCCGTCCTGGCTCCACTCGACGACGCCCGAGACGACGGCGGCGACGAGCGCCGCCGCGACGGGCAGCGCTGCACGGCCCTCGCGCACCCGCAGCGCACGCTCGACGCGCGCGACGAGCGGCTCGAGGCGCTCGAACGCCGACTGCCGCAGCACGGCGTCGGTGCCCATGATCGCCGTCTCGCGCAGCATCCACGGCACGCGGTCGCCCCACGGCTCGAGCGCGCCGGCGATCGCCTCGGCCACGCCGGCGCGATCCATGCCGTCGACGAGGCGGATCCGCCCGAGCGCCTGGTCGACGTCGTGCCAGAGGAGGTCGGACTTCGCACCGACGTAGCCGAAGAACGCGCTGCGCGAGATGCCGGCGCGGCGCGCGATGTCGTCGATCGACGTCGACTCGTATCCCTGCTCGAGGAAGAGCTCGACCGCGGCCTCCTCGAGGTCGGAGACCGAGGTGGAGCGCGGGCGGCCGCGGACGCCTGGTGCCATGGGACTACAGTATGCGAGGGGCTCAGGCGTTCCTGGACCCCGTCCATGATTCCCTGGAGCAACCGTGACCAGCATCACGCGCACCTCGAGCCCCCGCCGCGTCGCGGCGGCCGCCACCATCGGCACCGCGCTCGAGTCGTACGACTTCTACGTCTACTCGTACTTCGCCGCCTTCTTCGCAGGGCCGTTCTTCTTCTCGGCGCTCGGCTCGGCCGGCGCGCAGCTCGCCGCGTTCGCGACGATCGGCATCGCGTTCGTCGTCCGTCCGCTCGGCGCGGTGCTCTTCGGGCACCTCGGCGACCGGCTCGGCAGGCGCCGCACCCTCATCGTCACCGTGACCCTCATGGGCGTCGCGACCGGCCTCGTCGGGCTGCTGCCCACGGGTGCCGAGTGGGCGGCCGTCGGCGCCGTGGCGCTCGTGCTGCTGCGCGTCGTGCAGGGGCTGTCGCTCGGCGGTGAGTGGGGTGGCGCGATCCTGCTCGCGACCGAGCACGCCGACGCCCGCCGTCGCCCGTTCTTCGCATCGCTGCCGCAGCTGGGCTCGCCGATCGGGTCGGTCGCCGCGGGCGGCTTCATGCTCGCCCTCTACTTCGGCGTCGGCCCGGAGGCCGTCTCCGAGTGGGCGTGGCGCATCCCGTTCCTCGTCGCGATCCCGCTCATCGCCGTCTCGCTCTACCTGCGCGCGTCGGTCGACGAGACCCCGGTCTTCCGCGCCCTCGAGGCCCGCGGCGAGCGAGAGCGGCGCCCCGCGCTCGCGGCGATCGCGAGCCAGCCGGCCGCGTTCGGCGTCGCGATCCTCACGGCGCTGCTCGGCATCGGCTCGTACTCGCTCATGAACACGTACACGATGGACTACGGCGCGGAGTCGCTCGGCTTCGACCCGATGCAGCTGCTGCTCGCGGCGACCCTCGGCGGCCTGCTGCAGTTCATCACCGTGCCCGGGTTCGGATGGCTCGCGACGCGCATCGGCTCGCCGACCGTCGTGGCGATCGGCGCGATCGGCACGCTCGCCATCGCGTTCCCGATGTACTGGCTGCTGTCGAGCGCGACCTTCGGCTTCCTCGTCACGATGATGCTCGTCGGCGGCGTGCTGCCGACCGCGTCGTGGGCGGCGCTCGGCGGCACGATGGGCGAGCTCTTCCGCGGTCGCCACGCCTACTCGGCGCTGTCGATGGCGTACGCGATCGCGGCCGTCGTGGCCGGCTTCATCCCCCTCGTCACCGACGCCCTGGGCGCTGCGACGGGGAACGCGTGGTGGCACCCGGGCATCGTGCTCGCCGTGCTGTCGGGCGGGACGCTCGTGGGGGCGCTCGCCGCCCGCTCGATGCGCAAGCTCGGCGACGAGGATGCGAACGCGGCGCAGGCCGTCGTCGCCGCCGAGGAGCCCGTGCGCGTCTGATCGCGAGACCACCGCGCGGCACAGGGATGCGGTGGTGGGCGGTGGCTGGCACGATGCCCTCGTGACCATGCCGCCGCCCTCCGCGCATCCGCGCGACGCCGTCGCCGCCGCCGTGCGCGCGCTCGGCGAGCAGGAGGTCGTCGCGTGGTGCGGCACGCTCGTGCGCGGAGAGCCCTCGCGGCATCCGCTCGGATGGCTCGGCGGCACCGAGGGGTGGCCGGCGCACTGGGCGCGCGAGTGGGGCGTCCGCGGCCTGCGCTACGCCTGGGGCGCGGGTGCCGACGCGACGGTGCGGTCGGCGCTTCGCGACGAGCACCCGCGCGTGCGAGCGATGGCCGTCGCCGTCGCCGTCGCGCGCGGCGTCGACGACGCGGTGCCGCTCGTCGAGGCCCTCCGCGACGACGCCGCGCCGCGCGTCCGCGCCGCGGCCGAGCGCGCGCTGCGACGATGGGCGTCATGAGCATGCTGCCGATCGACTCGCTGCGCGGCCACCTGACGCGCGAGGTGGGCGCCGTCGTCGCGATCGCGCGCCGCGCCGATCGCGAGGGGGCATGGGACGCACCCGTCCCGTCCTGCCCCGGCTGGGCGATGCGCGACCTCGTCGCCCACGTCGGCGCCGTCGAGCGCAAGGTGCTGCACGCCATCGAGCACGGCGACGGCGACCCGCCCGCGTCGGAGGCGCCCGGCGACGAGCGGCTCGTCGAGTGGCTCGCGGAGACCGCCGAGCGCATGCTCGCGGCGCTGTCGGTCGACGCGGCGACGCCCGCATGGACGATGGCCGATCCGCCGACGATCGGCTTCTGGATCCGCAGGCAGGCGCACGAGCACGCGATCCACGCCTGGGACGGCGCGATGGCGCTCGGCGACGCGCCCGTGCTCGACGCGCGGCTCGCGGAGGACGCGGTCGACGAGGTGGTGGGCACGATGTGGCCGCGCCAGCTGCGGCTCGGCCGAGCCGTCGAGCCCGCCGACGGGCTCGACCTCGCGGCCGACGGCCGCGGCACGTGGCACGTCGGCGGCGCTCGGGTCGCGACGCTGCACGGCGCCCCCGACGCCCTCGCCCTCGCGCTCTGGCACCGCATCCCGGGCGACGACCCTCGTCTGCGCTGGTCGGGCGACGCCCCAGCCGGGCGCGCGGTGCTCGCGCTGCCGCTCGCACCCTGATCGCTCGCGCGGCGACGCCGCCGGCCGCGGCTACGCTCGAGGCATGCTGCGCCGCATCCCCCGGGTCACGTGGATCCTCGTCGGCCTCGCCGCGATCCTCGGCCTCGTCGGCCTGACGATGGAGCACATGCTCGCGCGCGACATCCTGCTGCTGCTGTCGATCGGCGCCCTGCTGCTCGCCTTCCTCGCGCTCGTGAAGCCCAGCCGCGAGCGGCGCTACCCCGACGCCGACGACTGAGCCGACGCGCCCGAGCAGGGCCGTCGGAGGATGCATCGCCGGTCGATAGACTCGGAGGCACAACCAGGCATCCACGGACACGATGCCGCGCAGAGCGAGAAGGGGACGCCATGAGCGCCATGCCGGAGAAGCCCGCCCTCGAGGGACTCGAGACGAAGTGGGACGCCCGCTGGGAGCAGGAGGGCACGTACCGGTTCGACCGCGAGGGCCAGAGCCGCGACACGATCTTCTCGATCGACACGCCGCCGCCCACCGCCTCCGGATCGCTCCACGTCGGGCACGTCTTCTCGTACTCCCACACCGACGTGATCGCGCGCTTCCAGCGCATGCGCGGGCGCACGGTGTTCTACCCGATGGGCTGGGACGACAACGGCCTGCCCACCGAGCGTCGCGTGCAGAACTACTACGGCGTGCGCGTCGACCCGACGCTCGCGTACGACGCGGAGTTCACGCCGCCGTTCGACGGCGACGCGCCGGCGAAGGCGCAGCAGCTGCCCGTGTCGCGCCAGAACTTCATCGAGCTGTGCGAGCGCCTCACCGAGGAGGACGAGCGCCGCTTCGAGGAGCTGTGGCGCACGCTCGGCCTCTCGGTCGACTGGTCGCAGACGTACCGCACCATCTCGGACCACGCCCGTGCGACGAGCCAGCGCGCGTTCCTGCGCAACCTCGAGCGCGGCGAGGCCTACCAGTCCGATGCGCCGACGCTGTGGGACGTCACGTTCCGCTCCGCCGTCGCGCAGGCCGAGCTCGAGGACCGCGAGCAGCCGGGCACCTTCCACACGCTCCTCTTCACGAGCACCGACGGCGACCTGCGCATCGACACGACGCGTCCCGAGCTGCTGCCCGCCTGCGTCGCCGTCGTCGCGCACCCGGACGACGAGCGCTACCAGCACCTGTTCGGCACGACGGTGCGCACGCCCGTCTTCGACGTCGAGGTGCCCTTCCTCGCCCACCACCTCGCGCAGCGCGACAAGGGCACGGGCGTCGCGATGGTGTGCACCTTCGGCGACATGACCGACGTGATCTGGTGGCGCGAGCTCGACCTGCCCGCCCGCCCCGTCCTCGGCTTCGACGGCCGCTTCCTCGCCGACGCCCCCGCGGCGATCGAGGGCGACGCCGGCCGGGCGCTGTACGCCGAGCTCGCGGGCAAGACGGTCTTCAGCGCGAAGGAGGCGCTCGTCGCCGCCCTCGCCGAGGCGGGCCGCTCGGTCGGCGAGCCGCGCCGCATCACGCATCCCGTGAAGTTCTACGAGAAGGGCGACAAGCCCCTCGAGATCGTCTCGACGCGGCAGTGGTACATCCGCAACGGCGGTCGCGACGCCGAGCTGCGCGAGCGCCTGCTCGAGCTCGGGCGCGGCATCGAGTGGCACCCCGACCACATGCGCGTGCGCTACGAGAACTGGGTGCAGGGGCTCGCTGGCGACTGGCTCATCTCGCGCCAGCGCTTCTTCGGCGTGCCCATCCCCGTCTGGTACCGCGTCGGCGAGGACGGCGAGACGCGCTTCGACGAGGTGCTGCTGCCGAACCCCTCGCAGCTGCCCGTCGACCCGTCGACCGACGTGCCCGACGGCTTCGAGGCGAGCCAGCGCGGCCAGGTCGGCGGCTTCGTCGGCGAGGTCGACATCATGGACACGTGGGCCACCTCGTCGCTCACCCCGCAGCTCGCGGGCGGCTGGGGCGGCGTCGACGACCAGCTGTGGGAGCTCGTCGCACCGTTCGACCTGCGGCCGCAGGGCCAGGACATCATCCGCACGTGGCTCTTCTCGACGGCGCTGCGCGCGCTGTTCGAGGGTGGCCGGGCGCCGTGGCGCCACACCGCGATCTCCGGCTGGATCCTCGACCCCGACCGCAAGAAGATGTCGAAGTCGAAGGGCAACGTCGTCACGCCGCTCGGCATGCTCGAGGAGCACGGCGCCGATGGCGTGCGCTACTGGGCGCTGTCCTCGAGGCTCGGTGTCGACGCGACGCTCGACCCGCAGAACCCGAAGATGATCAAGATCGGCCGCCGCCTCGCGATGAAGGTGCTGAACGCGGCGCGCTTCGTCTACCAGATGGAGGGCGAGCCCGGCGAGGTCGCGAACCCGATCGACATCGACATGCTCGCGGAGCTCGGGCAGGTCGTCGACCAGGCGACCGCCGCGCTCGAGCGCTACGACCACGCCCGCGCGCTCGAGCTCACCGAGACGTTCTTCTGGACGTTCTGCGACGACTACCTCGAGGTCGTCAAGCAGCGCGCCTACCAGGGCGACGAGGTGGGCCGCGGGTCGGCGATCGGCGCGCTGCGCGCCGCGATCGACATCCTGCTGCGCCTGCTCGCGCCCGTGCTGCCCTTCGCGACCGAGGAGGTGTGGTCGTGGACGCATGAGGGCTCCATCCACCGCGCGTCGTGGCCGACGCGGCACGACCTCCCGACGAGCGCGGGCACCACGGGGCTGCTGCCGGCCGTCTCCGAGGCGCTCATCGGCATCCGCCGCGCCAAGTCCGACGCCAAGGCGAGCCAGCGCACGCCCGTGTCCCACGCGGTGCTCGCGGCGCCGTCGACCCAGCTCGGGCTGCTCGAGCAGGCCGCGCGCGACCTCGCGGACGTCGGTCGGATCGAGCACCTCGAGCTCGTCGCCGGCGACGCCCTCGAGGTGCGCTCGATCGAGCTGGCACCCGAGACGGACGCACGATGAGGATCGGCACGCGCTGGCCGGTCGGCGACGACGCACCCGCGTCGCTGCCGCCGATCCTGCGCGAGGCCGTCGCGGCCGAGGAGCGCGCGCTCGTCGACCTCGGCGCCGACACCACCGGCTGGGGCTGGACGCTCACGTTCCTCGAGGGCTCCCCCGTCGTCGAGTGCGACGACGGCACGCGCATCGCGCTCGAGGGCGACGGGGTGCTGGTCGAGCGCGACTGACCGCTCCGGACATGACGAAGGCCCCCGCGGATCCGCGGGGGCCTTCGTCGTGTCGCGTCGCTGCTCAGCGCATCGGGCGCGTCAGGATCTGCGCGACGACGAACGCGTCGTTGACGATGGCGATCGGTCGCGTGACCGGCTGCTCGTGCTTCCTCATGGTGCTCCTCTCGTGGATGCTCGGGTGGCCCGGTCGGCGACCGGGAAGACATGGAGCTGCACGAGGACGCGCAGCGCGTCCTCGTCGCCCTCGTGGATGCGGGACGTCGCGAGCCGCTCGAGCACGAGCGCCTCGACGTCGGCGGTCAGCGCCCGCAGCTCGTCGACGGCGAGATGGCCGTGGAGCGTCGCGATGCGTGCCGCGTCGTTGACCTCCGGCGAGAAGTCGTCCTCGCCGTGGTCGATGAAGTGCTGCAGGAGGCGCGAGCCCTCGTCGCTCCAGGCGCCGAGCACCGCGGCGGCTGCCGCGCGCCCCTCGCGCATGCCGACGAGCTCGGGCGTCCACACGTCGACGGGGCCGATGGCCCGCTCCCACCAGCGCTCGCGCGCGGTGCCGCGCTCTGCGACCTCGCGCACGAAGCCCGCGCGCTCGAGCTGCCGCAGGTGATAGCTCGTCGAGCCGCTCGACTCCCCCAGCCGCTGCGCGAGCGCCGAGGCCGTCTGCGCACCGTGCGTCGTGAGCGCATGCAGCAGCGCCACCCTCAGCGGATGGGCGAGGGCCTTGAGCGAGGGGAGGTCGACGGATGCGCGCCGACCATCGTCGGCGACGGGCATGGCTCCAGCATAGCCGAGTGCAAAGCGTTCTTTGCAAAGAGGTCGCTGCGTTCGCGCAGGGCGAGCGCGGTGCGCCGCGAGGCGTCAGGCGCGGGCGACGATCCACCCGTGGATCATGGCCATCCAGCCGTCGGGATCCTCGGCCCACGCCGTCCAGGCGTCGGCGATGGCCGCGCGGTCCGCAGGCGACGCGAGGCCGCGCTCCTGCGTGCCGGTCGCGAAGCTCGACGCCACGGCCCGCTCGGCCCACTGGTGCCCCCACCACGTCCGCGCCGCATCCGACTCGAAGCACCAGGTCTCGACGTCGGTCGCGATCGTCGAGAGCTCGGCCGCCCGCGCCCACGCCTTGAGGTGGGTGCCGGCGTCGGCCTGGCCGCCGTTCGCGTCCTGCAGGGCGACGACGAGTCGGCGCCATTCGCGCAGCCCCTCGGTCGCGGGGTGGATGGCCGTGGCCGAGTAGACGACGTCGCGGGCCGCGACGATGCCGCGCGAGACGCGACGCCACTCGGCGAGCGCGGCGACGGGGTCGCCGAGGTGCTGGAGCACCTGGTGCGCGTGCACGACGTCGAACGCGTCGTCCTGCGCGTCGACGGCGTAGGCGTCGCCCACCTCGAAGCGCACGTTGCGCACGCCGGAGGCCTCCGCGAGCGCGCGAGCCTGCGCGATGACGTCGGCGCTCGCATCGATGCCGACGACCTCGCCGTCGCCGAGACGACGCGCGAGGTCGATCGTGATCGAGCCGGGCCCGCAGCCGACGTCGAGCACGCGCTGGCCCGGCTCGAGGTACGGCAGGAGGTAGGCGGCGGAGTTCTCGACGGTCCGCGCGGCGTGCGCGCGGGTGACCGACTCGTGATGCCCGTGGGTGTAGACGGCGTTCGACACGAGGCGAGCCTAGACCGGCGTCGTGCGAGGCACGCGCCTAGGCTCGTCACATGACGAACCCGTTCTTCGAGCCCTCTCCCCTGCCGTACCAGCTGCCGCCGTTCGCCGACGTGCGCGACGAGCACTACCGGCCGGCGTTCGAGGCGGGGTTCGCGCAGCAGCTCGAGGAGATCGCCGCGATCACGGCGCAGGACGGGCCGGCCACGTTCGACGACACCATCGCGCCGCTCGAGGCATCCGGCGGCATCCTCGGCCGCGTCGCGCACGTGTTCTTCGCGCTGTCGTCGTCCGACACCACGCCGTTCCTCGACGAGCTCGAGGCCGAGATCGCGCCGCGCTGGGCCTCGCACTCCGACGCGATCGAGCTCGACCCCGCGCTCTACGCCCGCGTCTCGCAGCTCCACGAGGCGCCCGACGCCTCGTGGACGCCCGAGCAGCGCTGGGTCGTCGAGCAGTGGCACCTGCGCATGACGCTCGCGGGCGCCGGGCTCGACGAGGCGAGCACGACGCGCCTCAAGGAGCTGAACCAGCGCCTCGCGACGCTGACGACGACGTTCGACCAGCAGCTGCAGGCCGACACCAACGAGCTCGCGGTCGTCGTCGACGACGCAGCCGACCTCGACGGCCTCAGCGCCGTCGACATCGCCTCGGCGGCGCAGGCCGCGACCGACCGCGGCCTCGAGGGCACGCACCTCATCACGCTGCCGCTCTTCACGGGGCACCCGTGGCTCGCGCAGCTCACGAACCGCGACGTCCGCCGCCGCGTCATGGAGGCGTCGCTCGCCCGCGGCACGCGCGGCAACGCGCACGACAACCGCGCCGTCGTGCTCGAGATCGTCGCCCTGCGCGCCGAGCGCGCCGCGCTGCTCGGCTTCGCGACGCACGCGCACGTCGTGACCGCCGATGCGACGGCGAAGACGCCCGAGGCGGTCGACGCGATGCTGTCGCGCCTCGCGCCCGCCGCCGCGCGCAACGCCCGCGCGGAGGCGGCAGACCTCCAGGCGCTCGTCGACGAGGCCGGCGAGGACTACGCGATCGCGTCGTGGGACTGGTCGTTCTGGACCGAGCGGCTGCGCACGGCGCGCTACGACGTCGACACGCAGGCGCTCAAGCCGTACTTCCCCGCC
This sequence comes from Agrococcus versicolor, assembly GCF_039531815.1. Lineage (NCBI taxonomy): Bacteria > Bacillati > Actinomycetota > Actinomycetes > Micrococcales > Microbacteriaceae > Agrococcus > Agrococcus versicolor. Next base: position 704,464 of record NZ_BAAAQT010000005.1, on the reverse strand, counting down.
GAGCAGGTGCTGCAGGAGGGCGTGTTCGCGGCCGCGACGCAGATCTACGGCGTGACGTTCACCGAGCGCGACGACCTGCACGGCTACCACCCCGACGTGCGGGTCTTCGAGGTGCACGACGCCGATGGCAGCGCGGTCGGCCTGTACCTGCTCGACCTCTACACGCGCGACGCGAAGCGCGGCGGCGCCTGGATGAACCCGCTCATCTCGCAGAACCGCCTGCTCGACCAGCCGACGGTCGTCATGAACAACCTCAACGTGCCGAAGCCGCCCGCCGGCTCCCCCACGCTGCTGACGTTCGACGAGACGAACACGCTCTTCCACGAGTTCGGGCACGCCCTGCACGGACTCTTCGCGATCGTCGACTTCCCGAGCGTCGCGGGCACGAACGTGCCGCGCGACTTCGTCGAGTTCCCGAGCCAGGTCAACGAGATGTGGATGCTGTGGCCGGGCATCGTCGAGCGCTACGCGCGCCACGTCGAGACGGGCGAGCCCATCCCGGCCGACGTGCTCGAGCGCATCCGCGCGACCGAGACGTTCGACCAGGGTCACGGCACGAGCGAGTACCTCGCCGCCGCGCTGCTCGACCAGGCCTGGCACACGCTCGCGCCGGGCGAGACCGTCGACGACGTCGCGGCCTTCGAGCGTGCGGCGCTCGAGCGCGTCGGGCTGCTGAGCGACACGGTGCCGACGCGCTACTCGTCGGGCTACTTCCAGCACATCTTCTCGGGCGGATACTCGGCCGCGTACTACTCGTACATCTGGTCCGAGGTGCTCGACGCCGACACGGTGCAGTGGTTCGAGGAGCATGGCGCGACGCGCGAGTCGGGCGCTCGGTTCCGCGAGCGGCTGCTGGGCGTCGGCGGGTCGAAGGACCCGCTGGAGGCGTACCGCGACTTCCGCGGCCGCGACGCCGAGCTCGCCCCGCTGCTGCGTCGCCGCGGCCTGGAGTGAGCCCGGGCTCGTCGCGGGGCGCTCAGCCCCGCGACGAGCGCATCGCGCTGCGATGCTCCAGCGAGGGGTCGGCGGCGAGCCGTGCGTACTCGGGCGTGCCGATGCCCACGAGCGCCACGCGCCCCTCGGCGTCGTGGTGCGTGCCCCATCCGTACCGCTTGCCGAGCGGCGATGCGCGCAGGCACGCCTGGTCGCGTGCGAGGAACGCGGCGCGTGCCGCATCCCGATCGGCCTCCCCGACGCCCGTGCGCATCGCGTGCACCTCGAACAGCAGCTCGTCGGACGTGTAGGCGTACGGATGCGCGGCGAGCAGTCGGTGCTGCAGCTCGGCGACGCTCGGCGTCGCACGCGAGGGCGGGATCTGGGCCGCCGTGGTCGTCGAGTCGGGCGCGACCTCGATGAAGGTGCCCAGGTAGTCGGTGCTCATGGCACGATCCTCGGCGCGGACTCGGCTCGCGTCTTGCAGAATGCCGACATGAGCGAGCCCATCGACCCCGCCGGGCGCTCCGGCGTCCTCGAGCCGGCGAACCTCGAGCGGTTCTCCGCGACCTGGCACGCGCCGCATCCCGCGCTCGTCGACGTGGTCGAGACGTGCTGGCACGTGCGGTGGTCCCTCGGCGACGAGGAGATCGTGCAGCGCGTCATCGAGGCGCCCGCCGTCACGATCACGATCGAGCGCGGCGACGTGCCCGCCGCGCTCGTCCGCACGACGCCGGGCCCCAGGGCGTGGTCGCGCACGATCCGAGGCGCCGGCGAGGTGCTCGGCATCCGGCTGCGGCCGGCGGGCCTCGCCGTGGTGTCCGACCTCCCGGTGGGCGCGCCGGGCACGACGCGGGTCGACGCCGACGATCCACGACTGCTCGCGATCGCCGAGGCCATCGCGGCTGCGGACACGCTCGAGGATCGACTGCGCGTCGTCGACGACCGGCTGCGCGCGGCAGCGGCCGACCGCCCGCCGACGAGCGAGGGACTGCTCGCGAACGCCGCCGTCGCCGAGCTGACGCGAGCCGTGCACCTGCGCACCTCCGGTGTCGTCCCTGGCGCGAGCGACCGTGCGGTGCAGCGTGCCCTGCGCGCCACCCTCGGCATGGGCCCGAAGGCCGTCGCCAGACGCATCCGGCTGCAGGAGGTCGCCCGCCTCCTCGCAGCGCCCGGCGCCACCCCCGCCGCGGTCGCAGCCGAGCTCGGCTACGCCGATCAGGCGCACCTCACGAACGACCTGCGCGGCGTCGCAGGCGTGACGCCGGCCGCCTACGTCCGCTCGCTGCGGGCGCTCGGCGGCTAGCGCGCGGGCCGCCGCGACTGCAGCACGAGCAGGATGAAGTACGGCACGCCCACGAGCGACGTCATGACGCCGGCGGGCAGCTGGTCGGGGAAGACGAGCCTGCGTCCGAGCAGGTCGGCGAGGCCGACGAGCGCCGCGCCGAGCAGGATGGCGAGCGGCACGAAGCGGTGGTGGGCGGAGCCGACGAGGGCGCGCGCGGCGTGCGGGGCGATGAGGCCGACGAACGCGACGACGCCGACGGCGGCGACCGCGGTGCCGGTGAGCAGGACGGCGAGCACGAGCGCGAGCAGCTGCAGGCGCGCGAGGCGCACGCCGAGCAGCCGTGGCGTGTCCTGGTCGAGCTGCACGAGGTCGAGGTCGTGGCGCAGCGCCCAGGCGACGACGCCGCAGGCGACGATGGCGACGAGCACCGGCAGCGAGTCGTCGAAGCCGCGGCCGTAGGTGCTGCCGGCGAGCCACGTGATGGCCTTCGCGGCGTTCCACGGATCCGTGGTCGTGATCAGCATGCTCGTGAGCGCGCCGAAGGCGGCGCTCACGCCGATGCCCGTCAGCACGAGCCGCAGGGTGCCGAGCATCCGCCAGCCGACGACGACGAGGACGATGGCGGCGGCGAGGATGCCGCCGGCGAGCGCGCCGCTCGCGACGAGCCAGCCCGAGGCGCCGGAGACGAGCGTGATGACGGTGACGGCGCCGAACCCCGCGCCGTTCGCGACGCCGAGGAGGTACGGGTCGGCGAGCGGGTTGCGTGCCACGGTCTGCACGAGCGAGCCGGCGAGCGCGAGCGCGGCACCCGCGAGGACGCCGGCGACGACGCGGGGTGCCCCGGTGTCGAGGGCGATGGTCACCTGCCTGCCCGCGGCGCCCTGCAGCCAGTTGAGCAGGTCGCCCAGCAGCATGGGCCGACCGCCCACGAGCAGCGCCGTCACGACGACCGCGAGCACGAGGAGCGCCGCGGCGACCATGGGGATCCACGGGCGGCGGAACGTGGAGCGCTCGCCGAGGGCCGACATCGGCTCGGCCTGGTCGGCACCGGGCAGCGTCCGCGCGAGCACGACGAGGAAGACGGCGCCGACGATGCTCGTGACGACGCCGGTGGGCACGTCGAGCGAGGCGGTGCCCTGCAGCACGGCGCGCAGCAGCACGTCGGCGACGAGGACGAGCGCCGCGCCGGCGAGCCCCGCGATGGGCAGGGCGACGACGTGCCGGTGGAGGCCGCCGATGCGCGAGCCGGCGAGGCGGATGGCGGCGGGGGCCGCGAGCCCGACGAAGCCGATGGGCCCCGCGACGGCGACGGCGCTCGCCGCGAGCAGCACGGACGCGACGAGCGTCACGAGCCGCAGCCTCCGGACGCCGACGCCCAGCAGCGACGCGGTGTCCTCGCCGAGCGCGAGGAGGTCGAGGCGGCGCGCGAGCAGCAGCAGCGCCGCGATGGCGACGAGCACGATCGGCAGGGCCTGCGCGACCGTGCCGATGCCGTTCTGCGACAGCCGCCCGACGCCCCATGCGAAGAGGCCGCGCGTCTCCTGCTCGTTCAGCAGGATCGTGACGGTCACGACGCTCTGCAGCGCGAGCGCGAGCGCGGTGCCGACGAGGATGAGCCTCGTGCTCTGGCCCTTCCCCTGACCGATCGCGACGACGACCGCCGCGGCCACGAGGCCGCCGACGAAGGCGACCGCGGCACCGCCGACGAAGGGCAGCGTGATGCCCAGGGCCGCCGAGAGCCCGAGCGCCGCTGCCGCGCCGCCGTTGACGGCGAGCGTGTCCGGCGAGGCGAGCGGGTTGCGCACGAGCGACTGCATCGCGTAGCCGGCGACGCCGAGCGCGAGGCCGACGAGCAGCGCGGCCGCGAGCCGCGGCACGCGGCCGTCCTGCATGATCGCGTCGAGACGATCGTCGCCGAGCGCCCAGCCGACCACGTCGGCGAGCCCGAGGGACGTCGTGCCCTGCGCGAGGTGCCAGATCGACAGCGGCAGCAGCAGGGCGACGAGCGCGACCGCGAGCACGCCCACGCCGGCACCGATGCGACGGCGCTCGACGACGGGCGCGCTCGCGGTCGCGACGCTCATGCCTGGATGGCCGCGACGAGCTCGTCGAGGTACGTCGAGACGGACGAGACGCCTCCGAACAGCCAGATGCCGTCGGGCAGGCGCGCCACGTCGCCGGCCTGCACGGTCGGCAGGCCCGTGTAGATGGCGTTCGACTGCAGCGCGCCGGCGAACACGTCGCCGTCGCCGACGGTCATGTAGACGAGCCACGCATCGTCCGGCAGCGCCGTGAGGCCCTCGACGTCGGACGAGCCGAGGCCGTACTGCGGGTCGCCCTCGCTCGTCCAGGCGTTCGCGAGGCCGATGCGCTCGAACGACGCCGCGAGCAGCGACCCGCTCGCGTACGTGCGGATCTCGATCTGCCCGCCGTTCTCGAAGCCGTCGACGTGCGCGATGGGCGTGCCGGCGATCCCCGACTCCTCGACGGTCGCGGTCAGCTCGTCGAGGTGCGCCTCGAACTCGCCGATGGCGGTCTCCGCCGCCTCCGCGCGACCCGTGGCCTCGCCGACGAGGCGCAGGTCGTCCTCCATGGTCCCGATGGGGTCCTCGCCGTTCGCGCCCTCGAGCACGAGCAGCGGCGCGATGGACTCGAGCGAGTCGTAGAGCTCCTCGTCGCTGCCGGAGACGGCCACGATGAGGTCCGGAGCGACCTCGGCGATCGCGTCGATGCTCGGCTCGGTGCGCGTGCCGACGTCGACCGGGTCGCCCTCGAGCGGCGCGGCGGTGCCGGACCAGTCGACGTAGCCGTCGACGTCCGCGACGCCGGCGAGCTCGAGCCCGATGGTCTGCACGTGCTCGACCGCGACCCACTCGATCGCGACGACGTCCTCGACGTCGCCGTCGATCGTGACCTCCTCGCCGCGCGCGTCGGTGACGGTCACGGAGGCGCCGGACGTCGAGCCCTCCTCCTCGGGTGCCTCGGTCGTGCCGCAGCCTGCGAGCACGACGACCGCGGCGCAGGCGATGGCTGCGACGGACATGGTTCGACGCATGCGCCGACTCCTCTCCTCGGGCGCGCCGGACGCGCCCATCGATGCTGCGCCCGGTCAGGCGGCAGCGGGGACGCGCCGACGGCGCGTGGGGCGGACGTGCAGATGCCCGTCCATGTCGGTCGTGACGTCGATATCGACGCCGTAGGCGGCGCTCAGCCGCTCGGCCGTGAGCACCTCGCGCGGTGAGCCCGCGGCGACGATGCGACCGTCGACGAGCAGCACGGCGTCGTCGGCGACGTCGGCGGCCTGGTCGAGGTCGTGCAGCACGACGCCCACGGCGACGCCCTGCTCGGCGAGGTCGCGCACGATGTCGAGGATCTCGACCTGGAAGCGCAGGTCGAGGTACGTCGTCGGCTCGTCGAGCAGCACGATGCCCGTCTGCTGCGCGAGGCACGACGCGAGCCAGACGCGCTGCCGCTGGCCGCCGGAGAGCTCGGCGACCGGGCGCTCCGCGAGGTCGTCGACCCCGGTCGCGGCGAGCGCGCGATCGACGATCGCCGGACCCTCGGGGTCGCGGCGACGCAGCCGCCCGCGATGCGGGAAGCGGCCGTACTCGACGATCTCGCGCACCGTCACGCCCGAGGGAGTCGGGCGCGACTGCGAGAGCATCGCGACGCGCTGCGCGAGCTGCCGCTCGTCGAGATCGGCGGCGAACGCGCCGTCGCCGTAGGCGATGACGCCGTGCGACGGGCGGTGCAGGCTCGTCAGGCCGCGCAGCAGCGTCGACTTGCCGCTGCCGTTCGGGCCGACGAGCACCGTCACGCGCCCGGGCTCGAGCGTGATCGATGCGTCGTGGACGACGTCGCGCCGGCCGTAGGCGAGGCGCAGGTCGGTCGCGGAGAGTCGCTGCGGATCGGTCACCAGGTAAGGATAGCCTCACCTGACCCCGAGGGCCACATCGGCCCTCGAGCGCCCCCGCCGCGTCAGGCCGAGAGCTGCTCGATGTCGTCGGCGGTGAGCATGACGGGCGTCTCGCCCGTGGTCACCGACTCCTCCGTCACGATGACGCGCGCGATGCCCTCGACCGACGGCACCTCGAACATCACGGGAGCGAGGATGTCCTCGAGGATCGCCCGCAGGCCGCGCGCGCCCGTCTTCCGCAGCACGGCGAGGTCGGCGATCGCGTCGAGCGCGGCCGGCTCGAAGTCGAGCCGCACGTCGTCGAGCTCGAACATGCGCTGGTACTGCTTGACGAGCGCGTTGCGCGGCTCGGTGAGGATCTCGACGAGCGCGGAGCGATCGAGCGGCGACACCGTCGCGATGACGGGCAGACGACCGATGAACTCCGGGATGAGCCCGAACTTGTGGAGGTCCTCCGGCAGCACCTCGCTGAAGATGTCGAGGTCGGCCTTCGCCGACGAGATCTCGGCGCCGAAGCCGATGCCGCGCTTGCCCGCGCGGCTCGCGATGATGTCCTCGAGGCCGGCGAACGCGCCCGCGACGATGAACAGCACGTTCGACGTGTCGATCTGGATGAACTCGGAGTTCGGGTGCTTGCGGCCGCCCTGCGGCGGCACCGAGGCGACCGTGCCCTCGAGGATCTTCAGCAGCGCCTGCTGCACGCCCTCGCCCGACACGTCGCGCGTGATCGACGGGTTCTCGGCCTTGCGGGCCACCTTGTCGATCTCGTCGATGAAGATGATGCCCGTCTCGGCGCGCTTGACGTCGAAGTCGGCGGCCTGGATGAGCTTGAGGAGGATGTTCTCGACGTCCTCGCCGACGTAGCCGGCCTCGGTGAGCGACGTCGCGTCGGCGACGGCGAACGGCACGTCGAGCCGCCTCGCGAGCGTGGAGGCGAGGTACGACTTGCCGCAGCCCGTCGGGCCGACCATGAGGATGTTCGACTTCTGCAGCTCGACCTGGTCGCGCACGGCGTCGGCGCTCGAGATCGACTGCATGGCCTGCACGCGCTTGTAGTGGTTGTAGACCGCGACCGACAGGGAGCGCTTCGCCGAGTGCTGCCCGACGACGTACTCCTCGAGGAAGTCGTAGATCTCCTTGGGCTTCGGCAGGGGCATGTCGCCGTCGACGGGCGCCTCGCCCGCCTCGGCGAGCCGCTCCTCGATGATCTCGTTGCACAGCTCGACGCACTCGTCGCAGATGTACACGGCAGGGCCCGCGATCAGCTGCTGCACCTGCTTCTGGCTCTTGCCGCAGAAGGAGCACTTGAGCAGATCGCCGCTCTCTCCGAGTCGTGCCATGGCACCTCTCCGTCCCGGTTCGGGTGCCACAGAGCCTACCGCCGCGCGCTGACAGGGCCGTGCAGCATGACGCGTGGCGTCGGATCCGCCCTCCGCGGACGCGCTCGCGTGCACGCGAGCGTCCGAGCCCGCGGCTACCGTGGAGGGGTGATCCACTCCCTCGCGCTCGCCGCCGTCGCCGCGGCCCTCGTCCTGCCGATGCCGATGCACGCCTCGATCGTCGGCACGACCCCGGAGGACGGCTCGACCATCTCGACGCTCCCCGAGGCGTTCGCCGTCACGGCGAACGAGGACATCGTGGCGATCGACGGATCGAGCTCGAACCTCATCCTCATCACCGACCAGGACGGCCTGTACTACGGCGACGGCTGCATGGCCGTCGACGGCGCGACGCTCTCGACGGCGGCGACGCTCGGCGAGGCGGGCGTGTACACGATGCGGTACGGGCTCGTCTCGGCCGACGGCCACCCCATCGAGGGCGCGGCGACCTTCGCCTGGGAGCCGGGCGAGGACGCCGCAGCCGTCCCGGGCGCCGCGCAGGCCCCCGAGTGCGGCGCGGCCGCGCCCTCGGCCTCCGCGTCGGCGGAGCCGTCCGCATCCGCCTCCGCCGACCCCGGCGCGACCGCCGAGCCCTCCGCGTCGGCGACGAGCGAGCCGCCGTCGTCGTCCACGGCACCGTCGGCGTCGCCGAGCGGCGCCGAGTCGGAGGAGGACGAGGGCGGCCTGCCCTCGCTCGCCTACGTCGGCATCGGCCTCGCGCTCCTCGCGGCCGTCGCGGCCGTGCTCGTCATCACGTGGCGCCGCGGCCTGCGCCGCGAGCACGGCGCCGAGGAGCCGCGCGACCCCGACGCCCGCTGACGCGCCCGAGCACCCCGGACGCACGACGGCCCCCGCCCGATGGGCGGGGGCCGTCGTCTGCGCGAGGTCAGCCGAGCAGTGCCGGCTGGGTCTTGCGCGAGGTGAGCACCTGGTCGATGAGGCCGTACTCGAAGGCCTCCTCGGCCGAGAGGAACGTGTCGCGCTCGATGTCGCGCGACACCTGCTCGACGTCCTTCTTCGAGTGCGCCGCGAGCGTCTGCTCGAGCCATCCGCGCATCCGCAGCACCTCGCGGGCCTGGATCTCGATGTCCGAGGCCTGGCCGCGGGTCGCCTCGCCCGTGGAGGGCTGGTGGATGAGGATGCGGGCGTTGGGCAGCGCGAGGCGCTTGCCGGGCTCGCCCGCCGCGAGCAGCACGGCCGCGGCCGATGCGGCCTGGCCGAGGCACACCGTCTGCACCTGCGGACGGATGTACTGCATCGTGTCGTAGATCGCCGTCATGGCCGTGAACGAGCCACCGGGCGAGTTGATGTACATGACGATGTCGCGGTCCGGGTCCTGCGACTCGAGCACGAGCAGCTGCGCCATGATGTCGTCGGCCGACGCGTCGTCGACCTGCACGCCGAGGAAGATGATGCGGTCCTCGAAGAGCTTCGCGTACGGGTCCTGGCGCTTGTATCCGTAGGCCGTGCGCTCCTCGAACGACGGCAAGATGTAGCGTGCGCCGGGCATCTCGAGCGAGCGTCCGCCCGCCTCGAACGTCGGGGTCATCGGTTCTCCTCCTGGTCGGTGCCCGATGCGTCGGGATCGGTGGCTGCGGGGTCGGTGCCACCGCCGCCCGCGACCTCGGTCGCCGACTCGCGGAGGTGGTCGACGAAGCCGTACTCGAGGGCCTCCTGCGCGGTGAACCAGCGGTCGCGGTCGCCGTCGGCGTTGACCTGGTCGACCGTCTTGCCCGTGCGCTCCGCCGTGATCTCGGCGAGGCGGCGCTTCATGTCGAGGATGAGCTGCGCCTGCGTCTGGATGTCGGACGAGGTGCCGCCGAAGCCGCCGTGCGGCTGGTGCAGCAGCACGCGAGCGTTCGGCGTGATGTAGCGCTTGCCGATCGTGCCCGACGTGAGCAGCAGCTGGCCCATCGAGGCGGCCATGCCGATGCCCACCGTGACGATGTCGTTCGGGACGAACTGCATCGTGTCGTAGATCGCCATGCCCGCGGTGACCGAGCCGCCGGGCGAGTTGATGTAGAGGTAGATGTCCTTGTTGGGGTCCTCGGCTGCGAGCAGCAGGATCTTCGCGCAGATCTCGTTCGCGTTGTCGTCGCGCACGTCCTCGCCGAGCCAGATGATTCGGTCGCGCAGCAGTCTGTCGAAGACGGTGGGCGGGAAGGCGGTTTCAGCCACGTCATGCTCCTTCGGTCGGTTCAACACTACGGTCATGCAACGCACGCTCCAGGGCCTGTTCGCCGCAGGCGTGCGGGGACGACGAAGGGGCCGGACCGCGTGCGGTCCGGCCCCTCCGGTCGGTCACTCCTGGTCGTCGGCGGCGATGCGCGCCTCGGCCTGACGGATCGCGGCCTCGACGTCGCTCTCGGTCGTCTCGGGCTCGGTGCTCGTGAACTCGGAGAGGTCGATCGTCTCGCCGTTCGAGTCCTTGACCTCGACCTGGCCGAGCGCCCACGTGAGCGCCTTGCCGCGCAGGAGGTCGGCGAGGATCGTCGGCAGCTGGCCGTTCTGCTGCAGGATCTCGACGAGCTCCTGCGGCGGCATCTGGTACTGCTGCGCCATCTGCATGACGTACTGCGACAGCTCGGTCTGCGAGACCTGGAGGTCCTGCTCCTCGGCGATGCGATCGAAGAGGATGCCGGAGCGGATCTGCTTCTCGGTCTCCTCCTTGACCTCGGCGCGGTGCACGTCGTCCTCGAGGCGGTTCTCGCCCTCGAGGTGACGGTGCACCTCGTCCTCGACGGCCTGCGAGGGCACGGGGATGTCGGCGTCGGCGACGAGCGCCTGCTGCAGCGCCTCGCGGGCCGCCTGCGCCTGGCCGAGGGTCTCGCGACGCGCGACGGTGCTCGAGAGGTCCTCGCGGAGCTCGGCGATCGTGTCGAACTGGCTGGCCATCTGCGCGAAGTCGTCGTCGGCCTCCGGGAGCTCGCGCTCCTTGACGGCCGTGACCGAGACCTGCACCTCGGCGTCGGAGCCCGCGTGCTCGCCGCCGACGAGCGTCGACGTGAACGTCGTCTCCTCGCCCGCGGTGAGCGACTCGACGGCCTCGTCGATGCCGTCGAGCAGCTCGCCCGATCCGACCTCGTACGAGACGCCCGCCGCGCGGTCGACCTCGGCGCCGTCGATCGTGGCGACGAGGTCGAGCGTGACGAAGTCGCCGGTGGCCGCAGGGCGGTCGACGGTGACGAGCGTGCCGAAGCGCGTGCGCAGCGTCTCGAGCTCGGCGTCGATCGCCTCGTCGCCGACGGCGACCGCGGGGATCTCGACGACGCGGCCCTCGAGGGCCGGCATCTCGAACTCGGGGCGCACGTCGACCTCGATCTCGAGGACGAGGTCGCCCGAGAAGTCCTTCGCGTCGGGCCACTCGGCGATGTCGGCGCTCGGACGGCCGAGGGGCTTGATGCCCGACTCGGCGACGCCGGCGCGGTAGTGCTCGTCGATCGACTCGGACACGGCCTGGCTCAGCACCTGGTCGCGACCGATGCGCTGATCGATGATGGGAGCCGGGACCTTGCCCTTGCGGAAGCCGGGGATCTGGATCTGCTCCGCGATCTCCTTGTAGGCGGCATCGATGGCGGGGCGCAGCTCGTCCGGCGTCACCGCGATGGTGAGCTTCGCGCGCGTGGGCTCGAGCTGCTCGACCGTGGTCTTCACGTGGTCGTCTCCTGGATTCGGATCGGTGGTCTTGGAGTCGGGGCGACGGGATTCGAACTCGCGACCTCCCGCTCCCAAAGCGGGTGCTCTAGCCAGGCTGAGCTACGCCCCGTGGGCGCTCGTGCTCAGGCAGGAAGCGCACCGAGCGAGTCTAGCCCACCGTGTCCAGCGGGAGGACAGCGACGGTCGAACGGTCGGACGTCTGGACAATCCAGGTGGCGTGCGGCTCCGAACCCCTGCCATGACGACGATCGCGATGGGCTGGTCGCTACCGGCTCTGCCGCGGGCGCGTGGGATGCTGGTCGATGTGACAGCTGTCCCTGAGCCGAGCCCTGTTGTGCCCCAACGGCGCGCGACCGACGTCGACGATGCGCTGATGCGCGTCGCCGCCGGCGATCGCGAGGCGTTCGCGACGGTCTACGACGCGCTCTCCGCCCGAGTCTTCGGACTCGTGCTGCGAGTGCTCGTCGACCGATCGCAGGCCGAGGAGGTGACCCAGGAGGTGTTCGTGGACATGTGGCGCAAGGCCCCCACGTACGACTCCGCACGGGGCTCCGCCATCGGGTGGGCGCTCGCGCTCGCGCATTCGAAGGCGGTGGACCGCGTGCGGTCCTCGCAGTCGCAGCGCGACCGCGACGAGCGGATCGGCATCCGCGACTCCGTGGCGCCGTTCGACGTCGTCAGCGAGGCCGCCGACGTGCGGCTGGAGGGCAAGCGCGTCCGCGAGGCGCTCGAGACGCTGACGGAGGCGCATCGCGAGGCGATCGTGCTCGCCTACTACGGCGGGCTCACGCAGACGGAGATCGCCGAGCGGCTGCAGACGCCGCTCGGGACGGTGAAGACGAGGCTTCGAGACGGCATGATCCGTCTCCGAGCGGCAATGGGGGTGTCGTGATGACGCAGGATCGAGAGGACATCGCGGGACGGGCGCTCGACGCGCTCGACCACGAGGAGCGGCGACGCTTCGACGAGCAGGCCGACGAGGCCACGCTCGCCGAGCTCGCCGACATGCAGGAGACGGCGGCGGCGCTCGGCGCCGCGGTCGCGGTCGCGCCGCCTGCGGAGCTGCGTGCGCGCATCTTCGAGCAGGTCGCGGCGACCGAGCAGGTGCGGCCCGAGGTCGCGGTCGTGGGGGGCCGCGACGACGAGGCTGCCGCGCAGGACGCCACCGAGCGCGAGCCCGCGCACGTCGGTGCCGGTGCGTCGACGGCCGGACCGCGCGAGCTCGCGGCGCAGCGTCGCTGGTTCCAGCGTCCCGCCTCCGTGCTGGCGGCGGCCGCGGCAGCCGTCGTGCTGCTCGTCGGCGGCGTCGGCATCGGCCAGGCCATGCGCGGACCCGACGAGGTCTCGGCGCTCGTTCACGCATCGGACGTCAGCACCCAGACGGCATCGCTCGCCGACGGCACGCGCGCCACGCTGATGTGGTCGCACGAGCAGGGCGACGTGGCGCTGGTGTTCGAGGGCCTCTCTGCGCTCGACCAGGAGCAGGTCTACGAGGCGTGGCTCATGCGCGACGGCGAGCCGATCGCCGCAGGCGTCTTCGAGGGCGGCGACGGCAGCGTCGTCCACGTCCTCGACGGCGAGCTGCAGGAGGGCGACGGCGTGGCCATCACGATCGAGCCCGCCGGCGGCTCCGAGCAGCCGACCTCGCAGGCGCTGCTCGTCATGACGACGTAGCCCAGCGCTCCCGCGACTCGACGCCCCCGGTCCGCCGACCGGGGGCGTCGTCGTGCGTGCGGGGCATCGTGCCGAGGGCGTCGGCGTCGACCGGCGACCTGCTGGCTCCCGAGATCGAGTTGCGATGTACCGACAGATGAGGACTCCACAGGGATAGTCTCGGCGCACAGACCTGCAGGAGGAAACGTGGAGTTCCAAGATCGGCTCGCCGCACTGGCGACGAAGGTGTCGAACCAGGCAGCCGCGATCGGCACCGAGGAGGCGACGAAGAACGCCTTCGTGATGCCGTTCATCTCGTCGATCCTCGGCTACGACGTCTTCGACCCTCTCGAGGTGGTCCCCGAGTTCACGGCTGACGTGGGGATCAAGAAGGGCGAGAAGATCGACTACGCCATCATGCGCGAGGGCGAGGTGCAGATCCTCATCGAGTGCAAGGCGTCGACCGGTGCCCCGAAGATCGAGCACGCCTCGCAGCTGTACCGATACTTCGCGACGACGAACGCGCGCATCGCGGCGCTCACCAACGGCGTCATCTGGCAGTTCTTCACCGACCTGGATGCGCCCAACCGGATGGACGCGAAGCCCTTCCTGGTGCTCGACCTGCTCGACATCGACGACACGTTGATCACCGAGGTGCAGAAGCTGAGCAAGGCGAGCTTCGACCTGGAGTCGATCATCAGCTCCGCGGAGGAGCTGAAGTACGTCGGTGCGCTCAAGCGTGAGATCGCCGGACAGTTCCGCGAGCCGAGCGACGAGTGGATCAAGTTCTTCGCACAGCGCGTGTACGAGGGCTCCTACACGCAGCGGGTGCGCGAGCAGTTCACCGCGCTCGTGACCAAGGCCTCGCGGCAGTTCCTCACCGAGAGCGTCAACGATCGCCTGAAGACGGCCCTCGGAGCAGGTGTGAGCGTCCGCTCCGAGGCTGGCGACGCCGGTGCGGTCACGAGCGGCCCCGTCGCCCAGGGCGATCTCGACCGGGACACCGAGGTCGAGACGACGCTCGAGGAGCTCGAGGGCTATCAGATCGTCAAGGCGATCGCGTGCGGCGAGACGAAGCCGCAGCGGGTCACCCACCGCGATGCCAAGAGCTACTTCGCAGTCCTCCTGGACGACAACAACCGCAAGCCCATCGCGCGCCTGCACTTCAATGGCCGGCAGAAGTACCTGGGACTCCTCGACGAGCAGAAGACCGAGGTCCGACATGCGATCGACGAGCTGGACGAGATCTACAGCCATGCAGATGCGATCCGTGCGGCGGTGATCCGCTACCGCTGACCGCGGATGGGCTCGGCCGAGGTCGAGCACGAGGGGCGCGACACGACGACGGCCCCGCCGTCTGGCGGGGCCGTCGAGGTTCGAGCACGGCGAGGACACGAGGACAGGAGGTGCCCCCGCCGTGCGCCTAGGTCACCCGGAGGTGTGCTCGCGGGACGGAGGAGAGGGCGCGTCGCGATGCGACGTCGGCGTGTGCGCCGATCCCTGCGGTGATGACGAGCATGTGCTCCTCCTCGCGTCCCGAGTGGTTCGGCGCCGGGCGCTCGCCGGATGGGTCGCGGTTCGCGCGTGCCTCCCGCTCGCGCTCGCGGACCGGCGTGCACGCGTGCAACAGCGGGGCTGCCGACCGGATTCCCGACGGATCCGACGAGTTTCCAATCCATCGTGACGAGCACGCCGAAGCCTTGACATGCCCGGCGCTCGTCGGGAACCCGTTCCAGTGATGGACAGTGGAAGGAGAGCTGTGATGCTCACCCGAAAGAACCCGCTCACCGCCGGTCTCGTGATGGCAGGCGTCGCAACGTTCGCGCTCGTCGGCTGCTCGACCGGCACGGACTCCGGCTCGGAGGAGTCCTCGGCTCCCGAGTCGTCGGCTCCCGAGTCGTCGGCACCCGAGACCAGCGAGGCCACGGCCGACCCGGCCGCGAACCTCGTGGGCACCGGCTGCGCCGCGTACGCCGAGGCAGTGCCGGATGGCGCCGGCTCGGTCGAGGGCATGTCGCTCGACCCCGTCGCCGTCGCCGCGAGCAACAACCCGCTCCTCACGCAGCTCACCGCTGCCGTCTCCGGCCAGCTGAACCCCGACGTGAACCTCGTCGACACGCTCAACGGCGACGAGTTCACCGTCTTCGCTCCGGTCGACGACGCCTTCGCGGCGCTGCCGGCCGACACGGTCGCACTGCTCCAGACGCCTGAGGGCGCTGCGACGCTGACCTCGGTCCTCACGTACCACGTGGTGCCCGGCCAGATCGCTCCGGCCGACATCGTGGGCGAGCAGACCACGGTGCAGGGTGGCACCGTGACCGTCGAGGGCTCGGGCGACAACCTGACCGTCAACGGTGCGAACGTCATCTGCGGTGGCGTCCAGACGGCGAACGCGACCGTCTACCTGATCGACCAGGTGATGATGCCCCCGATGTGATGACGCCACTGGCGTGATCGACACGGGATCATGACGGGGTCGGCCTTCGGGCCGGCCCCGTCTGTCGTGCGTGCGGCGACGGCTGCCGCCCCGCCCCGCGGGCGTCGTGCATGCTGGATGCTCGGCCGACGCACGAGCGACAGGACACGGAGGCGCGACCATGGGACTCCCAGGCGACCTCGACGCGCGTCCCGGCCTGCGGCCGCCGCGCGATCCTCGACGCAACGAGTGGTCGCTCGTCGACCTCGGCGTCGGCTGGCTCGCCGGTGCCGCGACCATGACGGTCGTGGCGCTGATCGTCGGTGCCGTCGCCGGGCTGTCCGACGGCGGGACGGACTGGATCGGCGGAGCTGCCATCGCCGTCCTCTTCGGCCTGCCGGTGCTCGGCTGCTACGGCATCCCGATCGCAGCCGTCGCCGCGTCGCTGCTGCGTCCGGTGCGTGCGGAGTGGATCCACCTCGCGGTCTTCGCGGGCCTCGGCGCCATCGGCTGCGCGCTGTTCTCGCTCGTCATGAGCGAGGGCGGCATCGGACTCATCCCCGCCACGCTCCCCTACGGCGTCCCCTCCGCGGTCGTCGCACGCCTCGTCGCGAAGCGCATCGCGATCCGAGGGCACGACGCCAGGACGCGGGGCGCATCGAGGATGCCGGACCGGGCCGAGCCGGCGGACCCGGGCGGCCCTGCGAGCGTGTAGCGTGGAGTCGCCGGTCAGGCGCCGGGGATGTAGCTCAATGGTAGAGCCACAGTCTTCCAAACTGTTTACGCGGGTTCGATTCCCGTCATCCCCTCCACCGGCGTCAGCCGCCGATGGCGTTCATGCCGCGAGACGGCTGCAGGAAGCTCGGGTCGTCGATCGCGTGGCCGGGCAGCTTGCCGCGGATGCAGGCGCGCAGCACGCGGTCGATCGCCGCGTCGCTCGCGTCGTCGCCGCGCAGCACGGGCAGCAGGTCGTACTCGCTCGTCGAGAAGAGGCAGTTGCGCAGCTGGCCGTCGGCCGTGAGGCGCAGCCGGTCGCAGTCGCCGCAGAACGGCGCCGTGACCGACGCGATGACGCCCACGGTGTGCGGCTCGCCGTCGCTCGCGGTGCTGCCGAGCGTCCACCGCTCGGCGGGCGCCCCGCCGCGTCCGAGCACGGGCGTCAGCGTCCAGCGCTCCTCGAGCGCCGCGAGGATCTCCTCGCGCGTCACCATCGTCGTCCGGTCCCACGTGTGCCCGGCGTCGAGCGGCATCTGCTCGATGAAGCGCAGCTGCGCGTCGTGCGCGATCGCGAACTCGACCAGCTCGACGATCTCGTGGTCGTTGACGCCCCGCATCGCGACGGCGTTGAGCTTGAGCGGTCGCAGCCCCGAGGCCTGCGCGGCGCGGATGCCGGCGAGCACGTCGTCGAGCCGGTCGCGTCGCGTGAGCGCGCGGAAGCGCTCGCGGTCGATGGTGTCGATCGAGATGTTGAGGCGCCGCAGCCCGGCGTCGACGAGGTCGGGCAGCATCTCCTCGAGCCGGATGCCGTTCGTCGTCATCGTGAGCTCGAGCGGCTCGCCGTCGATGCCGACGATGCGGCCGAGCCTGCGCACGACCTCGACGATGTCGGGCCGCAGCAGCGGCTCGCCACCGGTGAGCCGCAGGGTCGTGATGCCCGCCGCGGCGGCGACGCGCGCGACGTGCTCGATCTCGTCGAGCGTGAGGATGCTGCTGCGGGCGAGCCACTCCATGCCCTGCTCCGGCATGCAGTACGTGCAGCGCAGCGAGCAGCGGTCGGTGAGCGAGATGCGCAGGTCGCGGTGGACGCGACCGAAGCCGTCGAGCAGCGGTCCGGTCGTCGCGTCGCCGGCGTCGGCGAGCGGGACGGGACGTCGCCCGATCACGACCGGGGTGACCGTCATGAGGGCTGCTTCGGGCGCATGCGTCGACGCTACCCCGCCGTGCGCGCGCCACCGAGCGCTCGAGCCTGCTTCCGCCCGTGGCAGAACGGGCAATCCGATGTCGCGAGGAGCCTCAGCGGCGGAGGAGGCGCACGTGCCGACGGTCGATGCGCAGCACGACGCGATCGCCGGGCGCGAGCGCGAGCTCGGCCATCGCCGCCACGGGCACCTCCGCCGAGACGGACGCCGCGTCGACGCGCGGCCCCGGCTGCGCCCCGGCCGATCGACCGTCAGCGTCGACGGGCGTCGTGACGACGCGGACGCCGCCGACCGTCGCCTCGAGCCGCACGACCCGCGCCCGCCATGCGTCCGAGCCCGCGCCCGCATCGGCGGTCGCGCCGTCGGCCGCGTCGATCCGCACGGCGGACGGCGGCAGCACCGCCACGAGCGGCGTGCCGTCGACGGCGGCCGCCGCGACGGACGCGGCATCGTCGGCCTGCAGCACGAGGCCGGAGACGTCGTGCACGAACGCGCCCCCGCTCGCGACGCCCTCGAGTCGATCGAGGCCCGCGAGGGCGGCGGCGAAGCGCGTGGCGGGCACCGAGAGCACGTCGCGCGTCGCACCCACCTGCGTCACGCGTCCGTCCTCGAGCACGACGAGCCGCGCGGCGAGCGCGACGGCATCGACGGCGTCATGCGTCACGAGCACGGCGGTCGTGCCGCTCGCGGCGAGCTCCGCCACCAGCAGCGTGCGGACGTCGGCGGCCGTCTCGGCGTCGAGCGACGTGAGGGGCTCGTCGAGCAGCACGATGCTGGGCGCCGCGGCGAGCGCACGGGCGAGCGCCACGCGCTGCTGCTGGCCGCCGGAGAGCGCCGCCGGTCGCGCCGTGCCCAGCTCCGCGAGCCGGACGCGGTCGAGCCAGGCCGACGCCTCCGCGCGCGCCTGCGCACGCCCGATGCCGCGCGCCCGCAGCGAGAACGCGACGTTCTGCGCCGCCGTGAGGTGCGGGAAGAGGCGCGGCTCCTGCCCGAGCAGCACGACGCCGCGTCGCATGGGGGGCACGTGCGCGCGACGCGCGCCCGGCTCGTCCACCGTGCGGTCGCCGACGCGGATGCGGCCGGACGTCGGGCGCACGAGCCCGGCGAGCGCCCCGAGCAGCGTCGACTTGCCGGCGCCGCTCGGCCCCATGACGGCGACGATCTCGCCGGCTGCGACCTCGAGCGTCGCGTCGAGCCGGAACCCGCCGCGATCGACGACCACGTGCGCCTCGAGCGCGGCGCTCACCGCACGGCTCCCGGCCGCCACGCGCGCACGAGCAGCAGCACGGTCACCGCGGTGACGAGCAGCAGCAGCGACAGGGCGACGGCCGTGCCCTGCGAGACGCCGGCGCCGTTGAACGCCGTGTAGATCGCGAGGGGCATCGTCTGCGTCACGCCCGGCGCGTTGCCGGCGACGAGCGCCGTCGCCCCGAACTCCCCCACGGCCCGTGCGAAGCACAGCACGATCCCGGCGACGAGGCCGGGCGCGGCGAGCGGCAGCGTGACGCGGGCGAGGATGCGCCAGCGGCCCGCGCCGAGCGCCGCCGCGGTCTCCTCGTAGGCGACGCCCGTCGATCGCAGCGACCCCTCGACGGCGAGCACGAGGAACGGCAGCGCGACGAACGTCTGCGCCAGCACCACGGCGGTCGTCGTGAACGGGATGCGGATGCCCCACTCGGCCAGGAGCGGTCCGAGCCACCCGGTGCGGCCGAGGAGGAACAGCAGCGCGACGCCGCCGACCATGGGGGGCAGGACGAGCGGCACCGTCACGATCGCTCGGAGCAGCGCCGCCGTGCGGGTGCCGGCTCGCGCGATGGACAGGGCGATGGGCACGCCGAGCACGACGCACGCCAGGGTCGCGACGAGGGCGGTGCGCAGCGAGAGCCACAGCGCGGCGAGCGCGGTCGGCGACGTGACGTCGGCGAGCAGCGTCGACCACTCGACGCGGCCGACGAGCGCGACGAGCGGCACGACGAGCAGCGCGAGGCCGAGCACGGCCGGCACGAGCAGCACCTGCGGCACGAAGCCGCGCGGCTGCGCGTCGAGGCGGCTCATGGTGCGCCGAAGCCGAGGCCCGAGAGCACCGCCCGTCCTTCGTCGTCGAGCACGAAGGCGACGAACGCGTCGGCGATCGCGGCGTCGCCGGCGTCGTCGAGCGCGACGATCGGGTACGTGCTCACGACGTCCTCGGTGCCGTCGACCGCGACGGTCTCGACGTCGGCGGTCGTGGCGGCGTCGGTGACGTAGACGAGCCCGGCGTCCGCCTCCCCCGCGGCGACCTTCGTGAGCACGGCCGTGACGGACTGCTCGGCGCTGTCGATCGACGCGACGACGCCGGCCTGGGCCAGCAGCGCCTCGGAGGCGGCGCCGCACGGCACCTCGGGCGCGCACAGCACGACGGCGAGGTCGGGATCGGCGAGGTCGTCGAGGCCCGTCACGCCGCCCGGGTTGCCTGCGGGCACCACGAGGGCGAGCGTGTTCGTCGCGAACGGCTCGGGCTCGACCGCGAGCCCCGCCTCGACGACGCGCGCCATCGTCGCCTCGTCGGCGGCGGCGAAGACGTCGGCGGGCGCGCCCTCGACGATCTGGGTCGCGAGCGTCGAGGAGCCGTCGTACGAGATGGGCAGCACGTCGACCTGCGGGTGCAGCGCCTCGAACTCGGTCGCGAGCTCGTCGAACGCGGCGGTGAGCGAGGCCGCGGCGAAGATCGTGAGCTCGCCGGAGAGCTCGCCGGCCGTCGCGCCGTCGTCGTCCGCGGGCGCATCCGCCGCGGGCGACGCGCATCCGGACAGCAGGGCGAGGGCGACGACGCCGAGGGCGACCGCGGGCAGCGGGGCGCGCACGATCAGCCGGCCGGCGCGTCGACGATGACGGTCGTCGCCTTGACGACCGCGACGGCGAGGGATCCCGGCTCGAGCCCGAGCTCGTCGACGGCCTCGGCGGACATGA
The DNA here is from genome assembly GCF_039531815.1 of Agrococcus versicolor. NCBI lineage: Bacteria > Bacillati > Actinomycetota > Actinomycetes > Micrococcales > Microbacteriaceae > Agrococcus > Agrococcus versicolor. Next base: position 684,354 of record NZ_BAAAQT010000005.1, on the reverse strand, counting down.
GGGAGACGACGCGGTGCGGACCCGCCTGGATGTCCACCTGCGCCATGACGCCGTCGCGCTGCACGCGCGTGACGAGCCCGACGAAGCGGTTGCGGGCGCTCGAGAGCCGATCGGAGGGGTCGGCGGCCGCCTGCGCGAGGTCGGCGGCGTGCGCCGCGAGCGCTGCGCCGGGGATGCTGGTGGGTGACCCGCCGGTGGTCGGCAGCGTCCCGTGCTCGACCCATCGGCGCACGGTGTCGTCGCTCACGCCCAGCAGGCGCGCGGCCTCCGCGATCCGATAGGTCGTCATGGCGCCATCGTAGCCGCATGTGCGGCAGGATCGTGCGCTTCGATCCGCACATGCGGGACGAGCGCCGACGCGAGCGACCGTCGCTCCGACCGGACGACCCACGGCATAGCCTGATCCCATGCCCCTGCCCCCGCTGGTCGAGCCGGTCGCGGCGCTCTCCCCCGCCGAGCGCGAGCGCACCGCGCGACATGCGGTGCTCGCGGGCTTCGGGGAGCTCGGGCAGCGCAGGCTCGCCGCGGCGCACGTCGCGGTCGTCGGGGCCGGAGGCCTCGGCTCGCCCGTGGTGCTCGCGCTGGCCGCGGCCGGGGTCGGCACGATCACGATCGTCGACGACGACGTCGTCGAGGCCTCGAACCTGCAGCGCCAGGTGATGCACCGGCACGAGGACGTCGGCGCCCCCAAGGCGGCGTCCGCCGTGCGCGTCGCGGCGGGCCTCGCCCCCGAGGTCGAGGTGCGAGCGGTGCAGCGACGGATCACGGCGGAGAACGCGCTCGAGCTGCTCGCCGGCGCCCACGTCGTCGTCGACGGCACCGACACCTTCGCGACCCGCGCGGTCGTCGCGGCAGCCACCGAGTCGCTCGGCGTGCCGCTCGTGTGGGGCGTGCTGCAGGAGTTCCACGCCCAGGTCACCGTGCTGTGGTCGGCGCCGCCCGCCGGCGCGCCCGCCGTCACGCTCGCCGACCTCTACCCGCCCGACCGCGTCGGGGAGGTGCCCACGTGCGCGCAGGTCGGCGTGCTCGGCGCGCTCTGCCTGCAGGTGGGCGGCCTCATGGCCCTCGAGGTCGTCAAGCTCGTCGCCGGCATCGGCGAGCCCCTCCTCGGCCGCGTCGTCGTCATCGACGCGCTCCGTGCTCGACAGACCGAGGTGCCGCTGCGCGCGTCCACGACGGCCCCGGGCACCCCGGCGACGCCGCCCGCTGCCGCCGCGCCTCCCATCCCCCACCTGAGCGTCGATCAGACGCTCGCGGCACGGGATGCGGGCACGCGGCTCCTCGACGTGCGCGAGCCGGAGGAGACGCGGCTGGGCACCATCCCGGGCTCGACGCTGCTGCCGCTCGCGACGCTCCTGGCGGACCCCGCGGCGATCGGGCCCGGCCCCGTCGTCGTGGTGTGCCAGCGCGGCGCACGCGCGCTCCGGGCGGCGCACGCGCTGCGCGCCGTCGGCGTCGAGGCATCCGTCCTCGCCGGCGGCATCGAAGCCCTCCCGAACGAGGGGGGCCGTCGGTGAGCGAGCTGCGCAGCGTCGAGGAGCATCTGGCGACCGTGCTGGCCGCCGTGGTGCCGCTGCCCACGAGCGCCGTCTCGCTCGCCGACGCCCACGGCCTCGTGCTGCGCGAGCCCGTGCGCGCGGCCATCGACATCCCCGCCTTCGACAACTCGTCGATGGACGGCTTCGCCGTGCGGCTCGACGACGTGGCGGCCGCCGGCGAGGACACCCCCGTGACCCTCGCGGTCGTCGCCGACCTGCCCGCCGGCTCCCCCGACGATCCCCCGCTGCACGCGGGCGAGGCGGCGCGCATCATGACCGGCGCGCCCATGCCGACCGACGCCGACGCCATCGTGCCCTTCGAGGACACCCTCGGGGGTCTCGACGACTCCCTGTCGACGACCGTCGTGCTCGCCGCTCCCCGTGCCCGCGGCGCGTTCGTGCGCCGCGGGGGCCAGGACGCTCGCGTCGGCGACGAGATCCTCGCCGCCGGCGTCCGCCTGGGGCCCCTGCAGCTGTCGGCCGTCGCGGCCGCGGGCGTCGCGACCGTCGTCGCCGCGCGGCGACCGCGCGTCGCCGTCGTCTCCACCGGCTCCGAGCTCGTGGCCGCCGGCGACCCCGTGCGCCGCGGGCAGATCCCCGACTCGAACGGCATCCTGCTCGCGAGCCTCGCAGCCGAGGCCGGCGCGACCATCGTGCACCGCGGCGCCGTCGACGACGACGGTGCGGGGCTCCGCGCCCTGCTGGCCTCGCTCGTCGGCGCCGCCGACGTCGTGCTGCTCTCCGGCGGCGTCAGCGCCGGCGCCTACGAGGTCGTGCGGATGGAGCTCGCGAGCAGCATGGACTTCGTCCGCGTCGCGATGCAGCCCGGCAAGCCGCAGGGCTTCGGCCGCCTCCCCGACGGGCCGCTGCTGTTCGGCCTGCCCGGCAACCCCGTGAGCTCCGCCGTCTCCTTCGAGACGTTCGTGCGCCCCGCGCTGCTCGCGATGCAGGGGCGGAGCGACCTCGCGCGCCCCGTGCTGCGCCTGCCCGCCGCCGTCGCCTGGACGACGCCCCCGGGGCGCCGACAGTACCTGCCCGCCGTGATCGACCGCACGGATCCGACGCGGTGGACCGTGGCGCCCGCGACGGCGGGCGGATCGGGATCGCATCTCGCCGGCGGGCTCGGCCGCGCGGAGGCCTACGCCGTCGTGCCGGCCGACGTCGCGGCGGTCGCGGTGGACGACCTCTGCGATGTCATGCTGATCGCATGAGCCTCACGCATCTGGACGCCGCCGGCAACGCCCGCATGGTCGACGTCACGGCCAAGCAGCCGACCGTGCGCGCCGCCACGGCCCGCGGGAGCGTCCGATGCTCGCCCGAGGTCGTCGCGACGCTGCGCGACGGCTCGGCGCCGAAGGGCGACGTCCTCGCGGTCGCCCGCATCGCCGGCATCCAGGCGGCCAAGCGCACCCCCGACCTCCTGCCGCTCGCGCACGTCATCGGCGTGCACGGAGCCGTCGTCGACCTGCGGATCGTCGACGAGGGCGTCGAGATCGCCGCGACGGTGCGCACCGCCGACCGCACGGGCGTCGAGATGGAGGCGCTCGTGGCCGTGTCCGTCGCGGCGCTCGCCGTCGTCGACATGGTGAAGGGCATGGATCGCTCGGCCTCGATCGAGCACGTGCGCATCACCGCCAAGGAGGGCGGGCGCTCGGGCTCGTGGACGCGCGACGAGGGCGACGCCTGATGGCGCGCGTGCGGTACTTCGCCGCGGCCGAGGAGCTCGCCGGGTGCGCGCAGGAGCAGCGCGACGAGCCGACCCTCGCCGCGCTCCGTGCGTCGCTCGCCGCCGAGCGCCCCGGGCTCGGCGACCTCCTGCCGCGCTGCGCCGTGCTCGTCGACGGCGTCCGCACCGACGCGGACGTCGCGCTCGCTGCCGACGCGCTCGTCGACGTGCTGCCGCCCTTCGCGGGCGGCTGACGCCGGCGACGGCGCGACGGGATCAGCCCCCGATGCCCTTCCAGGCGGTCGTGCCGTCCGCCTCGACCTGGCGCTTCCAGACCGGGAGGTCGGTCTTGATGGCCTCGATGATCGTGCGGCACACCTCGAACGCCTCGGCACGATGGGGCGACGAGACGGCGATGACCACGGCGGCGTCGCCGACGGCGAGCCTGCCGATGCGATGGCTCACGGCCGCCCGAGCGGGCGTCCCAGCCACGGCCCGCTCGGCGATGGCGCGCAACGTCCGCTCGGCGTCGGGATGCGACGAGTACTCGAGCGCGACGACCGCCGTCGAGGCATCCGGGTCGTGATCGCGCACGCGCCCGACGAACGACGTCGTGGCGCCCGCCGTCGCGTCGTCGACGGCGTCGAGGTGCTCGGCGACGTCGAGCGCACGGTCGCTCAGGCGCGCGATCGGGACGGCGCTCACGGGTGGTCGGCGCCGTCGAGCTGGCGCACGACGTGGCTCGCGACCGACAGCACGACCGGCATGCCGGTGGTGACGGCGTTGGGCGATCCCGGCAGGTTGACGACGAGCGCCCCCTGGGCGATGCCCACGAGGCCGCGCGAGAGCATGCCCTGCGGCAGCTCGGCCGCGCCGAGCCTGCGCAGCTCCTCCGCGATGCCCGGCACGTCCTGCTCGATGACCTGCGCCGTGCCCTCCGGCGTCTCGTCGCGCGGGGCGACGCCCGTGCCGCCGGTCGTCACGACGACGCGCGCACCCGCCGCGATGGCGGCGCGCAGGGCTGCGGCGACGCTGTCGGCGCCGTCGGGCACGATCGTCGCGGCGTCGCACGCGAAGCCCGCGCCCTGGAGCGCTGCGACGGCGATGGGGCCGCCCGCGTCATGGCGCTCGCCGCCTGCGGACCGGTCGGACACGGTGATGACGGCTGCTCTGTGCGACATGGCCACAGACTAGGCCCGCGCCGCCGCGGCGCGCGCGGGCGTGCCGTGCGTCACGTGACGGTGATGAGGGGGCGCTGGATGCCGCTCGACCCGTTCGGCGCGATGGGCGCGCGCTCCTCGATCTGCGTCTCGCCCGCCTTGTTGACCGCACGGCACGCGATGTAGTGCGTGCCGGGCGTCGCATCCCACTCGAGCATCCACTGCACCCACGTGTCGTCGTTCACGGGGTTCGAGAGGGTCGCGGCCTGCCACTCGCCGTCGTCGATCTTGACCTCGACGCGCTCGATGCCCACCGTCTGCGCCCACGCCATGCCGGCGATCGGCACGGTGCCCGCGGAGACGGGGGTGCCCACGCGCGGGGTGTCGACTCGCGACGAGAACTTGATGGGCGCCTCGGCGCTGTAGCCGCGCGGCGTCCAGTAGGCCTCGTCGTCGGCGAAGGTCGTCACCTTCAGCTCGGTGACCCACTTCGTCGCCGACACGTAGCCGTAGAGGCCGGGCACGACCATGCGCACGGGGAAGCCGTGCTCGAGCGGCAGCGGCTCGCCGTTCATGCCGACGGCGAGGATCGCGTCGAGCCCCTCGTCGGTGAGCGAGGCGAGCGGGGTGCTCGCGGTGTAGCCGTCGACGCTCGTCGAGAGCACCATGTCGGCACCCTGCTGCGGCCCGGCCATCGCCAGCACGTCGCGGATCGGCAGGCCGAGCCACATCGCGTTGCCGACGAGCCCGCCGCCGACCTCGTTCGACACGCACGTGAGCGTGATGGCGTACTCGTCGAGACCCATGTCGAGCAGGTCGCGGAAGGTCAGCTCGACGCGCTGGTCGACCATCCCGTCGATGACGAGCGTCCACGAGTCGGGATCGATCGTCGGCACGGTGAGCGCGGTGTCGACGCGGTAGAAGTCGTCGTTGGGGGTGAAGAGCGGGCTGATGCCGGGCACGTCGAGCTCGGCGCCGTCCGGGATCGCCACGGTCGCGCCCGGAGCGGGCAGTCGCAGGGCGCGGCGGATGGCCTCGACCGACGACGTCGCCATGGTGACGGTGCGTGCACCGATGCCGACCACGACGGCCGCGACGCTCGTGACGCCGGCGAGGACGAAGAAGCGGCGGCGGTCGACGCCGGGTCGCGGCGCGTCGACGTGCTCGCCCGCCTGCGTCCGCTGCGTGCGGCGTGCGGAGGTCGCGGTCGTCGCGTCGCGCCAGGCGCGGAGCCTGCGGACGAGGAGCACGAGGACGAGGCACGCGACGACCGCGCCGAGCACGGGCGGGAGGAAGCCGAGCGGCTCGGCGCCGGTGCGCGTGAGCGTCGCCGCGGTCGCGAGGGCGCCGGCGATGCCGAGGATCACGAGCCCGAGCGGCGGGCGCACGAGCTGGAGGATGCCGGCGAGGGCCGAGGCGATCACGACGGCGAGGCCGAGGCCGGCGAGCAGCGCGACCTTGTCGTTCTCGCCGAAGGTCGCGATCGCGAACTCCTTGAACGGCTGCGGCACGATGTCGATGACGAACGAGCCGACCGCGAGGATCGGGCTCGCCGACCGCGCCGCGAGGAGCGCGACGAGCTCTGCGAGCGCGAGGAAGACGGCGCCCGAGACGATGCCCGAGAGGGCCGCCCATGCGAGGAACCGCTTGGTGCTGGGGCCGGTGGCCATGGTGTCCTGCTCTCCGCCGTCGAGATCGTCCATCAGTGGTTCGGAGCGGCGGCCCGAACGGATGCGCGACCGCCCCGGATGCCTCGCGGCGAGCCCCGCGTCACGCGGTCGAGGCGACGGGCGGATCGGTCTCCGCCTCGTCCTGCCAGCGCCGCTCGCTCAGCCAGTTGCCGATCGCGCGGATGCCGAGCGCGAGGATCAGGAAGCCGACGACCATGCCGACGCACAGCAGCGCGACGCCACCGTAGCCGCCCGAGGCGGCCGGGTCGAAGAACGGGTACGGGTAGAACCCCGTGATGGCGCCGCGGACGACGGCGGCGATCGCGTACACGGCCGGCCAGATCATCCACCAGCCGACGACCGACAGCGGCAGCCTGCGCCGCGGCGGCCACAGGATCCAGTCGACGAGCCCGAGCACGGGCAGCAGGAAGTGGAGGATGCCGTTGACCCATGGCAGCAGGTCGCCGAGGTCGACGTCGCGCAGGAGGGTGTTGAAGACGAGCCCGACGAAGAGGATGTAGACCACGACGCCGCCGCGCAGCGCGACGTCGGTCGCGCTCGGATCCGTGCGTCCGTCGATGAGCCGCACCGCGCTCACGACGAACACGATCGCGATCATGATGTTCGACAGGTTCGTGAAGTACGAGAAGAAGTTGAGGACGCTGTAGCCCGCCGGGATGTGGACGGCCAGCAGCTGGTAGCCCATCGCGAACAGTGCGAGCGTGGCTCCCGCGAGGCGGAGCACGATGGCGGCGGTGCGAGAGCTCATGGGGGAACCATAGCCCGCGCGCAGGGCATCGGCTCGGAGGTGCGCGGCGGAGCTGCCGAGGATCCGCCTCCGCGTCAGAGCGTGCGGTCGCGCGCGATGCGCTGGAACGCGAGCGCCGAGTCCTTCAGCGTGCGCTGCTGCGTCTCGTAGTCGACGTGCACGAGGCCGAAGCGCTTGTGATAGCCCCACGCCCACTCGTAGTTGTCCATCATCGACCAGTAGAAGTAGCCGTCGACCGGCACGCCGGCGTCGATCGCGTCGAGCACCGCCCCCAGGTGCGCCTCGAGGAACGCGACGCGCTCGGCGTCGTGCACCCCGCCATCCTCCGCGACCACGTCGTCGTAGGCGGCGCCGTTCTCGGTGACCCACATGTCGACCATCGCCGGGCCCGTGTACTCGGCGTGGATGCGCTGCAGCAGGCGCGTGAGCCCCTCGGGCTGCACCTCCCAGCCCATCGACGTCGTCGCGAGGCCGCGCGGGTGCATGTGCACGCCGTCGGCCGCCGGATAGGGCGAGCGGATGGCGCGCGACGTCGGCGCGTCCTGCTGCAGCTCGACGGCAGGCGGCTCGAACGAGACGGCGTCGCCGTGGTAGTAGTTCACGCCCAGCACGTCGATCGGCGAGGAGATCGAGCCGAGGTCGCCCGGCTGGATCGCGTCGGCCAGGCCGAGGTGCCCGACGTCCGCCAGGAGGTCCTCCGGGTACTCGCCGCGGAAGATGGGGTCGAGGAAGAAGCGGTTGAACTGCCCGTCGATGCGACGTGCGGCGTCGCGGTCGCCCTCGCTCTGCGGGTCGACCGGGTCGGCGACCGTGAGGTTGAGCGTGATGCCCACCCATGCGTCGGGCGCGTGGCCGCGGATGACGTCGACGCCGAGGCCGTGCGCGAGCAGCAGGTGGTGCCCGGCGACGAGGCCGTCGCGCACGCTCTGCCGACCGGGCGCGTGCGCGCCGGCCGTGTAGGACAGGAAGGACGAGCACCAGGGCTCGTTGAGGGTCGTGATCGTGGGCACGCGGTCGCCGACGGCCTCGACGACGGTCGTGGCGTACTCGACGAATCGGTCGACGGTCTCGCGCGACGTCCAGCCGCCCTTCGCCTCGAGCGCCTGCGGCAGGTCCCAGTGGTACAGCGTGAGCCACGGCGCGATGCCCTGCTCGAGCAGCTCGTCGACGAGGCGTCGGTAGAAGTCGAGGCCCTCCTCGTTGACGTCGCCGCCGTCGGGACGCACGCGCGACCAGCTCGTCGAGAAGCGGTACGACTGCGCACCCATCTCGGCCATGAGGGCGACGTCGTCGGGGTACCGGTGGTAGTGGTCGCAGGCGACGGCGCCGTCGTGGCCGTCGACGACGGCCCCGGGCACGCGAGCGAACGCATCCCAGATCGAGTCGGTGCGACCGCCCTCGTGGGCGGCTCCCTCGATCTGGTAGGCCGCCGTGGCGACGCCGAGCGTGAAGTCGGAGGGAAGGTGGCGCACGCGCTCAGGCTACCGACCTATCGTGGAGGTGGGCGACGCGACGTGCGGCGTCCAGCGACGCGTCAGGAGCATGGTGCACGAGAAGACCCGTCCGAGCGCTGGGCGCCGGCTCGCAGGCATCGGCATCGTCGCCGTGTTCGTCGGCCTCATCGTCGCGTGCGTGCCCGCTCCCGTGGTCGCGCCGACCGATCCCGACATCCCCAACGCGTCGTCGACGCCGGCGTTCCCGAACCTCACGAACCCGCCGACGACCGCGGGCCCGAGCACGCCGCCCACGCCGACGACGGCACCGGGCGACTTCGCGTACGGCGACACGATCGTCATCCACACCGACCAGGGCACGACGTGGGAGATCACGCCGCTGCAGTCGATCGACCCCGCCGACTCCGTCCTGCAGGCGAACGGCTACCAGCCGACGCAGGGCAGCCGCGCCGTCATCCTCGAGCTGACCATCCGCAACGTCGGCGTCGTGACGACGCACCCGTACTACGACATGGCCTTCGCCTACCAGCCGGACAACGCCCCTCGGTACGACCAGAACTCCGGCGCCCTCGTCGCCGCGCCCGACGACCTCGGCTACTACCCCGAGATCGCGATCGGCGAGTCGGTGACGGCCGAGATCGTCGTGCAGGTGCCCGAGAGCGCGCCCGAGGGCTCGTGGGTCATCGGCGACGGCACGAGCGAGTACCGCTTCCGCTGACGCGGGCCCGGCTCACACCTGGCAGCCGGGGCACCAGTACAGCTTGCGCTGCTGCATGAGCTCGAGCGCGACGGTCGAGCCGCAGCGCAGGCACGGCAGCCCCTCGCGCTTGTAGACCCAGTGACGGTCGGCGCGGCTCGCCATCGCCGCCTCGAGCCGCTTGCCGCGGAGGCGATCGATCGTGAGCATCTGGCCCGTCTCGACGCCGATGCGCAGCAGACGCACCCAGTCGCGCCACAGGCCCTGCAGCTCGTCCTCCGTGAGCGACGAGCCCGTGCGGTGCGGCGAGATGCGCGCGCGGAAGAGCAGCTCGGCGCGGTAGACGTTGCCGATGCCCGCGACGACGCTCTGATCCATGAGCAGCTGGCCGATCGCCTGCCGCGAGCGTCCGGCGCGTGCGACGAAGCGTCGCTCGGCGGCCGCCTTCGTCTCGAAGAGCGCCTCGGGGTCCGGGCCGAGCCGCTGCGCGACGGCCTCGACCTCGCTCGGATCGAGGACCTCGCACGCGGTGGGGCCGCGCAGGTCGGCGACGGCGGAGGGCGTGAGGATGCGCACGCGCACGGCGCCGACGGGCTCGGGAGGGAACGCGACGGCCTCGAGCCGCGCGTCGGACTCCCCCATGCGCAGCCGGGCGAGGCGCGGCGCGCCGATCGACGCGAGCGACTCCTCGTGCGCACCGTCCGCGATGGTGCCGCGCATGCCGGTCTGCCCGGCACGACCGCCCGCCGAGCGCAGCGTCGCGTCCTCGGTGATGCGGCCCGCGAAGTCCCACGCGCCGTAGAGGCCGAGGTGCACGTGGAGCCAGCGACCGTCGAAGTCGAGCAGGAGGTGCTTGCCGATCGCCCGCGACGCCGTCATCGTGCGGCCGTCGAGGGACGCGGCGCCCTCGCTGAAGCGCCCCTGCGGCGACGAGAGCGCGCATGCGTCGCCGACGAAGTTGGCGTCGAACTGGCGCGCGATGCGGTGGACGGAGTGACCCTCGGGCACCGTGGTCGCCTGCGACTACTCGAGCAGGCCGGCGATGCGGCCCGTCGTCTCGTACTCGGCGAGCTGCGCGATGCGACGCGCGTGGCGCTCGACGCCGGGGAACGGCGTCGCGACGAAGAGGTCGATGAGCGCGAGCACCTCGGCCTCGTCGTGCTGCCGCGCGCCGATCGCGATGACGTTGGCGTCGTTGTGCTCGCGGGCGAGCCGTGCCGTCGCCTCGCTCCACACGAGCGCGGCGCGCACGCCCTCGACCTTGTTCGCGGCCATCTGCTCGCCGTTGCCCGAGCCGCCGAAGACGACCCCCAGTGCCTCGACGCCCGCGCGCTGGTCGGCGACGACCGCTCGCGCGGCGTCGATGCAGAAGGCCGGGTAGTCGTCCTCGGCGTCGTACGACGTCGGCCCGTGGTCGACGACCTCGTGGCCGGCGGCGGCCAGGTGCGCGACGAGGGTCGTCGAGTACTCGAAGCCCGCGTGGTCGGTCGCGACGTGGATCCTCATGCGCCGTCGGCCTCGTCGTCGGCGGAGCCGCTCGTCGCCTGGCCGTCGTCGAAGATCGGGTCGCGGGTGCGCGAGCGCTTGAGCTCGAAGAAGCCGTCGACGCTCGCCGCCGCCACGATGCCGTCGAAGAGGCGCAGGGCCTCGTCGCCCGTGGGCGCCGGGCTCACGACGGGGCCGAAGAACGCGACGCCGTCGACCGAGACGACGGGCGTGCCCACGTCGTCGCCGACGAGGTCGATCGCCTCCTGGTGGCTCGCGCGCAGCTGCGCATCGTGCGCGTCCGTCTCCGTCGCGAGCGACGCGTCGAGGCCCAGCTCGGCGAGCGACTCGGCGACGATCGCGTCGAGGTCGCGTCGGCCGCCGGGGTGGATGCGGGTGCCGAGCGCGTCGTACAGCGGCTTGACGTGCTGCGCGCCCGCCGTCTCCTGCACCGCGATCGCCAGGCGCGTGAGGCGCAGCGAGCGCGGCATGAGCCGCGCGTAGGACTCGGGGAGGTCACGGCCCTCGTTGAGGATCGAGAGGGACATCACCCGCCAGTCGACCTCGAAGCCCCGGACGTCGGCGACCTCGCCGAGCCATCGGGACGTCATCCAGGCCCACGGGCAGGTCGGGTCGAACCACATGCGTACCGTCGTCGTCGTCACAGGACCAGCGTAGCCGCGCGACTACGCTGGACGGACGCCCACGGACCATGGAGGAGCGAGCGTGCCCGGAGAGAACCTCACCCGTCAGGAGGCCCAGGAGCGCGGTGCGCTCGTCGACGTGCGCTCGTACGACGTGGCCCTCGACCTCACGACCGGCGACGAGGTGTTCCGGTCGACGACGACCGTGCGCTTCGCGGCGCACGTGCCGGGAGCCTCGACCTTCGTCGACCACATCGCGCGCGACGTGCGCAGCGTCGTGCTCAACGGGGTCGAGCTCGACGTCGCGACCGTCGTCGACGGCCCCCGCATCCTGCTCGACGACCTCGCCGCCGAGAACGAGCTCACCGTCGTCTCCGACGCGCTGTACGTCAACACCGGCGAGGGCCTCCACCGCTTCGTCGACCCGGTGGACGGCGAGGTCTACCTCTACTCGCAGTTCGAGGTACCCGACTCGCGCCGCGTCTTCGCGGTCTTCGAGCAGCCCGACCTCAAGGCGACGTTCCGTCTCACGATCACGGCGCCCGCGCGCTGGCAGGTCGTCTCGAACCAGCCCACGCCCGAGCCGACGATCGACGGCGAGGTCGGCACGTGGCGCTTCGGCGAGACCCCGCGCATCTCGTCGTACATCACGGCGCTCGTCGCCGGGCCCTACTGGGTCACGCGCGACTCGCTCACGAGCGCCTCGGGCGAGGAGATCCCGCTGGGCATCTTCTGCCGCGCCTCGCTCGCCGAGCACATGGACGCCGACGCGATCTTCGCGACCACGAAGGCAGGCTTCGCGTTCTACGAGGAGCAGTTCCAGGTCCCGTACCCGTTCGCGAAGTACGACCAGCTCTTCGTGCCCGAGTTCAACGCGGGTGCGATGGAGAACGCCGGCTGCGTGACGTTCACCGAGGCGTACGTCTTCCGCTCGAAGGTCACCGACGCCATCCGCGAGCGCCGGGTCGTCACGATCCTGCACGAGCTCGCGCACATGTGGTTCGGCGACCTCGTGACGATGCGCTGGTGGAACGACCTGTGGCTCAACGAGTCGTTCGCCGAGTGGGCGTCGACGCTCGCGACCGCCGAGGCCACCGAGTGGACCCACGCGTGGACGACGTTCCAGGCCATGGAGAAGACCTGGGCCTACCGCCAGGACCAGCTGCCCTCGACGCACCCGATCGTCGCCGAGATCCGCGACCTCGAGGACGTGCAGGTCAACTTCGACGGCATCACGTACGCCAAGGGCGGCTCGGTGCTGAAGCAGCTCGTGGCGTGGGTCGGCATCGAGTCGTTCATGCGCGGCCTCGGCGAGTACTTCCGCACGCACGCCTTCGGCAACACCGAGCTGTCGGACCTGCTCGTCGAGCTCGAGGCCGCCAGCGGTCGCGACCTGTCGGGCTGGGCGTCGCTGTGGCTCGAGACCGCGGGCGTCAACACGCTGCGGCCCGAGATCGAGACGACGCAGGACGGCATCGTCACCGCCTTCTCGATCGTGCAGACGGCGACCGCCGAGCACCCCACGCTGCGCCCGCACCGCATCGCCGTCGGCTTCTACGACGAGCGCAAGGGGCGCCTGCAGCGCATCCACCGCGTCGAGCTCGACATCGACGGCCCCTCGACGACGGTGCCGCAGCTCGTGGGCCACGAGCGCCCCGCGCTCGTGCTCATCAACGACGACGACCTCGCCTACGCGAAGATCCGACTCGACGACGCCTCGATGTCGGTCGCGCTCGATCGCCTCTCCCGCATCGAGGACCCGCTCGCCCGCGCGCTCGTGTGGGGCGCGGCATGGGATGCGACGCGCGACGGCGAGACGCCCGCGAGCGACTACGTCGAGCTCGTGCTCGCGAACATCGGCGCCGAGACGGAGTCGACGACCGTGCGCCTCGCGCTCGCGCAGCTCGGGCAGGCCGTGCGCACGTACGTCGCGCCCGAGCGCCGTGCGGGGCTCATCGAGACGACCGGCGACCGCCTGTGGCAGCTCGCCCGCGCCGCGGACGCCGGCTCCGACCTGCAGCTGCAGCTCGTGCAGGCCTTCGCGGGCCTCGCATCGTCGCCCGCGCACGTCGCGACCCTCCAGGGGCTGCTCGACGGCTCCGAGACCCTCAAGGGCCTCGAGGTCGACGCCGACCTGCGCTGGCAGATCCTCGACGGCGTCGTGCTGAACGGCGCCGCGGGCGATGCCGAGATCGACGCGCTGCTCGCGACCGACGACACGGCGACGGGTCGACAGCTCGCCGCCCGCGCCCGCGCGACCATCCCCACCGCCGAGGCGAAGGAGCGGGCGTTCGCGTCGGTCGTGGACGAGGCGGGCTCGTCGAACCTCATCGTGCGCTACACCGGCATGGGCCTGCAGCACGTGAACGACCCCGCCGACCTCGCGACGCTCGTCGACCGCTACCACGACGCCCTCATCCCGATCTGGGAGTCGCGGACGTACCAGATCGCCGAGGGCCTCATCGTCGGCCTCTACCCGTCGGTCGTCGCGACGGAGCAGCTCGCCGCGGCGACAAGGCGCTGGCTCGACGCCCACCCGGACGTGCCCGCGCTGCGCCGACTCGTGGGCGAGCAGCTCGCGGGCGTCGAGCGCGCCCTGCGGGTGCAGGAGCGAGACCGGCAGCGGTGATGGCGGCGACCCTCGCGCTCGTGAGCGACCCGACGGCCGTGCCGAGGGACCTCGTGACCTGGCTGTCGGCCACCCTCGGGTTCTGGTGGCAGCCGGTCGCGATCGTCGTCGTGCTGCTCGTCGCTCCGGTCGTGTGGTGGCTCGTGCGCATCGTGATCGATCGCGTCGTCCGCAACATCGTCTCGGGCGTCAAGCGCAAGGCGTCGGTCGCCGACACGGAGGCCCTGCACCGCTCGCCGCTCTACCACGTGCGGATCGTGCAGCGCACGAAGGCGATGGGCGGCGTGCTGCGCACCGTGGCGGCCTGGGTCATCGTGCTCGTCACGATCATCTCGATCCTGTCGATCGTCGGCGTCGAGGGCTCCGCGCTCATCACGGCGGCCGGCCTCTTCGCCGCCGCCCTCGGCATCGGCGCGCAGAACGTCGTGAAGGACGTGCTCACGGGGCTGCTCATGGTGCTCGAGGATCAGCTCGGCATCGGCGACATCGTCGACCTCGGGCTCGCGACGGGCGTCGTCGAGCAGGTCGGCATCCGCGTCACGCAGGTGCGCGACGTCAACGGCACCCTCTGGTACGTGCGCAACGGCGAGGTCAACCGCGTCGGCAACATGTCGCAGGGGTGGGCGCGCGTCATCGTCGACCTCGGCGTGCCGTACGCGTCGGACGTCGACGCGGCGCAGGAGCGCATCCTGCGCACCGCCCGCGAGCTCGCGGCCGAGCCCAAGTGGGCCACGCGCGTGCTCGACGAGCCCGAGCTGTGGGGCATCGAGTCGGTCTCGGCCGACGTCATCGTCGTGCGCGTCACGATGAAGGTGCGCACCGCATCGCGCGACGACGTCGCCCGCGAGCTGCGCTCCCGGCTCGCCCGAGACCTCAAGGCCGCCGGCATCCCGCTGCCGTCGCTCGAGCAGGTCGTGCTCGAGGGCATCGACGGCGCGGCGAGCGTCGCCGGCTCGCGGCCGCCGCGCACCGCCGAGCTGCCGAGGCAGGACTGACGTGACGACGTTCTACGACGAGGTCGGCGGCCGCGCGTTCTTCGAGCGGCTCGTCGACGCCTTCTACGAGGGCGTCTGGACCGACGAGGTGCTGCGGCCCATGTACCCGCAGGACGACTACGACGGCGCGAAGGAGCGGCTCACCGGCTTCCTCGAGCAGTACTGGGGTGGCCCCGGCACCTACAGCGAGCAGCGCGGGCACCCGCGGCTGCGGATGCGCCACGGCCCGTTCCCCATCGGTCCGGAGGCACGCGACCGGTGGCTGCACCACATGATGGCCGCCGTCGACGTCGTCGATCCCTCCCCCATGCACCGAGCGCTGCTCGTCGACTACCTCGACCGCGCCGCCCACGCGATGGTCAACCGGAACCCGGCGTTCCGCACGGGTCCGACCCTCGAGACCTAGGAGCCGCAGGATGTCCCGGACGCACAGCGACGTGCTCGTCATCGGCGCGGGCCTCGCGGGCCTCGTCACGGCCCGGGAGGCGCTGCTCGCAGGGCGCTCCGTCACGATCGTCGACCAGGAGCCCGCGGCATCGTTCGGCGGACAGGCGTGGTGGTCGTTCGGCGGGCTGTTCCTCGTCGACTCCCCCGAGCAGCGACGGTTCGGCATCCGCGACTCGTACGACCTCGCGCGCGACGACTGGCATCGCACCGCCGGGTTCGAGGAGACGGGCGACGAATGGGGCGCGCAGTGGGCGGATGCCTTCTGCGCCTTCGCCGCCGGCGAGGCCGGGCCGTGGCTGCGGCAGCTCGGCGTCCGCATCTTCCCCGTCATCGGTCACGCCGAGCGCGGCGACGGCACGCGCGGCAACTCGGTGCCGCGGTTCCACATCGTCTGGGGCTCCGGGCCGGGAGTCGTCGCACCGTTCACGCGTGCCGTGCGCGACGGCGTCGACGCGGGGCTCGCGTCGGTGCGCATGCGGCACCGTGTCGATGCGCTCGTCGTCGAGGGCGGTCGCGTCACGGGTGCGCGCGGCGCCGTCCTCGCGCCCGACGTCGCGGTGCGGGGCGAGCCCTCGAGCCGTGCGGTCGTCGGCGAGTTCGCGCTCACCGCAGACCACGTCGTCGTCGCGACGGGCGGCACCGGCGGCGCGCTCGAGGCCGTGGCCCGCGACTGGCCGGACCGGCTCGGCTCGATGCCGGCCGCGCCGCTCGTCGGCGTCCCCGCGCACGTCGACGGCCGCGGCATCGACATCGCCGAGGCCGCAGGAGCGCGCGTGGTGCACCGCGACCGCATGTGGCACTACACCGAGGGCCTCGCGAACTGGGATCCCGTGTGGCCGAACCACGGCATCCGCATCCTCCCCGGGCCGTCGAGCCTGTGGGTCGACTCGCTCGGCGATCGGCTGCCCGCGCCCTGCTACCCCGGGTTCGACACCCTGTCGACGCTCGAGCACCTGCGCCGCGGCGGCCACGAGCATTCGTGGTTCGTGCTCACCGAGACCATCCTGCGCAAGGAGATCTCGCTGTCGGGCTCCGAGCAGAATCCCGAGTTCTCGGATCGCAGCATCCGGCTCGTCATCGACCGCATCCGCAACGGCTCGCAGGGCGTGCAGGGCTTCCTGCACCACGGCGAGGACGTCGTCGTCGCCCCGACCCTGCCTGCGTTGCTCGAGGGCATGCGCGCCCTCGAGCCCGGGCTCGACGCCGGGCGCGTCACGGCCGCCGTCGCCGCGCGCGACGCGGCGATCGACGACCCGGGCTCCGACCCGCAGATCGCGGCGATCCTTCGCGCACGCGAGCTGGTCGGCGAGCGGCTCGTGCGCACGGCAGCGCCGCACCGCCTGCTCGACGAGGCCCACGCTCCGCTCATCGCCTTCCGCCTGCGCACCCTCACGCGCAAGTCGCTCGGCGGCATCCTCACCGACCTCGACTCGCGCGTGCTCGGCGCGGACGGACCGATCCCGGGCCTGCACGCCGTCGGCGAGGCCGCGGGCTTCGGCGGCGGCGGCGTCCACGGCTTCCGCTCGCTCGAGGGCACCTTCCTCGGCGGCTGCCTCCACTCCGGGCTGCGCGCCGGTCGCGCGATCGCGCGCGGCTAGCGAGCGAGCACGTCGCCGAGGCGCGTGGAGGCGCGCGTCCATGCGCCGACGCCCGAGACCTCCACGGGGTCGGCGCCGAGGAACCCGAGGCCGTCGAGCGCGGCGCAGTGGCCGAGCGTCAGCTGCTCGCCGTCGAGCCCCTGCCCCCAGACGGCGCGGCGCACGCGCCGCACGACCGCGTCGCCCGGGCTCGCCGGCAGCTCGCGCTCGATGCGGGCGGCCGCGGCGCTCGCGCCGAGTCGCACGTCGTCGGCCGACACCTCGCCGAGCGGTCGCCATCCCTGCCTCGGCGCCGAGATCGATGCCCACGCCGGCAGCGTCGCGGCAGCGGGCACGTCGAGGTCGGCGCCGTCGCCCAGGGCCTCCATCACGGCGTCGGCGGGCACGACCGCGTCGAACTCCGCCGCCTCCCGCATGCGCACGACCCGCACGCCGAGGATCGTCGGCCCAGCATCGAGCAGGCCGCTCGAGACCGTGAGGGGCACCGTCACGAGCACGAGGTCGCCGTGGGCGGTGAGCCGCACGCTCGTCTCGCCGAAGCGCCCGGCACGGCCGAGCAGCGTGCGCACGTCGGCGCGCGCGCGATCGTCGAGCACGAGCAGGGAGGGCATGCCTCCAGGGTACGGCGCACCGCGCACCGCGGCACGGTGGACGTCGTCCCGCTGGCTAGGCTGGCACGCGTGAGTGGAGCCGCCCCCGACCTGCCCCCGCCCCCGCCGTCCGACCCGATGGCGCTGCTGCGCGAGACGCTCGACCTCGTCGACACCGGCGCCCGCACCAGCGAGGACATCTTCACCGGCCCGAGCCACTGGATGCCGCTCGGGCGCGTCTACGGCGGGCAGGTCATGGCGCAGTCGGTCGTCGCGGCGCAGCGCACCGTCGCGGCCGACCGCAGCATCCACTCGGTGCACGGCTACTTCCTGCGCCCCGGCGACGTGTCGAAGCCCATCACGTTCTCGGTCGATCGCATCCACGACGGCCGCTCGTTCGCGACGCGCCGCACGCAGGCCTACCAGGGCGGCGTGCCGATCCTGTCGATGATCGCATCGTTCCAGGATGACGACGCGGGCGCCGAGAGCCAATCGCCGATGCCCGAGGGCATGCCCGACCCCGACTCGCTGCCCTCGGCCTCCGAGCTGCTCGGCGGCATCGACCACCCCGTCGCGCAGCACTGGTCGCGCGGCCGCCCGTTCGACCTGCGCCACGTCGAGGGCCCCATCTACCTCCACGATCGCGACCGGCCCCGCTCGGGCGTGCAGCACGTGTGGGTGCGCGCCGTCGGCGCCCTCGGCGGCGACGACGCCATGCATCGCGCCGCGCTCGCCTACCTGTCCGACTACGCGATCCTCGAGCCCGTGCTGCGGCTCAACGGCTACGCGTGGTCGTCGCGCGACATCAAGGTCGCGAGCCTCGACCACGCCGTGTGGTGGCACCGCCCGGCACGCGTCGACGAGTGGCTGCTCATGACGCTCGAGGTCTCGTCGACCGGCGGGGGCCGAGGGCTCACGCAGGCCCGCATCCACGCGCAGGACGGCACGCACGTCGCGACCGTCGCGCAGGAGGGCATGGTCCGGCTGCCCATCGAGGGCTGAGCCGTGCTCGCACCCATCGACGCCGCCGTCGCGACGGCGACCCTCGACGCCGCCCTGCCGCAGCGCACCGAGCGCCTCGTCCTGCGCCGCTTCGCGCCGGAGGATCTCGACGCCTTCCGCGCCTACCAGACCGATCCGGGCACCGTGCTGCACCTGTGGCGACCGATGCTCTCCGAGGAGCAGATGGTGGCGCGCGTCACGATGCCGCCCGTGCTCGCCGCGGACGGCGACGCGTACGGGATCGCGGTCGAGACGGATGGCGTGCTCGTCGGCGAGACGGTCGTGAGGCTCATCGACGCGGCCGGGAGGCAGGCGGAGATCGGCTGGATCCTCGCACCCGAGCACCGCGGCCGCGGCTACGCGCTCGAGGCCGCCCGCGTCGCGCTCGACCTCGCCTGGGCGATCGGCGCGCATCGCGTCACGGCCGTGCTCGACCACGAGAACGCCGCGTCGGCCCGCGTCGCCGAGCGGCTCGGCATGCGCCGCGAGGCGCTGCTGATCGACGACGGCGTCAACCCGGCGACGGGCGCGTACGGCTCGAGCGAGATCTGGGCGATCCTCGAGCCGGAGCGCTGACCTGCCCGGTCGGCGCTCCGTCCCGCCCGTCAGTTCTGGGGGAAGCCCAGGTTGAGCCCGCCGTGGCTCGGGTCGAGCCAGCGGCTCGTGACGACCTTCTCGCGCGTGAAGAACTGGTAGCCGTGCGGGCCGTACGCCTTGCCCTGGCCGAAGATCGACGACTTCCAGCCACCGAACGAGAAGTAGCCGACCGGCACGGGGATCGGCACGTTGACGCCGACCATGCCGACCTCGACCTCGTGCTGGAAGCGCCGTGCGGCACCGCCGTCGTTCGTGAAGATCGCCGTGCCGTTGCCGTACGGGTTCGCCGCGATGAGCGCCATGCCCTCCTCGTAAGAGGCGACGCGCACGACCGACAGGACCGGGCCGAAGATCTCGTCGCGGTACACCGCCGACGACGGGTCGACGTGGTCGACGAGGGTCGGGCCGAGCCAGAAGCCGTCGGCCTCGCCGTCGACCTCGACCTCGCGGCCGTCGGTCACGAGCGTCGCGCCGTCGGCCACCGCGACGTCGAGGTACCCGGCGACCTTGTCGCGGTGCACCTGCGTGATGAGCGGCCCCATGTCGCAGCCGCGCGTGCCGTCGCCCGTGCGGATGCCCGCGATGCGGTCGCGGATGCGCGCGACGAGCTCGTCGGCGACGGACTCGACGACCACGACGACCGAGATGGCCATGCACCGCTCCCCCGCCGAGCCGAAGCCGGCGTTGACCGCCGCGTCGGCGGTGACGTCGAGGTCGGCGTCGGGCAGCACGAGCATGTGGTTCTTCGCGCCGCCGAGGGCCTGCACGCGCTTGCCCTCGCGCGACGCCGTCTCGTAGACGTGCTGGGCGATGGGCGTCGAGCCGACGAACGAGATCGCGGCGACGTCCGGATGCGTCAGGAGCGCGTCGACCGCCTCCTTGTCGCCGTGCACGACGTTGAGGACGCCGTCGGGCAGGCCCGCCTCCTGGTACAGCTCGGCGATGAGCACCGCGGCGGAGGGATCCTTCTCGCTCGGCTTCAGCACGACGGCGTTGCCGGCCGCGATCGCGATGGGCGCGAACCACAGCGGCACCATCGCGGGGAAGTTGAACGGCGAGATGATGCCGACGACGCCGAGCGGCTGCCGCAGCGAGTACACGTCGACGCCCGTCGACACGTTCTCGGTGTACTCGCCCTTCGTGAGCAGCGGGAACGCCGTGGCGAGCTCGACGACCTCGAGGCCGCGCGCGACCTCGCCGAGCGCATCCGAGACGACCTTGCCGTGCTCGGTCGTGATCGTCTCGGCGATCTGCTGCCTGCGAGCGGCGACGAGCTCGCGGAACGCGAACATCACCTGCTGGCGACGCGCGACAGACGTCTCGCGCCACTCGGCGGCCGCCGCCTTCGCGATCGCCACGGCCTCGCCGAGCTCGTCGGCCGTCGCGAGCGGGACCTCGCGGATCTGCCTGCCGAGCGCCGGGTTGAACACCGGCGCCGTGCGGCCGCCCGTCGCGATGCGCCGCTCGCCCCCGATCCAATGCGGGATGGGCTCGAACGTCGTCGTCGACGCCTGCTCGTGGGCGGCCTGGCTCATCGCGGATCCTTCCGTCGGTGCTCGCCAGCGTACTGGGGCGCGGACGCCGCGACGGCGCGCGCCGCGCAGCGTCGGCAGCCGGGTCGGCGACGGACGGTCAGCTGCGGACGGTCAGCGGCGCACGGTCAGCGGCGGAACGCGAGCGGCTCGCCGACGAACGGGGCCCATGCTGCGCGCTCGTCGTCCGAGAGCCTGCGCGGCCGGCCCGAGTCGACGTCGACCATGACGAACGTCGACGCAGCCCGCACGGCGATCGTGCCGGCGGGCTCGTCGCGCACCTCGTAGCAGAGCTCGACGCTCGAGCCGCCGATGCGCGAGAACCACATCTCGACCTCGAGCGGCGCACGCCGATACGGCACGGGCGCGAGGTACTCGACGTGATGGCTCGCGATGAGCGTGAGCGTGCCCGCGTCGAGACCGGGATCGAGGATGGCCGTCGCCGGCGCATCCTCGTCGCCCGTGCGGAAGAAGGCGCGGACGCGCGCCTCCTCGAGGATCGTGAGCATCGTGGAGTTGTTGACGTGCTGGAAGGCGTCCTGATCCCTCCAGCGCATCGGCACGGCGACGCGCATGCGCGCGCCGACGGCCTCAGTCACGCGTGAGCTTGCGATACGTCGAGCGGTGCGGCTTCGCCGCGTCGGCGCCGAGACGCTCGACCTTGTTCTCCTCGTACGCCTCGTAGTTGCCCTCGAACCAGTGCCAGTTCGACGGGTCCTCGTCGGTGCCCTCGTAGGCGAGGATGTGCGTCGCGGTGCGGTCGAGGAACCACCGGTCGTGCGTCACGACGACCGCGCAGCCGGGGAACTCGAGCAGCGCGTTCTCGAGGCTGCCGAGGGTCTCGACGTCCAGGTCGTTCGTCGGCTCGTCGAGGAGCAGGAGGTTGCCGCCCTGCTTGAGCGTGAGCGCGAGGTTCAGGCGGTTGCGCTCGCCACCGGAGAGCACGCCCGCCTTCTTCTGCTGGTCCGGCCCCTTGAAGCCGAAGCGCGAGACGTAGGCGCGGCTGGGGATCTCGACGCTGCCGACCTGGATGTAGTCGAGGCCGTCGGAGACGATCTCCCACAGGGTCTTCTGCGGGTCGAGCTGCGACCTGCCCTGGTCGACGTACGAGATCTTCACGGTCTCGCCGATCTTGAGGTCGCCCGCGTCGAGCGGCTCGAGACCCACGATGGTCTTGAAGAGCGTCGACTTGCCGACGCCGTTCGGGCCGATGACGCCGACGATGCCGTTGCGCGGCAGCGTGAACGAGAGCCCGTCGATGAGCACGCGGTCGCCGAAGCCCTTGTGCAGCTGCTTCGCCTCGAGGACGAGGGATCCCAGGCGCGGCCCCGGCGGGATCTGGATCTCCTCGAAGTCGAGCTTCTTCGTGCGCTCGGCCTCGGCGGCCATCTCCTCGTAGCGGGCGAGGCGCGCCTTCGACTTGACCTGGCGCCCCTTGGCGTTCGAGCGGACCCAGTCGAGCTCCTCGGAGAGGCGCTTGGCGAGCTTCGCGTCCTTCTTGCCCTGCACCTGCAGACGCTCGCGCTTCTTCTCGAGGTAGGTCGAGTAGTTGCCCTCGTAGGGGTAGAGGCGGCCGCGGTCGACCTCGCAGATCCACGTCGCGACGTGGTCGAGGAAGTACCGGTCGTGCGTGACGGCCATGACGGCGCCGGGGTACTTCGCGAGGTGCTGCTCGAGCCACTGCACGCTCTCGGCGTCGAGGTGGTTCGTGGGCTCGTCGAGCAGCAGCAGGTCGGGCTTCTCGAGCAGCAGCTTGCACAGCGCGACGCGGCGACGCTCGCCACCGGAGAGGTTCTCGATCGACCAGTCGCCGGGCGGGCAGCGCAGGGCGTCCATCGCCTGCTCGAGCTGCGAGTCGAGATCCCACGCGTCGGCGGCGTCGATCTCCTCCTGCAGCGCGCCCATCTCGGTCATGAGCGCGTCGAAGTCGGCGTCGGGGTTGGCCATCTCGGCGGAGATCTCATTGAAGCGCTCGATCTTGCCGCGCATCTCGCCGAAGGCGTCCTGCACGTTCTCGAGCACGGTCTTCGACTCGTCGAGCTCGGGCTCCTGCATGAGGATGCCGACGGTGTTGCCCGGCGTCAGCCGCACCTCGCCGTTCGAGGGCTGGTCGAGACCGGCGATGATCTTGAGGATCGTCGACTTTCCCGCACCGTTCGGACCCACGACGCCGATCTTCGCGCCCGGCAGGATCGCCGTCGTCACGTCGTCCAGGATCACCTTGTCGCCCACGGTCTTGCGGGCGCGCACCATCGAATAGATGTACTCGGCCATGGGGACGAGTCTACGGGTCGCTAGGGCACGTACGGCGCCACGAGGCACGTGCCCGTGCCGAGCGCCGGGACGACGACCGACGTGGGCGCGCCCTGGCCGACCTGGCCGAGCAGGCACTCGGCGTCGATGCGCACGGCGACCGTCATGAGCGCGACGGGCTCGCCCTGCACGTCGCGATCGTCGCTGCGCTCGATCGCCGCGGCGTCGAACCCGGCGGCGACGAGCGCCTCGACCACGGCGTCGCCGTCGGGCTGGCCCGCGACGTCGGTCGCGGCGAGCACGTCGGCGAACTGCTGCAGCCTCGCCTCGGCGGGGGTCGGCTCCTCGCTCGGCGCGGCCGACGCGCTCGGCTCCGCGACGCTCTGCGAGGGCGAGGGCGCCGGCGCCTCGTCGGCCGAGCAGCCGCCGAGCGCGAGCGCAGCGACGATGCCCGCTGCGAGCAGTGCTGCCTGGCGACGCATCGCGCTCCCCTCGTGGTCGGCCGCACGGCGCGACCCGCGCCAGCCTAATCGAGCCAGGCGCCTCAGAACGGCGGCTCGACGTCGGCGCCGACCAGCACGGGCTGCGCCTCGGACGTCGCGCCTGCCCCCGGCGCGGCCCAGCCCTGCGCGTCGACGGCGGGCTCGGGCGCGCCGTTCCCCGGCGCGGCAGGCGCCTCCGCAGTCTCGGCGGCGGCCCGCGAGCGCCGCTGGAACGACGTCGTGCCGAAGCGCAGCGAGTGCCCGATGGCATCCGCGTCGATCTCGACGGTCGTGCCCGGCCGCTCGCCGTCGCCCCAGGTCGCGATGCGGAGCCGGCCGGTGACGAGCACGGGGTCTCCCTGGCGGATGGAGTCGACGACATGGGCGGCGAGGTCGCCCCACACGGCCACGGAGTACCAGTTGGTGCCGGCGTCGGACCACTGGCCCGTCGCCGGATCCTGCCTGCGGAGGGTGGATGCGACGCGCAGGTTCGCGACCTGGCGTCCGGACGGGATGGTGCGCAGCTGGGGCGTCGAGCCGGCGGTGCCCTCGATGGTGATGCGATCGGTCATGGCAGCAGCGTGGGTCCGACCCGCGTCGCGCGTCGGTGGCGATCGGCCCGCTGTGGCCGGAGGGCGCCTGTGCGGGACGCCAGGACGGCTCAGCGCCGGATGCGGTCCGCGAAGGCGGCGCGGATGGCGCGCACCTTCGGCGCGGCGACGGCGAGGCAGTACCCCTGCGTGGGGTTCTTCGCGAAGAAGTCCTGGTGGTGCTCCTCGGCATCCCACCAGTGGCCGAGCGGCTCGATCGTCGTGACGATCGCGTCGGGCCACCACTCGGCCGCGCGCTCGCGAGCCGCCGCGAAGCGCTCGCGCTGCGCGTCGTCGACGGGGAACATCGCCGAGCGGTACTGCGTACCCACGTCGGCACCCTGCCGGTCGAGCTGCGTCGGGTCGTGCATCGTGAAGAACATGTCGAGCACGACGTCCTCGGGCAGCACGGTCTCGTCGAAGACGACGCGCACCGCCTCGGCGTGCCCGGTCAGGCCCGTGCAGACCTGGTCGTAGCTCGGTCCCGGCAGCCGCCCGCCCGTGTAGCCGGAGACGACCTCCTCGACGCCCTCGACCACGCGGTACGCGGCGTCGAGGCACCAGAAGCATCCACCGGCGACGACGACCTCACGCATGGCTCGAGCGTAGCCGCGCGGCGTGTCGGTGGTCGCACGTACGTTCGAGGGACACCGGGGCCGGCCGGCGACGAGAGGAGGGACGCATGTCCATCACCGCCTATCTCCCCGCACGGTTCGGCATCGCGATGTCGCAGGTCAACGCCTCGATGTGGAGGGTGTCCCGCGCGAGCGGCGACGTCATCGGCCACATCGAGCGGCTCCCCGGCAGCGACGGCGATCGCTTCCGCGCGCGCCGACTGCTGCCGAGGAGCCATCGATACCTCTCCCTGGGCGAGTTCTGGTCGATCGACGACGCGATCGACTGCTTCCGCCAGGGCTGAGGCGACCCGAGGGTCCTACTGCTTGATCGCGGAGATCTCGACCTCGACCTTGACGTCGTCGCCGAGCATGAGGCCACCGGTCTCGAGCGTCTGGTTGAAGGAGATGCCGTACTCCTCGCGGCTGATCGTGAAGGTCGCCGTGGCACCGACGCGCGTGTTGCCGAACGGGTCGCCGCCGAAGCCGCCGACCTCGAGCTCGAGCGTGATCTCGCGCTCGACGCCGCGGAGCTGGATGATGCCGTCGACGAGGTAGTCGCCGTCGACGACGCGCGCGCCCGTCGACCGGAAGGTCCACGTCGGGTGCTCGTCGGTCGAGAAGAAGTCGCCCGAGCGCAGGTGCGCGTCGCGGTCGGCGTTGCGGGTGTTGATGGTCGTGGGGTCGACGGTCGCCTCGACGGTCGACGCGTGCGGGTCCTCGGCGAGGACGATCGTGCCCTCGATGTGCTCGATGATGCCGCGGACCTTGGCGACGACGTGGCGCACCGAGAAGCTGACGGACGAGTGGCTCGCGTCGATGACGTACGTGCCGGCGACGTAGCCGGGGATCTGCGAGGCGGTGATGGTGGTGTCGGTCATGGTGACTCCTTGGGAGGGTTCGAGGGATGCGCACCGCCGGAGCGAGTGCTTCGATTTCGAACAACCCTGCCCCATCCCGATCCATTCCCGATCCGTCGGATCGGCATGTCGGGGCACTCGCGCCCGACGCCCGCGGCGCGGCACCTCGTAGGATCGAGGGCATCGCCCTCGTAGCTCAATGGATAGAGCATCGGCCTTCTAATCCGACGGTTGCGCGTTCGAGTCGCGCCGGGGGCACATGACGCACGCAGTCTGCTTCGACATGGATGGCACGCTCGTCGACACCGAGCCCGTCTGGCACCGCTCCCTCATCGCGATGTGCGCCCAGGAGGGCGTCGAGTGGACCCAGGCGGACTGCGATCAGTACGTCGGCCTGCCCATGGAGCTGTGGATCGCGGACATGCGCTCGCGCGGCATGCCCGGCACCGACGACGACCTGCGGGGCCGCGCCATCGCGATGGTCGCGGAGGCGGTCGGCGACGACGTGCCCTGGCTGCCGGGCGCCCGCGAGCTGCTGTCGGCGCTCGTCGACGCCGGGGTGGCGACCGCGCTCGTCACGAACGCCGGGCGCGCGAACGCCGCTGCCATCGTCCGCGCGGCGCCGTCGGGCTCGCTCACGGTCGTCGTGACGAGCGACGACGTGCAGCAGGCCAAGCCGCATCCCGAGGCGTACCTCGCGGCCGCCGCAGCGCTCGGGGCGGACCCGGCTCGATCGATCGGGGTCGAGGACTCCGGCGCCGGCGCCCGCGCTGTCGTCGCGGCCGGCATGGAGCTGTGGTTCGTGCGCAGCCACTCCCCGCACCCCGGCTTCGCGCCGGCGCGATCCGTCGCCACCCTCGCCGAGGCGACCGCCGACGAGGTCCTCGCGGCGTTCGCCCGACTGCGCTGACCCGCTCGAGGTCCCGCGACGGCTAGGCTCGACGCCGTGCCTGCCGCTGACCGCATCGTCTGGATCGACTGCGAGATGACGGGCCTCGACCCGTCGATCGACGAGCTCGTCGAGGTCGCCGTCCTCGTGACCGACTTCGAGCTGCGGGTCGTCGACCCCGGCATCGAGCTCGTCATCAAGCCCTCGGACGCCGCGCTCGAGCAGATGGGCGAGTTCGTCCGCACGATGCACGCCACGAGCGGGCTCGACCGGCTGATCCCGCACGGCCTGCCGCTCGCGGAGGCCGAGCGCCAGGTGCTCGAGTACATCCGCCGCTTCGTGCCGCTCGAGCGCTCCGCCCCCATCGGCGGCAACACCATCGGCACCGACCGCACCTTCCTCGCGCGCTACATGCCGTCCGTCGACCAGCATCTCCACTACCGGTCGATCGACGTCTCGAGCATCAAGGAGCTCGCCCGCCGCTGGTACCCGCGCGCCTACTTCCAGTCGCCCGAGAAGGCCGGCGGCCACCGTGCGCTCGCCGACGTCCTCGAGTCGGTGCGCGAGCTGCAGTACTACCGCAAGGCCGTCTTCACGAGCGACGAGGTCACGAGCGAGAGCGCTCGCCGCGCCTCGGAGGAGGTCGTCGCGGCCTTCGCCGACGTCGTGTCGTCGAACGCCCCGGAAGTGTCGTAGACTGTCCTGGTTGCGCCGCGAGGCGCACCGCATGGTGGGTATAGCTCAGCTGGTAGAGCGCCTGGTTGTGGTCTAGGAGGCCGCGGGTTCAAGCCCCGTTACTCACCCCATGCAGACGAAGGCGGCACCCCACGCGGGGTGCCGCCTTCGTCGTTCCCGGCCGCGGCATCCGCCCCCGCGCCCTGCGCACGCCGCCCGTGACGGCAGGCTGGTACGGAGCGCCCGGCGCATCGGATGGCATCGTTCGCGCCACGCGAACACCCATGCGGATGCAGGCATGGATCTGCGTACGGCATACGCAGTCGAGTAGCCTGGAGTCATCGAATCGGCAGGGATCGGATCGGTGACTCGACACGGCAGGAGCCGCGCATGACGATTGCCCTCGATGGCCTCGGACCTGTCCGGACGACGAAGTCCAGCGGAGCAGCACGCGGCCCGAGCACGTTCTCGTCGCTCGCCGCGAGCGTCCGCGACGCAGGCCTCCTCGAGCGCGCTCGTGGGTTCTACCTCTTCGTGGGCATCGCGCTCACGGTCGCCCTCGCCGGCCTGTCCGTCGCGTTCGTCCTGCTGGGCGACTCGTGGTGGCAGCTGCTCGTCGCCGGCGCCCTCGGCCTCCTGCTCACGCAGTTCGCCTTCCTCGGCCACGAGGCCTCGCACCGCCAGATCCTCGCGTCGGGCCCCGCGAACGACCGCCTCGGCCGCATCCTCGCCGTCGGCATCGTCGGCATCTCGTACGCCTGGTGGATGACGAAGCACACGCGCCACCACGCGAACCCGAACCGCCGCGAGCACGACCCCGACGTCGCGTGGGACACGGTCTCGTTCCTCCCCGAGGACGCGGCCCGCCAGACGGGCATCCTCGCCTTCATCACGCGTCACCAGGGTGCGCTGTTCTTCCCGCTGCTGACCCTCGAGGGCATCAACCTCCACTTCCGCGGCCTGCAGCTGCTCGTGTCGAAGGAGGCCGTGCCCGGTCGCTGGATCGAGCTCGGCATGATGGCGGCCCGCTGGGCGGTCTACCTCACGGTCCTCTTCGCCTTCCTGCCGCTCGGCATGGCCTTCGCCTTCCTCGGCGTGCAGCTCGCCGTGTTCGGCGTCTACATGGGCGCCTCCTTCGCGCCCAACCACAAGGGCATGGACCTCGTCGGCGCCGACGAGCGCCTCGACTTCCTCACGAAGCAGGTCCGCACCTCGCGCGACATCACCGGCGGATGGTGGGCGACGACGCTCTTCGGCGGCCTGAACCACCAGGTCGTGCACCACCTCTTCCCGAGCATGGCGCGCCCGAACCTGTCGAAGGCCCGCGATCTCGTCCGCGAGCACTGCAAGACGCACGGCATCCCGTACACGGAGGCGACGCTCGTCGCCTCGTACGCCGCGGTCATCCGCTACCTCAACGAGGTGGGCCTGCAGGCGCGCGACCCGTTCGACTGCCCGCTCGTGCAGCGCTTCCGTCGCCGCTGACCGGTAGCGTCGCCGGCATGCCCATGCCGTTCGCCATCAGCCCCGACGAGTTCGAGGGCATCGTGACCGACGAGCTCGACGCACTGCCCGACGACATGGTCGACGGCCTCGACAACGTCGTGTTCCTCGTCGAGGACCGGCACGAGACCGAGGACCTGCTCGGGATCTACGAGGGCGTCGCGATCACCGATCGCGGGCAGTACGGCTTCGGCGAGCTGCCCGACCGCATCGTCGTGTTCCGCGAGGCGCATCTCGAGCGCTGCTCGACGATGGACGAGCTGCACGACGAGGTGCACACGACGCTCGTGCACGAGATCGCGCACTTCTACGGCATCGACGACGACGAGCTGCATCGCCTCGGCTGGGCGTGACGGGCGTCGGCGCCGCGAGCGATCGCGGCGCCGAGCTCACTCCCCCGGCAGGACGACGCCCAGCTGGCGACGCACGTCGTCGAGGATGCGCATGACCCGCAGCGTCTCGCTCCAGGGCACCTCGGGCGTCTCGAGCGCACCGGCGCCCACGGCCCGCGCGAGCGCGACGGCCTCGTAGCGCAGGCCGTGCTCGCGCTCCTGCGGCTCGAAGGCGTCGAGCACCTCGCCGTCCGGCGCGACGAGCCGGATGGTCGTCGGGCGGTAGAAGTCGCCGTCGAGCTCGAGTCGCGCCTCGGTGCCGGCGACGACCGCGGCCGTCGGCGACTTCGCCGACATCGACGCCTGGCACGTCGCGAGGACGCCGCCTGGTCCGGTGAGCGTGACGACCTCCTGCTCGTCGACGCCGAGCGGCGTCAGCGCGCCCACCGCGTGCGCGGCGTCGACCGTCGGCAGCAGCATCGCGGCGAGGTGGATCGGGTACACGCCGAGGTCGAGCAGCGCGCCGCCGGCGAGCGCGGGCTCCGCGAGCCTGGCCGGGCCGTCCGGCCACAGCAGCTGCCCGTGGTCCGCGGTCACCGAGCGCAGCTCGCCGAGCACGCCCTGCTCGACCGCCTGCCGCACGACGTCGTAGCCGGGCAGGTAGCGCGACCACATCGCCTCGGCGACGGCGACGCCCGCGTCGCGCGCGGCGTCCAGCACCTCGACGGCCTCGCCCGCGTTGCGCGTGAACGCCTTCTCGACGAGCACGGCACGGCCGGCGTCGATCGCGGCGAGGGCGTGCTCGTGGTGCGCCGAGTGCGGGCTCGCGACGTAGATGGCGTCGAGATCCTGCGCGAGCAGCCAGTCGTGGTCGCCCGATCCGGCGATGCCGTGCCGCTGCGCGAACGCCGCGGCGCGATCCGCCGACCGCGAGCCGACCGCGACGACCTGCTGGCCCGTGCCCTGCTGCAGGGCGTCGACCATGGCCGAGGCGATGCCGCCCGGGCCGAGGATGCCCCAGCGGAGGCTCGGCGCCTCGCGGGGGTCGAGGGTGCGGGGTGCCGGCAGTCGTCGCTGAGCCATGCCGCCATCGTGGCATGCCGCGCGCCGTGGGACGAGCCCGGATCAGCGGCAGCCGCGCACCTCGGTCGCGAGGTCGCGGGAGCGCTCGCGGGCGTAGAAGGCGTCCTCCTGGGCACGCCATCCCTCCCACCAGTCGTCGGCGCCGTCGCGCGCGAGGGCGCGCGAGCGCCGCGTCGGCTCGTCGCACTCGAGCCAGGTCGCGCGCTCGGCGAGCGGCGCGGAGGCACGCGACAGCGCGCCGCAGCCCTCGAGCACGAGCGCCGAGCCGGCCGGGAGCCGGTGCTCCTCGGCGCGAGCGCCTGCCGCCCAGTCCCATCGCCGCCACACGGCGTCGTCGCCGCGCACGAGCGGGGCGAGGATGCGCTCGAGCGCGTACGCCGAGCCCTCGTCGAGGCCGCCCCAGCCCGGGTAGAGGTCGTCCATGTGCACCACGGTCGCGCCGAGCTCGACGGCGAGCGCCTCGGCGAGCACCGTCTTGCCCGAGCCCGACCTGCCGTCGAGCAGCCAGATCCGGCTCACGTGCCCACCAGCCGGAAGGAACCCGTGGCGATCGACGTGCCGAGCGCCGCGACGACGACGAGCACCGTCGCCCCCAGCAGCACGGCATCCGCCGGCCCGAGCCGCGACGGCCGCGCCCACGTGCGCTCGCCGTGCCCGAAGCCGCGGGCCTCCATGGCGGTCGCGAGCCGTCCGCCGCGACGCACGGCGATGACGAGCATCGTGAACGCCATGCCCGACCAGCGGCGGATGCGCCCACCGTCGCCGAGCCCGCGCGCGCGTCGCGCAGCCGCCAGCGCGTCCCAGTCGTCGCGCAGGACGCCGAACAGCCGGATCCCGGCGAGCGCGGCGAGCACGAAGCGCGCCGGCAGCCGCAGCACCTGCGCGAGCCCATCGCCCAGGCGCGTGGCGTCGATCCCGCCGAGGATCGCGAGGGTCGGCACGCCGATGGCGAGGACGCGCAGCACGATCGCGACGGCGAGCGCGATGGAGTCGTCGCTCACGACCGCGAGCCACACGCGCAGGTGCACGCGGCCGGCGGGCTCGGCGTAGAGCAGCATGCTGACGCCCGAGAGGGGTGCCGCGACGAGCACGGGCCACGTGCGGCGCACGATCGTGCCCGGGCGCACGCCGGCGACGAGCAGCCCGGCGAGGCCGAGGACGAGGGCGACCGACGCGCTCACGACGTCGATCGTCGTCAGCAGCGGCAGCGAGAGCACGACGGCGGCGAGGAACGGCGTGACGGGGTTCACGCGATCCAGCAGCGAGGGGCGCTCGATGGCGCGCGTGGCCATC
Source organism: Agrococcus versicolor (assembly GCF_039531815.1). Taxonomy (NCBI): domain Bacteria; kingdom Bacillati; phylum Actinomycetota; class Actinomycetes; order Micrococcales; family Microbacteriaceae; genus Agrococcus; species Agrococcus versicolor. The sequence continues at coordinate 653,307 of NZ_BAAAQT010000005.1, read as the reverse complement.
ATGCGGCCTCCAGGCGCAGCACGCGGTCGCCGAGGATGCGCACGACGTCGGCGTCGTGCGTCACCGACAGCAGCGCGGCGCCGTCGGCGACGAGCTCGGCCATGAGCGCGACGAGCTCGCGCCACGTGCGTCGGTCCTGCCCGAACGTGGGCTCGTCGAGCACGACGACGCGCGGGCCGGTCGCGAGCACCGTCGCGACCGACAGCCGGCGCTGCTCGCCGCCGGAGAGCGTGAAGGGGTGCGCCGACGCGAGATGGTCGAGGCGCAGCCGGGTCAGGAGCGCGTCGATGCGCGGTGCGTGCTCTGCGACCGGGATGCCGATCGCGCGCAGGCCGACCCCGATCTCGTCGCGCACGGAGCGAGCGACGAGCTGGTGCTCCGGCTCCTGGAAGACGGTGCCGATGCGCGTGGCGAGCGCGCTCGACCGCCACCGTGCCGGATCGGCGCCCAGCCCGTCGGCGAGCGCGGGCTGCGCCACGAGGTCGCCGCCGAGGCGCGGCAGCAGCGACGCCATCGTCAGCGCGAGGGTCGACTTGCCGGCGCCGTTCGCGCCCGTGACGACCGTGGAGGTGCCTGCGGCGAGCGCGAGGTCGACGGGGGCGCCGACGGGCGACGCGCGACCGACGACGAGGTCGGAGGCGACGAGCAGGCTCGCACCGGGGACGACGAGCGGCCGCTCGACGTCGACGGGATGCCCGGGCACCCACACGCCGCGCTCGGCGAGGTCGTCGCCGTGCCGCGCGAAGACCGCCTCGGCGGGCCCGTCGGCGAGCACGCCGCGACCGGGATCGAGCACGACGACCCGGTCGACGACCGGCAGCCACGTGTCGACGCGGTGCTCGACGACCACGAGCGTCGCGCCCGTCGCCTCGAGCATCCGCACGACGGCGTCGCGGACCTCCACGACCCCGGCCGGGTCGAGGTTCGCGGTCGGCTCGTCGAGCAGCACGAGGCCGGGGCGCATGGCGAGGACGCCCGCGAGCGCGAGGCGCTGCCGTTGGCCTCCCGACAGCGCCGACGTCGAGCGCTCGAGCGCGACGTCGAGCCCCACGGCGTCGAGCGCAGCCCGCACGCGCGGCCAGATCTCCTCGCGGGGCACGCGCAGGTTCTCGCAGCCGAACGCGACGTCGTCGCCGACGCGCGACAGGATCGTGTTCGCCTGCGGATCCTGCAGCACGAGGCCCGACGCGCCGCGCGCGGCGGACGGATGGCGGCCGTCGACGGCGAGCGATCCGGTCTCCTCGCCGTCCTCGGCGTCGCCGAGCACGCCCGCGAGCCCCGCGAGCAGCGTCGACTTGCCGGCACCGGAGGGTCCGAGCAGCAGCACGCGCTCCCCCGGCTCGATCGCGAGGTCGAGGCCGGCGACCGCGGGGCGCGTGCGCGCCGCGTGCCGCCAGCCCCAGCCCCGCGCGGCGATGCCGACGGGACGCACGACGTCCGTCACGTGCGGCGCTGCGCCTCGCGGCCGGCCGCGAAGCGCGAGAGCGCTCCCGTCGCCGCGAGCCCGCGGACGATGAGCCAGCCCAGCAGGCCCGCGAGCACGGCGCCGGAGAGGGCGAGCGTGCCGAGGTAGATGCCGAGGAACTCCGGTCCCTTCGCGAGGTTCGCGGACAGGAAGAGCTCGAGCGTCCACGCCGCGACCGCGGCGCCGACGCCCGACGCCATCGCCGCGACGACGCCGAAGCGGCGGTACAGGAGCACGGCGAAGATCAGCTCCGCGCCCAGTCCCTGGGCGAGCCCGGAGTAGACCGTCTCGATCCCCCACTGGCTGCCGAGCAGCGTCGACACGTTGGCGGCGAGCAGCTCGACGAACAGCGCGGCTCCCGGCTTGCGGATGACGAGGCCGCCGATGACGCCGCCGATGAGCCACGGCCCGACGGCGATGCCGCCGAAGCCCGGCGTGAAGGCGTCGGCGATGCCGAACCAGGCGCCGCCGACGCCGTTCCAGAGCACGAAGAGCAGGCCGCACGCGACGGCGAGCACGGATGCCGTGACGATGTCGACGACGCGCCAGCGCAGCCGCGACGCGGTCGGGGCGCCCGTCGGCGCGTGGGTGGTGGTGGTGGACATGCTGTGCCTCTCGTGAGATGGCACGGGTGAGATCGCTCCCTGCGCCGGCATGACCCGGATCAGGTTCGACGGTCGGAGGCTTCGGCCTCCCTCTCAGCCCGGCGCACCGGACTCCCGTGGTTTCCGACCATCGTAGCCGCGCCGTAGCCTGGAGCGATGCATGCGACGCGCCTCGTGGCCATCGGCGACTCGTTCACCGAGGGGTACGGCGACGATCAGCCGGACGGCACCGTCCGGGGCTGGGCCGACCTCGCGGCCGTCGGCATCGCGACGGCGCAGGGCGAGCCGATCGAGTACGCGAACCTCGCGGTGCGCGGACGACTGCTCGCACCGATCCTCGACGAGCAGCTCGACGCCGCCATCGCCCTGCGGCCGTCGCACCTGTCGATCAACGGCGGCGGCAACGACCTCCTGCGCCCGCGCGTGACGATCGAGTGGGTGAGCGGCCGGCTCGAGCAGGCCGTGCATCGCATCCTCGACGCGGGCATCACGCCCGTGATGGTCTCGGGTGCGAACCCATCGGGCGTCATGGCCGGTGGCGGGCTCATGGGCAGGCGCGGCGACGCGCTGCGAGATGCCGTGCGCGCATGGTCGGTCGACCTCGACGTGCCGTTCGTCGACAACTGGACGGATGCGGAGCTGCAGCACGGCCGGTTCTGGACCGACGACCGCCTGCACCTCAACGCGACGGGCCACGCCCGCGCGGCGACGACCTTCCTGGGAGCCCTCGGCCTCGAGGCGCCGGCCGCGTGGCGCGACCTCGTGCCGCGCACGACCGCCGAGGGTCGCCGCGACGCCGTGTACTACCGCACGCACGTCATGCCGTGGATCGGGCGCAGGCTCACGGGCCGCTCGTCGGGCGACGGTCGCGCACCGAAGCTCGCCGCTCCCGTCCTCGTCGAGCCGCTGCGCGCCTGATGGCGGACCCCGGTCCGTCGAGCGGCGATCGACAGGCATCGGCGCAAGGCGCTATCATCGCCACATGACGATGGATGGGACGCGGGTCGCCACGGTGCTGCACGCCCTCTCGGACCCGGGCCGCATCCGGCTCCTCACGCACCTCATGGAGGGCGAGCACCGCGTGCGCGACCTCACCGAGCACCTGCACCTCGCGCAGTCGACCGTCAGCGCCCACCTCGCGTGCCTGCGCGACTGCGGCCTCGTGACCTCGCGCCCCGAGGGCCGCGCCTCCTGGTACTCCATCGTCGCGTCCGACGAGGTCGCGACGCTCCTCGACGCGGCCACGAGCCTCGCGGCGCGCGTCGACGGCGACGCGACCCACGCGCACGAGGGCGCCTGATGGGCGCCGGGCACGACCACGGGCACGCGCACGGCGCGCTCGCGAGCCGTCGCCGCCTCGCGATCGCCCTCGGCATCACGACGAGCGTGCTCGTCATCCAGGCCGTCGGCGCCATCGTCACGGGCTCGCTGTCGCTGCTCGTCGACACGGGGCACATGCTCACCGACGTCGGTGGCCTGCTGCTGTCGCTCGTCGCCGCGACCCTCGCCCTGCGGCCGCCCACCGCGCGCCGCACGTGGGGCTTCGCGCGAGCAGAGGTGCTGAGCGCCGCCGCCCAGGCGGGCGTGCTGCTCGCGATCGGCCTCCTGGCGCTCGTCGAGGGCATCCGCCGCCTGCTCGACCCGCCGGAGGTCGACGGCGGCGTCATGGTCGTGTTCGGCGTCCTGGGGCTCGTGGCGAACGTCGCGAGCATCCTCGTGCTCGCGAGCGCCCGCACGGCGAACCTCAACCTCCGCGCCGCCTTCCTCGAGGTGGTGAACGACGCCCTCGGGTCGCTCGCCGTCATCGTCTCGGCGATCGTCATCGCGATCACGGGCCTCATGCAGGCCGACGCGATCGCCGCGATGGTCGTCGCCTGCCTCATCGTGCCGCGCGCGTTCGTGCTGCTGCGCGCCTCGAGCCGCATCCTGCTCGAGGAGACGCCCGAGGGCATCGACCTGGCCGCCGTGCGCACCCACATCCTTGAGCTCGACCACGTCGCGGCCGTGCACGACCTGCACGCGTCGCAGATCGCGACGGGCCTGCCCGTGCTCACCGCGCACGTCGTCGTCGACGACGGCTGCTTCCGCGACGGGCACGGCGCCGCGATCCTCGCCGAGGTGCAGACGTGCATCGCCGAGCACTTCGACGTCGAGCACTCGACGATCCAGGTCGAGCCCGTGAGCCACGTCGAGCCGCAGGCGCACGCGTAGCGTCGCCGGGCGGCTAGGCCTCGCGCGCGTCGACCGGATCGCGACGACGCCGCGTCGCGACGATGAACGGGATCGCGAGGGCCTGCAGCACCGACGAGGCGACGATCGTCACGCCGTAGCCCTGCAGGTCGGCCGCACGGCCGAACGCGGGCTGCACGAAGCCGCCGACGCTGCCGAGGAGCGAGTCGAACGACAGCACCGTCGCGCGCTGCTGCGACGGGATGACGGCGTTGAGGTACGCGCGCCGCACGGGCATGAGGGTCGACAGCGCGAGCCCCCATGCGGCGAGCGCCACGACGGCGATCCAGAACGACGTCGTGAGGCCGGCGAGGACGAGCGCGAGCGTCGAGGCGATCAGCGCGACGAGCATGAGCGTCGTGCGCCTGCGGACGACGCGTCGCAGGGGTGCGGCGAGGATGCCGCCGATGATCTGCGCCGCCGCGACGAGCGCCGCGACGATGCCCGCGAGCGCGTACGCCTCGGAGTCGCCGTAGAGCTCGAGCAGGTACGGCTGCGCCGCGTAGAAGACGTAGCCCATCGATCCGCCGACGAACGGCCCCGCGAGCATGAGCCATCGCAGCCGACCGTCGCGCAGGCCGACGTCGATCGAGACGCGCAGCAGGCCGCGCATCGCCTCGCCCGCGCGTTGGCGCACGGGCGCGAAGCCGAGGTCGTGCATCCAGATCGCGGCGATGACGAGGCTCGCGAGGAGCAGCGCCGACCGGAGCACGAACGGCAGCCAGAGGCCGACGAGCTGGGCGAGCACCCCGCCGAGCACCGACCCGGCGAGCATCGCGACGCCCGTCGCGGCCTGCGCCCGCCCGAAGACGCCGTCGAGCTCACCCTCGTAGCCAGCCGACCGGAGCGCGTCGACGACCCAGGCCTCCATCGCTCCGGAGAAGAACGTGTAGCCGAAGCCCAGCAGCACCGATGCCGCGGCCCAGGCCCAGAACTGCGCGTCCCACACCCACAGCAGCACGTACAGGCCCGTCGACGCCGCGAGCACGGCCGAGCCGAGCAGGAACGACAGCCGACGGCCGCGCAGGTCGGCGACGACGCCCGTGGGGATCTCGAACAGCAGCAGGCCGACCGTGTAGAACGCGTTCGCCGCGAACGCCTCGAGGTTCGTGAGTCCCGCATCGAGCAGGAAGATCGTGTTGATCCCCCAGATCATGCTCGTGGCGAGCGTCGTCGACCCGGTCAGCAGCAGGTAGGTCGTCTGGATCGCGCGCGGCGTCGTGGCGGCGGTGCTGGCCATGTGCTCAGCATGCACCCCGCCGGGCCTCTCCTCGTGCCGGGATCCCCCGCACGTGCCCGCAGCAGGGCCTAGGCGGTGACGAAGTCGATGAGCTCCTCGACGCGGCCCAGGAGGGCCGGCTCGAGGTCGTTCCAGTCGCGGACGCGGCTCAGGATGCGCTGCCAGCCGCGTGCGACGTCCGCCTGGTCGTCGTGCGGCAGGCCGAGCCTGCGCAGCGTGCCGCGCTTCCAGTCCTCGTCGCGCGGCACGTCGGGCCAGCGCTCGAGGCCGACGCGTGCGGGCTTCACGGCCTGCCAGACGTCGATGTACGGGTGGCCGACGATGCGCACGAAGCGCGCGTGCGGACCGCGCTCGACCTCGGCGGCGATGCGCGACTCCTTCGAGCCGGGCACGAGGTGGTCGACGAGGATGCCGAGCCTGCGCTCGGCGCTCGGCCGGTGGGCGGCGACGAGGCCCGCGAGGTCGTCGATGCCGCCGAGCGGCTCGACCGCGACGCCCTCGACGCGCAGGTCGTGCCCCCAGACCCGCTCGACGAGCTCGGCGTCGTGCGTGCCCTCGACGAGGATGCGGCTCGGCAGCGCGACGCGCGCGCGATGGTCGACGACGGCCCGTGAGCCCGATGCCGTCCTCGTGGGCGCCTGCGCGGCCTCCGCACGCGGCTTCGCGAGCTCGACGGGCTCGCCGTCGACGAGGAATCCGGCGCCGAGCGGGAACAGCCGCACCCGGCCGCGGCGATCCTCGAGCCGCACGTGCCCGACCTCGATGCCGACGACAGCGCCGACGAAGCCGTCGAGCGTCTCGACGACGAGGTCGCGCGTCGCTCCGACGACGCGGGCGGGCCGCGGCGCACGGGCCGCCTTCGCCTCGGCGGAGAGGACGTCGCCGCCCCAGTCGCCCCAGTCGTGCCTCACGAGCGCAGCTCGGCGACCGCCTCGAGCGCCGCGACGTCGCCCTGCACGAGCATGCGCGTCACGACGGTCGACTCCCAGCGCTGCAGGTCGTCGCGCAGCTTCGCCATCGGACCGACGAGGCCGATCTCCTCGACGAGCCGCGTCGGCACGGCGGCGATGGCGCCCGCCCTGTCGCCGGCGAGGTACAGCTCCTGGATGCGATCGCACTCGGCCTCGTACCCGAGGCGCGCGACGGCGTCGAGATGGAAGTTCTGCCCCTTCGCGCCCATCCCGCCCACGTAGAGCGCGATCATGGGCCGCACCTGGTCGGCGGCGCGCTCGACGTCGTCGTCGACGACGACGGGCACCGGCAGCGACACCTCGAAGGCATCGGCGGGCGGCAGCGCCGGATCGCGCCGCGCGAACCCCTCCGCGAGGTTGGCGCGCGCCTCGGCGTCGAGCGCGGGCGAGAGCAGGAACGGCAGCCAGCCGTCGGCGATCTCGGCGGCGAGCGCCGTGTTCCGCGGACCCTCGGCGGCGAGGTGGATGGGCAGGTGCGGCCTCGCGGGGTGCAGCGTCGAGCGCAGCGGCTTGCCGAGCCCCGTCGTGCCCTCGCCCGTGCGCGGCAGCGGCAGCTGCGGCCCGGGCGCCGACACCGGCTCCTCGCGGGCCATGATGCTGCGGAGGATCGCGACGTACTCGCGCGTGCGGGCGAGCGGCCGCGGATACGGCTGCCCGTACCAGCCCTCGACGACCTGGGGCCCCGAGGCGCCGATGCCGAGGATGACGCGGCCGCCCGACAGGTGATCGAGCGTCATCGCCGCCATGGCCGTCGCGGCCGGCGTGCGGGCGGACAGCTGCGCGATGCCCGTCGCGAGGCGGATGGTCGACGTGCCGGCGCCCCACCACGCGAGCGGCGTGAACGCATCCGAGCCGTACGCCTCCGCCGTCCACACCGAGTCGAATCCGAGCCGCTCGGCGGCCTGGATCGTCTCGAGCGCCTGCGGGGGCGGGCCCTGCCGCCAGTACCCGAGCGAGTAGCCGAACTCCATGGCCCCAGCGTACGGGCGCCAGGTGCCGCCGACGCGGGGCGCGCCTAGGCTCGAGGGATGACCCTCCGCATCTTCACCGAGCCCCAGCAGGGCGCCTCCTACGACGAGCTGCTCGCGATGGCGCTGCGTGCCGAGTCCGCCGGCTTCGACGCGTTCTTCCGCTCCGACCACTACCTGCGGATGGGCGACGGCGACCCCGGCCACGGCCCGACCGACGCGTGGACGTCGCTCGCGGGCCTCGCGCGCGACACGTCGACCATCCGCCTCGGCACGCTCGTGTCGTCGGTCACCTACCGACTCCCCGGCGTGCTCGCGATCCAGGTCGCCAACGTCGACGCGATGTCGGGCGGCCGCGTCGAGCTCGGCCTCGGCACCGGCTGGTTCGAGCAGGAGCACGCCGCCTACGGCATCCCCTTCCCGAAGCGCCGCTTCGACCTGCTCGAGGAGCAGCTCGCCGTCGTGACGGGGCTGTGGGAGACGCCGGCGGGCGAGACGTTCTCGCACGAGGGCGAGCACTACCGCCTCGTCGACTCCCCCGCGCTCCCGAAGCCCGTGCAGTCGCCCGTGCCCGTGCTCGTCGGCGGGCACGGTGCGAGGCGGACGCCCGCGATCGCCGCCCGGTACGCGACGGAGTTCAACATCCCGTTCCCCGAGCTCGGCGACGTCGAGGCGACGTTCGGTCGCGTGCGCGACGCCGTCGCGGAGTCGGGTCGCACGGCGCCCATGACGTACTCGGTGGCGCTCGTCGCGTGCGTCGGCGCGACCGAGGAGGCGTTCGTGCGCCGCGCGGCCGCCATCGGCCGCGAGCCCGCCGAGCTGCGCGAGCACGGCATCGCCGGCACGCCCGCCGAGGCCGCCGATCGCCTCGCGCAGGTGCGGGCGATGGGCGCCGAGCGCGTCTACCTGCAGTGCCTCGACATCACGGACCTCGACCACGTCGACGAGCTCGCCGCCCTCGCCTGAGCGCCGACGCGCGCCGCGAGCACGACGAAGGGGGCCGACCGTGACGGTCGACCCCCTTCGAGACGTTCGATCAGGCGCGGGTCTTGCCGCGGCTGCCTCGCGTGATGAGGCCGTAGATCAGCAGCACGATGATCGCGCCACCGATGGCCAGCAGCCACGTGGTGATGTCGAAGAAGCCCTCGAGGCCCACGCCGAAGACGGCAGAGCCGATGAAGCCTCCGAGGAGCGCTCCGACCACGCCGAGCACGAGGGTGATGATCCAGCCGCCACCCTGCTTGCCCGGGAGGATCAGCTTTGCGATTGCGCCGGCGACGAGGCCGAGGACGATCCATCCGATGATGCCCATTGGTGCGTTCCTTCCGTTCTTGGCAGGGCCTGTAGGCCCCGCGAAAGCAACACTGACACCTAGGAGATCCCTAGGACGATCTGGGCCGAGCCCCTTGACGATCGTGAGAAAAGGTGATTCGTCGCCGTCGTCGGCTCGGATGGGATCCGACTCGCGTGTCGGATCCCGACCGATCCTCAGGGCTGTGCGGCGCGCTCCAGCACGATCTCGCGGACGCGTGCGGCGTCCGCCTGACCGCGCATCGCCTTCATGACGGCGCCGATGACGGCACCGGCGGCCTGCACCTTGCCGTCGCGGATCCTCGCGAGCACGTCGGGCTGGGCGGCGAGCGCCTCGTCGACGGCGGCGACGAGCGCCGACTCGTCGGTCACGACCTGCAGCCCGCGGGCCTCGACGACCTCGGACGGGCTGCCCTCGCCCGCGACGACGCCCTCGAGCGCCTGGCGCGCGAGCCGGTCGGTGAGCGTGCCGCCGTCGACCAGCAGCTGCAGCTCGGCGACGTGCGCGGGCGACACGAGCGAGGCGGCGTCGACGCCGCGCTCGTTCGCGACGCGCGCGATCTCGCCCGTCCACCACTTGCGAGCGGATGCCGGGCTCGCGCCGGCGTCGACCGTCGCCTCGATCGTCGCGAGGAGGCCCGCGTTCACGACGTCCTGCAGCTCGAGGTCGGTGAAGCCCCACTCGCCCTGCAGGCGGCGCTTGCGCACGCCGGGCTGCTCGGGCAGCGCCGCACGCAGCTCCTCGACGAGCTCGCGCGTCGGCTGCACGGGCAGCAGGTCGGGCTCGGGGAAGTACCGGTAGTCGTCGGCATCGGACTTCGGACGGCCCGGGCTCGTCGTGCCCGTGTCCTCGTGCCAGTGCCGCGTCTCCTGCGTGATCGTGCCGCCATCGGCGAGGATCGCCGCCTGCCGCTGGATCTCGTAGCGCACGGCGCGCTCGACCGAGCGCATCGAGTTGACGTTCTTCGTCTCGGTGCGCGTGCCGAGGCGCTCCTGGCCGCGCGGCCGCAGCGAGACGTTGGCGTCGCAGCGGAGGTTGCCGCGCTCCATGCGCGCCTCCGAGATGCCGAGGGACAGCACGATGTCGCGGACGGCCGCGACGTAGGCGCGGGCGATCTCGGGCGCGGCGTGCTCGGCGCCGATGATCGGCTTCGTCACGATCTCCACGAGCGGCACGCCGGCGCGGTTGTAGTCGACGAGCGACGAGGACGCGCCCTGGATGCGCCCCGTGGAGCCGCCGACGTGCGTGAGCTTGCCCGCGTCCTCCTCCATGTGCGCCCGCTCGATCGGGATGTCGAGGAGCGTGCCGTCGGCCAGCTGCACCTCGACGGAGCCCTCGAAGGCGATGGGCTCGTCGTACTGCGAGATCTGGTAGTTCTTCGGCGTGTCCGGGTAGTAGTAGTTCTTCCTGGCGAAGCGGCTCGACTCCGCGATCTCGCAGCCGAGCGCGAGGCCGAGCGAGATCGAGTAGCGGATGGCCGTCTCGTTCACGACGGGCAGGCTGCCGGGCAGCCCGAGGCTCAGCGGGTCGACGAGCGTGTTCGGCGGTGCGTCGTGATGGTCCGGGTGCGCCGGATTCGGCGCGGCCGAGAACATCTTCGTGCGCGTGCCGAGCTCGACGTGCACCTCGAACCCGAGCACGGGCTCGTAGCGCTCGAGGGCCTCGTCGAAGTCCATGAGGCGGTCCTTCATCGTGCGACCTCCGTCAGCGTCGGTGCCTGGTGGGCGAGGATGCCGCCCCACTGCTCGGCGAGCAGCGCCTCGATCGTCGCGCCTGCGCGGTAGAGCCGCGCGTCCTCGAAGAGCGGCGCGAGCAGCTGGAGGCCGACGGGCAGGCCGTCGTCGCCGAGCCCCATGGGGATCGACATGCCGGGGATGCCCGCGAGGTTCGCCGGGATGGTCGTGACGTCGTTCGCGTACATCGCGAGCGGGTCGTCGATCTTCTCGCCGAACCGGAAGGCCGTCGTGGGCGCCGACGGGCTCACGAGCACGTCCGCCTGCGCGAACGCGGCGTCGAAGTCGCGCTGCACGAGCGTGCGCACCTGCTGGGCCGAGCCGTAGTAGGCGTCGTAGTACCCGGCGCTCAGCGCGTACGTGCCGAGGATGATGCGGCGCTTGACCTCGGGACCGAAGCCCGCCTCGCGCGTGGCGGCCATGACGTCCTCGACCGTCTGGCCCGGGCGCTCGACGCGCATGCCGAAGCGCACGGAGTCGAAGCGGGCGAGGTTGGAGGAGGCCTCCGCGGGGAGGATGAGATAGTAGGCGGCGACGGCGTGCTCGACGCTCGGCATCGACACCTCGACGACCTCGCCGCCCGCCGACTCGATGACGCGCACGGTCTCGTGGAAGCGCGCCGCGACGTCGGGGGCGATGCCCTCGGCGTCGAGCTCGCGGATGACGCCGACGCGCAGGCCGGCGAGCGACCCGGTCGCGGCGCCCTCGCGGGCGGCGGCGGCGAACGACGGCCAGTCGCGGTCGAGCGACGTGGAGTCGTGCGGGTCGTGCCCGCCGATGACGTCGTGCACGAGGGCCGAGTCGAGCACGGTGCGCGAGACGGGGCCCACCTGGTCGAGGCTCGACGCGAGCGAGATCGCGCCGTAGCGGCTGACGCCGCCGTACGTGGGCTTCACGCCGACGCTGCCGGTGACGGCGGCCGGCTGACGGATCGACCCGCCCGTGTCGCTGCCGAGCGCGAACGGCGCCTCGAAGGCGGCGACCGCTGCGGCCGACCCGCCGCCCGAGCCGCCGGGGATGCGATCGAGCGCCCACGGGTTGCGCGTCGGGCCGTACGCGGAGTGCTCGGTCGACGAGCCCATCGCGAACTCGTCCATGTTCGTCTTGCCGAGCGCGACGAGGCCGGCGGCCTTGAGGCGCGCCACGGGCGTCGCGTCGTACGGCGGCACCCAGCCCTCGAGGATGCGCGAGCCCGACGTCGACGGCATGCCGATGGTGCAGAGGACGTCCTTGATCGCGACCGGTGCGCCCGCGAGCTCGTGGAGCGGCTCGCCCGCGGCGCGGCGCTCGTCGATGCGACGCGCCTCGTCGAGCGCGCCGGCGTTGACGTGGAGGAACGCGTGCAGCTCGCCGTCGACGGCGGCGATGCGGTCGAGGTGGGCCTGCGTGGCCTCGACGCTCGAGACCTCGCCGGAGCGCAGCAGGCCCGCGAGGGCGGCGCCGTCGAGGCGCGTGAGGTCGCTCACTGCTCCTCCCCCAGGATCGCCGAGACGCGGAAGCGCTCGCCGTCGTGGTCGGGGGCGCCGGAGAGCGCCTGCTCGAGCGTGAGGGTCTCGCCCTCGACGTCCGGGCGGGTCACGTTCGCGAGCGGCACGGGGTGGCTCGTCGCAGGCACGTCGGGACCGACGACCTCCGAGATCGTGGCGATGGCGTCGACGATCGCCGAGAGCTCGGTCGCGAGGCTCGCGACCTCCTCGTCGGTGAGGGCGATGCGGGCGAGTCGGCCGAGGTGCTCGACCTGCTCGCGAGTGATGTCGGACATGCGTCTCCCATGCGTCTCGAGAGGGAATGCGTCCATCCTAGGGATGCGTCGACGGGCCGACCCGCGCATCCCCACCGACCGTCAGCCCGCGAGCACGCGCCCGAGTGCGAGGGCGACGACGGCCACGAGCGGCAGCGTCGCCACGGCGACGAGGGCGGCGTGCACGCGCAGGTGGTCGCGCAGCAGCGCGACGTACTCGCGCAGCAGCGCGCTCGGCAGGTAGTAGCGGGCGGTGCGCGCGCCGAGCGCGTGGCCGCGGATGCCGAGCGCCCGCAGGAGCGTCGCGGCGCGGAAGGCGTGGTAGTCGCTCGTCACGACGGTCACCGGCCCCTGCAGCCCTCGCTCGTCGAGGATCGCGCGCGACAGGCGCAGGTTCTCCTCCGTCGTCGTCGACGCGTCCTCGAGCACGAGCCGATCGGCGGCGACGCCGAGCGACGCGGCATGCTCGGCCATCGCCGCCGCCTCGCTGCGGGGCTCGTCCGGCCCCTGGCCGCCCGAGAGCACGAGCAGCGTCCGGCGATCCTCCTGCGCGAGCGCGACGCCACGGGCGACGCGGGCGGCGAGCAGCGGCGAGACGCGGCCGTCGACGAGCCCCGCGCCCAGCACGACGACCGCCGCCGCGACCGGAGCCCGCGCGGCGATGCGCGCGTACGCGAGCGACCACGCGAGGTACGCGACGAGCACGACGCCCAGGTAGCCGACGGGCGCCGCGAGCAGGAGCACGACGATGGCGACCCAGGCGAGCTCGCCCGCGATCGTCACGGCGCCGAGCGCGTAGAGCGCGACGACCGCGACCCCGGCGGCGAGCGACAGCGCGTTGGCGATCGAGCGTCGCTCGCGCCGGAGCATGAGCAGGCCGTTCGCGACGAGCGCGAGGCCGAGCACGAGCCCGGCGAGCGTCGGGACGCCGACGAGCAGGAGCACCTGCCCGAGCACGCGGGCGCGATCGTCGACGCCGAGCAGGAGGCCGACGTCCTCGAGCCCGTCGACGAGCGATGACGCGAGGAGCGACAGGAGCGACGTCGCGGCGAGGGTGAGGAGCACCCCGGGGGCCAGGCGACGCGGGTCGCGGACGGCCAGCACGATCCCGACGATCGCGAGGGCGAGCGTCAGCGGTCCGGGCACCACCCGATCCTAGGGACCGGTCGCGACGCCGCCGACGAGCGCGGCCACGCGTGCGACGCCGAGCAGCGTCGTGCCGACGACGAGGAGCGCGAGGACGATGCCGGTCCCGCGCGCCGGTCGCACGGTCGCGGCGAGCTCGCGCACGAGGGCGCCCGGCCGGTAGACGGGGCTCGACCACGAGCCGAGCGCGTCGCCGTGGATGCGGAGCCGCGCGAGCAGCGTGCGCGTGCGGGGCACGTGGTACTCGCTCGTGACCACGAGCCACGGCTCGGCGGCGCCGAGGGCGCGCGTGAGAAGCAGGTTCTCCTCCGTCGAGGTCGACCCGTCCTCGAGGTCGATGGCGGCAGCAGGCACGCCGCACGCCTCCACGAGGTGCTCGGCCATCGCCGCGGCCTCGCTGCGCGGCTCGTCGTGCCCCTGCCCGCCGGACACGACGATCCGCACCCCCGCGTCGCCCTGCGCGTGCCATGCCGTCGCGGCGCGCTCGACGCGGCGCCGCAGCAGCGGGCCGACGTGCCTGCCCTGCAGCGCTCCCCCGAGCACGACGATCGTGCGAGGCGCGACGCCCGGCGCGAGGGGCCGCGACGTCGCGGCGTGCAGCACGTAGGCGGCGAAGGCGAGCCCGACGACCCAGGCGGGCCAGCAGCAGTGCAGCAGCGCCGTCGCGAGGATCGGCTGCGTCGGCGCGAGCGCCACCGCGACGACGACGACGGCGGCGGCCGCCAGCCCCACGAGCGCGATCGCGAGGTCGTGCCGCTTGACGCGCTGCATCCGTCGCATCGCGACCGCGTGCGCGGCGCCGGCGAGCCCGAGGGTCGGCACGGTCGCGAGCGCCGCGATCCACACGAGCGCGTCGACGACGCCGCCTGCCCCGTCGCGGATGCCGAGCAGCACCGCGAGGGCGACGACGGCGAGTGCGACGACGACGCCCCAGACCTCGAAGCGTCGCGCCAGCACGGTGGCAGCCTACGCGGCGGCGGCGTGCACCTCGTCGGCGTGCGCGGCGAGCACCGGAGCGAGCGAGGCGCCCACGAGCATGGTGCGCAGGGCGCGCTCGGCACCGTCGGCGACGAGCTCGGCGCCGCGCTCGCACGCCTCGGCGAGGTCCATGGGGGCCGGCAGGATGCCCTGCACGGCGTCGATGCCGATCGCGTGGACGCAGTCGGCGTCGGCGCCGATGGTGCCGGCGAGGGCCAGCACCGGCACGCCGGCGTCCATCGCACGCCTGGCGACCTCGGCGGGCACCTTGCCGCGCGGGGTCTGCGCGTCGATCGATCCCTCGGCGGTGATGACGAGGTCCGCATCCGCCATCGCACCGTCGAGGTCGACCTGGTCGAGGAGCACGTCGAACCGGGGTCGCAGCGTCGCGCCGATCGCCGCGAGGCCGGCGCCGAGACCGCCCGAGGCGCCGGTGCCGAGGCCGCGCCGCAGGTCGAGGCTCGCGGCCCCCGGCACGTCGCGCTCGATCGTGCGCGCCCAGTGGGCCAGCGCCTTCGCGAGCCGCTCCACCTGCTTGGGGGTCGCGCCCTTCTGCGGGCCGAAGACGCGTGCGACGCCGCGCGGACCCGTCAGCACGTTCGTCGGGTTGCAGGCGACGGTGATGCCGACGTCGGCGATGCGCGGGTCGAGGCCGGAGACGTCGATGCGGTCGAGGTCGCGGAGGGCGCGTGCACCGTGGCCGATCTCGCGCCCGCGTGCGTCGAGGAGGCGGGCGCCGAGGGCCTGGAGCGCGCCCGCGCCGCCGTCCGACGTGCCCGAGTCGCCGCAGCCGACGAGGATGCGCGTCGCGCCCTCGTCGAGCGCGGCGAGGATGAGCTCGCCGACGCCGTGCGTCGTCGTGCGCAGCGGGTTGCGGCGGTCGCGCGGCACGAGCCGCAGTCCGGCGGCGGCGGCCATCTCGACCACGGCCGTCGTGCCGTCGCCGAGGATGCCGAGGTGGCTCTCGATCGGCTCGCCGACGGGTCCGACGACCGTGCGGCGCACGATGCGTCCGCCGGTCGCGGCGACGAGCGCCGCGGCCGTCCCCTCGCCGCCGTCGACGAGCGGCACGCAGCGCACGTCCGCGTGCGGCAGCACGCGGCGCACGCCCTCGGCGATCGCCTCGGCGACGACGTCGGCGTCGAGCGACTCCTTGAAGCCGCTCGGGGCGACGAGCACGGTGGGTTCGGTGCGCATGGGATCTCCTTCATCGGGTGCCGCGCAGCGGCGGCGTGGTCGGGGTCTCGAGGGGCACGCCGAGGGCGGGCCAGAGCCAGGCGGCGGCGAGCAGCGTGATGCCGACGACGAGCGGGCCGGTCGCGGCGGCGAGCGCGAGCAGCGACGCGCGGTCGAAGGTCGCGATGCCGGGCACCGCCGCGAACATCGCGACGGGCTTCGCCGACGACGTGAGGGTGAGGCAGAAGCCCGCCGCGGCCGTCGATGCGAGCGCGGCCGACACGGGGTTGATGCCCGCGCCGAGCGCGACGACGAGCACGATGGGCAGCAGCACCGTCGCGCGGGCCGTGCGCGACTGCACGACGAGGTGCGCTGCTGCCGACGCCACGACGATCGCCGTGAGGACGACGGCTGGGTGCGCCCCGGCGAGCGCGCCGAGCGAGGCCGACGCGATGCGGTCGGCGGCGCCGCTCGTGACGAGGGCCGTGCCGAGCGCGAGCGTGGCGGCGAGGAAGACGAGCAGCGTCCACGGCACGGCCGCGAAGGCGTGCTTCGGCGTCGTCGAGCCGACGACGGGCAGGACGGTCGCGACCCCCGCGGCGATCGCGACGAGCGCGGGGTGGATGCCGTGCAGCGGCTCCGTGAGCCACAGCGCGATCGTGAGGGCGAGCAGGGCGAGCGCCCTCGCGGCCGCAGGCGATCGGCGCTCGGCCGGGTGGGCATCCCGGACCGCGTTCGCGACGCCGGCGACGTCGATCGCGCGCTGCGCACGGGAGAGCCAGCCGAGCAGCACGAGCTCGGTCGTCGCGACGCAGGTGAGGACGGCGACCGGTGCGCCGAGCAGGAGCCACCACAGGAACGAGATCGTCGTGCCCGTCGCAGCCTCGACGAGGCTCGCGGCGACGAGGTGGGCGCCGGCACCGAGGATCGAGGCGAACGCCGACAGCAGGATCACGGCGGGGAACAGCAGCGACAGCGCGCGCTGATGCGCGGTCGGCAGCGCGGAGGCGATGGTGCGGAACACCGGCATGGCGAGCGCGGCGCGGCCGCTCGTCGCGG
Organism: Agrococcus versicolor; assembly: GCF_039531815.1. Classification (NCBI taxonomy): domain Bacteria; kingdom Bacillati; phylum Actinomycetota; class Actinomycetes; order Micrococcales; family Microbacteriaceae; genus Agrococcus; species Agrococcus versicolor. The sequence continues at coordinate 636,684 of NZ_BAAAQT010000005.1, read as the reverse complement.
GCACGGCGAACGTCGTGAGGATGAGCGCGAGCGTCGTGCGGTGCCACAGGCCCCGCACCGAGCGCGACCGCCCGATCAGCGCGATCGCGGCGCGCTCGGCGACGCCGGAGGCGGACAGCCCGGCGGCGAGCATGCACGAGCCGACGAGGAGCCAGATGGTCGGATCGCCGAGCGAGCCGAAGAGCGCGTCGGCCGGGACGGCGCCGGCGACGGCGAGCGCGACGATCGCGGCGAGCGCGACGACGGCGTCGTCGACGCGCGTCGCGACCCACGCGACGGTCGCGGCGGCGATGGCGGCGACGACGAGCCGCTGGTCGCGCTCCCAGCCCGTCGTCGCGACGAGGGCCGCGATGGCGGCGGCGGCGATCGCCAGCGCGCGCACGCCGCGCACGGCGACGACGCGTGCGGCGGGTGCGGCGGCGGCGATCGAGGTCATGCGCTCCACGGTCGTCCGCGCGGGCGAGACCCTCGTGAGCCGTCGATGAGGGAAGTCTCATGATCGGCTCGGCGCGCCCGCGCGGCCGAGCGACTTGCGCGCGGTTCGAACGTGTGTTCGAATCGTCGGCATGCGATGGGAGCCCCAGCAGTCGACGCACGTCGACGCCGACGCGCTGCCGGGCCTCGAGGAGCGCGGCGCGACGCTCGAGCGCTGGCCGACGCCCGGCTTCGACGGCATGTCGTTCCTCGAGGTGACGGCGCGCTCGGCGCTCAACCACGTCGCGGGCGGCGGTCCGATGGGTGGCGCGTGGACGATCAACCCGTACCGGGGCTGCCAGCACGCGTGCGTGTACTGCTTCGCCCGCGACACGCACCGCTACCTCGACCTCGACTCGGGCGCCGACTTCGACAGCCGCATCGTCGTGAAGGGCAACGTCGTCGAGGTGCTCGAGCGCGAGCTGCGCACGACGCGCCGCGACGTCGACCGCGTGCACCTCGGCACGAACACCGACCCGTACCAGCGGGCCGAGGGCCGCTACCGGCTCATGCCGGGCATCCTGCGAGCGCTCGCCGCCCACGGCGCATCGATCGCGATCCTCACGAAGGGCACGCTGCTGCGGCGCGACGTGCCGCTGCTCGCCGAGCTGGCGAAGGAGGTGCCCGTGTCGATCGCCATGTCGATCGCGGTGTTCGACGATGCGCTGCAGCAGTCGGTCGAGCCCGGCACGCCGTCGACGGCCGCGCGCCTCGGCACCGTGCGGGCGGTGCGCGACGCGGGGCTCGACTGCGAGGTGTTCATGATGCCCGTGCTCCCAGGGCTCACCGACACGCGCGCGCACCTCGATCGCGCCTACGCGGCGATCGCCGAGGCGGGCGCCACGGGCGTCGCGACGTCCGCGCTGCACCTGCGCCCCGGTGCACGGGAGTGGTACCTGCGCTGGCTCGAGGCCGAGCATCCGCAGCTGCAGGAGCAGTACCGGCGCATCTACGGCGGCGGCGCGTACGCGTGCCGCGAGTACCGCGAGTGGCTGCGCGCGCGCACGACGCCGCTCGCCCGCAGGCACGGTCTGCTGCGCTCGCGGGTGGCCGACGGCACGGGCACGAACTTCGTCGTGAACGCATCCCGAGGGCGGGGCGCGCAGCAGCTGCCGTCGCGCCCGGTCGAGCCCGTCGAGGCGCCCGCTCCCCTGTTCTGACGCCCGTCGGGGCGTGGGCCCGGAGCGTGCCGGCCGGCGACCGTCAGGCTGTCCGCGTGGGCTGCTGCAGCTCGACGATCCAGTCGGCCTGGTCGGCCGACTCGGCGCGCACGTACCGCTCGCGGGCTGCGCCATCGGCGACGAGGCCGCGCTCGGCGATCGCGGCGTGCAGGGCATCCCAGGTCGCGCGCACGCCCGACATGGGTCCGCGGTGCTCGAGCACCGCCGCCTGCTCGACGGGTTCGAGGTCGACGGACTCGGCTCCCTCGGGCACGAGCATGCCCACGACGTAGCCGGCGACGACGCGCATGCGCTCGCCGTCGGCCTCGTACGTCGCGATCGGCACGTCCTGGGCGCCGGGCGCATGGCCGAAGACGGCCTGCACCTCCTGGAACAGGGCCTCGACGGTCGAGGCGACGTCGGCGGGCGCCACGACGTCGCTCGCCGCGGCGAGGCGCAGCGCGGGCAGCGGGCGGATGTCGATCTCGGTCATCGTCGGGCCTCCTCGGGCACGTCCAGGCTCATCGGTGCGTGCGGGTGCTCGCCGACGCTACACGCGCCCGGTCAGGATGCCGTGCCAGTAGACCTGCGGCAGCACGTGACGGTCGAGGACGTACCAGGCGCGGTGGGCGCGCAGCTGGTCGCGCACGCGCACGGGCAGCGAGCGGCGCATGCTGCCGCTGCGGTCGTACTCGGCGAACGACAGTCGGCCCCTCCCCGTGGCGACGGGCGCGACCGTGTACCCGTCGTAGCGCTCGAGCGGCTCGCCGGCGCGGGCGTGGCGGATGTTCTCGACGACGATGCGCGTCTGCTTCCGCAGCGCACCGCCCGTGCGGGCGTCGCCGAGCGCGGCCCCGTCGCCGATGCCCCAGATGCGCGGATGCGTGCGGTGCCGCAGGGTCTCGACGTCGACGTCGACGAAGCCGTCGGTGCCGGGCGCGTCGAGCGCGGACGCCGCGACGACGGGCGCTGCGGCGTACGGCGGCAGCAGGTGCAGCAGGTCGACGCGCTCCCTGCGCTCGCCGGCCTCGCTCGCGAGCACGACCTCGTCGCCCTCGACCGCCGCGACGCGCACGCCGAGCCGCACGTCGATGCCGGCGCCATCGAGATGCCGGCGCCATTCGCCCTCGATGTCGGCGACGGGATGCAGGCGGGACTCGTCGTGGACGAGCACGACGTCGATCGCGTCGAGCACGCCCGTGCGCCTCCACAGGTCGCAGGCGAGCAGCAGCGGCTTGAGCGCGGTCTCGCGGCCCGACGCCGGCTGCCCGTGGAGGGTGAAGATCGCCGTGCCCCGCTCGAGCGTGCGGATGCGCTCCCACGCCCGATCGAGCAGCGCGTCGTCGAAGGTCGAGATCGCCAGCCCGCGCTGCAGCGCGTCGGCGGCGCCGGGGACGGCGTCCCAGTCGAGCGTCGCTCCCGGCGCGAGCACGATGTCCGCGCCCGCGACCTCGGTGCCGTCGGCGCACGTCACGACGCGCGTGACGGGGTCGATGGCGACGGCGGCGGTGCGATGCCAGGTGACGCCGTCGGGGATGAGGTCGGCCTGCGGTCGCGAGAGCTCGTCGGTGCGAGCGAGGCCGAGCCCGACGTAGTTCTGCAGCGGCTTGTAGACGTGGCGCTCGGACGGCTCGACGAGCCCGACGTCGGCGCAGCCGCGACGGCGCAGCCTCGCCGCCGTCGCGAGCCCGCCGTTGCCGGCACCGATCACCAGGACGTCGTGCCGATGCGTGGTCATTGCATCCACGCTACGGCCGCGCTCGACGTCGCGGTGGGGCTTGACGCGCGGGCGCGCACGGCTCGCCGCCTCAGCGGCTCGGCCACCGCCACGCGGGGACGTCGAGCGGACCCTCGCGACCGGCGACGACCGTCTCGCCCGCCGACCGCTCGAGCTCGATGCGCGTGCCGGCGAGCGCGTCGGCGAGCGAGCGTGAGTGGGTCACGACGACGACCTGCGTCTCGTCCGCCGCCTCGCGGATGCGGTCTGCGAGCGCGGGCAGCAGGTCGTCGTGGAGGCTGCGCTCGGGCTCGTTCAGCACGAGCAGCCCCGGCCGCTCGACCGATGTGAGGGCGGCCGTGAGCAGCAGGTACTGCATGGTGCCGTCGGAGAGCTCGGGGGCGGTGAGCGCTCGCAGCATCCCGTGCTGCCGCAGCGCGAGGCCGAGGCCGCCGCCCTCGTCGACCATCTCGAGCCGCGACCCGGGGAAGGCCGCCCGGACGGCGCGCTCGACCGTGCCGTCGGCGCGCGTCTCGATCGTCGTCTGCAGCACGGCGGCGAGGTTCGCGCCGTCGTCGTCGAGCCGCACCGCCCGCGTCGCGATCTGCGGCTGCCGCGCTGGGGCGAGCGCGTCGGTGCGCAGCGCATCGTGGAAGCGCCACGACCGCAGCGTGCGTCGCACGCCGGCGATCTCGGGCGCCGCGTCGGCGCCCGCGAGCTCGTCGAGCAGGGAGTCCCACTCGGCCATGGTGCGCGAAAGCTCGTGCCAGCCGTCGTCGCCGCGCGAGCGGGCGAGCGGTCCGACGCGCTCCGCGAGCGTCGCGGCGGGCCGCGGCTCGACGCCTGCGAAGACGTGCTCCTGCTTGATCGACGGATCGCGCACGAAGAGCGACTCGCTGCGCGACGCGGTGATGCCGAGGTCGACGGCGTAGCCGAGGTCGTCGCCGCCGAATCCCAGGCGGAGCGCGATCGGGCCCTTCCGACGCGTGCCCTGCGCCTCGCCGCCGGCGCGGACGGCCGGATCGATCGACTCCTGGCCGGCCCACAGCACGCCCGCGAGGCCGCCGGACGATGCGAGCGACGGCACGACGCGACCTGCGCCGCAGTCGGCGAGCAGGCGCAGCGAGCGGTAGAGGTTGGACTTGCCGCTGCCGTTGGCGCCCGTGACGACGGTGAGCGCCCCGAGATCGACGACGAGGGACCGGATCGACCGGTAGCCGTCGATGGCGAGCCTGCGGATCATGCGCCCAGCAGACCCCGCACGTAGGCGGCCTGACCTGCGTGCTGGATGTCGTCGTCCGCGACGCTCACGAGGCGCGCGCCGAGCGTGACGGGCGGATCCCACGCCTCGTCGACCACGCGGTCGAGGTCGGCGTCGGAGAGCGTGCCGAGATACGCGACGGTGCGCTGCTGCACGGCGTCGGCGTAGGCGAGCAGCGCCTCGACCGACTCGGGCCGCACGCGCGCGACCTCGTCGGCGTCGTGGCCGTAGCCCGTGTCGTCGGGGTCGGGCTCGAGCCCGAACGTCTCGGCCCACACGCCCGTCGCCCACTGCTGCTCGTCGCCCGTGAGCTCGGAGATGTGGTGGTCCTGCACCCGTGCGAGGTGCCAGACCAGCCAGCCGATGGTGTTGGCACCCTCGACCGGCACGGCCACGAGGTGCTCTGGGGTCAGGCCGTCGACCGCGCGACGCACCTCGCCGGGGATGCGTCCGTACAGCTCGTGCAGCAGTGCGATGGCGTCCATCACTCGTCCTTCTCGTCGGTGGTGCTGGTCGTGGGCGCGGCGTCGGCCGCGGCTGCGTCGGCGCCCTCGGGATCGGACGCCTCGGCATCCCCACCCTCCTCGGGCAGCGCGAGCGCGCCGGCGCCCTCGGTGACGAGCACGTGGAACTCGCCCGCGTCGAGGATGCGCAGGCCGAGCGCCTCGGCCTTGCCGAGCTTCGACCCGGCGCCCGGTCCAGCCGCGACGAAGTCGGTCTTCTTCGAGACGCTCGAGGCCGCCTTGCCTCCCGCGCGGATGATGGCCTCCTGGGCCTCCTCGCGCGTGTAGCCCTCGAGCGATCCGGTCGCGACGACCGTGATGCCCGCGAGCACGCCGCCGGCGGCGGCCGCCGCCCCGGGACCGGGGTGGTCGGGCGTCGCGAACCGCACGCCCGCCGCGCGCCAGCGCTGCAGGATCTCGCGGTGCCAGTCGACGGCGAGCCAGTCGATGACGGCGTCGGCGATGATCGGCCCGACGCCCTCGACCTCGGCGAGCTCCTCGCGCGACGCCGCCTCGATGGCCTCGAGCGACCCGAACCAGTCGGCGAGGGCGCGCGCCGCGACGGGGCCGACGTGGCGGATGCTGAGGCTGACGAGCTGCCGCCACAGATCGGTCGTCTTCGCGCGCTCGAGCTCGGCGAGCAGCGTGAGCGCCTGCTTCGACGGCTGCGGACCCTCGAGCCCCTGCTTGCGCTCGGCGGCGGACGGGTTGCGCTGGAACGGCGTGCGATGCGCGATCTCGTCGGTCTTGGCGTCGCGCTTCGGCTCGCCCGTCTCGCCGTCGCGCACGACCACGCGGATGGGGATGAGCTGCTCGATCGTGAGCTCGAACAGCCCGGCCTCGGTGTCGAGCGGCGGCGTCTCGGGCACCTCGGGCTGCGTGAGCGCCGCGGCCGTCACCTCGCCGAGCGCCTCGACGTCGAGCGCGCCGCGGCTGCCGACGTGCTCGACGCGGCCGCGCACCTGCGCGGGGCACGAGCGCGCGTTCGGGCAGCGCAGGTCGACGTCGCCCTCCTTCATCGGTCGCAGCTCGGTGCCGCAGTTCGGGCAGTGCGTCGGCATGACGAAGGCGCGCTCGGAGCCGTCGCGCAGCTCGGCGACGGGACCGAGCACCTCGGGGATGACGTCGCCGGCCTTGCGCAGCACGACCGTGTCGCCGATGAGCACGCCCTTCGCGACCACGACGTCCTGGTTGTGGAGCGTCGCCTGCCGCACGACCGAGCCCGCGACGCGCACGGGCTCCATGACCGCGAACGGCGTCGCGCGACCCGTGCGGCCGACGCTCACGACGATGTCGAGCAGGCGCGTGCGCACCTCCTCCGGCGGGTACTTGTAGGCGATGGCCCAGCGCGGCGCCCGGCTGGTGGCGCCGAGCTCGTCGTGCAGCGCCAGCTCGTCGACCTTGACGACGACGCCGTCGATCTCGTGCTCGACGGAGTGACGCTCGCGGCCGTAGCGCTCGACGAAGTCGACGACGCCGTCGACCTCGTCGACGACGCGCAGGTACGGGCTCGTCGGCAGCCCCCACTCGGCGAGCAGCCCGTAGACCTCGCTCTGGGATGCGACGGGCGGATCCTGCCAGGCGCCGATGCCGTGCACGTAGAGCCGCAGGGCGGCGACGCGCGCGTCGCCCGCCTCGCGCTCGAGGCCCGACTTCTTGTCGAGCTGCTGCCGCAGGCCACCGCTCGCGGCGTTGCGGGGGTTCGCGAAGGCCGGGAAGCGACGCAGCGCGCTCGCGAGCTGCGCCTCCTCGTCGAACGGCCCGCGCGACGCCTCCGGGCGCGCGGCCCAGCGCTCGCGCGAGAGCTCGAGCTGGCGGGCGCGCAGCCGCTCCTGCAGCGCGTTCAGCCGCTCGAACGCCGCGGACGGGATGAAGACCTCGCCGCGCACCTCGACGATGGCCGGATGCCCGGAGCCCGAGAGCTCGCGCGGGATGCCGGCGACGCGCAGCGCGTTCTCGGTCACGTCCTCGCCGACGCGGCCGTCGCCGCGCGTCGCGGCCGTGACGAGCACGCCGTGCTCGTAGCGCAGGGCGATCGCGAGGCCGTCGATCTTGAGCTCGCACAGCCACGCGCCCTCGCGCCCGGCGGAGGCGACGGTCTTCGCCGCCCACTCGCGCAGCTCGTCGATCGAGAAGACGTTGTCGAGGCTGAGCATGCGCTCGGCGTGCACGACGGGGTCGAAGAGCGCCGAGACGCCGCCGCCGACCGTCTGCGTCGGGGAGTCCTGCGTCTGCAGCTCGGCGTGCTCCTGCTCGAGCGCCTCGAGCTCGTGCACGAGCGCGTCGTACTCGGCGTCCGAGAGCACCTGCGCGTCCTGCTGGTAGTAGGCGTCGCGTGCGCGCTCGATCTGCTCCCGAAGCTGCTGTGCGCGGTCGTTCGCGGCGTCGAGCGTCGTCGTCATGGCTCCATCCTGCCGCGAACCTCCCACATCCGATCGAGGCCTTGCGGGCCGCGCGGCAGCGATGCGGGCGTCAGACGGCGGCGGGCTCCGCGGCGACCGTGCGATCGATCGTGCACTGGCCGAGCACGCGCGAGCCGAGGTACAGCACGGCCGACTGTCCCGTGGCGACCCCCATGAGCGGGTCCTCGACGCGGACGACGAGCTCGTCGCCGGCGAGCGTCGCGATCGCGGGCACGGGATCCGCGTGCGCCCGGATCTGCACCTCGACGGCGAGCCCGTCGGCGAGGCCGGGATGCCGCTCCCCCGCCCACGACGTCCGCGCGCCTGCGAGCTCGACGACGGCGAGCGCCTCGTGCGGACCCACGACCACCTCGCGCGTCGACGGCCGCACCTCGAGGACGAACCGCGGGCGGCCGTCCGGGCTCGGCACGCCGATGCCGAGGCCGCGGCGCTGCCCGATCGTGAAGCCGTGGGCGCCCGCGTGCTCGCCGACGACCGTGCCGTCGCGCTCGACGATCGCGCCCGCGGCATCCCCCAGCCGCTCGGCGAGGAAGCCGCGGGTGTCGCCGTCGGGGATGAAGCAGATGTCGTGGCTGTCGGGCTTCGAGGCGACCGCGAGCCCCCGCCGCACGGCTTCCTCGCGCACCTGGGCCTTCGAGGGCGTCGTGGCGAGCGGGAACATGCAGCGCGCGAGCTGCTCGCCCGTGAGGACGCCGAGCACGTACGACTGGTCCTTCGCCCAGTCGGCGGCGCGATGCAGCTCGGGGCCCGCCGCCGTGTCGACGACGCGCGCGTAGTGCCCGGTCGCGACGCGGTCGAAGCCCAGCCCGATCGCGCGGTCGAGCAGCGCGGCGAACTTGATGCGCTCGTTGCAGCGCAGGCACGGGTTCGGCGTGCGGCCGGCCGCGTACTCGGCGACGAAGTCGTCGACGACGTCCTCCTGGAACCGCTCGGACAGGTCCCACACGTAGAAGGGGATGCCGAGGCGGTCGGCGACGCGGCGCGCGTCCATCGCGTCCTCGACGGTGCAGCAGCCGCGCGATCCCGTGCGCAGCGTGCCGGCGTTGCGGTTGAGGGCGAGGTGCACGCCGACGACGTCGTGCCCCGCGTCGACCGCGCGTGCGGCGGCCACGGCGGAGTCGACGCCGCCCGACATCGCTGCGAGCACCTGCATGCGTCCACGGTACCGAGCGCGTGCCCGGCCGGCCTCCCGGCCGATCCCTGCCGGTCCCTGTTCGTCGCTGCCGCTCGCTGCCCGTCCCTGCCCTTCCGTGCCCGAAGCCTCATCCACACGCATGACTGGTCACGATTGCACCTCCGAGGGCCCGTTTCAGGTGCAACAGCGACCACCGTCGGGGCAACCGTGACCAGTCGAGGTGCAACGGTGACCGGTGAAGGTGCAAACGTGACCACTCCCCCTCCGACCGGACCCGCAGAAGCCATGACTGGTCACGCTTGCACCTCGGAGGGGCCTTCTCAGGTGCGACAGCGACCACCGTCGGGGCAATCGTGACCAGTCGAGGTGCGAACGCGACCGGTCTCGACGCCGGCGGGCGACGAGTGCCGGGCTACGCCGACGCGGCCCGGGCCGTCGCGATCGCCGACGGCAGGGCGGCGCAGAGCGCGTCGACGTCGTCGTCGGTCGTCGTGCGGCCGAGGGAGATGCGCAGGGGCGCGAGGTGGCCGAGGCCCATGGCGCGCAGCACGTGCGACGGCTCCTGCACGCCCGCGGTGCACGCGGAGCCGTTCGAGACGGCGAGGCCGAGGCGGTCGAGCACGAAGACGAGCGTCTCGGCGGCGACGTCGGCGATCGCCAGGTGCGCGACGTGCGGGGCGCACGCGTCGGCGGGCGCCGTCGCGACGACGCCGGGCACCGCGACGCCCGCGGCGAGCACGCGGTCGCGCAAGCTCGACAGGCGCACGGCCTCCGCGGGCAGCTCGGCGACGGCCTCGGCGATCGCGAGGGATGCCAGATGGGCGCCGAGCACGTCCTGCGTGCCCGAGCGCAGGCCGCGCTGCTGGCCGCCGCCGTGCACGATCGGCGCGATCGGCGCATCCCGAGCCACGAGCAGCACGCCGACGCCCACCGGCCCGCCGACCTTGTGCGCCGACAGCCCGATCGTGGCGACGCCCGCCGCGCGAAGGCCCAGCTGCCGCGCCGAGACGGGGACGTGCCCGAGCGCCTGCACGGCGTCGACGTGCATCGGCACGCCCGCCGAGGCCGCGGCAGCGGCGAGCCCGGCGACGTCCTGCACGGTCCCGATCTCGTTCGACACCCACAGCGACGTCGCGAGCGCCGCGCCGTCGAGCGCTGCCGCGAAGGCGTCGGCGTCGACGACGGCCGTGCGCGAGATGGGCACCCACCGCACCTCGCGGCCGCTCGCGGCGAGCGCCTCGGCGGTGTCGAGGGTCGCGTGGTGCTCGCCGTCCGGCACGACGATCGCCCCGCCTCGCACGCGCGCCATCCCCTGCAGCGCGAGGTTCGTCGACTCGGTGCCGCCGGAGGTGAGCACGACCTCGGTCGGATGCGCGTCGACGGCCGCCGCGATGCGCTCGCGCGCCTCCTCGAGCATCGCCGCGGCGCGCTGGCCGGCGCGATGGGTCGACGCGGGGTTCGCGAGCACGGGCGCGTCGGCGAGCGCGGCGCGCACCCACGGGCGCAGCGGCGTCGTGGCGGCGTGGTCGAGGTAGCGCATGGCGTCGCCTAGCCTATGGATGTGCATGGGCTCGTCGGCGACCTCGGGCTCCGTGCGACGGCGTCCGGTCACGGACTGCGCGTCTGGTCGCGCAGCGCGACCACGATGGAGCTGCGCATCTTCGACCCGGCCGACCTCGACGTCGTCGCGCATCGGCTCGACATGGCGCGCGGCGCCGACGACGTGTGGAGCGTCGAGAGCGACCTCCTGCAGCCGGGCGTCGCCTACGCGATCGGCGTCGACGGTCCGACCGGTCCCACGCATCGCTTCGACGTCTCGCGCCACGCGCTGCCGCCGCACGCGAAGGGCATCCAGCGCACCCGCTCGGGCGAGCACCGCGCGACGGTCATCGACTCGACGTTCGACTGGGGCGACTCGATGCGGCCGATGACGCCGCTCGACGAGACGGTGATCTACGAGGCGCACGTGAAGGGCCTCACGCGCATGTCGCCGCACATGCCGCCCGAGCTGCGCGGCACGTACGCGGGCCTCGCGCATCCGAGCACCATCGCGTACCTCAAGGACCTCGGCGTCACGGCCGTGCAGCTGCTGCCGATCCACTACTTCCTGTCCGAGCAGCGCCTGCTCGAGCAGGGCCGCGTCAACTACTGGGGCTACAACACGCTCTCGTGGCTCACGCCGCACAGCGCGTACGCGTCGCGCGCGAACCGCCTCGACGGCACGGGTGGCGTGCTGCGCGAGGTGAAGGGCATGGTGCGGCTGCTGCACGAGGCGGGCATCGAGGTCTACCTCGACGTCGTCTACAACCACTCGGCGGAGGAGGGCCCCGGCGGCCCGCCCGCGAGCCTGCGCCTCATCGACGACGCCTCCTACTACCGGCAGACGCCCGACGGGCGCTACGTCGACGTCACGGGCTGCGGCAACACCGTCGACTTCTCGCTGCCCGCCGCGCAGGCCCTCGTGCTCGACAGCCTGCGCTACTGGGCGCGCGACGTGCAGATCGACGGCTTCCGCTTCGACCTCGCCGTGACGCTCGGGCGCGGCGAGGACGCGTCGTTCTCGCCCGACCATCCGCTGCTGCGCGCCATCGCGACCGACCCCGAGCTGCGGGGCGTGAAGATGATCGCCGAGCCGTGGGACGTCGGGATGGGTGGCTGGCAGGTCGGGCAGTTCGGCGACGGCTGGAGCGAGTGGAACGACGGCTACCGCGATCGCGTGCGCCAGTTCTGGCTGGGCGACTATCGCAGGCTGCGCCACGGGGAGGCGGCGACGACGAGCGTCGGACCCATCGCGCACGCGATCTCCGGCAGCCAGGGATCGTTCACCGGCAGGCGCGGACCGCTCGCGAGCGTCAACCTCGTGACGGCGCACGACGGCTTCACGCTCACCGACCTCGTGCGCTACGACGAGAAGCACAACCTCGCGAACGGCGAGGACAACCGCGACGGCACGAGCGACAACCGCTCGTACAACCACGGCGTCGAGGGGCGCACGGAGGAGGTGGAGGTGCAGCTCGACCGCCGCCGGTCGATGCGCAACGTGCTCGGCACGCTCCTCACCTCCGCCGGCATCCCCATGCTCACCGCGGGCGACGAGTTCGGCCGGACGCAGCGCGGCAACAACAACGCGTACTGCGTGGACTCGGCCCTCACGTGGATGCCGTGGGTGCGCAAGCCGTGGCAGGACGAGTTCCTCGAGCAGACGCGCAGGCTCATCCGCCTGCGCCGCGAGCATCCGGCGCTGCGGCCGCTCGAGTTCGGCCGCGACGACCTGCGCGTCGCCGGCTCGAGCCGCATGGAGTGGTTCAACGCGTTCGGCGCGCCGATGACGATCGACGACTGGGAGCACGCGCACGATCGCACGCTGCAGTACATGTGCGAGTCGACGCCGATCGACGAGCCGTACTCGCGCGTCCTCGTCGTGCTGCACGGCTCGCCGCGCGAGACGGAGGTCACGCTGCCGAACGCCGACGGCGTCGAGGCGCTCGCGCTGCTGTGGTCGAGCGCCGACGACCGGCACGACGGCGACGTGCAGCAGCCGGGCGACACCGTGACGATGCAGCCGATGAGCCTGCGCATCTACCGCGTCGACGGCGTGCCGGCTGCGGGCGTGCCCGAGGCCGAGCTCGTGGTCGTGCGCTCGCGGTCGACGCCGCCGCCGCCCCCGCCGCCCACGGTCGGCTGAGCGGCCGTCGGCACGCGCACGCCGCAGCATGGCGTGTCACCCCTCGTGTCACCCGTATGCTGAGCGAACCTCACAGAAATGGGTTCGCTCCATGCCTCGTCGTCTCCTCGGTGCCGCCGTCCTCGGCCTCTCCTTCGTCGTCCTCGGAGCGGGGGTGGCTGCGCAGACGGCCGTCGCCGCGCCGCCCGACACCGTCGACATCCGGGTCGAGATCGACCTGACCGACCCCTCGGGCGCATCGCAGCGCCAGGGCGCCGCCGTCTTCGAGGTCCAGGACGCGACGATCGGCGCGGGCTCCGAGCTCGATGCGACCGACCTCGTGGCGAATCCCTCCGGCTGGTGCGGGAGCCTGCAGGTGGACGTCGACACGGCCGCCTCCCCGATGACGATCGCCGTGAGCCCGGACGCGCCGTGCGACTTCACGGACGTGCGCGTGCAGGTCGCCGCCGCAGGGATCTGCCCGGTCACGCTCGTCGAGGACGCGCTCTTCGGCGGCGACTCGTCGCAGTTCGCGCTCACGACCACCTGCACCGACGACGTGCTCTCGGCCACCTGGGCGCTCGTGCAGCCCGGCTCCGGCTCGTTCAACTTCACGGGCACGACGACGTTCTCGTTCGTCGACGCGCCCGATCCCGAGCCCAGCCCCTCCCCAGACCCCGAGCCCAGCCCCTCGACGGATCCCGAGCCGAGCGCCTCCGCCGACCCGGAGCCGAGCGCGTCCGCGGACCCGGAGCCCAGCCCCTCCACCGACCCGGAGCCGAGCGCATCCGCAGGCCCCAGCGCATCCGCAGCACCCAGCGCCCCGCCCGCGGGCACGACGCCGAACGAGGCGGCACCCGCGCAGTCGGCCGTCGCCCCCGCGCCCACGACGTCCGCGGCACCGTCGGCCGCCGCCGACGAGCGCCTGCCGCAGACAGGTGCCGCGCACGAGCCGCTCGTCGTCGTCGCCGCGGTCCTCGTGCTCCTCGCCGGTGCCGCGCTGCTGCTGGCGCGCCGCCGCTCGCACGCCTGACCCTCGGGCACGGGCTCGCCGACGCCGGTCGTCGGCGGGCCCGTCCTGCGCGTCCGCGCCGAGCGCCTCAGCCCGCGAGGGCGACGAGCCCGAGCTCGGCGACGGTCGCGAGGTGCGGATGCGACGGCACGACGCGCACGCCGTAGCCGAACGTGCCTGCGCGGCCCACGGGCAGCGCCGCCGCGAAGCGGTGCGCCGACGCCGCGGCGCCCTCGTGCCGCAGCAGATGCGGCTCGGTGTCGTGCAGCTCGCCCGACTCGCCCATGCGGCCGGAGACGACCTCCACGCGCACGTCCTCGGGTGCGAGCGACCCGAGCTCGACGAACGCGCGGACGTCGATGACGTCGCCCACGACGGGCGTGCGGTCGACGCCGTCGATCTCGACGTGCAGCACGCGCACGTCGCCGAAGCCGGCACGCACGCGCGCGGTCCATGCCGCGAGCTCGCGCGCCGCGGCGAAGTCGTCGGCCGCGATGGCGCGCTCGGCCACCGCGGCGGGCGCGTACAGGTCGCGCACGTATTGCTGCAGCATCCGCTCGGCGCTCAGCTCGGGGCCGAGCGCCTCGAGCGTGTGCCGGATCGAGCGGATCCACGTGCGCGGCAGCCCGCCCTCGTCGCGGTCGTAGAACCGCGGGGCGACCTGGTGCTCGACGAGCTCGTACAGCGCCGTCGCCTCGAGCGCGTCGCGCGTCGCCGCGTCGACGCGCTCGTTCGCCGACGGGATCGCCCAGCCGTTCTGCCCGTCGTGGTGCTCGTCCCACCAGCCGTCGAGGATCGACAGGTTGAGCGATCCGTTGAGCGCGGCCTTCATGCCGCTCGTGCCGCAGGCCTCGAGCGGGCGCAGCGGGTTGTTGAGCCACACGTCGCAGCCCGGGTAGAGGGTCTTCGCCATGGAGATGTCGTAGTCCTCGAGGAAGACGATGCGCTCGCGCACCGCGGGGTCCTGCGAGAAGCGCACGAGCTCCTGGATCAGCTGCTTGCCCTGCTCGTCCGCAGGATGCGACTTGCCGGCGATCACGAGCTGCACGGGCCGCTCGGGATGCGTGAGGAGCGCGCGCAGGCGCTCGCGGTCGTGCAGCATGAGCGTGAGCCGCTTGTAGGTGGGGACGCGGCGTGCGAAGCCGATCGTCAGCACGTCGGGGTCGAGCAGCCGGTCGATCCAGCCGGGCGCCGTGCCCTGGTTGCGCTCGTGCTGCGCGCGCGTGCGACGCCGCGCCTCCTCGACGAGCTGGGCGCGCATGTCGCGTCGCACCGACCACAGCCGGTCGTCGCCGAGCGCCTCGGAGCCCCAGTCGGCCTTCGTCGTGTCGCCGACGCCGAGCACGTCGGCGGCGAGGCGCTTGAGGTGCGGCGACGTCCACGTCGCGGCGTGCACGCCGTTCGTCACCGAGCCGATCGGCACGTCCTCGCCGTCGAAGCCCGGCCAGAGCGCGCCGAACATCTCGCGCGACACGCGACCGTGCAGGCGCGAGACGCCGTTGGCGCGCTGCGCGAGGGCGAAGCCGAGCCGTGCCATGTTGAAGACGGCCGCGTCGTCCTCGGCGCCGAGCGCGAGGACGTCGTCGGCGTGGACGCCGGGCACGAGCTCGCCCGACGCGAAGTGCGCGCGCACGAGCGCGGCGTCGAAGCGGTCGATGCCGGCGGGCACGGGCGTGTGGGTCGTGAAGACCGTGCCGGCGCGCACGACGCGCAGCGCCTCGTCGAACGCGAGGCCCTGGGCGACGAGCCGGCCGATGCGCTCGAGGCCGAGGAAGCCCGCGTGGCCCTCGTTCGAGTGGAAGACCTCGGGCAGCTCGCGACCGGTGCGCTCCGCGTAGGCCGCGAGCGCCCGCACGCCGCCGATGCCGAGCAGCAGCTCCTGCACGAGCCGGTGCTCGCCGCCGCCGCCGTACAGCCGGTCGGCGACGCCGCGCAGCTCGGGGGCGTTCTCGCGCACGTTCGTGTCGAGCAGCAGCAGCGGCACGCGACCCACGCGCGCCTCCCAGATGCGCGCGTGGAGCGTGCGGTGCCCTGGCAGCGCGAGCGAGACGAGCACGGGCGCGCCCGCGTCGTCGCGCAGCACCGTGAGCGGCAGGCCGTCGGGGTCGAGCACGGGGTACGACTCCTGCTGCCAGCCCTCGCTCGAGATCGCCTGCCGGAAGTAGCCCGACTGGTAGAAGAGGCCGACGCCGACGATGGGGATGCCGAGATCGCTCGCCGCCTTGAGGTGGTCGCCCGCGAGGATGCCGAGGCCGCCGGAGTACTGCGGCAGCGCGCTCGTGATGCCGAACTCGGGCGAGAAGTAGCCGATCGAGCGGGGCGCCGCCTCGAGCGACTGGTACCAGCGCGCCTCCGACAGGTAGTCCTCGAGGCCCTGCGCCAGCCCGTGCACGCGTGCGACGAAGGCCTCGTCCGCGGCGAGCTCGGCGAGGCGGTCCTGGCCGACGCGCCCGAGCATCTGGATGGGATCGTGGCCCGCACCGAGCCATGCGTCCGGCGAGACCTCGCGGAACAGCTCGCGCGTGGGCTCGTGCCACGACCAGCGCAGGTTGGTCGCGAGGGCCTCGAGCGGGCGCAGGCTCTCGGGCAGCGACGATCGGACGGTGAACGTGCGGATGGCCTTCACGAGGGCAGCGTAGCGACCTCGCGGGCGTGCATGGGAGCGTCTCCGGCGCGGATCCGCGCGCGTCGCCTGCCCGACGCCGGATAGCACACGGGGGCGAGGGCCCCGCAATCCCCCACCTCCGGCACGGGGTGCGCCCGCCGCTTCGATAGCGTGGGGCTCGTGGCGAAGGAGAAGCGCCGAGGCGCGTTCACCAGACGGCAGCCCGAGCAGGCGGCAACGCCTCCGGAGGCGGTGGTGCCCGACCATGCCCCCGGGCAGTCGGCGGCCGAGCCGCCGTCCGATCCGCCGGCGCCGGCCGGGCCCCCAGCGCCCGCCGAGCCGCCCGCACCCGCCGAGCCGGCGGCACCCGCGGAGCCGGCGGCACCCGCGGAGCCGCCGCGCGCGCCGACCCTCGGCCTGCGACGCCCCGCGTCGGCGCCGCGTCCCGCGGCGTCGGCGACGACGTCTGCCGGACAGCCCCCGGTCGTGCCCGAGCCGGAGCCCGCAGCCGCGCCCGACGCGACGGCGACGCAGCAGGCACCGCCGACCGGTCAGCCCGGTCAGCCCGAGCAGCCCGAGCAGCCCGAGCAGCCCGAGGCACCGTCCGAGGCGCCGAAGGCCGCCCCGACGGCGCCGTCGTACGCGGCCGAGCCGGCACCCGCCGCGCCCGGCGGGCAGGACGACCCGCGCACGCAGACGCGCACGGGCCGCATCCCCGTGCGCGACCTGTTCCCCGTGATCCCCGGCTCGCCGCACCCGGCGAAGGCCGTCGTCGGCGAGGTCGTGGCGTTCTCGGCCACCGTCTTCCGAGAGGGCCACGACCAGATCGGCGCGACGCTCGTGCTCACCGCGCCCTCGGGCGCCGTGCACCGCGAGCGCATGGCGCTCGTCGCCCCCGGCACCGACCGGTACTCGGCGCTCGCCGCGATCGACGAGCAGGGCATGTGGTCCTGGCACGTCGAGGGCTGGAGCGACGACTGGGGCACGTGGATGCACGATGCCGAGATCAAGATCGGTGCGGGCATCGACGTCGAGGTCATGCTCGAGCTCGGCGCCCTGCTGCTCGAGCGGTCGATCGAGCAGGCCTCCGGGCCCGCGTCGCTCGCCGACGTCGCCGCCGTCCTGCGCGACGCCGACCGCTCCCCCGAGTCGCGCTGGCACGCGGCGTCGAGCCCCGACGTCGACGCCGCCGTGCGCGCGCACCCGCCGCGCGCGCTCGTCTCCACGTCCGAGGACGTGCCGCTGCGCGTCGAGCGCTCCCGCGCCCTCGTGGGCTCGTGGTACGAGTTCTTCCCCCGGTCCGAGGGTGCGCAGCGCACGGAGGACGGCTGGATCTCCGGCTCGTTCCGCACGGCGCAGGCGCGCATCCCCGGCGTCGCCGCCATGGGCTTCGACGTGCTCTACCTCCCGCCGATCCACCCGATCGGCGAGGTGAACCGCAAGGGACCGAACAACACCCTCACGCCAGCGCCCGGCGATCCCGGCAGCCCGTGGGCCATCGGCTCGCACCTCGGCGGCCACGACGCGATCCACCCCGACCTCGGCACGATCGACGACCTGCGCGACTTCGTCGCGGAGGCCGGGCGGCACGGCATCGAGGTCGCG
This sequence comes from Agrococcus versicolor, assembly GCF_039531815.1. Lineage (NCBI taxonomy): Bacteria > Bacillati > Actinomycetota > Actinomycetes > Micrococcales > Microbacteriaceae > Agrococcus > Agrococcus versicolor. The sequence goes on along the minus strand of NZ_BAAAQT010000005.1, from coordinate 619,125 downwards.
CTCGACTTCGCGATGCAGTGCGCACCCGACCACCCGTGGGTCACCGAGCACCCCGAGTGGTTCACGCACCTGCCCGACGGCACCATCGCATTCGCCGAGAACCCGCCGAAGAAGTACCAGGACATCTACCCGGTCAACTTCGACCAGGACCCCGCGGGCATCTGCGCCGAGACGGTGCGGCTGCTCGAGCAGTGGATCGACTGCGGCGTGCGCATCTTCCGCGTCGACAACCCCCACACGAAGCCCGTCTGGTACTGGGAGTGGGTCATCCGCGAGATCACCGACCGTCACCCCGACGTCATGTTCCACGCGGAGGCGTTCACGCGTCCCGCGATGATGCAGACGCTCGCGCAGGTCGGCTTCCAGCAGTCCGTCACGTACTACGCGTGGCGGAACTCGAAGGAGGAGCTCGCGGAGTACCTCGCGGAGGTCTCCGGCGAGCAGGCCGCGTGGTTCCGTCCGAACTTCTGGACGAACACGCCCGACATCCTCACGGAGTTCCTGCAGTTCGGCGGCGTCCCGGCGTACAAGATCCGTGCCGCGATCGCCGCGACGGCCGTGCCGTCCTGGGCGGTGTACGCCGGCTACGAGCTCATCGAGGACGTCGCGCGTCCCGGCTCCGAGGAGAACGTCGACAACGAGAAGTACGAGTACAAGGATCGCGACTGGGACCGGGCAGAGCGCCTCGGCACGTCCATCGCGCCCTACCTCACGCGACTCAACCGCATCCGCCGCGAGCACCCCGCGCTGCAGCAGCTGCGCAACCTCACGGTGCACTGGAGCGACGACGATGCGGTGCTCGTCTACTCGAAGCACCTCGACGGCCGCTTCACGCCCTCCGGCGAGACCGACACGATCCTCGTCGTCGCGAACGTCGACCCCCACTCGGTGCGCCAGACGATGGTGCACCTCGACCTCGCCGCCCTCGGCCTCGCCCCCGGCTCGACGTTCGAGGTCCACGACCTCGTGACCGACCAGGTGTGGCAGTGGGGCGACGACGCGTTCGTCCGACTCGACGCATTCGTCGAGCCCGTCCACATCCTGCACGTGAGGCACCCATGACGAAGATCGACGACGCCACCCTCGAGCGGCTCGCGAGCGGCACGCACGCGACCCCGCACGACGTGCTGGGCGCCCATCCGAGCGGCGACGACCACGTCGTGCGCGTCGTGCGCAGGCTCGCCGTGACGGTCGAGGCCATCCCGGAGGGTGCGGACCCCGTCGCCCTCGAGCACGTCGGCCACGGCGTGTGGGAGGGCTCGGTGCCCGGACCGGTCATGCCGTACCGCGTGCGCGCCACGTACGACGACGGCGTGCCGCACGAGGCGGAGGACCCGTACCGGTTCCTGCCGACCGTCGGCGAGCTCGACGCCCACCTGTGGCACGAGGGCAGGCACGAGCAGGCCTGGGAGGTGCTCGGCAGCCACGTGCGCGAGCACCAGGGCGTCGCGGGCACGTCGTTCGCCGTGTGGGCGCCCAACGCGCGCGCCGCGCGCGTCATCGGCGACTTCGACGGCTGGGACGGCACCGACCACGCCATGCGCTCGATGGGCGTCTCCGGCATCTGGGAGCTCTTCGTCCCCGGCGTCGGACCGGGCGACGCGTACAAGTACGAGCTGCTCACCGCCGACGGCTGGGTGCGGCGCGCCGACCCGTTCGCGCGCTTCACGGAGGTGCCGCCGGCGACGGCGTCGAAGACCGGCGTGTCGCAGTTCGAGTGGAGCGACGACGAGTGGATGCGCGCCCGCGCGCAGACCGACCCGCACCAGGGCCCGATGTCGGTGTACGAGATGCACTTCGCGTCGTGGCGCCCCGGCCTCTCGTACCGCGAGATGGCCGACCCGCTCATCGCCTACCTCGACGAGACGGGCTTCACGCACGTCGAGTTCCTGCCGCTCGCCGAGCACCCGTTCGGCGGCTCGTGGGGCTACCAGGTCACCGGCTACTACGCGCCGACGAGTCGCTTCGGGCACCCGGACGACCTCAAGTACCTCATCGATCGTCTGCACGGCGCCGGCTACGGCGTCATCGTCGACTGGGTCCCGGCGCACTTCCCGAAGGACGAGTGGGCGCTCGCGCGCTTCGACGGCACGCCGCTGTTCGAGCACGGCGACCCGCGTCGCGGCGAGCAGCTCGACTGGGGCACGAACGTCTTCGACTTCGGGCGCAGCGAGGTCCGCAACTTCCTCGTCGCGAACGCGGTGTTCTGGCTCGAGGAGTTCCACGTCGACGGGCTGCGCGTCGACGCCGTCGCATCGATGCTCTACCTCGACTACTCGCGCGCCGAGGGCCAGTGGGTGCCGAACGTGCACGGCGGCCGCGAGAACCTCGAGGCCATCTCGCTGCTGCAGGAGGTCAACGCGACCGCCTACCGCCGCTGCCCCGGCATCGTCATGATCGCCGAGGAGTCGACGTCGTGGCCGGGCGTCACGCAGCCGACCGACCAGGGCGGCCTCGGCTTCGGCATGAAGTGGAACATGGGGTGGATGCACGACACGCTCCGCTACATGCAGGTCGACCCCATGTACCGGGGCCACCACCACCACGACATCACGTTCTCGTTCCTCTACGCGTTCTCCGAGACGTTCACGCTGCCGATCAGCCACGACGAGGTCGTGCACGGCAAGGGCTCGCTGCTCGGCAAGATGCCCGGCGACCACTGGCAGCAGCTCGCCTCGGTGCGCGCCTACCTCACGTTCATGTGGGCGCATCCTGGCAAGCAGCTGCTCTTCATGGGCCAGGAGTTCGGCCAGCCGAGCGAGTGGAGCGAGTCGCGCGGCCTCGACTGGTGGATCCTCGACCAGCCGGCGCATCAGGGCCTGCAGCGGCTCGTGGGGCGCCTCAACCGCGTCTACCGCGAGCAGGAGGCCCTGTGGGGCCGCGACTCCGAGCCGCAGGGCTTCGAGTGGATCGACGGCGGCAACTCGTCCGACAACGTCGTGGCGTTCCTGCGCTGGGGCCACGACGGCAGGCCCGTCGCGGCGATCCACAACTTCTCGGGTCGGCCCGTGCACGACTACCGCATCGGGCTGCCCGAGTCGGGGCCGTGGACCGAGCTCGTGAACTCGGATGCGTCGGAGTACGGCGGATCGGGCGTCGGCAACCTCGGCACGGTCCACGCGACCGACGAGGCGTTCGGCGGTCGCCCGGCGTCCGCGACGCTCACGATCCCGCCGCTCGCGGGGCTCCTGCTCACGCCCGAGCGCTGAGCCGCGAACGACGAGGGCCGGATCGGCGATGCCGATCCGGCCCTCCTCGCGTGCGAGCGGCGCGTGGGCGCCGACCGCTCAGAACAGGAGCGTCGTGAGCCGGCGCCGCGCCTGCGCGACGCGCGGGTCGTCGGAGCCGACGATCTCGAACAGGTCGACCAGCCGGAGGCGGACGTCCTGCCGCTGCGGCCCGGTCGTGGCCGCGACGAGGTCGAGCAGCCGCACGAAGGCGTCCTCGACGTGCCCGCCGGAGACGTCGAGGTCGGCGACGAGCATCTGCGCCTCGAGGTCGTCGGGCGCGTCGGCGGCGGCCTGTCGCACCGCGTCGGCCGTCGTGCCGTGCAGGCGATCGAGCAGGCGCACGTTCGCCAGCCCCGCGATGGCCTCGCCGTCGCGCGGGTTGGCGACGACCGCGCGCTCGAAGGCGTCGATCGCGGCCGCGTGGTCGCCGCGCTCGAGCGCGTCGTGCGCCTCCTGGTGCAGCGGCGGCAGCGGCGGCTCCTGCGGCTCCTGGGGCTCGTCCCCCGGCTCGCCGACCGGCAGCCGACCGGTGATGCCCTCCTGGGCCGCGAACGCCAGCACCTGCTCGAGCACGTCGGCGACCTGCGCCTCGGGGATCGCGCCGGTGAAGAGCGCTGCCGGGCGACCGCCGATGACGGCCGCGACCGTGGGGATCGACTGCGCCTGGAAGGCCTGCACGAGCTGCGGGTTCTGGTCGGCGTCGACGCGCGCGAGCACGATGCGGCCCTGGTAGGCCGTCACGAGCCGCTCGAGGATGGGCGTGAGCTGCTTGCACGGCCCGCACCACTCCGCCCAGATGTCGATGACGACCGGGACGGTCTTCGACAGCTCGACGATCTGCGGGAAGTCGGCGTCGGTGACGTCGACGATCACGCCGACGGCGCCCGCAGCGCCCTGGGGCGCACCCGAGGGCTGCGCGCCCGGCTGCTGCGGTGCCGCGGGTCGCGCGTGGCGCGCCGCGAGGCCGGACAGGTCGACGGCTCCCGCCATCGACGCGGGCAGACGATCGGTCATCCCTGGACCTCCTGGACGTCGAGCAGGGCCTGCGCGTACCCGAGCAGCACGAGCGGCTGCTCCTCATCGTCGCCCGAGGTGGGCGGCACGTAGAACAGGGCCTGCAGCTGGTAGGTGACGGTGAGCCCCGTCGACGACTCGGCGACGGGCGACAGCACCGAGACGGCGCCGGCGGGTGGGCTCACGGTGACGCCCTCCTCGCGCGGCGTGTACGTCGTGGACTCGGTGAACGACGTCGCGACGTACGCGCCGCCGTCCGCGTCGGCGACGAGCGTCACGGGCGGCTGGTCGTCCTCGCCGACCGCGAACGCGATGTTCGCGTTCTGGCCGGTGTCGGCCGAGACGAGCCCCTGCTTGTAGTCGTAGCCGATCTGCTCCTGCAGCGTGTCGTTGTCGGCCGGGAAGCGCGCCGCCGACGACGAGTTCGGTCCGTTCACGAGCACGTCGCCGTAGGCGGCCGCGATCGACTCGGGGGCGAGGGCGAGCAGCGGCGTGTTCGCGGGCAGGCCGGGAGCGCCGACGTCGGCCGACGCGCCCGTGAGCTGGTTGCCGCCCTGGAGCCGGTACTGGTAGACGAGCCGGTAGTCGTCGCGCGCCGTCTCCTGCACGAAGACGAGCGCCGACTGCGCCTGCGTCTCGTCCTGCGAGCCGACGACGGCCAGCACGGACCGCGGCCACACCTCGCTCTGCTGCGGCAGCAGCAGCTCGACGTCGCCGTCGGGGATGCCCGTGGCGGCCGCGACGCTGCCGTCCTCCGCACGCACCTCGTAGCTGACCTCGCGGGCCTCGAGCTGCGGGCCGCCGAGGCGCTCGGCCGCGAGGGCCGGGTCGAGGGCGGCGTCGGCCGCCGCGACGACCTCGCGGGTGTCGGCGAGGATGCGCTCGAACTGCCGCACGGTCACGGCCGCGGGCGGGAGCGTGTCCTCGAGGCTCGTGGGCTCGGGCGTGCCCGACGGCGACGCCGACGGCTGCGCGAGATCGGGCCAGTACTGCGGGCCGCAGCCGGTGAGCAGCGCGGCGCCCATCGCGATCGGCACGACGAGGCGCATGCGCCGCAGCACGGCGCGGTGGCGCGGCACGGCGCGACGCTCGGTGCGGCGGACGTCGTCGGCGGACGCGGCATCCGTGCCGGGCGTCTCCGGCTCGGCGCTCGGAGCGTCCGACGACGGGACGTCGCCCGACGCGGGGACGTCGGAGGGGGTCGACGCGTCGTCGACGGGCGCGTCGGGCGACGTGGCCTCGATGGCGGGCGGGGCCACGGGAAGGCCGCGGCGCGAGCCGCGCTCGATCTCGCGGCGCTCGCGCCGCGACGGGGCCGGCGACAGGCGACGCTGGGGGCCGCGGTGCCTGCGGTGCCGGCGCACGGCGAGCAGCAGCAGGAGCAGCGCGAGCGCCGCGAAGACGAAGCCGGCGGCCATGAGCGGGCCGAAGAGCGGCATCGACCGCTCGTTGGGCCACTCGACGCGCACGTCGCTCGGGGCGGCGGCCGTGCCGTCGCTCACGATGGCGATCGAGTAGTCGAGGGGTGCGGCGAGCTCGAGCGAGATCTCGCCCTCGCCCGTGACCTCCTGGACCCAGAGGTCGCTGCCGGCGATCTCCGGCACCGTCGCCTCGCCGCCGGTCTCGGCGTCGAGCGCGAGGCCCTCCTCCTCGGCGACGACGATCGAGTGGTCGCCCTCGCCGATCCAGCCGAGGACGTCGCTCGTGCGGCCGACGACGGCCGTCACGGTGCCCTCGCCCGCGACCGTGATGGTCTGGCGGCCGTCGTGCGTCGCGAGCACGTCGCCACCGAGCACGAGCACGGGAGTCTCGACGGGCTCCTGCAGCTGCTCGACGATCGTCTGCGGCGGCGCCCAGATCGTGCGCTGGCCGATGGCGAGCGCGAAGCAGGTCAGCGCGAGCACGATGCTCACGGCCGACAGAAGATATCGCATGCAGGTTCCCTCCGCGCGGCGACGGATGGTCGAGCCGCGGCGTCCAGCCATCCAGGGTACCCGAGGCGGCAGTGGGGCTCCCATCCGAGGTGTCCAGGAGTCGCGCATGCGCACCCTATGCTTGCCGGATGAGGGTCAAGGGTGCGTTCCAGATCGGCCTGCTCGGCGGGCTCGGCGTGCTGCTCGCCATCGCGATCGCCGGCGCGATCGGGCAGATCTCCTCCGTCCTCATCTACGCCTTCGCCGCGATCTTCCTCGCGCTCGGCATCGACCCGATCGTGCAGTTCCTCACGCGGCACCGCTTCCCGCGGTGGCTCGCGGTCCTCACGGTCATCATCGTCATCCTCGGCGCCTTCACGGGCATCGTGCTCATCGTCGTCCCCGCGATCGTCGACCAGTTCTCCGCGCTCATCGCCGGCATCATCGCCGCCTTCCAGGCCGGGCTGCTCGACGACATGCTCGACTGGGCGCAGGCGACCTTCCCGGGCCTCGACTGGCAGGCGATGATCGACGACACCCTGCAGGCGCTGCAGGACCCCGACACGTACGCGTCGCTCCCGCCGCAGCTCGGCGGGATCGTGACGAGCATCATCGGCGCCGTGGGCGCCACGGCCGCGACGCTCTTCGGCGGCTTCATCATCTTCGTGCTCATGCTGTACTTCATGGGCTCGCTGCCCTCGCTGAAGTCGGCCATGTACCGCCTCGTTCCCGCCTCGCAGCGCCCGACCTTCATCCGCATCGCGGAGGAGATCATGGCGGCGATCGGCAAGTTCGTCACCGGCCAGTTCCTGCTGGGTCTGTGCAACGGCGTCCTGTCGTTCATCATGCTCTCGATCGTCGGATCCGAGCTCGCCGCCGTCTACGCGTTCCTCGCGTTCCTCGCGTCGACGATCCCGCTCGTGGGCACGATCACGGCGTCGGTGACGATCTCGCTGCTCGTCCTGCTGCTCGACGGCCCGCAGACGGCGCTGCCGGTGGCGATCTACTACGCCGTCTACATGCAGTTCGAGGCGTACGTGCTCAGCCCGCAGATCATGAACCGCGCCGTGAAGGTGCCGGGCGTCGTCGTCGTGCTCGCCGCGCTCACGGGCGGCACGCTGCTCGGCATCCTCGGCGCCCTCGTCGCGATCCCGGTCGCCGCGGCGATCCAGCTGATCCTCAAGGAGGTCGTCATCCCGAGACAGGATGCGCTCTAGCCTCGGCTAGCGCTCCTGCCTCGTCGAGACGACGGGCCCGCTCCACTCGGTCGGCAGCGGCAGCGCCTCGGGGTGCACGTGCCGCACGATCTCGGTCAGCACCGTGCGCACCTGGCCCTCGCCCACCCACAGGTGGCGCCCGCCCGGCACGTCGACGACCTCGAGGCCGGGCACGCGGGCGAAGCGCTCGCGCGCCTCGGGCGGGCGCAGGTAGTCGTCGAGCTCGGGCACGACGGCGACGAGTGGCGGCCCGCCCACCCAGCGGTCGAGGTCGTCGTCGGTCGCGCGGTGCAGCGGCGGCGACAGCAGGACGGCGCCGGCGATGCGGGCGTGCGCGGCGTGCTTGAGGATGACCTCGGTGCCGAACGACCAGCCGACGAGCCACGGCGTCGGCAGGCCGCGCTCGGCGACGAGGCCCAGCGCGGCGACGAGATCGGCACCCTCGCCCGCTCCCCCGTCGAACGCGCCGTCGCTCGTGCCGCGCGGCGACGTCACGCCGCGGAAGTTGAAGCGCAGGATCGCGACGTCGGCGATGGCCGGCAGCCGCGCGGCGGCCTTGCGGATGACGTGGCTGTCCATGAAGCCGCCGTGCGTCGGCAGCGGATGCAGGAAGACGATCGTCGCGACGGGCTCGCGCTCGGGCGGCAGCGACAGCTCGCCGACGAGCGTGAGCCCGTCGATCGTGTGCAGCTCGACGTCCTCGCGGCGTGCCGGCAGGACGACGGCGGATCGGATCTCGGTCATGCGACCCTCCAGCATGCGTCGTGCCAGTGCCTGCGGTCCTCGACGGCACGGTCGCCGAAGATGCTGTCGGCGCGCCACACCACGACGTGCGCGACGCCGGGCTCGACGAGCGTCGCGCAGCCGGGGCAGCGATACGCCTTCTGCGCGTTGGTCGAGCTCATGGGCTGCACGGTCCACGCGAAGCCCATGCGGGTCTCGGTGCGCTTCGACCCGAGCAGGATGCGGTCGACGTCCAGCGGGACGTGCTCGGTCGGCCTGCGCCTGGGCCTGCGCCCGGGCATGGGCTCAGTACCAGCCGACGGACTCGGAGTGCCCCCACGCGCCGCACGGCGTGCCGTAGCGCCCGGCGATGTAGCCGAGGCCCCACGAGATCTGCGTCGCGGCGTTCGTCTGCCAGTCGGCGCCGGCCGTGGCCATCTTGGAGCCCGGCAGCGCCTGCGGGATGCCGTACGCACCGCTCGAGACGTTCTGCGCGTACACGTTCCAGCCCGACTCCCGCTGCCACAGGCTGTAGAGGCACTGGTACTGGTCGTCGCCCCATCCGCGTGCGAGCACCATGTCGCGCGCGACCGCCTGGGCCGAGCCCGGGTCGGGTGCCGCGACCGTCGGCAACGGGATCGAGGGGGCCGAGCCCGAGGCCGTCGCACCTGCGGCAGCGGGTGCCGCCGACGGCGTCGGGGTGGGCGTCGGGGTCGGCGTCGGGCTCTCGACGACGAGGTCGTCGCGCGTCACCGAGTCGCCGGAGCCGGAGACCTCGTCGACGCCCTGGCCGAGGAGGTTCTCGCTCTCGAGGCCGCCGGACTCGGCGTAGGTCGCGACGCTGGGGTCGACGATCGACACCGCCACGAATCCGCTGGCCGCGACGAGCGCGAGGATCGAGACGACGCCGCGCGTGCGAGCGCGGCGCGACGAGGCATCGGTACGAGAGAACATGAGGTTCGACCGTATCACGGGATGGTAACGAGCGTCCCGCCCGCGACGACCTCGCGCGTCAGCGCACCGCGAGCATGAGCGAGACGACCGAGTCGAGCACGAGGTCGACCTGGTCCTCGTCGTAGCCGCCGCGCTGCGCGGGGAATTGCACGGTGCGGACCTCGCGCGGCGTGATCTCCGGGCCGTCGGCGAGGTAGTCGGCGAGCCGGCCGGCGAACGCGTCGACGTCGGCCACGCGGTAGCCCTTCGTGAGCGACCCGACGCGACGGAACCGCTCGCCGTCGGGACGCTGCAGCCGTGCGAGGGTCTCCTCCGCCTGCAGGCGGATCGACTCGAAGAACGCAGCCTCGCCCTTCGTGGCGATGCCGCGCTCGCGCTCCCGGTTCGCGAACGCCTCCTCGAGGCGCTCGAGCGCCGCGTCGACGTGCGCGGGCGAGTAGCCGGACTTCGCCAGCGCGAACGACGCCTGGCGGATCTGCGACGAGTCGAGGGCCGTGGGCGAGTCGCTCGCGTACGCGCGGCGAGCGTCCTCGAGGAAGTCCTCGACCTGCTCGACGTCGTAGCCGAGCTGGCCGCGACGAACCTTCGGGAACGTGGCGCTCATGCCTGGAATCCTCTCACGATGCGCGTGCGCCGGATCCGCAGCGCGCTCGTGGCAGGGGCGGTCACAGCGATGCGAGCCTGGAGATCTCGTAGAGCGCGTACATGACGACGGCGCTCGGGAGGCTCGAGTCGAGGCGGTCGAGGAAGCCGCCGTGGCCGGGCAGGAACGTGCCGATGTCCTTGATGCCGAGGTCGCGCTTGATGAGCGACTCGGCGAGGTCGCCGATCGTCGCCGTCGCGAGGATCGCGACGCCGATGATGGCGCCGTACCAGAACGGCACGTCGAGCATGAGGACGCCCATGACGATGGCGGCGGCGACCACGAGGACGGCGGCGCCGCCGAAGCCCTCCCACGTCTTGCCGGGGCTGATGCGCGGCGCGAGCTTCGTCTTGCCGAGCAGCACGCCGGCGGCGAGCGCGCCCGTGTCGTTCACGATCGCGAGGCCGAGGAATCCGAGCGTCCACAGCTCGCCGCCCGGCTGCGCCGTCAGGAGCACCGAGAACGCGCCGAGCACGCCGCAGTAGGCGATGCAGAACGCGCCGGCGGAGATGTCGGTCGCGATCGCTCGCGCGCCCGTGCGCGTCGAGGGCACGACCGCGGCCTCGACGAGGCGGTAGAGCGCGACGACGACGATCGCGACGAGCGCGCCGTACCAGAGGCCCTCGGCGCCGAGGAACCACGTCGCGACCTGCAGCGCGACGCCGAGCACCACGAGCGGCAGACGCGGCACGTCGCGCCCGGCGAAGCGCAGCGCGCTCGCGAGCTCGTAGAGCGTGAAGGCGACGAGCACGCTGCAGAACAGGACGTAGACGCCCTTGAACAGCAGCAGGCTCGCGAGCAGCGTGACGCCGAGCACGACGCCCAGCCCGATCGCGACGGGCAGGTTGCGTCCGGCCCGCGTGCTGGCGCGCTCGTTCGCGGCCTCGATCTGCTCACGCGCCGCGTGGATCTGGGCCTGGATCTGCGCCTCGATCCGACGAGGGTCGCGCTCAGCCACGCATGCCTCCTGCAGCCGGCTCGCTCAGACCTCGAGCAGCTCGGCTTCCTTCTTCTTCAGCGCGTCGTCGATCTGGTCGACGGCGGCCTTCGTCGCGGTCTCGAGCTCCTTCTCGGCGCGGGCGATCTCGTCGTCGCCCACCTCGCCGGTGAGGGCGTCGAGGTCGCTCTTCGCTGAGCGACGCACGTTGCGGATCGCGACGCGGGCCGTCTCGGCCTTGTCGCGCACGATCTTCACGTAGTCCTTGCGGCGGTCGGCCGTCAGCTCGGGCATCGTGATGCGGATGATCTGGCCGTCGTTGTTCGGCGAGGCACCCAGGTGCGGCGCGGCGACGATGGCCTTCTCGATGTCCTTGAGCGCCGACTTGTCGAACGGCGTGATGACGAGCACGCGCGCCTCGGGCTGCTGGAAGCCCGCGAGCTGCACGAGCGGCGTCGGCGTCCCGTAGTACTCCACGAGCAGCTTCTGGAACAGCGCGGGGTTCGCCCGCCCTGCCGACACGGTCGCGAAGTCGTCCTTCGCCACCTCGATCGACTGGGCCATCTTGTCCTTGGCCTCGGTCATCACGTCGTTGATCACGGCGCCTCCATCCGTTCGATTCAGTCTAGGTGCGTGGGTCAGCCGTGGACGACGGTGCCGAGGCGCTCGCCACGGATGGCGCGCGCGATGGCGTCGCCCTCCATGCCGAACACGAGCATCGGCATGCCGTTGTCCATGCAGAGGCTGAATGCGGTCGCGTCGACGATCTTGAGGCCGCGCACGAGGGCGTCCTGGTAGGTGATGTCGTCGATGCGGGTCGCGGTCGGGTCCTTCTTCGGATCCGCGGTGTAGACGCCGTCGACGCCGTTCTTCGCGACGAGGACCTCGTCGGCACCGATCTCGAGCGCGCGCTGCGCCGCGACGGTGTCGGTCGAGAAGTACGGCAGGCCGGCGCCGGCGCCGAAGATCACGACGCGGCCCTTCTCCATGTGGCGCTCGGCGCGCAGCGGGATGTAGGGCTCGGCGACCTGGGTCATCTGGATCGCCGACTGCACGCGCGTGGCGGCGCCCGCCTGCTCGAGGAAGTCCTGCAGGGCGAGGGCGTTCATGACGGTGCCCAGCATGCCCATGTAGTCGGCGCGCCCGCGGTCCATGCCGCGCTGCGAGAGCTCGGCGCCGCGGAAGAAGTTGCCGCCGCCGACGACGATCGCGATCTCGACGTCCTTCGACGCCTCGGCGATCTGCGCTGCGACGCCCTGCACGACGTCGGGGTTGACGCCGAGCGAGCCGCCGCCGAACGACTCCCCGGAGAGCTTGAGGAGGACTCGCCTGCGGCGGGTGCGTGCGTCGTCGGTCATGCGTGCTCCGTCGGGTCGTGCGGCCAGGCCGTCTTCGACCCTATCGGTCCCCGGAGGCACGGGACGCCCGTGCGAGCGCGTCCTGCGCGCGCAGGGCCCCCGGACGCGACGAAGGGGGCCGGACGAGCCGGCCCCCCCTCGGGTGATGCTGCGTGCGTGCTACGCGCCGACCTTGAAGCGCGCGAACGACTGCACGTCGACGCCGGCGGCCGCGAGGACCTTGCCGACCGTCTGCTTGCTGTCGCGTGCGTAGTCCTGGTCGACGAGGACGATCTGCTTGAAGAAGCCCGTGAGGCGTCCCTCGATGATCTTCGGCAGGGCGGCCTCGGGCTTGCCTTCGCCGAGCGCGATCTCGGTGACGAGCGCGCGCTCCTTCTCGACCTGCTCCGTCGGCACGTCGTCGCGGGTGACGACCGTGGGGTCGAACATCGCGATGTGCTGCGCGACCGCGCGGGCCGTCTCGGCGTCGTCGCCCTGGAACGCGACGACCACGCCGACCTGCGGGGGCAGGTCCTTGCTCGTGCGGTGCAGGTACGTCGCGAAGGCGTCGCCCGTGAGGGTCGTGACCTTGACGAGCTCGATCTTCTCGCCGATGGTGGCGGCCTGCTGCTCGATGAGCTCGCGGACCGTCATGCCCTCGGCGTCGGCGGCGAGCGCCTCGTCGACGGTCGTCGCGCCGGCGGCGGCCACCGCGGCGACCACCTTGTCGGCGAGCGCGATGAACTTGTCGTTCTTCGCGACGAAGTCCGTCTCGCAGCCGAGCTGGATGAGCGTGATCGAGCGCTCGCCCTCCGCGACGGCCACGAGGCCCTCCGACGTGGTGCGGTCGGCACGCTTCGCGTTGCCCTTCGCACCCTTGAGACGCAGGATCTCGGTGGCCTTCTCGACGTCGCCACCGGCCTCCTCGAGGGCGGCCTTGGTGTCGGACATACCGGTGCCCAGCTGCTCGCGCAGCGCCTTCAGGTCAGCGATGTTGACTGCCATGTGGTGCCTCGTCCCTACTGCTTGGCGGACGCGGTGGCGTCCTCGGTGTCGGTGTCGGTGGCTGCCGCGACGTCAGCGGGCGTCGCCTCGGCGGCGGGCTCCTCGGCTGCGGGCTCCTCGGTCGCCTCGGCAGCCTCGGGCTCGGCTGCTGCCTCGGTGGTCTCTGCGGCGGCCTCGGTGGTCTCGGCTGCTGCCTCGGCCTCGGTCGACGCCTCGTCGGCGGCGGGCTCGGTCGCGGCGGCCTCGGCCTGCTCGGCCGTCGCCTCGGTCGCGGCGGCGCCCTCGGAGAGCAGCTCGCGCTCCCACTCGGCCATCGGCTCGGCGGCCTCCTCGGACGAGCCCTGGTGGCGCTCCATGAGGCCCTCGGCTGCGGCGTCGGCGATGATCTTGGTGAGCAGGCCCACCGAGCGGATCGCGTCGTCGTTGCCCGGGATCGGGAACTGCACGTCGTCGGGGTCGCAGTTCGTGTCGAGGATGGCGATGACCGGGATGCCCAGCTTCTTCGCCTCGTCGACCGCGAGGTGCTCCTTGTTCGTGTCGACGATCCAGATCGCCGACGGCGTGCGCTGGAGGTTGCGGATGCCGCCGAGCGACTTCTGCAGCTTCGTCAGCTCGCGCTGCTTGAGCAGGAGCTCCTTCTTCGTGAAGCCGGAGCCTGCGACGTCCTCGTAGTCGATCTCCTCGAGCTCCTTCATCACCGCGAGGCGCTTGGAGACCGTCTGGAAGTTCGTGAGGAGGCCACCGAGCCAGCGCTGGTTCACGTAGGGCTGGTTGACGCGGGTCGCCTGCTCGGCGATCTGCTCCTGCGCCTGCTTCTTCGTGCCGACGAAGAGGATCGAGCCGCCACGCGACACGGTCTCCTTGACGAACTCGTACGCCTTGTCGATGTACGCGAGCGACTGCTGGAGGTCGATGATGTAGATGCCCGAGCGCTCCGTGAAGATGAAGCGCTTCATCTTGGGGTTCCAGCGACGGGTCTGGTGCCCGAAGTGGACGCCGCTGTCGAGCAGCTGGCGGGTGGTGACGACGGCCATGAGCCATCTCCTGATCTGTTGCGGTTGGCGGAGCGATCGGCGATCGCTCCCCTGGCGCCCTGCGAGGCCCCGCCGGCAGTGCCGGACCATGTGGAGGCCGTCGCGTTCTCGGACGCGCGAAGTCACCCCCTCTCAGGGGTGCTCCCGCCATGCTACACGCTCGATCCCGCGTCGTGGCGCGCTCGCCGCTCCCCCACAGGCCGGCCGATCCCGCGCCGCCTCCGCACGCCGCCCGGGCGTCGCACGGGCAGGCGAGGGTGTCCGCATGCACCACAGGCTCCCCACGATCCTCGCCGCCGCCCTCGCGACGCTCGTGCTCGCGCCGTCGTCGGCCGCTGCGACCGGTCCGCCGTCCGTCGCGTCGGCGTCGGCGGAGGTGCCGGAGGCCCTGCGCGGCAGCCTCGCGTGGCCCGTGCCGAGGGCGGAGGTGGTGCGCGCGTTCGCGGCGCCGTCGACGCGCTGGGGCGCGGGCCATCGCGGCATCGACGTCGCAGCCGTGCCGGGCACGGAGGTCGTCGCGCCGACGACGGGCGTCGTGACGTTCGCGGGGGTCGTCGTCGACCGCCCCGTCGTGACGGTGCGGATGGCGAACCTCGGGGCGGAGGTGCTCGTGACGGTCGAGCCGGTGCAGCCGAGCGTCGCGGTCGGCGACGCCGTCGTGCAGGGCGGGCCGATCGGCACGCTCGTCGGCGGTCACCGCCCGTGCGGCGCCTGCGTCCACCTCGGCGTGCGCATCGACGACGCCTACGCGAACCCGATGGCGCTGCTGGGGGCCGAGCGCGCCGTGCTGCTGCCGACCACGTCCGTCGAGGCGGGAGGTGCGGGTGCGGCGAGGGCGGATGCCTACGCGCGCGGATGCGCCGTGCGGTACGACTCGCTGAGCCGCTCGAGCGAGACGTGCGTGTAGATCTGCGTCGTGCCGAGGCTCGCGTGGCCGAGCAGCTCCTGCACGGCGCGCAGGTCGGCGCCGCCGTCGAGCAGGTGCGTCGCTGCCGTGTGCCGCAGGGCATGCGGGCCTGCGGGGCCGGAGCCGGGCACGTCCTCCAGCAGGCGGGCGACGAGCGCGTGGACGGCGCGCTGGCCGAGCCTCCCGCCACGGGCGCCGAGCAGCAGGGCACGCGACTCCGCGCCGGTCGCGAGCGCGGGCCTGCCCAGCCGGATCCACTCGTGGACGGCGTCGAGCGCCGGCACGCCGAAGGGCACGACGCGCTCCTTCGCACCCTTGCCGAGCACGCGCACCGTGAGGCGCTCGAGGTCGACGTCGTCGACGTCGAGGCCGACGAGCTCCGACACCCGCAGCGCGCTCGCGTAGAGCAGCTCGACGATGGCGAGGTCGCGACGGGCGAGCGGGTCGTCCGTGGCGGCATCCTCCTCGAGACGTGCGACGATGCCGTCGATCGCGCCGCGGGAGAGCACGCGAGGCAGGTGCGACTCCCGCTTGGGTGTGCGCAGCCGTGCGGCGCCGATCGCGACGCCCTCGCGCTCGAGCCACGCGCCGAGGCCGCGCGCCGATGCGCCGCGGCGGGCGAGGGTCGCGCGTGCGAGGCCGCGCTCGCTCGCGGCGAAGAGCCAGTCGCGCAGCACCTCGAGGTCGAGCGCCGCGACGTCGTCGATGCCGTGGGCGGCGCAGTGCTCCGCGAGGCTCGCGAGGTCGGATCGGTAGGCGCGCACCGTGCGGGGGCTCGCGGCGCGCTCGCGCTCGAGGTGCGTCAGGTAGCCGTCGATCGCCGCCTCGACGCGCATGCTCAGCGCTTCCTGCTGAAGCGCTCGATGCGCGCGGCCGGGTCGAGCGCCGCGAGCTCGGCGTGGAGCCCTGCGGGCAGCGGCGACAGCGACGGGTGCACCTGCCCGGGCACCACCGAGTGCGCGACCGTATGGGCGTAGACCTCGAGCACGTTCGCCGACTGCGCACCGTCGATGCCGGTGAACGCCGTGGGTCCCGCGGCGAGGTCGTCGGCGTAGGAGGTCGCGTTGGCGAGCACGACGGGCACGCCGGCGAAGGTGCCGGAGCCGTTGACGTGCAGGTGGCCGGAGAGGATCGCGCGCACGTCGGAGCCGTCGAGCACCTCGGCGAGCCGCGGCTCGTCCTGGAACTCGAGGACCTGCAGGATGCGTGCCCGGTACGGCAGCGGCGGGTGGTGCATGACGAGCAGCGTGCCGTGCTCGGCGGGCGTCGCGAGCGCGTCGGCGAGCCACTGCGCCTGCCCCTCGTCGAAGCCGCCGTGGTGGAAGCCGGCGAGGCTCGAGTCGAGCGAGACGATGCGCAGGCCGCCGACGTCGTGCACGTGGTCGTACGGGGCGTCGGATGCGATGCCGTGCAGCGCGTGCCACATCGGCTCGCGCTCGTCGTGGTTGCCGGCGGCGTACACGACGATCGCCCCCATGCGCTCGGCGACGGGCTCGACGATCTCCTGCAGGAGCCGGTAGGCGTCGGGCTCGCCGAGGTCCGTGCAGTCGCCCGAGACGACGAGCGCATCGGCCGCGGGCGCGGCGAGCTCGAGCCGCGCGAGGGCGTCGCGCAGGTGCGCCGCGGTGTCGATGGCGCCGCCGAGCAGCGCGCCACCCGCGAGGAGGTGCGTGTCGCTCAGGTGGGCGACGACGTGCGTCGGCGGCGCATGCTGGCCCAGTCCGTCGTGCATGGCTCCAGGGTAGGCCGCACCCTCCGTCACGTCGGGGCGCCCCGCTGTCCACAGGCGCGGCGCGTGCGCCGAGCATTCCTCGACGGTTGCCGCACACTGGCTGCATGGGATCCGCTCTGACGACGATCGGCCTGCCGGTCGCGCTCGGCATCATCATGTTCGGCCTCGGCCTCGGCCTGACGCTCGGCGACTTCGCGAGGGTCGCGAGGCATCCGCGCGCCGTCGTCGTCGCGCTCGTCTGCCAGCTCGTGCTGCTGCCGGCGATCTGCCTGGGTCTCGTGGCGCTCTTCCAGCTGCCTCCCGTGCTCGCGGTGGGCATGATGCTGCTGGCCGCATCGCCCGGTGGCACGGTGGCGAACCTCTACAGCCACCTCTTCCACGGCGACGTCGCGCTCAACATCTCCCTCACCGCGATCAACTCGGTCGTGGCCGTCGTCACGCTGCCGCTCATCACGAACCTCGCGATCGCGATCTTCGACCCGTTCGACGGGCAGCTGGGCCTGCAGGCGGCGAAGGTCGTCGAGGTCTTCCTCGTCGTCCTCGGCCCGGTGGTGCTCGGCATGCTCGTGCGTCGCATCCGACCGGGGTTCGCCGACCGCATGGACCGCCCGGTGCGCGTCGGATCGCTCGTGGTGCTCGTCGTCGTCATCGCTGGCGCGGTCGCCTCGAACTGGGCGATCCTCGTCGCGAACGTCGCGACCCTCGCACTCATCACCGTCGTCTTCTGCGCCGTGAGCCTCACGATCGGCTTCCTCGTGCCGCGCATGCTCGGCGTCGGCCGTCGCCAGGCCGTCGCCTCGTCGTTCGAGATCGGCATCCACAACGCCGTGCTGGCGATCGTCATCGCGCAGACCGTGATCGGCTCGGTCGAGCTGAGCCTGCCCGCCGGCGTCTACGGCGTGCTCATGCTCTTCGTCGCCGGCGCGTTCGGCCTGCTCATCCGCGAGCGCGGCACGACGACGCGGGCAGCGGGCACCACGGCCTGACGCTCAGCGAGACGCGGGCCGCCGCACCCACCCGCTCCCCCGCTGCTCGACGCGACCCGCGAGGTCGAGCAGGCCGAGCGTCGCCTCCACCTCGACGACCGACATGCCCGCACGAGCCGCGAGGTCGTCGGCGTCGCGGGCGCTGCGCACGCTCAACGCATCGAGCAGTCGCGTCTCCTCCGCACCCGCACGCAGCTCGAGGCCCGACGTCGGCCCCTCGCCGTCGACGAGCGCCCGCATCTCGTCGGCGCCCTGCACGAGCTGCGCGCCGTAGTCGCGGATGAGGCGATGGCAGCCCGCGCTCGCACCGCTCGTCACCGGCCCGGGCACCGCCCCGAGCGGCCGCCCGAGCGTCGCAGCGTGGCCCGCGGTGTTGATCGACCCCGACCGCACGCTCGCCTCGACGACGACCGTCGCCTGCGCGAGCGCCGCGATCAGCCGGTTGCGCGCGAGGAACCGCCATCGGCTGGGCGTCGATCCGCAGGGGACCTCGGCGACGAGGGCGCCCTCGCGGTCGACCCGTCGCAGCAGGTCGTCGTTGCCCGGCGGGTAGAGGCGGTCGAGGCCGCCGGCCATGACCGCGATCGTCGTGCCGCCCATGGCGAGCGTCGCGCGGTGCACGCACGCGTCGATGCCGTACGCGGCACCCGAGACCGTCGCGAACCGGTGCCGCACGAGGCCCTCGACGGCCTCCATCGCCACGTGCTCGCCGTACCCGCTCGCCGCGCGCGAGCCGACGAGCGCGATGGACCGGCCGACGTCGGCGAGCGCGTGCAGCGAGCCGCGCACCCACAGCGCCGCGGGCGCATGCGGGCCGAGGTCGTCGAGGCCGGTCGGCCACTCGTGCGCGAGCGGCGACAGCAGCGTCTGCCCCCATGCGGCGCCCTGCTCGAGGGCGCGGCGCACGCGCGCGTCGTCGAGCCTCGGACGCCATCGGTCGACCGCGGCGTCGAGGTGCCGTACGAGGTCGGGCGCGACGTCGCCCGCCTCGAGCAGCCAGCGGCTCGGCGCGGCGCCGGCGACGAGCAGCTCGAGCGCGCGCACGTCGCCGATCGCAGCGCGCACCGTGCCCGCGACCGCGTCGCCGGGCTCCGGGATGCACGACCAGGCGGCGGCGGCGAAGAGCTCGACCTCGACGTCGTCGCCCGCCTCGGCGAGGCTCGGCGGGGCGACGCCCGCGACGAGCTCGCGGATGGTCGACGTCGCGATGCGCAGCCTGCTCATGCGGGGATCCCCTGTCGGTAGAAGAGCGCGCGACCCACGTGCTCGCGGCGCACGGGCGCATCGTCGAGGTCGGCGACGGTGCAGGCGACGCGCAGCGTGCGGTCGTAGCCGCGCATCGAGATCGCGCCGCGCGCCAGCGCCTCGTCGAGCGGCGCCGCGACGTCGGGCGGCAGCGGATGGCGTCGCCGCAGCCACGGCCCGTCGACGTGGCCCATGGCCCGCCACGGCGTGTCGCGCAGGCGATGCGCCGCCCGCTCGCGCGCCGCGGCGACGCGCTCGCGGGCCACGGCCGTCGTGATGCGCGGCTCGTCGGCGCGCGACGCGGCCTCGACGGGCCGAACGCGATCGACGGTCACCTGCAGGTCGACGCGGTCGAGCAGCGGCCCCGACAGCCTGCCGAGGTACCTGCGGCGCTGCGTGGGCGCGCAGCGGCACCGGCCGGTCCCGTGGTGGCCGCACGGGCACGGGTTCGCGGCGAGCACGAGCTGGAACGCGGCGGGGAACGCCGCCGTCGCGGCCGCGCGGTGGATCTCGATGACGCCCGACTCGAGCGGCTCGCGGAGGCCGTCGAGCACGACGCGAGAGAACTCCGGGCACTCGTCGAGGAAGAGGACGCCGTGGGACGCGCGCGAGATGGCCCCGGGCCGGATGAGCGCTCCCCCGCCGCCGACGAGGGAGCCGGCGGTCGCCGAGTGGTGCGGCGCCTCGAACGGCGGCGTGCGATCGAGATGCTGGCATGCGATGCCCGACAACGAGCGCATCGACGCGACGTCGAGCGCCTGGTCGACGTCGAGCTGCGGCAGGAGGCCGGGCAGGCGGGAGGCGAGCATCGTCTTGCCCGCGCCGGGCGGACCGAGCATGAGCATGTGGTGCGCGCCCGCGGCGGCGACCTGCAGCGCCTCGACGGCGTGGAGGTTGCCGATGACGTCGACGAGGTCGGGCACGCTGCGCGGCTCGGCCACCGGCACGCGCAGCGTCGCGGGCTCGACGGGCACCGACTCGACGTCGGCGCCCAGGACGATCGCCGCCTCGCGCAGGCTCGCGACGGCGCGCACGTGCACCCCCTCCACGAGGCTCGCCTCGTCGGCGTTCGCGTGCGGCACGAGCACCTCGTCGGCGCCGTCGAGCGCCGCGGCGCGCACGAGCGGCAGCACGCCCCGCAGCGGCTGCAGCCTGCCGTCGAGCCCCAGCTCGCCGAAGAGCGCCGCCTCGCGACCCGCCGGCACGACGCCCGTCGCGCGCAGCACCGCGATCGCCATCGGCAGGTCGAGGTGCGACCCGGCCTTCGGCAGCGACGCGGGCGTGAGGTTGACGAGCACGCGCGTCGCGGGGAACTCGAAGCCGGACGTCTCGATCGCCGACTGCGTGCGATGCTGCGCCTCGCGGATGGCCGCGTCGGGCATGCCGACGACGCGCACGCTCGGCAGCCCGCTCGCGACGTCGACCTCGACGTCGACGCGACGGCCCGCGAGGCCCTGCAGCGCGATGGTGCGGGCGACGCCGACGATGCGGACGTCGCTCATCGGATGCCCCGGACGTGCTCGAGACGCATGGGCGCGTCACGAGGCGCGTCGACGGCGATGGCATCGAGGCGCATGGGGCCGCGGACGTCGTGCGCCTGCATCCAGAGCGTGGCGAGCGTGCGGAGCCGACGCAGCTTCTGCCGCGTGATGGCCTCGAGCGGGTGGCCGTAGCGCCGCCCGCGCCGCGTCTTCACCTCGACGAAGACCCACGTCACGCCATCGCGTGCGACGACGTCGAGCTCGCCGTGGCGGCAGCGCCAGTTGCGATCGACGACGCGCATGCCCGCGGCGATCAGCAGATCGGCGGCGGCGTCCTCACCTGCTCGTCCGAGCTCGTCCTTGGGGTGCATGCCGCACATCCCACGGCATCGGGTGCCCGGCGCGTCGCACGCGACCGCCACGGGTGGCGAGGAGCGGCGCAGGTCGCGCCTGTGCGGGACGCACGCGCCCCACGGGGCCTAGCCCTCGATCGCGAGGTCCTTCGGCAGCTCGAGATCGCGGTCGGAGAGCTCCTCGACGTTGACGTCCTTGAACGTCAGCACGCGCACGTTCTTCACGAACCGGTCGGCGCGGTAGATGTCCCACACCCACACGTCGGTCAGCACGAGCTCGAAGTAGAAGTCGTTGCCCGCGTCCTGCCGCGTGAGCGTGACGTCGTTGGCGAGGTAGAACCGCCGCTCCGTCTCGACGACGTATCGGAACGTGCCGACGACGTCGCGGTACTCGCGGAAGAGCTGCAGCTCGACCTCGCGGTCGTAGTCGTCGATGTCCTCAGGCTCCACGAGGACGATCCTACGCGGCGGCGGAGGCGCGCACGGCACCGTCGCTCTTCAGCCACGTCCGCCGGTGCAGTCGCGTCGGCCCGAGGGTGGCGATGCCCTCCATGTGCACGGCGGCCGCGTAGCCCTTGTTCGAGGCCCAGCCGTAGCCGGGGTGGTCCTCGTCGTGCGCGACCATGAGCGCGTCGCGCTCGACCTTCGCGACGCACGCGGCGCCGGCGACCGAACCGCAGTCGCGGTCGGCCTTGGGACGCGTCGTGATCGCGAGCGGCCGCCGCAGGCGAGAGCTGAGCCAGTCGTGGGAGCCGTCGAGCAGCACGGCGCTGCCGACGACGTCGACGCCCGCGAGATGCAGCGCCTCGAGCGCCCGACGACCCGCGATCGCCAGCGCGGCCATGATGCCGACGGCGTCGATCTCGGCGGCGCTCGCGTGCCCGACGGCGGCGACGCCCCACTCGCGCACGACCGGCGCGGTGCGCTCGCGCGCCTTCGCGGTCATGAGTTTGGAGTCGCGCAGGCCCGCGGGCACCTCGTCGCAGCGCGCGAGCGCGAACGCGCCGACGCTCACGGGCCCGGCGAGCGCCCCGCGCCCCACCTCGTCCATGCCGATGACGAGCGGGCGGGCATCCCACAGCCCCGTCTCGACCTCGAGCGTGGGCTCGATCATCGGCCGCCCGATCCGACGCCGGAGTACACCTCGTCGTGGTCGTCGATCCACTGCCAGCGCGCGACGGGCCACGACACGACGATCGCGCGACCGACGACGTCCGACACCGGCACGAAGCCGCCCGTGGGCTCGTCCATGTGGGCGCGCGAGTCGGCCGAGTGGTACCGGTTGTCGCCGAGCACCCACAGCTGCCCCTCGGGCACGACGACGTCGAAGTCGGTGCCGGAGGCGGGCAGTCCCTCCTGGTCGAGGGTGACGTAGTCCGTCTCGTCGATCGGCACGTCGTTGATCGTGATCTGGCCGAAGTCGTTGCAGCACACGACGTGGTCGCCCGGCAGCCCGATGACGCGCTTGATGAGGTAGCCGTGGCTGTCGTCGGGCGCGAGGCCCACGAACGTCAGGAACCAGTCGGCGGCGCCCGCGATGCCCTCGGGCTGGTCGACCTGCGGGTCGGGCAGCCACGCGTCCGGGTCCTCGAACACGACGACGTCGCCGCGCTCGAGCTGCACGAGCTGCGGGGTGAGCAGGCTCACGATGACGCGGTCGTCGACCTCGAGCGTGTCGGACATCGACGGCGACGGGATGTAGAACGGCCGCACGAGGAACGTCTTCACGAGGAAGGAGATGATGAGCGCCGCGAGGAAGATCACCGCGAGGTCTCTCAGGAACAGGATGATCGTCCTGGAACCGCGTCCATCGGCCTTCGTCGCCATGCCCTGGTCCTGCCCTTCGCCAGCCGCCAAGCCTACGGCCGTCACCCATGCACGCAGGACGACACGAGGGGTGCGCGCGGCACTTCGTTGTCGAACCGTGCTGTCGAGCATCGCTCACGTGCCAGGCGTCCGCCCGCACCCGGACACGACGAAGGGGGCCGGTCGCCCGGCCCCCTTCGTGGATCGCATCGACGCTCAGGCGTCGCGCTTCTCCTTGATCTTCGCTGCCTTGCCGCGCAGGTTGCGCAGGTAGTACAGCTTCGCGCGGCGGACGTCACCCTTGGTGACGACCTCGATCTTGTCGATGACGGGCGAGTGCACGGGGAACGTGCGCTCGACGCCGACCTGGAACGAGACCTTGCGGACCGTGAAGGTCTCGCCGATGCCGCGGCCCTGACGGCCGATGACGTGGCCCTGGAACACCTGGACGCGCGAGCGCGAGCCCTCGATGATGTTCACGTGCACCTTGACGGTGTCGCCGGGGCGGAAGTCGGGGACGTCGGAGCGCAGCGAGGCTGCGTCGACGTGGTCGAGGATGTTCATGGCGGTGTCGCTCTCTGCGGCCGCCACAGGTCGACCGCTTCAGGATGTGGATGTTCGTGGGGTGCCCGCTCGCTCCCCTGTGGCAGAGGATGTGCATGGCACAATCGACCATCTTGCCACATGGCGGCCGTCGACGGCCACACGCGGGCGGCGCTCAGTCGGAGGCGCCACGCTCGAGCCGGATCGTCGTGCCGGCCTGCGGTCCGCCCGGACGCTCGAAGACCGCATCCGACGCCACGATCGGGCGCTGCGCCACCTGGTCGACGTAGGCGCCCAGGCGCGTGCGGGTCTCGAGCAGCAGCAGGCGGACCTGCACGTACCCGATGACGAAGCCGGCGAGGACCACGAGCAGGCCGAGGACGCCGGCGAGCGCGGCGGAGGCCGTGAGGGCGCCCGCGCCGACGAGCGCCGTGAGCGCGCTGCCGGACGCCGCACCCGAGCCGTCGACGACGAGCATGCCGAGGACGACGATCGCGA
This sequence comes from Agrococcus versicolor, assembly GCF_039531815.1. Taxonomy (NCBI): domain Bacteria; kingdom Bacillati; phylum Actinomycetota; class Actinomycetes; order Micrococcales; family Microbacteriaceae; genus Agrococcus; species Agrococcus versicolor. Next base: position 595,567 of record NZ_BAAAQT010000005.1, on the reverse strand, counting down.
GCAGCCACGGTCCGACGAGCCGCACGTCGTGCCAGGTGACGGCGCGCGGACCGCGCACCTCCTTGCGCGCGAGCGTGAGCCCTGCGACCGCGCCGATCTGCAGCGCGAGGAACGGCGCGAGCAGCGCGAGCGGCACGATGGCCTGCGCGAGCGGCGCGCCGAAGAGGCCACGGCCGACGAGCACCCAGATGGGCAGCACGACGACCGAGGCGATCATGATCCACAGGAACGCGCGGCGCATGCGGCGAGCGTAGCGACCGGTGCGCCGGCTCCGCCCATGCGTTCGCCGAGAGCACGCCCGGAGCGCGCTCGCCCCGGCGCTGCGGACGTCAGCCCTCGAGGAGGTCGGGCCGCACGCGTCGCGTGCGCTCGATCGCCTGCTCGCGACGCCACGCCGCGACCTTGCCGTGGTCGCCCGAGCGCAGCACGTCCGGCACGTCGAGGCCGCGCCACGTCGCGGGCTTCGTGTAGATCGGGTACTCGAGGAGGCCGTCGGCGTGGCTCTCCTCGACGATCGACTCGGGGTTGCCGACCATGCCCGGGACGAGGCGCGTGATCGCCTCGAGCATCGCGACGACCGCGACCTCACCACCGTTCAGCACGTAGTCGCCGAGGCTCAGCTCGCGCACGGTCGCACGCGTCGCGACGTGCTCGGCGACGCGGGAGTCGATGCCCTCGTAGCGACCGCACGCGAAGACGAGGTGCGGCGCCTCGGCCAGCTCGTGCGCGATCGCCTGGGTGAAGCGCTCCCCCGCGGGCGACGGGAAGACGACCGTGGCCGGCGTCTGCGCGCTCGCGTCGGTGCCGAGGACGGCGTCGAAGGCCTCGCCCCACGGCTCGGGCTTCATGACCATGCCGGCGCCGCCGCCGTAGGGGGTGTCGTCGACGGTGCGGTGCCGGTCGTGCGTGAACGCGCGCAGGTCGTGCACGCGGGCGTCGACGAGGCCGCTCTGGCGCGCGCGACCCAGGAGCGACACGTCGAGCACCGAGAAGAAGTCGGGGAAGATCGTGACGACGTCGATGCGCACGTCAGCCCTTCGCGGCTGCGGGCGGCTCGGGGGCCGCCGGCTCGTCCGCCGCAGCGGATGCGTCCGGCGCGGGCGCCTCGGACGGGTCCGACTCCTCGGCGTCGGGCTCGGGAGCCTCCGCCGCATCGGCACGGCGGCCGGCGCCCTGGGGCTCCGGCTCGGCGTCGGCCGGGTCCGGATCCTCGAACAGGCCGTTGGGCGGCGTGATCTCCACGCGGCCGCGCTGCAGGTCGACCGTCGGCACGAAGGCCTGGACGAACGGCAGCAGCACCTCGGTCTCGCCGGAGGCGATGACGAGGAGGTCCTGGGCGGGCATCGGGTCGATGCGAGCGATGCGCCCGACCATGACGCCGTCGCGCCACACCTCGAGGTTCGCGAGCTGGTGCTGGTACCAGGCGTCGGGCTCGGAGGGCAGCTCGGTGGCGTCCTGCTCGACCCAGAGGACGGCCTTGACGAGGGTCTCGGCCTCCTCGCGGTCGTCGATGCCCTCGAAGAACCCGACGGGGTTGCCGTTGTAGACGCGGAACTCGGTGAGTCGCAGCGTCTTGCGGTGCCACTTCGACGACGTCGGCACCTGCAGCGAGAACTCGGCGCCCGGCACGAAGCGGCGATCAGGCTCGTCGGTGTACAGCTCGATCTTCAGCGCGCCCTTGAGGCCGTGCGCCTTGGTGAGGCGACCGACCCGCAGCTGGGTGCGCGTGCGCTCAGGAATCGGTGTCCACCACGTCGACACGGACGCGGCGCCCCTGCGCGAGCGCACCGACGACGGTGCGCAGCGCGGTCGCGGTACGGCCTCCACGGCCGATGACGCGGCCGAGGTCCTCGGGGTGCACGCGCACCTCGAGGACCTCGCCGCGGGGGGTCTCGCGCGACGCGACGGCGACCTCGTCCGGGCGATCGACGATGCCCTTGACGAGGTGCTCCAGCGCCGCGACGAGCATGTGCTACTCGGCCTTGGCGTCGGACTCGGCGGGTGCCTCGTCGGCGGCGGGCGCCTCGGCCTCGGGTGCCGCTGCGGGCTCCTCGGCCTTCTTCTCCGCCTTCGGGCGGAGGACGGGGGCCTTCTTCTCGTCGGCGACGAAGGCCTTGCGGCCCTCGGGCTGCTGCACGGTCGAGACGGCGTTCGCGTCGCCCTTGAACTTGCCCCAGTCGCCCGTGAGCTTGAGGATCGCGGCCACCTGCTCGGTCGGCTGCGCGCCGACGCCGAGCCAGTACTGCGCACGCTCGCCGTCGACCTCGATGCGCGAGGGGTTCTCGGTCGGGTGGTAGATCCCGATCTCCTCGATGACGCGGCCGTCGCGCTTGGTGCGCGAGTCGGCGACGACGATGCGGTAGAAGGGTGCGCGCATCTTGCCGAAGCGCTTGAGACGGATCTTGACAGCCACGGTTCTCCTGGTGGTTCCTTGACGAATGTGCACCCCTCGGGCCGCGGCGGGGGCGCGGAGAGGGAAGGCGGTGGGAGCCCGCATCTCCGAGAGAGGGCGGAACTGCTGGCTCGACCCACCATTCTGTCACATGACGCCACGCGTGCGTGCGCACCGCTCGGCGCACGACCGCGCCCTACGCTTGCGCCATGGACTTCGCCCACTCCGCGCGCGGCACCCTCGGGGTCGAATGGGAGCTGCAGCTCGTCGACCGCACGTCGCGCGACCTCGCTCCCGTCGCCCCGGCCGTGCTCGCGCGCATCGACGACGACCGGGTGAAGGGCGAGTTCCTGCAGAACACGGTCGAGCTCGTCACGGGCGTGCACGGCACGACGGACGCCGCGGTCGCCGAGGTGCGCGAGCTGCGCGACCTCGTCGTCGCGGCGGCCGACGCCGAGGGCGCCGACGTCATCGGCTCCGGCACGCACCCGACCGCGCGGTGGCGCGGCCAGCCGGTCTCCGACTCCCCCCGGTACCGCAGGCTCATCGAGCACGGCGGGTCGTGGGCCGAGCGCCTGCTCATCTTCGGCGTCCACACGCACGTCGGCATCGATCGACCCCGGCAGCAGACGGTGCCCATCGTGCACGCGCTGCTCGACCACCTGCCGCTCATCCTCGCGCTCTCGGCCTCGAGCCCGTACTGGCAGGGCCACGACTCCGGCTACGCCTCGCAGCGCGCCATGCTCTTCCAGCAGATCCCGAACGCGGGCCTCCCGCCGGACATGCCCGACTGGGAGACGTGGGAGCGCGTCGCGCACGACCTCGTGCACGTCGGCGCCGCCGACGGCCTCACCGAGCTGCGCTGGGACGTGCGCCCGTCGCCGCGCCTCGGCACCGTCGAGGCGCGGATCGCCGACGGCGCGCCCTCCCTCGCGCACCTGCACGCCGTCACGGCCCTCACGCACTGCCTCGTCGAGGAGCGCATGCGCGCGCTCGACGACGGCACCGAGCCCGAGCGCATCCCCTCGTGGCTCGTGCGCGAGAACCGCTGGCGCACCGCGCGCTTCGGCCTCGACGCCGTCATGATCACGAACGCCGAGGGCGCCACGATGCGCGTGGCCGAGGTGCTGCACTCGACGCTCGATCGCCTGGCACCCATCGCGGAGGACCTCGGCGCGACCGCGGGGATCGACGCGGCCGTCGCGGTGCTCGCGCAGGGCGGCTCGTCGGCGCAGCAGCGCGAGGCGATGATCGCCGGCGGCATGGATGCGGTGCTCGAGCACCTCGTAGAGGCCATGCGCGACTAGCCGCTCCGAGCCGCCCGCCCGGAGCCTGCGTCCGCGCTCGGCGCTCGCCTCACGCCGCGGGCGCCGCGGCGAACGCGCGCACGAAGGCGTCGGCGACGCGCACGTCGCCCGACACGACCTCCACGGCGTCGCGTCCGTCGCCGCGCGCCAGCAGCCCCTGCAGGTCGACGCCTGCGCGCAGCACGGCGTCGGGGACCCGGGCGCGCAGCGCCCGAGCCGTCTCCCCCGCCGCACCCGTCTCCGGCCGTTCGAGCGCCACGGTCGCGACGTCGAGGCGGTCGCCGTCGACCCGCACGCGCAGCGCGACGGTGCCGACGAGCAGGTCGGCGACGAAGGCCTGGTCGTGCGCCTCGGAGGCCGAGAACGCGGCCCGCAGCGCGGTGGCGAGCGCGTCCGCGGTCACGACGTCGTCCTCCGCGGGCTCGCCGAGGGATCGCGCGCCCCAGCGGGCGAGCGCGTCGACGACGGGCGCGAGGTCGCGCCCGAGCGGCGTGAGCTCGTAGACGGTGCCCATGCGCTTCACCGGGGTCTTGACGGCGAGGCCGGCGTCGACGAGCTCGGCGAGCCGCGTCGCGAGCACGTTCGTCGGGATGCGCGGCAGGCCGGCCCGCAGGTCGCCGTAGCGCCGCGGGCCGACGAGCAGGTCGCGCACCACGAGCAGCGCCCACCGGTCGCCGACGAGCTCGAGCGCTCGCGTGACGCCGTCGTGCTGCCCGTAGGAGCGGGCCGCCATCAGGAGTCGGCGCCGCCCTCGGCCAGGAACGCGTCGGGGCCCTGCTCGGCCGCGTGCGGATCCATCCACATGAACTCGAGGACGTTGCCGTCGGGGTCCTCGATCGCGTGCTGCACCATGAAGCCGTAGTCCTGCGCGGGACGCGACTCCGAGCCGCCCGAGGCGAGCGCGGTCGCCGCGATCTCCGCGACCGCCTCGCGCGAGTCGCGGCTGAGGGCGATGAGCGCCTGCGCCGTCGTGCGCGGGTCGGCGACCTCCTTCGACGTGAACGTCTGGAAGAAGTCGCGGCGCAGGATCATGAGCATGATCGTGTCCGAGATGACGACGCATGCGGCGTTCTCGTCGGTGAACATGGGATTGATCGACCATCCGAGCGCCTCGTAGAAGGCCTTCGAGCGGTCGAGGTCGGTGACGGGGAGGTTGACGAAGATCATCGTGGACATGTCGGCTCCGTTCGGATGCGCCGACCCCTCGTCGGACCGGCTGCCGTCATGCTTGCAAAAAGCAAGTGCGACGTCAAGCCTCCCGGCATCGCCCGATCAGGCGTTCTTCGCGTCGCGCCAGTCGAGGAACTGCCGCACCTGCTCGACGTCGTAGCCGCCGGGGCCGTCGTCGCCCGAGATCGACACCGTGATGAGACGGGTGCCGAGCGCGTGCAGCGCGTCGAGGCGCTCGACGCCGAGGCCGCCGATGCCCTGGCGCACGCTCGCGCCGTTCGACACGACCATGCCCGAGATGTCGCGCTCGACGTCGTCGGCGTGCTGCGCGAGCACGTCGAGCTTGTGCTGCAGCTCGTCGGGGCCGGCGAAGGAGTGCCACACGTCGGCGTGCTGGGCGACGATCCGCAGCGTCTTCCGCTCGCCGCCGCCGCCGATGAGCACGGGGATGTCGCGCACCGGCGCGGGGTTGAGCGCCGCGAGGCGCGACTCGATGCGCGGCATCGCGTCCTTCAGCTCGCGCAGCCGCGAGCCGGGCGTGCCGAACTCGTAGCCGTACTCGACGTAGTCGCGCTCGAACCAGCCGGCGCCGATGCCGAGCACGAAGCGTCCGTTCGAGATGTGGTCGAGCGTGCGCGAGACGTCGGCGAGCAGGTCGGGGTTGCGGTACGAGTTGCAGAACACGAGCGGGCCGAGCTCGACGCGCTCCGTCGCCTGCGCCCAGGCGGCCAGCTGCGTCGTGCACTCGAAGTGCAGCCCGTCGGGCTCGCCGGACAGCGGGTAGAAGTGGTCCCAGTTGAAGACCATGTCGACGCCCATGTCCTCGAGGCGCCGGACGGCGTCGAGCGACTGCTGGAACGAGGCGTGCTGCGGCGAGACCTGCACGCCGATGCGGGTGGGGATGTCGGTGGCGACCATGCGCTCCAGCCTAGGCGCGCATGCGACGACGGATCTGGGGCTAGCGCCCGCCGCCCAGCATGCGCTGCAGTGCGGCTCGGTCCTCGGCGCTCATGTCGGCGAGGTCGGGTGCCGCCTGCTGGCCGCCGCCGAACACGCCGCCGGGCGCGGGCGCCTCGACGGGCGCCACGGCGCGCTTGGCGGGGTTGCCCGAGCGCTTGCCCTTCGACGGCTTCTGCTGCACCTGCCGCTTGCCGACGCCGTGCGAGCCGGGCATGGGACCCATGCCGGGGATGTTCGGCATGCCGCCCTTCGCGACGGTCTTCATCATCTTCGCCGCCTGGTCGAAGCGCTGCATGAGCTGGTTGACCTCGGTGACGGTCACGCCGGAGCCGCGCGCGATGCGGAGGCGGCGCGAGCCGTTCAGGATCTTCGACTGCTTCCTCTCGCGCGGCGTCATCGAGAGGATGATCGCCTCGGTGCGCGCGAACTCGCCCTCGTCGAAGCCGTCGATCGCCTCGCGCAGGCCCTTCGCACCCGGCAGCATGCCGAGCATCTGCTTGAAGTTGCCCGCCTTGCGCACCTGCTGCAGCTGCTTGAGGAAGTCCTCGAGCGTGAACGAGTCGGTGAGCATCGCCTCGGTGACGCGACGCGCCTCCTCCTCGTCGAACGACTTCTGCGCCTGCTCGATGAGGGTGAGGATGTCGCCGAGGTCGAGGATGCGGCTCGCCATGCGGTCGGGGTGGAAGGGCTCGAAGTCCTCGAGCCGCTCGCCGGTCGAGGCGAAGAGGATGGGGCGGCCCGTGACGCCGCGGATGGACAGCGCCGCGCCACCGCGCGCGTCGCCGTCGAGCTTCGTGAGCACGACGCCCGTGAAGTCGACGCCCTCCTGGAAGGCCTTCGCCGTCGCGACGGCGTCCTGGCCGATCATGGCGTCGATGACGAAGAGCACCTCGTCGGGCTGGATGGCCTTGCGGATCCTCGACGCCTGCTGCATGAGCTCGGCGTCGACGCCGAGGCGGCCCGCGGTGTCGACGATGACGACGTCGTGCTGCCGACTGCGCGCGAGGGCGACGCCGTCGCGTGCGACCTTCACGGGGTCGCCGACGCCGTTGCCCGGCTCGGGCGCGTAGACCGCGACGCCCGCCTGGCCGGCGACGACCTCGAGCTGCGTCACGGCGTTCGGGCGCTGGAGGTCGGCGGCGACGAGGATCGGGGTGTGCCCCTCGCCCGCGAGGTGCAGCGCGAGCTTGCCCGCGAGCGTCGTCTTGCCCGCGCCCTGCAGGCCGGCGAGCATGATGATCGTCGGCGGGGTCTTCGCGAGCTCGAGCCTGCGCTGCTCGCCGCCGAGGATCGCGACGAGCTCCTCGTTGACGATCTGCACGACCTGCTGCGCAGGGTTGAGCGAGCTCGACACCTCCGCGCCGAGGGCGCGCTCGCGGATGCGACCGCAGAAGTCCTTCACGACGTCGAGCGCGACGTCGGCGTCGAGCAGCGCACGACGGATCTCGCGGACGGTGCCGTCGATGTCCGACGGCGTCAGCCGACCCTTCGTGCGCAGCTTCGCGAGGGAGTCGGTGAGCCGGGTGGAGAGAGAGCCGAACGCTGCCATGGTGCCTCCGATGGTACCGGCGGCCGGGCATGGCGTCGTCCCCGGGCGTCTACGCTGCCAGCATGCGCCTGAGACTCTCGCCGCGCGACGTGGGCGTGCTCGTGCGAGCGACGTCGAGGCGGGGCCCGACGCTCGCCGCGCTCGCCGAGGCCGCCGCCGCCCGGTTCCGCGATCGCACGGCCCTCGTCGTCGGCGATCGGTCGTGGTCGTTCGCCGAGCTGTGGCGGCGTGCCGAGCGCCTCGCGGGCGTGTGGCATCGCGAGTCGCTCGACGGGCCGCGCACGGTCGTGGTCGCCTGCGAGGGCGCCGGGCTCGTCGTGTCGCTGCTCGCGGGATCGCGCCTCGGCCTCGACGTCTGGCTCGCGCATCCCGGCCGCGTCGCCGCGCTCGAGCACGTCATCCCCGACGACGCGCTGCTCGTGCACGAGGAGGATGCGCCGGCGTGGCACCGCGGTCCGACGATGCCCGCCGAGCAGGCGCTCGCCCGCTCCGACGAGGAGGGCGGCCCGCTCGCGGACACGAGCCGACGCGGTCGGCTCGTGCTCATGACCGCCGGCACGACCGGCACGCCCGTGCCGCACGTCGCCCGGCAGTTCTCGGTGTGGGGCCTGCGGCAGCTGCGCAGCCTCCACGAGCGCATCGGCATCGCCTCGACCGACACGGTGCTCGCGTGCTGGCCCCTGCACCAGGGCAACGGCGTGCAGCTCGTCGCCGCGTCGCTGCTCACGGGCGCGACGCTCGTCGCCGCGCCGCGGTCGCGGCCGCACACGCGCGTGCGGCTGCTGCTCGAGCGCGGCGCGACGATGCTGTCGGGCACGCCGACGCAGCTGGGCCGCCTGCTCGACCACCTCGCCGAGACGGGCGAGACGCCGCCGCCCGTGCGGCGCATCGTCAGCGGCAGCGAGCCGCTCGACGCGCGGCTCGTCGCGCGCCTGCACGACGCGTGGGGGCCGATCGTCTGCAACGCCTACGGCACGACCGAGACGGGCACCGTGACGGTCGCGAGCCCCGACGAGGTCGTCGCGCATCCCGGCACGGTCGGCCGCGCCATCCCCGGCACGCAGGCCGGCATCGTCGGCCATCCCACGGGCGAGCAGGCCGAGGGGCGCGTGTGGGTGCGCGGCGCAGGCCGCACGATCATCACCGACGACCGGGGCCGCATGGACGACGGCAGGCTCACGATCCTCGGGCGGATGCCCGCCGGACCGGACGGCGACTGACGATGGCGCCGACGCCCGACTTCGTCCTCCGGCTGCGCGAGCACGTCGGCCACGCGCCGCTGTGGCTCTCCGGATCGACGGCCGTCGTGCTCGACGACGATCGCGTGCTGCTCGTGCGCCGCGCCGACACGGGCGCGTGGACGCCGATCTCGGGCATCGTCGATCCCGGCGAGCATCCTGCGACGACCGCGGTGCGCGAGGCGCTCGAGGAGGCGGGGGTCGTCATCGAGGTCGAGGCGCTCGTGCGCGTCCACGTCCTGCCTCCGACGACCTACGGCAACGGCGACGTCACGCAGTACCTCGACCTCGTGCACCGGTGCCGCCACGTGTCGGGCGAGCCGCACGTCGCCGACGAGGAGTCGGTCGACGTGCGCTGGTTCGCCCTCGACGCCCTGCCGCCCATGAGCGACGACATGCTCGCGCGGCTCGACGCCGCCGTGGCGTTCGACGGCACCGTGCGCCTGGCGTAGCCGCGCCCGGCGTCGCCGCGCCTGGCGTCGTCGCGCCTCGCGACCGGCGTCAGCCGACGAGCTGCTCCACGAAGACGTGGGGCGTGAAGCCCGTGAGGTCGTCGATGCCCTCGCCCTGGCCGATGAGCTTGATGGGGATGCCCGTGCGCTCCTGGACGGCGAGCACGAAGCCGCCCTTCGCGCTGCCGTCGAGCTTCGTGATGACGAGGCCCGTGACGCCGGCGTGCTCGATGAAGGCCTGCGCCTGCGCGACGCCGTTCTGCCCCGTCGTCGCGTCGAGCACGAGCAGCACCTCCGACACGGGCGCGAGCTTCTCGACGACGCGGCGGATCTTGCCGAGCTCGTCCATGAGCCCGCCCTTGGTCTGCAGCCTGCCCGCGGTGTCGACGATGCACATCGCGATGCCGCCGGCCTGCGCGCGCTGCACGGTCTGGAAGGCGACGGAGGCGGGATCCTGCCCCTCGCGCTCGGGCCGCACGACCTCGACGCCCGCCCGCTGCGCCCACGTCGCGAGCTGCTCGACGGCGGCGGCGCGGAAGGTGTCGGCCGCGCCGACCACGACCGACTGGCCGTGGCTCGCGAGCAGCCGCGCGAGCTTGCCGATCGTCGTCGTCTTGCCGACGCCGTTCACGCCGACGACGAGGATGACGGCGGGCCGCTCCTGCAGCGTCAGGGTGGGGTCGTAGGCGGCGAAGCGCTCCTCGAGCGTCTCCCGCAGCATGCGGCGCAGCTCGCGGGGATCGTCGACGACGAGCCGGTCGACGTCGGCGCGCAGCGCCTCGACGACCTCCTCGGCGATGTCGGGACCGAAGTCGGCGGTGATGAGCGCCGTCTCCAGGTCCTCCCAGGTCTCCTCGGTGATGGTCTCGCGCTGGAACATCCCGCGGAGCGCGTTCGAGATCGACCACCGCTGCGCCATGGCCCCCATGCTAGGCGGTGCGCCGCCGACCGCCACGCACCGGCGAGGCGTCGAGGCGCTACCATGAGGGTCGCGAAGGGGAGTATCCCGATTCGCCGCGATTCGTCATCACGGGCCCCGGGGCCCCGGTCGCGGCGGCGTGCGTGAGCACGCGGGAGAGACGTTCGCGCCTCCCCTGCGCCCTCACGCCCCCGAAAGGCAGCCCGTGACCCCGTACCAGATCTTCGAGATCGTCTCGCTCTCGGTGCTCGTGCTCATCCTCGTCGCCGACCTGCTGATCGTCGTCAAGCGGCCCCACGTGCCCTCGATGAAGGAGGCGACCGGCTGGGTCGTGCTCTACGTCTCGCTCGCGCTCGTGTTCGCCGGGGCGCTCCTGCTCATGGGCGACGCCCAGCACGCCGGCGAGTTCGTGACCGGCTGGCTGCTCGAGTACTCGCTGTCGATCGACAACCTCTTCGTCTTCATCATCATCCTCAGCCGCTTCTCGGTGCCGCGCGAGATGCAGCAGCGCGTGCTGATGATCGGCATCCTCATCGCGATCGTGCTGCGAGGCATCTTCATCCTCGTCGGCGTGCAGCTCGTCGAGCAGCTCTCGTGGGTCTTCTACATCTTCGGCGCCTACCTCGTCTACGTCGCGTACAAGCAGGCGTTCGGCAACGACGACGAGGCCGGCGAGAAGGACAACCTCGTCACGCGCCTGCTCAAGAGGCGCGTGAACTTCACCGACACGTGGAACGGCGGCAAGGCGACGCTCGTCGAGGACGGCGTGAAGTTCATGACGCCCTTCGTGCTCGTCATCGTCGCGCTCGGCACGACCGACCTGCTGTTCGCCATCGACTCGATCCCCGCCATCTTCTCGGTGACGACCGACCCGTTCCTCGTCTTCGCGTGCAACATCTTCGCCCTCATGGGCCTGCGCCAGCTGTACTTCCTGCTCGGCGGCCTCCTCGACCGCCTCGTGTACCTGCACTACGGCATCGCGGCGATCCTCGGCTTCATCGGCATCAAGCTCGTGTTCCACGCCATGGAGGAGAACGAGCTGCCGTTCATCAACGGCGGCGAGCACATCGCGTGGGTCCCGCACATCGAGACGTGGCACTCGCTGCTCGTCATCCTCGCCTCCATGGTCGTGTCGGTCGTCGCCTCGCTCATCAAGCTGCGCATCGACGCCCGCAGGACCGGCGACGGCAGCCTGCACCTCGGCCCCGTCGAGGCCGAGCGCGGCGCCGACGGCCACTTCCACATCGTCGACGCGACGGGCTCGTCGTTCGCCCGCCCGCTCACGATCGAGCCGCGCACGCAGGGCCTCATGGTGGTCGACGCCGAGGGCAAGCAGGCCCCGATCACCGACTTCGACCGCGAGGTGCTGCGCGAGGCGGCCGTCGAGGACATGCCCGAGCCCGCGCGCGACGCCATCCGCGACGAGGCCCGTGCCGAGTTCGACGCGCACGAGCGCGCCAACCCGACGGATGCCGCGGCCGACGCGGTCGACGACGGGCCCGACGCCCGACGATGATCGTCGGGCTCGATCCCGCCCCGATCCTCGCGTGGCTCGCGCCGCGCGCGATCGACGGGATCGAGGCCGTCGACGCGTCGGGCTACCGACGCACCCTCCGGACGCCGAGCGGCGTCGTCGTGGCCGCCGCCGCGGTCGACGCCCGCTCGGCGTCCGGCGTCCGGCTCGAGGGCGGCACGGCGGCGGTCGAGGCGCTGCGCGACGTCTTCGCGCTCGACGTCGACGCCGCGGAGGCGGATGCCCGAGTCGCCTGGGCGGCCGATCGGCACGGCATCCCCGCGCTCGCCGCCTCGATCGCCGCCGCTCCCCTGCTGCGCGCGCCCGGGTGCGCCGACCCGCACGAGATGACCTACCGGGCCGTCGTCGGGCAGCAGATCTCGGTCGCCGCCGCCACGGGGCAGCTGCGGCTGCTCGCCGCGCTCGGCGACGCGCAGGAGCAGCCGGTCGACGGCCTGCGCCGGCTCTTCCCGACGGACGCGCAGGTCGCAGCCGGAGCGCTGGGCGTGCTGCGCGGTCCGCGGGCGAGGTCCGAGACCGTCGCCCGCGTCGCGGCGGCGCTCGAGGCCGGCGAGCTCGTCATCGAGCGCGGCATCGACCTCGAGCGGATGCGCGCGCAGCTCGTGGCGCTGCGCGGCATCGGGCCGTGGACGGCGGGCTACGTGTCGCTGCGGCTCGGGGATCCCGACGTCCTGCTGCTCGGCGACTCCGCCGTGCGAGCGGGCGCCCTAGCGCTCGGCATCGTCGACCTCCCCGCGCTGGCCGCCGACGTCGCGCCGTGGCGCACGCACCTCATGCTGCACTGCTGGCGGGCGTCCGCGCCCTGAGAGGCGCCGCGGTCGCGCGACGGCGACCGGCTCCGGGGCGCGCGGTCGATGCACGAGCGTCACGAGCGGCAGCGACGAGGACGAGGACGCCGAGCACGCACGCCCACGCCTGCCTCAGCACGAGGACGACGGCCTCGACGGCCTGGCGACGAGGTCGCGATCTGCGCGCCTGCCCGGGTCAGCCACGCACCGAGGCCGTGACCGTGAACGTCGCGTCGCGGTGCACCTGCCGCGTCGGGCCGACGGCGCGCTCGAGCGCGGTGCGGTAGCGCAGGTGCCCGTTCCACACGCACCACAGCTCGCCCCCGGGTCGCAGCACGCGGCCCGCGGCCTCGAACATGCGGTGCGCGAGACCCGTGTGCACGGCCGAGTCGGCGTGGAAGGGCGGGTTGAGCAGCACGAGGTCCATCGACGCGTCGGGCACGCTCCCGGCGGCGTCGTCGCGCAGCGTCGTCACGTGCGCGCCGTTGGCGGCGGCCGTGAGCGCCGTCGAGCGCACGGCGCCGGCGGAGCGGTCGGTCGCCGTGACGCGGGCGGCCGGCTGGGCGAGTGCGACGGCCGTCGCGAGGAGCCCCGAGCCGCAGCCGAGGTCGAGCACGGCCGACGCGCGGGGCATGGCCGCGACGCGATCGAGCAGCAGCCGCGTGCCGCGGTCGACGGCGGAGCCGGCGAAGACGCCGCCGTGGGCGACGACCGTGAGCCCGACGTCGTCGTGCCGCGTCGATCGCGGCCAGTCGAGCGGCGGGAGGTCGCCCCGGGGTCCGGCGGCATGGAGGACGCGCGCCTTGCGGTGGGCGAGGGTGGCCGAGACCTCGCGGAGGTGGCGCTCGAGGACGCCGTTCTGCGAGCGCGTCATGTGCTTGACGCGCGCGCCGGCGACGACGTGCACGTCGCCCGCGGCGTGGCGTGCCACGAGGCCCGCGATCTCGTCGAGGGCGTCGAGCGATCGCGGCAGCTGGAGCAGCACGAGGCTCGCGCCCGTGACGAGCTCGGCGTCGAGCGGGTGATGCGCGTAGCCGCGGAGCCCGACGTGCTCGGCGTTGGCATCGAGCGCACGCTCCCCCGTGATCGGATCCTGGTGCACGCGCACGTGCGCCGCGCCCGCGTCGAGCGCGCCGAGCGTGAGCGCCCCGTGGCGATCGCCGACCACGACGACGTCGCGCCCCGCGATCCACGGCGCCGCCTCGGCGAGCACGAGCGCATCGGCGCTGTCGTGCGCCTGCAGGTCGGGCGAGTCGACGTCGGGCCAGCGGCGCAGGGCGTCGAGGTCGAGCATCGTCCCAGCGTAGGCGTCTGGGGCACGGCGTACCGTCGTCCGCATGGATGCGATCGCGCTCGTCGACGACCTCCGTGCCCGGGTGGGCGGGACCGTGCTCGCCGCCGACGACGACGGCTGGGACGAGGCGCGCGCCCCGTGGGCGCGCCAGGTGCTGCAACGCCCGGTCGCCGTCGTGACCGCCGCCGATGCGATCGACGTCGCGACCGTGCTCGACGTGGCGCGGGCGCATGGCGCCACGGTCGCGGTGCAGCCCACCGGCCACGGCGCGCACGATGCCCTCGACGGTGCGATCGTGCTGCGCATGGGCGCCTTCGACGGCGTCGAGGTCGACGTCGAGACGCGCACGGCCCGGGTCGGCGCCGGCGTGCTCGTCGGCGACCTGCTCGCGGCGCTCGACGGCACGGGGCTCGTCGCGCCGTCGGGCTCGAGCCGCATCGTGTCGGTCGCGGGCCTCGTGCTCGGCGGCGGGCACGGCTGGCTCTCGCGCCTCGGCGGGCTCGGCGGGCAGTGGCTGCGGCGTGCGCACGTCGTGCTGCCGGACGGCGCGCATCGCTGGATCGACGACGCGGACCCTGCGATGCGCCTGCTGCGCGGCGCGGGCGGGCTCGTGGCGATCGCGACCGAGCTCGAGCTCGACCTCCTGCCGGTCGCCGACCTGCGCGGCGGCGCGCTCGCGTTCGCGAGCGAGGCCGCCCGCGTCGTGCTGCTCGCGGCGAGCGAGCTCGCGACCGCCGCGCCGGGGGTCGCGCTCTCGATCGACCTGCTCGCGATGCCCGACGTGCCCGCGCTCCCCGAGGCCATCCGCGGCCGCTCCTGGACGAGCGTGCACGCCGTGCTCGCCGACGTCGACGATGCCGTGCTCGACGGGATCCGCACGGCGGCGCACCCGATCGCCGACGCCATCGCACCGATCGCCCCGGGCGCGCTGCATGCGATCGCGGGCGATCCCGAGGAGCCGGGCGCCGCCGCCGGCTGGTCGGCGTTCGCGCCGTCGCTCGATGACGCGACGATCGACGCGATCGTCCGCGCCCGGGCCGACCCCTCCCTCGCCGCCATCGTCGCGATCGAGGTGCGGCTGCTCGGCGCGATGCCGGCCCCGCTGCCCACGATCGTGCCGGCACCGAGCGCCGACTGGCTGGTGCACTGCATCGCGCCCATCCCGCCCGGTGGCGACGGCGCGACGCAGCGCTCCGCCGTCGCTCGGCTCGCCGCGCTCCTCGCACCCGTCACGGTCGACGCGACGCTGCCGACCTTCCTCGGCGACGCCGGGCTGGAGCGCGCGCTGCCGGAGGACGCCCTGGATGCCGTGCGGGCATGGCGCGCCGAGCACGACGGCGACGTGCTGCACCCGAGCCGGCTGCCGCGCTGACCGCGGCCGGACGAACGAGCAGCGGATGCGGTTGTGTGGCGCGCGAGGCCTCCCGCCGACAGGATCGTCGCAGGAGGTCACCATGCACCGCACCCGCTCCCACGGCACGCTCCCCCTCGTGCTCGCCGCATCGGCCGCGCTCGCGCTCGCCGGCTGCACCGCGACGGCCGCCACGGCGCCGACTCCCTCGTCCGCAGGCGCACCGAGCGAGAGCCCCGCGACGCCCGACGAGGCGACGGAGCTCGGCG
This sequence comes from Agrococcus versicolor, assembly GCF_039531815.1. Classification (NCBI taxonomy): domain Bacteria; kingdom Bacillati; phylum Actinomycetota; class Actinomycetes; order Micrococcales; family Microbacteriaceae; genus Agrococcus; species Agrococcus versicolor. The sequence continues at coordinate 580,344 of NZ_BAAAQT010000005.1, read as the reverse complement.
CCGTGCCCGAGCCCGTGCCGAGCGGCGAGGTCGTCGCGCAGGGCCTCGTGCTCGACGCCGGCACCCCCGTGCTGTGCCTCGGCGACGTCGCCGCGTCGGCGCCGCCCCAGTGCGGCGGCATCCCCCTCGTCGGCTGGGACTGGTCGGCGATCGACGGCTGGGAGCAGTCGGCGAGCACCCGCTGGGGCTCGTACGCCGTGCAGGGCACGTTCGACGGCGAGACGTTCCGCGTCACCGCCGACCCGATCTCGCTCGCGCTCTACGACGTCGCCCCCATCCCGGAGGCGCCGCGCGAGCCCGGCACGACGCCCGAGGACGAGCTCGCCCGCATCCAGGGCGTGCTGCAGGATGCGCTCGGCGACCGCCTGCTCGCCGGCCAGCCCGTCGACGGCACGCTGGACGCGACGGTCGTGTTCGACGACGGCACGCTGCAGGAGCACCTCGACGAGGTCTACGGGGCGAACGTCGTGCGCGTCATGAGCGCGATGCGCGCCGTGGACGCGCCCTGATCCGAGCCGCACGTCGGCCGCAGATGAGACGAGACGCGAGCCCTCGGGCTCGCGTCTCGTCGTCGTGCGGTCGGGTGCCGCTCAGTCGGCGTCGCCGCGGCCCGTCTCGGACTGCAGGCGGTCGATGTGCTGCGAGGCCTCGGCCTTCGTCATGTCGGCCGGCAGCTGCTCGCCCGCCTCGCGCGCGAGGGTGTCGAGGTAGCTGGTCTGGGCGGCGGTGATGGGCTCGTCGCCCGTGGCCCAGTCGCTCGGGTCCTTGACCGCGGCGTCCTGCGGGTCCGCTGCGCCCAGCATGTCGCCGGAGGTCTGGTCGTCGTCCTGGGGTGCGTTCGCATCGGTCATGTCCGAAGGCTATGCCGCGCCGCCGACATCGCCGGAGGGCTTGCGCGCGGCCGTCCGGGCGGTCGCTCCCGGCGGGGCGCGTGCGCCGTCGTCGCGCGGAGGACGCGTGCGCTACGACGCGTGCGCCTCGTCCGGCTCGCGCCGCGTGCGCTGCCCCACGACGGCCGAGACGCCGTCCTGCCGCATCGAGACGCCGTAGAGCGCGTCGGCGATCTCCATCGTGCGCTTCTGATGCGTGATCACGATGAGCTGGCTCGTCTCGCGCAGCTGCTCGAACACCTGCAGCAGGCGACCGAGGTTCGCGTCGTCGAGCGCGGCCTCCACCTCGTCCATGATGTAGAACGGGCTCGGCCGCGCCTTGAAGATCGCGACCATGAGGGCGACGGCCGCGAGCGAGCGCTCGCCGCCCGAGAGCAGCGAGAGTCGGTCGATGCGCTTGCCCGCGGGGCGCACGGTGACCTCGATGCCCGTCTCGAGCATGTCCTCGGGATCCGTGAGCGCGAGGCTCCCCGAGCCGCCGGGGAACAGCACGGGGAAGATCTCCGCGAACGCGACGCGCGTGTCCTCGAAGGCGCTCGCGAAGATGCCCTCCATCCGCTCGTCGAGGTCGGCGATGATCTGCTCGAGGTCCCTGCGCGTCGTCGCGAGGTCCGCGAGCTGCTCGGTGAGGAACGCGTGCCGCTGCTCGAGCGCCGCGTACTCCTCGAGCGCGAGCGGGTTCACCCGCCCGAGGCGTGCGAGCGTGCGCTCGGCCTCCGCGAGCCGCCGCTGCCACGTCGGTCGGTCGAAGTCGGCGTCGGGCGCATGCTCGGCGAGCAGCACGTCCTCGTCGACGCCGAGCTCGGCCGCGGCGCGCTCGATGAGGCTCGACAGGTGGAGGCGCTGCTCGTACGTCTCCATCTCGAGCCCGTGGACGCGCTCGGTGAGCGCGTGCAGGCGATCGCGCAGCTCGGACTCCTGCCTGCGCAGCGTGCCGAGCGCCTCGGAGTTCTCGCGTCGCGCCGTCTCGCGCTCGGCCAGGCGCAGCCGCGCCTCGGAGAGCGAGCGGTCGACGGCGTCGAGCACGGGAGGCAGCGCGCCGGCGACGCGCTCGGCGGCACGCCGCTGCCGCTCGCGGATGACGGCGCGTCTCGCCTGCTCCTCGGCGGCCTGCCGCTGCGCGACCATCTCGCGCTCGAGCGCCGTGGCGCGCTCGCGCTCGACGCGGACACGCTCGCGCGCCGTCTCGACGTCGACGCGCAGCTCGGTCTCCATGCCGCGCTCGGCGTCGAGCTCGGTCACGAGCGACTCGCGCGAGGACGCGTCGAGGATGGGGCGCGGCGTCTGCTCGAAGTCGGCGAGCCGTCGCTCGGCCGCGTCGAGCGCCGACGATGCCTCCGCGAGCCCCGCCTCCGCCTCGACGACGGCCGCCTGGGCGCGCTCGCGCTCCGCGACCGCCGACTCGAGCCGTGCGCGCACGCGCGAGCGCTCCTGCCCGCGCGCCGCCGACTCCGCGTCGTGGGCGCGCAGCGCCTCGAGCGCCTCCTGCGACTCGCGCCTGCCCGCCTGGAGCGCGTGGCGCTGCTCGTCGACGACGCCGGCCTCGCGCTCGATCTCGGCGCTGAGCGTCTCGAGCCGCTCGAGGGCCGCGTCACGGTCGGCGACGAGCTCGAGCCGCGACGCGGCGTCCTTCGACCCGCCCTGCACGAGCTGCCGCGTCATGACGTCGCCCTCGCGCGTCACCACCGTCACGCCGACGTCCGCTGCGAGCGCCCCGACCACCGCGGCCGCGGCGTCGAGGTCGTCGACCACGACCGTGCGGGCGAGGAGGCCGAGCACGCCGTCGGGCGCCTCCACGACGTCGACGGCAGGCGTCGCGCCGTCGATCGCCGCGACGGCAGCGGCATCCGCGTCGAGCACGGCATCCGCGACGACGACGTCGATGCGGCCGTGGCCGCCGTCGCGCGCGTGCGCGACCGCTGCGACCGCCGCCTCGCGCGAGGTCGCGAGCAGCGCCTCGCCGAGCGCGCCGAGGGCGGCGGCGATGGCCGCCTCGAAGCCGGGTCGCACGCGGATGCGCTCGGCCACGACGCCGTCGATGCCCGCGAGCCCGGCGTCGGCGAGGGCGGCCGAGGCGCTCTGCGCGTCGAGCGCGAGCGACAGCGCCGTCGAGCGCGCTGCGAGGGAGTCGCGCTCACGCTCGCGTGCGTGGAGTGCCTCGCGCGCACGCTCGAGCGACGCCTGCAGCGTGGCGACGGCCTCGTCGGCGGCGCGCCACCGCGATCCGAGGGTCTCGGCGTCGCCGGCCTCGAGGTCGTCGTCGCCCAGCGCGTCGACGGCCTGCTGCGCCTCGACGAGCCGCTGCTGCGCGTTCGCGAGCGCCGCACCGCGTCGCTCGACCTCGGTGCCGCGCGCCGTGCGCGTCGACGCCGCGACCTCGACGCGCGAGCGATGCGCCGCGAGCTCGAGGTCGTGGCGCGACACGAGCGCCGACTGCCGTGCGATCTCCTCGTCGAGCGCGTCGAGGGCCGCCCGCGCGAGCGCGACCTTCGCCGCCTGGCTGCCGAGCCCGCGCTCGCCGTCGGCGACGCGATCGGCGAGCGCCTCGGCCTCGGCGCGGACGGCGGCGATCTGGTCGGCGGTCACGAGGCGCGAGAGGTCCTGCTGCTCGATGGGCTCGCCGAGCAGCGCGAGCCGCTGGGTCGCGAGGGTCGAGAGCGACTGCAGGCGCGTGCGCTCGCGCTCGAGCCCGTGCACCGTCTGGCGGGCGAGGTCGACCTCATCTCCGCCCATCGCGTCCTCGATGCGAGCGGCGCGCATGCGCGCCTGGTCGAGCTGCTCCTGCAGCACGATGCGCTCGCTCTTGCGCTCCGACTCCGTGCGCGCCGCCGCCGCGAGCGCATCGCGGAGGCGCACGACCTCGTCAGCGATGAGCCTGCCCTTCGCCTCGCGGACGGCCGCCTGGATCGACTGCGCCTCCTTCGCGATCTCGGCCTGCTGCCCGAGTGGCTTCAGCTGCCTGCGCAGCTCGCCGGCGAGATCCGACAGCCGGGTGAGGTTCTGCTGCATCGCGTCGAGCTTGCGGAGCGTCTTCTCCTTGCGCCTGCGGTGCTTGAGGATGCCCGCGGCCTCCTCGAGGAACCCGCGGCGGTCGGTCGGGCTCGCCTGCAGCAGCGCGTCGAGCTGCCCCTGGCCGACGATGACGTGCATCTCGCGTCCGAGGCCGGAGTCCGACAGCAGCTCCTGCACGTCGAGCAGCCGGCACGACTCGCCGTTGATCGCGTACTCGCTGCCGCCGCTGCGGAAGAGGGTGCGGGAGATCTGCACCTCGGCGTACTCGATCGGCAGCGCGCCGTCGGCGTTGTCGATCGTCAGCTCGACGTGCGCGCGCGACAGCGGCCCCGTCGTCGCCGTGCCGGCGAAGATGACGTCCTCCATCTTGCCGCCGCGCAGCGTCTTCGCGCCCTGCTCGCCCATGACCCAGGCCAGGGCGTCGACGACGTTCGACTTGCCGGAGCCGTTCGGGCCGACGACCGCGGTGACGCCCGGCTCGAACCGGAACGACGTCGCGCGCGCGAAGGACTTGAAGCCCTTGACGTCGAGGCTCTTGAGGTACACGCCGCTCCCGGTCCGATGGATCGGACCCCACGCTAGCGAACCCGGGCGTGTTGCCGAGGAGGCGGGCCGCGGGTACGCTGCAAGGCTGTCCCGCCGCGGGTGGCGGAAGGACGAGCCCATGACGATCGAGATCCACCCGATCGAGATGCCGACTACCGCGACCGAGCCCGGCGAGCGCGGCGATGCGTTCCGCGAGCACCATGCCCTCGCCGAGCGATCCGCCGCCGCTCGCTACGCGCCCGGCGTGCTCGACCTCACCGCCGACGAGCGGCTGACGGCGTGGGCGACGACCGCGACCGAGCGGAACGTGCGGCTCGGGGCCAGGCTCGACGGCAGGCTCGTCGGCGCCGCGCACCTGTGGCTTCCGCTCGCGGAGTCGACCGACGTGCTCGACTTCGGCACGGCCGCGGAGCCTGGTCTCGATGCGTCAACGGCGCGCGCGGTGCACGCCGCGCTCGTCGAGCGCGCGCTGGCCGTGGCCGGCACCGAGCGTCGCCGGACGATCATGGGCGGCTCCCCCGGGGCCGCGACGGGCGACCGCACCGCCGCGACCGGCTTCGGCGCCGCCGATCCCGGGCATCCCGAGGCCGCACCGCTCGTGGCTGCGGGCTTCGAGCTCGAGCAGGTCTACCGGGTGAGCCTGCTGCACCTCGACGCCGTCCACGACCTGCGAGCGCGGCTCGAGGCGGCGAGCGCGCGATCGCGCGGCTACGACGTCGTGGCGTGGCAGGGCGAGACGCCCGGCGTCCACCGCGAGGCCATGCGCCGACTGCACGAGCGCATGTCGACGGATGCCCCCGTCGGCGGCCTCGCCCTCGAGCCCGAGGTGTGGAGCGACGAGCGCCTCGCGGCGTTCGAGCAGCAGAAGGCGGAGGGCGGCCGCACGATCCGCACCGTCGCCGCGCGCGATGCGAGCGGCACGCTCGTCGGCTTCTCGACGCTCTTCGTCGGCTCGGGCGACGTCGCGCGGCAGCACGACACGCTCGTGGTGCGCGAGCATCGCGGACACGGGCTCGGCATGCTGCTGAAGCTCGCGAACCTCGTCGAGCTCGATGGCCACCACCCCGGGCACCGCCGGGTCAGCACCTGGAACGCGGAGGAGAATCGCCCCATGCTCGCGACGAACGAGGCCGTCGGGTTCGCGCCCATCGCCTACGAGGCGGTCTGGCAGCGGACGCCGCGCGACGAGCGGACCGCGGCATGACCATCGAGGTCCGCGAGCTGGCCGTGCCCGCCGCGTACGACGACGGCACCCGGGCATGGGCGACGTTCGCCGAGATGGTGGCGGTGCGCAACGCCGTCATGGCCCACACGTGGGACGGCGACGCGGCGACGCACGCGATCACGACCCGGGAGGCCTACGGCACCGCCTCGAGCCAGGAGGACGAGCGGCTCGTCTACCTCGGCGGCTGGCTCGACGGCCGCCTCGTGGCGCGCGGCTACGTCGAGCTCTCGCGCCGCGAGGCCCTGCACGTCGCCGGCGTCGACGTGCTCGTGCTGCCCGAGGCGAGGCGTCGGGGCGTCGGCACCGCCGTCTGGCGGGCGGCGCGTGCGATCTGCGAGGCGGACGGTCGCACGACCGTGCAGGCATGGGTCGACCATCGGCCCGCGACCGGGCCGGCCATCCCCGCGCCCACGGGGTTCGGCAGCGTGCCGGCGGACGCCCCGGAGGTCGGCTTCCTGCTGCGCCAGGGCTTCGTGCTCGAGCAGGTCGAGCGCATGAGCGAGCTGTGCCTCGACGACGCGACCGCCGAGCTCGAGCGCCTGCGCGACGCCGCCCTCCCCCACGCCCTCGGCTACGCGATCCGCACCTGGACGGGCAGGACGCCGCCCGAGCTGCTCGACGCGCTCGCGGCGCTGCATCGGCGGATGTCGACCGATGCTCCCGCCGCCGGCCTCGACCACGAGGAGGAGGACTGGGATGCCGGTCGCGTCGAGCGGATCGAGGAGGTCGAGGAGCGACGGGGTCGCGACATGCTGCGCGCCGTCGCCGTCCACGAGGCCACGGGCGCGCTCGTGGCGTTCACCACCCTCGTGGTCGCGAGCCCGGATCGTCCGATCTACCAGCACGACACGCTCGTGCACGCCGACCATCGCGGCCACCGCCTCGGCATGCTCGTGAAGGTCGCGAACCTGCTGGCGCTCGCCGAGCGCGTGCCGCACGGCGCGCGCGTCATGACGTGGAACGCCGAGGAGAATCGACCCATGCTGCGCGTCAACGAGGCCCTCGGCTTCCGTGCGATCGGCTACGAGGGCGCGTGGCAGCTCGTGCGGGGCTCCTCATGGCCGGACGGCCTACCATCGTCGGCATGACGACGAAGGCCACCGCCGAGTCCGCCCCGCCCGTGTCGCCGACGCTCGCGGCCGAGCTGCGGGAGGCGGTGACGAGCGGCCGCACGCGGTCCGTCGCCTGGCGGCGCGCGCAGCTCGACGGCATCGTGCGCATGCTGACGCAGAACCTGACGCTGTGGGAGCGTGCGCTCGCCGCCGACCTCGGCAAGAGCGCCGACGAGACGCACGTGAGCGAGGTCGCGCTCGTGCTCGACGAGGCGCGGCACGCGCGGGCGAGGGTCGCGGGGTGGATGCGCGCACGGCCCGTCGCCGCTCCCCTCGCGGTGCAGCCCGCCTGGGCGCACGTGCGGTCCGAGCCGTTGGGCGTCGCGCTCGTCATCGCGCCGTGGAACTACCCGCTGCAGCTGCAGCTCGCGCCCGTCGTCGGCGCGCTCGCCGCGGGCGACGCCGTGGTCATGAAGCCGAGCGAGCTCGCCCCGGCGACCGCCGCGCTGCTCGCCGATCTCGTGCCGGCGTACCTCGATGCCCGCGCCGTGCGCGTCGTCACGGGCGACGCCGGCGTCGCGTCCGCGCTGCTCGAGCAGCGCTGGGACCACATCTTCTACACCGGCGGCGAGCGCGTGGCGCGCATCGTGGGCGCCGCGGCCGCGCAGCACCTCACCCCCACGGTGCTCGAGCTCGGCGGCGCGTGCCCCGTGTGGGTCGATCGCAGCGCCGACCTCCCCGTCGCGGCGCGGCGCATCGTGTGGGCGAAGCTCATGAACGCCGGGCAGACGTGCATCGCCCCCAACCACGTCTTCGTCGACGCCGCCGTGCGGGATGCGCTCGTGACCGAGCTGCGCGCGGCCCTCGCCGAGCAGCACCCCGATCCGCGCACGTCGCCGTCGTACTCGCGCATGGTGTCGCAGGCGCACCTCGACCGCGTCGTCGAGCGGATCGGCGACGGCACGGCGATCGTCGGCGGCGACGTCGATCGCGACGCGCGCTACGTCGCACCCACCTTCTTGGCCGACGTCGCCGTCGACGCCCCGGCGGTGACGGAGGAGACCTTCGGTCCGATCCTGCCGATCGTGCCGCTGACGGACGTCGACGCGTTCGTCGCCCTGCAGCGCGATCGCCCCAAGCCCCTCGCCCTCTACGCGTTCGCGGGCGACCGGTCGGTGCTCGACCGCATCGAGCGCGAGACCTCGTCGGGCGCCTTCGGTCGCAACGTCGCGCTCGCGCACATCATGGTGCGCGGCCTCCCCTTCGGCGGCGTCGGCGCGAGCGGCCACGGCGCGTATCACGGCAGGCGCTCGTTCGACCTGTTCAGCCATGCGAAGGCCGTCCTCGCGAAGCCGACGCGGCCCGACACGCTCGCGCTCGTCATCCCGCCGATCACCGAGCGCAAGCGTGCCGTGATCCGCAGGCTGCTGCTGCGCTGAGCCGCGACGGCTGGTCGTCGCGTCCCCCTGAGACGGCGAGTCGCATCATGGATGCCGATACCGTGGTCGTGAGCACTCCTCAGGCACCCATGATCCAGCACGCAGCGCACACCCCGGCGACCGCCGCGTCCGCCGCCCCTGCCCGCGCCGATCGCCCCCGCCATCTCTGGATGGACGGCCTGCGCGGCCTCGCCATCGTGCTCATCGTCGAGCTGCACGCCTCGGCGATCATGCGCATGCACGGCATCAACCCGTCGCCGGTGCTCGAGTGGCTCGACGTCGCCGTCTACCCGTTCCGCATCCCGCTGCTCATGCTCCTGTCGGGCATGCTGCTGCCCGCGTCGCTCGCGAAGGGGCCGCGTCGCTACCTCGTCGGCAAGGCCCGCACGATCCTGTGGCCGTACGCGGTGTGGTCGCTGCTGCTCGTCCTCGCCTACGACTTCGTGCCGTGGTCGTCGCTGCTCGACGCGATCCTGGCACCGTCGAGCCACCTCTGGTTCCTGCAGGCGCTGCTCGTCGCCTACCTCGCCGCGCTCGCCCTGCGCCGCGTGCCGACCTGGGCGTCGGCGCTCGGCGCCTTCGCCGCGGCCGGCGCCCTGCGGCTCGTGGACCTGCCGGAGTGGGCGGCGCAGATGCAGCCCGAGCGGCTGCTCACGATGCTCGGGTACTTCCTCGTCGGCGCGCTGCTGCGCAGGCACTGGGACGTCGCCGAGCGGTGGCTGCGCCGAGCGTGGGTCCTCGCCGTGCTCGTCGCGGGCGCCGTCGGCCTCGTGGCCATCTCGCTCGCGCCCGGCGTCCGGCTGTCGTACACGATGGCGCAGTACGCGCCGCTCGTCGTCATGGGTGCGCTCGCGCTCGTCGCGATCGCCCTCCGTCTGCGGTGGACGTCGCCGCCCGCGCGCCTCCTGCGCGCGATCGGTCGCGACTCGATCGTCTTCTACGTCACGCACTGGTTCGTCGTCATGGCGGTCCTGTGGCCGCTGTGGCTCGTGCCCGACTTCGTGCCGCTCGACGTGCACCTGCTCGCCGTCGCGGCCGCGCTGCTCGCGGGCGGCGTCGTCGCGTGGCTCTCCCACCGCGTCCGCGTCGTGCGGCTGCTCTTCCGCATCTGACGCGCGGCGCGCGCTTGGCCTCAGGCGATGCCGCGCGGCCGGCGCTGGCATCGCGGACAGCGATGCGACGACCGGTTCGCCCATGCCTCGCGCACGATGGGGGTGCCGCATCGTGCGCACGGCCTGCCCTCCTGCCCGTACGCCTGCAGGCTGCGCGAGAAGTAGCCCGACTGCCCGTTGACGTTGACGTACTGGGCGTCGAAGGACGTGCCGCCCTCGCCGAGCGCGCGCTCGATGACGCCCTGCACCTCGGCGAGCAGCAGGCGGCCGCGGGCGCGCGTGAGCCGCTCGGCCGGGGTGAGGAAGTGCAGGCGCGCCCGCCAGAGCGCCTCGTCGGCGTAGATGTTGCCGATGCCCGACACGAGCGTCTGGTCGAGCAGCGCGGCCTTCACGCCCTGCCTGCGCCTGCGCAGGCGGGCGACGACGGCATCCGCGTCGAACGCCGCGTCGAGCGGGTCGAGGGCGATGTGGGCGGCATGGTCCGGCACGCCGCCGACGAGCGGGCGCACGGACATCGAGCCGAAGATGCGCTGGTCGGCGAAGTGCACCGCGAGGGAGCCGTGCAGCGGATGCTCGAGCAGCAGCCGCACGCGCGTGTGCCGGTCGAGCGGTGCGCCGGGCTCGCGCAGCAGCACCTGCCCCGACATGCCGAGGTGGATCGAGAGCGCTCGCTCGTCGTCGAGCGGCACCCAGAGGAACTTGCCGCGCCGCGCCGGCGTGCGCATCCTGCGGCCGAGGAGCGTCGCCTCGAAGTCGCGCGGTCCCTCGAGGTGACGGGCGACCGATCGCACGTCGAGCACCTCGACGCCTGCGACCGTCGCACCGTCGACGGCGGGTACGAGACCGAGGCGGACGACCTCGACCTCGGGCAGCTCAGGCACGCCGGCGGCCCGTCAGCGCCCGGTCGCGTCGTGGAGGCGCGTCCAGGCCGTGAGGGCAGCGGCCATCTCGGCGGCCTTCTTGCTCGTGCCCTCGCCCGTGGCGACGACGACGTCGTCGAGCAGCACCGATGCGGTGAAGACCCGCGCGTGGTCGGGCCCGGCGGCCTCGATCGCGTACTCGGGGCCCGTGCGTCCGAGGCGCGCGGCGAGCTCCTGCAGGTGCGTCTTCGGGTCGAGCGCGGCGCCCGAGCGCTCGGGGTCGTCGAGCAGCGGGCCGACGAGCCGCAGCACGAGCGCGGCGGACGCCTCGTGCCCGAGCGCGAGGAACGCGGCACCGAAGATCGCCTCGAGCGCGTCGGCGAGGATCGACGACTTGTCGCGACCGCCCGTCGTCTCCTCGCCGCGGCCGAGCAGGAGGTGGCTGCCGAGGTCGATGCGGCGGGCGACCTCCGCGAGCGCGACCGTCGAGACGACGCCGGCGCGCCGCTTCGCGAGCTCGCCCTCCGACTCGTCGGGGTGGCGCTCGAAGAGCTCGATCGTGATCGCCTGCCCGAGGATCGTGTCGCCGAGGAACTCGAGCCGCTCGTTCGTCGGCAGCCCGCCGTGCTCGAAGGCGTACGAGCGGTGCGTCAGGGCCAACGCCAAGAGCTCGGGGTCGATGTCGACCCCGAGCTGGGCGTGCAGATCGGCGTGGGACGCCACGCGATCAGACGTCGGCGACCTTGCGGCCCTTGTACTCCATGAACAGCGGCGTGCCAGCCGAGTCCTCGACCACGCGGGCGCGGTGCGGGAGGCTGTACACGGTGCGACCGTTCTCGACGGTCTTGACCAGCGTGGGCACGGCGGCCTTCCACTGCGCACGGCGCGAGTGCGTCCTGGAACGCGACTTCTTCCGCTTCGGGACAGCCATTGCTACTCCTTCTCAGGCGCGCGCGTCTGCGCAGCCTCATCGTCGTCGAGGAGCCCACGCAGCGCAGACCATCGTGGATCGATCTGCTCCGGTGGACTCCATTCCGTCCCAGGTGCGAGCCGCTCCCCCGTGATGGGGTCGAGACCTGCGCAGTCTGGCCGATCGACGGGATTGAACGGCAGTGCCAGCACCACCGCATCCCGGACGACCTGCTCCAGGTCGATGACGTCATCGACCACCTGGAACTCGGAATCCTCCGCTCGAATATACGCGAACAGCTCGACGAAGTCGACTTGGACGGGCAGGCGGAACGTCTCGAGGCATCTCGAGCACTCGGCGTCGGCGGTGACGGACGCGGAGCCGGAGGCGAGGATGCCCTCGTGCACGCTCTCGAGACGCACGTCGACCGTCACGGGCTCCTGGGCCGCCACGACGGCGAGCCCCTCCCCGACGCGGTCGCCGAATGCGACGTCGAGCTCGTGCTCGCGCATCTGGCCCGGCTTGCCCACGAGGTCGCGGACCCCGACCTGGAACGGCATTGCATGAACGGACACGACTCCCATCCTACGAAGCCCGCGGACCTGTCGGACACCACCCGGCCGCCCGTGGCAGGATGCGCGCATGAGGGCGACGTCGCTGCGGACCGCGATCCCGGTCGCGCTCGTGGGCTGGCTCGTGTGCGTCGAGCTCGTCAGCGGCGTGCTGCAGGGCTACTACGTGACGATCTCCACCGAGATCGCGAGGCACCTCGACGTCGTCGACGCCGACCTCAACTGGTTCGAGGCCGCCCAGCTGCTGCTGTCCGCCCTCGCCGTGCCGGTGCTCGCGAAGCTCGGCGACATGCACGGCCACCGGAAGGTGCTGCTGGGGTCGACGGTCGTCGTCGCGGGTGCGAGCTGGTGGATGGCGTTCGCGGGCGACTTCTGGAGCTACCTGATCGCCTTCGCGCTGCAGGGCGTCTACGCCGTGTGGCTGCCGCTCGAGATCGCGCTCATCTTCGATCGCGGACGACGGACCGGCCGCGCCGCCTCCGAGACGCGCCGCGCCGCCGGCCTGCTCGTCGTCGGCCTCGAGACGGGCGCGATCCTCGGCGCGCTCGGGGCGGCGCGCGCGTACGCGGGCTTCGGCGAGGCCATGGTGCCCACGCTGCTCGTGCCCGCGGTGCTCGTGACGCTCCTGCTGCCCGCGATCTGGTTCGGCGTCCCCGAGTCCGAGCCCCTGCCCGGCAGGTCGCTCGACGCCGTGGGCTTCTCGCTCCTCGCGCTCTCGCTGCTCACGGTCACGTCGGGCCTGACCTTCCTGCGGCTCATGGGGCCGGGCAGCGTCGTGCCGTGGCTGCTCGTCGCCGTCGGCGTGCTGCTCGTGCTGCCGTTCGGCAGGTGGGTGCTCGGTCGCCCGGATCCCGCGATCGACCTGCGCGTGCTCCGCAGGCCAGAGATGTGGCCCGTCCAGCTCACGGCCGGGCTCGTGGGCGTGAGCCTCCTGGGTGCGCAGACGCCGCTCGCGACCTACGCGGGCACGGATCCGGACGCCGTCGGCTACGGGCTGGGCCTCGACGCGGGCGGCAGATCGATCGTCATCGGCGTGTACCTGCTCTCGCTCATCGTCGGCGCCATCCTGCTCGCGGCCCTGTCGCGCCGCATCGCGCCGCGCGTGCTGCTCATCGCGGCCGCGCTGCTCGTCGGCGTCGGCTACCTCGCGCTCGTCGCCCTCCACGACTCGCTCGTCGAGGTGCTCGCGTGCCTCGTCGTCGCGGGCATCGGATGCGGTGCGCTCGTGGGCGCGATGCCCGCGGCCGCCGCGGCTGCGGCGCCGCGCGGCCAGACCGGCGTCGCCACGGCCCTCACGAACACGACGAAGACCATCGGCGGGTCCTTCGCCTCGTCGCTCTTCGCCATCGTGCTCGCGACCGGCGCGATCGGCACGGCCGCGAGCATCGGCGGCTACGTGACGGTGTGGATCGTGTGCGGCGCCACGGCGCTCGTCGCCGCCGTCGCGCTCGTCGCGGTGCCGCGGCTCGCCTTCGCCGATCCCGAGCCCGTCGCGGAGGCGGCCGAGGAGCCGCCCGCGCCGAGCCCGGCGCGCTGACCCGGATGCGTCGACCGCGGCACCCCGGGCTCCGTCAAGCCGCCGGCGACTCCAGCACGACGTCGCGACGCCTGCGCGGTCGCACCCGCGAGAGCATGACGCCGCCGAGGGCGAGCGCCCCGCCGACGATCGCGAGCGCCGTCGGCACCTCGCCGAGCACGAGCCATGCCACGAGCGTCGCGAGCGCCGGCACGACGAGCGTCGTCGCCGCAGCCGGGCCGGCGCCCGAGTGGTGCAGGACGTACGCCCAGGTCGAGAAGGCGATGGCCGTCGATCCGACGCCGAGGCCGACGGCGGCGAGGATGGCGCCGGTCGACGCCGTCTGCAGCTCGCCGACGGCCTGCGGCGCGAACGGCAGCGTCGCGAGCAGCCCCGCCGCGCATCCGACCCACGTCGCCGCGACGGGCTCGACCGAGCGCAGCGCGACCTTCTGCGTCAGCACGCCCGCGGCGTACAGGACGGCGGCGAGGAGGCCGAGCACGATGCCGAGCCCGTCGATCGCGGGTGCCCCGCGCGAGCCGAGCGCGATGAGCACGACGCCGCCGAACGCGACGCCGAGGCCGACGACGAGCGGGCGCGGGAACCCCTCGCCGAACACGATGCCCGCGACGACCGCGACGAGCAGCGGCGCGACGTTGACGAGCATCGCGGCGGTGCCGGCGTCGAGGTGGTGCTCGGCCCAGTTCAGCACGACGGTGTAGCCGCCGAACCACGCGACGCCGTAGCCGAGCACGAGCGCGAGGCCGCGGCCGCGCGGGAGGGCCGGTCGTGCGACGAGCGCGATGACGAGCAGCACGGGCATCGCGGAGGCGAGGCGCACGAGCGCGAGCGGACCGGGCGAGAGCTCGTCGCCCACGCCGCGGATCGCGACGAACGCCCCGGCCCACAAAAGCACGGTGACGGTCGCCGCGACGAGGACGAGCGACCGGGGCGCCTCGCGCTGCGCTGCGGGCGGGGATGCGTCGGTGCTCACGCACCCATCGTGACGCGCGCGACGTGCGTCACGACCCGGCCACCCGTCAGCCCTTGGCCTGGAGCGGCCCGCGATGCACCATCCACGGGTGCGTCTGCGCGACGGGCTTGATCACCACCTGGTCGATGGAGACGTGCCCGGGCAGCGCGAGGACGTCGGTCATGACCTGCGCGACGTCGTCGGCCGACAGCGGATCCTGCACGCCCTCGTAGACGGCGTCGGCCCTGGCCTGGTCGCCGCCGAAGCGCACGAGCGAGAACTCCTCGGTGCGCACCATGCCCGGCTGCACCTCCATGACGCGGATGGGCTCGCCGTGCAGCTCGAGGCGCAGGACGTCGACGAGCGCCTTCTCGGCGGCCTTCGCGGCGTTGTAGCCCGAGCCTCCCGCGTACGGCACGCTCGCGGCGATCGACGTCACCACCTGGATCGACGCGTACGCGCCGCCGGCCGTCGACCGACGCAGCTGCGGCAGGAGGCCCGTCAGCACGCGCTTCGTCGACACGACGTTCGCGTCGAACATGCCCTGCCAGTCCTCGAGCGTCGTCTCGGGCACGGTGCCGATGCCGAGCGCGCCGCCCGCGACGTGCACGAGCGCGTTCGCGTCGAAGGCCTCCGCCGCCGCCACGAGCCGCGCCACGGCGTCCGCGTCGGTGAGGTCGGCGACGAGGACGTCGCAGCCCGTCTCCTGCGCGAGCGACGCGAGCCGCTCCTCGCGCCGCGCGACCGCGAGCACGCGCCATCCGCGCCGCGTCGCGTGCCGCACCACCGCCCGTCCGATGCCGCTCGATGCTCCCGTGACGACGATCCGCTGCTCCATGGGCACCATCGAAGCACGCCCGCAAGTGCGATCGCACCCGCACGCGGCGCTGCCAGGATGGTGCCGTGACCGAGACCTCCGCGCGACCCAAGCGGCGCGTGCCCTACTGGGACAACGCGAAGTGGCTCGCGATGGCGCTCGTCGTCGTCGGGCACGCCATCCAGCCCCTTGCGCTCGAGAGCGACGTGGCGCTCGTGCCGTACCTCGTGATCTACGCGTTCCACATGCCGTTCTTCGGCGTGATCTCGGGCTACTTCACGACCGACCGGCCCGGTGGGAAGCAGTACGGGCGCGTCATCGGCGACCTGCTCGTGCCGTACGTGCTCTTCGAGACGATCTGGTCGGTCGTCGAGTCGCTCGTGCAGGGCTCCTGGTCGTACAACCCCGTCACGCCGTCGTGGACGCTCTGGTTCCTCCTCGCCCTCGCGGGCTTCCGCGTCGCGCTTCCCGTCATCGCCCGCCTGCGCTGGCCGCTGCTGTGGGCCGTGGCGCTCGCGATCGTCATCGGCTACTTCGACGACGTCGACCAGACGTTCTCGATGATGCGCGCGATCCAGATGCTGCCGTTCTTCGTGCTCGGCTGGGAGCTGCGCCGCCGCGACGTCATGCACCACTGGCTCGACCGCACGCACGTGCGGGGCATCCGCGCGGGCGCCGTCGCCGTCTTCGCCGCCGCCGTCGGCCTCGCGGCGCTCTGGCCCGACCTGTGGCGCGACATGTCGCTGCGCCACTGGCTGTTCCTCGACCGCGCCTACGAGGAGATCGCCGTGGGCGGCGAGTGGTGGGATGGCGGCATCCGCCTCGTCATCATGCTCGTGACGGTCGCGCTCATCGCCGCCGCCATGGTGCTCGTGCCGCGTCGCCGCACCTTCTTCACCGACTGGGGCGCCGCGACGATGTCCATCTACCTGCTCCACACGTTCGTGCTCTACTGGCCGCGCGAGTTCGACTGGCTGCGCGACCTCTCGGGCGAGTGGTGGACGCTGCCCGCTGCCGTCGTGGGCGGCCTGCTCCTGACGATGCTGCTGTCGACCCGCGTCGTGCGCGCCGCCACGCGCTGGCTCGTCGAGCCGAACGTGCGCTGGCTCATGCGCCGCGAGCGCGACAAGGCGCCCGCGACGCGGCCCACCGCCACTGTTACGGACGGCGACGCCGTGCGTTGATGCCGCACGCGGCCCGCCCGTACGGTCGGAGCACCACACGCCGCAGGAGGCAGCCATGAGCGACTGGAAGTTCGAGACCAAGCAGGTCCACTCGGGCGCGCAGCCCGACCCGACGACGAACGCGCGCATCACCCCGATCTACCGGACGACGTCGTACGTCTTCGACTCGACCGAGCACGCCGCGAACCTCTTCGGCCTGTCCGAGTTCGGCAACATCTACTCGCGCATCATGAACCCGACGCAGGACGTCGTGGAGCAGCGCATCGCGGCCCTCGAGGGCGGCACGGCAGCGCTGCTCGTCGCCTCCGGCCAGGCGGCGGAGACGTTCGCGGTGCTCAACATCGCGCAGGCGGGCGACCACATCGTGTCGTCGACGTCGATCTACGGCGGCACGTACAACCTGTTCAGGTACACGCTCGCGAAGCTCGGCATCGAGGTGACGTTCGTCGAGGACCAGGACGACCTCGCCGAGTGGCGTGCCGCCATCCGACCGACGACGAGGCTGCTCTTCGCCGAGACGATCGGCAACCCCCGCATCGACATCCTCGACATCGCGGGCGTCGCCTCGGTCGCGCACGAGGCGGGCGTGCCGCTCATCGTCGACAACACGATCGCCACCCCGTACCTCATCCGACCGCTCGAGCACGGCGCCGACATCGTCGTGCACTCGGCGACGAAGTTCATCGCCGGGCACGGCGCCGTCATCGGCGGCGTCATCGTCGACGGCGGACGCTTCCGCTGGTCGGAGTCCGGCGACCGCTTCCCCGGCCTGACGCAGCCCGACCCGAGCTACCACGGCGCCGTCTTCTCGCAGGCGGTCGGCGACGAGATCGCGTACGTCGTCAAGGCGCGCGTGCAGCTCCTGCGCGACATCGGCGCGTCGATCTCGCCCGACTCCGCGTGGCAGATCCTGCAGGGACTCGAGACGCTGAGCCTGCGCATCGAGCGCCACGTCGAGAACGCCGAGCGCATCGCGACGTTCCTCGAGACGCATCCCGCCGTCGCGAGCGTCAACTACGCGAGCCTCCCCTCGAGCCCGTACAAGGCCGCCGCCGACCGCTACGCGCCCGCGGGCGTCGGTGCCGTGCTGTCGTTCGAGCTCGTCGGCGGGGTCTCCGCCGGCCGCGCGTTCGTCGAGTCGCTCGACCTCTTCAGCCACCTCGCGAACATCGGCGACGTGCGCAGCCTCGTGATCCACCCCGCCTCGACGACCCACTCGCAGCTCACGCCCGAGCAGCAGCTGACCGCCGGCGTGACGCCGGGCCTCGTGCGGCTCTCGGTGGGCATCGAGAACGTCGACGACCTCATCGCCGACCTCACCGCGGGCCTCGAGGCCGTGCAGGCGACGAACCGCGCCGCGGCGTAGCGGGTGGACTGGCAGCGCAGCGACGACGTCCAGCCGTCGGCCCGCGTCCCGGCGCACCTGCTCCTCGATCCGACGCCCGTGCCCGTGACGGGCGCGTGGCGACCGGGCGACGATCCGGGTGCCCGCCGGTTCGCGCGGGTCGGCGACCTCGTCACCGAGCGCGGCGCCACGATCCCCGCGACCGTCGTCGCGTACGAGACGTGGGGCACGCTGTCGCCGGAGCGCGACAACGCGATCCTCGTCGCGCACGCGCTCACGGGCGACAGCCACGTCGTCGGCCCCGCCGGTCCCGGGCACGCGACGAGCGGCTGGTGGGCGGGCGTCGTCGGGCCCGGGCTGGCGCTCGACACCGACCGCTGGTTCGTCGTCGCGCCCAACATGCTCGGCGGCTGCCAGGGCTCGTCGGGGCCTGCGACGATCGGCCACGACGGGCGCGAGCTCGCCTCGCGCTTCCCGCGCGTGACGATCCGCGACCAGGTCGAGGCCCAGCGACGCCTCGCCGACCACCTGGGCATCGACCGCTGGCATGCGATCGTCGGCGGCTCCATGGGCGGCATGCACGTCCTCGAGTGGGCGATCGAGCACCCCGAGCGCGTCGCGCGTGCCGCGATCCTCGCAGCCCCTCCCCTGTCGAGCGCCGACCAGATCGCCCTCAACGGCCTGCAGCTCGAGGCCGTGCAGTCCGACCCGAACTGGCTCGGCGGCGAGTACTACGACCGGCCGGAGGGGCAGGGACCGCACCGCGGGCTCGCCCTCGCGCGACGGATGGCGATGGTCAACTACCGCTCCCCCGACGAGCTCAACCGCCGCTTCGGCCGCGGCTGGCAGTCGTCGGTCGACCCCGACGACGGCGGCCGCTTCCAGGTCGAGTCGTACCTCGACGTCCACGGCAACCGCTTCACGCGCCGGTTCGACGCGGGCAGCTACGTGCGGCTCGTCCTCGCGATGTCGTCGCACGACGTCGGGCGCGGCCGCGGCGGCGTCGAGGCGGCGCTGTCGCGCGTCACGGCCGAGACCCTCGTCGTCGGCATCGACTCCGATCGCCTCTTCCCCGTCGCCGACCAGCAGCGCATCGCGGCCGGCCTCTCGGCATCGGTGTCGGGCGCCGCCCCTGTCGTGCTCGAGAGCGAGTTCGGCCACGACGGCTTCCTCATCGAGACCGACGCCGTCGGCGCGCTCCTGGCATCCCTCGTCGACTGACGGCCGCGCCGCCCCTCAGGCGAGCGCGGGCTGCGCGGCGACGCGCGGCAGCCGCAGCATCCGCCAGGCGGCGAGCGCCAGCAGCACGACGTAGCCGCCGTTGCGCAGCGTGAGCACGAGGAGGCCGATGGCCTCCTGCCCGACGACCTCGCCGTACAGCCACGGGTAGCAGAGCTGCGTGAGCCCGCACAGCACGACGATGACGGCGACGCCGTCCCACGCGCGCACGCCCACGAGCAGCAGCGCGGGCGCGACGAGCCAGATCGCGAACTGCGGCGACCCGACGGGGTTCGCGACGATGAGGCCGGCGACGAGCGCCGTCGCGAGCCAGGCGCCCACGGCGTCGCGGTCGACGCCGCGGCGCGTCGCGAGCACCCCGAGCCCCGCGAGGAGCAGCGTGAGCACGACGAGCACGGGCGTCGCCGCGGCGGCGACGGCGTCCGCGGCCTCGGTCTGCAGCTGGTAGGTCAGCTGCACGTCGTCGTACCCGAGCGGCGCCCCGAGCCAGTGGAACGGCGTCGCGAGCACGGCCTCGATCTGCAGCCCTCGGTCGCCCTGCCACGTCACGAACGACAGCACGTTGCCGCCGGCGCCGAGCGCGAGCGCCGCGAGCATGACGATGCCCGTGACGCCCGCAGCGATCGACACCGTCACGAGCCGCTGCGGTCGCACGACGAGCTGCGCGAGCCACAGCACGCCGGGCCAGATCTTCGTCCACGCGCCCACGGTGAAGGCTGCGGCGGCGAGCGCATGGCGACCGGACCACGTGGCGACGACGCCCCCGACCGCGATGGGCATCGTGATCGAGTCGATGCGTCCGACGACGATCGGTCCGAGCAGCGCCATGAGCGCGAGCCACGTCCATGCGGGAGCGACGCCGCGCGGATGCCGCAGCAGCAGCCAGAATGCGACGGCGTCGAGCACCGTGACGACGACGAGCCACATGCCGGGCAGCGCAGCAGGTCCCGCGACGGCCGAGGCGGCGATCGGCAGCCACGCGAGGATCGGGTACACCCACGGCACGTCGATCCCGACGATCTCGCCGTCGAGCGCGCGCTGGACCCACCACGGGTAGACGCCGCGGACGTCGCCGAACGCCGTCGTGACCTCGGGGGCGTTGAGCGCGGCCACGAGGCCGTGGACCGCCACGAAGGCGGCCCACAGCAGCAGGCGCGAGCGCAGCGGCGACGCGGCGGAGGTCAGGTGAGCCGCCTCGTGGCGTCGCGGACCTCGCCGACGAGCTCCTCGATGCAGTCCTCGAGGAACAGCACGCCCGTCGTCGCGCCCGACTGGTCGAAGGCGCGCGCCACGTGCGCCCCCGACGAGCGCATGCGCTGGATGGCGTCCTCGAGCTCGCCGCCCGCGTACAGCGACGCGAGCTGACGGATGCGCTTGGCGGGGATGGGCTGCCCTGGGTCGTCGGGGCCGAGCACGTCCTTCAGGTGGATGTAGCCGGTGGGCTCGCCGGCGTCGTCGACGATGACGTAGCGCGAGAAGCCGTGCTCGCGCACCGCCGCCTCGACGTCGTCCGTCGTCGCGTCCTCCGCGAGCGTCACGAGGCCGTCGAGGCCGATCGCGACGTCGCCGACGGTGCGCTCGGTGAACTCGAACATCTTCGAGATCGCGCCGGTCGGGTCGACGAGCAGCCCCTCGCGCTTCGAGGTCTCGACGATCGTCTCCACCTCGTCGAGCGTGTACGCGCTCGCCGCCTCGTCCTTCGGCTCGACGCCGAAGAGCCGCAGGATGTGGTTCGCGATCCAGTTCATGATCCAGATCACGGGCTTGAAGACGCGCGAGATGAGCACGAGCGGCGGTGCGAGCAGCAGCACGGCCGCGGTCGGGAGCGTGAAGGCCGCGTTCTTCGGCACCATCTCGCCGAACACGACGTGGAGGTACGTGACGATGAGGATCGCGAGGCCGAGGGCGATGCCGTCGACGGCGATCTCGGGCAGGCCGACCGCGCCGAGCGGGATGGCGAGCAGGTGGTGGATCGCCGGCTCGCTCACGAGCAGGATGAGCAGCGAGCACACCGTGATGCCGAGCTGGCACATCGCGAGCATGAGCGACACGTGCTCCATCGCCCACAGCGCGAGCCTCGCGGCGCGCGACCCGCGCTCGGCGCGCGGCTCGACCTGCGAGCGCTTCGCGGAGATGACGGCGAACTCGGCACCGACGAAGAACGCGTTGACCGCGAGCAGCACGACGAGCCACACGAGGCCGATCCAGTCGGAGCTCATCGCGCCACCTCCTCGGGCTCGGCGACGACGACGAAGCGGATCCGGTCGATCCTCCGGCCGTCGAGCCGCTCGACGCGCAGCACGCCGCCGTCGATCGCGACCTCGTCGCCGGCGAGCGGCAGACGGCCGAGCTCGGCGACCATGAAGCCCGCGACCGTCTCGTACGGGCCGTCCTCGGGGATCTCGACCCCGGCGCGCTCGCGCAGCTCGTCCGGTCGCAGCAGGCCCGGGAAGGCGACCCAGCCGGGGGCGCGCACGATGTCGGGCCGCAGGCGGTCGTGCTCGTCGCTCACCTCGCCGACCATCTCCTCCACGAGGTCCTCGAGGGTCGCGAGGCCCGCGGTCCCGCCGTACTCGTCGACGACGATCGCCATCTGGTAGCCCTGCTCCTTGAGGTCGGCGAGCAGCTGGTCGAGGTGCACGGTCTCGGGCACGCGATGCGGCTCCTCGGCGATCGCGAGCACGGGCACGTCGCCGCGGCGCTCGCGCGGCACGGAGACCGCCTGCTTGACGTGGGCGATGCCCACGACGCGGTCGAGGTCGTCGTCGAACACCGGGAAGCGCGACAGGCCCGTCTGACGGGCGAGGTCGAGCACGTCGGCGACGGTGCGGTCGCGGTCGATGGCCTCGACGCGAGGCCTCGGGGTCATGACGTCGCCGGCGGTGAGCTCGGAGAAGCGCAGCGTGCGCGAGAGCAGCGTCGCCTGGTCGGCGTCGAGCAGGCCCTCGAGGGCGGAGCGGCGCACGAGCGACGAGAGCTCGTCGGCGGTGCGGGCGCCCGAGAGCTCCTCCTTCGGCTCGATGCCGATGGAGCGGAGGATGCCGTTCGCCGAGCCGTTGAGCACGAGGATCGCGGGCTTGAGGACGAAGGTGAAGGCGCGCTGGAAGGGCGTGACGATCGTCGCGGTGCGCAGCGGCACCGCGAGGGCGAAGTTCTTGGGGACGAGCTCGCCGACGATCATCGACAGCAGCGTCGCGACGACGATCGCGACCACGAGCGAGACGCCGGGCGCGAGGTCGCCGGGGATGCCCCAGCCCTCGAGCACGGGTGCGAGGAGGTGCGTGATCGCCGGCTCCATCGTGTAGCCCGTGAGGAGCGTCGTGAGCGTGATGCCGAGCTGCGCGCTCGACAGGTGCGTCGCGGTCTGCTTGAGGGCGGCGATGACGCCGGCGTGGTCGCCCTCGCCGCGCGCCTGCTGCGCCTCGAGCTCGGAGCGATCGAGGTTCACGAGCGAGAACTCGCTCGCGACGAAGTAGCCGGTGCCGACCGTGAGGACGACGCCGATCAGGATGAAGAGCCAGGGCAGCTGCTCGATCATCGGATGCGTCCGATGGGCATGGTGGCCTGGTGACGGAGGGTGGGGCTGTCGCCCCAAGGACTATGGTGCTCGTCGCTCACGCACGCGATCCTACCGCGATCGACACGTGGCATCACATGCCCGAACGGCTCGCTCGGGTCACCAGGAGACCGGGAGCGCCTTGCCCTCCTCGTAGCCCGCGGCCGACTGCACGCCCACGACGGCGCGCTCGCGGAACTCGACGATCGACGACGCCCCCGCGTAGGTCGCCGAGGAGCGGACGCCGGAGGTGATCATGTCGAGCAGGTCCTCGACGCTCGGGCGATTCGGGTCGATGAGGATCGTCGACGACGAGATCCCCTCGGCGAAGAGGGTCTTCGTGGCGAGCTCGAACGCCGGGAGGTCGCCGAAGCGGCCCTCGACGGCCTTCGTCGACGCCATGCCCCACGACTCCTTGAACAGGCGTCCGCGCTCGTCGCGCTGGATGCGTCCGGGCGCCTCGATCGTGCCGGCGAACCACGAGCCGATCATGACGCTCGACGCGCCGGCGGCGAGCGCGAGGGCGACGTCGCGCGGGTAGCGCACGCCGCCGTCCGCCCAGACGCGTGCGCCGAGGCCGATGGCCTCCTCCGCGGTCTCGAGCACCGCGGACAGCTGCGGCCTGCCGACGGCGGTCATCATGCGCGTCGTGCACATGGCGCCGGGGCCGACGCCGACCTTGAGGATGTCGGCGCCCGCGTCGACGAGGTCGCGCACGGCCGAGGCGGTCACGACGTTGCCGGCGACGATCGGCACGTCGACGGCGGCGCGCACGGCGGCGATCGCCCGCAGCATGCCCTCCTGGTGCCCGTGGGCGGTGTCGATGACGACGACGTCGGCGCCCGCGTCGACGAGGGCGCGCGCCTTCGCGGCCGGGTCGCCGTTGATGCCGACGGCGACGGCGACGCGCAGGCGCCCGTCGTCGTCGAGGGCGGGGCGGTACAGGGCGCCGCGCAGCGCGGTGCGCGGGCTCACGGTGCCGAGGACGCGACCGTCGTCGTCGACCACGGCGGCGAAGTCGACGCCCGCGGCATGCACGGCGTCGAAGGCGGCGCGCGGATCGGCGACGTCGGCGGGCGAGAGCGGGTCGATCGATCCGTGCAGCAGGTCGCCGATGCGCGCGTCGGGCAGCGCGTGCCCGAGGCGGACGGCGCCGATCGCCCCGACGTGGCGGCCGTCGCGCACGACGACGATGCCGTGGCCCTCGACGGCGGGCACGCGCAGCAGCACGTCGGCGACGAGCTCGTCCTCGGTCGCGAGCTGCGCCGACGCGAGCGTCACCGGCTGGTCCTTGACCCATGCGATCGCCGCGATCGTGTCGGCGACGTCGTGGTCCTGCGTCAGCACGGCGAGGCCGCCTCGACGGGCGAGCGTCGCCGCGAGCAGGGGGCCGGTGACGGAGTTCATGTTCGCCGCGACGATCGGCAGCGTCGCTCCCGTGCCGTCGTCCGGCGAGAGGTCGACGGCCATGCGGCTGCCGACGTCCGAGCGGCTCGGGACGAGGAACGCGTCCGAGTAGGTGAGGTCGTGCGACGGCGGCGGCTGCAGGAAGCGCATGCCTCCACGCTACGCCGAGCACGACGCCGCCGTGCGCGCCGGCGAGCGCCTCAGCCCTCGGCGCTCGCGTAGTCGCAGGCGATGCGCGCCTCGACGGGGAAGGCGATGGGGAACGTGCCGAAGAGCATGCGCCCGGCGCCCGCCGCCGCCGCGCGGATCTCGTCGGCGACGGCGTCGGCGCGCTCGGCGGGCGCGTGGACGATGACCTCGTCGTGGAGGAAGTAGACGAGCTCGCCGCCACCGGCGCGCAGGCTGCGCCGCAGCAGCGCCATCCAGCACAGCGCCCACTCGGCCGCGGAGCCCTGCACGACGAAGTTGCGCGTGAAGCGACCCCAGCCGCGCTCGCGCGAGACGGCGTCGCGATCCGAGAGCCCGGCGGAGGCGGCGGGCATCGGCGGGCTCGTGCGCCCGAGCCACGTGCGCACGAGGCCGCCGCGCTCGCCCGTCGCCGCCGCGTCGTCGACGACGCGCATCGCCGCGGGGTAGGCACGCCGCAGCGCGGGCACGAGCCGACCCGAGTCGCCGGAGGTGGCGCCGTAGAGCGCGCCGAGCATCGCGACCTTCGCGCGCGGTCGCGACTCCGCGACGCCGCTCGCGACGAGCCCCTCGTAGAGGTCGCCGACCGCGGCGCCGGCGAGCGCCTCGTCGCGTGCCATCGCGGCGAGCACGCGCGGCTCGAGCTGCGCCGCGTCGGCCACGACGAGCCGCCAGCCGGGGTCGGCGACGACGGCGCCGCGCACCTGCTTGGCGATCTGCATCGCGCCGCCGCCGGCCGTCGCCCACCGGCCGGTCACGACCCCGGCGGGCACGTACTCGGCGTGGAACCGGCCGTCCTGCACCCAGTCGTCCGCCCACTGCCAGCCGTTCGCCGTCCACAGGCGGTAGAGGCGCTTGTAGGCCGTGAGGGGTGCGACGACGGGGTGATCGAGCTCCTGCAGCTCCCAGCGCGAGGTCGAGCGCACGTCGAGGCCGGCCGAGCGCAGCGCCCGCAGCAGCTCGGGCGGGGAGTCGATCGCGACGTGCTGCCCGAGGGCGGCGTCGACCTCGTCGGCGAGCGCCTGCAGCCGCGCGGGTCGTCCGGCCGACGGACGCGGGCCGAGGGCGTCGGTCAGCAGCCGATCGTGCTCGCGGGCCGACCACGGCAGACCGACGTGCAGCAGCTCCTCGGCGACGAGCGCACCCGTCGACTCGGCTGCGAGCAGCATGCCCAGCGAGGCGTCGCCGGCCACCGCGGCCTCCTGCCGCGCGAGCTCGTCGACGAGCGCGTCGACGGGCTCGGGGGCCTCGTCGAGCGAGAAGAGGGCGCCGTCGGGCGCGCGCAGCCGTCGCGTCCACCGCGCGTCGAGCGGCATCCGGCCCGCGTCGGCGAGGATGCGGTGGCACAGCCGCAGGTCGCGCGCGCGCTCGACCGCGACGCCGGCGGCGAGCAGCACGGGCACGACGCGCGCCGAGTCCTGCCAGACCCAGCGCACGCGCTCGGGCTCGAGCGCTGCGACGGCGGCCGGGAGGTCGTCGACCGCGCGCCGATCGCGGGGCCCGTCGTCGCCGACGAGCGCCACCTCCCACGCGTCGCCCGCGGGGGCGATGACGACATCCACGTGCCCACGCTAGGCGCCACCGCCGACGCGCCCGGGACGGACGACGGCTGAACACGCCGTGAACGCCCTGGGCGGAACGCGTGCTCCGCGGCCCCGCGTCGTGCACTATGAGACTGGGAGGACGCGATGCAGGCACAGGTGGTGGTGCTGAACGCGACGCTCGAGCCGATCGGGGTCGCCTCGCTGCAGCGCGCCGTGGCCTTCGTCGTCAAGGAGCGGGCGCAGATCATGCTCGCCTCCGAGGGCACCATCCGCTCCGAGAGCATCGAGATGCCCGTGCCGAAGGTCGTCGTCTTCAACGACTACGTGGCGGTGCCCCACACCCGCATGTACGACCGCATGCCCTGGACGCGGCGCGGCGTGCTCGAGCGCGACCGTCGACGCTGCGCGTACTGCGGCGGCCCCGGCTCGACGATCGACCACATCCAGCCCGCGTCGCGCGGCGGCGGGTCGACGTGGCTCAACACCATCACGGCCTGCGTCGACTGCAACGGTCGCAAGGGCGGGCGCACGCCCACCGAGGCGTCGATGCCGCTGCAGTTCGAGCCGCGCGTCGTCTGGCGTCGCGAGGTCATCATGCTCGCCGTCGAGGCGGCGGGCGTCGACCTCGTCGCGCTGGGTCTCGCTCGTTGACAGAACGTCCAGAACGCTCGCACGCCCAGCCTCGGCGCGTATGATCGAGTGCTGGTGTCGATGACCGACACGACAGCATGCCCCCGGTGAGAAGAGGCGAAGGATCCGTGGCAGCCGCGAGCAGCGACTTCGGAGCGAACGAATGGCTGGTTGAAGAGCAGTACGAGCTCTTCAAGCAGGACAGGTCGAAGGTGGCCCAGTCCTGGTGGCCGATCCTGGAGCGCTACGCGGCGCAGCTGGGAGGCGGCACCGCGACCGCCACCGCGGCGCCACCGGCGCCCCCGGCGCAGGCGCCATCCGCGCCGGCGGCTCCCTCCGCGCCGACCGCCCCCACGGCGTCCGCGCCCCCGGCCCCGGCCGCGCCTCCCGCACCCGCGGCACCGACGGCGCCGTCCGCAGCACCCGTCGCCGCCGCGAACGCGCCCGAGGCGCCCGCGCAGGCGACGCCGCCCGCTCCCCCGGCGCCGACGAAGCCCGCGCAGCGTCCCGACGGCACGATCGCCGCCCGCACGACGAAGACGCCCGCGAAGCCCGCGCCCGTCCCCGCCGACCGGTCGAACGACGAGCGCGCCGCCGAGCAGGCGAAGGCCGACGAGCCGACGGTCACCGCGCTGCGCGGCATGCCGAAGGCGCTCGCCCACAACATGGACCTCTCGCTCGCCGTGCCCACCGCGACGAGCGTGCGCACCGTGCCCGCGAAGCTCATGATCGACCAGCGCATCGTGATCAACAACCACCTGCGGCGCACCCGCGGCGGCAAGATCTCGTTCACGCACCTCATCGGCTACGCCCTCGTCCGGGCGCTCAAGGCCTTCCCGAGCCAGAACGTCTCGTACGCCGAGGTCGACGGCAAGCCGTCGCTCGTCGCGCACCCGCACGTCAACCTCGGCATCGCGATCGACCTGCCGAAGCCCGACGGCACGCGCGCGCTGCTCGTCCCGAGCATCAAGCGCGCCGACACCATGGACTTCGCGGAGTTCATCGCGACCTACGAGCAGATCGTCAAGAAGGCGCGCGCGAACAAGCTCGACGCCGGCGACTTCGCGGGCACGACGATCTCGCTCACGAACCCGGGCGGCATCGGCACCGTGCACTCGGTGCCGCGCCTCATGCCCGGCCAGGGCTGCATCATCGGTGCGGGCGCACTCGACTACCCGGCGGAGTTCCAGGGCGCGAGCGAGGAGCGCCTCGCCGACGCCGGCATCGGCAAGACGATCACGCTCACCTCGACGTACGACCACCGCGTCATCCAGGGCGCGGGCTCCGGCGAGTTCCTGAAGATCGTCCACGGCCTCCTGCAGGGCCAGGACGGCTTCTACGAGGGCATCTTCGCCGACCTCCGCATCCCCTACAAGCCGATCATGTGGTCGAAGGACGTCTCCGTCCACGAGTCGGACGAGATCTCGAAGGCGACGCGCGTCACGCAGCTCGTCAACGCGTACCGCGTGCGCGGCCACCTCATGGCCGACATCGACCCGCTCGAGTACGTGCAGCGCACGCACCCCGACCTCGAGATCGAGCAGCACGGCCTCTCGTTCTGGGACCTCGACCGCGACTTCGTCACCGGCGGCTTCGGCGGTCGTCGCTCGGCGCACCTGCGCGACGTGCTCGGCGTGCTGCGCGACACGTACTGCCGCACGATGGGCGTCGAGTACATGCACATCGCCGACCCGGCCCAGCGCAAGTGGTTCCAGGACCACCTCGAGGTGCCGTACGTCAAGCCGACGCACGACGAGCAGATGCGCATCCTGCGCAAGCTCAACGAGGCCGAGGCGTTCGAGACGTTCCTGCAGACGAAGTACGTCGGCCAGAAGCGCTTCTCGCTCGAGGGCTCCGAGTCGATGATCGCCTTCCTCGACGCGCTCATCCAGGGTGCGGCCGCGTCGAACCTCGACGAGGTCGTCATCGGCATGCCGCACCGCGGTCGCCTCAACGTGCTCACGAACATCGCGGGCAAGACGTACGGCCAGATCTTCCAGGAGTTCGAGGGCGCCGCGGTCATGCAGGGCTCGGGCGACGTGAAGTACCACCTCGGCACCGAGGGCACCTTCGTGGCGGCCGACGGCTCCGAGATCCCCGTCTACCTCGCTGCCAACCCCTCGCACCTCGAGGCCGTCAACGGCGTGCTCGAGGGCATCGCCCGCGCGAAGCAGGATCGCATCGGCGACGGTCGTCGCTCGGTGCTGCCCGTGCTCGTGCACGGCGATGCCGCGATGGCGGGCCAGGGCGTCGTCTTCGAGACGCTGCAGCTCTCGCAGCTGCGCGGCTACCAGACCGGCGGCACGGTCCACCTCGTCGTCAACAACCAGATCGGCTTCACGACCCCACCGTCGGAGTCGCGCTCGTCGATCTACTCGACCGACATCGCGAAGGCGATCGGCGCTCCCGTGTTCCATGTGAACGGCGACGACCCCGAGGCCGTCGTGCGCGTGGCCGAGCTCGCGTTCCAGTACCGCGAGGAGTTCCGTCGCGACGTCGTCATCGACCTCGTCTGCTACCGCAGGCGCGGCCACAACGAGGGCGACGACCCCACGATGACGCAGCCGCTCATGTACTCGCTCATCGAGCGCAAGCGCTCGGTGCGCACGCTGTACGCCGAGAACCTCGTCGGCCGCGGCGACATCACCGAGGACGAGTACGAGGAGGCCCAGAAGGACTTCCAGGACCGCCTCGAGCGCGCCTTCATGGAGACGCACGCCGCGGCGACGGGCTCGATGCCCGTGCCCGCGCAGACGCCGGAGTCGACCATGGTCGGCACCCCGTCCGACACGGGCATCTCGCGTCAGGCGATCGAGGCGATCGGCGACGCGCACGCGAACGCGCCCGACGGCTTCACGGTGCACACGAAGGTGCAGCAGGTGCTGAAGAAGCGCCTCGACATGAGCCGCAACGGCAACGTCGACTGGGCGTTCGGCGAGCTCCTCGCGCTCGGCTCCCTCCTCATGGAGGGCACGACCGTGCGCATGTCCGGCCAGGACACGCGTCGCGGCACGTTCGTGTCGCGCCACGCCGTCATGCACGACAAGGTGAACGGCCAGGAGTGGCTGCCGCTCGCGAACCTCTCGGAGGATCAGGCGCGGCTGTCGATCTACGACTCCCTGCTGTCGGAGTACGCGGCGATGGCGTTCGAGTACGGCTACTCGGTCGAGCGCCCCGACGCGCTCGTGCTGTGGGAGGCCCAGTTCGGCGACTTCGTCAACGGCGCGCAGATCGTCGTCGACGAGTTCCTCTCGAGCGCCGAGCAGAAGTGGAACCAGTTCTCGTCGCTGACGCTGCTCCTGCCGCACGGCTACGAGGGCGCCGGCCCCGACCACTCGTCGGCGCGCATCGAGCGCTTCCTGCAGCTGTCGGCCGAGCAGAACATGATCGTCGCCCGGCCGTCGACGCCCGCGTCGTACTTCCACCTGCTGCGCCGCCAGGCGTACCAGCGGCCGCGTCGTCCGCTCATCGTGTTCACGCCGAAGGCGATGCTGCGCCTGCGCGACGCCGTGAGCCCCGTCGAGGACTTCGAGTCGGGCACGTTCCGGCCCGTCATCGACGATGCGAAGGTCGACTCGTCGTCGGTGCGCCGCGTGCTCATCCACTCGGGCAAGATCCACTACGACCTCGCCTCCGAGATCGCGAAGCGCGAGCTGACCGACGTCGCGCTCGTGCGCCTCGAGCAGCTGTACCCGCTCGACGTCGACGGCCTCAACGCGGCGCTCGACCGCTACGACGGCGCCGAGCTCGTATGGGTGCAGGAGGAGCCGCTCAACCAGGGCGCATGGCCCTCGGTGCACTTCACGCTCCCGCGGCACCTGCACCACGGCCGCACGATCCGAGCGATCGGCCGACAGGAGTCGGCGAGCCCCGCGACGGGCTCCCCGAAGCGCTCCGCCGCCGAGCTCGCGCGCATCCTCGACCAGGCGCTCGGCACCGACTGAGCGCAGGCTCGCCCTGGGGGAGCCCGCCGACGCATCGCGTCGGCGGGCTCCTCCGCGTCAGGGGCGCGACGCTGCGTCGTCGACGTGGCGGAGGACGTCGCCCGGCTGGCAGTCGAGCACGCGGCAGATGGCGTCGAGCGTCGAGAAGCGCACGGCCTTCGCGCGCCCGTTCTTGAGGACGGCGACGTTCGCGGGCGTGATGCCGACGGCATCGGCGAAGTCGCCCACCGACATGCCCCTGCGGGCGAGCAGGACGTCGATGTCGACGACGATCGCCATCAGATGACCGCCTCGAGGTCGGCGCGCAGGCCCGTGGCCTCGACGAGCAGCCCCCGCATGACGCCGACGAGCAGGGCGACGGCGGCGCATGCGAGGACGACGACGGCGAGGGCGATCGCGATGCCGATGCCGCCGCCCACCGCGGCGATCGCATGCGTCGCGACGACGACGGCCACGAGCGTCGCGACGACGGCTGCCGCGACGATGCCATCGACGCAGCGCAGCGCGCGGGCGTCGAAGATGGTGCGGCGCGCGACCCGCGCCAGCAGCAGCCACGTGCAGACGAGCGCGATCTGCGCGCACACGATGGCGGTCACGCCCGCGACGGCGTAGGCGGCGACGAAGCGGGCAGCCGTCGGCGCCTCGTTCGCGACCTCCTGGGCCATGGCGGGCACGACGACGACCTGACCGACGACCGAGAGTGCGGCGAGCAGCACGAGGACGACACGCGACACGGCGATGAGGATCCGGGGCATGCATCGATCTTCAATGGATATCGATCGAATGTCAATCGATCGCGCCGCATCCTCGACTCAGGTCCGGCTGGCGAGGAAGGCGTAGACCTCGGTCTCGTCGACGCCCGGGAAGGCACCCGGCGGCAGCGCCGCGAGCAGGTGGGAATGGGCGCGAGCGCTCGGCCACGCCTTGCCCGCCCATGCCTCCGCGAGCTCGACGGGCGGCGTGCGGCAGCAGGCGGGGTCGGGGCACTGCGACGCCGAGCGCTCCTTCGTCGCACGGCCGCGGAACCAGCGGGCCTGCGAGAACGGCACGCCGATCGAGAGCGAGAACTCGCCCTGCGCGCTGCGCTCGGTCATGGCCGTGCACCAGAACGTGCCGGCGGGCGTCTCGGTGTACTGCTCGAACGCGTTGACGGTGTCGGGCGCGTCGAACACCTCGCGGCTCGTCCACCGCTTGCAGACGGGCTGCCCCTCGATGGCGCCGGTGTGGTCGGCGGGGAACGTCACGCCGTCGTTCTCGTACGCCTTGTAGATGATCCCCGACTCGTGCACCTTCTGGAAGTGCAGGGGGATGCCGAGGTGGTGCGTCGCCAGGTTCGTGAGGCGGTGCGCCGCCATCTCGTACGACACGGCGAACGCGTCGCGCAGGTCCTCCACCGCGAGCTGCCGCTGCGCCTTCGCCTCCGCGAGGAACGCGACGGCTGCCGACTCGGGCATGAGGAGCGCCGCGGCGAAGTAGTTCGTCTCGACGCGCTGGCGCAGGAAGCCGCCGTAGTCGCGCGGCACGTCGTGGCCGAGCACGTGGTGGCCGAGGGCCTGCAGCAGCACCGACCGCGGGTCGTGATCCCCGCGCGAGGAGCGCGAGAGGTAGATGCGATGCCGTCGGAGGTCGGTCACCGACCGCGTCGAGTGCGGCAGGTCCCCCACGTGGTGCACCGAGAAGCCGAGCCGCTCGGTGATCGCGGCGATGAGGTGCTGCGACAGCGGACCCTGCGCGTAGCCGACGTCGCGGAGGATGCGCGCGGCCTCCGCCTCGATCTCGCCGAAGTGGTTGTCGCGGGCGCGCATCTCGGCGCGCAGCTGGACGTTGGCCCTGCGTGCCTCCTCCGGGGTGGCGATGCGCTCCTCCGACGTGCGCTCGAGCTCGTCGACGAGCGCGAGCATCGTCTCGAGCACGTCGTCGGGCGTGCGCGGCCCGACGCGCATCGTCGGCAGCTGCTTCTGCACCCACAGCGGCGAGCGCATGGCGCGCTCCAGCCGCAGCTCGCGCGCAGCGCGCTCGCTCGGGGGCGCGTCGCCCGTGAGCGCGTCGAGGGTGACGCCGAGCAGCGCCGCGAGCCGCTGCAGCGTCTGGAACCGGATCTCGCGCTTGCCCGTCTCGATCGCGCTCAGCTGCGAGGGCGCCAGGCCGATGGCGTCGTGGACGGCGTCGAGCGTGAGGCCCGCCGCCTTGCGATGGTGCCGGATCGCCTTGCCGAGCTGCAGCGGATCCGTCGCATCCGGCTCCTTGGCGGGGGTGCGCGTCGACCGATGCCAGGACTGGGACGTCATTGCTGCAGCGTACGGCAGGAATGCAGAACTTCATGGCTGGGATCGGCGCCAGGACGCTCTTCCTGCGACGAGGGTGGTGGCACACACCCCGACGGAGGAGGCCCCCGATGACCGAGAGCACCAGGACCCAGCAGCAGGAAGCCGATGCGCTGCAGCTCGAGTGGGACGCCGACGCACGGTGGAGCGGCGTCGCCCGCGACTACGCCGCGAGCGACGTCGTGCGCCTGCGCGGCTCGGTCGTCGAGGAGCGCACGCTCGCCCGTCGCGGCGCCGAGCGGCTCTTCGACCGCCTGCAGCACGACGAGCCCGTCCGCGCCCTCGGCGCCCTCACGGGCAACCAGGCCGTGCAGCAGGTGAAGGCGGGCCTCGAGGCGATCTACCTGTCGGGCTGGCAGGTCGCAGCCGACGCGAACCTCGCCGGTCAGACCTACCCCGACCAGAGCCTCTACCCGGCGAACTCGGTGCCGAGCGTCGTGCGTCGCATCAACAACGCCCTGCTCCGCGCCGACCAGATCGAGCATGCCGAGGGCGAGCGCTCGGTCGACGACTGGCTCGTGCCGATCGTGGCGGACGCGGAGGCCGGCTTCGGCGGACCGCTCAACGCGTTCGAGCTGCAGCGCGCCATGATCGCCGCCGGCGCCGCAGGCGTGCACTGGGAGGACCAGCTCGCCTCCGAGAAGAAGTGCGGACACCTCGGTGGCAAGGTGCTCATCCCGACCCGGCAGCACGTGCGCACCCTGAACGCGGCGCGCCTCGCCTCGGACGTCGAGGGCGTGCCGACCGTCATCGTCGCCCGCACCGACGCGGAGGCGGCGACGCTGCTGACGAGCGACGTCGACGAGCGCGACCGCCCGTTCCTCACGGGCGGACGCACCGCCCAGGGCTTCTACGAGGTGCGTGGCGGCATCGAGCCGTGCATCGCTCGCGGTCGCGCCTACGCACCGTACGCCGACCTGCTCTGGATGGAGACGTCGAAGCCCGACCTCGACGTCGCGCGGCGCTTCGCGGAGGGGATCAAGGACGAGTTCCCCGACCAGCTGCTCGCCTACAACTGCTCGCCGTCGTTCAACTGGCGTCGGCACCTCGACGACGACGAGATCGCGAGCTTCCAGCGCGAGCTCGGCGCGATGGGCTTCCGCTTCCAGTTCATCACCCTCGCCGGCTTCCACGCCCTCAACCACGCGATGTTCGACCTCGCGAGGGGCTACGCCGAGCACCACATGACCGCCTACGTCGACCTGCAGGAGCGCGAGCTCGCCGCGGAGGCGCACGGCTACACCGCCACGCGCCACCAGCGCGAGGTGGGCACCGGATGGTTCGACCTCGTGGCCTCCGCGCTCGACCCCGACTCGGGGACCCTCGCCCTCGCCGGCTCCACCGAGACCGCGCAGTTCCACTGACCTCGGGCCCCGCCCGGCCCCCGCACCCCCTGGAGACGACCATGGACGACCGCATCCGCATCACCGAGCACGCACCCGGGCAGGAGCGCGTGCTGACGCCGCACGCACTCGAGCTCCTGCTCTCGCTGCACGACTTCGCGGAGGCCAGGCGGCGCGAGCTGCGCCGCCTCCGCCGCACCCGCCGCGCCGCCCTCGCCGACGGCGCGACGCCCACCTTCCTGCCGGAGACGCGGCACATCCGCGACGACGCGACGTGGCAGGTGGCACCACCCGCACCGGGGCTCGAGGATCGCCGGGTCGAGATCACCGGCCCGATCGAGCGCAAGATGACGATCAACGCGCTCAACTCCGGCGCCCGCGTCTGGCTCGCCGACTGCGAGGACTCCTGCTCCCCCACGTGGGAGAACGTCATCAAGAGCCAGGTGAACCTGCAGGACGCCATCGCCGGCACCATCGCGTACACGAGCCCGGACGGCAGGGAGTACCGCGTCACGGCCGAGCGCACGCCCACCATCGTCGTGCGCCCGCGCGGCTGGCACCTCGACGAGCGTCGCATCCTCGTCGACGGCGAGCCCATGAGCGCCTCGCTCGTCGACTTCGGGCTCCACATGGTGCACAACGCCGACGCGCTCATCGCCGCGGGTCGCGGGCCGTACCTGTACCTGCCGAAGATCGAGAGCCACCTCGAGGCACGGCTGTGGAACGACGTCTTCCGTGCGACGCAGGACATGCTGCTCATCCCCCGCGGCACCATCCGCGCGACGGTGCTCATCGAGACCATCTCGGCGGCGTTCGAGATGGAGGAGATCCTGTACGAGCTGCGCGAGCACTCGTCGGGCCTCAACGCGGGTCGGTGGGACTACCTCTTCTCGATCATCCGCGCCTTCCGGTTCCGCGGCGACGACTTCGTGCTGCCGGACCGCGCCGCGCTCACGATGACCGCGCCCTTCATGCGGGCGTACACCGAGCAGCTGGTGCGTGCGTGCCATCGTCGCGGCGCGCACGCCATCGGCGGCATGTCGGCGTTCGTGCCGAGCGCGAAGGATCCGGCCGCGACGGAGGTCGCGCTCGCGCAGGTCGCGCAGGACAAGCGGCGCGAGGCGGGCGACGGCTTCGACGGCTCGTGGGTCGCGCACCCGGGGCTCGTCGCCGTCGCGCAGGCGGAGTTCGATGCCGTGCTCGGCGAGCAGCCGCACCAGCTCGCGCGCACGCGCGACGACGTCGTGCCCGACGGTGCGGCGCTCATCGACCTCACGACGACGCCCGGCGACATCACCGAGGCCGGCGTGCGGCTCAACGTCGAGGTCGCGATCCGCTACATGGAGGCGTGGCTGCGGGGTCAGGGCGCCGTCGCGATCCACTCGCTCATGGAGGATGCCGCGACGGCCGAGATCTCCCGATCGCAGGTGTGGCAGTGGATCCACGTCGAGGCGCGCACCGTCGAGGGGCGCACCGTCTCGCGCGACTGGGTCAAGCGCCTCGTGCGCGAGATCGCCGAGGCGACGCCGAGGACCGAGGGCGATCGCCTCGACGAGGCGGTCGCGCTCTTCACGGAGGTGGCGCTGCGGCCGACCTACCCGGCGTTCTTCACCCTCGCGGGCACCGAGCGCTACCTGTCGCCGCTCACGCAGCCCCAGGCGATCGCCGCCTGACCTCCGCATGCGACGCAGGGTCCCGGCCGAGACGCTCGCCGGGACCCTGCCGCACGCGCCGCGTCAGCGCCTGGCGATCCGCCAGGCTCGCAGCTCGTCGTGCAGCTCGGCCTTGCGCGCCTCGGAGGCGAACGACGCGTCGATCGAGTGCCCGGCCAGGTCGACGAGCGTCGCGTCGGGGATGCCGGCAGCGGCGAGCGCCGCGAGGTTGTCGGCGACGTAGCCACCGAAGTAGGCGGGGTCGTCGGAGCTGATCGTGACGACGACGCCGGCCTCGACGAGCGCGGGCAACGGGTGCGCTCGCAGATCCTCGACCGCCCGCAGCCGCACGTTCGACAGCGGGCATACCGTGAGCGGGATGCGCTCGCGCGCGAGGTGGCGCACGAGCTCCGGGTCGTCGACCGATCGGATGCCGTGGTCGATGCGCTCGGCGCCCAGCAGGCGCAGCGCCTGCCACACGTAGTCGGCGGGGCCCTCCTCGCCGGCGTGGGCGACGCGGCGCAGCCCGAGCTCCGCCGCGCGCGCGAAGACCTCCTGGAAGAGCGACGGCGGGTAGCCGACCTCGGCGGAGTCGAGGCCGACGCCCAGCAGCTCGCCGGCGCGCGGCGCGACCTCCTCGAGGACGGCGGCGGCCGAGTCGACGGGCAGGTCGCGCACGAAGCAGAGGATGAGCCCGCCGGTGATGCCCCAGCGGCGCTCGGCCTCGTCGAAGCCCGCGCGCAGGCCGTCGAGGACGACGTCGACCGGCACGCCGTTGGCCGCGTGCACCTGCGGGTCGAAGAACGCCTCGACGTGGCGGACCCCGTCGACGTGGGCGCGCTCGAGGTAGGCGAGCGCGAGGTCGGCGAAGTCGTCGCGCGTGCGGAGCACGACCATGCACGCGTAGTAGACGTCGAGGAACGACTGCAGATCCTCGAACGCGAAGCGCTCGCGCAGCTCGTCGACGTCGGCGAACGGCAGGGTGACGCCGTTGCGCTCGGCGAGCGCGAACGCCAGCTCGGGCTCGAGCGTGCCCTCGAGATGGAGGTGGAGCTCGGCCTTCGGCAGCGTGCGCCAGTCGATCGGATCGGTCACCGTGTGCTCCTGGAAGCGTCGGCGCGGGTCGGCGGCGAGCGCCGACGCGCTAGGAGTGGGTGGCCTGGACGGCGCGCAGGCGCGCGAGCACCTGGTCCTTCAGCTGCTCGGGCGCCGTCTCGGCACACGCCTGCTTCAGGGCCATCGTCAGCTGCACGCCGACGGTGTGCTCCTCGGCGCAGTCGGTGCAGCCGTCGAGGTGCGCGCGGATGTCCGCCGCGTCCTCGCTGCACAGCTCCTGGTGCAGGTACTCCTCCAGCTCGGCCTTCGCCTTGTCGCAGCCGCAGTCGCCCATCAGCGCTTCTCCCCTGCCTTCATGCCCTGCTCGCGGGCGTAGTCCGCCAGCAGCTCCCGCAGCTGTCGCCTGCCACGGTGCAGGCGACTCATCACGGTGCCCACGGGCGTCTTCATGATCTCCGCAGTCTCGGCGTACGACATGCCCTCGACGTCGACCCAGTAGACGACCATGCGGAAGTCGTCCGGGATGGACTGCAGCGCGTCGCGCACGACGCCTGCGGGCATGCGGTCGATCGCCTCGGCCTCCGCCGACCGCGACCTCGTCGCGGTCGTCGACTCGCCGACGCCGATCTGCCAGTCCTCGAGATCGTCGAGCGGCGCCTCGTAGGGCTGCCGCTGACGCTTGCGGTACTGGTTGATGTACGTGTTCGTCTGGATGCGGTACAGCCAGGCACGAAGGTTCGTGCCGGGCGTGAAGGAGTCACGGGCGGCGTACGCCTTCGCGTACGTCTCCTGCACCAGGTCTGCCGCGTCC
This sequence comes from Agrococcus versicolor, assembly GCF_039531815.1. Lineage (NCBI taxonomy): Bacteria > Bacillati > Actinomycetota > Actinomycetes > Micrococcales > Microbacteriaceae > Agrococcus > Agrococcus versicolor. Next base: position 543,199 of record NZ_BAAAQT010000005.1, on the reverse strand, counting down.
TGCGGGTTGCGCGTCATCCGCATCGCCGCCGCGTACAGCTGGTCGGTGTACTCGAGGGCCTCGTCGATGAACGCGTCGGAGTCGTCTGCCATCGGCGTCGATCCTACGCCGCGCGTCAGCACGCTGGTCCCAGTCATGCACCCCTCCTTCGTAGGATGGAACCGATGACCCACTCGACGCATTCCCTCGCGTGGGCGGCGCCGGTGGCCACCGCCCCGCTCGACGCCGTCGTGCACCTGCCCGGCTCGAAGTCGCTGACGAATCGCGAGCTCGTGCTCGCCGCGCTCGCCGACGGCCCCGGCACGCTGCACGCACCGCTCCACTCCCGCGACTCGGCGCTCATGGTCGACGCGCTGCGCGCGCTCGGCGTCGGCGTCGAGGAGGTCGGCGAGGGCCCATTCGGCCCGGACCTGCGGGTGACGCCCGGGCCGCTCGGGTCCGCGTCGATCGACTGCGGCCTCGCGGGCACCGTCATGCGCTTCCTGCCCATCGTGGCGGCCCTCGCCGAGGGCACCGTGGCGTTCGACGGCGACCCGCACGCGCGGACGCGGCCCAACGCCACGACGATCGACGCGCTGCGCGCGCTCGGCGTGCGCGTCGACGACCACGGCACCGGCACGATGCCGTTCACGGTGCACGGCACGGGCGCCGTCCGCGGCGGCGAGCTCGTCGTCGACGCGAGCGCGTCGAGCCAGTTCGTGTCGGCGCTGCTGCTCGCCGCTCCGCGCTTCGCCGAGGGGCTCACGCTGCGCCACGCCGGCGCGCGGCTCCCCTCGCTCCCCCACGTCGAGATGACGCTCGCGACGCTGCGCGCCCGCGGCGTGCAGGTCTCGTCGCCCGAGGTCGGCGTGTGGCGCGTGGAGCCGGGGCCCATCGCGGCCGCCGACGTCGCGATCGAGCCCGACCTGTCGAACGCCGCGCCCTTCCTCGCCGCCGCGGTCGTCGCGGGCGGTCGCGTCACCGTGGCCGGCTGGCCCGCGACGACGACGCAGGTGGGCGCGGAGCTGCCCGCGCTGCTCACGCGCCTCGGGGCATCCGTCACGATCGACGGCGACCGCTGCACCGTCGACGGCGGGGCGGGCGTCGCCGCGACCCCGCTCGTCGGCGGCACGATCGACATGGCGCACGCGGGCGAGCTCTCCCCCACGATCGCCGCGCTCGGCGTCTTCGCCGACGCGCCGCTGACGATCGAGGGCATCGGCCACACCCGCGGCCACGAGACCGACCGCATCGACGCGATCGTCGCCGACCTCGCCGCGCTCGGCGGGGTGGCGACGGGCGACGCCGACTCGATCACCGTGCAGCCGAGCGCCCTGCACGGCGGCACGTGGGCGGCGTACGCCGACCACCGCATCGCCACGGCGGGCGCGCTGCTGGGCCTCGCCGTCGACGGCGTCGTCGTCGACGACGTCGGCGCGACGGCGAAGACGATCCCCGAGTTCCCCGAGCTCTGGCACCGCATGGTCGCCGGGACGGATGCACCGTGAGCTGGATCACCGACGAGCCCGACGAGGGATGGGAGGCCTACGACGAGGCCTCGGTGCGCGAGCGCCCCAACCCGAAGGCGAACAAGCCGCGCACGAAGATCCGGCCCGAGCACGCCGACTCCGTCGACGGCTTCGTGACGGCCGTCGACCGCGGCCGCTACACGGTCGTCGTGCGCGACGGCGAGCCCGACGAGGCGACGATCACGACCACGCGAGCCCGCGAGCTGCGGAAGCAGGCCATCGTCGCCGGCGACCGCGTCGACGTCGTCGGCGACACGACGGGCGACGAGGGATCCCTCGCACGCATCGTGCGCATCCAGCCGCGCACGACGCTCCTGCGCCGCTCGGCCGACGACTCCGACGAGTTCGAGCGCGTCATCGTCGCGAATGCCGACCTCATGCTCATGGTCGTCGCCGCCCGCGACCCCGAGCCGCGCCCCCGCCTGGTGCACCGCTACCTCGTCGCCGCCTACGACGCGGGCATCACGCCCATCCTCGTCGTGACGAAGACCGACCTCGCCGACCCCGCGTCCCTCCTGGCGAACTTCGAGGGGCTCGACATCGAGACGTGGCGCTCGCGCTCCGACGACCCGCCCGTCGCCGCGCTGCGCGAGCGGCTCGACGGCCACGTGACCGTCGCGGTCGGCCACTCGGGCGTCGGCAAGTCGACCCTCGTCAACGCGCTCGTGCCCGCCGCGGGCCGAGCGGTGGGCCACGTCAACGCCGTCACGGGCCGCGGTCGGCACACGTCGTCGTCGACGCAGTCGTACCGGCTCGGCAGGGGCTGGGTCATCGACACCCCCGGCGTGCGCTCGTTCGGGCTCGGCCACATCGACGTCGCCTCCATCCTCAAGGCCTTCCCCGACATCCAGGCCGTGAGCGAGCAGTGCCCGCGCGGCTGCACCCACCTCGCCGACGCACCAGACTGCGGCATCGCCGAGGCCGCGGCGCGCGGCGAGCTCGACCGCACGCGCGTCGACAGCGTGCAGGGCCTGCTCGCGACGCTCACGGTCGAGGATCGATGGTGACGGCGCGCGCATAGGCGCCGCTGGGAGGATGGACGGGTGACGTCCGACGCGCCCATCGCCTCCCGCTCGCCCATCGCCACCCCGCACGGCCTGTACCGGCTCGTCGCGATCGCCGAGGCGGTGTCGTGGACGCTGCTGCTCGCCGGCCTCGCCGTGCGCGCCATCAGCGGCGAGGGCGCGGGCGTGTCCGTCGGCGGCGGCTTCCACGGCTTCGTCTTCCTCGCCTACGCCGGCACCGCCGTGCTCATGACGATCCACCAGCGGTGGCGGCCGGGCGTCGCGGCCGTCGCGATCGCGAGCGCGGTCGTGCCCTACGCCACGATCCCCGTCGAGCGCTGGCTGCGCCGCACCGGCAGGCTCGATGGCGCCTGGCGGCTCGAGGCGACCGACGACCCGCGGGACGCACGGCCCCTCGACCGGCTCGTGCGCTCCCTGCTGCGCCACCCGGTAGCGTTCGCGATCGGGGCGATCGCGCTCGTCGCCGTCGTCTTCACGGTGCTGCTCGTCGTCGGCCCTCCCGGCGGCCGCTGACGCGTCCGGGCCTCGCCGCTCGGTAGCGTGGGGGCGTGCGCCACGCCGACGACCTCGCCCTCGCCCTCCGCATCGCCGACGAGGCGGATGCCATCTCGATGGATCGCTTCCGAGCGGCCGACCTGCGCGTGTCGACGAAGCCCGACGCCACCCACGTCACCGACGCCGACCAGGCGGTCGAGGCCCGCATCCGCGCCATCGTCGCGGCCGAGCGGCCCGGGGACGCGTTCTTCGGCGAGGAGACCGGCACGACCGGCGAGGGCTCGCGGCGCTGGATCGTCGACCCGATCGACGGCACGGCCCACTTCCTCCGCGGGGCGCCCGTCTGGGCGACGCTCATCGCGCTCGTCGTCGACGACGAGGTCGTCGTGGGCGTGTGCTCGGCGCCCGCGATGGGACGTCGCTGGTGGGCGTCGCGCGGCGACGGCGCGTGGGCGTCGCCCGGCGAGCAGCGCCTGCGGGTCTCGGGGCTCGCGACCCTCGCCGACGCCGCCATCTCGTACAACTCGATCCAGGGCTGGGACGGCGCCGGCCGCATCGACGACCTCGTCGCCCTGCAGCGCGACGTGTGGCGTGCGCGCTCCTACGGCGACGCGTGGAGCTACATGCTGCTCGCGGAGGGGGCGCTCGACGCCGTCGGCGAGTTCGACCTCAAGCCGTACGACATGGCGGCGCTCGTGCCCATCGTCGAGGAGGCCGGCGGCCGCTTCACGTCGATCGACGGGCAGGAGGGCCCGTGGCACGGCTCGGCGCTCGCGACGAACGGCGTGCTGCACGACGAGCTGCTGCGGCGCCTCGCGCGCTGACGCGCGAGCCCGCGGTCGAGCGCCGGCGAAGACCGCGTCGGCGGCGCTCCCGCGACGGCTCAGCCCGCGTGCGCGCGCTCGAGGTCGGCGACGACGATGCGCGTCATCCCCATGAGCGCCTGCGCGACGGCACCGGCGTTCGGGCCGGACATGAGCCGGCCCATCGACGACGGCACGATCTGCCACGACAGCCCGAAGCGATCGACGAGCCAGCCGCAGCGGCTCTCGCGGCCGCCGTCGGCCACGAGCGCATCCCACAGGCGGTCGACCTCCTCCTGCCCGTCGGCCTCGAGCACGAGCGACACCGCCTCCGACAGCGGGAACTGGGGCCCGCCGTTCAGCAGCGTCACGCGATGCCCGCCGACCGTGAGGTCGACGGTGAGCGCCTGGCCCCCCAGGCCGCCCGGGAAGGCGTCGTCGTCCGGATACCGGCTGACGTGCAGGATCTCGCTGTCGGGCACGAGGGAGACGTACAGCGCAGCCGCCTCCTCGATGCCGCCGTCGAACCACAGGGACGTCGAGACGCTCATGGATCGGAGCGTACGCCCGCGGCGGTCGCGCGGCTAGGGTCGAGGGATGCGCGAGATCACCGTAGATGACATCGCAGGCGACCCGGCGGTGCCGGTCGTCGACGTGCGAGAGCAGGACGAGTGGGATGCGGGGCACGTGCCGCACGCGATCCACATCCCGATGGGCGAGGTCGTGGAGCGCCTCGACGAGGTGCCCGACGGCGCGGCGATCATCTGCCACTCCGGCGGACGCAGCGCCCGCGTGGTGCAGTACCTCGAGTCGCAGGGCCGCGTGGCTGCGAACGTCGTCGGCGGCACGTCGGCGTGGATCGCCGCTGGCCACGACGTCGCGCGCTGAGGCCTCGCGTCGCGGACGCCCCGAGCGGTCGGCGCGTACGCGGCCGTGCGCGGACGCGAGCGGACACGGCGACGGCATGACGAAGGCCCGCAGGCGATGCCTGCGGGCCTCGAGGCTCCTTCGCGCGTGACACGCACCGACGGTTGGTGGAGATGGGGGGAATCGAACCCCCGTCCATCGCTCGGACCGTGCGGCTTCTCCGAGTGCAGTCTGAGGGTGTGCGTTCTGCTCGGCCCCTACCTTTGTCCCAGACACCTAGGTAGACGGGCCCAGTCACAGTTCGAGTCCCGCGAACCCCTGTGACGCAGGTTCGCAGCAAGCTCCCTAGATGACGCCGGGATCCGGGGCAGGAGCAGACCCGGTCCGACGGACTTCAGGCTCGCTTAGGCAGCGAGGGCGAAGTCGGTGCGCTTTGCGTTGGCACCTATGGTTTTCCAGGGATCGTTGACGAGATGACCCTGGGTCCTCGACTCGCTTCCCGCAGCGACTGAGGCGATGTCGAAACCGATCATCCCCGTGCTGCGGTGCGCGTCACGCGCTGTGGAGTTGTCAATCCGCCGCGGTGCGCGGCAGCCCTCCATCATACGTGCCCGGCGCGTGCTGCGGCAAGCGCGGCTGGGCGACGCCGCGCCACCGCGACGACGCGGCCCGCGCGGTCGACGCCCGCGTGCCGGTGCGCCGCGCCGGATCAGCCGAAGAGCAGCTCCGCCTCGCGGTAGCGCTCCTCGGGGACGACCTTCAGCGTGCCGAGGGCGTCGGCGAACGGCACGCGCACGACGTCGGTGCCGCGCAGCGACACCATCTGGCCCCATGCCTGGTCGTGCACGGCCTCGATGGCGGCGAGCCCGAAGCGCGTCGCGAGCACGCGGTCGGCGCCCGTGGGCGCTCCGCCGCGCTGGATGTGGCCGAGCACGGTCGAGCGCGACTCGATGCCGGTGCGCGCCTCGATCTCGGGCGTGATGAGCTCGGAGATGCCGCCGAGGCGAGGCCGGTTGAAGGCGTCGAGGCCCTTGTGCGAGTGCGCCTCCTCCATGCCCTCGAGGCGGAAGCCCTCCGACACGACGATGAGCGGTGCGCGGCGGCGGTCGTACACCTGCTGCGCCCAGTCGCAGATCTCGTCGATCGAGCGCGGCTGCTCGGGGATGAGGATCGCGTGCGCGCCGACGGCCATGCCCGCGTGGAGCGCGATCCAGCCGACGTGGCGGCCCATGACCTCGAGCACCATGCAGCGCATGTGCGAGTCGCCGGTCGTGCGCAGGCGGTCGCCGGCCTCCGTCGCGATCTGCACGGCCGTGTCGAAGCCGAACGTGTAGTCGGTCGCGTCGAGGTCGTTGTCGATCGTCTTCGGCACGCCGATGATCGGGATGCCGGCGTCGCTCAGTCGCTTGCCCGCCGCGAGGGTGCCCTCGCCGCCGATGGCGAGGACGGCGTCGATGCCGAGCCGCTCCATCGTGGTGGCGATGTTCGCCGGCCCGCCGCCGTCGCCCTCGAAGGGGTTCGTGCGGCTCGTGCCGAGGATCGTGCCGCCGACGCGCGAGATGCCGCGGACGGACGAGCGGTTGAGCACGCGCACGTCGCCGGCGACGAGGCCGCGCCAGCCGTCGCGGATGCCGACGAACTCGTGGCCGTGCTGCTTGATGCCGCCGAGCACGGCTGCTCGGATGACGGCGTTGAGTCCGGGGCAGTCGCCGCCGGACGTGAGGATCCCGATGCGCATGGCTCCATCTTCCCGTCCGCCGCGACGCGTGTCGAACCGGGCAGTTCTCCCCATCGCGGTCGCAGCGGGCACTGCCTACCCTGGAGGTCACGGTCGCACGGGCGACCACCCGCACGGATGGACGCGCATGGCAGACGAGGGCGCACCGGGGCCGAGCCCCGCCTACGACCCCTGGCGCGCCGACGGGGCGCGGCCGGACGCGCGCGCGGGCACCGGGCACGGCGTCCCGTCGCCGTCCGCGGATGCGGCGCCGGCCGGGCCGCGCCCGCCCGTGCGCAACGCCGACGGCTCGTGGACGGTGGAGGTGCACGACGACGGCGCGCACCGCGGCGCGTCCGGCGCATACCCCGAGCCGCGTCGCCCGCTCACGGCGGCGACGCCCGTGCAGCAGCCGCAGCCGTGGATGCAGCAGCCGGGCCCGGGCGGGCAGGCCGGCGCCTCGCAGGCCATGCCGCCGCAGGGGCCGCCGCCGCGCCGTCGCAGCCGCCGCCTCGGCCTCGTGCTCGGCATCGCGATCCCCGTCGCGCTCGTCGGCGCCGGTGCCGTCGCGGCGGCGCTCGTCGTGCCCGGCGTCCTCGTCGAGCGCGATGCGCAGGCCGCAGCCGACGACTACGCCACGCAGACGGCGGCGTGGGCGTCGGTGTACTCCGACGCGGCGCTGCAGCCGCTCGCCGAGCTCGACACCGCCGCGTTCGACGCGGCGCTCGCCGGCGTCGCGACGGGCGTGGGATCGGGCTCCTACGACGAGGTCGTGCCGGACGTCGCTCCCCTGCGCGCCTCGTGCGACGCGTTCGCGTCGCTGTCGGGCCAGGCCGCCATGCTCTCCGCGCCGCGGCCGTCGCTCCGCGTCGTCGAGGGCGGCGAGCGCAACGACGCGTACGCGCAGGCCGTCGCCGACGCCGCCGCCTCCCAGGGCCGCCTCGACGCGGCCGAGACGCTGGCCAACGACGTCGACGCCCCGTTCTCGGCCCTCGCCTCCGGGTGCGCGCTCGTGCTCGCCCAGGCCGACGCCGACGCCGCGTTCGCCGACGCCTACGACGCGTGGCTCGCGACGCTCACCGTGCCTCAGGGCGGCACCGAGCGCTACGACGTGAGCGCGAGCGAGTGGATCACGTTCACGTGCAACGCCGACACCGGCTGCGCCCCCTTCGTCGACCGCGCCGCGCGCGCGGCGTCGGGCGATGCGTGGGACGCGGCGTTCGTCGCCTACGACCAGGCCATGGCGCAGTCGTACCGCGACCACTGCCCGGCCGAGGACCTCCGGCCGGTGTGCGACGCGTGGGCGACGATGCACGACGGCAACGCGCAGCTCGCGGCCGCCGTCGGCGCCGCGTATCGCAGCGAGGACGTGACGGGCGGCGCCGTCGCCGGCGACGCCTCCCCCGCGCCCGACCTCGTGGCCGCCGTCGACGCCTTCGCGGCCGGCGAGCAGACGAACCGGGCGACGGCGTCGGCGCAGACGAGCGCGGCGACGGGTGCCGCGACGATGCTGCAGGTCGTCGCCGACGTCGTGCGCACCGAGGGCCAGGCCATCCGCGACGCCGCCGCCGTGGTGCGCGGATGAGCGACGAGCCGGGCGCGACGTCCGCCACCGCGCCCGCCGCCCCGCCGGCCGGGCCGCGCCGGAGGACTCCCCTGCGTCGCTGGCTGCCGCCGCTCGCGGCGGCCGTCCTCGTGGTCACCGCATGGATCGTGATCGCGAACGGGGCGGAGGCCGCGGGCGACGAGGCGCAGCAGTATCGGTACGACCGCGCCTCGTGGGCGTCGCGATCCGCGGAGGTGGCGTCCTCCTTCGCGAGCATCGATGCCATCGCGGCCGCGCAGGGCCTCGACCAGGCGCGCTTCGACGACGCCCTCGCGCCGGCGTGGTCGCGGGCGTCGCCGCAGCCCTGCGTCACCGACGCCTCCCTCGTGCCGTCGGCGGGCGAGGTGCCGGCGCTGCCCTCGCACCCGTTCGGGTTCGCGAGCGGCGCGTACGCGTCGGCCGCGGCGGTCGCCGACCGCGACGCGGCCGCGATCGCGGCCTTCGAGCGGCTGCCGGACGTCATCGCGGACGCCGCGACCGAGGTCGACGCCGTGTGCTCCACGGCCGGGTCCCTCGAGCTGCTGCAGGCGTCGGCCGTGCGCACGCTGCGCGACGGCCTCGCGCTCTCGTACCTCCGAGAGGCGTCGACCGACGAGATCGCATATGCGGTCGTGGAGGGCACGGGCATGGTGACCGTGCGCTGCGACGGCGTCGCCGGGTGCACGGGCATCGACCTCGAGGCGTGGGGCGTCGTGATCGCGGACGCCTGGACGGAGGACTTCGCGTGGACCGCGCAGTCGTACGCCGACGTCTACGCGACGTGCCCGGCGTCGCTCGCGGAGCCGTGCGCCGCCGTCGCCGCGGCCCACGAGGCGCGCGCCGACGCCGAGCAGGCCATCGCCGACGCCTTCCGGCTGCAGGATCCCGCGGCGATCGACGCCGCCTTCCAGCAGCGCACCGTCGCGTGGGACGCGGCGTGGGCGACGGCCGAGCAGGCCATCGCCGATGCCGGCGGCGACTCGATGGAGGCGCTGCTCGCCCAGGCGTGGGTGACCGCGCTCGAGCCGGTGGCCGAGTGCGCGCAGGAGGCGATCATCCGATGGTGACCGACGACGAGGGCGTGCAGCCCCCACCCGTGCCCGACGCATCCCCGCGCACGCCGACCGACGCCGACGGCGTGCAGCCCCCACCCGTGCCCACCGCATCGCCGCGCAGCCCGAGGGAGGGCGACGGCCCCGTCGGCCCGCGCTCTCGCCCACCGGCGCCGAGCGCCGCCGCACGCGCGCGACGCCTGGGTGCAGCCGCGCGACGGCACGCGCCGTGGGCAGCCGTGGCGGTGCTGGCGGCGATCGCCGTGCTCGTGCTGCTCGTCGGGAGGTTCGCGCCCGCCGCCGCGACGCAGTCGGCGGACTCGGTCGCCGCGTGGGACGCGGACATGGCCGCGCATCGCGGCGCGATCGCCGCGCTGACGAACGACGGCTCGCGCGGCGTGACCGCCACCGCGGTCGACGAGTCGGGCCTCTCGATCGACGACATGCTGCAGCCGTTGGACGGCGTCGACCTGCAGCCGGTCGTGTGGGCGTGCGGCGACGCCGACGCCGCCGTGCGGCTCTCGACGGCGGCGGAGGGGCTGGCCGTGCCGGTGCTCGGCCCGGGCGATCCCGAGTCGGAGGACTACGCGCGCGCCCTCTCGGAGTCGGACCAGCTCGAGCGGGAGCTCGCCGCCGCCGCCACGTACGCCGACGACGTCGCGGCCCTCGGCGGCTCCCTGGCCGCGGCGTGCGACCTCGCGGGCGAGCTCGCCCGGCCGCTGTCGGACCTCGAGGTGCGGGGCGCCGCCGTGGCCGAGGGCGAGCTCGCGCAGGTCGGCGAGACGACGACCGTGGTCTGCGCGGGCGCGTACGGGTGCCCGGCCGGCCCCGGACCGTCGCCGACGTACGAGTGGGCGGCCCTCGCCGACACGCACCGCGAGGTCGCGGCCGCCTTCGCGGCCGTGTGCCCGACGGAGCTCGAGGCGTCGTGCGCGCTCGCCGTCCCGGCGCTCGAGGCGCTCGCGAGCGACGACGAGGCCGTGCTCACGGCGTGGGCGGCCGCGAACGACGCCGACTCGACGACCGAGCAGCTGCAGGCTCTCCAGACGGCCCTCGACGATCGTGCCGATCGCTTCGAGGCCGCATGGGCCGAGGCGGAGGCCGCGGCACCCGGCGGCGACCTCGAGGGTGCGCTCGCAGGGATGCTCGCCGATGGCCTCGGCGCGCTCGGCGCGCTGATCGACGGCGTGCAGCTCGACGCGGTCTGAGGCCGCGGTCGGTCGCGTTCCGCGCGAGGGCGCGCCGCTCCGCGAGCGGATCGCGGGCTAGTCGCCGAGGCGGTTGCGGGAGCGCATGGCGCGGTCGGCCTCGCGCTTGTCCTGCCGCTCGCGCAGCGTCTGGCGCTTGTCGTACTCGCGCTTGCCCTTCGCGACGGCGAGCTCGACCTTCGCACGGCCGTCGGAGAAGTAGAGCGAGAGCGGCACGAGCGTGTAGCCGCCCTGCGACACCGCCGCCTGCAGCTTCTCGATCTGCGCCCGGTGGAGCAGCAGCTTGCGCTTGCGGCGGGGTGCGTGGTTCGTCCAGGTGCCCTGGCCGTACTCCGGGATGTGCACGGCGTCGAGCCACGCCTCGCCCCGATCGACGTACGCGTAGCCGTCGACGAGCGATGCACGGCCGGCGCGCAGCGCCTTCACCTCGGTGCCCGTGAGCACGAGGCCCGCCTCGTAGCGGTCCTCGATCGTGTAGTCGTGGCGCGCCTTCTTGTTCTGGGCGACGACCTTCTGACCCTGCTCGCGTACCATGATCGCCTCCTCGGGAATCGCATCCAGCGCAGCCCGCCACCGTAGCACGCGGGGCCGGTGCGGGCGCGTGTCAGACCTTGAGGTACCTGCGGATCGCGACGGCGGCCGCGAGGCCGGCGAAGAGCACGCCGAACCCGACGAGGCCCGGGGCGACGAGCAGGGCGTCGTCGAGCGAGACGACCGCGACGGTGCGCAGCGTCTGCGCGACGTAGCCCTGCAGCACGCCCTGCACGAGCGCGACGATCGCGGCGGCGGCGAGCAGCGATCCGACGAGCGCGGCCGCGACGCCCTCGAGGATGAACGGCGTCTGGATGAACCGGTTCGACGCGCCGACGAGGCGCATGATCCCGAGCTCCCTGCGTCTCGAGAACGCCGAGAGCCGGATGGTCGTGGCGATGAGCAGCACCGCCGCGACGAGCATGAGGATCGCGATGCCGACCGCAGCGAGGCTCGCGGTGTTGAGCACCGAGAAGATCGGCTCGAGCAGCGCGCGCTGGTCGCGCACCTCGAGCACCCCAGGCAGCCCCGCGGTCGCCTCCGCGATGACGTCGGCGTCCGCAGGCGTCACGGGGCTCACCCACAGCGCCTCGTTCATGGTGTCGGCCGTGGCGAACTCCGCGGTCGTCGTGCCGCCGAACTGGTCGATGAAGCGCGCGTACGCGGCATCCCGGTCCTCGAACTCGACGCCGTCGACGTACTGCGCGACGGCCGCCGACGCGAGCGCGTCCTCGGCGGCCTGGATCTGCTCGGGCGTCGCGGCGGCCTGCGAGCACGTCTCGGTCTGGTCGATGTCGTTGCAGAAGTAGACGGCGACCTGGGCGCGGTCGTACCAGAAGCCCTTCATCTGGGTGATCTGCATCTGCAGCAGCACCGCGGCGCCGACGAACGTCAGCGAGATGAAGGTGACGAGCACGACGGCGACGGCCATCGACATGTTGCGGCGCAGGCCCGTCCAGACCTCGCCCATGACGAGCGCGAGCCTCATCGTGCCGCTCCGAGGCTCGTGGGCTCGGCGACGACCGGGATGGGCGACGTCGTGGCGTACGAGCCGGCGACCTCGTCGCGCATGACGCGACCGGCGTCGAGCTCGACGACGCGCTTCTGCATCGCGTCGACGATCGACGAGTCGTGCGTCGCCATGACGACGGTCGTGCCGCCCTCGTTGATGCGCGCCAGGAGCGCCATGATGCCGGCGCTCGTCGCGGGGTCGAGGTTGCCGGTCGGCTCGTCGGCGAGCAGGATCGGCGGCTTGTTGACGACGGCGCGCGCGATGGCGACGCGCTGCTGCTCGCCGCCGGAGAGCTCGTGCGGGAGCCTGCTCTGCTTGCCGGCGAGCCCCACGACCTTCAGGACGTCGGGCACGGCCTCCGAGATGAAGCCGCGGCTCTTGCCGAGCACCTGGAGCGTGAAGGCGACGTTCTCGTAGACCGTCTTGGACCGCAGGAGGCGGAAGTCCTGGAAGACGACGCCGAGGTTGCGCCGGAAGTACGGCACCTTGCGGCTCGGGATGGAGCGCAGCCGCTGGCCGAGCACGTGGATCTCGCCCTGCGACGGCTGCTCCTCGCGGAGCACCATTCGGATGAGCGTCGACTTGCCGGAGCCCGAGGCGCCGACGAGGAAGACGAACTCCCCCTTCGCCACCTCGAGGGAGACGTCGGTGAGCGCCGCCCGCGCCGAGCGGGGGTAGGTCTTGGAGACCGCGTCGAACCGGATCACTCGACGAGGCTACGGCCGCGTGCGGCTCGAGGGCGGGCACGGGCGCGGCGCGGCGCGGATGCGCTCGCGCGGCGGCTCAGCCCGCGGCGCGCCAGTCTGCGATGCGCCCCGTCGCCTGCGCGAGCCCGAGGATGCCCACGTGCGTGCGCTCGGGCTGGCCCCAGTGGCTGCGCTCGTAGAGCTCGTGCCGCGCGCCGAAGCCGGTGCCGATCGCATCCCACAGCGCCCCCATGACCTCGAGGCGCTCGGCGGCGTCCGTGCCCGCCGAGCCGCGCAGGTACGGCGCGAGGTCCGGATGGTCGCCGAGCGCCGCGGCGGGGATCGGCAGGTGTGCGAGGCCGGAGGCGACGGCGGTCTCGAGCGTGACGCGCATGCGACTGTAGGCGTCGGGCGCGTACGCCGAGAACGCGAGCGCCGGCTCGACGCCCGGCCCCCACGCCTGACCGCCCTCGGCGTCGGCGGCGCCGACCGGCGCGGCCTGCTCGATCATGGCGTCGCGCATGCCGGCGACGACGTGCCGGAAGGCGATGACCTCGCCGAGCGCCGCCTGGACGCCGCGCAGCGACGACGTGCCCATGATCTCGCTCGCGCGCACCGCGAGCGCGGCGATCCACTCGAGCTTCGCCTCGAGCCGCGTCGCGGACTGGAAGGCGAGACGGGCGTTCCAGCCGACGGCCCCGCGGTTGTGGCCGAGCATCGTGTCGGCGTCGCGGATGAGCACGTCCTCCCACGGCACGAGCACGTCGTCGAGCACGACGAGCGCGTCGTGCTCGGCGAAGCGCCGCGCGAGCGGCTGGTCGTCGGTCGTCGGCACGCCGCGCGTGTAGAGCCGCAGGCCCGCTGCGCCGACGGGCACGGTGCAGGCGATGGCGAACGCGTCGTCGCGCACCTCGCCGCCGAAGTGCGACACGAGCAGCCGCTGCGCCGTGACGGCGCCGGTGACGACGGCCTTCGCGCCGCGCAGCACGAGGCCGTCGGCGCGCTCGTCGACGACGTGCAGCATGACGTCGGCGACCTGGTCGGGCGGCAGGTCGCGGTCGACGGGCGGGTTCACGAGCGCCTGCGCGTAGTGCGTGACGGCGCGCTGGTCGCGGTCGAGCGTCGCGAGCACGGCGTCCGCGCGGTCGCCGTAGAAGGGCGCGTGCGCCGCCATCGACGTCAGGACCGACGCGAGCATCTCGGGCGTGCGCCCGAGCCAGCCGTGCGTCGTGCGCTGCCAGCCGCGGATCGCCTCGCGCTGGGCGCGCAGGTCGTCGCGCGAGCGCGGGATCGCGTAGAACGCGTGGGTGCGCACCCCGCCCGGCGTCGTCGCGAGCAGCGTCTCGGCGTCCGGTCCGTGGAGCCGGTCGTAGAGCGAGGCGATCGTCGCGGCCGCGCCCGCGAAGGCGGGATGCGTCGCGACGTCGTCGACGCGCTCGCCGTCGTGCCACACCGCACGACCGTCGCCGAGCCCCGCGAGGTACTCGGCACCGGTCTGCGGCCCGTCGGTCACGAGTCGGCCTGCTCCTGCTGCTGCTGCTTGCGCCAGCGGATGCCGGCGGCGATGAAGCCGTCGAGGTCGCCGTCGAACACGGCGGACGGGTTGCCCACCTCGTGGTCCGTGCGCAGATCCTTCACCATCTGGTACGGCGCGAGGACGTAGGAGCGCATCTGGTCGCCCCACGACGCCGTGATGGTGCCGGCGAGCTCCTTCTTGCGCGCGGCCTCCTCCTCGCGCTGCAGCAGCATGAGGCGCGACTGGAGCACGCGCATCGCGGCGGCGCGGTTCTGGATCTGCGACTTCTCGTTCTGCATCGAGACGACGAGGCCCGTCGGGAGGTGGGTGATGCGCACGGCGGAGTCTGTGGTGTTGACCGACTGGCCGCCGGGGCCCGACGAGCGGAAGACGTCGACGCGGATGTCGCCCTCGGGCACCTCGACCTCGTCGACCTGGTCGAACAGCGGCACGACCTCGACGGCCGCGAACGACGTCTGGCGCTTGCCCGCCGCGCCGAAGGGGCTCATGCGGACGAGGCGGTGGGTGCCGGCCTCGACCGAGAGGTTGCCGAACGCGTAGGGCGCGTCGACCTCGAACGAGGCGGACTTGATGCCCGCCTCCTCCGCGTAGGAGGTGTCGTAGACGCGCACGCTCATGCCGTGCTGCTCTGCGTAGCGCAGGTACATGCGCAGGAGCATCTCGGCGAAGTCCGACGCGTCGACGCCGCCCGCACCGGCACGGATCGTGACGACGGCGGGGAGCTCGTCGAACTCGCCGTCGAGCAGCGTGAGCACCTCCATCTCGGAGATCGTGCGCTGCACGGCCGTGAGCTCCTTGCGCGCCTCGACGCGCGAGTCCTCGTCGTCCTCCTCGTTGGCGAGCTGCGCGAGCACCTCGAGGTCGTCGATGCGGCGCTCGACGTCGGCGAGGCGCTTGACGCGCGACTGGCGGTGGCTGAGGGCGGTCGTCACCTGCTGCGCCTTGGCCGGGTCGTCCCAGATGTCGGGCGCACCCGCCTGCTCGCTGAGCTCGGCGATCTCGCGCTCGAGGCGCGGGACGTCGGCGACGACGGCGATGTCGGAGTACGTGCTGCGCAGATCGGCGATCTCGCCGGCGATGTCGAGGTCGGCCATGATCGTCGAGCCTACCGCTCGGGCCCCGTCCTCCCGCGTGCGCCCGGCCCTGCCGCCCCGAGCGCCCGGGCCGTGCCCGCCGTCCGGACCGCGCCGTCGCCGCGCGCGCGAGCGGACGGGGGCGGGCGCCTCGCGCAAGCGCATGCGTGGGGCAATGGACCGCGCGCTACGATTCGACTCGCATGGTCCACCTCACCCGCGACACCGTCGCCCTCGTCCCGGCCCCAGGGCCCCCGATGGGCACCTCCGGCGACGGCGTCGTCGCATGACCAGCATCTCGAGCGGCACCCGCGACACCGCGACCGCCACGGCCCACGCGAAGGCGATCCTCGTCGGCGAGCACTCGGTCGTCCACGGCGCTCCCGCGATCGCGACGCCGCTCGACGCGCTGACGATCACCGCGACGGCCGCCCGGGCCGCAGGACCCGTGACGACGCTCACGACCGACGACTACATGGGCTCGCTCGACGACGCCCCCGAGGGCCTCGCGCCCACGGTCGCCGCAGTGCGCCTCGCGATGGACCACGTGCACGCCGCGCCCCTCGACGTCGAGGTGCGCAACGAGGTGCCGCTGTCGGCCGGGCTCGGCTCGAGCGCCGCGACGGCCGCCGCCATCGTGCGCGCCATCGCCCGCTGCGCCGACGTCGACCTCGACGACGCGACGCTGCACGCGCTCGTGCACCAGGCCGAGCAGGTCGCGCACGGCACCCCGTCGGGCCTCGACGCGCGCACGGTCGTCGCGCCCGGCCCCATCTGGTTCCAGGCGGGCGCCGCGCGCACGCTCCCCGTCGGCGCCGCGATCACGATCGTCGTCGCCGACTCCGGATCCCGCGGCTCGACGCGCGAGATGGTCGCGCACGTGCAGAGCCTGCGCCGCACCGAGCCCGACCACGTCGCCGACGCGATCGCGACGCTCACGCAGGTCGTCCACGACTTCGCCGCCGCGCTCGAGGTCGGCGACGTCGACGTGCTCGGGCGCGCGATGTCGACCGCGCACGCGCAGCTGCGCGGGCTCGGCGTGAGCACCTCCCAGCTCGACGCGCTCGTCGACGCGGCCACGACGGCCGGCGCGGCGGGTGCGAAGCTCACGGGCGGCGGTGGCGGCGGATGCGTCCTCGCGCTCGCCCGCGAGGCCGCCGACGCGCCCGCCATCGCGGCCGCGCTGCTCGCCGCGGGTGCGCGCGCGACGTGGACCGCCACCGTGGAGGCGACATGACCGACCACGCGACCGCCGTCGCCCATCCGAACATCGCCCTCGTCAAGTACTGGGGCAAGCGCGATGCCGCCATGTCGCTGCCGGCGACGGGCAGCCTCTCGATGACGCTCGACGTCTTCCCCACCCGCACGACCGTCACGGTCGACGCGGGGCTCGCCGCCGACGTGCTCGAGCTCGACGGGCGCGTGCTCGAGGGCACGCCGCTCGACCGGGTCGCGCGCTTCCTCGACCTCGTGCGCGAGCTCGCGGGCGACGACCGCCGGGCGCGCGTCGCGACGACGAACGCCGTGCCCACCGGGGCCGGGCTCGCCTCGAGCGCCTCGGGCTTCGCCGCCCTCGCCGTCGCGGCCTCCGCCGCCT
The DNA here is from genome assembly GCF_039531815.1 of Agrococcus versicolor. Taxonomy (NCBI): domain Bacteria; kingdom Bacillati; phylum Actinomycetota; class Actinomycetes; order Micrococcales; family Microbacteriaceae; genus Agrococcus; species Agrococcus versicolor. The sequence continues at coordinate 526,503 of NZ_BAAAQT010000005.1, read as the reverse complement.
ACGGCCTCGACCTCTCGCCGCGCGACCTCTCGCGCCTCGCACGCCGCGGCTCGGGCTCCGCCTCGCGCTCGATCGTCTCGGGCGTCGCGGTGTGGCACGCGGGCGACGGCGACGAGACGTCCTTCGCCGAGCCGACCGAGGCACCCGACATGGCGATGGTCATCGCGACGGTCGAGGAGCGCGAGAAGCCGATCTCGAGCCGCGCCGCCATGGCGCGCACCGCCGAGACCTCCCCGTTCTACCCCGCGTGGGTGAGCGACACGAGCGCGACGCTCGAGCGCATGGTCGACGCGTGCGCCGCGCACGACCTCGACCTCGTCGGTCGCATCGCCGAGACGAACGCGCTGCGCATGCACGCGCTCATCCAGTCGTGCGACCCGCCCATCCGCTACCTCACGGCCGCGAGCCTCGCCGTGCTCGATCGCGTCGAGGCGCTGCGCGCCGATGGCACGCTCGCGTACTCGACGATCGACGCCGGGCCCAACGTCGTCGTGCTGTGCGCCCCGGCGGACGCCGAGCGCATCGCGGCATCCCTCGCCGACGTCGCCTCGACCGTCGTCGCCCGTCCGGGCCCGGGCGCGCACCTCGTGGAGGACGACGCGTGATCACCGCCCGCGCGCCCGGCAAGCTCTTCGTCGCCGGCGAGTACGCCGTCGTCGAGCCGGGGCAGCCCTCGGTGCTCGTCGCCGTCGATCGCTTCCTCACGGTCGACCTCTCCCCCTCGGACGCCTTCGGCCAGGTGCACTCCGAGGAGTACGGCCAGCTGCCCGTGACGTGGACGCGCGACGCGACGGGCGTGCGCATCGACCGCAGCACCCCGTACGACTACGTCCTCTCGACGATCACGCTCGTCGATCGGCTCCGTGCGCAGCTCGGCCGCAGCGACTCGTTCTTCGACCTGCGCATCTCGAGCGAGCTCGACGACCGGGGCGGCCGCAAGTTCGGCCTCGGCTCGTCCGCCGCCGTCACGGTCGCGACCGTCGCGGCGCTCGACGAGTTCTACGACCTCGGCCTCACGGCCATGCAGCGCTTCCGCCTCGCGATGCTCGCGACCGTCGCGGTCGTGCCGACGGCCTCGGGCGGCGACCTCGCCGCCTCGACCTTCAGCGGCTGGATCGGCTACTCGTCGCCCGACCGCGCCGCGCTCGTGCGCCGCATGGGCGAGACGAGCGTCGCCGAGCTGCTCGACGAGCCGTGGGAGGGCCTGAGCGTCTCGCGCATCGCGCCCCCGACCTCCGCGCGCCTCCTCGTGGGCTGGACGGGCGCGCCCGCCTCGACCGAGCGTCTCGTCGACCGCGTGCTGCGGATGCGCGAGACCGGTGCGAAGGCCCACCGCGACTTCGTCGTCGCGAGCCGCGAGCGCGTCTGCCAGCTGACGACGGCGCTGCAGGCCGACGATGCGAGCGCGGCGATGGACGCCATCCGCGGCTGCCGCAGCCTGCTGCGCGACCTCGGCAGCGCCGCCGGCATCGACATCGAGACCGATCGGCTGCGCGCGCTGTGCGACGCGGCCGAGCGCGTCGGCGCGGCCGCGAAGCCCTCGGGTGCCGGCGGCGGCGACTGCGGCATCGCGCTCGCGCCGCGCGACGCCGACGTCCACGCGATGCATCGCGCGTGGGAGGCCGACGACGTGCGGCACCTCACGATCTCGGTGACCCCGCCGCGGAGCGACGTCGATGGGTGAGCGCAAGGACGAGCACCTGCGGATCGCGCTCGACCACGAGCGCGCACGCCGCGGGCGGCCCAACGACCTCGACGACGTCGAGCTCGTGCATCACGCGCTCGACGGCATCGACCCCGCGCGCGTCTCGCTCGACGTCGAGGTCGCGGGCATGCGCTGGACGTCGCCCGTCTACGTCAACGGCATGACCGGCGGCACCGCGCACACGGGCGACGTCAACCGCACGCTCGCGATCGCCGCGCGCGAGGCCGACATGCCCATCGCCTCCGGCTCCGTGTCGATCGCGCTCGACGACCCCTCGCGCGCGCCGTGGTTCCGCGTGCTGCGCGACGAGCATCCCGACGGGTTCGTGCTCGCGAACGTCGGCGCCGACCGCTCGGCCGACGACGCACGGCGCGCCGTCGACCTGCTGCGCGCCGACGCGCTGCAGGTGCACCTCAACGCCGCGCAGGAGCTCGTGATGCCCGAGGGCTCGACGCGCTTCGACACGTGGGCCGCATCGATCGCCGCGATCTGCGAGGCCGTCGACGTGCCCGTCGTCGTGAAGGAGGTCGGCGCGGGCCTCTCGGGTCGCACCGTGGCGCGCCTGGCCGACCTCGGCGTCGCGGTCGCCGACGTCGGCGGGGCCGGCGGCACCGACTTCGTGCGCGTCGAGAACGACCGTCGCGTCGCGGGCGACTACGCGTACCTCGCCGGCTGGGGGCTGTCGACGCCCGCGTGCCTGCTCGACGCCGCGAGCGCCGGGCTGCCGCTGCTCGCCTCCGGCGGCGTGCGGCATCCGCTCGACGTCGTGCGCGCCCTCGCGCTCGGCGCGCAGGGCGTGGGCGTCGCGAGCCGCTTCCTCGCGATCGCCGTCGAGGACGGCGAGCAGGCGCTCGTCGACGAGATGCGCCGGTGGCGCGACCACGTGCGCGCGCTCCTCGGCCTCGTCGGCGCCGCCTCCCCCGCCGACGCCGTGCACGCCGACGTCCTCGTGCGCGGTCGGCTGCGCGAGCTCGCCGAGCTGCGCGGCCTCGACGTCACGTCCCTCGCGCGGCGACGCGCCCAGCCCGCTGCCGACGGAGGCACCGCATGACCGACTCCACGCCCATCCCGACCTCGTGGGTCGGCCCGATCCGCGTGTCCGGCGATGCCGTGACCGGCGAGGTCTCGGTGCCGCTCGCGACCTACGAGTCGCCGCTGTGGCCGTCGGTCGGACGCGGCGCCCGCATCTCGCGCCAGGTCGAGGGCGGCATCCAGGTCACGGTCGTCGACGAGCGCATGACGCGCTCGATCCTGCTGCGCGCGGACGACGCCGCGACCGCGGTCGCCGCGGGTCGCACGATCGTCGACCGCATCGACGACCTGCGCATGGTCGTCGCGGCGCAGAGCCGCTTCGCGCGCCTGCTCGAGATCCACACCGAGGTCGTCGGCAGCCTGCTCTTCGTGCGCTTCGCCTTCTCGACCGGCGACGCGTCCGGCCACAACATGGCAACGGCCGCCGCCGAGTCGCTGCTCGAGGCCATCCTCGTCTTCGCGCCCGAGCTCGACTACGGCTCGATCTCCGGCAACTGGTGCTCCGACAAGAAGGCCACGGCCGTCAACGGCCTGCTCGGCCGCGGCCGCTCGGTCGTCGCCGACATCCTCATCCCGACGCAGCTCGTCGTCGACGGCCTGCGCACGACGCCCGAGCGCCTCGAGGCGCTCAACACCGGCAAGAACCTCGTCGGCTCGACGATCGCCGGCGCGCTGCGCTCGGCGAACGCGCACTACGCGAACATGCTGCTGGGCTTCTACCTCGCGACGGGGCAGGACGCGGCGAACATCGTCGAGGGCTCGCAGGGCATCACGTACGTCGAGGCCCGCGAGACCGGGGTCTACTTCTCGTGCACGCTGCCGAACCTCATCGTCGGCACGGTCGGCAACGGAAAGGACCTGCCGGTCGTCGAGGACGCCCTGACGCGGCTCGGATGCCGCTCGGGCGGCGAGCCCGGCGCGGACGCACGGCGCCTCGCGGCGCTCATCGGAGCGACGGTGCTGTGCGGCGAGCTGTCGCTGCTCGCGGCGCAGACCAATCCGGGAGAGCTCATGGCGACGCATCGCCTGCTGGAACGTGGAGAGCGGAGGACGGCATGAGCGTCGGCATCGACGACATCCAGATCGCGACGGGGCACCATGTGCTCGACCTGTCGCTGCTGGCGGAGGCGCGGGGCATCGATCCCGCCAAGCTCTCGATCGGGCTGGGGCAGCTCGCGATGAGCGTGCTCGCGCCCGACGAGGACATCGTGACGATGGCGGCCGCCGCGGCGGCGCCGATCGTGGCGCGGGTGGATGCGAGCCGCATCCGCACCGTGCTCGTCGCGACCGAGTCGGGCATCGACCAGTCGAAGGCGGCGGGCGTGTTCGTGCACCGCCTCCTCGATCTGCCGTCGTCGAGCCGCGTCGTCGAGCTGAAGCAGGCCTGCTACGGCGGCATCGCGGGCGTGCAGCTCGCGGCCGACCAGGTCTCGCGTCGCCCCGACGACCTCGCGCTCGTCATCGCCACCGACGTCGCGCGCTACGACGTCGCCTCGGCCGCCGAGCCCACGCAGGGCGCGGGCGCCGTCGCGATGCTCGTCTCCGCGAACCCGCGGCTCGTCGAGCTCGACGCCGTGAGCGGCATCCACACGACCGACGTCGACGACTTCTGGCGGCCGAACGACCGCACGACGGCCATCGTCGACGGTCGGCTCTCGACGACGGCGTACCTCGACTCGCTCGTCGGCGCGTGGAACGACCTCGTCGCGCGCGGCGGACGCCCGCTCGCCGAGCTCGAGCACCTGCTGTACCACCAGCCCTTCACGGGCATGGCGCGAAAGGCGCACGCACGCCTCGCCGAGACGACGGGCGTCGAGCTCGCACCGCTCGACCCGGGCGCGACCGAGGTCGGCGCACGGCTGGGCAACGCCTACAGCGCGTCGCTGCCGGGCGCCCTCGCGGGCCTGCTCGAGTCGGGCGACCGCTCGGGCAGCGGCGTGGGCATGTTCTCCTACGGCTCCGGCTCGGTCGGCGAGTGGATGACGGGCGTCGTGACCGCCGGCGCCGGCGTCCACGACGCGGGCGTGCGCCGCGCGCTCGACGAGCGCGTGCCCGTCGACGTCGCGACCTACGAGCGCCTGCACGAGGAGCACTCGGCCTCGAGCGAGGATCGCGAGCTGCCGCGCGTGACGACGGGCCCGTTCCGCATGTCGGGCGTCGAGGGCGGTGCGCGCCGGTACGAGCGCGTCTGAGGGTCGCGCGGGCCGGGCTGTCAACCGGCCCGCGGTGGAGCCGGGCGTCGCGGGATGAGGAGTACGATCATGCAGTCACTGCAAGTTCTCCGTCCGCGAGGTTCCTCCCATGAGCGATCAGGTCCAGCAGATCCGGCCCGTCGAGACCGTCGACTCCGTGCCCATCGAGGTGCAGCGCATCATGCGCACGGGCACGATCTGGACGGCGGCGGGCGTGCTCGCGCCGGTGCTGGGTCTGGGGCCGCTCGTCGCGGCGGGCTGGCGCCCGGCCGACCTCGCCGGTGGCGTCGAGCTCGTGTTCTGGATCGGCACGCTCATCGCGACGGCCGGTCTCGGGCTGCTCATGTGGGCGGGCTGCCCCGTCATGGCCTACACGGTCGACCAGGCGTACGTGCAGAAGAAGCACTCCATCCGCATCGGCATCTGCTCGAACCTCGTCGGGATGGCGCTCGTGGGGCTCGTGATCCTGCTCTCCCCCGCCGTCGGCGCCTGAGCGCGCCGCACGAGGCGGTCGCATGAGCGACGCCGAGCGGTTCCCCTTCCGCAAGGTCGCCGCCGCGGCGTACCTGCCGACCGTGCTCTTCGCCATCGGCGAGGGCGCGATCATCCCCTACATCCCGGTCATCGCGGGCGACCTGGGTGCGAGCCTCGCGGTCGCCGGCCTCGTGGCGGCGATGATGACGCTCGGCGAGCTCGCGGGCAGCGTGCCCGGCGGCATGCTCGTGTCGCGCCTGGGCGAGCGTGCCGTCATGATCTACGCGGGCCTCGCGACCCTGCTGGCGCTCGCGCTCGCGTGGTTCGCGACCGAGGTGTGGATGCTCGGGCTCGCGATCCTCGTCACGGGCATCGCGACGGCGGTCTTCGCCCTCGCACGACACGCGTTCATGACGACGTTCGTGCCCTACCGCTACCGCGCGCGGGCGCTGTCGGCGCTCGGCGGCACCTTCCGCCTCGGGCTGTTCATCGGCCCGCTCATCGCCTCCGGCATCATCGCGCTCGGCGCGCCGGTGCAGGCGACGATCTGGATCTTCGTCGGCGGGTGCCTCGCCGCCGTCGTCGTGCTGCTGCTGCTGCCCGACCCGCAGTCGACGTTCGAGCGCGGCACGACGCACGAGGGTGCACGTCAGGCGGAGCGCGAGACGGTGCGCCTCGGCGACACGCTGCGCCGCTACGCGCGCATCCTCGGCACCGTGGGTGTCGGCGCCGCCATGCTGGCGCTCGCGCGGCGCGGGCGCGACGTCATCGTGCCGCTCTGGGCGGTCTCGATCGGCGTCGACGCCGCCTCCACGGGCCTCATCGTCGGCCTCGCGGGCGCCGTCGACTTCCTGCTGTTCTTCGTCTCGGGCCTCGTCATGGACCGCTTCGGCCGCCTGTGGGCGGTGCTGCCGTCGCTCGTGCTCATGGGTGCCGGGTTCACGACCCTCGCCGCGACGCACGCGGGCGATGGGGCGTTCGTCGGCCTCGTCGTCGGCGCAGGGCTGCTCGCCGTGGCGAACGGCATGTCGTCGGGCATCCTCATGACGGTCGGCGCCGACCTCGCCGACCGCGCGAACCCCGCGCCCTTCCTCGGCGCATGGCGCCTGACGACGAACGCGGGCGCCGCGATCGCGCCGCTCGGCATCGCCGCGCTCATCCAGGTGTCGTCGATCGTGACGGCCGGCGCGGCGCTCGTGGGTGCGTGCGCGGTCGGTGCCGTCGTGCTCGTGCGCACGCTGCCGCGCTCCCCCGGCTGAGCCGGCTCGTCGGCGAGGGGCTCGCTGCGCGTACGGCATGCGTGCGCGTGAAGCACGACAACGGCATCCTGTCAAGGATCGTCGAGGGATGCTCAGGAGCGGTCATGCTGAGGACATGCGAACCCGTAGCCTGCTCGACGCGCTCTGGGCCATGACGGTCCTCACGAGCGTCGTGCTCGTCGTCGTGACGGCGGGCAGCCTCCTCGTGGCGCTCGGCGCGGGCGCCGCGGCCACCGTGCGCCCCGACGCGTGGCACGGCGTCGTCATGGCGGCACCGGGCCTGCTGCTGTCGTCGACGGCGCTCGCGGCCCTCACCGTCCTGCGCCTGCGACGCGCGACCGAGCTCGACGTCGTCACGACGTCGATCGCGACGCAGCCCGCCGTCGTGCACGTCGTCATGCCGCAGCCCGAGCGCACGACCGTCTGACCCCGTGCTCGTCGCTCAGCCGACGAACACCGAGCGCGCCGTCACGGTGACGTCGAGCGGCACGCCGTCCGGCAGCAGCACCGAGACGATCGGCGGACGCCACGCGGCCGCGACCGAGACCTCCGCCGTCTGCCCGTCGAGCGAGCGAGCGGCGACGAGGCGCACGGCGTCGAGGTCGGTCGGCGCCGCGCGCAGCCACGCCTGCGCGGCCTCCTCGACCGCCTCGTCCGCCAGGCGCGGCGACGGCTGCACACCGTCGAACGCGACCTGCGACAGCGCGAACGCCTCCGCAGCGTGCAGCGCGGCGCCGTCGGCGAGCGTGAGCAGCCGACGGCGCTCGATGAGCAACGAGGTCGCGGCCACCACGACGACGACGAGCGCGAGGGCCAGCGCGCCGTACGCGATCGTCAGCAGCAGCGTCGAGCCCTCCTCGTCCCGCAGCAGCGACCGCGCACGCCGACCGCCCATCGCGCCGATCACGGGCGGAGCTCCGAGACGGGCTGCGCCGACGACGCCGACATCGGCACGGCGAGCCCGACGTCGAGGTCGAGCACGGGCGGCACGAGCGGCAGCGGCACGACCACCTCGACGACGACGCGCACCGTGCCCCCGCGGGCGGTGCAGTCGGTCGGCACGGGATCGCACGCGACGTCGACCGCCGACGCCGTCAGACCGAGATCCGCGAGCGCCACGACGATCGCGGCATCGGCGGATGCGAGCGCGTCGACATGGGAGTCGGCCGTCGCGATCATCCGCGCCGCCTGCCGCGCGGCGCCCTCGGTCGCGAGCGCCGCGCCCTGCAGCTGCGCCATCGCGAGCACGAGGTAGACGAGCGGCACCGTGAGGAGCATGCCGATCGTGAGCAGCTCGATCGACGCCGAGCCGCGCTCGCCCGCGCGATCAGTCCAGCGTCTCGAGCGCGGCACTGCCCTGCACCTCCAGCGTCGTCGGGCCGACGAGGCCGAGCACGGGCAGCGGCGCGCGCACCGTGAGCCGGAGCGCCGGATGCCCGGCGACGGTCGTCGTCGACGCCGTGATCGATGCCGCATGCTCGGGCCCGATCGACGTCGTCACGAGCAGCCGTGCACGCTCGACGCCCGCCTCGGCCGACGAGCCTGCGAGCGCGCCGTGGCGTGCACCCTCGGCTGCCGCGTCCTGCAGCACGGTGCGCACGTGCAGGCCGAGGGCGAGCTGCACGACGGACAGGGCGACGAGCGTCAGGAGCCCCACGACCATCGCGGTCTCCGCGACCGCTGCGCCGCGCTCGTCGCGCAGCGTCCTCGCGGCGCGCATCAGAACCCCGTGACCCGCTCCATCGCCTGCTGGAACACCTCCGACAGCGCGGGGCCCGCCACGCCCCAGATCAGGATGACGAGCCCAGCCGTCATGAGCGTCACGAGCACCCACCCGGGCACGTCGCCACGCTCGTCCTCCACCAGCCGACTCCACATGCGGCGCATCGCCGCCTCCTTCCCTCGAACCATCGGAACCTCTAGAACCCCATCTGCAGCACGTGCACGCCCGGCCACAGCGCGAATGCGACCGTCGTCGGAAGCAGCGCGAAGACCAGCGGCACGAGCATCGCGATCTCCTTGCGGCCGGCGGCCTCGAGCAGGTCGCGCCGCGCACCGTCGCGCGCGTCCTGCGCCTGCGCCTGCAGCGTCTGCGCGAGCGGCGTGCCGCGCTCGAGCGCACCGCGCATCTGGTCGACGCAGCGCGAGACGCCCGGATGCTCGAGCTCGGCGCCCAGCCGCTCGAGCGCATCCGTGAGCGGCGTGCCCGACGCGGCGTCGGCGACGACGCCGCCGAGCTCGCGACCGAGCTCGCCCGTGCCGATGCGTGCGACGCGGCGGAGCGCGTCGGCGAGCCCCTCGCCGGCGGCGAGGCTCAGCGAGAGGAACTCGAGCACGGTGGGCAGCTCGCTCGCGATGCGCGCCATCCTGCGTCGCACGGCGCGCTGCAGGAGCCAGTCGGGCAGGAGCGCGCCGCCTGCGGCACCGACGCCCGCGAGGATGACGACGATCGTGGGAGGGCCTCCGCGGGCGAGCGCGACGGCGCCCACGAGCGCGCCGACGACGGCGCCGCCTGCCGCCACGACGAGCTGCCGCGCACGGAAGCGCTCGAGCGCGAGCGGGCTGCGCGCCCTGCGCAGCCGCCCTGCCACCACGGCGGGCGGGCCGAGCACGGCGTGCAGCACGGGTGCGAGCCGATCGCCCACGGGCGCAGCGACGACGTCGAGCACGCGCGTCGGATCGACGACGCGACGGGCGACGAGGTCGCGGGCGCCGGGCGAGACGTCGAGCACGTAGGGCGCGACGCGGTGGAGCAGGCGCGGCCGACGGAGGATGGGCACGAGGCTCACGAGCATCCACAGCCCGAGCCCGAGGGTCGCGCCGAGCACGAGCGCCGCTCCGGTGCCGCCGATCACGCGAACCACCGCCCGTCCTCGGGCAGCCGGCCGAGGCGCACCATCGCGCGGTAGGCGACGACCGTGACGACGAGCCCGCCGGCGACGATCGCGAGGCCGCCTGGGGCGTTGTACGCCGCGGCCGCCTCGGGTCGCGTCGACAGCAGCAGCAGCACGAGCCAGGGCGCGGCGACGCCGAGGCGTGCCGCGCTCACGACCCACGACTGCCTCGCCTCGAGCTCGCTGCGCATCGCGAGGTCGCTGCGCAGGTACGCCGCGAGGTCGCGCAGGACGTGCGCGACCTCGCTGCCGCCCACCTCGCGCGCCATGCGGAGGGTCTCGAGGATGCGGTCGGCGACGGGATCGGCGAGGCGATCCTTGAGGCGGTCGAGCGCGTAGGCGAACGAGCCCGTCGCCCGGTGGTCGGCGCCGAACGCGTGGAAGGCCTCGCGCGTCTGCTCGGGCCCGGCCGTCGCGAGCGCGGCGACGGCGTCGGGCAGGGCGAGGCCGCTGCGCACGCCGGAGACGAGGTGGTCGACGACGTCGGGCCATGCGAGCGAGCGCGCACGGCGCCGGCGGCGCGCGCGCCAGGCGACGGCGGCGAACGGCAGCACGGCGGCGCCGGTGCCCGCGGCCGCTGCCACCGGGAGGACGGGCGTCGCCGCGAGCGCGATGCCCGCCGCGACGACGCCGGCGAGCGCCGCGATCACGACGAGGGCGGCGAGCGGCACCTCGTGCAGCCCCGCCTGCGTGAGGCGGTCGCGCACCCACGAGGCGCGCGGCGCGTCGGCACCGGGCCGCTCGACGGGACGCGGCCACAGCCATGGCGACGCGGCGAGGACGAGGCCGAGCCCGAGCAGCGCGCCGAGCAGCCAGCTCACGCGTCGTCCCGCGCGAGCAGGGCGGCGACGTCGACGCCGGCGGCGACGAGCTTCGTCGTGCGCGACGGCTGGCCACCCGTCGACCGCAGGAGCCCGCCGACGGTGTGGAAGAGCTGCGACGCCTCGATGACGAGTCCCGTCGTCGTGCCCGTGGGCGCGAGGATCTCGGTGACGCGCCGGTTGCCCCGCGCATCCATCGCGCAGTGCACGACGAGGTCGATGCACGCGGCGACGGTCGGCACGACGAATCCCGCGTCGATGTTGCGCCCGGCGAGCAGCGGCAGCGTCGTGAGCTTCTGCAGCGCGTCGCGCGCCGTGTTCGCATGGATGGTGCCGGCGCCCGCGACCCCGGAGTTCAAGGCGATGAGCAGGTCGAGCGCCTCGGCGCCGCGCACCTCGCCGACGACGAGCCGGTCGGGCCGCATCCGCAGCGACTCCTTCACGAGCTGCCGCAGGGTGATCTCGCCCGTGCCCTCGAGCGAGGGCTGCCTGCACTGCAGCGCGACGACGTCGGCGACCTGCGGGTCGAGCTCGAACGTCTCCTCGATCGTCACGACCCGGTCTCGCGGCCGGCCCGCGCCGACGAGCGCGCTCAGCAGGGTCGTCTTGCCCGCGTGCGTCGCGCCCGAGACGAGCACGTTGAGCCCCGCGACGATCGATCGCCGCAGGAAGGTCGCCGCCTGATGGCTGAGGGATCCGAGCTCGACGAGCGCCTCGAGCGAGGTGAGGCTGCGCGAGAACTTGCGGATGTTGATGCTCATCGCGCCGCGTGCGACGTCGCCGGATGCCACGTGCAGCCGCGAGCCGTCGGGCAGCGACGCGTCGACGAACGGCATCGACAGGTCGACGCATACGCTGTGACCTATGCACGCAGCCATCTACGCCCGCATCAGTCGCGACAAGGCCGGCGGCGGGCTCGGCGTCGATCGCCAGGAGGCTGACTGTCGAGCCCTCGCCGAGCGCCTGGGCTGGACGGTCACGTCCGTCTACGTCGACAACGACATCAGTGCCTACTCGGGCAAGCCCCGCCCCCAGTACCGCGCGATGCTCGACGCCGCCCGGGCCGGCTCGATTCAGGGCGTGCTCGTGTGGCACACCGACCGCCTCCACCGCCGCGTGACCGAGCTGGAGGAGTTCGTCGCGCTCGCCGAGTCGACCGGCCTCCAGGTGCAGACGGTCACGGCGGGCACGATCGACCTCACCACGGCGTCGGGCCGAATGTCCGCGCGCATCGTCGGGGCGGTCGCGCAGCACGAGGTCGACCACGCGCGCGAGCGCCTGGCACGGGCGAAGCAGCAGGCAGCCGCTGACGGGAAGTACCGAGGCGGGCCGCGCCCGTACGGCTACGAGCCCGACGGCGTGACCGTGCGCGAGGACGAGGCGGCGATCGTGCGAGAGGCGTCCGAGGGCGTGCTCGCGGGCCGCACGCTCGCAGCCATGGCGCGCGACCTCAACGAGCGCGGCGACGTGTCGGCGACCGGCAAGCCGTGGACGTACGCGAAGTTGCGTGACGTCCTCGTGCGCCCCCGCAACGCCGGCCTCATTGGTCGAGGCCGAGTGGGTCGCGGCGACGGGTCCACGATCGTCGGCTCGGCGACCTGGCCGGCGCTCGTGGATGAGGACACGTGGCGAGCCGTCGAGGCGGTGCTCACCGACCCCGCGCGACGCAAGCAGCGGGGCAACGTCACGAGGTGGCTCGGCTCGGGCTTGTTCAAGTGCGGGAAGTGCGGCGCCGGCATGCGCCCCGCCCCGTCGAAGGGCACGCACCTTTACCGCTGCACGGCCTCGGCGCACCTCACGATCCATGCCGAGCAGACGGACGCCTACGTGCTGCAGGTGCTCGCCGAGCGGGTGCGCGACCCTCGCGTGCAGGCGGCGATGCGGCCGGCGCAGGACGACGGGGTGAAGGCCGACCGAGCTCGACGTCGTGCGCTGTCCGCGCGGCTGGCCGACTTCGAGCGTGACTACCAGGCGGGCGACATCACGGGCCGCCAGCTTCGCCAGGCGACCGAGAAGGCCGAGGCCGAGGTCGCGGCGATCGACGGACGCCTCGCAGCCGCGATGCAGCAGTCCGCGAGCGCCAGCCTGTTCGGCGCACACGACCCCGGCGCGGCGCTCCTCGAGGCGCCGGTCGACGTGCAGCGCGCGATCCTCGCCGCCCTGCTCGTCGTGACGATCGAACCCACCGAGACTCGCGGCGCGAACCGCTGGACTCACCGACGCCTGCGACTCGCCGTGCCCACCGATTGACCGAGCAAATCGCAAGAGTGTAACTTCGAGATTGCACGAGCAAGCGCGGGTCGACGATGTGAGTCGGCTCCGGGATTGCTCCACCGAGAGGGATGGCCGCCCACGCGAAGCGCGGCCCCGGGTAGTGGAGCAAGTCGTCACCAGTCCAAAGCGGGCGTGCATCACCTCTGACGAGGAGATGCCCCCATGGCGCTCGTTCCCATCCCCGAGGCGGCTCGACACTTCGACGTTTCCGCCCCCACGATCCGCAACTACATCGGTCGCGGCCTGTTCCCCGTCTACCTGCCCGAAGGCAAGCGAGGCGGCGCGCTCGTCGACATCGACGAGGCCGCGGCGGCACTCGCCGAGCACGGCCTGCCCAAGCCCTACGCCGAGCGCGGCGGATTCGGTCCCGGCGCGCAGGTCGTGAGGCTCGCGCACGACGCAGCAGCGACCCTGCCGCCCATGTCCGACGAGCAGGCCGCTCGAGCCGCAGCTCTGCTCCGTGCAGGAGGTGCACGATGATCGCTCTCCAGCGTCCGACGCGCTGCGCGTGCAACGCGAACCACCGCACCGTGAAGGCGTTCCTCCAGTGCGTCCTCCACGACCGCTACACGCGCGTGAGCGGCACCGGCCACTATGCGGCCGTCTGCATCCACGACGTCGGCGACGGCCGACGCGCGACGACGTGGCCGATCGTGAACCTGTTCGAGACGCCCGAGGACGCGCGGGCTCGCTTCGACAGCGCGACGAAGTGCAGCGGCACGTGCGTCCGCCGCCACCTCCTGATCGCCGTTCCGAGCACGCTGCGATGACCGCCAACCTCGACCGCGCCCTGGCACTGGCCGAGCGCGGATGGCACGTCCTGCCCACGAAGGACAAGCGCCCCCTCGTGAGCGCATGGCAGCACCTCGCCACGACCGACGCCGGCCAGGTGTCGACGTGGTGGGTGCAGTGGCCCGACGCGCTCCCGGCGGTCGTGCCCGGCATGACCGGGCACGTCGTCGTCGACATCGACCGACACGAGGGCAAGCCCGACGGCATGATGAGCGCGCTGCAGGCCGGCGCCCCCATGGGCGCGCAGGTGGAGGGCACGTCGCTGTCCGGCGAGGGCAAGCACCTGTGGTTCTGCGGCGACTCGCCGAGCGCCGTGGGCGTCCTCCCGGGCATCGACCTCCGAGGCGTCGGAGGCTACGTCGTGGTGCCCTACGACCTGCCTCCCGTCGCGCAGGTCACGCAGACGCTGCCCGACGCATACCGCCGTACGCCGAGCTCGGCGGGCGCTCGGCAGCCGATCGCATCCTCGGCCGAGGTGCAGCAGTGGATGGCAAGCACGGGCACCGGCGAGCCGTCGGCGCGGATGCGTGCCTACGTCGCCGAGACGCCGACGCCGTTCCGCGGCCGCGACGTCCTGCACGCCCGCATCAAGCACGTCGTGTGCCTGGGCGCCGAGGGCGACCCTGGAGCGGCATGGGCGCTGCAGGAGATGGCCGAGCGGTGGGTCGACGCTCCGCACGGCGAAGGCCCGAGGCTCGCCAACGACGAGTTCGTGAACAGCCTCGCGCGGCACGTGCGCGACTGGGGCGACAAGGCCCCACTGCCCGAGGTCACGATCGTGACGAGCGACGAGGGCTCGAGCGATGAGCGGGCGGCGCAGGCCAACCCGTTCCCGCTCCTCGACCTCGTGGCGCTCCTCGACCCTGAGAGGCCGGCGCGACCGTGGCTGTGGGAGTCGATCGTGCCCGAGGGCGACCACGTGAGCATCGTCGCCGCCGGCGGCACCGGCAAGTCGCTCCTCGTGCTCGCGTTCGTGGTCGCGGTGCTGCGCGACGAGGCCGAGTTCCTGGGGCGAGGGATCGCCGCTCCCGGCCGCGTCCTCTACGTCGACATGGAGAACAGCGAGGACGACTGGGCAGAACGCCTGACCGACCTCGGCGTGACCGGGCCCGAGGCTGCAGCGTGGGCGGGCCGGTTCTACCCGCTGAGCCTGCCGAGGCTCGCCGGGCTCGACACCGAGGCGGGCGCGCAGCAGATGCGCGACCTGCTCGACCTGTACGGCGTGGGCGAGGGCGACCTGCTCGTGCTCGACTCGACGCAGCGCGTGACCGAGGGCGAGGAGAACAGCAACGACACCGTGCGACGCCTCTACAACCTCACGAGCACGGAGCTGAAGCGACGCGGCGTGACCGTCATCCGCACCGACAACACCGGCCACGGCGGCGACCGAGCACGAGGGGCGTCGGCGAAGCGGGATGACGTGTCCGCGGCGTGGGTGCTGTCGAAGGACGACACCTCGGGCGTGTTCACGATGCACCCCATGAAGCGGCGCGCGGCGGGCAGCACGGACGACATCACGTTCCGCCGCATCGACGCCGACGACCCCGACGGGCCCGGGCGCCTCACCTTCGTGCCGTCCGGCTCGGCCAGCACGGTCGGCTTCGGGCAGCGGATGGACGCAGCTCGCGCGGCGCTGGACGCGGCGCAGGTGCCGTACACGCTCGGCGTGCGGGCCGCGTGGGCAGCCGTGCAGGGTCTCACCGGCGGGGTGCCCGCGGGCGTCACGAAGCGCGACGTGCAGCGCGCGCAGGGCGACCGGAAGATGCTCTCGAACATCACGATCGTGAGCGGCTGAGCATGCCGTCCCACTGTCCCAAGCCCCTTGGGACACCCCACCGAGATGGGGTGTCCCACGGCCGAGGCGGGACAGCGGGACACCGTGGGACACCACCTCGCCTGCCCAGTCATGGCGCGGAAGTCGTGTCCCAACCCGCGCGGGACAGTGCGGGACACCACCCATCGGAAGGAGTGTCCCGCTGTCACACACCCCTAGGGGTGGGACAGCGGGACACCTCCAGGGCGGAACAGCAGCAGAACCATCGTCATACCCCCATGGGGTATGACTGCATCAGCAGGAGGCCATCATGCCGAACCCCAACGACCCCACCTATCTCGACGGCACGCGGTGCTGGATCGACGCGACCGACCTCACCGCCCTGTGGAAGTGCGACCTGTGCCACCGCGTCGACCTGCACCTCACACGCGAGGACGCCGAGGTGGGCGCACGGCAGCACCACCGCATGAGCCACCGCGGGTACGTCATCCCGCCCGCCCTGCCCCGGCCGTGCAGCCTCGACGGCTGCTCCCAGCTCGCCCGACGCAATGGCCTGTGCAACCCGCACTCGGTCGCAGCATGGCGCCAGGCCAGGCGCCCGCTCGAGCACCTGACCACCCCGACGCCCGAGGAGGCGACCGCATGACCGAGCAGCAGATCGACACCGACGAGCAGGCGCAGACGATCGAAGCGGTCGAGCGCACCCTCGTGTGCGACGTGTGCGACGAGGAGCTGGAGTGGGTCGACGGGTACGCCCTCGCCCACCGAGGCGGCGAGGTCGGCTACTTCCACACGCTCGTCGCCGTGACGCCCGAGGACAGCAGCACGCCGTGACCGCCTTCCACCGCACCGCAGCGTGGGGCGCCCTCGTGCGCCGCATGCGCCCCGTGCTGCAGGCGCAGGTCGACGCGGGCACCGCCGTCTGCCTCGACTGTGGCAGGCCCGTGCTGCCCGGCGATCGGTGGCAGGTGGGTCACCGCCTCGGGCGCGACAGCCACCCGCACCTCGCGCTCATGGACTGGAACGTGGGCACCTCGCACGGTGGGCAGAAGGGCCGCTCGTGCAACCAGCGCGCGGGTGCGAGGTACGGCAACGCGAAGCGGGCAGCACGCGCGAAGCGTTCGACCGAGATGCTGCCGTGGTGAACGAGACGCCGACGGACGGCGCGAACGCGATCGAGTCCGCGTTTTTGAGCGATCGGCACCACCCCGCCTATGGCTCCCGAAGCAGCCCCTCCCCGACCGATCCGGGCCCCGGATTCCTCTCGCACGCCCACGGCTACGAGGGGACGCGGCACGAGTTCGAGCGGGGCATGCAGGCGCTGGGATTCGACGTCATCCACCCGCAGCAGGCCGACGTGCAGCGCGTCATCGACTCGACCGGCGTCGAAGGCCGGATGCTCTACCGATTCGTCGCGGTCGACGAGCCGCGCCGCTCGGGCAAGTCCGAGGCGACGTACGGCCTCGCGATCGGGCGGTGCCTCGAGCGCCGCGGCTACCGTGTGGCCCTGACGTTCGCCACGACCGGCACGAAGGCGGCGCAGCGATTCAAGTCGGACATCTTCGGGCGCCTCGAGCGGTGGGCCGAGCGCACGGGCACGACGCTGCGCACGATCAAGTCGAACGGCCTCGAGGGCATCCACTTCGAGGACACCGACTCGCGCATCATGATCCTGCCGCCGAAGGGCGACGCGTTCCGATCCGAGGCGTTCGACCTCGCACTCGTGGACGAGGCGGGCGAGGCGAGCGCCGACGGCACGGCCATGCTCCTGCAGGCGATCATCCCGACGATGGACACGCGCCCCACGGCGCAGCTCGTCGTCGCCGGCACGCCTGCCACGTTCCGCGACGGGCAGCTCCTATGGGACGTGCAACGGAAGGCGCGCGACGGCAAGCGCCGCTACGGCGCCGTGTTCTACGGCGTGCCCGTCGACCTCACGCTCGAGGACGTCGAGACGTGGGAGCAGGTCGCGCCGCTCCTGCAGGCGTACCACCCCGGCGTCGCGTGCGGCCTGACCGACCTCGAGATCATGGAGGAGGCGTACGAGGCCATGGGCCCGGCCCGGTTCATGCGCGAGTACCTGGGCCAGTTCGGCCTGGACGCGACGAGCTCGGGCATCATCAACCCGGCGAAGTGGGAGGCGTGCGAGGCGCCGGCCGGCACGCCCCTTCCGACGCCGCCCGAGCACCACGCGGTCGCGTTCGCCGTGAGCCACGACCAGGCGTTCTCGTGCATGGCCGCGGCCTGGCGCGGCGACGACGGCCGCGCGATCGTCGGGCTCCTCGCCTACGATCCCGGGCAGGCGTGGCTCCCCGAGCGCGTGAACGGCTACGCCGACAAGCACCCGCGCGTGCCGATCGGGCACGACTCGAAGGGCACCGTGCAGACGGAGGTCGAGAAGGTCGCGCAGGCGCGCAAGCGCACCGTGCTCCACCCGCAGTCGTGGATGAACGTGCAGACGGCCGCCGCGCTCCTCGTGCGCGAGGTGCACCGCGGGATGCTCGTGCACTTCGGCCAGGCGGCGCTGACCGACGCCGCGCTCGTCGCCTCGCGCCGCGGCGACCAGTCCGCGTTCGCGTTCGGCCGCCCCACGCCCGAGGCGCAGATCGTCGCCGTCGAGGCCGCGTCCATGGCGCTGCGCCTGTACGACGCGACCCCGAAGGCGGCGCGCCGGTTCTCGGTCGTGCTCGACTGAGGCTGTAACCACGCCATACCCCCTGCGGGTATCCATGGAGTGATGGACCTCCGCGGAATCTTCGGCTCGGGGGACGCGACTGGCACCGGCCTCGCGTCCCCCCTCGCGGCGTCCGAGACGTCCCTCTCGCCGGCCGTCGCGATCGCCGAGGCGCTGGGGCTCGAGCTCTCGAAGCTGCCCCTCGGACGCGAGTCCGCCATCCAGATTCCCGCCGTCGCCCGGTCGCGGAATCTCATCATCGGGGCTGGCGCCCCGCTGCCGCTCGTCGCGCTCGACGCGACCGGCACCGTGAAGCGCCAGCCGTCCTTCCTGCACCGCATGGGCCAGGTCGTCGAGAACCCGTACGACCGCATGGCCTGGACGATCGACGACCTCGTGTTCCACGGCGTCTCGCTGTGGGCCGTCGAGCGCGGCGCGCGCACCGGCGGGTCCGTGCACGGCCCGATCCTCGACGCGGTGCGAGTGCCCTTCGACGCCTGGCAGATTCGCGCCGGCAAGATCGAGGTGCGCCTCGCACCCGGCTCCCCCATGGAGCCGGTCGACGCCGCTGACGTCCTTCTGTTTAACGGTCCCACCGGCGGCCTCCTGCGCGACGCACGCGAGACGCTGCGCGCGGCGCAGGCGATCGAGCGGGCGTACGTCGACCGCGCGCAGAACCCGATCCCCCTGACCGTCATCCGCCACCAGACGGGCGCGGGCTCGTCGGATGCGCTCACGGTCGAGGAGGCGCAGGACGTCCTCGCCGTGTGGAGGAACGCACGCCGGGGCGAGGGCGGCGCGGTCGGCTACCTGCCCCCGACGCTCGTCATGGACACCCCCGGCACGGACGCGCAGGCGCTCCTGCAGGACGCCCGCAACGCGGTGCGCATCGACATCGCGAACCACGTCGGCATCCCCGTGGCGATGCTCGACGGCGGCGTGGCCGAGGAGTCCATGACGTACCGCAACGCCGAGGGCGAGACGTCCCGGTTCTACCGCGACCTCATGTTCTGGCTCGAGCCCATCCAGCAGCGCCTGTCCATGGACGACGTGGTGCCGCGCGGCCAGCGTGTGCGCTTCGACCTGTCCGCGTTCGACACCCCGGCGCCGGCGCCCACCGGCGTCCCGACGGAGGACTGACCATGACCGACACCATCACCCCCGAGGCCGGCCTGTTCGCCGTCGTCGCCGAGCGCCCCCGCACCGTGCGCGGGCTCCTCCTGCCGCACGGCGAGGAGTCCCGCGTGAGCGCGTCGGGCACCGCCCCGATCACGTTCCCCGAGGGCACCGTGCGCCTGCCGCGCGATCCCTCGATCGTCACGCTCAACCTCGAGCACGACCGCTTCGAGCCGATCGGCCGGGCGACCTCGCTCGAGTCGACGCCCGCCGGCATCGTCGCCGAGTTCGCGATCGCCGACACCGAGGAGGGCGACGCCTACCTCGCCGACCCCTCGAAGCGTCGCCTCTCGGCCGAGCTCAAGGGCATCGTCCGCCAGGGCGCGTTCGCCGTCGCCGCCTCGCTCACGGGCGCCGCGATCGTGACCGAGGGCGCGTTCGCCTCGGCCGGCCTGTTCGCGCTCGGCGACGTGCAGGAGGCCGACGAGGAGCCCGAGGTCGAGGTCGAGTCCACGACCGCCGACGGCGACCACGTGCAGCTCGCCGCAGACACCGCGCCCGAGGACGTCACCGTGACGACTGCCGACGGTGCGACCACCCGCTACGTCCCGGCCCCTGCCGAGGACGAGAACCCCGAGGCCGCCCCGGCGGCAGGAGAGGAGGCGACCATGGCATCCGCCGTCGCACCCGCAACCGCCAGCCCGGCGGACATCGAGCGTGCCGAGGAGGCCGGCGCCAACGCCGTGTTCTCGGCCATGACGATCGCCCTCCACGGCCACGGTGCCGCGCGCGAGGAGGCCGAGCAGATGCTCGCCGCCCTCTCGGACATCAAGATCACCGGCACGGGCGCGCTGCCCGCGACCGGCGTGCTGCAGCCGGCGTGGGTCGGCGAGGTCTGGCGAGGCCGCGCGTACCAGCGGAAGTACATCACGCTGGGCACGCAGGGCTCGATCGCGGCCATGGAGGCCAAGGGCTTCGTGCTCGACCAGGGCACGGCGCTCGTGCAGAAGTGGGCCGGCAACAAGGCGCCCATCCCCTCGGGCACCGCGTCGACCTCGCTCGTCACGAGCGTGCTCGACAAGTACGCCTACGGCGCCGACATCGCTCGCGAGTTCTTCGACCTGCCCGGCGGCGAGGAGGTCATCGCTGCATGGTGGAGGGGCGTGGTCGAGTCCTACGCACGCCTCACGGACGCGGACGCACTCGCCTACATCGTCGCCGCGGCAGGTGCCCCCGTCGCCGCGGACACGTACCCGTCCGACTACCCCGCCGCGCTCGGCATGCTCATCCAGGGCATCGAGCACATCGAGGACGCCGAGGACACCCCGACGTTCGCCGTGATGAACCGGGCCGCGTGGCGCCAGGCGCTGTACGCCGGGCACGAGCGCATCCCCGAGTTCGTCAACTTCGACTTCGGCACGAAGGGCGAGGGCGTCGCTGACGGCTTCCGAGTCGTCCGTGGCGACATCGGCATCGACGACTCGCCCGCTGTGCTCGTCGGCTCGAAGCAGGGCATCCGGTTCTCCGAGCTCGGCACGACGCCGGTCACGTTCGACGCGCTCGACGTGGCGAAGGGCGGCGTCGACCGCGCGACCGTCGGCTACCTGCAGACGCTCGTCGACCGCCCCTCGTCCTTCGCCCTCATCGGCACGGCCGACACCCCGTAAGCGACTCAGGGCAGGGACGACGACATGGCGCACTTCTACCGCTACGACACGCCGGGCACCGTCCCGGTCGAGTCGTCGTCCCTGCCCTCGTTCGACGGCTTCACCCACGCGGCCGGCGACCTCATCACGCCCGACGGCGACCTGCTCGTGCTGAACACGGTGCTCGACGCCGAGGGCCTGAGCGTCTACCTCCCGCTCCTCGACCTCGCCGGCGTCTTCGTGCTGCAGGTGTCGCTGACCGGGCCGGGCGTCTCGCGCGCCATGCCCCTCGTGCGCATCCCCGTCGAGGAGCGCACGGCGCAGTGGCACACGATCGACTCGGCCCGGCACGACTGGGACGGTGCGCCGCAGGACGACGCCCGCCTGTTCGACCTCCTCGCCGTCGCTCGTGAGCAGTGCGAGGCGTACGCGCCGGTCCTCCCGCTCGGCGCCCCCGTGCCGCTGCGCTACCGGCAGGCGCAGCTCCTGCAGGCGCGCAACGTGTGGAACGCCTCGCGCACGGACCCCGGTGCCTCGACGATGGGCGCCGACGGATTCCAGGTCACGGTGTACCCGCTCGACTGGACGGTGCAGCAGATGCTCCGCCCCCGCACTCGGCCGGTCGTCGCATGAAGGCCGCGCGCGAGTACGTCGCCCGAGTGCTGGCCGAGCACCTGCCGAAGGCGTGGCGCGTGGTCGACAACGAGAACGGCTCGGACGTCATCGACCGCATCACGGTCCGTGTGCGCAACCAGCGCGTGCGCCGGCTGGCCGAGGCGTCCATGGGCGCCTACGACCACACGCTCCTCGTGCGCGTCACCTCGCACCTGACCGACCAGGCCCGCGCCGAGCGCGACCTGGAGGACGCGCTCCCCGACCTCCTCGCTGTGATCGAGGACCACCTCGGCGCCGCGTGGGACGAGGCCGAGAAGGTGCTCGACCCCGACACCCAGACCCTCGCATGGGACGTCCCCGTGCATGTCATCACCTCCCGAGAGGACTAGCCCCATGGTGCAGATCAACGTGAAGCCGATCGTGCTTCGCAACGTGAAGGTCAACATCAAGTCCGGCGCGACCGACGTCGGCGACTTCGAGAAGGCGCTCTCGCAGGTCGAGCTCACGCCCTCGTCGAGCACGGTGTCGCGGAAGGGCCTCAACCCCGAGGCCGTGTTCAACTTCCCCGGCGCCGAGACGTGGGTCGCCACGCTCGCGTACGCGCAGGACTGGACCGCCGCCACGAGCCTGTCGCGCTACCTGTTCGACAACTCGGGCGCCGAGGTCGTGCTGACGTTCCTGCCGAACAACGGCGCCGCCGTCTCGGCGGCGAACCCCGCGTTCCGCGTCACGGTCACGCTGCAGTCCGGCGCGGTCGGCGGCACGGTCGACTCGGTGGCCGTCGGCTCGGTCACCCTGCAGTGCCAGGGCAAGCCGGCGCTCATCACGAGCCTGGCCTGAGCCATGCCGGGGCGGATCGACGTCGAGAGGTCGCGGGTGCTGCAGGCCGCGATCCTCTCGCTGCGCTCCGCCCCGACCGAGGTGCGCAAGCAGGTTCGCCAGACGATCCGCGCGAAGCTCGCGCCCGAGTTCACGAAGCAGATGGCCGAGCGGGCGGCGGACTCGAACCAGGCCCGCCTGTCGTCGGCCGTGCTCGTGCGCGGGGCGCGCATCGCCGCGAGCGACCAGAACATCCGCATGTCGACGGCCGGCTCGGTGCGCGCCCTGTCCGGCGGGCTCGTGCCGAACGCGCTCGGCAAGGGCGTCGAGTTCGGCGCACACGCTGCGCGCGAGACGACGTACCGCCGCCGCTCGGTCAAGGGCAAGACGCACTCGGTCACCCGCAACACGACCGCGCAGATGCCGAAGCGGCGCCAGCGCGGCTGGGCGTTCTTCCCGACCGTGAACGACCTCACGCCGCGCTTCGCCGCGCTGTGGTCGCAGACGGCGATCCGCACCGTCTACGAGGCATTCGAGGGGAGGCGCTGACATGGCGATGGAAGTCGACCTCGCGCTCAACGCCCGCCGGTTCCAGGCCGGCACGAAGGACGCCGAGCGCGCGCTCGAGGGCCTGAGCGACGTCATCGACGACTTCACCCGTGACGCCTCCGACGCGGGCGAGGAGGGCGCGAGCTCGTTCGACGACATGGGCGACGCGGCCAAGGACGCCGAGCGCGAGTTCGACGACGCTGCCCGCTCGATCGACGATGTGCGCGACGAGCTCGGCCGCGCCGAGGACGCCGCACGCGACCTCGGGCGCAAGGGCAAGGACGCCGGCGACGACATGCACGACGGCATGCGCCGCGCGTCGGACGGCGTGAACGAGTTCCGCGACGAGGCCAACTCAACCGCGCGCGAGTCCGCCGCATCCTTCGACGGCTCGGCCGAGTCGATCGGCGACGCCTTCCAGGAGATCGCCGCGAACGCCTTCGGTGGCTTCGGTCCCGCGGGCGCCGTCGCCGGCATCGCCGCGGCGGCCGGCATCGGCCTCGTCACGGCCGGCTTCGACGCAGCGAACGAGGCCGCCGAGCTCTCGAAGGAGCGTGCGGCCGAGTGGGCCGCGGCGTTCATCGAGGCGGGCGCGACCGTGCTCGACGCCTCGACGCAGGCCGCCATGGCGCAGGACATCATCACCGACCCCGAGCGGTGGCAGGAGGCGCAGGACAACGCCCGCGAGTGGGGCGTCTCGACGGCCGTGTCCGTGGCCGCCATGACCGGCGAGACGTGGGCACTGGACGCCGCGCAGGCGAGCCTGAACGAGCGCCAGGAGGAGGCGGTGGGCACGTCCGGGGCGTACACCGACGCCTACGGGAACGTGTCGCTCGTGCAGCAGGGCGCCAACCAGGAGCTCGTGAACGGTCAGGAGGCGCTGAACGCGATCAACCAGGAGATCGAGAACGGCACGATCGGCGCCGCGACCTACTCGGACACCCTCATCCTCATGGCGCAGAACACGGACGGCGCCACCCAGTCGACGAACGAGTTCGGCGATTCCGTCTACGCGCTCCCCGACGGCACCGTGGTCACCGTCGACGCCGACACGGGGCAGGCCGTGCTCGACGTGTCGAACGTGGCCGAGGACATCAACAACCTGCCTGACGGCAACTCGACGATCAACGTCACCACCGGCCCGGTCAACTCGTCGTCCGTCGCCGCCTACATCCGCAGCCGCCCCTCCGTCGAGCTCCAGATTCGAGCCCGCACGCAGGGCGGCATCGCGATCCCCGTCTAGGAGCACCATGGCAACCGACGGATTCATCTACCGAGCCTCGACCACGCCCACGCTCGTGGTCGAGGTCGACGCCGTGCTCGGCTTCGCCGGCACGCGCGAGTCGCGCTCGACCGTGCACCCGATCCCCACCGGCGGCGTCTCGGTCGTCGTGCGCCCGCACGGGCCGCGCACGGGCACGTTCCAGTTCGCCCTCCGCGGCGCCACCGCGCAGGCCCGCGCCGAGGCCCTGGAGGCGTCGCTCGCCACCGGCGCCCGGCACTACCTCTCGGGCACCGTCGGCGGCACCTCGACCTGGCAGTGGTTCGTCACGGGCCAGGTCACGTTCGAGCGCGTGCACGACGTCCGCGGCGCCGTGTGGCTCGTCTCGGCCGAGTGGACGGCAGCATGAGCGGCCGCGTGTGGGACTGGACCGTGACGCCCGTCGGGGCGCCCGCGGCGCTGCCCGTGCTCGACGGGCAGATCACGGTCGACGACACCCGCAACCCGCAGGTGCAGGCACGGCTCACGGTGCCCTTCGGCACGTGGGCCGAGGCCAACCGCTTCGACCCGTTCACGCGCTCCGAGGTCGTCGTCGAGACGCGCTACCAGGCGTACGCGACGGGCAAGCTCGCGGCGTTCGCCAAGCCGGCGGTCGGTACCTCACCGGGCAGCCTGGCGACCCTCGACTGGAGCAACAAGGCCAGCAGCCCCGCCTACCTCGGCGCGGCGATCCCCGCGACCACCCGCCGCGTGCGACGCCTCCGCCTGTTCGTGACCGACGTCACGGTGGACGAGACGGCCGGCACGATGGAGGTCACGCTCGCCTCGGCCGACTTCCTCCTGACCGAGCTCGTCAACTTCGGCCCGCCGTGGATGCCGCGCCCCGCCGCACCGACGTTCCTGTGGACGCTGGACGACGTGTGGGGCGAGTTCTTCCGCACGTTCCGCCTGCCGCTGTGGCTGTCCGAGACGCTGCGCAACCCGACCAGCGGCTACGCCTTCCGCGAGGCGGTCGAGCCGTGGGCGACCGGCGAGAACGCGTGGACGTGGCTCAACAAGGTACGCACCGACGTGCCCGGCTGGCGCTACGTGATCGACACCGAGACGAACCAGATCGGCTTCCAGCAGGTGAGCGGCGACATCGCAGCGACGCCGGCGCAGGCGACGGCGCAGCGCCTTGGCGCGACCTCGATCACCGCGACCCGCTCGGTCGAGACGGCGTTCGAGGGCATGAACCAGTACGCCGACGCGGTGGCTGTGCAGTGGGTCGACCAGACGGCGCTCGACCGCCCCGACGTGTGGGAGTTCGCCAACGCACACGGCGACTGGCGCCTCATGCGACGGGCGTTCGTCGAGCAGCGCGACCTGCACACGACGGCGGTGCCGGCGCTGGCCGAGGCCCGCATCGAGCGCATGCGGCGCTTCCGCCGGATGGTCACGGTCACCCGCCCGATCGTCGCCAACGCCGCCCCGTTCCGCGACCTGACCGACGCCGAGGCGGCACTCGCCACCCAGTCGATCGTCTACTCGTACCCGTCGGGCGACGTCACGACGACCTATCTCGAAAGTGAGGCATGACATGGGCATCGACGCCGCGACCGGCATCTACCTGTTCGACGGGGGCGAGCCCGACTTCCCCATGGTCGACACGCTCAACCTCCTGTCCACGAGCGTGCGCGACACCGTGCTCGCGCTGCGCGGCGAGATGAGCGCCCTCGACCTCAACGCTCGCCAGAGCATGCGGAAGTTCCAGCTCACGCGCAACGGCATCGGCGACAACCCGAGCCGCTACTTCCTGGCGCGCTCGCTGGAGGACACCGCGGCGGCTTCGCCGAACCCGTTCCCCTACTCGTACTCGACGTCGGGCGTCGACAACGGCGGCTTCCTGTTCCCGGCCGGCACGTACGGCTTCGACCTGTTCGGCACCTACTCGGCGAACACGTCGGGCCGATCGACCATGAGCATGTGGGTCGGCCTCTCGACGGGTGACGCTGCCTCGGGCGGCACGCTCCTGCGCGAGTCCTCGTGGGGCGGCATCGGCTCGTTCACGGCGAGCATGGTCGTGAACCGCATCAAGTTCTCGACCGCGACGCGCGTGTGGTTCCGCACGGAGAAGATCACCGGCGGCACCGCGAACGCGACCGCCGAGCTCATCGTGACGCGCTACGAGGGCATGTAGCCATGGCACGCCTGAGCCCCGAGCGCATCGTGTTCACCTCCGGGTGGGGCGCGCGCGACCCGATCGCCACGAAGGCCGGCAAGACGCCGGCGTTCCACCTCGGCGCGGACTTCGGTCCCGAGGTCCGAGGGAAGGACGGCGTGCCGCTGTGCGCCATGATCGCCGGTCCGATCGTGCGCGTGCGCGACCAGTACGGCGCCCTCGGCGTGTTCGTCGGCGACAAGGCCACGCGCCGCGTCGACCTGTGGCACCTGGCCTCCTACGCCCTCGCGGGCGACCACGCGCACGAGGGCGAGGTGCTGGGCGTCATGGGCTCCACGGGCCTGTCGACCGGCAACCACGTGCACGTCGAGCTGTGGGAGAACGGCCGCCGCGTCGACCCGAAGCCGTTCATCGACTCGCAGGCATCCAAGGCCGTCGCGCTCGCGCCGGCCGACTACCCCCGACCCATCCGAAGGAGCGCCACCGTGACCGCATGGATCCGTGTGCAGCAGCCCGGCCACCCCGAGCACAATGTCGTCGACATCCTCACCGGCCACGGTGCGAAGGGCTGGGCGCGGGTGCCGTCCGAGGACCACCTCAAGTACCAGCTCGACGCCCACGAGACGAACCACGGTTACCGCCCCACGGTGCGCCCCGTCGGCGCGGCCGAGGCGTACCGCCTGCGCGACCTCTACGCGGCGATCGCCGCCGGCAAGGGGGCGGGCTCGTGAACCGCACCCTCATCATCCTGGCCTTCGTCGGGCTCGCCGCGGTGGGCCTCGCGGGCGGCATCATCGTGCACTGGCTCAACCCCGAGGCGCAGGCCACGTGGGGCAACTTCGTGTTCACCATGTTCGGCCTGGCGACCACCGCGGCCGTCACGGTCGGCGGCCTCAAGGTCGTGAACGACAAGGTGGACGAGGTGAAGCAGCAGACGAACGGACGCCTCACCGCCATGGACGACGAGGTGCAGCGTCTGCGCCGTGTCGCCCTCGACAACGGCCTCGACCCGGACACCGGCGAGCCCATCGCAACAGCCGTGCAGCCGATCGTCGAGCCCGATCCCGAGCCCTAACGGGTCGGCTGCACCCGGTAGTGAGTCTCGTCCGCGTTCGTCACGACCTTGCCCTTGTGCAGGGTCGTCGACCTCGCGCCGCGGTCGACGGTCACCCACGTCAGTTCGACCTTCGACCCCGGCGGCAGGGGCTGATAGAACTCGAACGGCGACGGCGGTCCGGGTAGCAGGATCGCTACCTCGCGGAACTGGGTCGGCGTGCCCGTCACGATGTCGCGTGCCGCCGCCTGCACCGAGAGCAGGTGCCGGTCCTTCAAGATGTTGTCGACGCGCCATTGGTCACCCTCGACGACAACCTCGAGCGGCGCGTCCGAGGGCTCGCGGGATCGACGTACCCGCGGCAGCACTACGTCGCGCACGAACCACGCGACGCCGAGCGTGCCCCAGCCGATAAGCAGCCCAACCACGAGAGCGACGAACGGATCATCCATGAGTGGATGCTACGACTTAGCACCCCGCGAGTGTCTTTAGCGCGGCATCGACAGGTCGACGCGGCGGCCCGTCGTCGAGAGCATGCGCTCGACGAGGTCGCGCGTCTCGTGCGGCGTGAGGCGCACGTCGAGCTCCTCGCTCGTGCCGCCGCGCGCGACGAAGACGCGCGTGCCCTGATTCACCCACACCTCCTCGACCGCGGGATCGTCGAGGTACGGCTGCAGCACCCCGTATCCGGTGATGGCGGCGAGCACCGAGCGCGTCGCCGCCTGCTCGTCGTCGAGCATGGGATGCGCACCACCGAGCGCCCGCTCGCTGTAGTGCCGCACGGCGTCGCGCACGTACCGATCGGCGAGGTCGCCGCCGCCGCGGAGGTCGATGCCGTCGCGTCGCACGCGGTCGCGGACGAGCTCGGTGATGGCGACGACGGCTCGGCTCATGGGACGCGATCCCAGCACACCGCCGGGCTCGGCGTCGGCCGCTGTCCACAGCACGGTGGCTGCTCGCTCGCGCGTGCCGACCCGGTGCCGGGTGCGCCGCGCGACCGTCTCGGCGACGTGCGCTCGGCGGCCGTCCGCGGCTGCTACTCTCGCGGACGGGGGGCGCGACATGCAGGATGGCACCTCGGATCGCGAGGCGTTGGCCGCCCGCATCCGACACGAGCACCGCCACGGGGATCCGCGGCGACGAGCGCTCGCCTGGGTCATCGGCATCATCGTCGTGGCGGTCGTCGCCGTCGGCGGCGTGACGGTCGCGCAGCTGCTCCCGAGCGGCGAGGATCCCGAGACGATCGCGACCCCGCAGCACGCCACCGAGTCGCACGGGTTCCTGCTCGCGCCGCCCGACGCGGCCGCGACGCCCGTCGCGGTGACGCTCTACGAGGACTTCCTCTGCGAGTCGTGCCGGGCGTTCCACCAGGAGAGCGGCACGTACCTCGCCGAGCAGGTCGCGGCCGGCGCCATCAGCGTCGAGTACCGCCCCATCGTCTTCCTCGTCTCGGCCACGACCGACGAGTACGCGCAGCGCGCCGCGAACGCCGCCGTGTGCGTCGCCGACGCCGCGGGCGTGCCCGCCTACGTCACGATGCACGGGCTGCTGCTCGACGAGCAGCCGGCCCACGGCGGGGCGGGCCTCAGCGACGCGCGCCTGCTCGAGCTCGCCGCCCAGGCGGGCGCGACGGGCATCGAGGACTGCGTCGCCGATCGCGAGTTCGAGCCGTGGCTCGACGCCGCGATCGACGAGGCGCTCGCCGCCGACGTGAGCGTGACGCCGACCGTGCGCATCGGCGACGTGAACGTCGTGCGCCTCTCCGACGGCCGCGAGACGGTGCCTGGCCCCGCCGAGCTGCAGTACGCCGTCGACGCCGCGGCGGCCGCCGGATGACGAACGACGCCGCCACGCCGTCGTGGGATGCCGAGCGCAGGCAGGCGCCGCAGCGCCCGCAGTTCTCGTCGAGCCTGCCCGCGGAGGACCTCATCCCCCGCCCTCGTCGCATGCTCGTCGCGCTCGTGCTCGCGATCGTCGCCGCGCTCGCATGGCTGACGATCGTCGCGCTCGGCGCGCTCGACCTCGACTCGCTGCGCCTCTCGCTCGTCGACGCGCTGCCGGAGGACCTGCGCACGGAGTACGAGGAGGCGACGCAGCAGTCGGCGGCGTCGATCATGCTCGGCGTCGTCGCCGGCCTCGGCACCCTCGTCGTCGTGGCCCAGCTGCTCGCGATGCGCGCGATCGTCGTCGCCCGCACGTCGCTCGCCCGCATCGTCTACGCGGTCGCGACCGTCGTCCAGATCCCCGTGACGCTCGTCGCGCTGCTGCTCGCCGGCGACGCGGCGACGAGCACGGTGCTCGGCGGCGTCGTCGTGGCGTCCGCGGTCGTCGCGCTCGTCCTCCTGCTCACGCCTCGAGCCTCGCGGTGGCTGCGGCAGGGAGAGGCTCCTCGATCGATCCCGATCGCAGCTGCTGCTCCATGAGCTCCGAGATGATCCGCTCGCAGCTGCGCTCGGCGATGCGGCACGCCTGACTCGTCGCCCGATCGAGCAGCGGGTTCTCGCGGAACGAGCGCCACCGGCGCAGGTGCTCGACGGCCGCCGCGAGCACGGTGTCCGGCTCCTCCGCGGCGTCGAGCCCGAGGCGACGGTGGTGGCTCGCGCCCCGACCGCCGACGAGCCGCTCGAGCTCGTGGATCGCATCCTCGGCGAGGTGGAGGCGACCGCTCGCGATGCGACCGACGAGCTGCATCTCGGTGAAGGCGTGCGCGGAGGCCATGTGCTCCTCGGCGGCGACGAGCAGGCAGTCCGAGCCCTGCACGGGCGTCGCCCGCAGCAGCTGGTGGAGCGCGAGCACGGTCGAGTAGGCCTTGAGGTCGGGCTGACGCTGCGCGAAGTGCACGTCGATCGTGCGGCGCAGCTCCTCGAGCCCGCTCCGACGCAGCAGCTCGGCGGCGAGGTCCTCCGCGTCGGCGACGCCACCGCGCACGGCGGCGATCGCGATGCGGATGCCGTACATGCCGAATCGCTCGACGAGGTCGGCGCGCACGCTGCCGGAGGGCAGCCCCTCCTCCGCGGCCGTGATGAAGAGCTCGGCGCTCACGAGCAGCTGGCGCGCCTGCTCGTCGTCGAGGGTCGCGAGCTGCCGCAGGGTCGCGAAGTCCGTCTGCCGCAGCGTCATCGCGCCCATGCCCATGAGGCCCGCGACGGGCACGATCGTCTCGCACACGCCCGTGAGCGCGGGATCCTCGCGCAGGCGGTGCACGGCCTCGTTGATCGAGAACATCGCCGTGAGCCTGCCGGAGCCGAGCTCGTCGGCGCGCGACAGCACGGCGATGGCACCCATGGCCGCGCTGCCGTGGCGCGTGCGCTCGTGGAGCGCCTTCATGTACTCGATGTCCGACTCGTGCAGCGAGCGCAGCAGGTACACGACGGCGTCGGCGCCCGCGGCGCCGTGCTCGGGCAGCAGGAACCGGTCGGTCTGGCTCGAGATGTCGTGCGACGCCGAGGCGATGCCCGGGGTGTCGATGAGGGTGATGCCCTGGATGCCGGGCGCCGGCCACGAGACGTCGAGACGCTCGACCTCCGTCGGCGAGAGGCCGGCGAGGTCGAGCTCGAGCCGGTCGGGCTGACGCCGCGTCGGGATCGAGACGGTCTCGCCGCCGACGAGCCTGCCCTGCACGCGCGGAGCCCGGCTGTAGTGGTACCAGGTGACGATGCGGGTGCACTCGCGCGAGTCGGTCGGCGCGATGCGCTCGCCGAGCAGGCCGTTGAGCAGCGTCGACTTGCCGGACTTCACGGAGCCGACGAGGGCGACGCGCAGCGGCTCGTCGAGGCGGGCCTCGAGCAGCGCGAGCTCGTCGCGCGCCTCGGGGACGAGCGCGTACAGGTCGCGCGCCTCGACGAGCAGCTCGCGGGCCGACTCGATCGGATCCCTCATGACGCGCTCCTCAGGGCGACGGATGCGTGGGCGGTCGAGAACGATGCGGCCTGCTCGCACAGGGCGCGCAGCTCGGCGAGGTCGGCGGTGAGGCGCTCGACGCGCAGCTGCCGCTCGGGCTTCGGCATGTCCGCGCCGCGCTTCGCGAGGCGCACGGACTCGGCGAGCGACTGCTTGAAGCTCTCCCCCACCCCGACGAAGTGCTCGCGCAGCACGCGCTTGCTCGAGATCGAGCGGTCGCGCGCCTCCTTGCCGACCTGGAAGATCGCCTCGTCGATGAGGCGGCGCACGGCGGCCTTCGCCTCCGCGCGGCGGCCGTCGAGCCGCGTCTGCGCGTCCTGCCGGTAGGCGAACGTGCCGACGACGAGGCCCGCGGCGAGCGAGAGCGGGTTCACGAGCGCCATGCCCGCGAGCGACGTCATGAGGCCGAACATCAGCACGCCGCCGTAGGAGCCCTTGAGGCCGATCATGAGCTTCTTGCCGATGCCGAGCCTGCCGGAGCCGATGAAGTCGAGGCCGCCGACTGCGCGCAGGGCCTGGTCGGTGCCGGCGAGCGAGAGCTCGGGCAGCGCGGCGCGGCCGTCGAGCGAGAAGTGGTCGGCGACGACGCCCGCGAGGTGGAGGCTGCGCTCGTGCGCCCAGACGAAGTTGTCGGAGACGGCCTGCGTCACCGAGTCGGCGAGCCACGCGCCGATCTGCTCCCACGAGCGCCCGGGGTCGCTCGAGTCGATGAGCCGCTCGGCCTCGCGGCCGACCTTGCGCAGCCGGTCGCGGAGGTCGAAGTCGACGTCGGCGATGAGCTCCTCGACGCCGTCGGCGAGCGTCTGCTGCCAGCGGGCCGAGCGCTGCGTGAGCTGCTCGGCGGTCTTCTGCGCACGCTCGAGGTCGTGGACGACGACGCCGCCGCTCGCGGGGTCGAGCAGCACGTCGAGCTCGCTCTGCGCGACCATCGCGAGCAGGCGGCCGACGGCGACGATCTCCTCGGCCGCGGCGAGCTGGCGCTGCGTCACGACGTCGGCGCGCACGGGGCCCTGCAGGTGCGCGGCGAGCTGGTCGATGCCGGAGCGCTCGCGGCTGCCGGGCGTCTGGTCGCGCAGCGCGACGCTGTGCAGGAAGGCGGAGGTGGGGATGATGCGGGCGTCGACGTCGGCGTCGGCGAGGTGCTCGCGGTCGGCGTCGTGGATGCTGCGCCACTGGTGCTGCAGGTCGTGCTTGCTGAGCACGAACGTCACGCGGCCGCAGAGCGCCGCTGCCTGCTGCAGGAAGCGCAGCTCGGGGTCGGTGAGCTCCTGCGTCGCGTCGGAGACCATGACGATCGCGTCGGCGTCGGGCAGGAGGGTGAGGTTCGTGGCGGCGCGGGCGTTGCCGCGTCCGACGCCGGGGGTGTCGACGAGCACGAGGCCGCCGGCGAGCGCGGCGCGCGGCAGGGTGACCTCGGCGTGCAGGGTGCCGATGGCGCCGGGGGCGCCGCTGCGCTCGGTGACGAGTCGGCGGAGCTGGTCGGGGGCGATCGGGGTGCGGATGGTGCGCGCATCCTCGGTCAGCGTGGTGACGAGGGCGGCGGAGACCTGCTGACCCCAGCGCACCTCGGTGGGCACGGCGGTCGCGACGATGTCGTCGACGGGGCAGACGTCGGCGGCGACGAGGGCGTTCACGAGCGAGCTCTTGCCCTGCTTGAACTGCCCGACGACGACGACGCGGACGGTCGCGTCGGCGAGGGTGCGCGAGGCGGCATCGATGCGTCCGAGCAGGTCGGGCCGCACGGTGCTCGCGGCGATCTGCCGGAGGCGATCGGCGGCGGAGGCGAGGGGTGCGGCCGTCTCGACGGAGAGTGATGCGGGCATTCGGGGTTCCTTCGGCACGGCGGTGGGTGGAGACCGCTGCGCGGGGACGTCGGCGACGTCCCCGCGCAGCGGCCGATGCGAGTCGGTGCCTACGAGCCGAAGGTGTAGTCGTAGCTGGTCTCGACGACCTCGACCGGGGCCTCGACGACCGTGGTCGCCGCGCCCGTCTCGTAGTAGTCGCCGTAGGTGACCGACTGGTCGACGAAGTCGTTCGAGCTCGTGTCCTCCACCGTGTACGTGTACTCGGCGGTCGTCGTCGACAGGTCGGGGGCGAAGTCCCCGGTCGTCGTCGAGGCGTCGATCGTCGTGTCGGTCGACAGGTCCGTCGTCGTGTCCGTCGACAGGTCCGTCGTCGTGTCGGTCGACAGGTCGGTGACGACGGTCGTCGACAGGTCGACGTCGCCCACGGAGGCGTCCACCGACTGGTCGAGGTCGCCCGTGGTCGTCGAGCTGTCGACGGCCGTGACGTTGCCCGTGTTGGTGGCGAGGTTCAGGTTGCCACCGACCGTGGTCGACTCGTCGCTCGACAGGTCGACGTCGCCCACCGAGTTGTCGGTCGACAGGTCGACCGCGAGGGTGCCGAACGTGACCGAGTTGTCGGTCGTGTCGGCGATCGCGACGGTGTTGCCCGAGTCGGTCGTGCGCGTCTCCGTGTTGCCGATGCCGCCCACGTTCGAGCCGTCGGCCCAGTAGTCGCCACCGATGGAGCTGTCGGTCGACAGGTCGACCGCGCCCACCTCGAGGGTCGTGTCGATCGAGTTGTCCGTCACGGTCGACGTGTTCGTCGTCGTGTCGGTCGAGTTGTCGTCGTTGCTCGACAGGTCCACGGCCACGTCGCCCACGGACAGCGAGTTGTCGTTCACCGTGTTCGTCGTCGTGTCGACCGAGTTGTCGTCGTTGCTCGACAGGTCCACCGCGACGTCGCCCACCGTGAGCGAGTTGTCGGTGTCGATCGAGTTGTCGACGTCGCCGACCGTGAGGGAGTTGTCGGTCACGATCGAGGTGTTCGTCGACGTGTCGACCGAGTTGTCGTCGTTGCTCGACAGGTCCACCGCGACGTCGCCCACCGTGAGCGAGTTGTCGGTGTCGATCGAGTTGTCGGAGTTGTTCGAGTTGTCGGAGTTGTTCGAGTTGTCGGAGTTGTTCGAGTTGTCCGAGTTGTCCGACAGGTCGACCGCGACGTCGCCCACCGTGAGCGAGTTGTCGGTGTCGATCGAGTTGTCGGAGTTGTTCGAGTTGTCCGAGTTGTCCGACAGGTCCACCGCGACGTCGCCCACCGTGAGCGAGTTGTCGGTGTCGATCGAGTTGTCGGAGTTGTCCGACAGGTCGACGTCGCCCACCGTCAGGGAGGCGTCCGTGGTGTTGCCGGTGTTCTCGGCGTTGTTCTGGTCGCCACCGACGGAGACCGAGTTGTCGGTGACGATCGACGTGTCCGTGTCGCTCGAGTTGTCGGAGCTGTTCGAGTTGTCCGAGTTGTTCGAGTTGTCGTTGCCCGAGTTCTCGGCCTGGTTCTGGTTGCCGCCGACGGTCGTCGAGCTGTCGGAGTTGTCCGAGTTGTCCGAGTTGTCCGACAGGTCGACGCTGACGTCGCCGACCGTGATGGACGCGTCCGTCTCGTTGCCCGTGTTCTCGGCGTTGTTCTGGTCGCCGCCCACGTCGACGGAGTTGTCCGAGTTGTTCGAGTTGTCGGAGTTGTTCGAGTTGTCGTTGCCCGAGTTCTCGGCCTGGTTCTGGTCGCCACCGACGGTCGTCGAGCTGTCCGAGCTGTCCGAGTTGTCGTTGCCCGAGTTCTCGGCCTGGTTCTGGTTGCCACCGACGGTCGTCGAGTTGTCGGAGTTGTCCGAGTTGTCCGAGTTGTCCGAGTTGTCCGAGTTGTCGGAGTTGTCCGAGTTGTCGGAGTTGTCGTTGCCAGTGTTCTCGGCGTTGTACTGGTTGCCGCCCACCGAGACCGAGCTGTCCGTCGCGTTGCCGGTGTTCTCGGCGTTGTTCTGGTCGCCGCCGATCGAGTTGTCCGTCGCGTTGCCGGTGTTCTCGGCGTTGTTCTGGTCGCCGCCGACGGTGTTGCCCGTGTTCTCGGCGTTGTTCTGGTCGCCGCCGATCGAGTTGTCGTTGCCCGTGTTCTCGGCCTCGTTGTTGTCGCCGCCGACCTTGTCGCCCTCGGCGAGCGCGTCGCCGCCGGCCATGACGCCGCCGTCCTGCACGACGGTCTGGTCGCCGCCGAGGACCATGTTGCCGTCGCCCTGGTTCTGGATGATGTCGCGGCCCGCGGCCTGCGCGGTGTCGCTCGCGACGACGTTGCCGTCGCCCACGACGATCGGGTCGTCGGTGACGAGGTCGCCGCCGACGGCGAGGCCACCCTCGCTCGCGAAGACCTGGCTGACGTCGCCGTCGGACCAGATGTTCTGGATGAGGCCGCTGTTCTCGAAGTTGCTCACGTTCGTGACGAGCTGCTTGATCATCGCGGCGGGCGCGATGGCCGCGGCGGCGGCACCGCTGCCGCCGGCCGACGCGAGGGCGACGGCGCCGGGCGCCGAGTTCGCGATGAGGGGCGTGATGGCGTCGACGTCGGCGCACGAGACGTCGCCGAGGCCGGCCTCGGACAGCACGGCCTCGGGGTCGGCGCTGAACGAGTCGGCGCGCATCGGGTCTGCGAGCAGCTCGAGGATGAACCGCAGAAGTTCGGTGGTGGTGGACATGATCGCTCCTTGAAGTACTGCACCTCGACCACATGCGCGGTGGGTGACGTTTGCTCACCATATGAGCGGCGTCCCCCGCCGCACGTCGGGGGCGATGCCCCTGCCTGGGTCCCTAGCGACCGGCCGTCCTCATCCCTCGCGACGGAGGATGACTAGGGGATGCACTAGGGGATCCGGGCTCGACGGATCCACCTCGAGACCCTGATCCGGCCTCATGCCGCTCACTAGGGTTGGCTCATCGCACGGGGGGAGCTTCGGTTGGTCGGCATGGAGGTCGGGGCGACGACGGTCCGCAGGAGCGACGCGTCCCCCACGCCCATCGAGGCGGAGACGGCGCCCCTCGACCTGCTGCATCGCGTCGCCGTCGACGAGCCGTTCGTGCGGCTCGACGGCGACCGGCCGGAGCTCGAACCCGTCGCCGCCGTCTACGCGGCGGTCGTCGAGGAGGCGCTCGAGGGCCTGGCGACCTCGGCGGAGGATCCCATCGCCCTCGCGGTGCCCGGCTGGTGGCCTCCGAACGCCAGGTCGCGGGTCGCTCGAGCGCTCGAGGCCAGGGGCGTCGTCGCCGTGCTCGTGAACGACGCCGAGGCCGCCGTCGCCCAGGCGACCGCCGAGGGCGTCCGGCTGCCGAGCACCGTCGCCGTGCTGAGCCTGCGCTCGATGCAGACGAGCGTCGTCGTCGTGCGCGACTGCCGCACGCGTCCGACGGCCCTGCTGAGCCCTGCGCCCGTGCTCGAGGAGGGCGGGCATCTGCTCGACGTCGCCGTGCTGCAGCACGTGCTGCGCGGACTCGACGACCTCGACGAGGGCATCGACCGCGAGGCGCCCGCGCTCGTCGCCGCCGCCCGCGACGCGCTGACGCGATGCCGCGCGGCGCGCGAGGCCCTCTCGACGAGCGTCGCGCAGTCGCTGCACTCCGAGCCCTTCGGCACGACGCGGCGCATCCGGCTCCTGCGCAGCGAGCTCGAGGAGCTGTCGAGCGACTGGACGGATGCCGTGGTCGGCCTCGTGCGCACGGCGCTCGAGCAGACGCCCGACGACGTCGACACCGTGCTGCTCACCGGTGGGCTCGCGAGCATGCCGGCCGTCAGCCAGCGGCTCTCCGCGGATCTGGGCGTCGAGGCCATCGTGCCCGCCGATCCGCAGCGCACCGCCGTCCACGGGGCGCCGCTCGTGCTCGCGGCGCTGCTGCGCGATGCGCGCGTGCCGCGCTGGCAGCGGCTCGCACGCTCCGTGCGGACGCTGGGTCGAGCCGGTGCGCGGCGCGACGCCGGTCGGCGATCGAGCCAGGACACGACGGACTCGGCGCAGCCATGACGCGCGACGATGCGGACGCGGCGGGCGTCGACGACCGCGCAGACGAGCGACGTCGGCTGCTGCTGCACGTCGCCGCGTCGAGCCCGCACAGCGCCCTCGAGCTGTCCGCCCGCCTCATGCGGTCGCGGCAGGCGGTGCAGGAGGACCTCGACGCGCTCATGACCGAGGGCAGGGTGCACCTCCACGAGGGCAACCTCCACGCCGCCGCCGGGGCGCGCATCATCGCCGAGGCGCCGGATGCGCAGCTGCGCGAGCTCTTCGACCAGGTCCTCGCCGAGCTCGAGTCGGGCACGAGCGCGCGGCCCGCGACCCTCGTCGCGCTCGCCGAGGCGGGCTGCCACGATGCAGCGCTCCTCCGGCTGCTCGTGCGCGCCGCAGGGGATCGCCAGGAGGATGCCGGCCTGCTCGCCGCGCTGTCGCTCGTCGTGCGCGCCCGCGGCGAGTCGGAGTCCGAGGTCGCCCTGCTGCGCGCGGCCGACGCCGCCGGCCGCGGGCGCGCCGACGCGGTGCTCGCCCTCACCGAGCCGCTGTTCGGCTCGGCGTCCGAGGCCGTGCGCGCTCGCGC
Source organism: Agrococcus versicolor (assembly GCF_039531815.1). Lineage (NCBI taxonomy): Bacteria > Bacillati > Actinomycetota > Actinomycetes > Micrococcales > Microbacteriaceae > Agrococcus > Agrococcus versicolor. Next base: position 489,129 of record NZ_BAAAQT010000005.1, on the reverse strand, counting down.
GGCGATCCTCGCCGCCGGCGCCCACATGCAGGGCAACCGGCTCGAGCAGGCGTCGGCGCTCTTCGAGCACGCCGGTCGCGGTCGTGCGGGGACGGACGCCGTGTGGGCCGTCGTCGCCGCGATCGGCCGGGGCGACGTGGAGGAGGCGCGGCGGTGGCGTGCGGCGATGGGCGCCGCGTCGCTCACGAGCCGCGACGCGGGCTTCGCCGATCTCGCCGATGGTCTCCTGCTGAGCGTCGAGGGCGCGGGCGACGGTGCGCTCGACGCGCTCGCTCGCTCGGTCTCGACGCTCGCGCCGCTCGGCGCCGGCGTCGTGATGTTCGAGACGCCCGCAGCCCTCGCCGCGCTCATCGCGATCGGCCGCGGAGAGCCGGCGACGGCCGAGCTGCTGCTCGAGCGGGCGCTGCGCGCCGAGATGGGCGGCGAGAGCGGGCGCCGCCGGCACCTGCTGCTCATCTCGTGGGCGCTCATGGTGCAGGGCCGCATGGATGCGGCCGAGGCCAGGCTGCGCGACCTCGGCAGCCGCCAGGCGCTGTGCGATCGCGACCTGCTGCTGCACTGGTGCCTCATCGCGGGCATCGCGAGGCGCCGCACCGACTCCGCGGGCATGCGCGACGCCTGGCGCGAGATCCGCGCGCTCACGTTCGGGCTGCAGATGACGCTCTACGACCTCCTGCCGCTCGGCGAGATGATGGTCGTCGCCGCGCGGCTGCGCGACGCCGACCGCATGCGGCAGATGACGACGTCGGCGGTGGCGGCGATGGAGCGGCTCGACTCCCCCATCGCCTGGTCGGCGTCCGTGAGCTGGCACGGCGTGCAGGCGGCCTTCCAGGCCGAGGACCCCGCAGCCCTCATCCCGCACGCGAATGCGCTCGTGCGGGCCGAGCGCATCAGCCCGTACGCGGCGACGCTCGCGCAGGCGGGGCAGATCTGGCTCAGCGTCCTGCGCCGCGAGGCCGACTTCGACTCCGTCGAGGCGAGCGTGCGTGCGCTCGCCGCCGTCGGCCACGTCTGGGACGCAGCGCGGCTCGCCGGCCAGGCGGCGCTGCAGCATCCCGAGCGCGAGACGGCGCTGTCGATGATGCAGCTCGCGCGCTCGATCAGCAACGAGCACGAGCGCGAGACGACGCGCGAGGTGAAGTCCTCGGCGCTCACGGCGCGCGAGCAGGAGGTCGCGAGGCTCGTGCTCGACGGCCAGGGCTACCGCGCGATCGGCGCTCGGCTCTTCATCTCGCCGAAGACCGTCGAGCACCACGTCGCGCGCATCCGGTCTCGCCTCGGCGCGAGCAGCCGTGGAGAGCTGCTCGAGCGCCTCCACGACATCCTCGCGGGCGGCGACCGCCGGGCCTGAGCCGCTAGCGGCTCCCCTGTCCGCTGCGCAGGATGCGGGCGACCTCGCCGCGCGAGGTGAGCCGCAGCTTCCGCAGCACGTTCGACACGTGCGAGCGCACCGTCGTGATCGAGACGACGAGCGACTCGGCGATCTGGTTGTTCGAGCGGCCGTTCGCCAGGTGCTCGGCGATCTGCCGCTCGCGCTCGGTGAGGAGCGCGAGACGTCCGAGGCCGCCGACGGCTGCGTGCTCGGCCTCGCCGTCGAGCAGCCGCTGCGCGCGCGGGAGGTATGCCCTCGCGTCGATGCGCTCGAGCAGGCGGATCGCCGCGCGGACCTGCACGGCGCCGGCCTCGGCCTCGCCGGTCTCGATGAGGAGCCGTCCCAGGTCGAGCAGCGTCAGCGCACGCGGCAGGGCGGGGATGTCCTGCTCGATGGCCACGTCGAAGTGCCAGCGCGCCCCCTCGAGGTCGCCCTGCGCCTGCGCGAGCCGAGCCCGCAGCCACGCGATGGCGCCCCAGTACTCCTGCCACCGCATGCCCCGCCAGTGCGCGAGGAGATCGATGAGCGTCGCGGCCTCCTCGACGCGGCCCGTGTCGAGCAGCGCGTGCGCACGGTAGGTGAGGTAGCCGTGGCGCGTGTTCGTGAGCCGCTCGGTCGCGTCGTCGGACGTCACGGCGAGCACGCCCTCCGCATCGCCGGCGGCGCGAGCGACCTCGCACTCGGCGAGCAGCGTCTGGTCGGGGGCGTAGCCCTCCCAGCGGATGGAGCGCTGGCGTCGCGCCTGCGCGAGCTGCGCATCCGCGTGCGCGTCGCCCGTGACGGCGGCCATGAAGACGCGCAGCGCCGCCCAGGTGACGCGGGTCTCGACGTCGAGCGCCATGTAGAGGTACTGCTCGGCGACGGCCATGAACTCCGCCGCCTCGGCGTAGTCGCCCTCGAGCACGAGGCAGTCGGTGTAGATGAGGCGGGCGGTGCCCGCCGCCCACGGCTCGCCGACGTGGTCGAGCATGTCGACGCCCTGCTTCGCGAGCGCGCGCCCGGCGCGCAGGTCGCCGTCGGCGATCGTCGCGCCTGCGACGGTCACGAGCGCGTCGACCTTGAGCGGCTGGTCGGGCAGGCGCTGGATGCGCTCGATGAGCCCGGGCACCGCGGCGCGCACGGCGTCCATGTCGGCGGCGAACTGGTCCTGCACCATCCAGAAGCAGTCGAGCATGAGGAGGTAGCCCTCGCGCGCGACGGTGAAGCCGAGTCGGGGTCGGGTCAGCTCCGCGACGTCCGCCGGGGCGCGGGCGATGAGGCCGCGCGCGTGCTGGATGAGCGGACGCACCATGGTGTGGTCGCCCGTGCGCATCGTGAGCATGACGGCCATGAAGGCGAAGAACCCCTGCACGGCTGCATCGTCCGGGCCGGTCGGCTCCGCCGCCATGAGCGCGCTCGCGCGATCGAGCGGCAGCTCGCTGCCTGGTCGGTGCGCGCCGATGACGAGCGAGACGAACTCCTGGACGATGCTCGGCGGCAGCTGCTCGATCTCGTCGAGGAGGTCGAGCACGAAGAACCCGGTCTTCGACTCGATGTGCACGAGCGCGAGGTCGAGGAGCAGCCGCTCGCGGTCGGCCGGGTCGGTCGCCGCGGCGAGCGCGTCGCGCAGCACCTCGCTCGCCGCCGCGAGGCTCCCCCGCTCGGCAGCGCCCTCGACGTAGGCGTCGACGCGCTCGCGCAGCTCGGCGCCGAGCTCGGTCTCGCCGCGCAGCGAGTGCCGCAGCGAGATGTGCCCCGTCGTCGCGGCCGCGAGCGCCCGGTAGATCGCCTTCGCACGGTCGGGCGCGACGGTCTCGCCGATGGCGCGGGCCATGAGCGCGTGCCGGGGCATGATGCTCGACCCGATGCCGGCGACGCTGAGGACGTCGGCGTCGACGGCCTCGTCGACGCTCACGGCCTCGCCGAGCGCCTTCGCGGCGGTGCTGAGCATCTGGGGCGTGAGCTCGTGCCCGGCGAGGCAGACGATCTCGCACGTGCGCTTCGTCGGCTCGTCGAGCTGCTCGAAGCGGTGCACGAGCGGGTCGCTGCCGCCTGCGGTCGCCGTGAAGGGTGCGTCCCACACGAGGTGCAGCTTCGCGATCTCGCTCTCGGTGAGCGCGGAGAGGATGCTGTCGACGGCGAGGAACGAGCCCTCGGTCTCGGCGAGGATGCGCTCGGCGGTATGCATCGAGATGCCGGCGCCGTGGCGCTCGAGCACGAGCGCGGCGATGTCCTGCACCGTGAGGGGCTCGAGCTCGTGCAGCTCGTCGAGCGGATCCTCGTCGGCGGAGGTGGCGAGGAACTCGCCGAAGCCACCGCCCTCGTGCGGGGTCCGCGTGCCGAAGGCGAGGACGACGCCGCTGCGCGTGAGCCGCGGGATGAGGTAGCGCAGCACGCGCTGCGAGCGGGGGTCGATCCACTGCGCGTCGTCGATGACGATGAGCCGCAGCGCGGGCGCGGCACCGCCGATGAGACGCTGCACGCACTCCCGGCCGATCGCGAAGGGATCGTCCTGCGCCGAGGGCGCCAGGTACCAGTCGGGGATGCGCAGGCCGGCGACGAAGCGCTCGACGAAGCTGTACGACTCGTTGCGCTCGATCTCGTCGGCGCGGAGGAAGGCGGTGCGCTCGCCCGCGGCGATGGCGGCCTGCACGAGGTCGCGCAGCAGGAAGGTCTTGCCCGCACCGGGCAGCCCCTCGACGACGAGCATCATGCCGTGCTGCTCGAGACCGCGCTCGAGGGCCTCGCGAGCGAAGCCGCGGTACGCGGGCCGTGCCGACGACGCGGGCTTGAGGGTCGTTCCGGATGCTGCGGTCATGTCTCCTCGCCCTCTTCGGCAGGCTCGTGGCCTGCCCGCAGTGTAAGTGGAGAATGCTCATGTTGGCCGAGAGGATGCGGGGTTGACGCGGGCCGATCGAGCGCTCTCGAGGTCATGTCCTGGGGTGTTCGGCACGGCTGGACGACTCGGATGGCATGCCGACGACGTACCCCGGGATGCGCCTCCACCGCGCCAGGCCGCGCCAGGACGGGCCTGTGGCGGCAGCACGTCGCGCATCGTGGACGCGACGCAGCGTCTCTGCGACGACGCCTCCGGGTCGCACGCGGCGATCCTCGACCCCTGCGCCTCGGCTGAGGAATCTTCCCGCCGATGTACCCCGTTCGCCGGTCGTGGCGACGCGGTGGGCCTACCACGAGCGATCCTCACCGCGCAGGGGGCAGCGCGATGGACGCGGCCGGGGCTACGGTCGCCAGCATGACCACGCCAGCCAGCCCCGTCGCCGGCGCCCCCGTCGCCGGGGCCGCCGTCGTCGCGATCCTCGACATCGGCGGCCTCGATCGCCGGTTCGTGCCCCGCGGCACCCGCGGCGTCGTCGAGTCGCGCACCTCGTCGGCGACGAGCCTCGTGCGCTTCGACGGCGTCGGCGCCGTCGACGTCGACGACGTCGAGATCGGCGCGGTGTCCGCGCCGTCCCCGGCGAGCACGCGCGGCTGACCGCGCAGGGTGCGCGCCTCGCGGACCGCGTCAGGTCGCGAGCGGCATGAGGAAGTCGAGCAGCGTCGCATCCTCGGGGGGCCGCGCCATCCCGCGGTGCCGAGGGCAGTAGACGCTGCGGCCGGCGACGGAGTCGACCGTCCATCCTCCGTCGAGGAGGCCGAGCAGGCTCGCGGCGAGGCTTGACGCCGACGGCGTCGCCGCCTCGCTCTCGACGCGGCGGCAGCCGGGTGCGTCGCAGGCGAGCTCGAGGGCGATCATGCGACCAGCCTCCCACCGTCGGCTATGCGGACGGCCTGCGCGGCGCCTCCCGGCTCGCTCGCGTACCCCTGCGAGCATGTGCCATGGCGTTCTGGCGCGGGTACTGGACGATCGGCGGCGCGCTCGTCGTCGCCCTGGCCCTCGTCCTGCCGCTCGTGCTGCCCGAGGCTCCGTGGTGGACCGGCCTCCTCGTCGGCGCGCTCATGCTCGCGGTCGCCTTCCCGCCGACCCGCACGGCCAGGCGCCGCTGGCTCGAGGACCCGGGCGGGCGGCACGACCCGGACGAGGCGCGCTGATCCGGCGCCGAGCGGCTCAGATGCCGTCCACGACGTCGTCGACCGTCGAGGGCTCGGCGACTGCGGCGGGCTGCACCGCAGCCGGAGGCGCGACGTCGGCCTCGGGGATGAGGTCGACGACCGCCATGCCGTGCACGCGACCGCCCTCGACGCTCGTCGTGACGTCGACGATGCGGCTGTCGAGCGGGAGGGCGTCGATCGCCTCCCGCAGCTGGATCGACGCCTCCTCGAGGGTGTCGCCGGAGAACGTGAGGATGCGTTGGAGGTCGAAGAGCATGCCTCGACGCTAGGCTGCGCGGGCGGCACGAGCGCACCCTCGCGCCGGGTGGCTCGACCTGGTACGACGAAGGGCGGCGGCCGTCGGCCACCGCCCTCCCCCGCCGCGTCAGGCGTCGACGCCGGGTGCCTCGTCCTGCACGAAGCGCAGCAGCGCGGCGTCGAACTCGTCGGCGTGCGAGGTCGTGAGGCCATGCGGCGCGTCGTCGACGACGACGAGCTCCGAGTGCGCGATCGCGGCGTGCGTGCGAGCGCCGGAGCCCTCGAAGGGCACGGTGGCGTCGCCGGAGCCGTGGATCACGAGCGTCAGCACGGTGACCTTCGCGAGGTCGTCGCGGAAGTCGGTCGTCGCCCAGGCGTCCATCGCGGCGACCGCTGCGGTCTGGGACGACTGCATGCACATGTCGACCGCGGCCTTCAGGTCGCCGTCGCCCACGCGCACGTCGCCGTCGACGGAGTAGAAGCCGCGCACGAACTCCTCGAAGAACGCGGCGCGGTCCTCGACGAGGCCGCCGCGCAGCTGGCCGTAGAGGTCGTCGCCGAGCGGGCCGTCGGGGTTGTCGTCCGTCGTGTGCATGAAGGGCGTCACGGACGCCGCGAAGACGACCGAGCGGATGCGGCTCTCGCCGTGGCGCGCGACGTAGCGCGCGACCTCGCCGCCGCCCATCGAGAAGCCGACGAGCGTGACGTCGACGAGGTCGAGGCTGCGCAGCACCGACTCGAGGTCGTCTGCGAACGTGTCGTAGTCGTAGCCGTCCTCGGGCTTGTCGGACTGCCCGAAGCCGCGGCGGTCGTAGTCGACGACGCGGAAGCCCGCGGCGGTGAGCGCGCGGCGCTGCGGCTGCCAGGACTCGGCCGACAGCGGCCAGCCGTGGATGAGGACGACGGGGCGGCCCTCGCCGCCGGAGTCGGTGATGTGCAGCTGGACGTCGGTCATGATGATGGTGCTCCCTTCGAGCAGTCGAGTCGATGGTGGTTCGTACCGCGTCATGCGCGGGGTTTGGAGGGCGCGGGACCCTTGACGCGGATCCGCGCGCCGACTAGCGGTACTCGGGGTTCTGGAACCCCCATCGCGAGCCCCCGTCCCACGCGCCCGGCAGGTTGCCCTCGGCGGGGATGCCGCCCGCGGCGCGGAGGATGCCGGCGAGGTGCATGAGGTTCCACGCCATGAACGTCACGTTGCGCTGCGTGAAGTCGTTGTCGAACCCGGCGCGCGAGCCGTCGTCGAGCTCGTCGCCGTACGACGGCCCGGGCCCCGCCTCGCCGATCCACCCGGCCTCCGCGTTCGGCGGGATCGTGCATCCGAGGTGCTGCAGCGCGTGCAGGATCACGCTCGTGCAGTGCTTGAGGCCGTCCTCGTTGCCGCCGACGAGCGCGCCGGCGACCTTGCCGTAGTACACCGGCAGCCCGTCGTCGCCGACCTCGCCCGAGTGCGCGTAGAGCCGCTCGATGGCGAGGCGCGTCTGGCTCGAGTTGTCCCCGAGCCAGATGGGGCCCGCGAGCACCAGGATGTCGGCGGCGAGCACCTGCTCCCAGATGCGCGGCCAGTCGTCGCGTGCCGCGCCGTGCTCGGTCACGTCGGGCTGCACGCCCGGCGCGACGACGTGGTCGACGAGGCGCACGACGTCGACCTGGACGCCCTGCTCGCGCAGGACGTTCGCGCTCGCCTCGATGAGGAGGTCCGTGTGGCTCGAGCCCGGCGAGGGCGTCAGGGTGCCGTTGAGGTAGAGGGCGCGGAGACCCGCGTATCGAGATGCCATGCCTCTACGCTGTCGACATCCGGCGGCGGGCGCCTGGGCTTGACTCGCGGAGATCGGGTCAGTCGCGGTAGGCGTTGATGAGGCTGCCCTGCCACGTGTCGGGCACGAGCTGCAGACCCTTCGCGATCGCGGCGAAGCGCCGGTCGGAGTGCACGACGGGCTGGTTGCGCCGCAGGCCGCGCACGCCGCGTCGCGCGACGTCCTCGGCGCTCGCCCACATCCACGCCGGACCGTCCTCGACGATGCCCATGCGGTCGTGGAACTCGGTGTGCACGAAGCCCGGGCACAGCGCGGTGGCGCGGATGCCGTCGTCCGCGTAGCGCGAGCGGATCGCGCGCGACAGGTTGACGGCATGGCTCTTGGCCGCGGAGTAGGTGCCGAAGGGGATGAACGCGGCGAAGCTCGCGACGGTGAGGATCCAGCCGCGGCCGCGCTCGCGCATGCCGGGCAGCGCCGCGTGCGCGAGTCGCAGCGGCACGAACGACAGCAGCTCGTGGAGCCGGCGCTCGTCCTCGATCGTCGACTCGTGGAAGGGCGCGGCGAGCCCGAAGCCCGCGTTCGACACGAGGATGTCGATCGGGCGGTCGCGCTGCGCGAGACGGGCCGCGACGGCCTCGAGGCCGTCGTGCGTCAGCAGGTCGGCGGCGAGCACCTCGGCGCCGGTGTCGAGCGAGGCCGCGAGCGCCTGCAGCCGCTCCTCGTCGCGGGCGACGAGCACGACGTCGACGCCGACGCGGGCGAGCTCTCGAGCGATCGCGAGCCCGATGCCCGAGGACGCTCCGGTGATGAGTGCTGTGTGTCGCATGCCCCCATGCAACCAGGGTCGACGGCGAGCGCGTCGACTCGGCCATCGCATAGGGATCGCCGATACGATGAGCCGTCACCGCGGGAGTGGTGGAACTGGCAGACACGCAGGACTTAGGTTCCTGTGCCCGCTGGGCGTGGGGGTTCGAGTCCCCTCTCCCGCACCGTCCGCCTGCGATCGTCACGGCAACCATCGTCGAAGGGGTCATGGTGCATCACCTGCCAGCCAACGCGCTCTTCGACGTCGAGGGCCTCATCGTCGGAGCGGGCGGCTGGGCGCTCGTGCTCGTGTGCGCGATCGTCTTCGTCGAGACGGGGCTGCTCGTCGGCTTCCTGCTGCCCGGCGACACCCTGCTCGTCATCACGGGCGTGCTGTCGTACTCCGGCGTCATCCACCAGCCGGTGTGGCTGTGCATGCTCGCCATCTGGCTGTGCGCGGTCGCGGGCGACCAGCTGGGCTACCTCATCGGCTACAAGGTCGGGCCACCGATCTTCCAACGGAAGTCATCCGGCCTCTTCTCGCACAAGACGATCGAGCGCACGAACGGGTTCTTCGTGAAGTACGGCCCGTGGGCCGTCATCGTCGCGCGCTTCATCGGCATCGTGCGAACGTTCATGCCCGTCGCGGCGGGCGTCGGGCGCATGCCGTACCGGCGCTTCCTGCGCTACGACGTCGTCGGCGGGCTCCTGTGGGGCGCGGGCCTCACGTTCCTCGGCTGGGCCGTCGCGCACATCCCGGGCGTCGCCGACGTCGTGACCGAGTACATCGACCTCGTGCTCGTGGGCGTCGTCGCGCTCGCGGCGTGCTTCATCGTGTTCCACGCCATCCAGTCGCGTCGCGAGGTGCAGGCGGAGCGCCGCAGCGGCGCCGACACGGGGCAGGTCTCGACGCTCGACCTGTCGGACCAGGTCGACGAGGCACGCCGCCGACCGGGCCGCGAGCCCAGGCCCTGACGCCGCCTCGGCGCCCACCGAACCTGCCGCTCCAGATGGTCATGCCCGCGTAACACGGGCGTCACAGGCGGTGGACACCATGGCTCCATGGTGCGCATCGCCGACGTCGACCCCTTCCTCGGGACGGCTCCGACGCACCTGCCGCCACCCTCCGGCATCGCCGCGACGTGGTGGTGGCCGAAGCCGCAGATCGGCAACACGCATCCGGGCGCGACGGCCCCGCTCGGCATGGTGTCGGCGTGCGCCTACTCGGGCGCGTATCCGACGGGCTACGGCCGGTACGACCTGTCGACCGAGGGCGTCCCGCCCGCCATCCGCGACGACGACGTCGCGAGCGGCTTCACGCACTTCCAGCAGTCGGGCACGGGAGCGATCCGCAAGTACTACAACTACTTCCGCGTCACGCCGCTCACGGAGCCGCTCGACGGGCTCGGACGGCAGCTCGGGCTGCACGACCAGGTCGCCTCCCCCGGCAGCTACGCCGCACGCCTCGACAACGGCGTGCGCGCCGAGATCACGGCCGGCCCGAAGTCCGTCGTGCACCGCTACACGTTCCCCCGGCACGCCGACGCGCGCGTCGTCGTCGACTGCTCGATCGGCGGGCTGCAGATCCCGTTCGGCGAGACCGTGCCGCTGCGCGCGCACCTCGAGCTCGTCGCACCGGGCGTCGCCCAGGGCGAGATCGTCGTCGAGGGCGCGCCGCTCGCCGTGCACGTCGAGGTCCGCAGCCCGCGCTGGCGCCAGATGCTCTGGTACGACCGCCGCCTCATGCCGGGCGGATCGCGGCTCGACTTCGACTCCATCCGCCCGACGACGCTCCGGCCGTTCGGCCTCATGTGGGCGGGCCCGACCGAGCAGGGCGACCAGGTGGAGGTCGCGATCGGCTTCTCGCTGCGCGGGCCCGAGCAGGCGCGCGCCAACCTGCACGCCGACTGCGGCACGTCGATCGAGGGCAGGTTCGACGACCGGCTCGCCGCGACGCAGGCGCTGTGGGAGCACGAGCTCGGCGGCATCGCGATCGAGACGACCTCCGACCGCAGGCGCGAGATCTTCGGCACCGCGCTCTACCACTCGCTCGTGAAGCCGGCGTTCGCGCAGGACGAGAGCCCCTTCTGGCCGCGCGACGGGGCGTTCGTCTTCGACCTGTGCACCATGTGGGACATCTACCGCACGCAGCTGCCGCTCCTGACGGCGCTCGCGCCCGATCGCGCCGTCGCGCTCGCCAACTCCCTGCTCGTCACCGCCGAGGAGGAGGGCAACTTCCCGATCGGCTACCGCATGGCGCGCGGTGCCGACCGCTTCGCCAGGCAGGGCTCCGCGCTCGCGCACACCTTCATCGCCGACCTCGCGCAGCTCGGCCTCGAGGGCGTCGACTGGGAGCTCGCGATCGTGCACATGCTCGCCGACCTGCGGCGCGGCTACGGCGAGGACCTGCTGCGCGGCGGCATCGCGCATCCGATCACGCACATGCTCGACCTCACGTTCGGCTACCACTGCACGGCCCGCGTCGCCCGCCTGCGCGGTGACCGTCGGCTCGCGAGCGAGCTCGACGAGATCGCCGCGCGCTGGCCGGACGCCTACGACGCGCAGACGGGCCTCGTGCGCGAGTCGACGTACTACGAGGGCGGCCGGTGGAACTACTCGTTCCGCCTCATGCACGACATGGCGGCGCGCATCGCGATCGCCGGCGGCGACGACGCGTTCGTCGCGCTGCTCGACCGCTTCTTCGGCTTCGACGCGGAGCCCGTGCGGCAGCCGGGCGTCGCGCCGGGCGCGGACGAGCTGCTCGCCGGCTACGCGCTCGGCCGCTTCGAGGGCCTCAACAACGAGCCCGACATGGATGCGCCGTGGGCGTACCACTACGCCGGCCGGCCCGACCGCACGGCCGAGGTCGTGCACGCCGCGCTCGAGCACCAGTTCGGCACCGGCGCGGGCGGCCTGCCCGGCAACGACGACTCCGGCGGCATCTCCTCCTGGTACGTGTGGGCGACGCTCGGGCTGCTGCCGGTCGCCGGCCAGAACGTCACGCTGCTGTCGACGCCGTCGGTGCGCGCGGCTCGGATGCGGATGCCGGGTGGCGAGCTGCGGCTCACGACCGCGGGCTTCGTCGAGCCGACCCCGGGCTCCCCCGTGCAGCACGTGCGGTCGGTGCACCTCGACGGCGTCGAGGTGCCCGGCTCGTGGCTCACGACCCGCGCGCTGCACCGCGGCGGCCACCTGCACGTCGAGCTCGGCCCCGAGCCGATCGGCTGGGGCACCGTGCACCGGCCGCCCTCGCGATCCGACACCGCCTGACCCATGCCGCCCCGCTCGCACCACCGCGCCTTCCCACCACCAGGAGGACCCATGTCGCACCAGACCCACCGCCGGCTCGTCATCGTCGTGCGCGCCGATCCCGTGATCTGCGGCCACTCCGTCGAGGCGCGCAACCTCGCAGAGGCGGCGCTGCAGCGCGGCTTCGACGACGTGCGCATCGTCACGTGGCCCATCGAGCTGCTCGAGGCGGCGGGGCTGCCGCTCAAGCCGCTCGACACGATCTCCCCCTACTCCCCTGGCATCGTCGTCGAGCGCCCCGCCCCGATCGGCGACTACAAGATCGTCGACGGCCGGTACACGTCCGGCGTCGTGGGCAGGCTCGTCGAGCTCTTCACCGACGGCGTGCCGACCGTGTGCATGTCGCTCTACCTCTCGCCGCACACGCTGTGCGTCGCCGAGGCGATGCGCATCGCGCAGTCCACCGGCCTCCCCGTGCGCGTCACGACGATCGCGGAGGCCGTCGGCAGCGACGTGACGAACGTCGTGCGCGCCGCCGTCGCCGACGACCGCTTCGGTGCCGCCGCGCAGGTGCTCGCGTCGTACCTCTCGCAGGACGTGCCCGTCGCGGTCTCGGAGTACACGCGCGACGTCATCGTCGAGGAGGCCTCGGCGGTCGACGCACGCCACGGCACCGACTTCGCCGAGCAGTGCAGGCGCCGCGTGTCGATCTCGTACCCGGCGATCGACACGACCTCGTGGCTCGCGCTCGACCCCGCCGAGACCGACCGGGTGCTCGCCCGGCACGGGCTCACGGCAGGCGGCTACGTGCTGTCGCTGTCGCGACTCATGCCCGCGAAGGGCATCGACGACCTCGTCGCGGGATTCTCGACGTCGGAGGCGGCGGCGGGCCTGCAGCTCGCGATCGTCGGCCGCGGACCGAGCGAGGCCGACCTGCGCGCGGTCGCGGCCGCGTCGCCCGCCGCGTCGCGCTTCCACTTCCTCACCGACGTGTCGGACGCCGAGAAGCCGCACATCATGGCGGCATCGGCGGCGTACGTGCTCGCCACGAAGCCGACGGAGCAGTTCGTCGAGACGTTCGGCATCACGCTCGTCGAGTCGATGCTCGCCGGCGGCGGCCCCGTCATCACGACCGACTGCGGCGGCACGCTCGAGGCCGTCGGCGACACGGCGATCATCGTCGAGGCCGGCTCGTCGGCGGCGATCGCGACGGCGCTCGACGACGCCCTCGCCATGACGCCGGCGGAGCGCGCGGCCCATGCCGTGCGCGCGCGTGCGTACGCGATGCGGTTCGACCGGCTGGCGGTCTTCGACCACCTCTTCGAGCGGGTGCTGCAGCCGGCCTGACGTCCCCCAGCCCACCCGCTCCCTGAGGTGCGAGCGAAGCGAGCCTCGAAGGGCCGCCCCCAGCCCACCCGCTCCCTGAGGTGCGAGCGAAGCGAGCCTCGAAGGGCCGCCCCCATGTCGGTGGTCCGCGCGAGGATCGGTGCATGGCGCAGCAGATCGAGGGCATCCCGACCGGGATCACCCCTGCCGCCCTCGACGCCATCCAGGCGAACGCGCTCTCGCAGCTCGCCGCCGTCGACGCGGGCGTGCAGGCGTTCGAGGCGTACCGCCTCCGCCTGCTCGCCGCGCTCGGCCACCTCGCCCTCGAGCGTGCAGGAGGGCCGTCGAGCGAGCGCTGCGCGATGGAGATGCGCACGGTCGCGGCCGAGGTCGGCGCGCAGGCGCGCGTCTCCGACCGCACCGTCGAGCGGCAGATCGGCGACGCAATGCTGCTCGTCGACACCTGGCCCGTCGTGCTGGAGGCGTTCGCGGACGGCCGCATCGGCCGAGGCCACATGCGGGCGATCACCGAGGCCGGCGGGGTGCTCGCGTCCTCCGACGTGACGCCCGAGCAGCGCGCGACGTTCGAGCGGCAGATGGTGGCCCTCGCCGAGACGACCACGCCGGCACGCGTGTCGAAGGTCGCCCGTCGCGAGGCCGACGAGCATCTCGCAGAGCCGCTCGTCGAGCGGCACCGGGCGGCATGCGAACGCCGGCACGTGCGCGTCTCGCCGATGGACGACGGCATGGCCTGGATCGGCGCGTACGTGCCCGCCGTGCTCGCCCAGGGCATCGACCACCGGCTGCGCGCCGGGGCGCGAGCGAGGTCGAAGGACGACCCGCGCACCGCGGACCAGTGGCGGGCCGACGCGCTCTGCGAGCTGCTGCTCACGGGATCGGGAGCACCGGTCGTCGAGCGGACGCCGAGCGGCGCCGAGATCGAGCACGCGGGGCTCCTGTCGACGATCGCGCCGGTCGTCCAAATCACCGTGCCCGTCACGACCCTCGCCGGTGCCTCGGACGCACCCGGCGTCCTCGACGGCGCGCAGCCCGTCGACGCCGAGACCGCACGCATCCTCGTCGGCGTCGCGACGACGTGGGAGCGACTGCTCACCGATCCCGTCCGCGGCACGGTGGTCGAGGTCGACACGTACGTGCCGACCGCGGCGCAGCGCCGGCTGCTCGTCGCCCGCGACCAGCACTGCCGGTTCCCCGGCTGCGCCGCCAAGGCCCGCGACGACGACGCCGACCACAGGATCGCGTGGGAGGACGGCGGCACGACCAGCCTGGGCAACCTCGCCCATCTCTGCCGGCGACATCACACGATGAAGCACGCCACCGCCTGGTCCGTCAGCCAACCCCGGCCCGGCGAGCTCCGTTGGCGCTCACCGCTCGGGCGCACCTACGTCGACAGGCCGCCACCGGTCGGACCGACGTTCGACGGGCTCCCGCCCGACACGAACGCTCGTCCCTCCGGCAGCCGGTGGGGCAGTCCGAGCGACGCCGCCCGCACCCCGTTCTGACGTCATCGGACGAGCCGCGCTCGCGTGCGCCCCCGTGCCGTCGCGCGCGCTCGACGTCGTCCCAGCGGCTCCACGCCGTCGCGCGGTCGGCTCACGGCACCGCGAGCGGACGCTCGAGGATGAGCGTCGGCCCGTCCCAGTCGAGCCCCTCGACCTCGCGCACGGGCAGGAAGCCGCAGGAGCGGTAGAACGCGCGGGTGGCGGCGTAGCCGTCGTCCTCGAACGAGGGTCCGACGGTGTGCACCTCGAACGCGGCGGCTCCGGCACTCGCCGCCCACGTCGCCGCGGCGTCGACGAGCGCTCGCCCGATGCCTGCGCCGCGCTGCTCGGCGTGCACCGCGATCAGCGCGAGCTCGACCAGCGCCGGCGACCGGCGCTCGACGAGCGCCGCACCGACGACGCGGTCGTCGACGACCGCGACGAACGAGGCACTGGCCGTCCGCACCTGCTCGACGTAGGCGACGATCGCCTCCTCGATGCCGAACCAAGCCGGCAGCGATCGCAGGAGGCGCTCGACCGCTGCCGGGTCGCGGCGCTCGACGACCTGGACGCTCACGCCTCGTGCGCGTGCGTCGGCTCCTGGCACGGCGCGCTGAGCCAGATCGACGCGGCCACGTCGTCGCCGACGGTGTGCTCGACGCCGTCGACCTCCACCGTCAGGCCGCCCGTGAAGCGACCGCGGCCGACGTAGCGCATGCGCTCGTCGAGCTCGACGCCCTGATCGGCGAGGAAGCGCAGCAGCTCGGGGTCGGCGTCGGAGATGCGCACGACGGTGCCCAGGTAGCCGTCGTGCGCGTCGGCGAGCACCGTGGCGCTCGGCTGCCGCGTCGTGCCGTCGGCGGCGGGGATGGGATCGCCGTGCGGATCGCGCTCCGGATCCCCGAGCGCATGGGCGATCGACTCGACGAGCCGGTCGCTCATGCCGTGCTCGAGCACCTCGGCCTCGTCGTGCACCTCGTCCCACGCGTAGCCGTGCTGCTGCACGAGCCACGTCTCGATGAGCCGGTGCCGACGCACCTGCCGCAGCGCGAGCGCGCGGCCCTCGTCCGTGAGCGCGATCGTGCCGTACGGGCGGTGGTCGACGAGCCCCTGCGCGCTCAGCTTCTTCACCATCTCGGTGACGGTCGACGCCGCGAGGCCGAGGTTCGTCGCGAGCCGCGACGGCGTCACGGGCTCGGGCTGCCACTCCGTGTAGGCGTAGATCGCCTTCACGTAGTCCTCGACGGCGGTCGTCTGCATGGCGTCAGGCTAGTCGGCGGAGGCAGCCGGTGCGGCCGGCGCCGCGGGCGCCGCGAGGACGGCGGCGAGCGCACGGAAGGCGCGGCGGCGGTGGCTCAGCGCGTCCTTCTCCTCCGCCGACAGCTCGGCCGCCGACACGGGCGCGTCGTCGGGCTGGAAGATCGGGTCGTAGCCGAACCCGCCCGTGCCCGCGGGCGCCTCGAGCACCGAGCCGCGCCAGACGCCCATTTCGACGAGCTCGCGCTCGCCGTCGACGTAGGCGGCCGCGCACACGAAGGCCGCGCCGCGGTCGGCGACGCCCTCGAGGTTGCGCAGCAGCAGCTCGAGGTTGTCGCGGTCGTCGCGCGTGCCCGCGTAGCGCGCCGAGAAGATGCCCGGGGCGCCCTCGAGCGCGTCGACGGCGATGCCGGAGTCGTCGGCGATCGACGCGATGCCGGTCTCCTCGAACGCCTCGCGCGCCTTGATGAGCGCGTTCTCGGCGAACGTCACCCCGTCCTCGACCGCCTCGGGGCCCTCGTAGGCCTCGAGCGCAGCCTCGGGGAGGTCGTCGGCGAGGATGCGCTGCAGCTCGGCGACCTTGTGGTCGTTGTGGGTCGCGACGACGATCCTCATGCGAGCACCTCCCGCTGGATGGTGGCGAGGGAGTCGCATCCGCCGACGGCGAGGTCGAGCAGCGCGCCGAGCTCGGTGCGGTCGAACGGCGCGCCCTCGGCGGTGCCCTGGACCTCGACGAACAGGCCGCGGCCGGTGACGACGACGTTCATGTCGGTCTCGGCGCGGGAGTCCTCGACGTACGCGAGGTCGAGCATCGGCTCGCCGCCGACGATGCCGACGGAGATCGCCGAGACGGAGTCGATGAGGGGCTGCGCGGACGCGGGGATGCGCCTCTGCCCCTTCGCCCACTCGATGGCGTCGGCGAGCGCGACGTACGCGCCCGTGATCGACGCGCAGCGCGTGCCGCCGTCGGCCTGCAGCACGTCGCAGTCGACGACGATCGACAGCTCGCCGAGCGCCTTCATGTCGACGACGGCGCGCAGCGAGCGGCCGACGAGGCGCGAGATCTCGTGCGTGCGTCCGCCGATGCGCCCCTTGACGCTCTCGCGGTCCATGCGCTCGTTCGTCGAGCGCGGCAGCATCGAGTACTCCGCCGTGACCCAGCCCTTGCCCTTGCCGGCCATCCAGCGCGGCACCGACGGCTGCACCGAGGCGGTGCACAGCACCTTCGTGCCGCCGACGGAGATGAGCGCCGAGCCCTCCGCCTGCGCGGACCAGCCGCGCTCGATGGTGACCGGGCGCAGCGCGTCCGTCGTCCTGCCGTCCTTGCGTGCCATGTCAGATCCTCTCCGGGAGGTCGATGACCCCCGTCTGCGTGAACTCCACGTGCGTGACCTCGGGGCCGAGGAAGCGCCTGGCGAGGCGCAGGAAGGGCTCCTGGTCCTCGGTCGTCGCCTCGAAGGCGTAGGTCGCCTGGGTCGTCGGCGGGGCGAGCCTCCCGGCGTCCGACAGCTGGCGGTACACGTCGGATGCGGTCTCCTCGGCGCTCGAGATGAGGCGCACGTCGGGGCCCATGACGTAGCCGATGGCGCCGGCGAGCAATGGGTAGTGGGTGCAGCCGAGCACGAGCGTGTCGACGCCGGCGGCGCGCAGCGGCGCGAGGTGCTCGCGCGCGGCGGCGAGCACGGCGTCGCCGGTCGTGACGCCCGCCTCGACGAAGTCGACGAACGGCGGGCAGGCCGCGGCGTCGACGTGGTGGATGCCGGCCTGCGCGAACGCGCGCTGGTAGGCGTGCGAGCCGATGGTGCCCTCGGTGCCGATGACGCCGATCGCACCGGTGCGCGTCGCGCGGATCGCCGCGCGCACGGCGGGCTGGATGACCTCGACGACGGGGATGCCCATCCCCTGCTCGTAGCGCTCGTGCGCGAGGTCGTACATCGCCGCCGACGCGGTGTTGCAGGCGATGACGAGCATCTTCACGTCCTGCTCGACGAGCGTGTCGAGCGCCGCGAGCGCGAGCGTGCGCACCTCGTCCTGCGAGCGCGGGCCGTAGGGCGTGTGCGCGGTGTCGCCGACGTAGGTGATCGACTCGTTCGGCAGCTGGTCGATGAGCGCGCGGGCGACGGTGAGGCCGCCGAGCCCGCTGTCGAAGACTCCGATCGGGCGCTGCACCGGACCAGCCTAGCCGCGGGCGGCGGTGGGCCCGCCGCGCAGCATGCGGCGCATCGGCACGTGGTTCCACGTCGGCCCCGTCGAGACCTCCTCGCCCCACAGCGCGAACCCGCGGCGCTCGTAGAAGCGACGCGCGCGCTCGTTGCCCGCGATGAGCCACAGCATCGTCGGCTCGTCGTCGAGCACGCGGGCGAGGAGGCGGTCGGCGAGGCCGGTGCCGTGCCACGCCGGCGCGACGTAGAGGGTGTCGAGCGCGCGGTCCACGGGCACGGGCTCGAACCCGAGGCCCGTCTCCCACGCCATGGGGCTCGCGGTCGACGACGCGGCGCCCACGATCGCCCCCTCGTGCCACGCGACCGCGAGGCGGCCGACGCCGCTCGCGAGCTCGGCGCGGATCTCCTGCGCCTGCGCGTCGAGGGTCGCGAGGTGCCGCTCGAGGAAGTCGTCGTGCACGAGCCCCTCGTACGTGCGTGCCCGCTCGATCGTGACGAATCGCGCCCAGGCCGCCGCGTCCTCCTCCGTGAGCGGCTCGACGGTCGGCTGGGTCCGCTGTGCTGCTGCATCCATGACCGCACCAGCCTAGGCACGCCTAGGCTGGCGAGGTGACGACGGCACTGCAGACCGACCGGTACGAGCTGACGATGATCGACGCGACCCTCGCCACGGGGCGCGGGCTCCGGCCGAGCGTCTTCGAGGTGTTCGCCAGGCGGCTGCCGGGCGCCCGCCGCTACGGCATCGTCGCCGGCACGGGCAGGCTGCTCGACGCCATCGAGCGCTTCCGCTTCGACGAGGCCGACCTCGCGTTCCTGCGCGAGCACCGCGTCGTGAGCGACGCGACGCTCGACTGGCTCGCCGACTACCGCTTCACCGGCGACATCCGCGGCTACGGCGAGGGCGAGGCGTACTTCCCCGGCAGCCCGCTGCTCGTCGTCGAGGGCACGTTCGCCGAGTGCGTCGTGCTCGAGACGCTCGCGCTGTCGGTGCTCAACTACGACTCGGCCGTCGCGAACGCCGCGACGCGCATGGTGCAGGCGGCCAAGGGGCGTCCGCTCGCGGAGATGGGCTCGCGCCGCGCCAACGAGGACGCCGCGATCGCCGCCGCGCGCGCCGCGTACGTCGCGGGCTTCGGCGCGACGTCGAACCTCGCCGCCGGCGCCGCGTGGGGCATCCCGACCATGGGCACCGCCGCCCACTCGTTCACGCTCCTCCACGACTCCGAGGAGGAGGCGTTCGCCGCGCAGATCGCCGCGCTCGGCACCGGCACGACGCTGCTCGTCGACACGTACGACATCGAGCAGGGCGTCGAGACGGCCATCCGGGTGGCCGGCACGGGCCTCGGCGGCGTGCGCATCGACTCGGGCGACCTCGTCGACACCGCGCAGCGCGTGCGTGCGCAGCTCGACGCGCTCGGTGCGACGGACACGCGCATCACCGTGACGAGCGACCTCGACGAGTACGCCATCGCGGGCCTCGCTGCGAGCCCCGTCGACGCGTACGGCGTGGGCACGAGCGTCGTGACCGGCTCGGGCTCCCCCGCCGCCGGCATGGTCTACAAGCTCGTCGCCCACCAGGCGGACGACGGCTCGTGGATCGACGTCGCGAAGCGCTCCGACGGCAAGGCGTCGCACGGCGGCGAGAAGACCGCGGTGCGCGCCCTCGTCGGCGGCGTCGCGACCGAGGAGACCGTGCACGTCGGCGGCGAGCCCGACCTCTCGCGCGGGCGCGCGCTGCAGGTGCCGCTCGTCGAGCAGGGCGTCATCGTCGACGCCCACCGCGGTGCCGCGGGCGTCGCCGCGGCGCGCGAGCGCTGCGCAGCCGCGATCGCCGAGCTGCCGAGCGACGCGACGCGCCTCGCCCGTGGCGAGCCCGTCATCCCGACGGTCTACCGCTGACCGCGGCTGCCGGCCCGCCGGCGGCGGGCCCGCGGCTCACTCGCCCTTGAGACCCTCGTAGATGTCCTTGCACGTGGGGCAGATGGGGAACTTCTCCGGGTCGCGACCCGGCGTCCACTTCTTGCCGCACAGCGCCCGCACGGCCTTGCCCGTGATGGCGGACTGCAGGATCTTCTCCTTCTTCACGTAGTGCGAGAAGCGGTCGTGGTCGCCGTCGTCGACCTGCTCCTGCCGCAGCAGCTCCTCGAGCTCGCGGTCGAGCACGTCCGTGCCGCCTCCGGTGCCTGGGGTCGCGGGATCGCTCATGCCCTCAGTCTCGCATGGCGGCGGCGAGCACCTCGGGTCCACGGCGGTCGAGGATCGCCCCGCCGATCGCGATGCCCACGATCGCGACGAGCGCGGCGTAGCCGGCGCCCATCCATGCCCAGTCCGCACCGGGGGCGTCGAGCTCGAGCACGATGGGCGCGACGATCGGCGACGAGACGGCGACGGCGGCCACGAGCGCGCCGGCCTGCGTGAGGACGGCGGACCACGACTGCGTCGCGGACGACTGGAAGATGCTGGCGTCGGGACCGGCGACGGGATACGGCCACGCGGCGCTCACGATGGAGGAGACGGCGATGCCCGAGCCGAGCAGCGCGAGGCTGCCGCCTGCGAGCGGGGCGAGCAGGGCGTCGTCGCCGTGCAGACGCACGGCGACGACGGAGGCGAAGAGCACGAGCGCCGAGGCGACGACCGCGACCGGGAGGGCACGCCCGAGGCGGTCCTGCCAGCCGGGCACGCGCGCCGCGAGGTGCATCCACCAGGCCGAGCCGTCGTAGGCGGTGTCGTCGTGGATCGCCCAGCCCGCGAAGAGGGCGAGCGCCGCGACGGGCAGCAGCGTCCACGTCTCGCGCGGGAGGCCCGCGAGCCAGAGCGGGATGGCCAGCAGCACCGGCAGCGCCACCACGGCGACGACGATCGCGACGTAGCGGCGATCGCGCGCCCAGCCCGTGACGGTGCGCGCGAGGACGACGGCCCATGGCAGCGCGGGCACCGCGCGCAGGAGCCCGAGGTGCTCGCGCAGGCGCGGTCGGGCGACGCGGTGCATGCGCCAGGCGACGATCGCGCACCACGCGGCGGCGAGCGCCACGATGGCGCCGAGCGCGACGAGGAGACGGCTCGGCTCGAGCAGCCACGCGGTGGAGGCGACGAACGGCGTCGTCGCGAGCGCGCCGAGGCCCTCCTCGACGCCGCCGAGCAGCGGGGCGACCGCGAGCGCCGCGACGACGACGAGCAGCCCGCCCGCCGTCCACGGCCACGTGTCCCGCGCGGCGCCGACGTCGGCGACGAGGCGCGCGAGCGCGGCCGTGATCGCGAGCAGGACCGCCGCGACGGGTGCGAGCGCGGAGCCCTCGTCGAGCCCGCAGGCGATGCCGACGCCGAGCGCGAGCACCGTGAGGGGCGACACGAGCGCGCCGAGCGCCGTGCCTGCCGCGACCGTCAGCGGAGGCAGGATGCCGCGGAACGCCCGCGGGTCGAGCGCGGCGTCGCGCGGCCCGATCGCCCCGACGCCCACGGCTGCGACGACGACGACGCTCGTCGCGAGCAGCGACGGCAGGATGCCCTGCGCGCCGAGCGCGATCGCGCCCGCCGCGAGGACGAGGGCTGCGAGCCACGGCAGCAGCGCCCGACCGATGCCGCGCGGATCGCGCGGCAGCGACGCGAGCGCCGCGAGCCTCAGTCGCGCGACGGCGAGAGCCACGGCAGCTCCTGGGCGGGCGAGGCGCCGACGATGCGCGCGAAGCGATCCTCGAGGCTCAGGCCGTCGCGGACGTCGTCGACCGAGCCCGAGGCGCGCACGACGCCGTCCTGCAGCACGACGACGTGGTCGCACGCGCGCTCCACGAGGCGCATGTCGTGGCTCGTGAGCACGACGGCGCCGCCGCGCCGCCGGAGGTCGCCGAGCACGGAGAGGATGACGTCGGTCGAGACGGGATCGATGGACTCGAACGGCTCGTCGAGCACGACGACGCGCGGCGCGTGGATGAGCGCCGCGGCGATGCCCACGAGCTGCTGCATGCCGATCGAGTAGTCGGCGACGAGGCGGTCGGCGTCGGCGGTGAGCTCGAAGCGCTCCAGCAGCGTCGCGGCGCGCGTGATGGCGTCCTTGCGCGGCACGCGCCGCAGGAGCGCGGCGTGCACGAGCAGCTGCCTGCCCGTGAGCCGGTCGAACAGCCGCATGCGGTCGGGCACGACGCCGAGCTGCGCCTGCACGCCGCGCGCTCGCACGTCCTGGCCGTGGACCTCGACCGAGCCCGACGTCGGCCGCATGAGGCCCGCGGCGATCGAGAGCGTCGTCGACTTGCCGGCGCCGTTGGGCCCCACGACCCCGTGGCACTCCCCCGCGCGCACGACGAGATGCACGTCGTCGATCGCGACGGTCGCGCCGAAGCGGCGCGTCACGCCGTCGAGGGACAGCACGACGGCGGGAGCGCCGTCGGTCGTGGACGCGGTGGTGCCGGGCGTGCGCGACGGCGATGCGTCGAGGTCGTCGCGGAGGTCGTCGCGGGCATCGTCGGTGGCGGGCTCGCGGCGGGCGATCGTCGAGCGCGCGTCCGGGTCGCTCTGCACGATGACGACCTCGACGGGCTCGTCGGCATCGGTGGGCTCGGGGAGGATGGGCTCGGAGACGGCGGGCGCGGAGGGGGCGACAGCCTCGCCTACTGCGGTTGACTCGGGCTGGGCCTGCGACTCGGGCTGGGGCTCGGGCATGGCGCGGTCCAGCGGCTCAGGCTCGACGATCGGCTCGGGCTCGGGCTCGGTGATCGACTCTGGCTCGGGCTCGATGGTCGGCTCGGGCTCGGGCGCCGCCTCGGTGAACCTCGCCGGCTCCTCGACGGGCTCCGGCTCGACGGGCACCTGCTCGACGGGCACCTGCTCGACGGGCACCTGCTCGACGGGCACCTGCTCGACGGGAACCGGCTCGACGGGAACCTGCTCGACGGGAACCTGCTCGACGGGAACCTGCTCGACGGGCGCGGGCACGGCCTGGGCCTTCGCCTCGGCGGCCTGGCGGGCGCGGTTGCGAGCGCGCGTGGCCGCAGCCTTGCGCGCAGCCTCGCGCCGCCGAGCCGCCTGCTCCTCCGGACTCAGCTCCGCGAACGGTCGTCTCTGATCTCCGGCACCCACGTCGTCCACGTTACCGACCGCCGCCGGACGCGCGATCCACGCATCCCCACCGCGATCGGATGCCGACGCGGGCTGCGTCGACGGCGCGGGCGACGCCCGCGGCGAGGGCCGCGCAGCCGGGTCGTCGCGCTCCATCCGCAGAGCCTGGCAGGTGCAGCCGAGAGCCCGCCGAACGACGAGCGCGCCCGCCTCCCACCACGCAAGGGGGTCGTTTGCTACGATGGAAGGCGGCACAGTGAGGTGTCACCCAGGTTCCCCCTGGGTGAACGTCAGGGAAACAGGCCATCCTGGAGCCCGCCCGCACCACCGCATTGGAGATGGCAATGACCACGCAGACCGTGATCCTCGCAGCCGGCATGGGCTCGCGCCTCGGCCGTTCGCTGCCCAAGAGCCTGACCGTGCTCAACGACGGTCGCACGATCATGCAGCAGCAGGTCGAGAACATCCACGCGGCGTTCGACGACGCGCGCATCACGACCGTCGTCGGCTACAAGGCCGACCACATCATCGACGCGTTCCCCGAGAACACGTACGTCTACAACGACGAGTACGACGTGACGAACACGTCGAAGTCGCTGCTCCGCGCCCTCCGCGCGTCGAAGCCCGGCGGCGTGCTGTGGATGAACGGCGACGTCGTCTTCCACCCCGCGCTGCTCTCCCGCGTCGCCGAGCGCGTCGCGGCCGACCAGTCGACCGTCGCCGTCGACACCTCGAAGGTGTCCGACGAGGAGGTCAAGTACACGCTCGACTCCCGCGGCGACATCCGCGAGCTGTCGAAGACCGTCACGGGCGGCCTCGGCGAGGCGATCGGCATCAACTTCGTCTCCTCGACCGACAAGGCGACGCTCATCCGTCACCTGCAGCGCTGCGACGCGCAGGACTACTTCGAGCGCGGCATCGAGACCGCGATCGCCGAGGCCGGCATCCGCGTGCAGCCGCTCGACATCTCGGACCTGTTCGCCGTCGAGGTCGACTTCGCCGAGGACCTCGACCGCGCGAACCTCTACGTCTGATCCCGCACCAGCACCCGACGCCGGTCGCCCCGTGGCGACCGGCGTCGCTGCGTGCTCGGCGACCTAGGATGCTGGGGTGACCGCTCCGACGCACGCCCGCGACTCCTGGTCGACGGCCCGTCGCTACCGGCACAGCCTGTGGCTGCTGACGTCGCGCGACCTGCGCGTGCGCTACTCGACGTCGTTCCTCGGCTACCTGTGGAGCGTGCTCGACCCGCTCGCGATGAGCGCGATCTACTACTTCGTCTTCACGGTCGTCTTCCAGCGCGACGTGGGGTTCGAGCCGTACATCGTGTTCCTCCTCGCCGGGCTCCTGCCGTGGATGTGGCTGAGCGGCGCCGTGTCCGACTCGACGCGCGCGTTCATCAAGGAGTCGCGCCTCATCCGCTCGACGAAGGTGCCGCCGACGATCTGGGTCGCCCGCCTCACGCTCGCGAAGGGCATCGAGTTCGTCGCGTCGCTGCCGGTGCTCGCGCTCTTCGCGATCCTCGCCGGGGCGACCGTCGGCTGGGAGGTCGTGCTCTTCCCGCTCGGCATCCTGCTGCAGGCCGCGCTCGTCCTCGGCATCGGGCTGCTCGTCGCGCCGCTCGTGGTGTTCTTCCGCGACCTCGAGCGCGCCGTGAAGCTCGTGCTGCGCTTCGCGTTCTACGCGACGCCCATCATCTACGACCTCGGCGACCTGCCCGAGGGGCTGCAGACGCTCGGCGCGTTCAACCCGCTCGCGGGCATCCTGTCGCTCTACCGCTCCGCGTTCTTCCCGAGCGCCCTCGACTGGACGGCCGTGGGCATCTCGGCGGGCATGACGGCGCTCGTGCTGCTCGTCGGCGCGCTCGTGTTCCGCGCGAGCATCCGCGCCGTGCTCAAGGAGGTCTGATGGCCGTCATCGACGTCGCCGGCCTCGGCATCCGCTTCAAGCGCACCCGCTCGTCGCGCCGGTCGTTCAAGGACCTCTTCGCAGGCCGCGACCGCCGTACGCGGCCGGGCGAGTTCTGGGCGCTGCGCGACGTGTCGTTCGCCGTCGAGGCGGGCGAGGCCATCGGCGTCGTCGGCCGCAACGGCCAGGGCAAGTCGACGCTGCTCAAGCTCGTCGCCGGCGTCGTGCTGCCCGACGAGGGCACCGTGTCGGTCACCGGCGGCGTCGCGCCGCTCATCGAGATCACCGGCGGGTTCGTCGCCGACCTCACGGTGCGCGAGAACGTCTACCTCACCGCGGGCCTGCACGGCATGACGAAGGCCGAGATCGACGCGGCGTTCGACGACATGATCGCCTTCGCCGGCATCGAGGACTTCGTGGGCACGCCCTACAAGCACCTGTCGAGCGGCATGAAGGTGCGCCTGGCGTTCTCGGTCATCTCGAGCCTCGACGAGCCGATCATGCTCGTCGACGAGGTGCTCGCCGTCGGCGACAAGGCGTTCCGCGAGCAGTGCTACGAGCGCATCGAGCGTCTGCTGGCCGACGGCCGCACGCTGTTCTTCGTGTCGCACAACGAACGCGACCTCAAGCGGTTCTGCAGCCGCGGACTCTACCTCGACAAGGGCCGTCTCGTGATGGATGGACCGATCGACGCCGTGCTGTCACGCTACGGAGAGGATCACGGGGGGAAGGCATGAGCGAGATGGAGCAGGACATGTCCTGGCTGGAGAAGACGATCGACACGGTGGTCGCCAAGCAGCGACCGCTCGTGGTGAACCATCTGCGCGAGGTGCGCAGGAAGCACCCGGACATGACGCCGGAGCAGCTCGTCGCACGGCTCGAGCGGCAGTTCCTCGCCGCCGTGTCGACCTCGGGCGCCGCGGTGGGGGCGACCGCGGTCGCGCCGGGCGTCGGCACCGTCGCGTCCGTGGGGCTCACGGTGGCCGAGACGGTCGCGTTCCTCGAGGCGAGCGCGTTCTTCGCGCAGGCCGTGACCGAGGTCCACGGCATCCACGTGCGCGACCCCGAGCGCTCGAAGGCGCTCGTCATGTCGCTCATGCTCGGCAAGGAGGGCTCGTCGCTCGTGAAGCGCATCACCGAGCAGTCGCTCGGTCGCGGCGCGGCCGGCGACGCGTTCTGGGGGCAGCTCATCACGACGACGCTGCCGTCCGGCTTCGTCGCCAACACGGTCGTCGACTACCTGAAGCGCGCGTTCCTGCGCCGCATGACGGCCACGACGGGGCGCTCGATGCTCGGGCGTGCGCTGCCCTTCGGCATCGGCGCCGTCATCGGCGGCGTCGGCAACCACATCCTCGGTCGACACATCGTGCAGGCCGCGCGCGACGCGTTCGGCCCGGCCCCCGTGTCGTTCGACCCGGACCTGCAGCCGCTGCCGAAGGTGCAGCGCCCCAGGCGCCTGCGCCGCGGATCGATGACCGACGAGATGGATCGCGGGCTCGAGGCGAATCGCAGGACGGGGTTCGGCGGCGGCGCGCTCGACCGCCTGCGGCGACGCCCGAAGGACGACGAGCCGCCCGCGGGCGACCAGGCGCCGCGCGACGAGGCACCGGGCGGTCCGACCGCCTAGCCCGACCGCGCACCGACGCTACGGCCCGACGCTACGGCGTCGGGCCGTCGTCGTCCGGGCCGTCGTCGTCGATCTCGACCTCGAAGCCGTCGGTCGCGTGCCGCTCGGCGTGCAGCCGCCAGATGCCGAGCAGTCGCTCGATCGCCGCGTGGAAGCGCGCGGTCGCGGTGCCGGGCGTCGTGTCGCCGAAGTAGTGCGTGCTCCACCGGCCGAGCCGCGCGAGGGCTGCCTCGTCCTCCGCGACGCGGTCGATCTCCGCGAGGGGGTCGGCGATGCCGGCCTCGAGCCACTCGCACGCGCCGAGGTAGCCGCGCTCGTCGACGTCCGCCTCGGGCGACACCGGCCGAGCGATGAGGATGGGCCTGCCGACCGCGAGCCGGTCGTAGACCATCGCCGAGACGTCGGTGATGGCGACGTCGGCGTCCGCGAGCTGCCAGCCGAGCGCCGGGCCGTCGTCGTACACGTGGTGCGCCGTCGGATCCTCGCGGTTCGCGGTCCGGATCATCGCGACGATGCGCTCGTGCGCCGCCCGGTAGTCCGCGTCGAGCACCCCCGAGCGCGGATGCGGGCGGTAGACGAGCCGGTGGGCGTCGCTCGCGAGTACGGCGGCCGCGACGTCGAGGCCGTGCGACGCGATCGATCCGTAGGCGCCGGCGGGGCGGTCGCCCTCCCACGTCGGCGCGTAGAGCACGACGCGGCGTCCGTCGCGCGGGTACGGCACGTCGCCGACGAAGTGGTCGGCCTGCGGCCTGCCGATCTCGAGCGTGCGCCGCTCGAGGTCGTAGTCCCACAGCTTCGCGCCGAGGCGGTCGCGCGCGGCCTGGCCGGCGATGAGCGCGTAGTCGTAGGCCTTGAACTGGTTCGTCGTCATGTACATCTTGTCGGACTCGCCGTGGTTGATGAACACGTGCCACATGCGGCCGTAGCGCAGCATCTGGAAGTTCTTCGCGTTCTGGTTCACGTAGAGCACGAGGCGCGGGCCGCGGTGCTCGAGGAACGCCTCGAGGTCGGCGATCTGCGTGACCGAGAAGACGGGCAGGTCGGTCTCCTGCCACAGCTGCAACGCTGCGCCCGGGCTGCGGGCGAGGATGCCGACGGGATACGTGCGCGCGAGCTCGCGCAGCGGCGCGTACCACTGGCGCAGCTGGTACAGGTTGACGGGTCCGTCGGCGTAGTAGACGACGATCTCGACGTCGCCCGGGTGCACCGTCTCGCGCTGCGCCCGCACGCGCTCGACCTCGGCGCGGTTGCGCCGGGACAGGAGCCCGTTCCGGAGGAGTCGGCGGGCGGCGGTGAGGTCGCGTCGCAGCGGCATGCCCTCCAGCCTACGTCTGCCATGCTTGCTCGGTGACTCAGCAGCATCCATGGCCGGGCGTCTCGTACGTCATGCCGGTGCTCAACGAGGCACGGTACCTCGCCGCCGCGGTCGGCACCGTCATGGCGCAGGACTACCCGGGCCCGCGCGAGCTCGTGCTCGCCCTCGGACCGTCGACCGACGGCACCGACGCGGTCGCCGAGCGCCTCGCCGCCGCCGATCCCCGCATCCGCCTCGTGCCCAACCCGGGCATGGACATCCCCATCGGCCTCAACCTGGCGATCGCGGCGAGCACGCACGACGTCGTCGTGCGCGTCGACGCGCACACGCAGATCCCCGTCGACTACACGCGCATCGCCGTGCGCTCCCTCGAGGCCTCGGGCGCGGCGAACGTCGGCGGCCTCATGCTCGCGACCGGCGACACCCCGCTGCAGCGCGCCGTCGCCCGCGGCTACCGCTCGCGCATCGGCCTCGGCGGCGGCTCGTACCACGTCGGCGGCGAGGCCGGCCCGACCGAGTCGGCGTACCTCGGCGTCTTCCGACGCGACGCGCTCGTCGACGTCGGCGGCTACGACGAGACGCTGCGCCGCGGCGAGGACTGGGAGCTCAACTACCGCCTCCGCGCCGCCGGGCACCTCGTGTGGTTCGACCCGGCCCTGCAGGTGACGTACTGGCCGCGCGAGACGTGGCCGAAGCTCGCGCGCCAGTTCCACTCGACGGGCGTGTGGCGCGGCGAGCTCGTGCGCCGCATGGGCGCGAGCAACGGCGTGCGCTTCTTCGTGCCGCCGGCGCTCGTCGTGGCGATCGTGCTCGCGGCCGTCGTGGGTGCGGCGACGGCCGTCGTCGCCGTCGTCGGCACGGTGCCGGCGTGGCTCGCGATCGTCGCGGCCCTGCTTGGCGTCGGGCCCGCCTCGTACGCCGCGCTGCTGCTCGGCGTCGTGGCGACGACGCCCGGATCCCTCGGCGACCGGCTGCGCTTCGCGGGCGTCGTCGCCGTCATGCACCTCGCGTGGGGCTCGGGCTTCCTGCAGGGCGTCGTGCGCGGCGCGGGCACGAATCGCGACACGTCGCGCAGCGAGGGGCCCGCGCCGGCCTAGGTGCGCTGCGCCGAGGCGGCGCTGCGCCCGTCGAGCATGCCCTCGGCGATCATGCGCTCGACGACGCGCTCCCCCGCGTGCCCGTCGTCGAGCGGCGCGAAGCGCGCACGCCATGCGGCACGGCGCTCGGCCCAGCCGTCGTGCGGGCCCGCGGCGAGCACGGCGGCCGCGACCTCGTCGAGCGTGCGCGCGAACGGACCGGGCGCCGCCGCGGCGAGGTCGAACGTGAAGCCGCGCAGCCGGTCGCGGTAGTCGTCGAGGTCGGGCACGGCGAAGACGGTGGGCAGCTCGATGCCGGCGGCGTCGAACATGACGGACGAGTAGTCGGTCACGAGCACGTCCGCGGCCACGAGCAGCTCGGCGACGTCGGGGTAGGTCGTCGCATCGACGACGCCGGCTCCGTGCAGCTCGAGCCCGCCGCCCGCGTACGAGCGCGCATGGCCCCGCACGACGACGCGCCAGCCGTCGCCGAGCACCGCGGCGAGGGCGGCGACGTCGACGTGGTCGACGAGCGCGACGCGATCGTCGCGCCACGTGGGGGCGTAGAGCGCGACGCGCACGTCGCTCGGCACGCCCAGGCGCGCGCGCACGGCGTCGCGGTCGCCCGAGCGCAGCACGTCGCCGCGCGGGTAGCCGAGCTCCCACACCGGGCCGCGGAAGGCGTAGGCGGCGCGCAGGTGCTCGGCGGCGAAGGGGTTCTGCGCGAGCAGCACGTCCCATCGCCGCCCCTCGCGGATCGACGCGACGCGCGTGCGCAGGCCCTGCCCCGCGCGCTCGAGCGCGAGGCGCTTGAGCGGCGTGCCGTGCCACGTTTGCAGCACGCGCTGGTGCGGCATCCTGCGCTGGCGCTTGCGGAGCCAGTCGTTCACGACGAGCGCGCGAGCGCCGGCGCGTGCACGCCACCACGCCTCGGAGCCCTCGACGACGCGCACGGCCCCCGCGGGGATGGGCACGGAGCCGTCGACGGTCGACCACGCGCGCTCGATCTCGGGCCGCAGGGCTGCGAGGGCGCGGTCGATGCCCGCGGGGTTGCAGGACGCCGCGGTGCCGTAGAAGGCCTCGAGCATGACGACCGGCGCCGGCGCCGGCGCCGGCGCAGCGAGGTGCCTGCGCTGCAGCGCGCGCTGGGCGCCGGGCGCGCGCTCGGCATCGGTGAGCGGCGGCGCGAGGACGATCGCGACGGATGCCTCGCGCGCCTCGACGGCGATGCGCGCGTCGAGCGCGAGCTCGGTCCGCGGCAGCGACGCCGGCGGCGCGAGCTCGATGCGCGCGCCCGTCGCGTCCACGACCTCCACGACCCAGGCGTCGCTCGGGAGCACGAGCGCGGGCCCGCCCCACCGCGCCCTCGTGAGCGGCACGGACGCCTCGACGAGGCCCGCGACGACGACGAGGTCGCCCGCGATCGTCTCGCGCGCGCCGCGCAGCCGGACGCCGACCGGCGTCGTCGCGCCCGGGTCGATGCGCAGCCGCATGCGCTCGCCGTCGCGCCACGTCGCGACGATCGACGCGGGCGCGACCGGCTCGGCCGGCGCCTCGCCGTGCCCGAGGCCCGCGTCGATCGCCTGCAGCACGCGCGCGGTCGAGCCGCCGAGGAGCCGCACGTGGTCGGCGACGAGCACGCGAGCGTGGGCGAGGCGCTCGTCGCGCGCCGCACCGGGCTCGGCGACCTCGCTCGCCCACGCGAGCAGGCCGTCCCACGTGCGCTCGTGCCTGCCGCCCGAGAACGCCGCGTACGCGTCGTACAGGCCGCGCGCGGCGGCGTAGGAGGCGACGTCGGGCGCGAGCAGCAGCGTCGGCACGTCGAGGGTCGCCGCGTCGTACGCGATCGACGAGAAGTCCGTCACGAGCAGGTCGACGCCCGGCAGCGCGGGCGTGACGTCGACGAGCGCGTCGTGGCCCAGGAGCCCGATGCGTTCGCTCACGGCCGGACCGGCCGCGTAGTCGCCGAGGCCGTGGGGATGCGAGCGCACGACGAGGCGCGCGTCGTGCAGCGCGAGCCACGCAGCGATCCGCTGCCACTCGTCGGCGGTCGGCACCGCCGGGTCCGGCTTGCCGTCGCGCCACGTCGGCGCGTAGAGCACCGTCGCGCGGCCGCGGGCGCCCGAGCGGTCGAGCAGCGCGGTCGCAGCCGCCCTGCGTGCGACGTCGTCGCCGGCCGCGAGCACGTCGACGCGCGCGTCGCCGAGCACGCGGACGACGTCGGGCCCGAGCCCGAGCGCGCTGCGCAGCCGGCTCGCCGCCCGCTCGGAGGCGACCGGCAGCAGCCGGATGCGCGACGCCGAGCGCCGGTGCGCCTCGCGCAGGAGCGTGCGGACGGGGCCGACATCGGGCACGCCCGCGATGCGGAGCCAGCCCGGCGCATCCCGGTGCAGGTGCTTCAGCGGGATGCCGTGCCACAGGTGCACGACGTAGGCGCCGTGGACGCCCGCGCGGCTGACGTCGCCGAAGCCGTGCGTCACGACGACGACGCCGGCGCGCAGCGTCGCCACGAACGCGCCCCAGCCGCGCACGGTCCGCAGGCCGTGGCGCGCGGCGTCCGCCGCATCCCGGTCGGTGCGCACGACCCAGGCGACGTCGTCGCCACGTGCCTGCGCCGCGAGCGCGAGCGGCAGCGCGCCCTCTCCGACGCCCGAGCCGCAGCCGACGACCCAGCGACGGCGATCCCGAGGGACGACGAGGGACGCCGCCGCGCCGAGCGCGACGGCCGGCAGGGCGAGCAGCGTGCGCGCCGTGCGCCGCGAGACCTGGAGTGCGATGTCGCCAGCATACGAGGACGCGGCGCGTCATCGCCGTGTGCGATGACGCGCCGCGTCCGTGCCGTGCCGCGCGCGTGCCGCTACAGCGTCCCGAGCGTCACGTCGACGTCCTGCTCCGAGCCCGCCCGCAGGATCGTGAGCGTCACGTCGGCGCCACCGGCGGCCGCGCGCACCTGCGCGGTGAGGTCGGTCGCGCTCGTGACGGCCGTGCCGTCGACGGCCGTGACGACGTCGCCGGACTGCAGGCCCGCCTGCGCGGCGGCGCCGTCGGCGACGACGTCCGCGAGCTGCGCGCCCGTGTGGCCGATGCTCGCGTCGGTGACGTCCGAGACGGACGCCCCGAGGAGGCCGTGGGTCGCCTCGCCGTTCGCGACGATCTCGTCGACGACGCGCTGCACGAGCGACGCCTCGATCGCGAAGCCGATGCCGATCGAGCCGCCCGTGGACGAGTCGTCGGACATCGACGCGATCGCGACGTTCACGCCGATGAGCTGCCCCGCGGCGTTGAGGAGCGCGCCGCCGGAGTTGCCGGGGTTGATCGACGCGTCGGTCTGGACGACTGGGATCGACACGGTCTCCTGCGCCGCCTGGGCGCCCTGCTGGCTCCAGAAGCCGAAGGGCGACTGCTGCGACTGCGCCGAGTCCTCCTCGGTGGCGCTCGAGGAGATCTGCAGGCCGCGGTCGACCGCGGACACGATGCCGTCGGTCACGGTCGTCGAGAGGCCGAGCGGCGAGCCGATCGCGATCGCCGTGTCGCCGACCGAGACGGCGTCGGAGTCGGCGAACGCGACGACGGGCAGGTCGGCGTCGACGCGCAGCACGGCGAGGTCGACGGTGGGGTCGGTGCCGACGACGGTCGCCGCGAGCAGCTGGCCGTCGGTCGTCTGCACGGTGATCTGCGCGTCGGCGGCCGTGCCGTCGAGCGTGACGACGTGGTTGTTCGTGACGATGATGCCGCCGTCGGCCACGACGACGCCCGAGCCCGTGCCGGAGCCTGCCTGCGACGACACCTGCACGGTGACGACCGACTGCGACGCCGTGTCGGCGACGTCGGCGATCGTCTGCGGGTCGGTCGAGGAGGCGCCGGTGATGGTGACGTCGCTGACGGACGAGGTCGGCGAGGTGCCACCCTGGGCGACGAGCGTCGCCGCCGTCGCGCCGGCGGCGCCGCCGAGGACCGTGCCGCCGAGGAGGCCGACGAGCGCGAGGACGGCCACGGGCCGACGGCGCCTGCGCGGCTGCGGCGCGGAGGCGGCCGGGTATGTCGCCCACGGCGTGCCGCCGCCCTGGCCGCCCGCCGCCCCGCCGGTCATCATCGGCGTCGACG
Organism: Agrococcus versicolor; assembly: GCF_039531815.1. Taxonomy (NCBI): domain Bacteria; kingdom Bacillati; phylum Actinomycetota; class Actinomycetes; order Micrococcales; family Microbacteriaceae; genus Agrococcus; species Agrococcus versicolor. Next base: position 456,334 of record NZ_BAAAQT010000005.1, on the reverse strand, counting down.
CCGGCTGCTGCCACGTGGACTGCGGCGCGGTGGCGTGGTGGACGGGAGCGGGCGCCTGCGCCGCGTGCTGGCCCCAGGCCGGCTGGTGCGCCGACGGAGGCTGCGCCGACGGGGGCTGCGCCGACGGGGGCTGCGGCAGCGGCTGCTGCTGCGGCTGCTGCTGCGTCGTGGGAGGCAGCGGCACCTCGGTGCGCGCCTGCCCCCAGCCTGCCTCGTCCTGAGGCTCGTGCGGCCGACCGGTCGCGTCTTCCGGCGGCACCTGGCCGCGTTCGTCGTTCGTCATGACACCCATGTGACGCCTCCCACCCATGCGGTCCCTATGCGGCGCCGATGTCGCGGATTCGGAACCTGGACGCGTGCTGCACGTGGGCTACCGTGGGCGCATGACCGATGCACCGTGGCGGAGGACAGCGCAGGCAGCGGGGCTGCTCGGGTCGACCGGGAGCATCGCCCCGACGATCTTCGCCGAGATGACCGCGCTCGCGACGCGCACGGGCGCGGTGAACCTCGGGCAGGGCTTCCCCGACTTCGACGGCCCCGCGATCGTGCTCGAGACGGCGCAGCGTGCCATCCGCGACGGCCTCAACCAGTACTCCCCCGGCCGCGGGCATCCCGAGCTCGTCGACGCGATCGTCGAGCACCAGCGCCACTGGTACGGGCTCGGCACGACGACCGCCGAGGTGCTCGTGACCGCCGGCGCCACCGAGGCCCTCGCCGCGACGATGCTCGCCTACCTCGAGCCCGGCGACGAGGTCGTCGTCTTCGAGCCCTGCTACGACGCCTACGCGGCCATCGTCGGGCTCACGGGTGCCCGGCTCGTGCCCATCCCCCTCGCTCCCCCGACGTTCGAGCCCGACCTCGATCGCATCGAGCGGGCCTTCACGTCGCGCACGCGCATGGTGGTCGTGAACTCGCCGCACAATCCCACGGGCATCGTGTTCGACGAGGACGTGCTCCGGCACGTCGTGCGGTGCGCCGAGCGCCGCGATGCGCTCATCGTCACCGACGAGGTGTACGAGCACCTCGTCTACGACGGCCGCCACGTGCCGATGGCGCAGATCGACGGCGCGCGCGATCGGCTCGTGTCGATCTCCTCCGGCGGCAAGACGTTCTCGACGACGGGCTGGAAGGTCGGCTGGCTCGTGTCGACGCCCGAGCGCGTCGCGCAGATCACGTCGGTGAAGCAGTACCTGACGTTCGTGAACGGCGCCCCCTTCCAGCCCGCGATCGCCGCGGGGCTGCGCATGGACGACGAGGCGTTCGACACGCTCGCCGCATCCTTCGCACGCAAGCGCGACCTCCTCACGCGCGGGCTGCGCTCCGTGGGCTTCACGGTGCCCGACGCGCAGGCGGGCTACTTCGTGCTCGCCGACGGCTCGGCGCTCGGCTTCCCCGACGCCACCGACCTCGCGCGGCGCCTGCCGGAGCTCGCGGGCGTCGTCGGCGTGCCCGTGGCACCCTTCGCACGCCCCTCCCGGCACGACCTGCGGCCATGGATGCGCTTCGCGTTCTGCAAGCGCGACGAGGTGCTGCGCGACGCGGTCGAGCGCCTCGGTGCGCTGCGCGGGCTCGCGCAGGCGCCGCCCGCCTAGCCGCGCGGGCCGTCCTCAGTCGAGCGCGATCGCGTGCCTGCGGTTCGCGAGCGAGGGATTGCGCGCGCGCACGCTCGCGGTGCGGTCCGCGTCGATCGGGGCGACGGCGATCCCCGCAGCCTCGCCCAGCTGCGCGAGCGGCACGCCCATGGGGTCGACGATGAGCGACCGACCCGCGCCGACGGGCGGGGCGTGGTCGGCGGCGACGACGTGCACGGTGTTCTCGATCGCGCGGGCGGTGACGAGCGTGACCCAGTGGTGCTCCTTGAGCGGGCCCCGCACCCACTCGGCCGGCACGACGAGCACGTCGGCGCCCGCGTCGACGAGCAGGCGCGACTGCTCGGGGAAGCGCACGTCGTAGCAGGTCTGGATGCCGACGCGGTGGCCGTCGACGTCGAACACGGGCCGCTGCGCCCGGTCGCCGGGCGTGAGCCAGTCGGACTCGCTCGCGCCGAAGGCGTCGTACAGGTGCACCTTGCGATACGCCGCGAGCAGCCGCTCGCCGTCGACGGCGACGACGGTGTTGGCGACGCCGTCCGACAGCCGCTCCACCATCCCCGCGATCACGACGACGTCGGCCGTGGCCGCCGCCGCCTGCAGCGCGACCACGAAGGGGCCGTCGAGCGGCTCGGCGACCTCGGGGGCGAGCGCCGCCATGTCGACGTCGAAGGCCTGCGAGTACTCGGGCAGCACGACGAGCCGCGCGCCGCGGGCGGCCGCGTCGGCGACGAGCGCGGCGATCGCACGACGGTTCTCGGCGGGATCCGCGCCGGGCGCCCACTGGACGGCCGCGGCGACGAGGGGCTCGATCGATGCCATGGCATCAGCCTATGCAGCACGATCCCGGCGTCGGCGCGAGAGGATGTCGCCACTGACGAAGGGAGCGACATGCTCGTCGCATTCTCGGTCGCGCCCGGCACCGCCGGGTCCGACGGATCCGTCCACGACGCGGTGGCGAAGGCGGTGCGCATCGTGCGCGACTCGGGCCTGCCGAACCGCACGGACGCCATGTTCACCACCATCGAGGGCGAGTGGGACGAGGTGATGGCGGTCGTCAAGGCGGCGACCGACGCGATCCTCGAGATCTCCCCGCGGGCATCGCTGGTGCTGAAGGCCGACATCCGGCCAGGATGGGCCGGAGAGCTCGACGGTAAGGTCGACCGGCTCGAGCAGGCGCTCGAGGAGCCCGCACTGGAGGAGGACCGATGAAGAGCGAGCTCTTCGCGCAGGCGTACCACGAGAAGCAGACGCAGGAGCGCTGGGTCAAGCAGTCGGACCGCATGATGCGCGTCAACGTCACCGGCACCGACGTCATCGCCGCCAAGGGCTCGATGGTCGCGTACCAGGGGCAGATCCAGTTCCAGCACGAGGGCTCGGGCTCGGTGGAGAAGTTCCTGAAGAAGGCCGTGACGGGCGAGGGCGCGCCGCTCATGCGCATGCAGGGGCAGGGCGAGGTCTTCCTCGCCCGCGACGCGCAGAACATCTTCACCGTGACGCTCGAGAACGAGGGCCTCACGGTCAACGGCGAGAGCCTGCTCGCCTTCGACCACACGCTGCAGTGGGACATCAAGATGCTGCGCGGCGGCGGCTTAATGGCCGGCGGCCTCTTCAACCTCGAGATCGGCGGCCAGGGCACCGTCGCCGTGACGTGCGACGGCGAGCCCCTGCTGCTCGACTGCTCGCAGCAGCCCACGTTCGTCGACCCGCAGGCGGCCGTGTGCTGGTCGTCGAACCTGCAGCCGCAGGTCGTCAACTCGATGAACATGCGCTCGCTGCTGCGCGGCGGCACGGGCGAGGCGTTCCAGCTCGCCTTCCACGGCCCGGGCTTCGTCATCGTCCAGCCGAGCGAGGGCCGACCCCAGACGACCGGCCAGAACGGCGGCGGCTCGAGCGGCGGCATCGGCAGCCTCTTCGGCTGAGCCGAAACGCCGCGAACCCGCGTCAACCGAAACCGCCCCTCCCCTGCGAGTAACTAGCCACGAAAGAGAAAACGCCGTCGTGCGGCACGGTTAGCGCTATCGCCACCTTCTCAACGAATGTTGCAACGGATGCTGCGATCGCTTGCTGGCCGTGGGGCTCGCTCCCGTCGAGCGTTCGGCTCAGACTAGAGGTTCTCGGTCAGACACTCGAAGGATCAAGTCAAGCGTTGCTGCAACAGACGCAGCATTGCGAGCATCAGGGGAGGCCACTTCGACGTCTCTCCGTCGCGCTCCAGCCGACCTAGCAACCCCCGCAAAGTACCGTCCGACAACCGAAGCCCGACTGTACGATGCGAGACTCCTGCGGTCGCAGACAGCAAGAACTCGTAGGCGGCGTCGCCACCGGGATCGCGCGCGTGTCGCAGCACATGCTCGAGGAGACTGACCATCGCACGGCTCGCGATAGCACTCGAACGGAAGTCCAACTCGCCTGCGCGTGCCCCACGGAGGATGCTTGCCTGGATCATCGGATCGTTGAAGCGGTCGAAGACGGCCGGGTGCAAGGCAAAGCCATGGAGGCGGAAGCTAGCCGGTGCCCGAGAAGTGCCGTCACCACTCCCCAGACGAGACTCCGCCATCAGATGAGCCACTGTCGCGTGAATCTCGGCCTGTGACGGCTTCAGATCAGTTCCGAATCTGCGGTCCGAGTTCCAATCAAAAGGCCAAAGTGCGAACATCGGCCCGACGTCGACGATGGAGCCGCCGCGCGAGCCCGCGAACATCGAATCCGCATGGCGGGCCTGGATGTCAACACGCCGATCTCCGAGGGATTCGAGAAGATCGAGATCAGTCACCGGATTGCAGAGTTCAGCCGCCTCAGAGAGTAGCCCGAGTTCGACACTCCATGAATCGTCTGAACCGAGTATGCGAGGCTCACGCGTGACCTGCCACCCAACCGACAGTCTGCTCGTCGAAGCGCTACTTTGAACGCCTAGGGTTCGCCCCAGGATGTCTCGGGCCTGCGGCGACTCGGGGTGCAGCGCGCCGACCACGAAGCGCCACTCAAAGCCCGCGAGTCGGCGCAGCTCTCTATTCTTGACGTGAAGCATCCGGCCCGAGGACAGCACGCCAGCACAGAGCAGGACGCGGTCAGTGGACAGAAGGTCCTGCGGGCTCTCGCCCGCACAGCCTGGAGACAACCAAAGGTCACCGGAGCGCCTAGATCCCTCAGGCAGGGTGTGCCTGGCCACCACTTCAGCGAGGGCGCGAGAACTGTCATCTGGCAGTGCCAAGACTGCTGTCGCTCCGAATCCCTCATTGGCTTGGGCACCGATTTCCCGAAGTCGCTCAAGAGATGCCAGGTGATTCGAATCGACGAGGTGCCGGATGGAAAGCTCTGTGTCGTAGGTCTTGCCCAGGGCCGCAGGTTGAATAGCCCCAGACCCGGCTAGGTCCTCGAAATACTCCTCGCCGCGGAATCTTCGACTAGTTGCTCCGGCCTCACGAGGCCTGTCGGTCAACTTCAGCACACGAAGTTCCATTTCCGACGTTCGAGGGAAGAAGGCGTCCCCCTCCAGTTCGATAACCCCAGAGCCCCGTTCACAGAAGTCGCAACGCCCGCCCGCTCCCGGCCTGAATGTGAGGAACGGCGCAACTGCAGTGTTGCGGATTGAGCGAACGGGAAGCTCGTCTCGATCAGTGAGGTCGAAAAGAACGGAACCCGAATCCGCTTTCAAACTCGTCTGCGAGATGACAAACACGTTCAGTGTGCGAGCAGCATCGGATCGGCGATCCCGGATGAGCTCCCTCGCAAGACCGCCAGAGGTCGTGCTGGAGATAAATACAACGTCGAGGCCAGGGTTGGTTCGGAGCCCTGAAATCCCGTCCCAGCCACCAAACGAATCGATGCTGATTTCGTCTGTTGACTGCTCCAAACGCTGTCGGAGCTCACGCACTGCGTAGAGCAGCGGGAGGATGCCAGCCGTGTCGGCCCACCAGGTAGCGGGGCCTCCTCGAGGGCACGTCGCAATGACGACCGCGGCGGCGAACAGCGCGTGTTGCGCCCTCGCGAATACTTGACTGGCCCGAATGAAGTACTCCGTGTGCGCACCACCAGGGTGGGCGAAGTGCGTGCCAGCGCTGGCCCGGGAAACAGCAGCGGTATCTCGGAAAATCTGATGGACTGCGCTCGTCGCCAACGCGCGTAGGCGAGCCGGGTCTACCTCAATGACATTGGCATCGGATCGAAGAGCAACAAGCTCGCGCCACTCGCCATCAGACGCGACCGCGAAATAGCGGCTTCGTACTCGGTCGTTCTCCACCACGCGATCTCGAAAGTCCTGGTACGAACGCAGGTCGTCGAACGCTGAGGTGATGTCGCCTGGCACCACGAACCAAAGCTCTGAAACGTCGGATCGTTCCGTGGTCACTCGACGTGCCCAAGCAACAGTTTGAGCGAAATCAGAGAAACGCCGGCCGCTCCAATGTACGGCAACCACATGGAAGGTAGATCGGACGTCAATTACATCTGCGACGAAAACAAAGCGATTTGCGTCGACCTCCGAAGCGAGCAATACTTCACTCTCCTTCGTAGTGATAGTCAACGGGAAGAGAGATTGAGATGGCTGTTCCAACCCGCGGCGCGATGTTGAAGCCGTCCTCAGGCACCCAGTCAATAAACTGCGAAGGGGCGGGAGCGCCAGCTGTCTTCGGTATCGGCTCATATGGACGCGTGACGAAGTTGCGCATCATCTCCGTGGTACCTGTGCGAATGATCATGAAACCATTTAGGTTGGTCAGCAACTGCTGCACCTGAGGAAGACCGATATTGCCAGTGGGCCCGGATCGCGTGGTTGCAACGCTCTTCGACAGCGCTTTGATCAGAAATTGCATCTCATTCGCGGGTGAGAACTCTGATGCCTTTCCGATCGCGTGAGCCGCCGACCTGGCCAGCCCAGGGCCGGAATCGATTATTGAGATCACCGCAAGAGTGACCGCCACCGGGCGCTGACCACCGCGTTCTGCCTCGCGGAGAGTGAGCACAGAACGTACGTAGCGATCAAAATGTGACGTGTCCTCGCTTGGCCAGGACCTCCGCGTCTCCGAGGCCTCAACTATCCTGCAGTTCGTTGGCGGCGCGAGTGGAGGAGTGGATGCATGCCATTCCGTGTTCTGCACTAGCTCGAACACGACCGCTCCCAGCGCATCGACCACGCTGTCAGCACCACGCAACTTCCTCGCGAGGATGTCCTGCGCGCGCTCACGAACACGTATCAGGCGATGCGCTAGAGGCATGAATTTCTGCCCCTGCAAAGTTGCCGGGTGCCATTCTTGCCATCGATCCCGGCGCACGACATCTCGCTCGCCCTCACGCGTCAGAACTTCGCCGATGTGGCCCATCGGCGCTCGCAAGCTTGAAGTGCGCTCCAAAGGTGACCAAAGATCGTGGAAAAGCGTTCTTGCGGATTCCTCGATCTCGACGCCGCCTTGCCCCTTAATGTGGAGGTCCGGACTGCGTTGAAATGGCAGTAGATGATTGGCAAGTACGAGTGCCCTTGGACGACAAAAGTCTTGCGCTGAAGGGTGAGGAAGATAGTTGTGCTCCGCCAGGGCGTGTCGAAGTACCACTCGCTCGGACTCTGGCGTAGCTCCTGAACTTGCCGTCATTGCGGCTGCGACAAGGTGGGGCACCGACTCCTCGACCAAGTTCGCGTCCGACGTGACGAACTTGGCATCCGGTACGCTCGCTGCCCATCCGATGATCGACTGGATCAGCTCGGCGCGCACGATCGGGTCGCGCATTTGCGGATCTGTCGGAGCCGGCAGTTCCAGGTGCAGAGGGCCTTCCCTCCGCGCCAGCGCGAGATGGAACGCATCCGACTCGGCCCGAGACGTACCCGTGAGCAACATGCCGTCGCCTCTCCGTTTCGGTTCTCGGAAGTTATCAGATTAGGGCTAACGACCCCACGGGTGCCCTGGAATCGGACATCCCCACCTCAAGCTTCGAGCGCAAGGTGGCTCCGCGTGAAGGTAGGCGGCCAACTCAGAGCCTTGCGAGGCCCGCCACACGGCTCAAGGCACCGAAACCAACCGTCGGTCAGGTGCCGGAGAGCCGTCTCGCAGCATCTTCGGGCCAGTCGACCCAAGTTCGAAGTAGATGTCGCTCGCCCTTACGCTCTCGAGCAAATGCGAGAAGGCCCGCCATTCCTGGCGGGCCTTCTCGTGTCACATGGTTGCGGGGACAGGATTTGAACCTGCGACCTCCGGGTTATGAGCCCGGCGAGCTACCGAACTGCTCCACCCCGCGGCACGAGATGAAACTCTAGCACGGATGCGGAGCGGTCTCGAACCACGGGGCGGAGCCGCGCGTCTACGGCGTGGCCTCGCCCGTGTCCTCGCCCTCGGCGGGCAGCCCGGAGAGCTGCTCGATGAGGGAGTTGGCCTCGGTGACGGCCGCCTGCAGGCGCTCGTCGGCCTGCGCGGCACCCACGACGTCGTTCTCGGCGTAGGCCGCCTGACGCTCCTCGAGCGCCGTGGCAGCCTCCTGGAGGGCCGTCTGCAGCTGCGACTGGAGGTCGCCGGTCGGCGCGGTGCCGCCGTCGCCCTCGTCGCCGCCCGAGCCCTCGACGGGCTCGCCCGTCGCCGGGTCGACCTCGACGGGATCGATGCCCTCGTCGCCGGTCGTGGCGCCGGAGTCGCCGCCGAAGAGCTCGTCGAGCGCCGCGTCGAGCGTCTCCTCGAACGCGATCTCGTTGCCGAACGACACGAGCACGCGCTGGAGCACCGGATACGACGTCGAGCCCGTCGACTGCAAGTAGACCGGCTGCACGTAGAGCATGCCGCCGCCGACCGGCAGGGTGAGCAGGTTGCCGTAGACCACGCGCGACTGTCCCTGCTGGAGGATGTTCAGCAGGTTGCCGACCGTCGCATCGGTGTCGAAGTTGTTCTGCGCCTGCCCGGGCCCGGGGATCTGCTGATCCTCGGGGATGTTCTGCAACGTGAGCTGGCCGTAGGAGTCGGCCACCTCGCCATCCGACGCCCCGGCATCCGAGTTCACCGACAGGTACCCGTAGAGCAGCTCGCGGTCGCTCGACGGCGGGATGAACGTCGTGTACAGCGAGTACGCGGGCTCCTCGCCGTTGATCGCCATCGTCAGGTAGTACGGCGGCTGCGACGTGTCGTCGCCGTCGGCGTTCGTCGGGTCGGCGGGCGTCGTCCACGCGTCGTTGCCCGAGTAGAAGGCGCTCGCGTCGGTGACGTGGTACTGCCCGAGGATGTCGCGCTGCACCTTGAACATGTCGGCCGGGTAGCGCACGTGGGCGAGCAGGTCGCCCGACATCTCGCTCACCGGGCGCAGCGTGCCGGGGTAGATCTGCTGGTACGCCTGCAGGATCGGGTCCTCGGCATCCCACGCGTACAGCTCGACCGAGCCGTCGAATGCGTTCACGACCACCTTCACCGAGTTGCGGATGTAGTTGATCGTGTCGCTCGCGGTCTGCGCGGGCGTCGGGTTCGACGAGTCCTCGATGGCCGCGGCCAGCGAGGTCTGCGTCGAGTACGGGTACTGCGACGTCGTCGTGTAGCCGTCGACGATCCACACGAGCTCGCCGTCGACGACCGACGGGTACGGGTCCTCGTCGAGCGTCAGGTACGGCGCGACCTGCTGCACGCGCTCGAGCGGGTCGCGGTTGTAGAGGATCTGCGAGTCGTCCGCCACGGCGTTCGAGAACAGGATCTGCTCCGACTGGAACTTGATCGCGTACACGAGGCGCGACAGGAAGCCGCCGACCTCGGGACCGCCCTGGCCCTCGTACGGCGTCACGGTGCCGGCGCCGATGTTGCCCTCGGCGCTCGTCGCCTCCGGGTCGCCCTCGGCCTCGGTCTCGGCCGTCGAGTCGTCGTCGGTGCCGCCGCCGACGATCGAGTACTCGGGGCTGTTCTCGCCGAAGTAGATGCGCGGCTCGAAGTCGCCGAGCGCACCCGTCGCCGGGATGCCCGACTGCAGGAACACGGGGCGGCCGTCGGCCGTGCGCTGGTTGCCGTACGCACCCACGAGGCCGTAGCCGTACGTGTAGATGATGTGCTGGTTGTACCAGTCCTGCTGCTGCAGGAACTCGGGGCTCAGCTCGCGCAGCGCCACGACGGCGTCCTGCGTCTGGCCGTCGATCTCGTACCGGTCGACGTCGAGCGACTCCTCGAAGGCGTAGTACTGACGCAGGCCCTGCAGAGCCGAGAACGCCACGCCCACGACCTCGGGATCCTGGAGTCGGATGTTCGCGGTCGTCGCCTGGTCGGCGGCGAGCGCCCCCGCCTCGGGGTTCGTCTCGACGTCGACGTCGACCTCGGTGAGCTCGTCGACGCCGTAGGCGGCGCGCGTCGCGTCGATGTTCGCCTGGATGTAGGGCAGCTCGAGCGTTCCGGCCGACGGGTCGACCTGGATGCGCTGGATGATCGCCGGGTAGCCGAAGCCGATGATGATCGACGCGACCACGAGCAGCGCCGTGCCCACGAGCGACAGGCGCCAGCGGCCGATGACCGCCGTGACGATGAAGAAGATCGCCACGAGCGCCGCGATGCCCGCGAGGATCTGCTGGCCGGGGATGCCGGCGTTGGCCTCGGTGAAGCCGGGGCCCGTGTCGACCTCGCCGCCGAGCGACGGCGACGTGAGCGACTGGTACTGGGTCAGCCACTGGCTGAGGGCGAACGCCGCCATCCACAGGGCGACGACGATGCCGATCTGGATGCGGGCGCTGCGCGAGATGCGCAGCTCGCGACCCGTGACGCGCACGGCGCCGTACAGGTACGCCGTCGCGATCGTCGCGAGGCCGCACGCGAAGAGGACCGCGAGCGCGAACGACACGACCTCCTGGTAGAGCGGCAGCTCGAACACGTAGAACGAGGCGTCGAGGCCGAACTGCGCATCCGCCTCGCCGAAGGGCTGGCGGTTGAGCCACAGCAGCGCCGTGTCCCAGCGCGACGCGGCCGCGAGGCCCGCGAAGAGGCCGAAGACGGCCGGCACGACCCACATCGCCAGGCGGCGCAGCGGGGCGACGAGCTCCTGGTAGCGGTCGAGCTGGCTCGAGAGCTGCGCGTACATGGGGCGCGAGCGGAAGGCGATCTGCATCGAGACCGCGAGCGGTACGGCCATCGCGAGGAATCCGATGGCGAACATCGCCGCCATCGCGATCCAGCGGACCTGCAGCACCTGCACGAAGCCGAGCTGGTCGAACCAGAGGACGTCGGCGTAGAAGCCGGAGAAGAGCATGAACCCCACCACGATGGCCGCGACGACCGCGAGCGTGATGATGAGGGGCGAGCGCCGCAGTGCGGTCTGCGCAGGACGAGGTGTGTCGGACAAAGGTCGGCTCCAGGGTCGACGGGGGGTCCGACCATGGTACCCGCGGGGCCTATGACCTCCGTCTGAGGCTGTGACCTCCGTCTGAGGCTGCGGGCGCCCCCGCCGTCCGGGGTTGCGGGCGCTACGGCGCGGTGCACGTGGGCAGCGCCGAGACGTCGCCGCCGCTCGCCACGGTCTCGATCGCCGTAATGGCGTCGTCGAGCGTGTCGACCGCGACGACCTGGAGGCCGCCCGGCACGTTGCCGACGACCTCGCCGCAGTTCTCGACCGGTGCGAGGAACCACTCGGCGCCCGCCGCGAGCGCGCCGTGCATCTTCTGCTCGATGCCGCCGATCGGCCCGACGTCGCCCGTGGCCGAGATCGTCCCCGTGCCCGCCCAGTCGACGCCGCCCGTGAGCGAGCCCTCGGTCAGGCGGTCGACGATCCCGAGCGCGAACATCATGCCGGCGCTCGGCCCGCCGACGTTCGGCAGCTCGATGGAGACGTCGATCGGGAAGGTGAAGGCGTTCTGCGGCACGATGCCCACGAGCGGACGACCCTGGTCGAGCACGGGCTCGATCGACACGGTGAGGGGGGTCCCGTCGCGCTCGACGTCGAACGTCGACGCGCCGTCGACCGCGGCGATCGCCTCGCGGATGGAGTACACGTCGTACGCGACCTCGCCGTTCACCGACAGCACGCGGTCGCCGACCTCGAGCACGCCCTCGGCGGGGCTGCCCTGCAGGACCTCGGCGATCGTGACCTCGGCGTCGATCTCGTAGCCCTCGTGCAGCAGCGCCGCCGCGACGGCCGCCGCCTGCGACGACTCCATCTCGATGCGGCCCGCCTCGTTCGACTGCTCGATCGACTCCTGCGGCGCGTAGACGAGGTCCATCGGCAGGATCTCGTCCGACGGATCGAGGAAGGCGCCGGCGACGTCGACCCACGTGAGCGGCCGCTCGGGGTTGCCGGCGATCGACACCGTCAGGAGCGTCAGCGACCCGTCCGCGTCGGGGTGGTCGAGGTCGCTCGGCACCGAGATGAGCGGACCCGCCTCGGTCTCGCCGAGCGTGTCGAACGTCGGGCCCGGCTGCTCGACGACGTAGGGCGAGGGCAGGAACGCCATGCCCAGCAGGGCGCCGAGGGCGACGAACACCGCGATCCAGCCGCCGATCGAGGCGCCGTCGCGACGTCGAGGGAAGAGCATCCACGCCTCCTGTTCGCCGTCGGCGCATGCTGGGATGCCCGCGAGACGCCCGCCGGTCGCGAGCCCGGCGCTAGCGTAGTCCCATGGCCGATCAGCCCCCCGACCAGGACCCGGACCGCGATCCTGAGCAGGAGCTGCGCGACATGCTGCAGCAGCTGCTCGGCGGTCAGATCGATCCGCAGCAGCTCGCCGGCGCGGCCGGCATCCCCGCGGATCCCGCGCTCCTCCAGCAGCTCATGGCGCAGCTCCAGTCGGCGCTCCAGCGCACGGGCGACGGCATCGACTGGAACGTCGCACGCCAGCAGGCCGTGCAGGTCGTCAGCCGCGATCCCGGCAGCGTCTCCTCCGAGGAGCGCGAGGCCATGCAGCAGGCCGCGCGCCTCGCCGCCACGTGGCTCGACGTCGCGACCGGCATCGGCACGATCTCCGAGATCACCCTCCTCTCCCGCCAGCAGTGGGCCGAGGCGACCATGCCCGTCTGGCAGGAGATGAGCGAGCCCGTCGCGTCGTCGATCGCCGACGCGCTGACGGACGCCATGCGGCAGCAGGCGCCCGAGGAGGCGCAGGACATGATCGCCGGCGCGGGCAGGCTGCTGCGCAACGTCGGCGGCACGCTCTTCGCCATGCAGCTCGGCCAGGTCGTCGGCCGGCTCGCGAGCGAGGTGCTCTCCGGCGGCGACGTCGGCTTCCCCCTGCTCGACGAGCAGGCGGCGATGCTGCCGGTCAACCTCCAGGGCCTGCCCGCGAGCCTCGAGATCCCCGCCGACCAGGTGCACATCTGGCTCGCGACGCGCGAGCTCGCGCACGCCCGCCTCTTCCACCACGCGAAGTGGCTGCGCCTGCACGTGCTCTCGTCGGTGCGCGAGTACGCCGAGGGCATCCGCATCGACATGGAGCGGCTCGAGGAGCTCGCGAGCGACCTCGACATGTCGAACCTGCAGGATCCCGAGCAGCTGCGCGAGGCGCTCACGTCGGGCTCCCTCATCCCGCCGAAGACCGAGGAGCAGCTGCAGAGCCTCGCCCGCCTCGAGACGACGCTCGCCCTCATCGAGGGATGGGTCGACTGCGTCACGGCCGAGGCCACCTCGCGACTCCCCCGCCGCGACGCCATCGCGGAGGCCGTGCGCCGCCGCCGCGCGACGGGCGGTCCCGCCGAGCGCGCCTTCGGCACGCTCGTCGGCCTCGAGATCCGTCCGCGCAGGCTGCGCGAGGCGTCCGCGTTCTGGCGACAGGTCACCGACGCCGTCGGCGCCGAGCGCCGCGACTCGCTGTGGGACCACCCGGACCTGCTGCCGACCGCCGAGGACGTCGACGATCCCGCACGCGTCATCGCGGCGCTGCAGGGCGGCGCCCCCGAGCCCGACGACGTCGACCGCGCCCTCGAGGACCTCCTCGCCGACGACCGCGACGACCGCCCGCACGAGCGCGAGGACGGCACGGCCGACTGACGCACGGCGGCGGGCTGCCGCCACCTGTGGACAGCGGGAGCGACGCCCGGGCGTGGGCGGCATCCTGACGCGCATGCTGCGCCTGGATCCCGCCCTGCCCATCATCTGGACGTCGCCGACGACCGTGCGGATCGGCGCGCAGCTCGCGCTCGCCACGCTGCACGACGTCGACGACGCCACGGCGTCGCTGCTCGACCGCATGCACCGCGGCGTCGTGCCGGCCGAGCCCGCCGTCGTCCTCGGCGACGACCGCGCCGCCAGGCTGCTCGCGGCGCTCGCTCCCGTGCTCGCGAGCCGCGAGCGGCCGCGGCTGCGCGTCGAGGTGACGGGCGCCGGACCGGTCGCGGGCACGCTGCGGCGCGTGCTCGAGGAGGACGGTCACCGCGTCGCGCGGCGAGCCGTCGACGTCTCGATCCCCGTCGCCGACTGGCGGCTCCCCGACCTCGAGCGGCAGCGGCTGCTGCGACGCGACCGCGTGCACGTGCCCGTCGTCGTCGGCGACCAGCGCATCGTCGTCGGGCCGTGGACGGTGCCGGGGACGAGCGCGTGCCCGCGGTGCGCCGACCTCGCCGACACCCGTGCCGCGCTCCCCCACGGGCTGCCGCCCATCCCCGCCGTGCCGGCGTCGGCGATCGCGCAGACCGTCGCGCACGTCGCGGTGCTCGTCAACCTCGCCGCGCTCGGCGAGGCGACGCCCAGCGCGGGTGCGAGCATCGCGCTCGCGACGGGCGGGCTCAGCGTCGAGCGGTGGTCGCCGCACCCCGAGTGCGGCTGTCGAGCTCTGCCAGGAACCGCGAGGGCGTCCGCGGCATCCGCCCCGACGCCGCTGCGTGCGACAGGCTGAGCGACGTGCGCGCACGGGTGATGCCGACGTAGCAGAGCCTGCGCTCCTCGTCGACGGCGTCGAGCGACGTCGCGTACGAGATGGGTAGGAGGCCCTCCGACATGCCGACGATGCACACGTGCTCCCACTCGAGGCCCTTCGCGGCATGCAGCGTCGCGATCGTGACGGCCTCGACGCCCGGCTCGTGGTCGCTCGCGGCGCGGCGGGCGAGCTCGTCGGCGAACCCCGCGGCGGTCGCGCCGGGCGGCGCCTCCTCCGCGAGCGTCACGAGCGCGTGCAGCGCATCCCAGCGCGCACGCTCCTCGCCCTGCGTCGCGGGCGGCTCGTGCGCGTAGCCCAGCGGATGCACGACGTCGACGACCGCCTGGAAGAGCGGGCGGCCGTCGTCGGCGGTCTGGCGCAGCATGAGCATCGCCGAGCGCACGGCCGGCAGCTCGAAGAAGCGCTTCGCACCCGCGAGCCGCACCGAGAGGCCCGCGTCGGCGAGCGCCTGCTCGATGCCGGCCGACTGCGCGTGGAAGCGCACGAGCACCGCGATCTCCGAGGCGCGCGCACCGCCGTCGACGAGGCGCCGGCAGCGCTCGGCGACGGCGCGCGCCTCCGCGCCGTCCGACGGGTGCATCGCGACCTCGGGCTCGGGACCGGTGCGCTCGGCACGCAGGTGGATGGCGTCGCGGCCGCGCATGAGGCGGTTGGCGGCATCGACGATCTGCGTCGTCGAGCGGTGGCTCTGCTCGAGCCGCACGACGGTCGCGTCCGGGTGCCTGCCGATGAACTCCGGGAGGCTGCGCGCGTTCGCCCCGGCGAAGGCGAAGATCGTCTGGCTCGGGTCGCCGACGACGCACACCTCCTCGCGGCCGCCGAGCCACGCGTCGAGCAGTCGCTGCTGCAGCGGCGAGACGTCCTGGTACTCGTCGACCGTCAGGTGCCGGTACTGGCCGCGCACGGTGTCGGCGGCGATCGGCTCGCGCTCGATCATGCCGGTCGTCGCGAGCAGCACGTCCTCGAAGTCGATCTGCCTGCGGTCGTCCTTCAGCCGCTCGTACGCCTCGTGCAGCTCGATCATGCGGCTCACGGGGAGGTCGCCGGGCATCGGTCGACCGTGCGCACCCGCCGCGTACGCCTCGAGGGTGAGCGCGCGCGCCTTGCGCCACTCGATCTCGGCGGCGAGGTCGCGCAGCTGCGCCGTGTCGACCCGCAGGCGCAGCTGCAGCGCGGCGTCGGCGATCGTGCGCCCCTTGCTCGGCAGCACCTCGGGCATGCGCCCGCCCGCGAGCCGCGGCCAGAAGTGCGCGAGCTGCGCGAGCGCCGCCGAGTGGAACGTGCGCGCCTGCACCTCCGCGCCGAGCGCACGCAGTCGCGTGCGCATCTCCCCCGCCGCCTTCGTCGTGAACGTCACGGCGAGCATGCGACGCGGGTCGTAGACGCCCACGGCGACGCCGTAGGCGATGCGGTGCGTGATGGCGCGCGTCTTGCCCGTGCCCGCACCCGCGAGCACGCACACCGGCCCCTGGACGGCGAGCGCGACCTCGCGCTGCTGGTCGTCGAGCCTCGCGAGGATCTCGTCCGGCGTCACCGATCCAGCCAGCGCTGGATGAGGTGCGCGGCGATCGACGCGCTGCCCGGCAGCGGCACGGCGCCGCCGCGGATGTCGTCGCGCGTGAGCCACCGCACCTCGACGATCTCCTCGCCGTCCGGGCGTGCCGCCTCGGGGTCGAGCGCGACGGCCTCGAAGCCGACCATGATGCTGCGCGGGAACGGCCACGGCTGGCTCGCGACGTAGCGCGGATCCCGCACCGTGACGCCCGACTCCTCCGCGACCTCGCGGATGACGGTCGCCTCGAACGACTCGCCGAGGTCGACGAAGCCGGCGAAGAGCGAGAAGCGATCCGTCCACGCGGCGTTGCGGCCGAGCAGGATGCGCTCGTCGGACGCGTCGGTGACGAGCACGATCACAGCGGGGTCCATGCGCGGGAAGTGCTGCGAGCCCGCACCGTCGCGGCCGACCCAGCCGCCCTGCACGAAGCGCACGGGCGAGCCGTCGACGCCCGAGAAGAGCGTCTGCGCCTGCCATCGCGCGAGCGCGACCGCCTGCGTGAGGATGCCGGCGTCCTCGTCGCCCAGCTCGGCGCCGACCTCGCGCAGGCTGCGCCACGTGCCGAGCTCGCCGCCGTCGCCGGCGCCGTCGACGACCGAGCCGTCGACCGCGGCCGAGAGGACGACGCCGCCCGGGACGCCGTCGATGCCCGCCGTGCGGCCGAGCCACGCGATGCGCGCATCCTCGGGCACGCGGTCGACGGGCACGCGCACGATGGCGCCGTCCGCGACGAGCGTCCGGTCGCCGTCGACGAGCACGACCCGCGTCGACGGGTCTGCGAGCGCCTCCTCGACCGCGCCGTCGCGCATGCGCGAGGCGTGGTCGCGGTCGAGCGAGGTCCGCGAGAGCGGTGGGATCGTGCGCGAGTCCGACACGAGCGTCCTTCCCGTCGCAGCGCGTGGCGAGGCAGGAGCCGGGGATGCCCGCCGTACCCTCACATCATGGCTGCGAACCCCTTCACTCTAGCCGCGCTGGCGACCTCCGCCGTGCCCGGCATCGAGGTCGTGGGGGCCGTCGACGACGGCTCCGACGACGAGTCGGAGGCCGTGGCGGCGCGCATCGCCGACGGACGGGTCGTGCGCATCGTCGTGCCCCGCACCCCCGCGACCCTCGCGCGACTGCGCGACCAGGCCGTCACGCTCCACGTCTTCACGCGCGCCGTGCGCGATCGGCTGCCGTTCGAGGCGCCCGAGACGCTCGGCACCGCACCGCTGCAGCGCACGGCCGTCGTCGTCTCGACGCGCCTGGGCGGCACGACGCTGCGGCTGTCGGACGTCTCGCCCGCGAATCCCGGGCTCGCCGCATCCATCGGCACGGCGATCGCGGCGCTGCACGACCTGCCGACGAGCATCGTCGTCGAGGCGGGCCTGCCCCACCGCTCGATCGCCGAGATCCGGCAGGGGCTCGTCGACGTCTTCGATCGCGTCGCCGCGACCGGTCGCGTGCCCGCGCCGCTCCTCGCACGCTGGGAGATCGCGCTCGAGGACGCCGCGCTGTGGCAGCTCCAGCCGCGCGTCGTGCACGGCGACCTGCAGGCGCCCGCGTTCCGTCGCGAGCAGTCGACCATCACCGGCATCGACGGCTGGCACGCGCTCGGCCTCGGCGACCCCGCCGTCGACCTCGCATGGCTGCTCGGCAACGAGCACGCATCCTCGGTGGACGAGGCGTTCGTCGCCTACGCGGGCGTCCGCGGCGCCGACCGCCAGCTGCGCCGACGCGCCATGCTCCACGCCGAGCTCGACGTCGCGCGATGGCTGCTGCACGGCGTCGAGTCGCAGGACGCGGCGGTCGTCGCGGACGCCGAGGGCATGCTCGCGCGCCTCGCCGACCGCGTCGCCGACGACGACGACGAGTCGACGGCGCTGCAGCCCGAGCGGCTCCACACCATGGACCTCGCCGACGTGCAGCAGCTGCTCGACGAGCGCGGCACGTCGGTGGCGAGGCCCGGCGCCGCCGGCTCGATGGCGTCGGGCACGGCGAGCGAGGCCGAGACGGTCGAGGTCGGCGACGTCGACCTGCCGGAGTCGTCCCGCCGCTGACGCTCGGGGGTCACCCCGCCCCCGACCCCCGCGGACCCGCTGCAGCCTGCTCGAGGGTGCCGCGCGCACGATCCCAGGCCTCGCGCAGCTCGTCGAGGCTCAGGACGTGCTCCGGCCGCACGACCTCGTCGTGCTCGACGAAGTACAGCTCGGCGCGCACGCTCTCGGGGTCGACGCCCGCGTGGAGCGCGTACGCGGCGCGGTACAGCGCGAGCTGCAGCCCGCGCTCGGCCACGTCGGCGCGCGAGCGCGGCAGCGCGCCCGTCTTCCAGTCGACGAGCACGAGCTGCTCGCCATCGCGCAGCACGGCGTCGATGCGGCACACGACCGACGTCGAGCCGAGCGGCAGATGCACCTCGAGCTCGGTGGCCACGTGCTCCATGCGCGCATACGGCGAGGCGAGGAACGTCTGCCGCAGCCGCTCGAGCCGTTCGACGTCGACGGCGACGAGGTCGCCGCCGAGCGGCTCGCCGCCTGCCAGCCGGTCGTCGTCGACGAGGTCGGCCATCCCCGTCGTGCCGCGCCGCTCGACCCACTGGTGGAACAGCGTGCCCAGGCGCGTCGCCCGGAACGGTCGCCGCGGCATCGGTCGCACGCGCGCGACCGCCTGCGCCTGCGGATCGGCGAGCCAGTCCTTCGCGGTCGACGCCGAGATGCGGCTCGGCGCCTGCGCGAGGGCGGGGGCGTCGCGCTCGGCGAGCAGCAGCGCGATCTCCTCGTCGAAGCGCGTCGCTGCTGCGGCATCGGCCGCGACGACGGCCTCGGCCGCGCGCTCGACGACGTCGCGTCGCCGGCCGAGCGGGTCGGGCGGCCAGACGGCCTGCTCGAGCTCGAGCATCGTCGGGTTCTCGTCGTGCTCGGGCGCCTCGGCGAGCGCGACGCCCAGCACGTCCGCGCCGTCGCGGAGGAATCGGCTGGGCTTCGCGACGCGCTTGTTGCGCCCGATCCACCATGCACCCGAGAGCCAGAGCGAGGCCCGCGCGCGCGTGACGGCCACGTAGGCGAGCCGGCGCTCCTCGGCATGGAACTGGTCGGCGAGGCCCTGGACGTACGCCTTGCGCTCGACGCCGTACTCGCGCAGGTCGGCGACGCCGCTCGGATCGAACGCGGGCAGCTCGCCGGCGTCGCCGCGCAGCGAGAAGGGCACCGCCCCGACCGAGAGCCAGCCGCGGGCGTCCTGCCGCTGCATGGGCAGCGTGCCCTCGGTGAGCGAGGGCACGGCGACGAGATCCCACTCGAGGCCCTTGGACGCGTGGATCGTGAGGATCTGGACGACGCCGGGCTCCGGCTCGGGGGCGGGCGCGTCGAGCGTGTCGTCGCGCGCGGCGCGCTCGAGCCACGCCACGAGCGCCTCGAGCGTCGCCGCCTGGTCGGTGAGCGCGAACTGCTGCACCTCGGCGACGAAGGCGTCGAGCGAGCGCCGCGGAGCACGCGCGGGGTTCGCGAGCACCTCGACGTCGAGCCGCAGCTGCCGCTCGACGAGCCGCACGAGCTCCGGCAGCGGCAGGCTCCGCTGCGCGCGCAGGCGGCGGAAGGTGCGGGCGGCGTCGCGGAGGCGGTCGCGGCCCGCCGGGGAGAGCCCCTCCCACACCGCGGCACCCGGGTCGGCGTCGAGGACGTCGTCGAGCGCGTCGACGAGCGACGCCGCCGCGTCGTCGTCGGTCGACTCGCGATCGGCGGCGCGTGCGCGCTCGGAGACGTAGCGGGTCGCGATCGCGCGCGCGTGGTCGCGCAGCACGGCGAGGTCGCGCGGGCCGACGCGCCAGTGCGCGCCCGCGAGGAGTCGCAGCAGCGCGCCGCCCGCCCGGGGATCCGCGAGCACCGCGAGCGCCGAGCGCATGTCGACGATCTCGGGCTCGGCGAGGAGGCCGCCCGTGCCGACGACGTGGCACGCGATGCCGCGCCGCGCGAGGGCGTCGGCGAACGTCCACATGCGGCCGCGCACGCGCAGCAGCACCGCGGCCGTCGTGGGCGGGCTGCCGGCGCCGCGCTCGGCGAGCCAGGCGGCGAGGGCCTCGGCCTCGTCGTGCTGGGTCTCGAAGAGCTCGAGCGCGACCTCGCCGCGCGCGGCGCCGGGGCGCGGCTCGAGCCGCTCGACGCCGTGCGCAGGCAGCGTCGACGCGATGCGGTTCGCGACGTCGAGCACGCCGGCGGCGTTGCGCCAGCTCGTCGAGAGCGCGAAGCGCGCCGTGCCACCGAAGTCCGCGTGGAACCGCGCGAGCGTGCCCGCGCTCGCGCCGCGCCACCCGTAGATCGACTGGTTCGGGTCGCCCACCGCCATGACGGGATCGCCGCGGAAGAGGGTCGTGAGCAGCCGCACCTGCGACACCGAGGTGTCCTGGTACTCGTCGAGCAGCACGACGCCGTGCCTGGCCCGCACCTCGTCGACGAGCCTGGGCGCGGCCTGCAGCGCCTGGAGCGCGAACCGCACCTGGTCGCTGAACTCGATGACGCCGAGCTCGCGCTTGCGCCGGTCGTAGGTCGCCGCGAGGGCGGCGAGCGGCTCGAGCGCGCGCATGGCGAGGACGTCCTTGTCGCGGTCGCGGCCGATCGTCACCTGCCCCGTGCCGACGTCGAGGCCCGCGATCCGCTCGAACGGCCGGGCGAAGCCGTCGAGCACGCCCGGCTCGAGCGCGTTGTCGCCGAGCTCGGACGCGAGCCTGCGCAGGCCGTCGACGACGACGTCGTTCGACCGCAGCGCCGCGAGCCGCAGGTCGTCGCTCGCGAGGGCGACGTCGCGTGCGAGGAGCCACGCGGCGGTGTCGCCGAGGAGGTCGGCGTCGGGATCGCGCCCGAGCACGAGCGCGTGCTCGCGGTAGAGCTGGCTCGCGAACGCGTTGTAGGTCGAGACCGTCGGCTCGATCGTGGCGACGGCGGGATCGAGCAGGCCGGCCTGCACGAGCTGCCCGATGCGCTCGACGAGCCGGATGCGCAGCTCGCTCGCCGCCTTGCGCGTGAAGGTCAGGCCGAGGACGCGCTCGGGCTCGACGAGCCCGTTCGCGAGCAGCCACAGCACCCGCATCGACATCGTCTCGGTCTTGCCGGAGCCCGCGCCGGCGACGACGAGCGCAGGCTCGAGCGGTGCCGTGATGACGGCGGCCTGCTCGCTCGTCGGCGTGCGCACGGGGCCGTCGTCGCCGGAGGCCTCGTGCAGGCGCTCGGCGATCTCGGCGGGGCTGATCATTCGGTCACCTGTCGTCGGACGTGGATCTCGCACTGGCCGTGCGCGAACTCGTTGAGGCAGTGCTCGAGGGGCACGGCCGTGAACGTCGCCGCCGCCATGCTCGCGGCGACCTCGACGACGCGCGCCTCGAACTCGGCGAGCTCGTCGGCGTCGAGCGGGGCCTGATCGCCGATCGGCCTCGCGTCGCGCGGGTAGAGCAGCCTCGCGCCGGCCGACGTCGTCTCGGGCGGCACCGTCGCGATCGCGCCGCGCGCGGCGGCGAGCTGGTAGGCGCGCAGCTGCGCGTGCGCGGCGATCGCCGGCCCGCTCGGCTTGTCCTTGCCGGTCTTGAGGTCGACGATGCGCACCTCGGGCCCGCGGCGCTCGATCCAGTCGATCGAGCCGCGCAGCACGACGTCGCCGATCGCGAGCTCGAAGGCGCGCTCGTGGTCGCCGACGTCGATGCGCCAGCCCGCGGCGCGCTCCTGCCGCACGTAGGCGGCGATCGCCTCGACGACCTGCTCGACGATCGCCCGCTCGCGCGCCGACTCCCACGGCGAGCGGAAGGCGAGCTCGGACCAGCGCGCCTCGACGGCCGCGAGCAGCGCCACGGGGTCGGCGGCGTCGGCGTGCTCGACCGCCGCGTGCACGATCGTGCCGATCGCCTGCGGCGTCGCCGACGGCGTGGGCGCGAGCCTGCCGACGGCCCAGTCGACCGGGCACGCCTCGAAGCCCTCGAGCGCCGACGGGGAGACGCGCATCGCGTCGTCATCGTCGACGAGCGGCGCGTCGGTCGTGACGGGCGCGAGGCCGGCCCACTGCGAGGGATCGGCGCCCGGCACGCCCTCGCCCGCGAGCCGCGCGAGCGCAGCCGCAGCGTCGCGCCTGGCCGCCTCGGACGCGCGGTCGTCGACGAGCAGCCTGCGGAGGGTGCCGACGAGCTCGCGCAGCGTGCGACCGCGCGCGTCGACCTCGGGCGGCGCCTGGGGCAGCCCGGCGAGCCAGCGCGCCGGCCGCTCCTCCTCCGTGTCGATCGCGACGACGTGGACGCGCGAGCTCGCGCGCGAGATGGCGTGGACGAGCATCCGCAGCTCGTCGTCCGCGACGTCGGTCACGGTCGTCGCGCCGCCGATGGCATGGGCGCCGAGCAGCTGCGCGCCCAGCAGCGAGCCGCGCGGCCGCAGGTTCGGCCACATGCCCTCCTGCACGCCCGCGACCACGACGGTGTCGAGCTCGACGGACACGAGCTGCGCCGGCGTGCCGATGCGCACCGACTCGGCGACCTGTCGACCCGCGAGCGAGTCGAGCTCGAGCGCCGCCGACCGCCACGTGCGCACGAACTCCTCCGCCCGGACGTCGGGATGCCGCTCGGCGTGGCGCGCGGCGTGGTCGAGCAGCGCGACGACGGCGTCGAGCCGCCGGTGCGCCCACGCGGCGTCGCCGCCGCCCGCGAGCGCGGCGTCGCGCCATGCTTCGGCCACGCCGGCGCCGTCCCACAGGCGCCAGAGCAGCTCGACGGCCGTGTCGGGGTCGTCTCCGGTCGCGAGCCCGGCGGCATGCCGGAGGCGGGATCCGAGCGCGCGGGCGATGCGCGCCTCGGGGCCGCCGACCCCGTCGAGCGCAGCGTCGTCGGCGAGGGCCTCCGCGAGCAGCGCGTCGCCCGAGGCCGGCGCGCGGCCCTCGGCGATCGCCCGATGCCGCACCGCGCGACGCAGGCGTCGCAGGCCGACGGCGTCGAGGCCGACGAGCGGCGACGACAGGATGCGCCGGGCGCCCTCCGGGCCGATGGGCTCGACGCCGGTGACGACGGCGAGCATCGCCACGAGGTCGTCGGCGACGCTCGAGCCGCGCACCGCGGATCCGCCGCCCTCGCGCAGCGTCGGCACCTCGAGGTCGGCGAGCGAGCGCTCGAGCTCTGCGGCGAGCCTGCCCGATCGGGTGACGACGGCCATCGTGCCCCACGGCACGCCGTCGACGAGGTGCCGTCGCCGCAGGAGGCGCGCGATGCGCCGCGACTGCTCGACCGCGCCGTCGACGAGGTGCACGGCGACCGACCCCTCGGGCCCGACGGCGTCGGCGACGCGATGCGTGCCGCCGAGCGCCGTGCCGATGCGCGCCGACAGCGACCCGATGGCCTCGCGCAGCGCCGAGCCGTGGCGGTGGTCGTGGGCGAGCTCGATGCGGCGCGAGAAGCCGAGCCGTGCGCCGAGGGCGCCGACGATCGACGGATCGGCACCGCGGAACATGTCGGTCGCGGTGTCGGGGTCGCCGAACGCCACGACCGTCGTGCCCGTCGCGCGCAGCGCCGCCACGAGCCGGGCGGCGCCCTCCGTGAGCTCCTGCGCGTCGTCGACGACGAGGAGGCGCAGCCGCCGCTCGCCCGCCGCGACCGTCGCGGCGGCGCTCGAGAGCAGCGTCGCGGCGTCGACCGCGCCGACGCCGTCGCGATGCGCGAGCGCGAGCACCTGGTCGAGCTCGTGCTGCACGGCGGCGGCCGCCGCCCACTCCGGTCGGTCGTGCGTGCGCGCGAGCCCCTCGAGGGCGACGCGGTCGAGGTCCTGCTCGCGCGCCCTCGCGAGGACGTCGCGCAGCTCGGTGCGGAAGCCCTGCTGCTCGCGCACCGTCGGCCCGAGGTGCTCCGGCCACGCGGGGCCGCCGCCGAGCTCGACGTGGCCGGTCAGGAGGTCGGCGAGCATCGCGTCCTGCTCGGCGCCCGAGAGCAGCTGCGGGCGCTCGTGCCCGGCGGCGAGCGCCTCCTCGCCGAGCAGCGCGTACGCGAAGGACGCGGCCGTGCGCGCGAGCGGCCCGGGCGTCACGACGTCGACGCGGGCCGCGAGGCGGTCGCGCAGCCGCGTCGCCGCGGCACGGGATCCCGCGAGCACGAGGACGTCGCCGCCCGACCAGCCCGGTCGCGCGAGGCGCTCGGCGACGAGCTCGACGACCGTCGTGGTCTTGCCCGACCCGGCGACGCCCAGCACGGTGGCGCTCGCCTCCTCCGGCAGGTCGAGGACGGCGCGCTGGGAGGCGTCGAGGGTCGTGGGCATCCCCCGACGGTACGGGTCGCCGCCGACACCGAGGCGCACCCCGCCGCCGTCAGCGAACGCGCACGATCCGCGCTCGACGAGCACGTATCCTGTGGACCATGGACATCCGCATCGGCATCAAGGACACCGCGCGCGAGATCGCGTTCGACTCCGCGCAGACGGTCGCCGAGGTCGAGCAGGCCGTCACGGCCGCGTTCGACGGCGGCCACCTCGCCCTCGACGACTCCAAGGGCCGTCGCTACCTCGTGCCAAGCACGCAGATCGCCTACGTCGAGATCGGGTCGGAGTCGACCAGGCGCATCGGGTTCGTGGCCTGATGGAGCTCATCTGGATGCCGGTGCTCGGCGCGGCGATCGGCGCGATCCTGCGCTACGTCGTGCCCGGGCGCGGCACCCACGGGCTGCTCCTGCTGCCCGCGATCGGCGCGTGCACCACGGCGATCGCCTGGGTGCTCATGGTCGTCGGCGGCCTCAGCCTCGGCGAGCCGTGGATCTGGCTCATCGCGCTCGTCGCCCCGGCCGTGACGTGCACGATCGCCGCCGTGGCCCTCGCCCGCGTGCGCCCCGAGCGCGACGCGCAGCGGCTGCAGCGCCTCCTCGCGACGCGCTGACGCGCTGACGATCGGACGCGCGCCTCGGCGCGCCGTCCGGCCTAGGCCGTGAGGCCGAGCGCGTCCATGCGGCGCGTGTGCGCGGCGACGATGTCGTTGAACGCCGGCTCGAGCCTGCGCGTCGCCCCGGGGGCGGCGTCCGCCGGCCCGTGCACCGCGAGGTACATCTGCAGCAGCGTGTCGCCCACGAGGCGCCTGCCCCACAGCGCCATGCGCGCCGCGAGGCGCGGGTTCGCGACGATGGCGCGCTGCAGCTCCTCGACGAGGAGCGGCTGGCCCGTCTCGCGCGTGAGCACGCGCACGACGGCGTCGCGATCGTCGTCCGGCAGCCCGCCGCCGTAGGCGACGAAGAAGTCGGTGAGCAGGCCGGTCGTGACGTGGAGCGACAGCACCTGCTCGTACCAGTCGACGCCCGCGACCTCCTTGGCGAAGCGCTCGCTCGACGCGTAGAACGGCTCCATGGCGCGCAGCGGATCCGTGTCGCGCGGCAGCAGCCGCACGAGGTCGCGGTAGCGCGTCGACACGATGCGCAGCGCCTCGACGAGGTTGGCCTTCGCAGCGAGGGTCGGGGCGTCCTTGACGGCCTGGCCCGCCTGCTGCAGCACGACGAGCTGCAGCGCGAGCAGCTGCCCGAGGTACTGGTCGAGGCGCGGCTCGAGGTCCTGCAGGAGGACGCGATCGCCCTCGGCCACGACCGTGCGGGCGCGCAGCAGCGACCTCGTCACCTCGCGCGGCGTGCGATCGAACCATCGGACCACGGCGTCGAGCCTAGCCACCCGGGGCGAGCCCGACGGGCATCCAGGGCTGCCACCGCTAGGCTGGCCGCGAAGACGACGCATCCCAGAGACGGACCACACTTGACGTTCGCAGCACTGAACATCGATGCCGACATGGTCGAGGCCCTCGCCTCCCACGGCATCCACGACCCCTTCCCGATCCAGCAGCAGACCATCCCCCTCGGTCTGAGCGGTCAGGACATCATCGGCCAGGCGAAGACCGGCACCGGCAAGACGTTCGCGTTCGGCCTGCCGATCGCGCAGCGGCTCGGCGCCGACCCCGAGCCCGGGGTGAAGGCGCTCATCGTCGTGCCGACCCGCGAGCTCGCGGTGCAGGTGACCGAGGACATGGTGCTCATCACCGGCAACCGGCCCACCCAGATCGCCTCGATCTACGGCGGCAAGGCGTACGAGGGCCAGATCGAGCAGCTGAAGGCCGGCGCGCAGATCGTGGTCGGCACGCCCGGCCGCCTCCTCGACCTCGCGAACCAGCGCATCCTCGACCTGTCGAAGGTCACCGAGATGGTGCTCGACGAGGCCGACAAGATGCTCGACCTCGGGTTCCTGCCCGACATCGAGCGCATCTTCTCGCTCACGCCGCCCGTGCGCCACACCATGCTCTTCTCGGCGACGATGCCCGGACCGATCGTGGCGCTCGCGCGCCGCTTCATGTCGCGGCCCATCCACATCCGTGCGACGGATCCCGACGACACGATCGCGCAGGCGAACATCCGCCACCTCGCGTACCGCGCGCACTCGCTCGACAAGGACGAGGTCATCGGCCGCATCCTGCAGGCGGAGGGGCGCGGCAAGACCGTGGTCTTCACGCGCACGAAGCGTGCGGCGTCGAGGCTCTGCGAGGAGCTCATCGACCGCGGCTACGAGGCGGCGGCCGTGCACGGCGACATGAGCCAGGAGGCGCGCGAGCGCGCCATGGCCTCGTTCAAGGCCGGCAAGAAGGACGTGCTCATCGCGACCGACGTCGCCGCCCGCGGCATCGACGTCGACGACGTGACGCACGTGATCAACCACACGATCCCCGAGGACGAGAAGACGTACCTCCACCGCGTCGGCCGCACGGGCCGCGCGGGTCGCACCGGCATCGCCGTGACGTTCGTCGACTGGGAGGATCTGCACAAGTGGACCTTCATCGACCGCGCGCTCGAGCTCGGCATCCCCGAGCCCGCCGAGACGTACTCCTCGTCGCCGCACCTCTTCGAGGAGCTCGCGATCCCCGTCGGGTCGAAGGGTCGCCTGCGGGCGACGCCGCCCGACCGTCTCGCCAAGCGCGAGCTCGCGCTCGCCGCCGCGCTCGGCGCCGACGGCCGCGGTCGTGGCGAC